>NZ_JBYCZM010000012.1:0-187803 GCF_057586235.1 Dyadobacter sp. SRI_021
TACTTTGCAAACAAAATACCAAAGTATATGGCGCGACTGATTGAATTCAATAATATACTTTCACCTCAAAATAATTTTGCGACATCGCTTCACAACAGAAATAGCTGCCTTGAGCTCTTCCAATATATAACAGCCAATGGTCGCGAATTCGAGGTACCGATCGATTTTGACGAAGGTAAAGCAAAGTACAATATTTTGCTGGCCGTATTGGATATCAATAGCAAGATTAATGACAGAAGTATTACGAAATATGAAGAAGCTAGGAGTGAGATGTCCGACGACAGTCTGCTTCATTACCAAATATCTACTAATCTCGAACTACACGACCAAATAAACTTTCGTGTTGCTGAGTACCATACACAAACTTTCAAGTTGTTCTACCTGACAAAGTTTCTAGGGACGAACACAAAGATAACACCACACTTTCGCTGGTTTTTAGCATACTTCCAATGTTACAACATGCTGCATTTTATTCATAATATGCTGGAACTAATTGAACATATTCAACAGGCGAATGAGCAAAACTACTTTACTTTTGAAATTCACCCAGACAATCGAAATCTTATCAATTTCGTGGCACGATTTATTAGATTAACTGGATTTACTGAAAAGTCGGTAGATTTCGTTGACCTTAAAGAACATCCTTTAATTCATAAATCCGAAAACAAATTTCAGGTAGTGTTTGTCAGGTACTGCTATGATAAGCTTTTCAAGAGTCTCTACTTTCTGTTTGACGACATAAATGAGAACCTACCAGAACGTGATAAAGACTCAAATTTCCGACAGACCTTTTCCACCGACTTCACAGAGCTGTTTTTGTGTTCCACGATTCTCAAGGATGTGTTAAGTCCAGAGGGGCAGTTTCTTGCCGATGCCGATATCAAACAAATCTTAACTGAACAAAAAAACCTAAAGAAGGGAATTAGTCCGAGCCTTCCAGATTTTTATTTCGGGAGTGAGAATGACATTTTCTTTTTCGAGCTAAAAGACGCTCTTATTGCCGGCGATTTGAAATCTACAAATACAATCCACGAGATTATCGAGTTTCTAACGGATCGATTCAACTTCCTATCTGAGGATCGAAAAAAAAAGAAGGGAATTCCGCAGCTAGTGGGATATATTGAAGATCTGTTATCAGGCAAATATCCATATACAAATATCAAGGGGATAGAAAATGTTTATAGCATATTGCTGTTGACTGATGACATTTACAACACACTAGGCATAAATTATCTTTTAAATTCATGGTATCAAAAAAGAGTCGATGAATTGTTAAGTCTCGAAGTTAAAAACAGTGTAAACATACAACCACTGTGTGTAGTTACCATAGACACATTAATTTTGTACTCATATTTCTTTGAAAACAACATAATTTCACTAAGCCAGCTGATAAAGGACTATGTTAAGGAATGCCTGCCAAACGACTCTAAGATAGAAAATGTATATCCGCCTACGAAAAAGCACATACCATTTTCAAGTTATCTTCAAAATCGTTTAATAGCGGATGGTCATCTATTGGACGAACTCTCGTTGATGCACATACTTGAAAAGGCAATGAAGGGTATTTAAAATAGGGCGGATAACCCGCCCTACTTATACTCTATCTGGATCGTTATCCAAATTTCCTCACCTCGTTTGTGGGCTTCCAGAATTTTTTCGAAAAGCCGCTCGAAAGCCGTTTTGCTTTGGCCCACGCAATATTCCTGGTCTTCCATAAAATGCGTTATACCTGGCAGCAAACAACCTTCCGTGTTGCGGATCCGATTCCCTGGGTGGATCAGGATCCCGGAATAACCGGGGACATTCACCAGGCGCGGCAGTAGGCGTTTGAACCTCGCCGAATGCGCGACAATTACCTGGTACCGGCCGGTAGGTATGGCCGTTTCCTTTTTCACCTTGATTTTTGCGATTTCTTCCAGGGTCATTTTCGAGTCCAGGCCCCGGTCTTTGTCTTCCAAAATGAAATGGTGGGCGGCTCCGTTTACCGAAAGCGTGCCCAGGGTACTGGCGTTCCCCTGCCAGCGGCGGGTATAGATCAGCTCCATAATTTGGAAAGTTTTTTGATGAAAAATCTTTGGCCGATTTTCAGCGCCGGATCAAAGCAATAAGACGCCAGGCCCGTAAGCGTGCAAGCCACGAAAGGATCCTCGTTTTGGTAGTAATAGCGCAATAGTCCGGGAATTACAACTGTGCAAGCCGCGCCGGAAATAATCACGCGTACCGCCTTTTTCCAGCTTACTGGCTCGTCTGGATCCAGTATGCGGTAAATCGTGATCAGGGACGTTACAAGCATGGATAAAATCCAGGCTTCCGTTTTGATTTGTAGGCTTCTTAAAAATTCCTCAAACATTGTGAACAGCGTTAAAAAATGAGTTTAAGCAGGACGCCCAGCGCAACACCACCGGCGCCCCACGCATATTTTTTTTTCCGCTGATCGGCCAGCGACGCTTCAAAATTGATTTTTAGCGCCTCATGTTGAAAGGACAAAAAGCGGTGCTCATTTTTTAGGGCCTGGTTCTCCTGTTCGATAAATCCGAAGCTTTTTTGAAGCGTCACCATGCGCGGTTTGATCAGCTCGAATTTCACCGCGCTGTCTTGCAATGCTATCACGTATTTCTGCTTCAATAGTTCTTCGAAGGTTTGCGCTGTACTCGGCGACCAGGTGAGCGAAAGCGGCGCTATCAGTGCTGACAGAATCAGCATGTTGTGTAAGCGTTTCATATTTGCGGTAATAAAACTGTGAGGAATCGAAATGAATAGCGGCTTTTTCGCGGTACACTTTCAGGCTGTCATTAATCACCTGGGCGGGCATTGGTGCCCGCCCCTGGTGAAATTTCCTGTAACCCCAGGTACAGACCAGGGCAATAGCGCCCAGGCCCAGTAAAAGCACAAAAACGGTAACGGCGATTTTAAAGGAGGCCCGGGCGTTCATGGTTATTGAATTTTAGCGTGGATCCCGTTCCCGGCCACTCGCTCGGTGATCACCTGGCCGCTCGGCAGCTTCACTTCCAGGGTATGCCAATTATTGTCGGCAAAGCTGTTATGATAAAACCAGGCTGTTTTCCCGTCCCTGGACTGGGCCAGGGCAAAGCCTCGCTGCTGCTTGTAGGCGTCCACCAGCTCGTCGGCCTTATATTGGCTCGGAGTGATCCAGGCGCCACCGTCCAGGCGGTAGGTTAGATACTGGCGTTCTCCGCCATCGGTCACGCCGAATGTCTTTGCATAGAGCCGGTGCGCGAAGTAGGTTAAATCCGCGCTTCCGGTAAATCCGTGGTAAAAATCGCCGGATCCATTCCAAAGCTTGTTAAACTCATTGTTGCGCGGCTCGGTGGATCCTGTCGGGAACCAGTCCCCAATAAGCGGTTGGCCTGGCCTGCCATCGAAAAGCTTTTGATTTGCCCAGCCGTACCCGCCCCACTCAAACGTCGCGTTTCCGTAAACGTGGCCAAAAAACAAGCTGGCAATATGCACGTTAGGATCGAGCGGGAATTTGTCGGCTTTGTAATATGTCCCGTCCGGGAAGTTGATTTTATAGCGGTTGTTGGGCCTTGTTTCACCCTGTCCGAACAATACGACGCCCGCATGGTAGCCCATCTGCTTAAAGTATTCCAGGCGGAAGGCCAGCTCGGTGGGCTGCCGCATTGCCAGATCCGGCGCAGGCAAATAAACGGCTTCCACTATCATGGTGGTAGCCGAAAGCGGGCCGCCTGGTGAAAACTCGGATTTGGGCAGGTCTTTGGGATCCTTGCGGAAAAGCACTTTATAATATTCGCCGCTACGGCCAGAATTCAGGCTTTCACCGCCCTGCCAGAAATAATTATGGATAATCTCATAAGGGATACCCTTGCTTCCGAAATTCTGCTCGTAGCGCCTCCGCAACTCGGGATAGAATGCTGAAAACATCGGCGACCAGCCCGGCTGCCATCCCACGTTCTCCGACATCTCCGAAAGCCAAATCGCGTCGCTGGCGCCGCCTGTTTTCCATGCCCATTCCCTGGCTTCATCTGCCGGAAGTCCGTCAGCTGTGGGCCAAATCGCCTTACTGGTGCCGTTCGGCCAAAGCTCGGGGCTTCCCGTGTTAGTCCTGCCGAAAACCGCCTCGATACGCTGATAATCGCTGAAAGTTTTTCCGGCTGCTTTCAGATCTTTTGCCAGCTGGTCGTTCGTCGCCGCGTCCCACGGTAACGAATGGTGCGCTAGGTGCGTGACGCCCTTTGCGAAAACTTTCTCCACGCCCCACGGATACCAGGACGAACCCCAAAAATGGCCCTTCGGTAGCTTAATGTCTTCGCCAATATCTCCCCATGAAATTTGTTGGCTCGACGGGTCGTAATTCTGCGGCACGTGGTTTAAAAAACCGCTGGCGGCCTGCGCTGCCGGTGCTACAAAAGTTTGGAAAGCATAGCTGGTATTGAAGCTAAAAGCTTCGGCGGCGTCGGTTTTGTACCATCCCCCAGCGGCTTCCTGCGGCGTTCCGGCCCATTTGTTAAAGCCTTCGACCTTGTACTGGCGGTTCAGTTTCCCTACCAGGACGCGAAGCGGATTATTCCCGGCCACCACGTAATTTTTTAGCCTGGCGTCCGTGTCGATCTGGTGGCCGTTGATCAGGTAACGGTATAAAAACTTCCCTTTGTCGCTCCGATTGTCCGGCGCAATATCTGACATAATACGCGCGTCGGCAGAGTCCCGAAAGGTCAGCTTCAAATGATCATCCATCCCCTGTGTTAGGTTAACCAGCGGCAGAACCGCCACTGGGCTAACCGATCCATTACCGGATCCCTGGCCGGGCGCTTCCACGCCAGGATCCGGCGCGGGTTTGGTCCCGCCTCCGGTTTCCTTATTTTGAATAGTGAATGGCCCGGCCTGTGGATCGGATTTGCAGCTTTGTCCCTGTAACCTTAATTGGTAATTACCGGCGGGCAAAAGCTGGCCGAATGGTACGGATACTGTGCTCGACCTTGGCGCGATCTGTTGGGAGGTTACCGACTGGCCGGACTCGGTTAAAATATCGACCAGGATAGAGTCAATTTTGTTACCGTGGAATTCCAACTTTACGCCCGTCGCGCTTGCCTCGAAGACTCGCAGTAAATTAGGCCCCTGGCCAATATCAGCACATTTCACTTTCTCTACGGGCTTCACCACCACGGGATCCGTGGGTTTACCGGCATCGCTGAGCGCCTGGCGAACGTAGTTTTCAACGTAGGTTTTCAGGTACTGTTTGCCCACAATACTGTCGGGCATGGCAATTTCAAATTTGAGCTGCGCGGACGCGCTGAGCTGTAAGCCTACCAATAGGGTAAGCAGGGAAAGCAAACGTTTCATTGATTGGAATTTACAGTGGGTTGAAAAATCATTTTTGCTTACTGATTGCGGCCCTGGCTTTGGCTTCATCGTTCTTCAATTCGATATAGCCCAGCACGTCGGCCAGGGGCCTGGCCATTACCTGGTCGTAGCCTCCGAAAACCGGACTTTCGGCGACTTTGATAATTTGCCGCTCCCAGTCTTGTACGAACATCCCCTGGCTGATCGGCGCGGCGTCGGGGTCTTTGCTGGCCATCCCAAAGAGCGACAAAAGGCGGTTTGCGGCATTGTTAAACCACTGGGCGGTAGTGATCATCGTTACCAGGTCGCATTTCTCAAAAAGGGCCGCGCGGGCATCACATTTGGCCGAATGGTACGCCTCGCGCGGGTCGTCCTTGGAATCACTTTTAAATCGCTCCATTACGCTGGGTTTCGGTCGGGCAATGGTGGCCATAAACCTGGCCAGGTGTGCTGGCGTCTTGTCTGTCGAATTATAGAACGCGATCAGGTGCGCGGTGGCCACCACGAATTCGGCCGTGCCCAGCTGGTGCAAATCGCTGTCCGGCAGCAGGTATTCCCGGCCTTTCAGCTTCACCGACGCGACCGGGCGAAATTCCGGCCCTTTCAGGATCCAGTCCATCGTACCGACCAGGCGCCAAAGCTCGTCTCGGTTTTCGCGCCTTTGCAGCTGCTCCCAAACTTCTGCCGGGCATACAAAAAGCGATTTCAAAAGCGATAGTTTCGCCTCCATGCTGTGAGGTTGCAGGTACACGGCCCGGATAAGAGGAATAATGTCCTTTCCTTTCAGATCCTGGTAACTGTCGTAAAGCTGGCATCCAGCCTTCAATTCATTGACTACTACCCTTTTCATAGCCGCATGTGTTTGCGCCCTTCATTGTTGGGCAAAGTCCACTTTCTACTATCGTTGGTGCGGTACAAACCCGAATTGTAATACTCGGGAAACACACCAGGCCCGGCGGTACCGTTTAAGTACATACGCAAGCGGGTTTTCGCATGCTCAATGCGGTTTTCCAGGATCTGGGATAACCAGGCGGTTTGCGGATCATTTACAGGTGTTTCGTCTTGCAGGTTGTTCAAAACCGAAGCGATCCGGGCGCCGGCCGGTGTGATCTGTACGCGGATCCAGGGCAAGGCATCCAACAAAACGGCAGGCGCGGCGAACTCCTGGCAAATGTCCAGCAATGCTTTGTAATTCGAGTCCAGGGCCTGGCCGGTTCGGATCTTCTCTTTCAGCGAAAAGTAAAGCCCGTCGCCGGTAATCGTCTTCACGGTTTCGCGCTCGACGCGCTCCATAAACCGGCGCAAAACCGAATACATGCGGTAGCTTTTGGGAACTTCCGGCAGTGCCCGACCCAGGGCTGCGGGGGTGCTGATCAGATAGCCGAAATTCTGGGAGAATTCCGCCGAATTCTTGTAAAGCTCAAAGTCGGCCAGGTTGACTTCCAGGAACGTCATTAGCGTTTCAATGGATTCGTCGGCCTTCTTTACAATATCCTTTTGTACGGCATCCTCCTGGTAGCGGAAAAGGCTTTCGGTTTTGTCGCCCTTCTGCTTGTTCACGCCGCTACCGCCGAATTCATAGAATCCTTGAAACCAGGCATCCTGGTAACCGTTCCAGATAATGGCGCTTACTGTCAGCGCTTTTAGCCGCTCTGCTTTCCCGGTTTGTACCCCTTCCAATGCGGCCAGCTGCTCGGCGCCGATCAGGCCCTTTACCAGCTCGTTTTCCGCCTTGTCCAGGTAGGGTTTTAAAATCTCGAATGTACTATCCTTGCGAATGGCCGAACCGATCACGGCCCGCACCTGGTCAATCGTTGTTATAAGACTCATTTGCTAAACTTTGAATTCGGGCGCGCTCGGTGGCCGCCGCTGTTTTTGCTTCCTGGTACAATGCCACGTACATGGCGTGCTTTTGCTCTGCTTCCGGGTATCTCGGATCATTAATCCGCTTTTTCCAGACCGAAACGTTTTTTGCCAGACTTCCCCGCGCCAGGGCCAGGTCTACGCCCGATTTGGGTATTTCGAAATCCTTCCTGGGCATTTTCACCGGCTCGTCTGTCGGTAGCATGCGGTTTTCTTGGATGTATTTCCGGCGGGCCAGCTCTCTACGGAAAAGGTCGTCGTACTTGATCACTTCGGCCACTTCCCTGGGCGCTGGTTGGTCTTCGGGGATCTGGGCCAGCTGGTCGGCCAGATCCGCCGCCTTTCGGTTGTACTCGTCGATCAGCTGGCAGGATTTGGCGAATTCGACCTTATACTGGTCTGGCGTGAGCGGCTGACCAGGCGTTACGACGTTTTCTTGCCGGTCTTGCGTGTGCGTTTGGGCTGATCCACTGGGACGGCTGGCGCGTTCGTTTCGGTCACCACGGGCACTACTTCGGTGAACGGCTGTACTGGCGCTTCCGGCTCCTGATCTTCCTGCTGATCCTCTGGTATTGCTTCGGCCACTGGATCCGCTGGCGACTCTACCGGCAGTTGAACTTTCGCTGTCAGCTCTTCGGCTGTTACCAGCGTCGTGGGATCCGTTTCCAAAAAGCCTTCCGGCAACGCCGCCAGATCCACTTCCGGCGCCTGGTCGGTCGGGATTTTGTAGGCTCCTACCAGGAAGGCCAAAAACTCCCCCACTTTCGCGTCGGCCATATCTAAAATGTCTTCCAGGCTTTCGCCGGTCGCTTTTTTGAATTCGTCGGCGGCCTTTTCTGGTGTGCTGATCCCTCGGGAAACGTCACGCATAAGGGAATGCAGCAAAATTTTGATTTTGGGTTTCATTGCAGCTTAAAAAGAGGTGAGCAAATGCGGTTTTGTGCGAGAATCCGAACTACGGCTGGGCCGCTTCGGCTACGGTGGTGGATTTCGTGTAAAGTTCCACCCAGGTGGGGAATTGCTTTTTGAGCGCCAGGGCCACGTCCCTGTCTAGGTTTGTCCATTTCGGCCCCGGATTTACCCAGTGGTGGGCTTCCAGCATCCAAAAAGGGACTGGCTTTTCTGATTGAAAAGCCAGTCTAATTCTTACAGTCTTACCCATTTGTTATGGTGCAACGGGTTCCAACATGCCAGGCAGTGCCAGCGTTGACGGATAAAACGGCGGTTCGATCACATAGGAATCGTTATCACCACTGACCGCGTATCCGCGTTTGTCGCCGCCTTTTTTACCGGTATCACCTTTGCTTTTCAAGATGATCGGGGAAAGCTTGGATCCGACCACACGAATGTCGCCGTCGAAATATTCGGCGAACAAAATAACGCCGGTGTTCAGAAGTTTTCGGTGTTCGATGGATTGGGCTTTAGTGAGTCCCGCAATATCATATGCCACCGAATGTTTGTAGCTCTGATAAAAACGGTCGCCCTGGATTTCAAAGCTCATGTTCGCGCTATTATCCGCTGGTGTAATTACCGCAATGGTCTTGCCAGCCTTCAACGGTACGGCCAAAGTAACTTCCATCGTAGCTACATCGACGTGCGGATTTGCGCCAGCTGCTCTGGGCCAGTCAATGGTTGAGTCGTCCAAATCCGAAACCGCAACGATTCCAAAACGGCGGATCCCGGCCGGGTTAGCGGTTTGCTCTTCGATATTTTTAAAGCCGACCAGCGAGGCGAAAACGGCCATTGCGTACCCTGCTGGCTCGGCTACTCCGAACAGCTCCTGGACTTGTGGGATAATGTGCGCGGCCAGGATTGCAGCGGCTCCGACAAAAGCAAAATTCAAAATCTTTTTCATACGGTTTTGATTATGGGAATGCCACCTGCTGGCAGCATTCCCGGAATTAATGGGTTATTAAAAAAAAGTTTTTGTGAAGGGGAAGGCGATTCCTAGACGCCAGCGCCAGCCGGTCTTGCGCGAAGGTCGTTAACCACGATCAAGTCCGAACGGTGGTAATTCGGTGCAAATCGGATGTCTCCCACGATGGCGATAGAGCGGTCACGCTTGCTATAATCGGAATCCAATTGGATACCATCGTCGGTGCGGTCAGAGCAGAAAACCAGGTTTTCATTCGGGGTAATCATCACCGTATCGGTTCCGGCCCAATCTAAAACCGGCTCGATAGCAATGCTTTTATCCCAGAAAAGAACCGGCTGCTGGAATTCGTTGTAAATGTTCTTTTCTCCGAACGCTTCCAGACAAGCGAAAAGATATTCTGATGCTCTTTCAGGGGCGCAACGCAAGGTAGCCGGAACTTTTGCGTAACGTGGCAGCTTCGTGCGGTAGATTTTTGACATACCCTTGAACTCGGCAATGATATTTTCCTCTTTCAAGAAAAATCCAGCCTCCGAATGGGTAAAAATCATTGATTCGGGGATATCGTCGCTTGCAATATCGTCGTCGATCAGCTTCAAAATGCCGTTCACAACGTCCACCGCGTTGGTTCCTGCCGAGTTCAGCGTACCATTCCATACCGCTGCCAAAACATCTTCCCCTGTCTGGCCAATGCACCAGTTCCAAACGTGATCCGCAAACATGAAGTCTTCCGGATTTTTGGCGTTGTGGCCGTCAACCTGCGCCCAGTACGTCGCCTCTAACTGCTGTGCTTCCGGCTGACCTATCAAAAGGTCGATCTTTCCAGGGCGAACCTTTGCAATCCGGGCGGACGCTTTCAAAACATTTTGCTTCGGGTTAAAAGTACCCTTTGCGCCTGGCTGCAAAAGACTTTGGCCGATCATTGAACCCAGCACCGCTTCGTCGGTGGTGCGTAGCTTCTGAAAACCCGCCAGCTGGCCCCAGCCGTCAGTCATTCTTTCGGTGAACAAGGTTCTGGCCCCGTCTCTACGCACTTTCAGTGAACTGTCCAAACCGCCTAAATCAATACTTGGCATAACTAAAAAAATTAGAGGTTGATAAAAATTTGATGTTGTTGTTAAATGCAGCCCCTTTACCTGGCCGATCAGGCGCCGGGGCTACATGCACCCTTGTTTTCTGGTGGCCTACGCCTTTGGGTGTCTTTTCTTGTAAGCTTCGCGGGCGGCTATGTCGGTTTTCGTTAGCCCGCCGGTCTGCTTTTCGGTGTTTTTGTTGCTTAGATCTTCGTCAGAAACCGGATTTACCGCACTGCGTAGCTTCTTATTGTTGTCCAGCGCGGCAGAAAGCGCGGTTTGGGCAGCCGTCAGTTTTGCAGACGTTTCGCCGTGCGTTTTTTTTTCGGCGGCCAGATCTGCGTTTACCGTTTCCAGTTGGCTGGTAAGTGCTGTAACCTGGGCTTGCAGGTCGGTGTTTGACGGGTCAGTATTGCCCGGATCTTCATTTTTGGGATCTTCGGCCCCGTCGGGATCCTCGCCGCCGTCGCCTTCCCGGTTCCCTTCGGAATTCAGGAAGTTTTCAGCGCCTTGCACCACCTGGCTGTACTGTTCGGCGGTCAGGCTTTCGGAAATTTGCTTTAAGCCCGCGTCCCCGAAAATGTTGCTTAACCAGGTGGTAACGGTCGTTTTTAACTTGCTCATTGGTATAGAAAAAATTTGGTTGAAACTTGGTTATGCAGCTAATTGTAAAGCCCGTTTAGTAGCCGCCAGTAGGTCGCCTTTGTAGTCCACCAGGCCCAGGGATAGCGCCTGATCGGCGTTATAGGTCTTGCCGGTGAAAACTTCGTCGGATTTGATCTTTCCAGCTCGGCCACGCTTTACGGCCCCTTCGAATTCGCGCTGGCATGCGTCGCAACTGGCTTGCAGCTCCGCTTCCGACTCGGGGCTTAATTCCTCGATCCAGTTAGCTCGGGCCTTGTCCTGGCTTTTCTTGGCGCGGATAATGCGCATATCAATGCCCTGATCTTTCAGGTATTGCGCCCACCCTTCGTAGATAATCAGGGTTCCAATGCTTCCTACGCCGCCGGCAGCCTGGTTTTCAATGTAGATTTCGTTGCACTGGCTGGCCACATAGTAACCGGCGCTGTAACAGGAAGCGACGCTGGCAATGATGGGTTTCGCCTTTTTGAAGTCTACCACCGCCTGGGCGAATGCTGGCGTACTGTCGGCCGTGCCGCCGCCGGTGTTGAACTTCAAAACGACGCCTTTGATGTCGGGATCCGTGGCCGCCGCTTTCAACTGGCGGATATAGAACTCGTTTCCAAAATTCCACCAACTGCCGCTACGGCTCATTTCGCCCGTTACTGGCAAAACCAGAATGCTTTTGTCAGGAGAATACACGTCGATCAGGTAATCATTCCAGGCTTTGGCAAGCCCTGACGCCTTTACGGCTGGCTCGTAAGATTTCGGCAGCGCAAGCGTGCTGCTTTTTTGTTCCGGGCTGCGAAGCTTTGCCAGTAAGGCTGGTAGCTCGGCTTCATTGATTTGCCAAATGAATTGGTTTGATAGCGGCGTGCTCATGTACTTTGTTTAGCTGTGAACTATTCGTAGCTGCAATTTTACCGGCGCCGCCGCGCGTCAGAAAGGACATAAAAAAACGCCTGCCGGGATACCCAGCAAGCGTTCAGACCTAACCTAACCCAATTAACCTATTACTCTATTTTCAGGCTCAAATCGGCTAATTCAAAGTCCTGATCATCCTTTTGGATACCAATCGTATAGGACGTATCCCCGGCGGCCACGTCGAATTCGAAAACGGCCTCCGTCCAATGCATGCCTACCACCTGTTTCATAGAAATAGTGTTGGTTCCCTTTGTCACAATGGCCCTGACGTTTGCGAAATCGTAGCTATCCAGGGTAATGGGACTGTTTACGGGAAACTCGTTGGCACTATCGTAGCGCGGCGGGTTGCGCCGGGCAATCACTTTAAGCTGTGCCCGGCGTTTGTAGGTAGCGGCCGCAAAAGTGACCGCCTGGGCTACGTTGTTGCCTGTGCTGATTGTGGCCACCTGCGTAATGCCTGTTGGCATGCTGCCGCTGTCTTCGGGCGCTGCCGGTGTGATCGTCCCGGTAACCGTCCAGCCGGTCGTTCCAGCGTTAAAATTTCGTGTACTCACCAGCTCGGCGGTGCGGAATTCACGCGGAGCCGGTTTCTGGTAGTAGCTCTTGCCTTCCACGCCGTAAAAGTCGATTTGTGGCGCTGACATAGCGAAACCGCCTGCCTTCACTATCAGTAGACTGGCTTTATCAAAGTTGACCTGGCTTGCAAAATCGGTCAGGCTGACCACGCCACCGATAACGGTTAGCGGCGCCCAGGTCTGGGTAATGTGGTTTTTGATGTAGACCGCATCGACGGCGCCCACCTTAATGTCCAGGCGGCTGATTTTTTCCGGCGTGCTGTTTACGGTTACTTCCATCAGGGAGTAATCACCCATCGCTATGGTGTTGCCGTTCATCAAATCGTAATATTCGCTGACGCTGACCACGTTATTAGTGGTCGTCCAGTTAGACAAATCGTCATACTTATTATAAGTCGCTGGCGTCATCGCCTGGCCGGTCACCAGGATTTCTTTAAACTTTTTCGCCCGGTCGGTCGCGCTGGTATACATCAGATCCGCAACGGTGCCCACGCTGACAAAATCCCTTTTGCGGTAAATCTTAATGCCCCATTTCGGGCGTGGCAATGCATTTACGTACGGCAACATATTGGCCCAGAAAATCGCATTTGCCCGCATTCCAGGGTGCGAACCTTCCCAGTAGTTGGCAAAGTTCGACGCGCCTTTCAGGTAGCGGGTTTTCTCGTATACATCCATGAAAATGTAGCCGTTTTCCTCGCAAAGCTGGGATAGCGCCGCTTGCACCAGGCCCGTACCGTTCGTGCCGGTGCTGGCGTGGTATTCGGTGGCGACAATGGGCTTATATCCCAGACCTTTCAGCGCTTCGGCCAGTAGGCGGATATTGGCCAGGTAGTTATTGAGCTGATCGGTGGAATTAATCACCGATTTATTTACGTCGTTGGTAAAGCTGATAATGACTGCATACCCGCCGCCCTTTAACCTGGTTGGCACTACGCCCTTATACTGGGCCGTGTTGGCCAGTAACCGCGCTAGGATCATATCCGTAGCGTCCCCGGATTTCGAATAGTTATCCAGGTTCCAGTCCGAAAACATACTAAGGGTAGAAATGTAGTTTTTGCCTGGCAAATTATTGTAACCCACTGAATAGCTATCCCCTACCAGTAAAATACGTTCACAGTCGGCAAGGGTAATGGTGCGCTTTGCGTTGACCGCGTTTTGCGTCACCGGTGCCCCGAATACGGCCGTCAGCGCCTTTGTGCCTGGCGCGTAGCTCGAAAAGAACGTGGGCGCTGGCGCCTGTTCAAATTGGAATGTGGATTTGCCGCCAATATAGTAGCTAACCCGTACATATTTGACGCCTGCGGGCACTGTGAAGGTGGTGACGGCATTGGTAGAGCCGCCTACAACGAGCGTTTTATTGGCGTCAAAAAAGCACGTTTTACGCATGCCGTTGGTCCCGTCGGATCCAGAATAAACCAGCCCTGGCGTAACCTCAATAAAGCCGGTATACCCGTAACCGGCATTGGTTACCACCGAGCCGGAATTCTCCATATACCCGCCATCGGTGTAGGCGGCAGGATCGGCAAGGTTCTTACTTTTGCCGGTCAGCGTCCAGGATACGGCCGTGGTATCGACTTTCGTATTGATGGCCGCCAGCTGGGCGGTGGAAACCGGTTTCGAAGCGTCGGCCGTATTATTTACATTGGCCAGACCCACGTCGTTTTTTGTAAGGGCGCGGCCCAGCAAAGTTTTGAGCGTTACCAGTTCGGTGTAGGCAGTAAAGCTGGTAGCGGTGGCGGATTCTTCAACCTGGACGGCCGATAGCGTAACCGTTTCCGTGTCCCGCTGCAAATTGATGTACATTTTTGCGGCCCCGGCTGGCGTGGTGAACGTCATGGTGGTGCCTGCTGTGGTGCCTGGCGGCGGCGTGTAACCCACGAAAACGCCGCTGGCGTCCTCGTACCTAACGGCCTTCCCATTGCGCGAAATTAGCCCGCTGATAGTATAAGTGGTATTTGCCTTACACTTGATAGGGCCGGTACGGATCCAGCCCGCCAGCGTCAAAAAATTACCGCTCGTGGTCTGAACCACGTTTAAGGTGGTCGTTACGACGTTAGACGGGTTAAAAAGGTTTTTACTAGTCGCGACGGTATCTAAAACGATCTGGGCCTGATCCAGTTTTTTGTTCCAGCTCACCCGTTCGGCGTCGGTAATAAACCGGCTGGTGGCTGTGGTAGTGACCAGGGCCGGGCTTACCAGCGTATTGGCCAGAATGGCCGTTCCATACGCTACAAAGCTGGTCGGCGTATCGCTCTGTTCAAATTGGAATGTGGCCTTATCTTGCGTGTAGTAGGTGACTATAACATACTTCACACCTGCCGGAACGGTGAAAGTCGTTGTATTGGCGCTGTACCCCCCTGCCACAAACGCGCGGGCCGCATTGTAGAACGCAACGTGGCGCATCCCGTTGGCGGAAGCGCCTTTGCCGGTGTACGGCAGCCCTGGCGTTACCTCAATGAAGCCGGTGTAGCCGTAAGCAGTGTTGGCCCCGTAAGCTCCGGTAGCGCCGTTGATAAATCCGTCGTTTGTGAACTGTAACGGATCGGCCAGGTTCTTATAAGGTAGCTTGTTTTCCAGGTAAACCGTTTTAGCCAGGGCCAGATCACTGGGCGGGATATACCCCCAGCGGCCGCCCCTCGCAATGATTTTGCCGCCCACCTGCATATCGACGGCCACACCGGTAATAGCCCGGTTCCCAGCCTTTACCACATCGAAATATTTACCGTCCACAAATGCGGCCACCGTATCGGGCGTAATAGTCGAATCTGTCGCCGAAATGGTCGCTATACCTGTACTGGCGTCATATTCGCCGACGGTGTTAGCCTGGGAAATCGTCGTATAGATCGAGTCGATAGCGTTAGCCGACGAAAGGAAAACGGCCCGCAATTTCTCGGCTGTGATCGAGCGGGCCGTATTGGTGGGTAAGGTGTTATTGATCTGCGTCCGTAGCGACTTTGTGGTGGTCGTCTGGCCGATTACCGCCTGAATGTGGGCCAGCATCACGGCGGCTAACAGTAACAGGCGGCCCGATAACCGGGTTAAATTCTGCATGGTAACGTTGTTTTAAGATGTAAAAGAAAAATCAAAGCTGTAATCAAATTCCCCGCTGGTGAAAAGCTCGTCGTTTTCGTAGGCGGTCAGTGCGGTGTAAGGCTGGATCTGTTCGGCGGCCAGCGCGAAGTTCATAGGGTTAGCATCGCCAGGGCGGGCGCCGGTGTTGCCGTCGAAGCTTAAAACCAGACCGCCAGGCATGCCGCCCAATGCCCTCACGTTGCCGTTATAGTCTTCGGCGATGGCCAGCCATTCAGTGTTTGGGTTTTGGGCCACCCATTGCAAGATCTGGTTATTGATGTGAGGGAGAGAGAAAGAAACGCTGGTAAGCCAAAACGCGGCCCCGTTGCTTGTGGTTTGGCGCTGGAAGCTGGCCACGCAAGCCAGTTGTTTGGGGAAAATGAATTCGTAAAATACCAGATCTTCGAGCGGGATAAGCTCGGCGTTTGGAGAGAGGAAAGAAACCGCGTCGGCGTCTACAAGTTTAAGCCGACGTATGCCTGATTGATTACGATCAATCGGCGCCCAGGGGGATAGAGAATTAACAGCTGCCATACCTCAAAAGTAGGCGGGTGTATACCCATTCAAAAGGACAAAAAAACGGGGTTCTTCAAAGCAAAAAACCGCATTTCCTGGCTGGAAACGCGGTTTTTTGGCCCGACAAAACGGTTCTAAACCCGACAAAACGGTTCTAAACCCGACAAAGCGGTTGAAAACCCGACAAAACAGGCGCCGAAAGTTTGCGTTTTTTCGAATTTTTTGTGTCGATCCGCTGCAAATGGTCGCGGTAGATCTTTTTTGCCGTGTCCCAGTCAATGTCTTTGTCGCGTTCGTCGCTGGTCACCACGTTGCGCCGATCCAGGAAAGAACGCACCATCCAGCTGTAATCCTGTTCGCTGTGGATCGAGTGAAGGGCCGTTACTTCCGCGATCAGCGACGAACGGAACTTTTCATTTAACAGAGCCGCCAGATCCGCGTAACGTTCCACCGGAACGTCGAACGCTTTACGCTTGCAGGTGTAGCGGATTGTCAGAACGTCCGTATTCTTGGTCACTTCCGGTTTGGGGAAAAGCTGCGTGTGCGGGATCATCCGCGACATGCAAATGATCATTTTCCCCAGTTCGCTTTTCTGTGGGGCCAGAATGGTATCTGGCCCCAGTAGCTCGTAATCGGGTTCTGACAAAAGAAATTTCTTAACATACTTGTGAACACAGAGGGTAATTTCTTTGGTCATCTGTTGAGTTATTGAGTGGGTTATTCACTATTTGAAAAATACTATTTACGCTTGTAGTGTTACTTTGTAACGCAATAGACAAATATATCTACTTCTTTGAATATTTACATTACTTCAAGTTACTTATTGCGCCTAAAATTCCATGTAATACGCCCTGGGCATTCGCGCCGTTTACGGCCCCTTCCACGCCCCTGGTTGCGCCGGTATTTTCGTTGACCGCTGCCCGCACCGCGTCGATGGATCCCTTTAAGGCGCTTACCTCGCTGGCAATCGCTTTTAACCCGCCGTTGATGCTGTCAGCATTGGCCGCCAGGGCCTTTTCTACGCCTCCCAGCGCGTCGATAGTGGCCTGGCCGGTAACTTCCAGCGTCTCGTTGATCAAATCCAGCTTTTTGAGCTGCATTTCACCTTGTTTTTGCGAAGCTTCGAAGGCTTTCTGGCTCTCGGCCGTCGATGGGTTCGGCTCGCTACCGTCGATGCCGTCAAATGCGCCGGTGTCAGCACTGGGCATGTCGGCCGTATAGGCGTCGGCTTCCGCCTGGGCCTTTGCCGCTTCGGCTTCCGCATCTTTGGCGGCCTGCTCGGCTTTGCGCTTTTTCGATCCGAAAAGGTACATTTCACGCGACCAGTAAGGAGAGCTAAAAAGCGCCCCTCCGTCGCGGTAGCTGCTCTGCATGCCGGTTTCCATCGAAACGGCTTTGTTACGCATGCCAGGCGTGCGGGCGTTCTTGAACATTTCGTTGATCAGCGGCATATTGGCCGCTGTCTGATCGGCTGAAATAATCGCTTCGTCCCCTTCCATTTCGCCCACTTCCCGGCCGCTGAAACGGTCGATCAAAGCAATGCCGCCGGTGCCGTAGCTGCTGCCGTGTTTGCCGCCCCTGGCGATAAATCCGCCGTGCGCGTAGCTGGGTTCCGGCTGGTTTTTGATCTTGGCAATTTGAACGCCGGTTACCACGGCCGCCGTGGCTGCCAGGATAATATTCAGCGGGAAAAAGTTAGCCAAAGCTTTGAGCACTGCCAGGGCGCCGGTGATCAGGGCCGTAGCAATATCGGCCTTTTTCTGGGCCTGCCAGGCTTTCTTCTTTTCGGCCATTTCCGTGGCGCGGGCCTTTCGGTTTTCGGCCGCTATGGTCGCTTCCAGATCCTCTTTGAATTCTGCTTTCTTTTCGGCTTCATCCGACGCGAGGGTAATTTGTTTATCGGAGGCGGTTTGTGCGTCCTTCAAAAGCGTTTGGGAACTCTCGACGGTGAACTGCTCTAATTCGTCGATCATTTCCATTTTGCTGTCGGCTTCCTCCTGGGCCAGCTTTATTTTTTCCTCGGATTCCTTCTTTGCCAGCTCGATTTTGGCCTCAATGGTGCGCTTTTCATCCTCGGTTTTCGCCAGGTTGGCCAGGCGTTGCAGATCCTGTATTTTCTGCTCTTCGGCCGCCTTCATCTGTTGCAGTTGCTCTGAATAATACTTTTTGAGCGCGTCGCGTTTTTCTTCCTCGGTGGTCGTTTCGCTGGTTAGTATACGTTGCAGCTCTGCCAGGCGCTGGGTTTCGGCCGATTTCAGGGCCGTTACATAATTCGAGCTGGCCGTTATCATCGCTTCCGTAGTGGCCAGCTCCGCGTTCAGGATGGCCACCTTTTCGTCGCGCTCCCGGTTGGCTTCCGCTATCGCTTTTTGCGCTTTTTTCTGGGCCAAATCGTTCAGGAAAGAAACTGCCGCCTGGGCTGCCTGGGCGCCGGTTTCGTAGCTGGCCATATCAGCACTTAGCCGCTGTTGCCAGGCTGTCTGGTGGCCTTGTACGATCTGGGCCATACCGGCCGTAAAAGCGGAAATGTCGCCATTCAAAAGGCTTTTGAACATATCCGAATACGCCTGTAAATTCTGCTGCTTTTGCTGGCGTAGATTGTCGTCGATGGCTTTCTTTTCGGCGGCGGTTTTCGCTTCGGCGGTAATACTTTCCTGGTGATAACGGGCCTCGACGGCCAGAATGGCGGCTGCCGCCTGGTCATTGTCGGTAATGTCGGCAGCAATCCGGGCCTTTTCGGCCGCTTCCTCCTGGGCCAGCTGCGTTTTCAGGTGTGCCAGTTCCAGGTCGGCCCGCTCTTTGGCAATGGTGGCCAGCTGGGCGGCATTGCCTTTTGCCTGGATTACCTTAAAATCTAACAGAGATTGTTCGGCCTCTTTCTGCTGATTTGAGATAAAAAGCGCGTTTTCGGCGCGTTTTAAAGCATGCTCTTTTTCCGCATCCAGGGCCTTTTTCCGGTATTCCGCCGCCGTTTTTTCTATTTCGGCATCGGCATTGCGGTTGATCAACACGCGGGCCTGCTCTTTGGTGGTTTCGTCGGCAGTCAAATCGTTGATTTCCTTTAACCGGCGGCGGCGCTTTTCCTCGATTTTCGCCTGGTCGGTGGCCAGCGAGTTTTTGGCGACGGTGGCCTCGTGCTCACTTTCCAGCTGGGCCATAAGCTCCAACGCTTTCGCGCGGTCGGTGGCCCGTTTTTCGTCGTACTTCTTTTCTGCGTCCTCGAAGGCTTTCAGCTCCTTTTCTTTCTCTTTGGCGCGTTTTTCAGCCTCCTTTTTTTGCGCCTCGGTGACCTCTTTCTGGTGCGCCTCGCCTTGCTTTTTCCCGGCCAGCTTGGCTTCCACTTCGCCGTTCGGGTTTTTCCAAATGCCTACGATTTCGTTTTTCGTTTTGACGATTTCGGGCATAATGCCCGACATTGATTTCTTAGCATATTCGGCAGCTTCTTCGGCTGCCGTTTTAGCGGCGGAAAAATTGCCCCTGACGGCTTCGAAACCCGCCTCGCCCATCTTGACCATTGCCATGACAATGTTCTTGACGTGATCGAAAACTACGGTTGCAACGCCCTTAATGCCGACGGCGACCGTCGCGAAAACCTTACCCAGGAACGTAACGGCGGGAATGCAGGCGTTGATCAGATCCAGGATAGCAATAAACACCGGCCGCAAACCGTCGCCAATGGTCACCATAAGGGCGTCCATGTTGTCGGATAGGTTGGACGATTTGCCGCCCAAAGTCTCCATCATCTTGGCATTGGATCCGGCCACGCCCTCCATTTCGCCGAAAGCGACCAGGGCCGCGTTTATCGCTTCGGGTGTGTTGGCAACCGTTTGTTGCATTCCCTTGAATGAGAACGTAACCTGGTCGCCCGATTTCTTCGCGGAAATACCAAACTCCTTTAAGCGCTCGTTTTCGCCGGTCATCGCGTCCAGGGCGGCTTCCGTGAGCTGGTCGAAGGTCTTACCCTGGCTGGCGGCAAGATCCGCCATTGAAAGCATTTCTTTTTGGGATGGCCTTAAACCGCGGTTAACCATTTTTACGTAGCCTTCGGTCAGCTCATCGACGCCGAACGTGGTTTCCGCCGCCATTTTCTTGATGGCTTCCAGGCTTTGCCGCGCCTCTTTCTGGCTACCCAGGGCCGTGGTAAGCACTTTGTCGTACTTCTCGAACTGGCTTGTAGTGTTGAAAATCTGCTTGCCCAAATCGAACAGGTACTGGACTACGGCAAGGGCCAAAAACGCATTAAAAGCGCCCTTTACAGTGTTAACCCCGCTGACCATTTTCCCCCAAAGCCCCTTTTTATTGGGATCGTCCAGGCCATCGTTCAGGCCCTTCATTTCCTTGCCGACCGTGTTTAACCGGTCTTGCACTTCTTTGAGCTGCTTGGATTTTGCAATAAAATCCTCGGTGCCCGGCGTCATTTTGGAAATTTCCTTAGTCAGGTTCCTAACCTCGGTTTGCAGCTGTTTGTAATTCAGGCCCGTTAGGCCGATTTCCTTACGTAACGCGGCCTGCTCGTCCTGGTTTTTGTGGATCGCTTTGTTAAGCTCGGCCCACTCCGCCGACCCTTTCGGGACTTCTTTTAGCGCTTTTTCCAGCGCCCTGGAATCCTTTTCGAGTAACGCAAGCTTGTTGCGCGCCTCGTCACCCTCGATTTTTAGGGTGATACTGACGTTTTCATTCTGCTGTAACATCTGGTTTGCATCGATTAGTGGGATTAATTCGAATGCAAGCAAACCAGGGAGAGAGGCGCCCGAAAGGACACAAAAAAGGTTATATTGCAGAGATAGAGCTTCTAGGTCATTTTGACCAAAATGTATTCTGCGTAACGTAATTTACTATGACAACAATTAGAAATTCAATAATAACTGGCCTTCAAAAACGTGTAAAAATATTTTACCCAGGAAGAATAAGTATTAATGTCGATAGCGGAGGAAATCAACTTGTCATATCAATCAATCACTTTGGCAAAACCTTAGAGAAAGGCATTGAATTATCAAAACTCGATTTCAACAACCAATCGGCCGTAGACGACATGTTGAAAAAGGTCACAGCTGAGCTTGATAGGCAAAGCTCTGAACTGTCCTTCAAATTATTGCTCAAACAATTTAGTATGATTGACATGGCATATAAAAAAATCACAGAAAATCATTGGAAATCGATTTACATCCCAATGGAATTATCTAAATCGGTAGACCCTATATGGCTAGACGAAACATGTACACAATTGTTTATCAACCGATTAGGACAAAATTGTAGAGCCGCAAAGAAGTTAACTGGCTCCGAAATAGAGGCATTTATTGAGTCAGAACTATCCATTGGTATTATCCTGAGATCATGCATTTTGGACTGTTTGTCGATAGCAAAATGGATTCTAGAACCAAAATATATCCAATGGCTTGCCTACGAATCGTTCAAGAAATTACCAAAAACGGCCCCACAAAATGTTAAAACAGAATTCGATTTATTAGCTAAATATTTAAACCCCAACAAGATCGACTTTAGACACGATAAAATTTTGCAAAGAAGTGTCAATACAGAGGGTGCGGACTCTCTGTACATGTACTACTCGAAATATGACCACTTCAGCTTGGTGCCATGTTTTCAAAGGAAAACTAGCGGCGATTTATTGAAAATGGCGGTGGAAGCGCTAGCTTACATCCGCCAATCGTTGCTCTCCTTGATCAATTTTGGCTTCGAAATCGAAATTTCTCAATATTGTCAATTGCTCGGAGTCTCGGCAGTATATAATGAGGCTGAGAAATATTATCGTCTATCGTTGACGCCGCTACATGACTTGATCAACGAATAGCCAGTATTTATCATATTTTAACTAGCAAGCAGGAAAATGCTTTTTCCACCGGCAGCTCACCGGAAACATGCGCTATCAGGTAATTTAACCCGTTATAGTGAATCGGCCGCGAAAAATCCAGGGTAGCCAGGTCGGTTTCGGTAAGCCGGAAATTCTTCTGCAGATAGAATATTTCCCGGCGCATCTGCTCGGTGCGCTTCCAGCTGGTGGCCGCTATGCCCTTCGGTCCGGTTAGATAAAGACTGATATCGTCCGACTCTGGGCTGGCCAGCGGCACGTCGTCTACCATTCCGTGCCAGAATAGCAGGCGTGGCGCGGTCGTCACGGCCAACTGGTTAAACTCTTCTGTAACGCCGGTTTGCTTGGCTACCGGCAGGCCCGATTCCTGATCAACCAGGAACGTAGAAAGCGAAAAAGGGACTTTCACCAGGTCGATGGCATCCGTACCCAGGCTGCCGTCGGCTGGCGTGAAATAGTCGGCCATCGCCTCGGGTTTGTCCTTCATTAAACTGTCGCCTCCGTCCAGCTCGAAAGCCAGCTGCAAGCGCCGTTTGAATTCGTTATATTTGTCGTGCCCTGGCGTGGCTTTCAGTGTCCAATCCTTCACCGGCGGCACGTCCAAACATGGTTCCCAAAAGTCGATTTCCAGGCGCTTGTTTGGCGTGTCGAACTTGTAGCGAAGGTTAGCTACTTTCCGCAGCTCCAAAATGAATTTACCGATTGTCCAGGCTGGAACGTGGCGGTTAACGGTCACCACCTGCTCGCCATCCAGTGCCCGCCAGTTGGACAAAATCAGGTTTTGCCAAACCGGATGGGAAAGAAATGACCCAGATAGCGTTACGCCGGTGAGCGCCGCGATACGTTCCAGCAAAAAGCCAATAAATAGCATTGGTACTTTCGGGCCACTGGTCGTATAGGCCGCCCCGTCGTACTCATTCACAAAGCCGGTATATGGCGGGGAAAGCGCCCAGCCATTGGTTCCGTAATAGTCAGGATTCAGCATGGAAGGGAAACAAGCCGCATTTTTACCAGCGACCTGGACGGCAGCGGTGAGCACTTCCGGAAGCTCTATGGTTCCCAGGTCTAGTTCGGTCAGCGGCAGCTCGGAAAACGTCCCAAAAAAACGGCCCAGATCGTCGCCAGCTTCCAGCTGGTAGCCGGTTTTCGGGTTCCCGTTCTTTACGTAGGCTTTGCCCTGGTAGACCAAAGCGCCATTATTGATCACTTCGCACAGGTATTTATACAAGTCGTTGCCCGCCTGCGGCATTTCGCAATACTCGAAAATGCGCTGGTTTCGGGTTGAAAAAGGCAAATTCGGGATGCTTGCCACGCTGTTGGGGATCTGCTCATAGGTCAGGTGCGGGTTCACCAGGTTGATGGGCATTTTGGGGGCCTCGCCCAGATCCAGGGCCTGGCCGTCTATTCTGATTTCGGTATACATAGGGCTACGCTAATACAACTTCAATGGTCAAAGGTTCGTCGGCGCTATTGATTTGTACATCTTCCATGATGTAAAAACCAGGCGCGGAAATGGTAATTTCTTTGTTTTTGCCTACTGCCTTCAATTTGCAAGCCTGGAAAGGGGAATTGCTATATTCTACCTCGAAAACAAGGTTTTTAACGCCCGTAACCACGGTTGTATCCGACTGGCGCGGTACTGGCACTTCCTGGCCAATCGTGTTTACAACCATCACGGTGCCGTCTATGCGCATATCGACCACCGGCCCGTATTTGCCGTTCGCTATCACCTTCAATTCGTTGTTCATCGGGATTTTATGGAAAATCGCCACGTGAACAGGCACGTTATTGATTTCGCAGGTTCCGTTTTGGTTTGCGTAATCCTGGGTGTTGTAGGTCTTAAATTTCGCTTCGGCCAGCGCGTCGGCGTCGCCCGGCATTTCCCCGCCAAAGCTCCCCGCCGGGATCGTCACCACCGGCGCGGTACCCAGGAAACCGTCCCCACAACCCGCCTTTTTAAAGTCGATGGCCCTGGTAATAACCTTGCTCGGGTACGGCGTGGATCCAGGCACAATTGACAGCTCGCGCCACGGCTGGATATAGTCGGGATCCCCTGGAATGTTGACCTTAACCGCGTAAGGAATCACTTTGCTGCCGTCATCAGCATACACCTTTTGCAGGCGCTCCCAGGTGAGCTTCCCCGTCCGTTTGCCCACCTCGTTTAGTACAGCCCTGGATGATACGCCCACCCACTTGGTCGCGCGGGCCGGGATCGGTGCTGCCGCTGGCATGCGGCTATAATTCTTGTCAGAATACGTGCGCTGAAACTGGAAAACCTGCTCGACCAGGCCCGGCCGGTCTTGCTGGTATTTCAAATTTGAAGTAATCATGTTAAGCGCTTCAAAGCCGTAGTCGGTATCCAGTAGCACCACTTCGGCCACCATCAGCTCACGCAAATAATCGGAGTAATATTCAATATCCCGCTCAAAAAGGCCGGTCGAAAACTGAATGCCCGAATTCTCGGTTACGCCGATCACTTCCAGCTCGGAAAAGTCCAGGCCCCTACCGGCCGGGCGTTCCTTGCGGGTCGTGGCTTTGGTTACGTCGGTTTCCTGGCTTGCCTTACCCAGTACGCGCAGGGTGTCAAACCCGCCCAGGGAATTGGAGAAAAGTACAAACCGCTCAAACTTATGTTTGCGCCGGTCGATAGTATAGGCCCGGATCTCGGTTAACCGCCGGTTTTGACCGTCAGAGAGCCATATTTCGTAGTTGGTGACATCATCGCCCAGGCCCAGGGCCGTAGCGCCCACAGCGGCGCAAATAACCTGGTAGGGCCTGACGCCCTCAATGGTTGAAACGGTAAAAATCGACTGCTCGCCGGTTTTTACCGTCGCCCGAACCCGTAAGCTCACCACGTCGGAGAATGGCGCCATATTCAGCAAAAAATACATGAATTCGGGCTGTTTGGGGCTTACTTGCTTGCCATCCAGCTGCCAGGTAAGGAAACGGCGCTTTTCGCTCTGGAAACGTGAGAAAAACGAATGCTGGTAACCAACAAAATCCCGCTGGGCCAGGCCCGCCCGGATGGCGTAACGCGTCGGCAATGTCCGGTCTAGTAATCCCGGTTCTATCTTTTCACCGATCTGATAAGGCGCGGTAAGGGTTGCAATGGCCGTCAATCCCACCATGCCACGTTCTGGCTGGGTAATAGTGAGCTGGCCAGCCAGGATTTCTTCCAGGCGGAAAGAACAGCCTTCGTACACCTGGGCGCCGCCTATACTGGTCGGCGGTTTTTCCCGGCCCTCCAATGTAAGCATGGTTTCAAATACGGGAGAAAGCGGGAATTCCGGCATTTTCAGATCCAGGTAGTAGCGCATCCCGGCCCGATCCGGGAACAGCTCGGGATCCATTGCCGGGATAATGTGTTCAATTTCGTTTCTAACTAGGTCAGCGTCCGTCCAGGTTAGCCCCTCTTTAAGTAGGTCGATATTCATGTGGTTGCAGAATTAAATTTTGTTTATCAGCGGCCGATCGGCGCACCGGCCGAAATATTCTTTGCCTACTTCCGATCTTCCAGCGCTTTTTTTACTGTATTCAGTGCGGCCTGGGCGGCGGCGGCCTGGATATTTACCTCAATCTCGCCGTAGATCTCCTTCATGTAGTTGCGGATATACCAGCCGCGCCCCTTTCGCTGGATTACGGGCTGGTAAAGCCGCGACCGCGCAATGGCCCAGGCAAGCTGTCGGACGGCTTCGGCCTTTTCCAGGGGGAAAGTGCCGTTTTTGCGGCCTGAAATGAATTTGAAGGGTGTGAAGCCAGGTATTTGGCCGTCCATACCTTTTTCGACGAACCTAGCGATTTCATCGACGGGCGCCTGTTGCTTGTAGGTCATTTCCCGCAAATCCTTGAAACGGCCGTACATTTCAAACTGCATAGCCATTTCGGTAACCCAGGCCGTGTTATTCTGGCGAACTTCCCGGAAAAGCGAACTTTTCAGTGCCCCGGTCATTACCAGGCCCTCGTCGGCCAGCTTCTCTTCCAGCTGCTGGATACCGCGCCCGCTGATCTGGTTGGTGATTTCGCTAACGGCCAGCCAAATGGTGTCGTAGTCAATATCGGGCGACCAGCTTACAAGCTCGCTCATGCGCCGATAAGGTTATTTGTGCTGGTGATCATCGTAACGACCGCGTAGTACCCCACCGCGCCGTCAGATCCGTATTCAAATGGGGCCAGCTTGTAGTAAAGCTTTTCCAGGCGAAAAATGCGCTGTTTGGAGTCGCGGCGAATTCCGCGCAGGATTCGCCAGGCGGCCAGCTGGGCTTTCTTGAACGCGGCCATACGGTCGTCGTGCGACTTATCATTCGAATACAGGATGCAAAAACCGACTTCCTGCTTTGCCTCGAAATTGTGCATTTCGTTGTCGTCGCCCGTAATCACAGGCATCAACATGGCCAGGGCCGGGTAACTGAAATCGTTGGTTTTGGCCACCTCGTTAAACCGCTCCATTTCAAACGGGCTGTTTGAGGTTTCCAGAACAAAGGAATGCAATTCGGGATCCTGGTTAACCAGGCCGGTAAAGTAGCCTTCCAGGCTGACAATATCGGATTGCAAAAGTTCTACGCTCATAGTCCGGCAGCTTTCCAAAAGTCCTTCCAGATCCATTTCATTAGCTGGCCACCAGCGGCAAACGAGCGGTGCGACGCGGCCCTAACGCTGCATTTTAAGAGCGAGTAAGGCAGCAAAACAATAAAAATGCAGCTGGCCATCGCTACCACAATGCCAACCAGGCCCCATTTCACCAGCAAGCGCAAAGCCTGGTAGGCCAGTTCCAAAAGAGCGTAAAACAGGGCGGCCAGCGTCAGGCGCAGGGCTTCAAAAAAACTTTTGATTTTCATTGTACAGATTAGGTTTATAGCTGGCCGCCAGGACGGCTGCCAGCGTTCAATAATGCGGTAAAGAACTATTACCGCAATGGTCAGCAAAAAGACAAAAGGGCCGGTTGTGGCTTTCATTGTAAATTCGAGGTTGCCGCCTGCTGGCCGGTCGGGTTTTCGTCCAGGGTGGTCATTTCAACGTCGGTAAAATGATACTCCATTTCTTCCAGGTCATATTTCATTATTTCCAGCGCGGCGTCTAACGGCCCTTTCAATAACCGGCGGTAGGATGGCGTCATATACCGGACGTGGTACATGACCGAATGCATTAGTTCGGATCCGCTGCCGCCCAGCTTGTCGCCTTCGGCCACGCCCGCCAGGCTCGGCAAGATCCCATGCCCCTGGGCCTGCTTTACGCCCGCCTGCTTGATCAGGTTCATATAAGCGTCGTCGGTCATCTTGTTTTCAATCGGCGTTATCCTGATCAGCTTGCGGTCGGCTTTGCCGCCGTCGCCCATTATATTACCGATCAAAACCAGGGCTTTGTCAGCGTTGTTGACGCCGGAAAGGTAATCATCCATGCGGGCCATAAATTCATCCTTGCGGGCCTCGATTTTCTCCTGCATTTCCGGATCTTCCACGTCGTCGCCCTCCAACAGGAAATAACTTTCGTCGATCTCGATTAGTAGCTTTACGTTGTACCCGTTCGTTAATCCGGCCTCGTGGTAGGCTGGCGTCATATTGTCTACCTTCGTCCAGGTCTTAGTTCCCCACCAGAGGCCCTGGTTATAGAAATCAGCCCCGATTTGCGCCTTTTTAAGCACCATGACGCTTTCGAGCCATTGGGTGGGGTTTTCCATGTCAAAGATGGGAACCGAAAACGTATCCTCCTTTTTGATGGCCGTATTCGTGCCGAAATAAGGATTGATCAAAACGCGTTCGATGGCCCCGCCTTTGGCCGGTTTGGCAAACCTTACCTTGTTGGGCTGGATCGTCTCGAGGGCCACCTGGCCGTCGTCCTGGATGGACACGCGGACAAAAGCCATTTCAGCAAAATGAAGGCTCAACGCGGCTAGTTCCAGGTATCTGGAATAGATCTGCTTTTTACGAAACCAGCGTTTCAGGTCCTTATTGTCCACCAGTAGCCGTTCTTCCTTGCCTTCGGCCGTAACGACGGTTTTCATAAGCTTTGCACCAGCTCCCAGCATGAATTCTTTCGCCTTGTCCATCAGCTGCGGTTTGCTCGGCGACTCCCAGCAAAGGCGCAGCATTTCCAGGGCTTGTTTGTCGTCCTTTCCCCACTTCACCCACTCGAAACCGGCCTTTGCCATCGTTGCGCTTTCGCCGCTGGTCGCGGTGGCCACGTCGATAACCGGGTTTGTGAACTTCACCGTATGCTCGGATTTGGCCAGGTGGTAAAGGTTCTTTTCAATTTGTCTTACCATGTCAGTAATTTTTATGAATAATTCGGATCCAGTTTTTTGTCCTGGGCAAGCGGATTGCGATTAATAGCCGGTTTCGCAAAGTGAACGGACGTGCCAGGCCGTCGATGTCCTCCAAAAGCACAGATCCCTTTTCGATCAGGTCGTATCGTAATTTCCCTTTCGTGCTTTTCCCCTCAAACCGCTTCCCGGATTTGCCCAGGTTGTGTTTGATTCCAAAGCGTCCGTCCGTCTTGCGATATTTCAGATCGAAACCACGGCTGGCCGGGTCGTGTAGGATCTTCCAAAAAGTGTCTATGCTGATTTCTTCCATGCTGCGAAACTATCCCCACGCGTGAGCGCTCGAAAAGACAGAAAAAACGCCCGAAAAGGCTTCCAATTTTTGTTTTTGGGTTTGGGTTGATTTCCAGACAGTTGCAGGCCCAAAAACCCACCAGGCGCATTTTTATTTCCAAAACTCCCCCAGGTAAGGCGGCGCCCTTTCCATTTCCGGTAATTACCGCTGACAAAAAATTCCGAATATCTTAAAGGGGTTTCGGGTCGGCGGCAGTCCGGTGGGGGGTGCGGGGGGTGTCACCCACCACCCAGGAACCGCATGCTGGATCCTTTGGCTTTATTCTTCTGCGATTCGCTCGAATATTTGTAGTAAAGCAGGTAATCGAAGCAGTCACTTAGGTGAGTTGCATACTCTTGCTGTAAGCTCGTTCCTTCGCTCGACTTGTCTTTCTTGTATTCAGCTAACACAGGTGAATTCTGTATGGAAATGATCAAAGCTTTGCAGGTGTTCTGGTTGATGCGCACACGCGGCAGCGTACTGGATCCTTCTGCCAGGATGCGGTCAATCAGGGCGAACCGGTCGCGGTGCTCGGGGTTGGCCTTCAATACCCGCATAATTGGACGCCACCCCAGGCGCCGTAATTCAGCGGCCACCTGGCTAAACATCGGCTGCTTTGAACCCGCGCTTTTAGAGCTTGCCGACGCATCACCATATACGATCATATCCTTTTTCACATGGTCGGAATACGCATCATTCAGAGCGATGGCCAGCGATTCGGCCAGGGTCTTACCTTCCTTCGCCTGCTTGACGTACACGTTATTGATCACCTTCAATTTGCCGGGCGTTTCCTGGGCCACTATACCACAACAGATATAATTATTAAAGTCCAGGCTAACTTCCAGGGCCTTGTTAGGCTGGTAATCCGAAAAGGTAGGTAGCCACAAATCGGCAGGGCCACTGCCATCACCTGACCGCTCGTAAGTAAATACGTTTGCGGTGGTGTGCTTTTCGTCGTCGAATGAAGGGTAATAACTGTTAGGCAACTTTCGTAACCGCTCGTTCAATACTTCCACGCGGAAAACCAGCGGCTCGGTGTTTTCCTCCATGTTGGTAATATATTCCGGACTTAGTGTCGGATTGTCCTTAGCCGTCCCCTCTAAAAAAAGGTACTTTGCCGGGTTCTCCTTCATCAGCTCTTCTGTCTTGAAAACCCACTGGCCGGACTGCATCCAGGGGTTAGACGTGAAATCGTAAAAGGCGTTGTGCAAATGGTTGTCTTTGAACCGCCAACTATTGGCCCGATAAAGAGTGGCCATCAGGATTTTGGAAACCCATTCACTTTTAAAAATCGCCGATTCGTCAATTAGCCCCCCGTCAAAATTGTGCCCCCGGTTAGTATCAGGCTTTTCGAAGGAAAGTAGTTGCAAACAAAACCCGCTGTCAAAAGTGATACAATGGTTGTAAGACTTCGGGGCCTTGTAGGGCTTTGGCCAGTCCGCCGGTGGCTCTTTGAACAAAACGTAATTCCCGAACGGATTAACCTTTTCGTGGTATTCATACCAGCCAATTCCCGCCCAGGCGTCGGCGCTATCGGTGAGCACAATATCCAGTAACTGTTTGAAGGTTCGACCGGCCAGAAAGAATTTGGCCCTGGGTAGCATCTTGGCAATGTAACCGACGCAAACCAGCAAAGTGTAGGTTTTACCAAATGCACGCCCGGCCAGTAACGTTTTCCGTTTGGCGATGCTGCTCAAAAATATTTTTTGCTTTGCTGACAGGAAAACGATGTTTGCTTTATCGGTCAGTTGTCGCATTCTGGCTTTATCTAGCCTAGCTTTCTGTTCCGGTAACATCTTCGTAGGGGGTTTCTTCGATCTCTCGGTACATTTCCAGCGCGGCTATATCATCGGTGAAAATGATATTTGGGGCCACTTTGTATTTATTCGGATTCTCGACTTTATCCTTTTCCATCAGGCCCCGGATTTTCGCGGCTTTCATGCGGATATTGGCGGCCTTGTCCAGGATATTGGCGATTTGTTCCTGGCGGTCAGGGTCGATTTTATAGACTTCGTATCCGTCTTTGTCGTAGGCCAGCACTTGATAGTCCCCTATCACCTTGTTGGCCATTTCCTCCAACGTGTAGGCCATTTCTTCCAGGCGGACGGCGTGAACCTGGCGCTGGGCCAGCTTTTTGGCATTGCCGAAATCCAGGGCGCCAAAGATCTGTTGGCAGCCGTTCACCACGTTGTAGGCCATAGATTGGCTTAACCCTCCTATCGGCGCGGGGCTATGCATCAGGGATTCTACCACCTTCCGTTCGCTCATGCCGTCCAGTAGCAAGGTGAAGGCAAAAAAGTAGCGGTCGAAGTATTTTTTATCAGCTTCGCCCAGCTCGGTACCGGTCTGGATGTGATCCCGGAATTTTTGGAGTTTGTCGTCTTTTACGATCAGCTGCATGGCTCGTTTGCTTTTTTATTGCAAGCTGGCTAGGAGGGCGCGGGACCGAAAGGACATAAAAAAACCGGCGCTAGGCCGGTTATAAAAATTGAATTACTAAAACTAGTCCCCAAAAACGGCGTCGAAGATCCTTATTGGGCCGTCGTTAGTTGGCGTGACAATATCAGGAACTTCAACTTTGGATATTTGCTCGGACATATACTCATAATTGTGAAAATGCTTTTTTATCAATTCGTCGAGACCCGAGATAATTTTTTCCTCAAACCCGTCCGTCGTTGAATATCTCCAATCATGGGGCGGCCCTGGCTCGGAAAACCTATATGACCAAAATGGGACTATCACACTGATAAACACATGTAGCAATTTCCGACTTCTAACTTGCCCGTCGCTATTCTTGTACTTATCTAGCCCGACCTGCAGAAAATACGCAGGCGTCGTTCCGAATCTACTGTAGTCTGCCGCACTCGAATTCATGGATTCCAGGAAGGGCATTAAATCGCCTTTAAATCTTATCCAAATGTCTGCCCAATTCAGACCGACCTCCTTACATTTTTCACTTCTACGCTTATGCGCAGTCGAATTGATAATTTCGTCAGTCTGGTCATTGGTTAACCCTTTCGGATAGTATTGATAAATTACATCGACAATTTCCTTTTCAATCATAAACCTAATTACTGTTGCGGTGGACAAATAATATCTGGCTTAAACCATGTAATAGATCCAGATGGGGCTCCGTTTGTTCCTTCAATAAGAGATACTTTGCAGACCGGTGTTAAGAATCCCATTATCTGATTGAGCTTAGTCTGCATTCTTCCCCTAATTTCCCCTGGTACATGACCGTCCAGGCTATAGCGGGTGCTGGGTTATTACAAACGGAAGTAACCAAAAATTACCGCTTAATCAAAATGCAGCGTTTCGCCCGACAAGTGTGTGTATTCCCGACAAGTGTGTGTATTATTGTACGCTTGCGGCTAATACGCAAATAACGTTGAGTAATAAACCAAGAAGCCGGCGGCATTGCCACCGGCTTCTTTTGTCTAGTCATGTTCGTCGTAAACTTCAATCGGAGTTTAACACTCGATAATCAAATTGCGCGGCAAAGATGGATCCAGGGTATATTTGCCTGTTCTTTTACTGTTTAAGGTCTTACTCAATGTAAAGCCGTTTCTAGCAAATGCGGCAATTTCACGAAGCTGAAAAAACCCAATCCCATAATTCCCAGAACAATTAAGGTCCAACTCTTCATTTTCTCTTGGCTAATCGGAGTTTCTTGATAATGCTCTAATCGCCTCAGAAGAAAATATATAGCTAGGATGTACGGTGCCCAAAATAACGGGAACAGGAAAAGTTTGTCAAACAAAAAATCCTTGGATCGGGGCATGATCGTAAAATCTTCTGACAGATAAACTTTCAAAACCACTTCAGCGCAGCCTAGCAATGAAAAATAGTAAAATGAAAATAGGAAAAAGAAAATTGACCCGTAACGAAATCTTGTCATCGGCCCTCTGTCTATCCCCCGAGTGTAAAAGAAGTCTCTCAGCGCAATGAATAGTCGCATTTATCTAATCTTAACGGAACTGATGAAAATCCCTTCAAATATAAGGTCAAAGTAGTTCCTTTGCAACACCCATGCCTATTGAAACCGTGGCGGCAGCCGCCCCCAGCCAAAAGAACTCGAACACAAAGGCAGTTGCACCTACTCCCCAAATAATAGCCTTAGTCTGATCCCAAGTGCTCATATTGTTCCAATTCAGACCAGCGTCACTATATGCGATAAACACTTCCCGGCCATCGAGCAAAACCCCTACAAGGCCTACCCTTTTGCCAAAAATAACCGCTTCTGGAAAGTATGTTTTAAGTGGTGCACCAACAACATTTGCTAGTGCCTCTGCCTTTTGGAGACTCCAGTCGAGTATGCTGACCGCTGTGCCAGTAGCCGAGAGAAAGTCGGAAAGTCTGCCGTTCAATAATGCCCTTTGGCTCCCATTGCTAGAAAGCGCAGGACCGATTTGATAATTTGGTCGGAGGTAGGTTTCAGTGCTCGTCTCTGTGCCATCCATTATTCCCCCAGTGCCGCCATAGTATGGGCCTCCGTTGGTACTTACACCTGCTCCAACTGACGTGCCTGGAGCCGCACCATTGGTGCAAGAGAATCGGTAAGATTTGTGCAGATATACTATCCATCGATACGTCCCATCTGGGTTTACGAAAACTTCAACCCGTTGGGAAATATACTCGACGACATAACATCCGGATGTTCTAAGATTTTGGCCCTCCGGAGCATAAGCCTCCAATTTGCGGCCGTTTCTAAATGTGATGATCTCCGATGGATTGTCATCCCAATCCGCTTTAATAATGAGACCGTCAAGTTGGGTCAAATCTAGCCTTTTACCGTTTTCCCTAACTTTATTTTGATTGTAAGCGAGCTGGACCAGGTATGCTTCTGTCTTATTTTTGACCTTAGTTACTACCATGCCCTCAATGACAGGTTGGGTGAGGTATTGAGCTAGATCTTTTTTCCATGGTGCATTTTCCTCAACTATAAGCGCACCTGGGCGAATTTCATCTTCGTACTCGACGGGGACCCAGATAAATTCGCGATTCTTTTCGTCTTTCTTTTTCTTTGCCTTGTCAAGGTTCACCTTGCGTTTACATGATTTGCCGTTTTTCGCTTGTTCACGAAGTCCCTCGAATTTGGGCAGGTATTCATTTAAAACATACTTTTTTGCTTCGGCGAGCGAAATGGAACCCATTTCATTTTCGCCGACAATTCCATCGATTACATCTTTTCCACAGCTGAACATCGAAAAGCCGGCCCCAATCACAGTTAGGCTTCGCAAAAATTCTTTTCTTTTCATTGTTTAAAGTTGTTTAATAGACTAAGAATTATGACCACTCTTGAATTTAATATTGCCACCCCAATACACGCAATAGTTAGAATATTCTGAAAACACACATTTCGACGAATGTCCGCTGTTTTTCGACAAATTGAATTTAACTAATGATAAATAGGTTCCTTAACGGTTCTTCCGTCGGGCCTCCCTCGACGGTTCGCAACTCTGTGCATAATTGCTTCATTGTAAGGTATTCTTGGTATCGTTCTTCCTCCCAGTCACGATACCTTTTGTAAGAACCATGAATCGCGATTTCGTCAGCAATTTTTCGTATTATTGAACTCATTAAATTATTTCGATTAGTGTGAACAATTGGCAGACGATTCTCCACAACAGATTTATTTAATTGGCAGATTTATTAATTAATTCTGACTTTAACGAATTAGTATAGTAAGATCTCTAGAATGGTCAATGTTATCTCCCCAAAAGCGTCCGTTTTCTGCCAATGCCTCTCGCCAGATCTTACCGGCGTCAGGCCCCACCCTTCCGGCATTATTTGATCGATAAACCAGTGGGCGCCGTTCCGGCTCTCCCAGACCTGGCCAGGCTTAATTTCTTCCATCGTTGAGCATTAAAAAGGTAAATCGTCGTCTGACTTTTCCGCACCTGGCGCGGCTGCAACCGCTGGCTGGGCCGCCGGTTGGCCGTTGGCCTGTCCGTTATTGCCAGCTGATAGCAATTGCACTTTCTCTGCGTTAACCGTGAAATCCGCGAAATGCGCGCCGGTTTGCTCATTCCGGCGAACTTGTACCCCTAGCTTGCCTTGTACGAATACTGACGTGCCCTTTTTCAGGTATGGTAGCAAGCTCTTTTGCGTCAGGAACACTGAAAACCAGTCGGTATTTTCTTTCGTCTCACCATTTCCGGTTTTGAACTTTTCGGAAACGGCCACTGAAAACCTTACAAACTCGTTTCCGTTATTGCTATGCAGGGTTGCGTCGCGGCCAATGTTGCCGATAATTTGAATTTGTTTCATTGTCTTGTTATGGTTAAAAAATTAAATGGTTATGCAATTGCTTTGAATTCCTGATCCTCCCAGGGGGTGAGTTTCCCCAGGTTCACCAGGTTGACAAATCGCCTGATCAGGACGTATTCCACCTTTTCGTCGTGAACCGAAAGCAGATCCAGGGCCTCGCGGTGATTCAGTCCGGTTTCGGGCTTATCCCCGTTTCCGTAATAGAAGCCCAGGACAACCAACAGGCGCCCGCTGGGATCCGACCACCGGCTGTATTTCTGGATAAAGAAGCGGTCAACGTTCACCGGTAGGGCTTCTTCCTTTGTTGTACTTTCCTGTGAATTCTGCATGGCTTTTTTGACAAAGTTTTTTTCAGTTCCGAGGGGTTGTATTTCTGCTACACTACAACATTTTCACAACTAATTGAAAATGACCGACGTATATCCGTGAAGACTGTAGCAGATTACGCACTATTTCTGCTACACTCTGCTACAAAAGCTACACAGCTACACTTTTGCTACACTTTTGCTACAACTTAACTACACACTATATATTGATTATCAACTACTTATATCACTTTGTAGCTTTGTAGCTTATTTTTTCGCGTTTTAGAATTTTATAGAAATTACCTTTTAACTATTTCTCGACTCCCAGTCTACGCCGTAAGAATCCTGTAATTGCTTATAATTCAAGACGCAAGAGCCATTTGCGGGGGTGGTATGGGCATTCGAATTTGATTCGGGATCAGTGAGAAATCGGATCGGCTTAGAAATCGCATCCCATTCGGTTTGGCCAGAAAGTGTAGTCAGTTCTGACTGCAAAGTGTCTCGATCGGGCGCAGTCCTGTTAAAAGTGATCCGATATTCACGAACAAACAGATTGTACATTTTCCGGAAATTGATCAAAACATCGCCTCCCTTCTCGAATCGGAAATGGAAGCCCTCCTGCACCGTTCCCCGGTCGTAGAGTGTTTGGATCATATTAAAGAATTCGGACGCTGCCGTGGTTTCGGCCTGGATAGAATTTTGCTTGATAATGAAGCGCTGGGCCATATCCACAAACTCGTCCAAAATTTCTTTTTCATCATTTGCAACCAACGGTAACATGTTGATTTTCCCAAACACATGCAACGCGTAGGCAGCGGCCATAACTTGCGCCATATTGGCAATAAGGCGCTCGGCAATGTTCTGACCAATGAACCTCGATTTTATGGCCTTATATAGTTTTGAATAACTAGCTGCATAGTTGTCGTTCGCTTCCAATAATCCACGATGTTTCAGCAGTTCAATGGTCATTTGTCCCAGCCCGGCTTCTTCGATGGCTTTTAGCTGATCAAATGCCTTCCGCTGTTCATCGGTTTTTTGCTGGGAAGTGATCGGGATAAAGAGGCAGCGGGAAAAGAATATTGGGTTTGTAGGGATGTAGTTACTCGTCAGGGCCAGGGCGCTAAAAATCTCCACAGAATCGGTTTCAATACTATTAAGATCTGTTCCTGACTTGTGGTATCCATTATTGTCATAGGCGGCCTGCAAAAGGCCCTCATTCGGTAAATCGTTGTAGAACTCATCAAACCAAATAATCCCGTTACTGCTTTGGCTCATTTTCTTGATCAACGAAACATCGGTATTCTTGCTTTTCAGGTTCACCCCCTCCTGTTTTAAGCCGAATGCGGCCGTCAATACGCGGGCCATAGAGGATTTACCTGTGCCTGCCCCACCCTTCAAATAAAGTATGGGCGAAAAGTCATTGTATTTCAATCCCAGATCCCGGAAAAGGCTAAAAATGTAAAAACATGCCGGTGCAAATGCATTATCGAAAAGGTGGGCACTGGCGTATAACTCCCAGAATTTGGCAAACGTAATTTCCTGATTTGTAAGAGTATAGCGCTTTGCCATGTCCTTACGCGTTTTAGGGATCGACAGGTGCATGTCGCTGGCCTTTACAATTCCGAATTCGTCAGGGGTAACTAATTCGTTAGTTTTAAGATTTAGCGCCTTATTCGCGAAGAAATACACGTTACTTTGAGAGTGATAACCGTAGCGGACTACTTTCAACGCCGTTGAGTATTGGGTTTTGTTGAACAGATAGCTTTGCAACTCGTCCAGGTGGTTATCCTTGATCTTAAATCCTAAACTTTTACTGGCCAGCGTACTTTTTAGCTTTTTGGCGCTGCAAAAATCCTCGTGCGGAACTTCGATAAATTCGGACTTCCCGCTGTTTCGCCGGATCTCCAAAACCCAGGTGACGTTTTCCTGTTCATCCTCGGTTTTGTATTTGATGTGAATTTGAAAATTAGGTGCCACGTCATCCCAATATTTACCTCCTTTTATCTTCATTCCGCCTTTGAACGTGTACAAAACGGTTTCTTCCTCGTAATCGTCGTCCATGCCCCTACCCCGCTTTTTCTTGTCTTTCTTGGCGGGCTTTTTATTGTCACCTTCGATCACATCCGATTTGTCTGCGGGCGCTGGATTCTCCGATTTCGCCGCTTTGGCAGGTGCTTCCTTTTTCGGGCGGCTCACGTCCACGCCGTAATCCTTGCAAATGCTGAAAAATTTAGCGGCATTGGTAAATCGGCTTGTTTTAACGGCGTTATCAAATTTTTCGTCCGCGTACTTTTCATCGTACTTAGCGTTCTGTTGGCTGATCCGGTGGAAGTACTGGCGGCCGTTTTCGCCCAGGGTAGAAAGGCTGAAAGCGATTAATAACCATTCAGTGCCGTAGTCGTTGCAGATGTCCATTTGGCTGGCCTCAATACGCTCCACAACGGCAGCTACGTACTTTTCCACGTCGCTGGCATCTTGCGCCACCTGTTGGGGCGTTTTCGGCTTTTCCGGAATCTTATTCAAGATTACGTGAATCTTCGAATCCGGTGCGTAGTACGCATCAGGATCCCAGGAAAGAAAACATGCCCTGCTTACATCACTACCCGAAGGATCTACCTTTTCAGCGTCCGCTAGCCTATATACGTTGTTGAAATAGTGTGCCAGATCTGCGAAATGTTCCTTGTGCTTGGTCCCGTCCTTTATCCGAACGACGGCTTTCAATCCCGCGCCGGACGGAGAAATAAAACAAGCCGCCACGTAAGGATCCGAAATCAATTGCATTTTCAGCATTTCGGCTTGTTCGATGTGGTCGAAGTCGATCACCATTAGGCCGCTATGGGTGGCCAGGTTTTCGGCCTTCCTGGTAGGGGTGAAAATCCCGGATAGCGTTACATAGTCCAGCCCTCCTTTTAAAAAGCTGGCTTCCTTTGGGTTAGTGGCGGCTCTGACCTTCGTAACCAGCTCTGCATACTTGCCACTTTTAATCCATTCAATAACCTGCGGTAGCGTTGAGTTTCCCGTTGGTTTGTTAACCTTGATACCACCGGCAAAAAAGCTAAATTCCTGATTTGCATTACTGTTCGTTTGCTTTCCCATTATATCACTCTCGAAGCAAGGTAAAACATTGAGTTACGGCGGGATATGACGTTGGCGGGTTTCGCTGGCCGCTGAGCTTGCAGGACATAGATGATCTGTAGCCGCATAATTGCCCAGATAACCTTTTCATATGTTTCCAGCTCTTTATTGAGCATGGCGCCAGTAACTGGGTTGCTGGTCGATTCCCAGGCGGCCAGGGTCACGTCAAAGGCGCGTTCCATAACCTCGCGGCAGGTCGCAAGCTGTTCGGCATCCTGGGGTAGGTTTTTACCCGCCCACAGGGCTAAAATGTCTTTTAATGTCATAATCGTACTGGGTTATTTGACTGAATCCCAATCAGATTCAGTAATGAGGTATTGGCACTTTTCGCAATAGTGAATGCGTGTCGCCCAGTGCATTGTTTGAACAATTTTGGCAACCTGAATACGGCCGCACTTCGGGCATTTGATCCGGTCATTTAAGGCCGGAACCTGATCGTAATCTGGTGAAACAGTTGTTTTAACAACGTTTTGTTTCAATGGTCGGATGATTGCGTGGCATGTCATAGTCTTGCGGGTAAATTGGAGCATTAACAATGTCGTAGGCAAGCCAAAGAACACAGGCGAGGGCGCAACCGATAACGGCGGCCAGCAAATCGTATCTGTCTAGGCTGTTAATGAAGTGTTGAAGTATCGCCATTTTTACGGATAAATAAGAGAGGAATACAAACAAAGCAGGCAATGGCCAGCACTAAAAAGCCGGTGGCCAGGGAATCGGGATTACGCACCGATTCCACTACGGAACTGGTAAAAGTTTCCATTTGATCGCGGTTTAAAATGAGGGGGCAAAAACGTTGATAATTACACTGATCGAAAGGACATAATTTTCGGGAGCCTGGAAGTATGCCTTTAACTCAAAAAACGCTAATTTTAACAGGTTTTGGGGGTGGCGTGCATCACAGTCGGGCAATTTGTAGTCATTTTTGTGGGACAAAAATTAAACCCTTCAAATGCTCACTTGGCAGCCACTCCTATTCCTCTTTTACGCCTTCGAAGGTTCGAAGCGCTTAACGCAATTGAACTCTCCCGCCCCTGTCGAACCTGTGCAGGCGACAACTTCAATTCCTCACAGTCTTTTTCTGTTTCCAAAATTGTCTGCATATCAGCTACCAGCTGCCGCAGGCCTTCACTACCCGCTAACCCTCGGGCGGCATTCCGCCAGATGTTACCGGCTTCGTCGGTACTATGCCAGTCATTAAAACCTTTCAGGAGTCGGCGCCACTCTTTGCCAGGCTTTCGGGGTTTCAAATTCCGGAATTCGACCATTAACCGCTCTTTGATTTCCGTCATAATTACTGTCTTCATTTTAGAGTTGGTTTTTTCTATTTTTACGCTGTAATTTTTACACTGTAATTTCTACACCGTAAAAGTAGACAATATTGACTATTTCAAACAAGCAATATTGTCTATTTATTTTTTCAAACTTATTTGCATACATGCAAAGTACTGATAATGAGGACTCAAAGATCCTCAAAGCTGGTCGTTTAAAAGAGATCAGAAAAGCCCTCGGATTAAGCCAAGAAAAAATGGCTGAAAAATTGTCAACTGGTCAAAGTCACATCGGAAAATACGAAAGTGGCAAACTGCTGATTGGTAAAAATGTCGAGTATAAAATCCTGGCAGAATTCAACATAAACCCGAACTGGTGGAACACCGGTGAAGGAGATATTTTCAACTCAAAACCTGTTAGCGACCGGGTTAAAATGATTGAAAATGACTCAATTAACTATGAAAACTTATCCTTTATTAGTATCAAATCCAGAGTAAATTTCATGGAATCATTGAGTGTCGCAGGTGAATTCGAAACGTACCAAGTATCTAAGTTAGACCCGGCCGAAAGCTATGCTGGCCAAATCGTGTTTGAAATTGAGGGGAACAGCATGGAACCTACCCTTTGGGAGGGCTGCAAAATCAGATGTGGGGAAGTATCCCTTGATGACTGGGAATTTCTCGTTAGCGGAGTTTATGTTGTCGTTTATGGAAACTTTTTAGTCGTTAAGCGGGTCAAAAACAGCCCAGTAAATGGAATACTGACACTACATTCTGATAATGTAGAAACCGGGGGAACCACGGAAATACCCATTTCGAAGATTCGTAAGATATGGCGCGCATTGCGCGTTGTGGATGCCCCCATTAACTAGCCTTCCTACACTATAATTGTCCGGGACAATTTCGGGACACTAGACACGCGAAAAGCACCCAAAAACTCAAATACTCAATCTATTAACATACTCATTTACAGCACATTATAAATAGATCGTCGGAGTTCGACTCTCCTTCTGGTCACAATTAAAAGTGCGTTTGGAATTAACCGACGCACTTTTTTTATGCCTGAAAAAGCAAATTAGGAAGCTAGGCCAGGTCAGGCAAATGCCAGCATTCCCACTTCGTTCATCGACTCTTCCAGGAAACTTTTAGCAGAAACCAGCGAATAATCTGCCACAAAACGTACCGAACTTCCTGGCTTGGTAAAGGTCACTACCTGCTCCAACATGATCTCCGCATGTTGAGCATTTGTAACAAAAGACGTGATGCGGACAATTTCCTCGCCTTCCTCGCTACGATCGCGATGTAGACAAACCTGAATACCTGTTTCAGGGATCCGAATGATTTTAAAATTCATAGTGGTGTTTAGCTTAATAGGTGATAACGTTTGCTGTCTCGGTTTCGCACGAGGAACATTGGAATGCTTCCAGTTTTACTATATTTACAACTGCGCTTAACCTAGACAATATTGTAAATATAAAATTCCATTTGGAAAGATAAAATTTCATATGGAATTTATATCACATTAGAACTGACAGCAATGATAGAAGTTGCAAGAATAGCGGCCATCATGAAAGCACACCACTTAAATACCAGTGAACTTGCTGAGATTGTGCACCTATCCCCATCCAAAATTTCTAAAGTTCTCGCGGGAGATCAAAAACTCACTTCTGACGCAGTAGGTATATTAATTAAAGAACTGGAAATTCATCCTAATTGGCTATTTGGCTTTGAAGGCGAGCCAAACGTTGTGATGTATATAAAAGACCTCGTTCACAAAAGTGAAGTAGAAAAGCTGGAAGCGAAAATCCGGGAACTCAAAGATGAACTCGGAGAGGTATACAAGCAACTGGCAGAGGAACGGAGAGTAAAGTAGTCATTTCCCATTATCCTATTGCATTCTTCTTATTAGGCGATTATCTTTACAAACGTTTGAATAACCCTGAAATCTCGAAAAGTGTTGAATTACGCCCTCTGCATGAAGCCCACTTTCCTGCTTGGTGTGGTCGGCTTATTGATGGCTGACATGGGTATATCTTTCGCCCAATGCAAGGAAAAGATCAGCCCATCGAATCATAAGGTCGTCCACTATCACATCGTGCAGCTCTCCGGGCCGAAAGAATACCTGACCCTCGCTAAAACCGGTGAAGAGCGGATTCTCAATTACCATAATGACGAATTCGGGCAGGTTTACCACGTCCAGATGTTCACCGAAATCAAGTTTTCATCGGTGAAAGGGAATTTCTCCCTCTACACGACGATCAGTTCCACCGACCGCAGCAACTGGCAGAGCGAGTTCGTCCTCTCCACTCCTATCGAACCGAAAGAACTCGAAAAAATGAAAGGAACGGTGCAGATTGAGATACTACTGCCCGACGATAAGCGGACGTTCAAGGTCGATGCCAAAAAGAATCAGCTGCTTCACAAGGCCATCGCCTGCATGTATTAGGCGCACGATCAGACGTAAAACAATTCCTTGTTCAGTAATGCCACGATTTTGTTGAAGTCTTCGGGATTCGACGCAAAGTCCATATTGTTCACATCGATTTCGATGATCTTCCCGTCTTCGTAGTTTTGCACAAAATCCTCGTAATAGCGGTTAAGATTGGCGAGATATTCCGTTGAAATGTCGGCTTCGAACTCACGGCCACGCTTTTTGATCTGCGACACCAGCTTGGGTATGTCCGCTTTGAGATAAATCATCAAATCGGGTTGGGAAACGGTGCGGATAATGGATTCGAAGAGCAGCAGGTAAGTCTGGTAATCGCGATCGGTGAGCACGCCGGATTCATAGAGATTGCGGGCAAAAATGTAAGCGTCTTCAAAAATAGTACGGTCCTGAACGATGGTCGAATAGGTCGTTTCGCGGATTTTCTGAACCTGTGCGAAGCGGTTGTTCAAAAAATAAATTTGCAGATTGAACGCCCAGCGCTCCATATCCATATAAAAATCAGCCAGATAGGGATTTCCTTCTACCGCCTCATACATCACCTCCCACTTGAAATAATCCCCCAGCATTTGGGTCAATGTAGTTTTACCTGCGCCGATGTTACCAATGATAGCGATGTGCATAAGGAGATAGGATGAAGTTGAGTAATTGAACGAGTGCCCACAAAAATATGTATTTCAACGGATAACCGGTCAGCTACAAAACTGATTTTCGGCATTTTCTTAAAACTTGCATTATTCGTATATTTGCGGCTGATTTGGAGAAACGAGCATGGCCGATTGCGCCCTTTTGCTCATTGAAATATTTAATCGAAAACCGATGAAACCTTACCGGGTTATTCTATATTATTATTACACGCCCATCGCCGACCCCGACACTTATCGCGATGAGCATCACCTCTTTTGCGTGGAAAACAACCTCCTGGGCCGCATTATCGTAGCGCCGGAGGGCCTTAACGGCACCGTGTCGGGTACACCCGAGCAATGCGAGGCCTATATGAACTACGTCCGTTCGGATGCCCGTTTCGCAGATGTGCAATTCAAAGTGGAAGAATCGGATCATATCGCATTCCAGAAGCTGCACGTACGCGTGAAGGACGAGATCGTAAACTCCGACCTGCCCGTTGACCCGCTGGTACGCACAGGGAAGCACCTTGAACCGGCCGATTTCAAAGCGATGCTGAACGACCCGGACGTAGTACTGGTGGATATGCGCTCGGATTACGAGCATGAAGTAGGCAAGTTCAAAGGCGCGATCACGTTCGATATGCACAACCTGCGCGAGCTGCCCGACCACGTACATGAGATCGCCCATTTGAAAGATAAAAAGGTGATTACCTATTGCACCGGAGGTATCAAATGCGAAAAAGCGAGCGCTTACCTACTCGACCAGGGCTTTACCGACGTATACCAACTGCACGGTGGCATTATACGTTACGGTTTGGAGGAAGGCGGTGAAAACTTCGACGGCAAATGTTATGTGTTCGACAACCGCATTACTGTGGACGTAAACAAGGTCAATCCAACCGTGATCTCCAAATGCTACATCTGCGAAGAACCCTGCGACCGCATGGTGAACTGTGCCAATGCCGAATGCAATAATCACGTCCCCATTTGCGAGAAATGCGGCTGGGAAATGGAAGGCGCCTGTTCGGCCGAATGCAAAACGCACCCTGCCAAACGCGCTTACGACGGTACGGGCTATTATGTTGTGAACAGCAATCATTACCATCCGCTGCAAGGCCTGAAAAGCCAGCAGAAGAATATCAAGAAGATGAAACTGGCATTGAAAACTGAATCGGCCTAGCCGGTTCAGTTCAATGGTTTTTCGAGCACGTAATCGTTCATCCAGTAAGGCCCAATGGGAATATCCTGCTCGTCCACAACGCGGAAGCCCATTTTCTCATAGAACGTTTTGGCCTTGTTGTAGCGGTTCACGTTCAGCGACAGCACCGTTCCTCCCTGCGACTTCACGTAATTTTCAGTTTCGTATAAAAGATGTTTGCCCGCGCCGGTCCCCTGCGTGGCCGGAAGCACATATATTTTATGTAATTTGAACTTCCCGGGCTTTTCTTTCGATACTGACGAAAAGCCGACGGGCGTTTCGTCGCTTAGAAGGATCATAAATTGCTGGCCGGATTCCATCTGGTCCGCGAGGGATTCGGGAGAATATATTTTTTCGAACATAAAATCGATCTGTTCCTTGCTAAGGATGTCACGGTAAGTGGGTTCCCATGTTTTTTCCTGGATTTCGATGATGGTCGGAATGTCCGTGACGGTAGCTTGTAGTGTTGCGAATGAAGGCATATTGCTTAAATTTGGCAGCTTGAAAAGCGCAATTAAATATTTATTCACTTAAAAACCATGTTACTGAGCCGGCAGACGAGATCGCATGAAGCACCTAAGCACCCGATCAGTAGAAATATATGAAACCCCTCATTTTAGTTACAAATGACGACGGAATAACGTCAAAAGGAATCCGAACACTGGTTGAAATCATGCAGACGCTGGGCGAAGTGATCGTGGTCGCTCCCAACAGCCCGCAATCCGGAATGGGCCATGCCATTACCATCGGGGAACCGCTCAGGCTTTATTCCACCCATATTTTTGATGATGTAACGGAATACGAATGCTCGGGAACGCCTGCCGACTGTGTAAAACTGGCTAAAAACTATGTATTGCAAGACCGCAAGCCCGACCTCGTCGTGAGTGGGATCAACCACGGCAGCAACAGTTCGATCAGCGTGTTGTACTCGGGCACCATGTCGGCGGCCATCGAAGCGGCGATCGAAGGCATACCGGCAATCGGCTTTTCGCTTTGCGATTTCAGGGAGGATGCTGATTTCAGTCATGCCGTTCCTTACATCAAGTCGATTACAGAGGAAGCTTTGAAGAACGGTATTCCAAACGGCATTGCATTGAATGTAAATATTCCTGCTAAAACAGACCTGGCGCTGAAAGGCATTAAAGTGTGCCGCCAGGCGCATGCCAAATGGCAGGAAAAATTCGACTACCGCGTCGACCCTAACGGTCGCGGCTACCTCTGGATGGCCGGCGAATTTGTCAATTTTGATACGGAAAAAGAAGACACCGATGTCTGGGCACTGGATAATAACTATATCTCGGTGGTGCCATGTCAATATGATCTGACAGAGTATGAAGCGTTGAAAAAGCTATCGACCTGGGATTTGTAATTTAACCAACAGCTATGGCATTAGTAGGCAGTTTATTAAAGAAAGGCATCCATTTCAGCAACATCGTTGCCAATCGCCGCAAGGCAAGTTTACACCAACAGCAAAAGAAAACTTTGGCCAAACTCCTGGCCAAGGCCAGATATACCGAATTCGGCGAGAAATACAATTTCGACGAGCTGCTTTCCTCCATTCTTTTCGGAGAAAAAGGCGCATTTTACGAGCTCTACAAGCGTACGGTGCCCGTTTACGATTACAATAAGATATTCAACGAGTGGTGGCATAAATCGCTCGAAGGCGACAAGGATGTATGCTGGCCTGGCACTGTGAAATATTACGCGTTGAGCTCGGGAACATCGGAGGCGGCATCGAAACAAATCCCTGTGACGAAAGCAATGACGAAGGCGATTCAGAAGACGAGTATCCGCCAGATTCTGTCATTAGGGCATTACAAAGACCTCCCGCCTGACTTGTATGAAAAGGGCTTCCTGATGCTCAGCGGCAGTACCAACCTGAACCCGCATGATACCGGAAGTTTAGCTGGTGATTTGAGTGGTATTCAAATCCAGCAAATCCCGCGCTGGTTCCGGCCTTATTACAAACCGGGTCAGAAAATTGCCGCACAACGCGACTGGGGCTTAAAACTGGAAGAGATCACCCGCGTTGCGAGCGAATGGGACATTGGCTTCGTAGTAGGCGTGCCTGCGTGGATCCAACTGCTTTTTGAAAAGATCATTGCGCATTATAATGTAAAGAATATCCACGAAATCTGGCCGAATTTGCAGGTTTTCGCGCATGGCGGCGTTTCGTTTGAGCCTTATCGCAAAGGTTTCGAGAAACTGCTGGGCAAGCCGATGATCTATATCAACACTTATCTGGCATCGGAAGGTTTTATCGCGTATCAGTCGCGGCCGGGCGCGGTAGGAATGGAATTGGTTTGCGATAATGGCCTTTTCTTTGAATTTATCCCTTTCACCCCTCGAAACTTCGATTCCGACGGCGCTATGCTCGATAATCCCGAGACGCTGATGATCGACCAGGTAGAAGAAGGGAAAGAATATGCATTGCTGCTATCGACCTGCTCAGGGGCCTGGCGTTACCTGATCGGCGATACGCTGAAATTCGTCGACAAATCGCGTGGCGAGATCGTCATCACCGGTCGCACGAAGCATTACCTGAGCCTTTGCGGCGAGCACCTTTCGGTCGATAATATGAACAAGGCAATCGACCTTGTTTCGGGTGAAATGGGTATTACCGTGAAAGAATTTACTGTTTGCGGCATCGAGCACGGCAGCCTGTTCGCGCACGACTGGTACGTGGGCGTGGAAGAGTCCCATGTGGATGCCGAAGTTTTAAAACAAAAACTCGACGCCAAACTCGCGGAACTCAACGATGACTACGCCGTTGAGCGCCGTCACGCGTTGAAAGAGATTTTTGTCACCGTATTGCCCAACCAGGCGTTTTACGGCTGGATGGAGTCCAAAGGCAAGCTGGGCGGACAGAACAAATTCCCCCGCGTTTTCAAGAAAGACCTGATCGAAGATTGGAAGAATTTCCTTAAAACAGAGGGGTACATAGCTCCCTGACGTCCTACTTCAAAAAATTAGTATAAGCAATCTGACAGGCGATGAGAATAAAAACCACGCCTGTCACTTTGTTAAATACGGTTACCACTTTCGGCGTGAATAGCTTTTTGAGCCTGTGTGCGAAAACGGCGATGGCACTTTCCACCAAAAATACCGCAATCACACTCGCAGTGAAAAACAGAATCACCTGGTTGAGGTTGTAATGCAAATTCGTGCGGATGTACGAAGCGATGGTTACCCAGCTGATAAAATTAACAGGATTCAACCCATTCAGCAGAAAGCCAGTAGTGAAATAGTAAAGAAAGTTTCCAAAACGTGTCTGCGGCTCTGCGATCTGAGGCTGGCCTTTAATGATATTGCTCAAACCCAACGCAACCAGAAAGACTACGCCGGCTCCGGCCATCCATTTCTGAAAGTTAGGAATATCGGGTAACAACGCCGTTCCGAAAATGGCGAAGAATACGAAGATAATGTCGCAGATAAACACGCCGAAAGCGATCTTGATACCCGTGCGATAGCCATTATCGACGCTGTTTTGGACCAGGGAAAAGAATACGGTCCCGAAAGTAAGACACAATGCGACGCCGGTCAGCGTCCCGTACAATAGCGCTTGCAGCATATTAAATACCTTTCAATCTGGCAGTCATTAATATGGCAGCAACCGAAAGTGAATCGGTGATTTCGGAGCGCATAACCATTTCTACTGCTTCTTTCAAAGGCAATTTCCACACCTGCAAATCTTCGGTATCCTCCGGCTCGGCTTCATCTTGCGTGAGTTCTTCGGCAATGAAGAGGAATCCTTCTTCGTTAGTTGCCGAGTTGGAGGTGTGAATACGGGAGAGTTTCGTCCATTTCCCCGCCAGAAGACCGGTTTCCTCTTTCAGTTCGCGCTTAGCGGCGTCGAGCGGATCGGCACCGAGTGCGCCGCCGCCTTCCGGAATTTCCCAGGAATATTCGTCGATCGCGTAGCGGTACTGGCCCACGAGGTAAACATTGTTGTCGCTGTCCACCGGGATTACGCCTATCGCCTGATTTTTGAATTTTACCAACCCATAAATGCCTTTGTTGCCTGAGGGGTTAATCACGTCACGGTGACTGAGTTCCAGCCAGGCATTCTCATAAACGGTTTCAGACGATAGTGTTTTCCAGTTATTTTCAGTGGATATAACCCGCATTTTCTTAGTATTTTTGGCCTTTCATTGACAAATCTCAAATGCAAATAAACCAAAATAAGCTTAAACAACGTCTCATCATGCTGTCTTTTGTAGCCAGCATTTTGCTGACAGCATTGAAGTTTTTTGCATTCTATCTTACCTCTTCCAACGCCATTCTGAGCGACGCCCTGGAATCGATTATCAACGTAATCGCCAGCGGTTTTGCATTTTACAGCGTTTATCTTTCCTCCCAGCCCAAAGACCGGAACCACCCTTACGGACATGGCAAAGTCGAGTTTTTCTCGGCTGGTTTTGAAGGCGCATTGATCATCATCGCCTCGATATTCATCGTCGTAGAAGCGGTAAAAAGGCTGATAAATCCGGCGCCGATCGAGAACCTGGCGCAAGGTTCGCTCTTTATTGTTTTTACCATTTTTGTAAACACGGCTATCGGTTATAAGCTGCTCACGGAAGGCCGCCGCGCGAATTCCCTCGCGTTGGTCGCCGACGGCAAGCACTTAATGTCCGACAGCATCAGCAGCGTAGTGCTTATTTTCAGTGTTGGATTGATTATGCTGACGGGTTATGTGTGGATCGACAGTGTAGCCTCGCTCTTTTTCGGGCTATTTCTGGCTTACAGCGGCTCACAATTGGTCAGTAAATCCGTGGCTGGCTTAATGGACGCCAGCGACGAACTGCTGCTCGATAAAGTGATCCATACCTTAAATGAAAACAAAAAGGACGAGTGGATCGACGTCCACAACCTGCGTGCTCAGCAATACGGCTCCGATTTGCATATCGACTGCCATTTGACTTTACCCTATTATTGGGAATTGCAAAAAGTACACGAAACGATCCACGATTTCGAGAACATTCTGAAAGCGCAGCAGCCGGGCGAAACGGAAATTTTCGTCCACGCCGATCCGTGCGTATACCAATGTTGCTACTTTTGCAGGATCGACAATTGTCCCGTCCGCCAGCATGCGTTCGTGCAGGACATCGAATGGGACGCAGCTAAACTCACCAAAAACGAGAAGCTGTACCGCGAAGCCAGAATCAATATTCAGGAATAATAATCAAATCTAAATTCTAACCAATCATGGACTTTTCTCGTCGCGATTTCCTTAAAAAGGCCGGAGCCACTGCGCTTGCAGCCTCTGCATTCACCGATTTGTTCGCCGAACCGGCTGTCAAAAAGCTTTGGTTTGACATTTCACTGGCCGAATGGTCGTTGCACAAGGCTCTTTTCGCGAAAAAACTCACCAACCTCGATTTCCCTGAACTCGCTAAAAAAGAGTTCGGTATCTCGATCGTAGAATACGTAAACCAGTTCTTCAAAGACAAAGCAGAAGACAAAACTTACCTCGCCGAATTGCTGAAAAGAGCGAAAGATAATGGCGTGAGCAACCACCTGATCATGATCGACGGGGAAGGCGGCCTGGGCGAACTTGACGCGGCGGTACGTAACAAAGCGGTTGAAAACCACTACAAATGGGTTGAAGCCGCGAAATACCTTGGCTGCAAAACCATCCGCGTGAATGCACACGGAAAGGGCTCGGACGAAGAAATCGCGAAAGCGGCAGTAGACGGTCTGGGTAAACTCGGTGAATTCGCGGCAAAGACCGGCATTAACGTGATCGTTGAAAATCACGGCGGTTCTTCTTCAAACGGCAAATGGTTGTCGGGCGTGATGAAGCAGGTGAATATGAAGAACGTAGGTACCCTGCCTGATTTCGGCAATTTCTGTATCAAACGTTCAGCGAACGGTTGCGAAGAATCCTACGACCGCTATCAGGGCACGCAGGAGCTAATGCCATTCGCAAAAGGTGTGAGCGCCAAAACGTACGATTTCGACGAAAAAGGAAACTGTATTGAGACAGACTACGCGAAAATTTTGAAAGTAGTAAAAGCAAGCGGTTTCAAAGGCATTGCAGGGATCGAATATGAAGGAAGCAAGCTTTCGGAATATGACGGTATCAAGGCTACCAAGGCGCTGTTGGAACGTGTAGGACCAACCGTGTAATCGCATCCGCAACAACAAGTGACAACACTTGACCATAAATGACAACACCTGACAAATAGCTTGTCAGGTGTTGTCATTTATGGTCAGATATAGTCAGATGCTGTTCGAATTACATCCCGAGATAGGCGAGAAACTCCTTCTTAGTCGTTTCCTCCTCGAACTTACCGCCATAATAGGCAGTAACCGTCGAGCTACCCGAGTCGCGGATCCCGCGCGACTGTACACACATGTGCTGTGCGTCGATTACCACGGCTACGTCCTCGGTTTGTAACGCCTCTTTCAGTTCATTGGCGATCTGCACTGTAAGCCGCTCCTGTACCTGCGGACGTTTCGAATAGTATTCTACAATGCGGTTCAATTTCGACAAGCCGATTACCTTCCCGCTTGAAATGTAGGCAACGTGCGCCTTGCCGTAAATCGGTACGAAATGATGCTCGCAGTTCGAGAATACCGAAATATCCTTCTCGACGAGCATTTGGTTATATTTATATTTATTGTCAAAAAGGGCGATAGAAGGCTTGTTTTTGGGGTCGAGGCCGCTGAAAACCTCCTTGATGTACATTTTCGCAACCCTTTTCGGCGTGCCTTTCAGGCTATCGTCCGTAAGATCGAGGCCCATGATCTCCATAATGTGGCGGAAATGCTTCTCGATCAACTCCATTTTAAGCTCGTCCTCCATCGCGAACGCGTCCTTGCGGAGGGGAGTCTCTATTCCTGAAAACAAATGATCGTCACCAACCTCTTCGATGTCCAAAGCTTCACTGGACTGGATACTCGACAAAATTCCGTTCTGTTTCATATAATCTGATTTTCAGGTCGAGACCTGCTTCAATTTTGGGTCTTATAATTGAATAAATAACGATCGCAATATTCTCTGCGGTCGGATTGAGGGTTTTGAATTCTTCAACGTCGAGATTAAGGTTCCGGTGATCGAACCGGTCGATAACAGATTCCTTCAATATGGCGCTCAACACTTTCATGTCGATCACATAGCCGGTTTCGGGATCAACAGGGCCCGTCACCTGCACGATCAGCTCATAATTATGTCCGTGAAAGTTGGGATTATTGCATTTTCCAAAAACTTCCCTGTTCTTTTCCTCCGGCCATTCCGGATTATGAAGACGATGAGCTGCATTGAAGTGCTCCTTCCGGAACACCGCCACCTTTTGCACCATATTTTAAACCACTTAAAATTTTCGTTTGCCTTAAATGTCGTTACAAAGTTTGTGTCCAACACATTTAAGGGTTCGAGCATGCTGTGAGTCGCTCTCAGAAGTCTCTTGCTTTGGGTAAACGCTGTAAGCTAACAAATTGTTCACGGCAATCCTATTTAGTGTTACCTGGATGCGTCCGCATTGTCAATTTTTAATTAATAAAAAAATTTAAAAATCTGGCATTTGCATGTAAATTGCAGCCCGGGATTAAGTAAGACCAAATAATCTTTTACCAACTGTGTCGGTAACATTCAACGGATTTTGATATGGATAGACGTGATTTTCTGCAAAAAACAGCACTGGCCGCGCCCGTCGCGGGGATGATGCCATCGCTTCATCTGAAAAAGGAAAAACCGGCAGGAAATGTACGTTTAGGATTTATCGGCGTCGGGCTGCGGGGCCGCAACCATGTGGAGCAGGCCCTCTTCCGCCCGGATGTAGAGATCAACGCGATTTGTGACATCGATCCTGAGGCCGTCAATATCACCCTCGATAAAATCAAAAAGGCCGGTCGTAAAGCACCGGTGGTATACTCCAAAGGTGAGGAGGATTTTATGAACCTTGTCAAGCGCGACGATCTCGACGGTGTACTCATCGCTACGCCGTGGCAATGGCACGTACCAATGGCACTGGCTTCGATGAATGCAGGAAAATATACCGCTGTGGAGGTTTCTGCGACCGTAACATTGCAGGAATCGTGGGATTTGGTCAATACTTTCGAAAAGACCGGCTCGCATTGCATGATCCTCGAAAACGTCTGCTACCGCCGTGATGTAATGGCCATCCTGAAAATGATCCGGGCAGGTATCTTCGGCGAAATGACCTACGCGCATTGCGGGTACCAGCACGATTTGCGGGGCATCAAGTTCAACACGGGTAAAAGCAATGAAGGCCACGGTGTCGAATTCGGTACAAAAGGGTTTTCGGAAGCTAAATGGCGTACCCAGCACTCGGTCGACCGAAACGGCGACCTCTACCCTACCCACGGCCTCGGCCCGGTAGCGCATTGGCTAGATATCAACCGGGGTAACTGTTTTACATACCTGACATCCATGGCCACCAAATCGCGAGGTTTGCATAAATATATCGTAGATCACGGCGGGAAGGATCATCCCAATGCGAAAGTAAATTTCAAACTGGGCGACATTGTAACCACGATGATCCAATGCTACAACGGCGAAAACATCGTGCTCATTCACGATACCAATTCGCCTCGTCCCTACTCCCTCGCATTCCGCGCACAGGGTACCGAGGGGATCTGGATGAACGACGGCCACACGATTTACCTCGAAGGCATATCGCCCAAAGAGCATATCGGCGAACCCGATAAGCCATATCTGGACAAAAACGACCACCCGCTTTGGGCAAAATATGCCAAAGAAGCGGAGAATGCCGGCCACGGAGGAATCGATTACTTCGTACTACGCGGATTTGTAGAGGCCATCAAGCGCAAAACCGCCCCGCCGATCGACGTTTATGATGCAGCCGTATGGAGCGCCATTAGTCCGCTTTCCGAACTCTCCATCGCCCGCGGAAGCTCGCCCGTTGAGATCCCGGACTTTACGCGGGGAAAATGGCGAACAAACAAGCGGATATTTGGCCTGAATGATGAATATTGAGTATTATAACAAACCAAATACAGAATAACCTGAACAACCTTTTTCAAATACGACTTAAATGAGCAAAAAGAACAGTTACCTGGGTCCCCTCTTCATTATCGGCATTCTATTCTTTGTGATGGGTTTCGTCACATGGGTTAACGGAACACTGATCACCTTCTTCAAAAAAGCATTCTCCCTCGACAACACCAGTTCCTATCTGGTAACGTTCGCGTTTTTCATTTCCTACACCGTCATGGCGATCCCGTGTTCGATGGTTTTGAAAAAAACCGGTTTCAAAAACGGTATGTCGCTGGCGCTCGGCGTGATGGCAGTAGGTACGCTGATATTCATTCCGGCTGCGGAAATGGCTTCTTATCCATTGTTCCTGGTGGGGCTTTTCACGATCGGGATCGGTCTTACCGTGCTGCAAACCGCCTCTAACCCTTACGCAACGATCCTCGGCCCGCGCGAAAGCGCCGCACAGCGGATCAGCATAATGGGTATTGCCAATAAATCGGCCGGTATTTTCAGCCAGATTATTTTTGGTAAACTGCTCCTCGCAGGCGCGTCTACGGGCGATCCCAAATCGGAGCTTGACAAAGTTGCGATGCCGTATCTGGTATTGACAGCAGTACTTATTGCATTGGCACTCATTATCAGAATGTCGAAAGGGCTTGTGGAAGTAAGTGAAGAAGAGGACGATGCGCCAGTCGCGGCTCAGCAGGCGACAGCCCAGAAAACCAGCGTTTTGCAATTTCCTAACCTTGTGTTGGGCGTACTCGCATTGTTCTGCTATGTAGGTGCAGAGGTGATCGCGGGTGACACGATCATCAGCTATGGTGTTTCGCTCGGCTTTCCTGAGGAAGAGGCCCGTTTGTTCGGGACTTTTACATTGTATGGTATGATGGCAGGCTATTTGCTCGGTATCGTGTTGATACCTAAGTATGTATCGCAACAAGCTTATTTGAAATTCTCGGCTATTCTTGGTTTGGTAGTTACTGTAATCGCGGTCAACTCTACCGGCTTCACTTCCGTGCTTTGCATCGCGATCCTTGGTTTTGCCAACGCGGTAATCTGGCCCGCATTATGGCCATTGGCGTTGAGCGGGCTGGGTAAATTCACAAAAATCGCTTCTGCATTGCTGGTAATGGGTATTTCCGGCGGCGCGGTATTACCTTTGGTGTACGGAAGCATCGCCGACTCGATCGGCAGTACGCAGAAAGCTTACTGGATTTTGGTTCCACTTTACATTTATATGCTGTATTTCGGCTACATAGGCCACAAAAAGAAAAGCTGGTAGTTTAACAATGAGGATTTCAACTCCCGGCCGCATTTGCTTTTTCGGGGAACACCAGGATTATCTGGGGCTCCCCGTAATTGCAGCGGCCATATCGTGTAGGATTAGCGTTGACGGCGGTTATCGCGATGATCAAAAAATAGTATTGCATTTGCCCGATCTGGGCACTCAAGAAGCGTTTTCTCTCGACACAACTTTTCCTTACGTCAAGCCGCGCGACTATTTCCGCAGTACGATCAATGTGGTCAAAAGACGGGGATTAACATTCTCGAAAGGCTTTGAAGCGACTATTCACGGCAATATTCCCATCAATTCGGGCACATCCAGCTCCTCAGCGCTGATTGTTTCGTGGGCGAAGTTTTTGGATCAGTTGAGCGATAATCCGCTCAATTTTTCAAAAAAAGAACTCGGAGAAATTGCCAACGCGGCCGAAGTATTGGAATTCGGCGAGCCCGGTGGCATGATGGATAACTATTCAACCGCCATCGGTAATGTCATTTACCTCGAATCGACGCCGGTCATCAAGGTAGAAGCTCTGACACCCAAGCTCGGCACCTTCGTCCTCGGCGATTCTTTGGAACCGAAGGACACTCTAGGCATTATCGCCCGCTGCCGTTACGGAATGGAAGATGTGATCAAAATCGTCACCGATTACGACCCATCGTTTTCTATTTTTACAACACCCATTGAAAAGTTAGGCGACTACAAATCGCTGCTTTCTAACGACCAGCTCGGCCTGTTGAAAGCCAACATCGAAGACCGGGACATCCTGGTTGAAGGTAAAGCCCTGCTGATCGACAGCGCAGAAGACCACGCAAGCCAGAATTTCGATAAGCATTTCGGCAGCCTGCTCTACAAGCACTACCAAAATCTCCGCGACCACAAACGCACCTCCACCCCGAAAATCGAACGCATGATGAACGCCGCACTCGGTGCCGGCGCATTGGGCGGCAAGATCAACGGCTCGGGCGGAGGCGGCTGCATCTTCGCCTACGCGCCTACCCACGCGGAGGAAGTGGCAGAAGCTATCGAACGCGAAGGCGGGAAGAGTTATATTATTACTGTTGACGAAGGCACCCGGATTGAAGGATAATCGACTCGGGGCGCCTTGTCGCTATTCATCCTTTAATCATTTCGGCCCGGTTAGAACCGCGGCGAGCTTCATATTACCCTGAAAATCAATATAATCGATTCCCAGTGAATCCAGCGATACTCCCCCACAGTTGAAAACGTGCCCAAGCGGCGTACAACCAAATGGCGTCGTTATTGCTAAAAACTGTTGGCCGTGATAAATGTATACTGCGGCATGGTATCCTCCTCCATTTGGCAAAGTATATTTCTTCAAGTGGTCGACAATCCATGGGACTGTTTCCAATGATTCTTTGGTAAAACAGGGTTGATCGATATTTTCAAAACCATCGCTTTCTACGCAGGCAAATGCTGCCAACAGAGTACATATTAGTACGAAGGCAATCCTCATCCGGGTTTTCGTTTTCTTCATGGCTGGTTAGTTTTTTAAGTAGAACATTCGTTGGCTGTTTTCACTGCCAACTATCTTATTTTCCGATCAAAACCCGTTTCGTTTGTACAGTTCCATCCTCGAAAGTTGCCTTCAAAAAGTATGTTCCTTTCAACCCCGCATTCAATTTGACGGTTGTCAGGTTTCCTTCCCCATTTGGTAAATAGTCGTGTAAAACCCGCTGCTGATTATCCAGAAGGCTAATTTTCGTTATCCGGTTGACCTGATTATCCAGATTCACGGCTTGAATATCCTCCGGAGCTTCCGATGAAATTGTGATGACTTCTTCGACCTCAGCCGGGTTGGGATAAACCTGCATTTTAGCACTGCTTGGTTTGAAGAATGTAAACGAATGCCGCGGTGCTCCGCAAAATGCAATTGAAAGACCGCCATTGTTGGAAGGGCCATTGAATGTAAAATTCACTGTACCTGAATTTTGATTGTTGATGATTGTACTCGCGGCCGTTCAAGTAAATGTTGGCCCGGTATCAGGGTCAAGCCCCCAGAATATCTGCATATTATGTGCGCCCCAGGTGGTATTTTGGAAACTTCCGGAAATTAGGTTTCCGTCGAGGTAGACGCTTGTTAATGGCGGAGCGTATTTGCAGGTCCAGTAACTGGATGGGACGCCATAACCGGGCATTACATCGTTTGCATTATGCTTGACGAGCGGTCCCGCCCCCCATTTCGAAATATATTTACCTAAATCATAAGTAGTTACGGCGGAGTGGTCTCCAGAATATCGAACTCGCAGTTTACCCTGAGTTCCACTATAAATGGTCTGAGTATAGCTCGGATTTACACCAGATATATAGGGAGTAACTCCTCCATGTGTCACCTGATCGATACCAATTTTGTTTCCACCTGTTGAAACGTGCCATGCGTAACCATGGCAGTTGTACTGCCGGGTATAGTCATTCAACACCACACAACTCGGCCCATAAAATCCGTTTTTAATATCATTTTGAAACGATTGTAGCTGAGCATTGGTGTTTGGCCAGGCGTCGAGGTATGCGAATAATGCGCTGGGTGGCACTTGTACGCCGTTGGGAGTATTGACTTGTCCCCGGGTTTCTGCTGAGATGATCCCGAGAAGTAAAACATAGGCTGTAAAGTATTTCATTTGATCAATATTTAGCTTCCAATAACACTGTCATCAATTTATTCTGCCCATAGAACTCGTTATAGTGAATGCTCACTTCACCAATCGTTTTCCCATCACAATTAAATATGTAAGACATGGGCGATGAAAGCGACGGATTTTCAAAAGCGAGGTAATACTTATCTCGATACTGATATACCGCGACCCGTAACGGCCCCTGCTTGGGAACCTGGAAAAAGGCCAGTTGATCTTTTATCCAAGGCTCTGTTTCAAGCGACTCCTTTGTGAAGCACGATTCACCCGTCTCGAATTCCTTAATTTCAGTTTCTGTACAAGACGCGCCGATCAACAGAAGTGCAATCTTTATGAAGGCCACCGGCCTAATTATTAACGCATTCCGCCATATTTCAAATAGTCCTAATGCTTTCATAACTTTTGATTTTTAGTGTAGCTTAATGGTTTTTAAGATACTCCGTTAACTTACTCAGCAACAGTTCGATGAGATGCGGTTCCCGCGTAATCAGTCTTTCCCGAAACGCATTAATACGGTCCGCATCATAACTGCTTTCCAATATGTCAACACCTAATGAAAGCATCACCTTATCAAAGATGTAAGCACTAACCGCATCCGAAATGCCGCCAAATACATCCCGATACCGTTGCTTAATGGTCAACTGAGCATACAGTCGCTTCAAAAAGTCAATCCTCTCTTGTGTAGACAGTTGATTCAAAAGCGCATTATCGCTTATCATAATCTCTAAACCAATCCATTTCAGGGAATACGCACCCATTTCCGCGCTATCCGCAAAGGCCTCCATCTTGCTAAAATCTTCCCTGAAATAGATTTCGCAAGCGGCCTTCATTGCGTCAGGCCGCTTCATGAATTCTTCGAACCCATTGAACCCTCCAATGCAAATGCTGACCCTTCCAACGGACTGTCATGTGCTACATAGCTCCGAAAAAACGGATGCTCCATCGTAATCAGCAGCAATTCCTCCGTACTCAGCGTTTTCAGATCAATTCCCGTGATCTGGCAGGCATTCTGCCGTTCGGCGACAGACGTAAGCGCATTCCAGCATTCGGTTCCCGGCTTGCAGGGATAATTCCATTGCAAAGGTGTTTGCGCGGCGAGGCTGAATGAAATCAAAATAATGATCAGGCATAAACTGATTTTTTCCATATAGCTCTGGTTTACATGAGGAATAATACATGCGAGTGTCGCCCTCATTGGGGCGGGAAAACCGGAAAGTTGAGCTATTGATTTGCCGTAGACTGGCGGTGCCTGGCGTGACAAATATTTAACTTTTCAAATACAAAACATAACCATTCTTATCACCAATGAATAACCGGCTCGAATTAATATGGGAACGGTAATAAGATCGAATACCTACTACGCTTATCAGCAACGGTTACAAAGCCGACAGTGAAAATTGAAAAATGCACCATTGGCATTCCAATTGTGTTTTAGTTTTAAGACCTTTGTCGATATGACCATTCAATGACCGTGATCACAGCTTCTGAACAAAAAACCAATATTTACTGCCCATCGCTGACCGCCTATGAACGGCGCAAGACGATCTCCATTCATATCGGCGATATCCCGATGGGCTCCGATTACCCGATCCGCGTGCAGTCGATGACGACAGTGGATACGATGGACACGCAAGGCTCCATCGACGAGGTGATCCGGATGGTGGAATCGGGTTGCGAGTATGTACGCATCACGGCGCCGAGCGTGAAAGAGGCCCAGAATCTGGAAAATATCCGCAACGGACTGCGTAAGCTGGGCATTCAGGTGCCGCTCATCGCCGATATACATTTCACGCCCAATGCCGCCGAACTGGCCGCCCGCATTGTCGAAAAGGTGCGCATTAATCCGGGTAACTATGCCGACCGCAAGCGTTTCGAGGTGATCGATTATACCGATGCTTCCTATGCCGCCGAGCTGGAAAGAATCCGGGAGAAGTTTATACCCCTGGTCAAAATCTGCAAGGAATATGGCACTGCCATGCGCATTGGAACAAACCATGGATCGCTTTCGGACCGTATTTTGAGCCGTTACGGCGATACGCCGCTGGGCATGGTGGAATCGGCGCTGGAATTTTTGCGGATTTGTGAAGAATTCCATTATTACAATATCGCGTTGTCGATGAAGTCGAGCAACACGCAGGTAATGGTGGAAGCCTACCGCTTGCTGGTACAAAGGCTCGACGAGGAGGGTTTGAAGCCTTACCCGCTGCATTTGGGCGTTACCGAGGCTGGCGAGGCGGAAGATGGCCGCATTAAGTCGGCGGTCGGGATCGGGACTTTGCTGGAAGATGGCCTGGGCGATACGGTACGCGTTTCACTGACCGAAGCACCGGAAAAAGAGGCTCCCGTGGCCCGTGCGTTAATCGAACGGTATACAACGCGTGCGACGCACGCGCCCATAGAGCCGATCGACCATTGCCCGATCAACCCATTCCAGTATACGCGCCGTGATACCGGGGAAGTTTACAATATCGGTCATTTGAATGTGCCACGTGTGATTGCCGACTATTCCAATATCGAGGTCCAGCAATTGGATGACCTCAAAAGCATTGGCCACTTCTTCCTTCCGGTCCCTGATAAATGGGCCATGAACGACCAGGGGGCCGACTTCATTTACACAGGCCGAAAACCGGTGCCTTTCATGCTACCCAATGGCCTGCGCGAAATTCTTGACTATCCCCAGTGGCAGGTACACGTTGAAAAGCACATTAAATTCCCACTATTCGATGCAGCGGAATGGAATTCGGCAACGGAAGTTTCTTCCGAACTCAATTTTATTAAAGGAGATATCCACGCATTCGACGAAGCATTTCTAAATGCTATTTCAGACAAAAACAACATTGTACTCGTGCTTCACACGCATAATGCGCATGCGATGCCGGAAATGCGGAGGTTCTTCTATAAACTGACAGAGCTTCGCATTAAAACGCCGGTAATCATTAACCGGAGCTATGAAACAGACCTTGGCGACAAACTGACATTATATTCCGCAACAGACATCGGTGGTTTGCTCGTGGACGGTTTCGGTGATGGAACGTTACTTTCGCCTGAGTTTGCGGAAGGCACGGAGCACGCCGATAAACTGAAAGCCGCCGCTTCCTATAACAGCATTGCATTCGGTATTTTGCAGGCGGCGCGCACGCGGATGTCAAAAACGGAATACATTTCCTGCCCTTCCTGCGGACGTACCTTGTTCGATTTGCAGGAGACTACGGCGATGATCCGCAAGCATACGGAGCATTTGAAAGGTGTGAAAATCGGTATAATGGGCTGTATTGTAAACGGCCCGGGCGAAATGGCCGATGCAGACTACGGTTACGTAGGTATGGGCAAGGACAAAATTGCGTTGTACCGCGGGCAGGAAGTGATCAAGCGGTCGGTGCATTCATCCAAAGCGGTGGAAGAGCTGATCGAGCTGATCCGGGAAGATGGCCGGTGGATTGAGCCGGAGGAACGTGAAATTTTGGTTTAAACAATACAATGAAAAAATACTTTCAACTGGGCGAAGTGTTTTCCTACTTCATTCGCGTCTTCAAAAAACGCGACCCGAATAACCCCGATTCGTTCAACCTGCGCATGATGCACGGGATCAACCGTATCTCGATCGTCATGTTCCTGATTTGTGTCATTATCATGATTGTCAGAGCCTTAACACGATGAACCTTGAAACGCTGCGGGACTACTGCCTGAAATTACCCGGCGTAACGGAAGAACTGCCGTTCGGTCCGGACACACTGGTTTTTAAAGTAATGGGAAAGGTCTTCCTGCTCACACCGCTCGACACGCCGCAGCATCAGTTCAATGCGAAATGCGACCCGGAAAAGGCCGAAGAACTAAGAGAAAAATATCCCGACGTGAAGCCGGGATATCATATGAATAAAAAGCATTGGAATACCGTGTATGTGACGGGCAGCATTCCGAGTGATGAGCTGTTCAGCTGGGTGAAAGATTCCTATGACCTGGTAGCGGCCAGTTTGCCCAAGAAAACGCAGGAAGAATTGAAAAACATTGGCTGACAAACCTTTCCTACGGTGCGGAGCACCGCAATAATTGTGGTTGCAATTATCTATTTCGCCGCCTTCATCTCCTCATCCAGGCGCTTGCTCAAAGTATCGCAAACCCCTTCGATCATGTCAGCCATGCCGCGGTCGTTGGTAGCCGTCAGCAAAGTGTCCGCGATACCGCTCATAAGTTCGATATAGAAGCGCTTCATTTCAAAAACTTCCATATCCTTGGTCCAGAGGTCGATTTTCAGCGTTCCGCGGTGGTAATGGTCCCACACACCGATCGCGATCGCGCGGGTGTCGTTGATACCCTCGTTCGGGTTGTCGGTAGCGTCCCAAAAGATCTTTTCCGGTATATTTTTTTCGTCAAGTTCAACGGTGAAATGTATTTCTGACTTTTTCATATTGAGGTGTTAATTTTTACAAAAGTAAGCAAAACTCATTTGCCTGCCTGCTTGAACACTTTTTTCAGCAAATCGGTCACCCGGGCACCCGGATTTTCGCGGATTTTCTTTTCCTCCTGTGCAATCAGTACGTACAGGCCGTCGATCGTCTTTTGTGTAGCATACTGTTTCAAATCAGGATTCACCTTTTTGACCAATGGGATCTGGTTGTAAGTTTTGACTATGTCGGCGTAGTATTCAGTGGCCTTATTGAGATTCAAAGTACTGTCGACAACCGGAAAGAACGTTTTGAAAAGCTCATCGTTGGTCGATTTCTTCAAATACTGCGTGGCAGCATCGTCCTGGCCTTTCAAAATGCTCAGCGCGTCGGGTACCGTCATCGAAGTAATCGCTTTCACGAAAATCGGTTTGGATTTCTTGGCGGCATCTTCGGCAGCGCGGTTGAGCGACAATGTAAATTTATCGACCTCGGCACCAAGGCCCATTTTGCGCAATGCATCCGCAACTTTCTGCGCTTCCGGCGGTACCGCGATTTTGATCAGCTCGTTTTTAAAGAAGCCATCCACTTTTGAAGCCGACTCCGAACCGTTGCTGATGCCTACATTCAATGCCTCTTTCAAACCCAGAACAATCTCATTCTCACTGAGTCCGTCACTCTTTCCACTACCCTTGCCGAGCAGCTTTCCGAGGTTGAACTGAGCTTGTGAGGTATGTCCTAAAATGAGCCAAAACAGCGTTAACGAAAGGATTTTGTATTTCATTACAATAGAGTTTGTTAATATTTCACTACGGTTCAAACGTACTCAATAACGATTAATTTTACTTATTTTTGGGAAAATAACGGTCCCATTTAACCTGTTCTCAACCTATGATTTCCTCTGCCAGGGCTGAAATAATCACGATCGGTGACGAGATTCTTTTTGGTCAGATCGTCGACACGAATACACAATGGATTGGCACCCAACTCACTGACATCGGCATCCGTCCGGCAAGGAAAACATCCGTTGGCGACAATAAGCAGGACATTCTCGACGCGCTCACGCAGGCGAGCCAGCGGGTGAATGTAGTGATCGTAACGGGCGGCCTCGGGCCCACGCGTGACGATATTACCAAGCATACTTTCTGCGAATACTTCGGCACAGAACTGGAAATCAACCCGGAGGCCCTTGCATTGGTCACCGAGTTCTTCGCTAAACGCGGCCGCGCCATGACCGAAATGAACACTCAGCAGGCAGCTCTCCCCAAAAATGCTACCTACATCCCGAACCTTTGGGGTACCGCCCCAGGCATGTGGTTCGAAAAAGATCAGGTCATTTACGTTTCGCTGCCCGGCGTGCCTTATGAAATGAAGAACTTAATGGAGTTTGAGATTCTGCCAAGACTGAAAGCGCGGTTTTCGACCCATATTATCCAGCACAAGCAAATCCGCACAATTGGCATCGGCGAATCCTTCCTCGCCGAGAAAATTTCCGCCTGGGAAGACGCATTGCCCGAGCATATTAAGCTGGCCTATCTGCCCCATTTCGGCCAGGTAAAGCTCCGGCTTACCGGCACCGGAACGGACCAGGCCGTTTTGGAAAAGCAGCTGGACGAACAAGTAGCATTGGTACTCCCGCTGATCGAAGAATATGTTTTTGGCTATGATTCGGATGAACTGGAAACGGTGATAGGAACATTGCTGATGAGCAATAATGCAACCATCGGTACCGCGGAAAGCTGCACAGGCGGATATGTAGCCAATCAGATTACGAGCATTCCGGGCTCATCGCGCTATTACGAAGGCTCGGTGGTAAGTTACAGCAATGATGTAAAAATGAGTGTGCTCGGTGTCTCGCGCGAAACGCTGGAAGCCTATGGCGCGGTGAGCGAACAAACTGCCCGCGAAATGGCCGAAGGTGCAAGGCGTGTACTGAATACGACATTCGCTATTTCCACAACCGGTATCGCCGGCCCCGATGGCGGCACGGCGGAAAAGCCGGTGGGTACGGTATGGATCGCCTGCGCGACGCCGGAGGAGACATTTACCCAGCTCCTGACACTACGGAACAACAGAAAAATCAATATAGAACTAACCTGTTCTTACGCACTCAATCTGCTGAGAAAAACCATTTTAAAGACTTCTCTCGCGGTAAAAGGATAAACGAAGATCAGGACCACAGAGGTAACGAAAGCATGTTTTCCTTACCTTCGAAAAAACACCCAGTATGAAAATAGTTGAAATGGTAATGCCTCCGATGGGGGAAAGCATCATGGAATGCACCGTGCTACACCTGCTTGCAGAAGAAGGTGCAAAGGTGCGCATCGATGACTCCATCCTGGAAGTGGCTACCGATAAAGTAGATACCGAAGTCCCCTGCCCTTACGAGGGAACACTCACCAAATGGCTTGTCAAAGTCGACGACGTGGTGCCGATCGGCAGCGCTGTAGCACAAATTGAAGTGGCCGATGACGTAGTTGCACAGGATGCAGGCTCACCGGTGCTGGTAGGTGTAGAAGAAGACATTGACGTGGCTGCGACGGTAACCGCACTTGAAAAAGATTTCCAAACGGCTGTTAGCAGAACGCCAGAGCCGGCTTATGAATATGCTCCGGCCAATTCTGAAGTCAATTCGTTCTATTCTCCACTTGTGCTAAGCATTGCGCGTGAGGAACAGATTCCAGTCGATGAACTGAAGGTAATTAAAGGAACCGGGCTCGAAAACCGCGTTACAAAGGACGATATTCTGTCGTATGTCGAACATCGTCGAAAAAAAGGCCCTGCGATTCCCCCAGCTCCGACCACTTCGCTGAACGGCAGCAATGAGATCATCGAAATGGACCGTATGCGGAAGATGATTTCGCAACGGATGGTGGAGTCGAAACGGATTTCGGCGCACGTTACTTCATTCATCGAAACGGATATGACGCCGGTGGTAGGCTGGCGCGAGCACGTGAAGACCGAGTACCGCAAGAAGACTGGCGATAGCATCACCTTCACTCCTATTCTGATCGAAGCGGTGGTGAAGGCGATTAAGGATTACCCGCTGATCAACATTTCGGTGGAGGGCGACAAGATCATTAAAAAGAAAGACATTAATATAGGAATGGCTGTGGCCTTGCCGGATGGAAACCTCATCGTGCCGGTCATTCACAATGCCGACCGGTACGATCTGCCAGGTCTCGCGCGCAAGGTGAACGACCTCGCCAAGCGCGCACGGGAGAACCGCCTGAAAGCCGACGACCTTGCCGGAGGAACTTACACCGTTTCCAACATCGGTGCGTTCTCGAACCTGATGGGCACGCCGATTATCGTGCAGCCGCAGGTGGCAATAATGGCATTTGGGGCTATTAAAAAGAAACCTGCCGTGATTGAAACACCCCAGGGCGACCTGATCGGTATCCGCAGCATGATGTTCGTCTCGCATTCGTACGACCACCGCGTGGTGGACGGCTCGCTGGGCGGCTTGTTCCTTAAACGTGTGAACGATTACCTCGAAAATTTCGACATTAGCCGAACCATAATCTGATGCTGAGATTGACCCTCGACATGGACGATGTGCTGGCGAACACCCACGAAAAGCTGGTCGACATTGTCCTTGCCGATTTTTCGACCACATTGCACCGCGAGGATTTTCAAACCAAAGGTTTGCGGGAATTGCTGCATCCGAAACAGCTTTCGAAGCTGCATAAGATCATGGATACGCCCGGTTTTTTCGCAGATATCGAGGTAAAGGAAGGGGCTATTGAAACGGTTCACAAGCTTTCAAAGTACTATGAATTGTTCGTGGCGACGGCCTGCATGGAATTTCCGAACTCGTTCCGCGACAAGTTCGATTGGCTCAAAAAACACTTTCCATTTATCCCGTGGACGAATGTGGTTTTTTGTGGGTATAAAAGCATTATCCAGTCGGACTACCTGATAGACGACCATGTACGCAACCTGGCGGCGTTCAAAGGGAAAGGCATTCTTTTTTCATCCCCGCACAACCTCCGTGAAACAGCCTACAAGCGCGTTTCAAACTGGAAGGAAGTGTCGGAATTATTTTTGCACAGCGTATGAAACTGTTACTGATCGAGGACGAGCCAAAAACACTGCAGTCGATACGGCAAGGGCTGGAAGAGAATGGGTATGAAGTCGATATTGCCTACGACGGGCTGATTGGAAAACAGCTCGCGCGCAGCAACGTTTATCAGCTCATTATCAGCGACATTATCATTCCCGGTATTAACGGCATAGAACTTTGCCGCGAAATCCGCAGCTGGGGCGACGAGACGCCGATATTAATGCTCACCGCCCTCGGTACGACCGACGATAAAGTAACGGGCCTCGACGCCGGCGCGGACGATTACCTCGTCAAACCATTTGAATTTAAAGAACTCCTCGCACGCGTACGCGCCCTCACGAAGCGCGGCTCGACCGTTTCTCACACAGCGCAGGTGTTGCGTTTTGCAGACCTGGAAGTTTCGCTGGATGCGAAAACCGTTTATCGCTCGGGGAATAAGATCAATCTGACGGCGCGGGAGTTCAATCTGCTGGTGTATCTCATCCGTAATCAGGGAAGGGTTATCTCAAAGGTCGAGATCGCCGAGCAGGTCTGGGATATCGGTTTCGACACGGGTACCAATGTCATTGAAGTATATGTAAATTACCTTCGCAAGAAGATCGACAAAGATTATCCCGTGAAACTCATCCACACGCAATTTGGAATGGGTTATGTGCTCAAAGTAGAATAAGCTATGCAAATACGCACCCGACTTACGGTTCAGTTTTCCTTGCTGGTAAGCGGTATTTTGCTGGTCACCTTTCTGGCCGTCTACTTTTTTACCTATTATAATGTTACCGAGGACTTTTACGACCGGCTCCGCTCGAAAGCGAAGTCGCAGGCAGAACTTTTGCTAAAAGTACAGGTGCCGCTCATCAATGCGGAAGTACTCAAAGCCCTCGACGAAACCAACCGCGACCTCATTTACGACGAAAACATCTTCATTTTCGACGAAAAGAACCGGCTTATTTACAGTAACTCCACGACCCCGCAGCTCAAAGCACTGCACGTTTCCAATTACTGGCTCGACGAAATCCGCAAAGCCGGCCAGATCCGCTATAATGACGGCGATTATAAAGTGGTAGGACTTTACTACAAATACCCTTTCAACAAAGCCGTGGTTATGCTCGGGGCCAAGGACTTGTACGGGCAGGCGAACCTTTCAAACCTCAAAACGCTGCTTACCGTATTATACCTTGTCGTAACGTTCGTAGTGGCAATCGTGGGATGGATATTCTCCAAACGTGCATTAAGGCCTATTTCAAAGGTAATGAATGCGGTGGAAGGCATTTTGCCCCAAAAACTCGACACCCGCCTCAATGTACCCAACCAGAAAGACGAGATCGGACGGTTGACCATCACTTTCAATAAGCTCCTCGACCGCATTGAAACAGCTTTTCAAATGCAGAAAATCTTTGTCGCGAACGTCTCGCACGAACTGAAAAATCCGTTGACAAAGATTAAATCACAGCTGGAAGTGAGCATGCTCAAAGAGCGAAACCCGGCCGAGTACCAGATGACGATCCGCTCCGTATTGGAAGATATTCAGGAGTTGGGGCAGCTTTCCAATACACTGCTAGAACTTGCAAAAGTCAGCGAAGACCAGCGTGACCTGCTCACGGAGCTCATCCGCGTCGACGACCTCCTTCTCGACTGCCGCATGAACCTCGCCCAGGCTAACCCGACCTACAACATCCAGCTCAATTTCGACGAACTTCCGGAAGACGACACCTGGCTCGAAATCACCGGCAATTCAACGCTGCTTAAAACCGCGTTCCTGAACCTGATGGACAATGCTTGCAAATTTTCGGACGACAATGCTGTGACCGTCTGCCTGCTACCCTCCCGTGGACAACTGGGGCTTACGTTTTCGGACAGCGGGAAGGGTATTCCCGATAAAGACAAGAGTCTCGTTTTCCAGCCATTCTATCGCAGCGACAACACGGCGAACATCAAAGGCTACGGCATCGGACTTTCACTCGTAGAGCGCATCGTAAAGCTGCACAATGGCAGTATCAGCATTCAATCCAACGTTCCGAAAGGCACGACATTTCGCTTAACTTTTTTGCGCCTCTAAGGAAATTCTAACTTATTATTAACGCCTTTCTAAGTATTGTTGATCTTATTTGTAATGTCGACAGGGCGAAACAACCGCCGGACGACAAACTCAAAGGATTTCATTTTTTGTGGTGTTAATAAGCAAACTTGGCAGGTGTCTCTCACGCCTGCCAATTTTTTTGTCATTTGTGGTCAGGTGTTGTCATTGGGAGTCAGGTGTGGTGATTGATATAAAAAGAGAGGAGAAACTGGCCGACTGACCAAATTCTCCTCCCAACCTTTCAATGACTATTATATGATTATCAATGACAATACATGACTACCAATGACAACACCTGACCACTTCTGACCACAAAACGATCAGAACATCATGCATTAGTGCTTCTTTCGGATTTCGATAATCTTCAACTTGTTCAACAGCTTGATCACCGGGTAAGTCGGGTCGACTTCGAACCACTTGGAACCGAAGTTGATCGAATTCGGGCGCTTGTGGTGGTTGTTCTGGAAGAGCTCACCCATCATCAGGAAGTCGAAGATCAGGGAGTTTTTAGACTTATCGTCGTTATCGAAATTCTGGTAACCATATTTGTGTCCGCTCCAATTGACGATCGCTCCATGGATCGGGCCCATCAGGAAATGGATCGGCAGCAGGAAGAAAAACGCCCAGTGCATATCCAGATAGATGTAAGCCAGCACATAGAACACGATGTACAAAATACCCCAGCCCACTCTCGAAATCCAGGAATCGCCCAGCTTTTCTACAAAATTCCATTCAGGATAATTACGCTCGAAACGGCTCTCGATGGCACGCTTGCGGTTCAATACGGCATTGTAAATGTTTTTGGTCTCCCACATCATCGTGAACACGTTTTTCGTGTGGTGCGGTGAATGCGGGTCTTTATCGGTATCGCTGAACGCATGGTGCATGCGGTGCAGGATCGCATAGGCACGGGGGCTCAGGTAAGAAGAACCTTGTGAAAGATAAGTAAGCAAATAGAAGAACCGTTCCCACGGCTTGCTCATGATGAACATTTTATGAGCGGAATAACGGTGCAGGAAAAAGGTTTGACAGAATAGTGACAAATACCAATGTACAACAAATACAATCAGGACTATATACATGGAATGGCGGAAAATGATAATATGCTAAACTTTGCACAAAAGTAAGTGCCAAAGGTTAGAAAACCGAAATTTCCCAAACTAAATTTGGAATATAACCATAGAACTTGCTCCGTTTGTAACCGTCACGCACCTACTCGACCATAAAAGCGTAACTAAGGAGGTTAGCACCCATTTGCAGTGCCTTGCGGCGCATTTCCTCGGGGTCGTTGTACACGCTCTGATCCTCCCAACCATTACCCAGATCGGTTTCGTAGCTGTAATAGCAAATCAGCCGGCCCTGCCAGATCAATCCGAAGCCCTGTGGCTGTTTGCCGTCATGCTCATGAACTTTCGGCAGACCGTCGGGAAAATTGTACTTCATATGGTAAACCTGGTGATCATACGGAAGCTCTACGAATGACAGTTCGGGAAAGACTTTTTTCATTTCCCGGCGGATAAACTGGTCGAGGCCGTAATTGTCGTCCACATGCAGGAAACCGCCCGAAAGCAGGTAATTCCTCAGGTTTTGTGCCTCCGCGTCGCTGAAAACGACATTCCCATGCCCGGTCATATGAACAAACGGGTAGGAGAAAATATCCGGACTGCCTACTTCGACCACATCCTCTACCGGGTTAATGTTCATTTTCAACTCCGCATTACAGAACTTAATCAGGTTCGGCAGCGAGGTTTTATTGGCATACCAGTCGCCGCCGCCGCCGTATTTCAGCTTCGCGATTTTGAGCGACGACTGCGCAAACGACACACTCGAGGCGCACAGTAATAGGGCAATAACGAGGAGGCGGATGCTCATATCAATGATTGAATGATTGAATGATTGAATGATTGAATGTGTGATAGAAAAGTCAAATGTGGTCAGGAATGGTCAGATATTGTTCAACGATTCCCACGAATTCTATGACTACTTCTGACGCAATGACTATAAAACCTATTCAGTCATTCAGTCATTCAGTCATTCAAAACCCATTATAAAACCTGCGCCAGGTTAATCGCATGGCAACCTGCAACCGCAGCCGTTTCAGTACGGAGCCTTGTTGGACCTAACGACACCGTTTCGAAACCGCTTTCCAGCGCTAATCCCACTTCCTTGGGGCTAAAATCACCTTCCGGACCGATTAGTAGCGTCGTATCGCTGCCCTTTTTTATTTTACTGAAAACGTGTTCCACCATATTTTGTTCCGGAACGTAAGCGATAAGCCGGACTGCGTCGCCCACGTTTTTAATAAACGGCTCGTACCTGTTATTTACTGTAATGACCGGCATATAATATTGCTGCGACTGCTTCATGGCAGCGGCGGCAATACGGTTCAGCCTTGTCAGGTTCACCACGCGGTTCAAAGTTTCGGGGTTGGTATGCTCGGTCACAACGAAATCAATACGCTCCACACCGATTTCGGTCATTTTCTCCACCATCCATTCGTTTCGCTCGGCCTTGCGTGTGGGCGCGATAGCCATATGGACGGCGAAATTTCTCCGGTCCGTCATTTTGGATTCTATCACTTCGTAACCTACTTTTCGTCCGTGAACGTTGAGCCGGCATTTTTGGAGCAATCCCTGGCCATTTGTGACGTAAATCATGTCGCCGGTACCCAGCCTCAAAACCTTCGAACTATGCCTTGCTTCCTCCTCGTCGAGTTCAAAAACGTGAGGGTCAGGCTGGTAAAACAAATGCATTTTTCCAATATTGTGATAATGTGAGCAAATACCGCTGAAGCCTCCAAAAATATACAAAATATCGGCAACGGCACAAAATTTAAAATCCCCGCAGAATTCTATCCAGTCGCGACTCCAAAAATGACAGTTTATTGGATATTCTCGGTATTTTATGTTTTCAAAGGCATATTTTTAACCTGTTTCAGACTTTTTAGCAAAAAAATTTCACAAAACGCCATTTTTTGAATCTCACTCATTTTATTGGAATAGTACATTTTTTACTGACAATACTACCACGAACACAATAATATTTTGTCGATGGCTAATTTTTCCTAACATTTATTTTTTGTAAATACATTTTTGCATTAATATTGTGCCGTTATAATTATTCGTCACCACTTTATCTAGTACTATTATGTCAAAGTCCAAGCTGGAATATATTTGGTTGGATGGCTACAAGCCGACCCAAAGTTTACGCAGCAAAACCAAAATTGAAAACGATTTTAGTGGAAAACTGGAAGATTGCGCAATGTGGTCGTTTGATGGCTCGTCAACTGAGCAGGCTCCTGGCGGTTCTTCCGACTGTTTGCTGAAACCGGTTTACATTATCCCCGATCCACAGCGCAAAAATGGCTACCTGGTAATGTGCGAGGTATTGAACGCTGACGGAACTCCTCACGAATCAAACGGTCGCGCAACTATCGAAGACGACGATAACGACTTCTGGTTCGGATTTGAACAAGAATATTTCCTTTGGGACAACGAAACCAACAAACCGCTTGGCTTCCCTGCCAATGGCTACCCAGCTCCACAAGGACCCTACTATTGCTCAGTAGGCGCGAAAAACGCTTTCGGTCGTGAAATCATCGAAGAGCATTTGGACGCTTGCCTCGATGCCGGCCTGAACGTTGAAGGTATCAACGCTGAGGTGGCAGCAGGACAGTGGGAATTCCAAATCTTTGCAAAAGGTGCGAAAGAAGCTGGTGACCAGATCTGGTTGGGCCGTTACCTTCTCGAAAGAATCGGCGAAAAATACGGTGTATCTATCAACTGGCACTGCAAGCCGCTCGGCGCGCTTGACTGGAACGGTTCAGGTATGCATGCTAACTTCTCGAACTCTACTTTGAGAACTGCCGGAAGCAAAGATACTTTCGATAAAATCTGCGAAGCATTCCGCCCGGTAGTGAAAGAGCACATCGAAGTTTACGGTGCTGACAACCACCTGCGTTTGACTGGAAAGCACGAAACTGCTTCTATCCATGATTTCAGCTACGGCGTTTCTGACCGTGGTGCTTCTATTCGTATCCCTGTTGTCGTTCCTGCAAAAGGATGGAGCGGATACCTCGAAGACCGTCGTCCGAACTCTGCTGCTGATCCTTACAAAGTGGCAGCCCGTATCATCAAGACTGTAAAATCTGCTGTTATCTAATCCGCAGAATGTCATAATAAGCAAAACGACCACCCAAAAGGTGGTCGTTTTGCTTATTATGACATTCTGTAACCCAGCCTTTAAAGGCTGGGTAGGCCAGGGCCAGTATCTGTACCGATCAATCTTCGTCCTCGCTGCCCATGAAAGAGTATAAGGTGGGATCAAGCTGCACATTGCCTGATGTATAGGCGTTGATGAAGTCGCTGATCACCTGCTCATCGATCTCCGTTTTATTCAAACCTACTTCCAGGCCCACGCCGTACTCAAACTGATCGTCTACTTCGATGTGCTCACGGACGGTAATCTCCTCCCCTTCTTCGATTTCTTCGATAAACTCGGTGAGCAGCAATTCGGCTTCGTCCTCCTGCTCGTCGGAGATCTTATAGTTGGCCGGACGCTCATCCGGCGACAAATAGCCCGGCATTTCCTTTTTCAACCGTTCCAGCGCCTCGTCGTACACGAGCGTTGAATGGTGCAGGCGCAAAGTGTAAATCAAGGCATCATAAATAACCTCCTGATTTTTATAAGTACCGACAAACTGCACGTGTGCGTGCTCGTTATTGTCTCCTTCATCCTCAAATTCGTCCTCTACATATATAAAGTTCGAATTCTCGGCCTTGCATTCGGCTTTGAGCTGCGCGATTTCTTCTGGATCAAATCCGGGATTCATATTCTTCTGTTGTTTGATTCAACTGTAAAACTACTCTAAAAATAGCATTTCGCGGTATTTAGCCAATGGCCAGTCCTCGTCGTCGATCAACAATTCCAGTTTATCGACGTGGTAACGGATCTCGTCAAAATGCCCCTTCACCTCTGAACCGTAGCATTTCGCACGCTCGAAAAGCTCCTCGATGTTGTTGGCCTTCTTACGGCTTTCGGTCATTTCGTGCACCAGCTTTTTGATGACTACCACATGCGAAGAAATATCGCGGATAATCTCTTTGATCGGCTCGGCTTCTTCGAGCATTTCCAGATCGGTTAGCGAGCGGGCGGTTTGTGCGAGTTTGAACTGGTATTTTACCACCGTAGAAACAATGTGGTTCAATGCCAGGTCACCGATCACGCGCGATTCGATCTGCAATTTTTTCACATAGTTTTCCAGTTCGATCTCGTAACGCGCGTGCAGTTCGCGCGAGCTCAACACGCCTGTTCTTTCAAAAACAGCAATGGTTTTATCAGTCTTATAGGCATACAACGCATCGAAAGTCTCGCGGATATTACTCAAACCACGCTTGGCCGCTTCCTCGATCCATTCGTCGGAATATCCGTTTCCTTCAAAAAGGATGTTTTTAGATTCGAGGTAGTAGCGTTTCAAAATCTCCACGGTCGCCACTTTCTTCTCTTCACCCGCTGCCAGGCGTTCATCCATTTCGCGTTTGAAGTCAATCAACTGATTTGCTACGATCGTATTCAGGATGATCATCGGCGAGGCGCTGTTTTGCGAGCTTCCCACGGCGCGGTATTCGAATTTGTTTCCGGTAAAACAGAATGGCGACGTTCGGTTACGGTCGGTGTTATCGCGTTGAAGGTTCGGAATGCGGGAAATACCGAGTTTATAATAGAAGTTCTCGCCTTTTTCCAGCGTGATCTCTCCCTTGCTTACAAGCTCTTCCAGCATATTAGTAAGGTCCCCCCCTAGGAATACCGACACAATCGACGGCGGCGCCTCGTTCGCGCCCAGGCGATGCTCGTTACCTGCAGACGAAATGGACGCGCGCAGCAAATCGGCGTGGTCATGCACAGCTTTCACAACATTCATCAGGAAAGTGAGGAAGCGCAGGTTTTCTTTCGGTTTTGAGGTCGGTGCGAGGAGGTTAATGCCCGTATCGGTCGACAGCGACCAGTTGTTATGTTTTCCGCTTCCATTAATGCCTGCAAATGGCTTTTCATGGAAAAGAACCTGGAAATTATGCTTGTCGCCGATTTTCTGCATAAGATCCATCAGCAATGCATTGTGATCGATGGCAAGGTTGACTTCTTCAAAAGTCGGGGCACATTCGAACTGGCCGGGTGCTACTTCGTTGTGACGGGTGCGAACCGGAATCCCTAATTTCAACGCTTCAAATTCGAAATCCACCATGAATGCGTTCACACGCGGCGAAATGGATCCGAAGTAATGGTCGTCGAGCTGCTGTCCACGGGCTGGGTTATGCCCAAAAACAGTCCGGCCTGCCATCAGCAAATCGGGACGAGCGTAATACAATGCCTTATCTACCAAAAAATACTCCTGCTCGATCCCGAGCGTAGGTGTAACCTTGGAAACATCCCGGTTGAAAAACTGGCAAACGCCCGTAGCAGCCTTGTCGAGCGTCATGAGCGAGCGCAGGAGTGGCGCTTTGTAATCCAATGCCTCGCCATTGTAGGAAATGAATACGGACGGGATACATAATGTCTTTCCCCCTGCCCCATTGTCCATCAAAAACGCCGGCGAGCTTGGGTCCCAGCCTGTATAGCCCCGCGCCTCGAACGTCGCACGCAAGCCTCCGCTCGGGAACGAAGAGGCGTCCGGCTCCTGCTGCACCAATGCGCTGCCCTTGAATTTCTCGACAGCCTTTCCGTCCATGGTGAGGTCAAAAAACGAATCGTGTTTCTCGGCGGTCGTTCCTGTCAACGGCTGGAACCAGTGGGTATAGTGGGTTGCACCTTTGGAAATGGCCCACGATTTCATGGCTGCCGCCACTTCTTCGGCCACTTCCCGGTCAATCGTCAAGCCGGAACGGATCGAATTGGAAATCTTGGCATATGCCTCTGCCGAAAGCAGGGTCTTCATCACATCATCACTGAATGTATTGCTACCATAAAGGTCGGCTACTTTTTCTGTGGGAGGGGTCAAAACAGGCGAGACGCGGCCTTGCGCGATCTCAAAAGCTTTGGAACGAAACGTCATGTATTTACTGATTTATATTAATTCTCCTCAAAATTATCTATTTACCGATACGAACCGCAAATCGTGCGGACATTTTCATATTAGCTGTCCATCGGTTACCACAGGTTAGCGCATTTTTAAGAACTTTGCAAATTGTTCATAGACACCAATGCGTAAAAGACTTGAATTTATCGCCCTGTACGGGCTGGCCTGGGTCGTCATCTTCCAGTTTTTCCGGGTCATTTTCCTGGCATACCATTATAAAAAGGCACTCGAACTTCCCTCTTCGCTATGGGTGGCTAGCGCATCTCACGGGTTACCGATGGACATTTCCTTCGCGGCCTATATCCTGGCGATTCCAACATTATTAATGATGTTCACCGGCCAACGCTGGGACTGGTACCGCAGGACGCTGGCCATCTATACCATTATTATTGTATCCCTCATCACGCTGCTCACCGTTGTTGATCTCGAACTGTTCCGCGCATGGGGCTTCCGCATCGACGCAACCTCCCTGCATTACCTAGAAACACCCGCGGAAGCGATGGCGTCGATGGGTGCGGCACCGGTATGGCAACTGGTTTTGTTACTTATTGTATTGATTTTTTTGGTCAACCGGGTATTGCAAACCATTATCCGCCGTGTTACAGGATCATTTCGGCGATCACCGCTTTTATACACGATACCCGCGTTCCTTATCCTGGCCGGTAGCCTCGTCATTCCTATCCGCGGCGGCTTCCAGCTCGCGCCAATGAACGAAAGCGCAGTGTTTTTCAGCGACAAGAGCTTTGCTAATTACGCTGCAGTGAATGTGCCGTGGAATTACATGCGCTCGGTTTTGAATGCGAGTTATTCCAATAAGAACCCGTTCAAATACACAGAAGATGCGGAAGCAAACCAAACTGTCGCGGATCTGTACAAATCAAATGGCAAGACGGATCAGGTTATTGACACGGTCGGTAAAAAGAATGTGCTGGTGATTATCTGGGAAAGTTTCACAGCAAAGGCGGTGGGCTCACTCGGCGGTTTAAAAAACATCACTCCCCAGTTTGACCAGATTGCCAAAGAAGGGCTGCTCTTTACCAATATATATGCAAGCGGTAACCGCAGCGACAAGGGAATGGTAGCCATTTTGAGCGGTTATCCAGCCCAACCTACCACTTCCATTATTAAAATACCTAAAAAAACCGCATCGCTTCCGTCCCTGCCAACGATTTTCAAAACCAACGGCTGGCAAACATCCTTTTACTACGGAGGCGAAACCGAGTTTGCCAATATGAAATCCTACTTCCTCCAACAGGGTTTCGACCGGATCGTCGATATTAATGATTTCGATTCCAAAGACATGAATTCCAAATGGGGGGCGCACGACCATGTGGTTTTCAAACGATTAATGCACGACCTTGATCAGGAAAAGCGGCCGTTCTTCTCGACGATGTTTACATTAAGCAGCCACGAACCGTTTGAAGTACCCACCAAAACCGTAATCGCCGGCAACGATCCGGAGCATTTGTTCCTGAATGCATTACATTACACCGACGAATCCCTGGGCGCATTCCTCCGCGAGGCCCAAACCAAGCCTTGGTGGAAAAATACGCTCGTCGTCATCATCGCCGACCACGGTCATCCATTGCCCGAAACGCGGAAAGACAAGCCCTCGGAGTTTCATATTCCCATGCTCTGGCTCGGAGGCGCACTCACTGCTGCGCCTGCACGCGTGGACACGCTCGCATCGCAAACCGACCTCGCCGCCACGATTTTGAATCAAATGCACCTTCCTTCCGGAACTTTTGCATGGAGTAACGACATTTTCAAAAAAGGTCGCCAGGATTTTGCCTATTTCGCATTCAACAACGGCCTCGGCTGGATGCGCCCGGACGGATTTCTTGTCAGGGACAACATCGGAGGGAATATCACCGAGAAAAGCGGCGCTTTATTACCACAGGAAGAAGACCTTAGCAAGGCTTACCTGCAATCTTCTTTTGGAGATTATTTAAAGCGTTGATAATAAAGGTGTAATTTTGCAGGATATTTGAAAACAATGAAAAGAGTCGCTTTCTATACATTAGGGTGCAAGCTGAATTACTCAGAAAGCTCTTCCATCGGACGGATGTTCGAGGATAAGGGTTATACCAAAGTGGAATTCAACGAAAACCCGGATATTTTTATCATCAACACCTGCTCGGTCACAGAGAATGCGGACAAGAAATGCCGCAAAATCGTGCGCGAGGCCCAGAAGATCAATGCGGACGGCTATGTGGCCATCATTGGTTGCTACGCGCAGCTGAAACCGAAGGAAATCTCCGAAATACCCGGCGTTGACGCCGTTTTAGGCGCTGCCGAGAAATTCCGGTTGGTAGAATTGATCGATACATTTGAAAAAGCGCCGTCAGGCCAGCCCGCACAGGTAATCGCTTCGACGATCGACAATGCGGTTGAGTACCATACCTCCTACTCGCTCAACGATCGCACGCGCACGTTCCTGAAAGTGCAGGACGGCTGCGACTACCCATGCGCGTATTGCACAATCCCGCTCGCACGCGGGAAGAGCCGGTCCGACAGTATTGAAAATATCGTGAAGGCCGCGCGCGACATTGCCGCACGTGATGTGAAGGAAATTGTACTTACCGGTGTAAATATCGGCGATTTCGGCTTGCGCAACAGCGTTCGCGAAGAAACTTTCCTGAATCTGATTAAGGCATTGGACGAAGTGCAAGGCATTGAGCGTTTCCGCATTTCATCCATCGAGCCTAACCTGCTTACCGATGAGATCATCGAGTTTGTAGCGCAATCCAAACGATTTGCCCCCCATTTCCATATTCCATTGCAATCAGGGTCCAACAAGGTGCTTGGCCTGATGAAGCGCCGCTACAAACGCGAACTGTATGCCGAGCGCGTGGCGAAAATCAAATCGCTGATGCCTGATTGCTGCATTGGCGTGGATGTGATCGTAGGTCATGCGGGTGAAACGAAGGAGCTGTTTGAAGAAACTTATCGCTTTTTGAATGAGTTGGAGGTTTCGTATTTACACGTATTTACGTATTCGGAAAGAGAAAATACGACTGCATTAGCCATTCGGCCTGTTGTTCCCAAAGCGGAACGGGCGGAACGCTCTAAAATGCTGCATATTCTTTCGGATAAAAAGAAACGGTTCTTTTATGAAAGCCAGATCGGCAAGGTAGGCAAAGTGCTGTTTGAAGATGAGGTGCAGAACGGGCAGATGCTTGGGTTTACAGGTAACTACGTGCGCGTGGCTGTGAAGTACGATCCATTGCTAATCAATGAAACCAAGGATGTGCGGTATGATCACATTAATGCAGAGGGGTTGATGGAAGTTACCGAGACTCAGGAAGAGATTTTAGTGCATTAGAATAGATTAGAAGCTGGCTCTGAGAAGCAATTTTAATCTATTACCGTCGACTTAAGTCGACGGCAAGGGACTAAAAAATCCTTTGCCCCCCCGGATTTTAACCAGGGATTTAAAGGGAAAGGAATCTGGAAATTTTAAAATCTGGAAAATAAAGAAAGCCCGACCATTTGGCCGGGCTTCTTCATTTATTCTTATAGTTTAGATTAAGCCTCTACAAGGAACTCGTCGTGCTGGCTCACATCCAGACCTGCTTTCTCATCTTGCTCAGACACACGAAGTGGCAGGATCAGGTCAGTGATTTTCAGCAGCAGGAATGAGCCAACGAATGCGAATACCGATACACCTACCAGGGCAATTACATGGTTGATGAACAGTTTGGTTTCGCCGAATGCCAGACCTTGATCTACTACCAGTGAGTTAACACCGCTGGTTGCGAAGATACCGGTCATAAGCATACCTACCATACCACCTACACCGTGGCAAGGGAATACGTCGAGTGTATCGTCCAATGTCGAACGTGTACGGAGGTGAGCGATATAGTTAGAAGTGATCGCAGCGATAGTACCGATGAACAACGAAGCAGGAACCGTTACAAAACCGGCAGCAGGTGTAATGGCAACCAGACCAACTACTGCACCGATACAGAAACCAAGTGCAGATACTTTTTTACCTCTTGCAGCATCGAAAAGGACCCATGCCAAACCAGCAGCACCGGCAGCAGTGTTAGTAGTAGCGAAAGCTGAAACTGCCAATGGAGAAGCTGTCAGAGCAGAACCGGCATTGAAACCGAACCATCCGAACCAAAGCAAACCTGTACCCAACAATACGAATGGAATGTTTGCAGGAGGAAGCACGTGATCTTCGAGGAGCGACTTGCGGCGTTTCAGGTACAATGCACCAGCGAATGCAGCCCAACCGGCCGACATGTGAACAACAGTACCACCAGCGAAGTCAAGTACCCCCATTTTGAAAAGGATACCGTCTGCATGCCATGTCATATGACAGAGCGGAGTGTAGATAAACACACAGAAAAGGATAATGAAAAGAACGTAAGAGCGGAAGTTGATACGCTCAGCCATCGAGCCGGTTACAAGCGCAGGAGTAATTACCGCGAACTTCAACTGGAACATTGCGAACAAAGCGAAAGGAATGGTTCCCCAAATCGGACCGTCCAATACGCCTTTGAACATGAAGTGCGTAGTTGGGTTGCCGATGAAACCACCGATATCCTCACCAAACGCAAGACTGAAACCGCAAACTACCCACACCACACTGATTACTCCCATTGCGATGAAGCTCTGGAGCATCGTGGAAATGACGTTTTTGGTGTTGACCATTCCTCCGTAGAAGTATGCCAGACCAGGAGTCATGAGCAATACCAGTGCGGATGAAACAAGCATCCACGCTGTGTCGCCCGAATTGATGCCCTCCGTCACGATCTGCGTCGGAACATTGGGGACGAAGGCACCGAGGATGCTGATTACCAGGAGGATAATCAGTGGGATAAAGTTACGTTTTTCCATTGTAGTAAATTATTGTTATTGTATTAGATTAAGAAGGTATTCGTGTGAAATGCTGTTGTGTCAGAATTTGTAAATGAATGCGAGTCCGAAAGTGGTTTGACTGTTTTTTGTCCATCCGCCGTCCGAATCCTGGAACTGCTGCGCTTCACCACCTTTTTGTTTAGGATATGCGTCGAGGCGGAATTCAGGTTTAACCAGAATGTGCCCGTCTGCAAGATTGATATTACCGGTCAGTGTGACCGAGTTTACTTTGGTACCTGTACCGGCAGGAGTCAGCAAACCGCGCACACCATTGTCGTTGTTGAAGTACTCGTAGCGTGCACCGATTCCGAAGTTATCTGTGATAGCCGTATTGGCGTACACTGCAAAACCACCCCATGACTCAGTATCAACCGGACCACCTGCACCCTGATAATCACCTTTTTGAGATCCGTAAGCGGCATTCAGACCCAAGAGGAATTTCTCAGTCACCTGGAAGCTCGTGGTAATATCGAACACCTGGTAGAAACCGTCCGGCTGCTTACCCAGTGAATCCGTATTTGCTTCGTTGCTTCCGATATAGTTCAGGTAAACGTTCCAGTTGTTAACCGGCTTAAAGTACAGCTGGCTGATAATCCCCTTCGCGCGGTTATTGTCGCCCAGACCATCTACGTTGTTCACAACACCCACCATCAACGACGCCTTGTCGGAGAATGCGTAGGTCGCTTTCAAACCGGCATGGTAGAAAGGGCCATTGTTGAACAAGTTGGAAAGCGAGTAGTTGAAGTTGGCCGGTGCGTCGATCACTTCGTACCCGATATGCGTACCGAACTGTCCAGCTGTCATCGAGAACTTGTCGGTGAATTTGTATGTAAAGTATGCTTGCTTAATGGCGAGCGCAGTGCTGAATAGCGAGTTGCCGTAGTTACCGAGGTTGGCGTTAGGTCCGAAAGTAAGGTCGACAACCGCTTCCGACTTGGCATTGGTATAAGCGACTTTCGCCTGAACCAAACCCAGCGAGAACTGGCCCGATTTCTGGTCGAACACCCGTGCGTTGGTGGCGCCCATATTGGAGCGGGATGCAGGTTTGTTGAAATTAGCCATGTAATAGGAATCCAGATAACCCGAGAAAGCGAACGCTCCTTTGGCCTCCTCCTCGTCCTTAGCCTCTGTTACCACCGCAGTATCGGCTTTCACCGCCTTCTTATCATCTTCCTCCTTCGCAAAACCCAAAAAAGGAACCATCAAAGATAATACTGTGCAATAGACTTTTTTCATAATTATATTCTGTTTAAGTTAATATTACTCTCCGGCTGCATTACTGGATCAAATATTGTACTTAAATTATATTTATCAAATAATATAGCCAAGATTTATATCAAAAAATCCAATTTTCTAATTTTTATCATGTTTTTTATCGTTTTTGAAACACAAAATCGACAAAATCTAACTTTTATTAAAAAATTGAAAATTCTGCATATAAACACCAAAACAGAATTTTCTTCAAAAGACAGTATTGCAGTTATTAAGAAATTTTATTATTATAATGCCATTTCCAGAACCGACAGGGCACAAAAAAAGCCTGCTGTGCAGCAGGCTTTGCATTTTTTATATTCAGCAGGGTCTATTCACCGTGCATCCATGCTTTTTTGGCAAGCAGTGTTTCTTCCTCTTCCTCGTTGTCGGGATCTGGTACACAGCAGTCGACCGGACAAACCGCGGCACACTGGGGTTCTTCGTGGAAGCCGACGCACTCGGTACATTTATCTGTAACTATATAATAAAATTCGTCGGAAACAGGGGACTGCTTTTCTTTACCACTTACGATGGTGCCATCACCGAAGTCCACTTCATCTAAACTCGTTCCATCCCCCCAAGTCCATTCTACACCTCCCTCATAAATTGCTGTATTCGGGCATTCTGGCTCACACGCCCCACAATTTATGCATTCATCGGTTATCATTATAGCCATAGTCGCCGGATTGTTTATATTTGTTGCTATTCTTCTGTATTGGGTAACAAATATAACTATTTATAGTTTCCCAACAATCAGAAAAATAAAAACGGCACTTGCCATTTAACTTTTTAGAGTCAGAGTAGAATGATATCAAGAATTCGGAGAATAAATGCATTCATCCGTCTGGGCCAGTTCATCAGCGACACGGCAAACGAGGAAACGATCGGGGAATGGGTGGCGGGCGCCAAAAGCAGGAACAACTGGTTTACTCCTGCCAATGTGAGGCTATCACTGCATGCGATTGCCGAACATTATTTGAATGAGGAAAAGCTGAAAAGCTGGGCCGGAAGCTACCCCGAACCCTCGCAATCGCGCAAAATAGGCGTAGTAATGGCCGGAAACATCCCGGCAGTAGGCTTCCACGACGCCCTTTGCGTACTCGTGAGCGGTCATACATTACTCGCCAAACCCAGCTCCGACGACCCGCTGCTGATCCGTGCCCTGCTCGCCCAGCTGATCGAAATCGAGCCGGAGTTTAAGGAGTATATTCACTTCGCGGAAAGATTAAACGACTCCGACGCCTACATCGCGACCGGGAGCGACAACACAGCTCGTTATTTCCACTATTATTTCGCCAAAAAGCCTAATATTATACGTAAAAACCGGACTTCGGTGGCCGCGCTTACAGGACATGAAACGCGTGAAGAACTCAGGGCGTTGGCGACTGATATCCTGCAATATTTCGGGCTCGGCTGCCGCAATGTTTCCAAGGTATTTGTTCCGTCGGGATATGATTTTACCGGGTTTTATCAGGCGATCGAAGAAATGACGGACGACTACGTGAACCATCACAAATACTTCAATAATTACGAATACAACAAATCCATTTACCTCGTAAACCGCATCGCGCATTCGGACAACGGCTTTTTGCTCGCGACCGAGAGCGAAGCATTGGTTTCTCCCATCAGTGTGCTGCATTACCAACCGTATGATTCAATAGAAGAGCTAAAAGCATTATTACAGGAATCGGAGGAGAAAATTCAATGCGTGGTAGCTAGCCCGCAACTGCATTTACCAGGAGCCCTACCATTCGGCGCCGCACAGGCACCCGGCCTTTCGGATTACGCCGACGGTATCGACACAATGGCCTTCCTGGCGGAAATAGCCTAGCACTTCCTTCTCCTTCCTGATGCCCAGATGAGGAAATCAGGAAGGGCTTTTGCCCACGTTTCGGGATTGTGCATCCCTTCTTTTACTTCCAGGTAACGAATCTCCCGGCCCCAGCCATATCCTTTACGTTCCAGCTCCGCAATGCATTCCAGCGTATCCTGAATGGAATCGATAACGCCGTCGCCGTCACGGTCGTCGTACTCGTCCCAGGTACCGCATTGAAACCAGAAGCCGAGCGGGGCAATCTGTTTTCTATCGCGTATTTGGCGGTGCATAATCCGGTCGCTTTCGGAATAGCCTTCGTTCAGCGCTTTCTGCCGCCACCACAGCGAGCCGGAGAATATACCTGCATTTGAAAACACATTGGGATGGTTCCACACGGTGTCCAGCGCCATCAACCCGCCCAGGGAGCAGCCAGCATAAGTAATGCCAGTGGTAGCCGTATTGTAACGATGCGCCAGATAGGGCACCAATTCTTCCAAAACAAATGCTGTGGTAAGCCCCGCCTTGTCCCCACGGCCTGCATAATCGGGCTGGCGAGCCGTCCCGTACTCGTATATGCGTGCGTCGTTAGCGTGTATGCCCGCAATCACGCACGGGGCGATGCTTCCGGCCGATTGTAACGAAGCCGCCATCTCAGCCATTTTCAAGGCTTCAAAATCCTGGCCATCATTGAAAAGCACCAGCGGGTAAGTTTCCGAAGCCGAAAAACCCTGCGGAAGCAATATCGTCACGGTCACATCCCGTGCCAGGAAAGATGAATGCAAGGCAATTTCAATGGGTGCTATTGGAATGAAGGAATTGATTGGATTCACTGCAAATACTCGGCTACGGACGAAAATAAAACCCGAAAGTTAATAATTTGCTTCCTATGATTTGTTTTGTATATTTCATTTATCAACTATAAACCGTCTTTGTTTGGAAGAGAAGCACATTAAATACTACTCTCATCATCTCGACAAGGACGTGGAGATGCTTGTTTTCGGCAACTGGGGCTATCCTATTCTGCTTTTCCCGACGACGCTTGGCCGGTACTACCAGGCCAAGGATATGGGGCTGATCGAATCCGTACGATGGCTGGTGGAGTCCGGCAAGTACAAGATCTATTGCGTCGATACGATCGACGCCGATTCGTGGTACGGGAAACATCTCAACCCGGAGTACCGCGTCAAGAACCACATCCAATACGACAAGTTCCTGACCAACGAGCTTGTACCTTATATCCGGAATGAATGCAATGTCGGCAAGATCGGCGTTGCGGGTTGCAGTTTCGGCGGGTTTCACGCCGCTAATTTCGCATTCCGCCATCCCGACCAGGTGGCCTACCTTGTAAGTATGAGCGGAGCATTCGATATCCGTGGCTTTCTGAATGGCTTTTATGACGACGCGGTGTATTTCAATAACCCCGTCGACTTTATGCCGAATGAACAAGGCTGGCGTTTCGGACATATGAAAATCGTGCTGGGCACTTCCGACTGGGACATTTGCCTGGATAGCAACCTGCGGATGTCCAACATCCTTAACAACAACGGCATTGAACACTGGCTCGATATCCGCGGCTGGGAAAAGCATGACTGGCCGCTCTGGAACAAAATGTTTCCCGACTACCTGTCGCGCATTGTATTGCAATAGTCAAGAACACAACTCAAAACCTGAATATGAAAAAGATTGGAATCCTGTTTGGAATGGAGAACACCTTCCCGAACGCATTTATTGAAAGAGTCAACAGTAAAGGTGAAGATGGCATTATCGCAGAAGCCGTTACCATCGATAAAGTCATACAAGCCGCCCCCAACGAGTACGCCGTGATCATCGACCGCATTTCGCAGGACGTGCCTTTTTACCGCTCCTTTTTGAAGAATGCCGCGCTGACCGGTACAGCGGTGATCAACAATCCGTTCTGGTGGAGCGCCGATGAGAAATTCTTTAACAATGCATTGGCCGAAAAATTAGGGATCCCTGTGCCAAAAACGGTGCTGCTGCCTTCCAAGCAACGTCCTGACAATACCACTGAGACCTCGTTCCGCAACCTCGCATTTCCGATGGCCTGGGAAGAGATATTTCAATATGTAGGCTTCCCCGCGTACATGAAACCGCACGACGGCGGCGGCTGGAAGAGCGTCTACCGCGTCGTAAATCCGCAGGATATGTGGATCAAACACGAGGAAACAGGCCAGTTGGTAATGATGTTGCAGGAAGAAATTGTGTTCGACGACTATGTGCGCTGCTATTGCATCGGCCAGAAGGACGTGCTGGTAATGCCGTATGAGCCGCGCAACCCGCACCATTTGCGCTACGCCGCCGATTTGAAAGCCCAGGGCGAAGAGCGCGAGAAACTGCTCGAAACGATTAAAGATTATACCTTGAAACTCAATATCGCATTGGGCTATGATTTCAATACGGTAGAATTTGCCGTGCGCGGCGGCATTCCTTATGCCATCGACTTCTGCAATCCTGCACCCGATGCCGATATTTACTCGGTAGGCAGGGATAATTTTGAATGGGTAGTGGAAGCAGCAGCAAATATGGCCATCGAAAGGGCGAAATCACAGGTTCCGGGGCAGATTAACCTTACATGGGGCACATTCATTAATCAGGCAGTCAATGGTATTCCAGCAGGAACGCAAGCCGAAGCGGCACCCGAAACCCCGGCGCCCGCTGCCAAACCTGCTGAACCGGCCAAAGCAAAAGCGCCCGCGAAACCTGCCAAAACAGCTGAAAAAGTGCCTGCGGCAGGGAAGGCCCCGGCAAAAACCGTAGCTCCCGCGAAAACGGCAAAACCTACGCCTGCCAAACCCGTAAAAGAAGCGGCGCCTTCCGCCACCGAGGTGAAGGTAAAGGCGGTAGCGCCGAAAAAGCCGGCAAAATCCCTGAGTGCCATTGTTACCGAGCCTATCGCCGTTGCCGAACCGACCGAACCCAAAATCCCGACTACCAAGGCAGCCGCGACCAAAGCACCAGCGAAAAACTCGAAGTTGAAGAAATCCTGATGAACTAAAATTCAGCCGCTTTTACACTATGGCAACTTTCACCCTGGGAATTGAAGAAGAATTTCAAACCATCGACCCGGTTACGAGAAACCTCCGGTCGCATATGTCAAAGCTGGTTGAAGATGGAAAAATAACGTTAAAGGAGCGTGTGAAAGCGGAAATGCACCAGGCGGTGGTGGAAGTGGGAACCAATATCTGCCATAACATCCAGGAAGCGCGGGAGGAAGTGACCTACCTGCGCAGAATGATCCTGGATTTGGCTGAAAAACAGGACCTGCAAGTAGCCGCCGCCGGCACACACCCGTTTGCCGACTGGGTGGACCAGCTCATTACCGACGATCCGCGTTACGACCAGATCATCGATGAAATGCGTGACGTGGCGCGAGGGAACCTCATTTTCGGGCTGCATGTGCACGTAGGCATCGAGAGCCGGAACGAGGGAATCCAGATCATGAATGCGGTACGGTACTTCCTGCCGCACATTTATGCGTTGTCGACCAACTCGCCATTCTGGTGCGGGCGCAATACGGGTTTCAAATCGTACCGCTCAAAGGTATTCGATAAATTCCCCAGAACCGGCATTCCTGATTTCTTTTCGAGCGCAGCAGAATATGACGAGTACCTAGCCCTGCTGATCAAAACCAATTGCATCGACAATGGCAAGAAAATCTGGTGGGATATCCGCTTGCACCCGTTTTTCAATACCATCGAGTTCCGTATGTGCGACGTGCCCATGCGCACAGATGAGACCATTTGCCTGGCGGCGATTATGCAGGCACTCGTGGCCAAAATCCACAAGCTACACAGCCAGAATCTGAGCTTCCGTCCCTACCGGCGAATGCTCATCAACGAAAACAAGTGGCGTGCCGCGCGGTATGGTATCAGTAGTAAATTGATCGATTTTGGGAAACAGGAGGAAGTGGAGTACAAAATCCTGATCCACGAACTGCTCGAATTCATCGATGATGTGGTCGACGAGCTTGCCAGCCGGAAGGAGATCGAGTACATTCATCAGATCCTCGAAATGGGTACCGGTGCCGATCGCCAGCTGGCCGTTTTCGAGGAAACCGGCAGCTTGAATGCGGTTGTAGATTATATTGTTTCGGAAACCAAAATCGGGATTTGTTAAGAATAAAATCAAACTTTCAGCTCAAAAACCGAACTAATCAGGAACACATTTGTTTAAAATAGGTTACCCGATTCTATAACTTAAAGGCCGGTTTCACTGACACGAACCGGTCACCGACTAAAATGACCACTCATGAAAAGCATTTCCGGATTGCGATCCTGGACATGTACAACGGCCACCCCAACGAGGGAATGCGATGCATCAAAAAGATTATCGCCGCATTCGGAGAGCAGGAAAGCGTGCCCGTTGAATTCACTGTTTTTGATGTAAGACAAAAGCTCGAAGTACCGGGAATGGATTTCGATGCATACATTTCTACCGGCGGACCTGGCAATCCCGCGCCGGTTGGCGAAATCTGGGAAAAGAAATTCTTTGGCTTCCTGGATAAAATACTCGCGTACAATGCGAAGCGCCAGAACCGCATCAAAAAGCATTTGTTCCTGATCTGCCATTCGTTTCAAATGGCTTGCATTCACTGGGAACTGGCGGCCGTGAGTAAGCGGCGTAAGACTTCGTTCGGCACATTTCCGGTACACAAAACGTCGGCCGGTCGCAAAGACCCGCTGCTGAATGCATTGACCGACCCGTTCTGGATCGTCGATTCGCGTGATTTCCAGGTTACCCAGCCTAACCAGTTTGCCTTCGATGCATTGGGGGCCAAACTACTTTGTCTCGAAAAAATCCGCCCACATGTGCCGCTTGAACGCGCGGTAATGGCTATCCGGTTCTCCAACGAGATCGTGGGGACGCAGTTTCACCCGGAAGCCGACGCGGAAGGAATGCTGCGGTATTTTTTGAAAGAAGAGAAAAAAGAAGCCATTATCAAAGCGCACGGCGAGCAGAAATACAATGATATGATCGGGCATTTGAACGATCCGGACAAGATTTCTATGACAGAGGCCGTCATTATCCCCACATTTTTGAAAAACGCATTTAACAAAACTTTCCAGCCAGCCTATGCATAAGCAAGCCCGGGAAGCGTTCAACAATTCCTTCACGGAGAAAGGATACGAGGAATTCGTCGAATCACTCAGTTCGGCGTTTCCCGGCCAACTGGATTTCAGGGTTGCCGAAACACCTGTTTTTGTTCCCAGGGAACTGACGGAAAAAATCCTGCGGGCGTCGGATGAAATCATCGGCACATTATTATCGCCCGATTTTCGTACAAAAACCGACCGCGCCGTGCCATCGAACCAACATGTGCCCGGCGAGAATGCACATACTTCCTTTCTCGCTATCGATTACGCAATTTGCCGGAATGCAGCCGGTGAGCTCGTTCCGCAGCTAATTGAATTACAGGGCTTCCCGTCGATATTTGGTTATCAGGCGTTTTTATCCGAGACGTTCAGAAAGTTTTTTAATGTTCAGTCAAACTTTGGATACCTGTTTGGCACGAACTCGTTGGATGAATATGTATCAAAACTAAAATCACTGATCCTCGGCGACGAGCAGCCGGAGAATGTGGTTTTACTTGAAATCTTCCCTGAAAAGCAGAAAACGCGGATCGATTTTGCAGTAACGGAGCAAATGCTGGGCGTCCAGGCCATTTGCTACACCAAACTGATCCGCGAAGGCAGACAGTTATACTACGAAAAAGAAGGCCGGAAAATTCGGGTCAAACGCATTTACAACCGCCTGATTTTCGACGACCTGCTCAACTACCCCGACTTACAGACCAGCTACCATTTCACCGACGACGTCGATGTGCAACGGGTGGGACATCCTAACTGGTTTTTCAGGATCAGCAAATTCGCCATGCCCTTTCTAAACGGGGAATTTGTACCCGAAACACGTTTTCTGAGCGACTACCAGGGTAATTTCCCGTCGGATCTTCAAAATTATGTATTGAAACCGCTATTCTCGTTCGCGGGCTCTGGTGTGCAGCTGCACCTCACAAATGCGGACCTGGAAGCCATTACCGACCCGGAAAATTATATATTGCAGCGAAAAGTCGCCTATGAACCGGTGATCCAGGCACCCGACGGCCTCGTGAAATGCGAAATCCGCATGATGTACGGCTGGCCCGACCATGCCGAAAAGCCGGAACTGCTGATCAGTCTCAGCCGGTTAAGTCGCGGCGAAATGATCGGGGTCCGGTACAACAAGGATTTTACCTGGGTAGGCGGCAGTGCCAGTTTTTTTGAAAAATAGAATGCATATTTCACACCGCCAGCACTTTTTCGACCATCTGGCGCAAACTTCCGATTTCCCGCTTGCCCTTGAAATTGAAAAGGCAGAGGGCGTTTACATGTTCGGTCCGGACGGGAAGTCGTACATGGACCTGATTTCCGGCATCGGTGTGAGCAGCGTCGGCCACCGGCATCCAAAAGTCCTCGAAGCCATTCACGCACAGCTCGGCAAGCACATGCACCTGCTCGTGTACGGCGAATACGTGCAAAGCGCACAGGTGCAACTCGCGAAAGCGCTTGCGGATACGCTACGCCTCGATGCCCCCTACCCCTCTCCTTTCGGGCTGATCGATAACATCTATTTCACGAACTCTGGTACCGAAGCTGTGGAGGGGGCCATGAAACTGGCGAAGCGATTTACCAAACGCCGTGAATTCATTTCCTGCTATAACGCTTATCATGGTGCTACTCAGGGCGCATTAAGTCTGGCCGGTGCGGAGTTTTTCAAACGAAATTTCCGTCCGCTGCTGCCTGGTGTAAAGCATATCCGGCATGGACATTTGCCTGATTTGGATAAAATTACATACCAAACTGCCGCTGTGATCATTGAAGTAATCGGCGGAGAGACGGGCGTACGCGTGCCTGCGGCAGATTACCTGGTTGCGTTGCGCCGTAAATGCACCGAAACCGGCACTTTGCTCATTTTGGATGAAATTCAAACAGGCTTCGGGCGTACCGGGAGTTTCTGGGCATTTGAGCAGTATGGCATTTACCCGGATATTTTGTTGAGTGCCAAAGGAATGGGTGGCGGCATGCCGATCGGGGCTTTTATGGCATCGCAAAAAATCATGAAAGTACTGAAAACCAACCCGATACTGGGGCATATTACTACTTTTGGTGGCCATCCGGTAAGCTGTGCAGCCTCCTTGGCAGCATTACGTGTAACGATTGACGAGCGCCTCTCCGAAGCCGCCATCGCGAAAGGTGAGCTGTTTAAGACACTGTTAATTCACCCTGAAATCAAGGAAATCCGCGGAAAAGGCCTTATGCTTGCAGCGGAAATGGAATCGTTCGATAAACTGAAGGCGACCATCGATCAATGCATCGAGCTGGGCGTAGTAACCGACTGGTTCCTGTTTTGCGATAATTCCATGCGCATTGCGCCTCCGCTTACCATTACTGATGATCAAATTCGCGAAGCCTGCTCCATCATCCTTAAAGTGTTGAATTCCCGAACGATATTGAATTCTTGAACGATATGAACTACTCCATTCAAAACGACCATTTGAAAATCGCCGTGCAGGAAACCGGCGCCGAACTCTGCCAGATCCAGTCGACGATAACCGGCAAGGATTTCCTTTGGAACGCCGATCCGGCCGTTTGGGGTAGTTATGCACCGGTGCTTTTCCCAGTGATCGGGGCGGTTAAAAACGGGTTTGTAAAATATAATGGCAATGAATATGCGGTGCCACGCCACGGCATGGTCCGTAACAATGCCAATGTAAAACTGACAAGTCAGACGACTGATAGTCTTACATTTACATTGAAATATAGCGGAGAAACGCTGGTCATTTACCCTTTTGAGTTTGAATTTCAGGTTACCTACCGGCTGAATGGCAAGAAGGTGATGATCGATCATAAAATCATCAACCACGGAGGTTCCGAAATGCTTTTTTCCCTCGGCGGCCACCCCGCATTCAAATGTCCTCTACATGAGGACGAAGTTTACGAGGATTACTATCTTGAATTCGAGGCCATTGAAAACGATTCAACCTGGCTGCTCGAAAAGAACGGGCTCGTGAGTAACACCACCAAACCGGTGCTCGAACATACCAATGTGCTGCACCTGAACATCCACTTGTTTGATAACGACGCACTGATATTCAAGCATTTGATTTCGAAACAGGTAAGCCTGAGAAGTACCAAATCCGGGCAGGTAGTCACGGTTTACTACAAAGATTTTCCCTACTTAGGCATCTGGGCCAAGCCGGGCGGCCATTTCGTTTGCATTGAACCTTGGCTAGGTATAGCCGACGCCGCCGATTCGGACCAGAACTTCGAAACGAAAGAAGGAATTTTGAAACTGGAAGCGGGCGGGACTTTCGATGCGGGTTTTGCGATTGAAATCAATGAATAGCCTGTCGCAGGGGTTTGCTACCAATGTTACATCGCGACGCGACTTGACCTGGCAACACCGAATTCCTCAATTTGCGTTTTAAAACAAAAGAACTCAAATGCCGCCAGGCATTGCGCTACAACTCAATAGCCAGCAATTCCCCACCGAGCTTGTGCAAAGCATTCTCAATTTTTTTTGCCTGCGCGGGGCGCGGCTTTTTAAGCCCGGACGCGTAGTGATTCAATTGCTTTTCATTGATACCAGTCAGCCGGGCAATACCGGTTTGGCTGAAAATGCCTTTATAATACTCCAAAAGACTTTCCACATCGAATTTCCAGACGATCTCATACTCGCCTTTCAACGCCGCCGGGATATTTTTGTCGTCAAATGATTTGACGATTTCGATACATTCGAGCACGTTCTTCTTTACGTCTTGCACTGTATCGCCAATCCCATAAATTTTCCTGGCATTCTCCGCGTAAGCACTATACCCGTCTTTCCCTCTTTCAATCAATACCCTGATTCGTTTCATTTCTCTACCAATTAGTCAATTTCATTTCTTTAATAATTGTCCTTCTCAAACCCTCATTCATTTCCTTGGAAGAATGGTACGGCACACAATAGGTTACGCCGTTTTTACTGTACATATAGTGGCTACCTCGTGTACGAGCCAGAATCCACCCGTTACGTCGGATGACACGATGAAATTCCGAATATTTCATAGCGTGAATATAGTGATAAATAGTATATAATTATATACCCTAACAGAGGGCATATAAATAAAAAAGCCCCGTCACCGGGGCTTTTAACTCTTTTACAAATCAGCGATTATCAAACGGTCGCTTCGATCTGCGCATTCAATTTATCTTCAAGGGTTGTTTTGGGAACAACTCCTACTACTTTATCTACCAGTTGGCCGCCTTTGAAGATCATCAGCGTAGGGATACTGCGGATACCGAATTTTGCAGGTACCGAAGAGTTCATATCTACATCCATTTTACCGATAACTGCTTTGCCATCGTATTCACCGGCGAGTTGTTCAACAACCGGACCGATCATTTTACAAGGCCCACACCACTCAGCCCAGAAGTCAACCAGTACTGGCTTATCGCCCTGGATCAGTTCGTCGAAGGTGCTATCGGTAATTTCAAGTGCTTTTCCCATGTTTTAAGTGTCTAAATGTTATTTATCAATCTGGGTTAATAAGGAATATTACTATCTAAAAGTTCCTTGTTTAATTTAATACAAATCAGTTTAGGGAGAATTTAACGCCCAGAGAGCCCCTCAGCACCTTAAATAGCTCATTACTAGGCGCTACGCGGTAACCGCGCGACAGCAATTCTACTTCCAGATGGGTCTCCGGATCTTTCACCGTCATGCTTACCTGGCATCCGCCGGGATAGCTTCCGAAGGTATCATTAAGCACATGGATGAATTGTGCGTCGATCTGATCGAGCGTAAGGTTAATTTTGATTTTCTTACACATTTTCTCCATGATCTCCGGCAGCAGTTGTATTTGCGAGATTTTGAATTCGAATTGATCTTCCTGCTTCCAGCGGTTCTGCACTTTGCCTTTAATGTACAGGAACTGCCCCACTTGCAGGTAATTTTTAAAGCGGATGTAATCCTCTCCGCCGATCAGCATTTCCATGGCACCCTGGTAGTCTTCAATTTTAAAGATCATAAACAAGCTGCCATTTTTCGACATCCGTTCCTGTGCGCTGGTGACTATGCCTGCGACGTTGATTTCCTTCCCGTAATACTTCGGTGCGCGCTCCCCTTCCTGTATTTCCATCACCTTATCGAGGGTACAGTTGCAGAAGTTGTCCAATTCCGCACGGAAGGTATCGAGCGGGTGGCCTGAGATATAAAAACCTACCACTTCCTGCTCATACCGTAGCTTTGCGAGATCATCCCACGGTGCTATGTCGGCAGCTTTCGGCTTCGCCAACGTGGAACCGGCGTCGCCTAACATGCCGAAAAGCGAAGCTTGTGCAGATGATTTCTCCGCGTGGTAATTGTTGGCGTAACGGATCAACTTTTCAATAAATGTCCCGGTTTCTCCGGCCTCGGCGGTAAAATACTGTGCGCGATGGTAATCGGTGAAACAATCGAAGGCCCCGGCGTAAGCAAGGCTCTCCAATGTCTTTTTATTCACGGTACGGAGGTTCACCCGCGTCATAAAGTCGAACACGTCCTGGAACGGGCCGCCTTTTGCACGTTCTTCTATAATTGATTCGACCGCCGCATCACCGCTACCTTTAACACCCGCAAGCCCGAAACGGATTTCACCTTTCTTATTTACACTAAATTGGCGCTCCGATTCATTGATATCCGGGCCAAGAACCGGCAGACCGAGGTTTTTACATTCCTCCATGAAGAAAGTAATCTTATCGATACTGCCCAGCGAGCTTGTCAAAACCGCCGCCATGTATTCGGCGGGATAATGTGCTTTGAGATAGGCAGTCTGATAGGCCACGAAAGCATAGCAGGTCGAATGGGACTTGTTAAATGCATAAGATGCAAATGCCTCCCAGTCGGTCCATATTTTTTCCAGCTTTTTCGCGTCGAGGCCCTTTTCTGTACCGCCTTTCATGAAGTCGTCTTTCAGCTTGTTCAGCGTTTCGATCTGCTTCTTACCCATCGCTTTCCGCAGTGTATCCGCCTGACCTTTCGTAAAGCCGGCCAGCTTCTGCGACAAAAGCATTACCTGCTCCTGATACACCGTAATACCATAAGTATCAGCCAGGTATTCTTCTAATTCAGGTAAATCGTACGTCACTTCCTCCTGCCCGTTCTTCCTGCGGATGAAGTTGGGGATGTACGCGATCGGCCCGGGGCGGTACAAGGCGTTCATCGCGATCAAGTGCTCGAAACGGTCAGGGATGAGGTCGCGCATATACTTCTTCATCCCGTCGGATTCGAACTGGAATATTGCGTTGGTCTCACCGCGCTGGAACAGCTCAAACACTTTCGGATCATCCAGCGGCACATCGTCGATCACAATATCAACCCCGTAGTTATTCTTGATCATCCTGAGGGCTTCCTTAATAATCGAAAGGTTTCGAAGCCCTAAAAAGTCCATTTTGATAACACCCGCGTCTTCGATGATCTTTCCCTGGTATTGGGTAATCAAAAAGTCGGAGTCTTTGGAGGTACTGACCGGAATGATTTCCGTCAGGTCGCTCGGAGCGATGATGATACCGGCCGCGTGAATACCGGTGTTCCTTACGGTACCTTCCAATCTTCGCGCCTCCTGCAACACACTGGCTTGCAAATCATTACCCATTGCAATGGCGCGCATCCGCTTCACATTTTCCAATTCATCCGGCGAGATACCCTCCTTTTTCATGAGGCTCCCCTCTCCTTCCAATGGCGCCGTGAAAATGCGGTTCAGCGTCATATTATAAGTAGGCTTGTCCGGAACGAGCTTTGCCAATGCATTCGCTTCGGGTAATGGCAGGTCCATTACCCTCGCCACGTCTTTAATCGCCGATTTGGCGGCCATCGTACCATAGGTTACGATCTGCGCAACCTGGTTATAGCCATATTTTTTTACCACATAATCGATCACCTTCTGACGGCCGTCGTCGTCGAAGTCGGTATCGATATCGGGCATGGAAATACGGTCGGGGTTGAGGAAACGCTCAAAAAGGAGGTCATATTTGACCGGGTCGATGTTCGTGATCCCTATCGCGTATGCCACCGCGGAACCCGCGGCCGAGCCACGTCCCGGGCCAATGAAAACGCCCATTTTGCGTCCTGCATCAATAAAATCCGCCACAATAAGGAAATAGCCTGGAAAACCCATATTCCGGATCGTTTGCAGCTCGAAATTAAGCCGCTCCTCGATTTCCGGCGTTACCACTTCATATTTCTTCCGCGCGCCCTCGAATGTAAGGTGCCGCAAGTATTCCCATTGGTTCAGAACATCGGCGGTAAGCTCCTTTTTACCTACCATCTCCGACAAGGTATGCGTCTTAAACTCGTCGGGGATCGGGAAGTTGGGGAGTAGAATGTCCTTCCGGAGATCAAGGGTTTTGATTTTGTCTACGATCTCATTGGTATTGTCCAGCGACTCAGGCAGGTCGTTGAACAGTTGCAGCATTTCGCTGGTGTTTTTGAAATAGAACTGATCATTATAGAATGCGAAACGAGAGCCCTTCGGGATACCTTTTTCGTCGTCGAAATCTTTGGCAGAAGGCGTGCTCTGCTTATCTCCGGTATTGATACACAGCAAGATATCGTGCGCATTCCAGTCCTCGCGATCCACATAATGGGAGTCGTTTGAGCAAATGATCTTTACGTTATATTTGCGTGCGAACTTTACAAGCACCTCATTCACAATGTACTGATCGCGAATGTCGTGGCGCTGCAATTCCACATAAAAGTCGTCGCCGAACAAATCCAGCCACCAACGGAATTCCTTTTCCGCCGCCTCTTCGCCCTGGCGCAGGATCGTTTTCGGGATCATCGCACCGATGCAACAGGTGGTTGCGATCAGGCCCTGGTGATATTGAACGATAAGCTCCTTATCGATCCGCGGATATTTACCATACATCCCCTCAATAAAGCCCAGTGAACACATTTTCACCAGATTCTTATAGCCAATTTCGTCTTTGGCTAGCAGCAACTGGTGAAAACGGACGTCCTTTTTGTCTTTGGTAAACTGCCGCACATGCCGATCTTCCACGACATAAAACTCGCAGCCGACGATCGGCTTGATACCTTGCTTGTTCCCCTCGGCCACAAACTCAAACACCCCGAACATATTACCATGGTCGGTAATGGCGACGGCAGGCATATTGTCTTCCTTTGCCTTTTTGAACAGCTTTTTAATATCGGCAGCACCATCCAGCAGCGAAAACTGGGTGTGACAGTGCAAATGTGAAAATTGCATATTTAATGGGTTGTAATGGCTATTACAGTCTCGCCAAGCGGTACGCAGCGTATCAGATCAATGCTCCTCCGCTTCTTCGTATAATACATAATTCATATAATCGGTAAAGGGTTTCAGCAATTGAATGCCTTTCAGAACCCGGTCTCCAAAGTCTTTGGAAGCCACCTCCTTATCGGTGTAGCGGTGCATAAAAAAAAGTTGCTTACGTTTCAAAAGCTCGATTTCCGGATGGTCTTTGGAATAACCCTTAGGAACGGTTTTCAGGCTTTCCCCATGAATTTCAGGGAAATAGCTGCGAAATTCCTTTTCTTCAATGATCGATTTCAGCTCATGCGCATTGTAATCGATTTCCTGCCGGAAGCGGGCCAACTGCTCGGCGGTCACCTCCCACATCCCACCGCCAAGGAAGGTCTGGTCGCCTGGCTGTACTTGCAGGTAATAGTCGATTTTCCCCGAGCTCTTCCCGCCCGGGCCAATACCCGCCGCCAGATTTTTTTTGTAGGGATCCTTGTTTTTGGAAAATCGGACGTCCCGGTAAATTCGCAGCATACAATCCTTCACTTGCACATTTCCCAGGTCTTCAAACTTCCCGACCTCGGTGATCAGGTAACCGACCAGCTTTTCCATATCCGCTTTCGCGGCTTCATAAAGTTTCTTATTTTCCTGAAACCACTCCCTGTTATTGTTTTCGGCTAATTGACTGAGAAAGTGCAGCGTTTTAGAATCCATGTCGTGTTGGTGAAGGTATAAAATTCAAATTTACTACGTTTTCTGGTTCAATTTAACGAATTTTGGGATTAAGAAAAGGCTAATGCCCACCAGAAAACGCTAACCTGTTGATAGCTATGAATGTGCAGTATTTGTCGAATGAAAACGGAGAGAGAACTGGTGTTTACATCTCCATGAAGGACTGGGAAGAAATACAGAAGAAGCTGGAATACACCGATTTTTGGGATGACCTCCCTGATCATGTGAAAGATAGCATCGACGAAGGTTTGAAGCAATCTGAGGCAGGTCAGACCAAATCTCACGAAGAGGTAATGCAAAAATTCAGCAGGTATCTATGAACATGCCTATTCGCTGGACGGCGAAGGCAGAAAAAAGCTTTACCGACATTATCGCACACTTGGAAACCGATTGGTCCGAAAAGGAAGTCAGAAAGTTTATCAGGAAAACCAGAGATGTCCTGAAACAGATAGCGGTATTTCCGCTTATGTACGAGGCCTCTCGATCGAAGCCCGGCTTGCGGAAAGGTTTTGTTACCAAGCAATGTTCATTGTTTTACAAAGTGAAGAAAGATCATATTGTTTTGCTTTCATTTTGGGACAATCGCCGTAAACCAACATCACGTAACTAAGTATCAAGTAATAAATGGCCAGAATCCTAACAGGCATTCAAAGCAGCGGGCGACCTCACCTGGGTAACATCCTGGGAGCCATCAAACCTGCGATCGAACTCTCTAAAAATCCCCAGAACGAATCTTTCTTCTTCATTGCCGACCTCCATTCGCTGACGACGCTGAAAAACGGTATCGAACGCGGCGAATATGTCCGCGCCATTGCAGCTACCTGGCTCGCATTCGGATTCGATTACAAAAAAAATGTTTTCTGGCGCCAGTCGCGGGTGCAGGAGCATGCTGAGCTTAACTGGTACCTGAACTGCTTCACGCCGTTCCCGATGCTGGCCAATGCGACTTCTTTTAAAGATAAGTCGGAGAAACTGGCGGATGTGAATGCAGGGCTTTTTACCTACCCTGTGTTGCAAGCAGCTGATATTCTGCTGTATAATGCCAATATCATCCCGGTGGGCAAAGATCAGAAACAGCATCTTGAAATGACCAAGGACATTGCTAACCGGTTCAATATACTGGCCGGTGAAGATATCCTGGTACTCCCTGAGCCTAAGATCGACGAACGCATCATGACGATTCCCGGGCTCGACGGGCAGAAAATGAGCAAGTCCTACCACAATTATATCGACATTTTCCTACCGGAGAACGAGCTGAAAAAGGTCACAAAAAAGATCCTTTCCGACTCCAAGCAGCTTGAAGAACCCAAAGATCCGGATAACGACATCACATTCCAGCTTTACAGCCTGGTCGCAAAAGAATCGGATGTAGAAACCATGCGCCAGAACTACCTGAACGGCGGCTACGGTTATGGACACGCCAAGCAAGCGCTTTTTGAATGCTTTATGGAAGTATTCGCTGAGCCGCGCCGCATTTTCAATTATTATATGGAAAATACGGAGGAGCTGGAAGGGATTCTCGTGGAAGGAGAAGCCAAAGCGCGCGAAATAGCCCAGGATACAATCGGCAAGGTAAGAAAAGTGCTCGGTTTCAGTTCATGACGGATGCGGTACATAGCATAGTCCGCGCTGACCAGGAGCTGTTTTTATGGCTCAACGGCTTTCACACGCCCTGGCTCGACACGGTGATGTACTGGGTTACCTACAAATTCACCTGGGTTCCGCTGTACATTCTGCTGATCGCACTAACTATCCGCGCCGAAGGTTGGAAAAAAGGTGGTTTCATCGTGATTGCCGTGGTGCTGGCGGTCGCCTTGGCCGACAAGGTTACTTCCGGGTTTATGAAGCCCTACTTTTTGAGATTAAGGCCCTGCCACGATCCCACGATCACCACGGTAATGCACCATGTGACCGACTGCGGCGGCTTGTACGGCTTTGCATCATCGCATGCGTCCACCAGTTTTGCATTGGCGATCGCCTGGTTTAATCTGTTAAAAAATAAGGTGCCGCAAATGGCTTTTTTGTTCCTCTGGGCGGTCGTTTACGCTTATAGTCGCGTATATGTAGGCGTACATTACCCGCTCGACATCCTCGTAGGAGCATTGGTCGGGCTGCTGGTCGGATACTGCGTCGTACAGCTTTATTATATTTTTTTAAAAAGATACTATCTTAATTAACTGGTTTTATTTAATTTTGCGCAAATTTTAGTTTGGCCATGGGTTCATTCAATACAGTAAAAATATTTTCGGGGAGTCAGTCCGAATATTTGGCCAAAGACATTGCCAGGTATTATGGTAAGGAACTGGGAGGCTACACGTTGCGGAAATTCAGCGATGGTGAGCTGTCACCAAGTTTCGAGGAGTCGATCAGAGGTTGCGATGTTTTTTTGATCCAATCTACATTCCCTCCTGCCGATAACCTGATGGAGTTGCTGCTGATGGTGGATGCGGCCCGTCGTGCTTCGGCGCATTATGTGACGGTGGTGATCCCCTATTTCGGCTATGCACGCCAGGACAGAAAAGACAAGCCACGCGTGGCGATTGCAGCGAAAGTCGTTGCGAACCTCCTTACGGCAGTGGGAGTTGACCGCGTGATGACCATAGACTTACACGCCGGACAGATCCAGGGCTTTTTAGACCTGCCTGTTGACCACCTCGAAGGAACCTCGATTTTTGTTCCTTATATCAAATCCCTGAACCTTAAAAATCTGCTGATCGCATCGCCTGACGTAGGCGGCGCCGCACGCGCACGGAATTTCGCCAAATTCCTGAACGCGGACATGATCCTGTGCGACAAGCACCGAAAACGCGCCAACGAAATCGCGAGCATGCAGGTGATCGGAGATGTGGAAGGGATGGACGTAGTGCTGGTAGACGACCTGATCGACACGGGTGGTACGCTTTGTAAGGCAGCCGAGATTATCATGGAAAAAGGTGCGACATCCGTCCGAGCGATCAGCACGCACGCGATCATGTCGGGCAAGGCGCATGAAAATATTGCCAATTCGGTGCTGGAAGAGCTGATAGTAACAGATACTATCCCTCTAAAGCAACAGAATGATAAAATCCGCGTACTGTCTGTTGCAGAAATTTTTGCAAAGGCAATAGGCCGGATCCGCGATCACGAATCTATTAGTTCATTATTTATAAATTCTCAGTAAATTTTCTTTTTATTTAACTTTCTTATAAAAATCTTATGAAAAGTCTTGAGATTGTAGGGTTTAAAAGAGCGAATCTCGGCAAGGTGGAATCACAGAACTTGCGCGCTCAAGGATATGTTCCATCTGTGTTGTACGGAGGAGCCGAACAAGTGCATTTCTATGCTCCGGCTATGTTGTTCCGTGAATTGCTTTTCACACCAGATATTTTTAACGTTACCCTGAACATCGAAGGTACCCTGTACAATGCGATTCTTCAGGAAAAACAATTCCACCCTGTGAATGACTCGTTGATCCACGCGGATTTTCTTGAAATCATTCCTGGCAAGGAAATAAAAGTTGAAGTTCCTGTTAAATTGACAGGTACATCCGCCGGCGTTATGAAAGGTGGTAAAATGAACCAAAAATTGCGTAAATTGCGCGTACAGGGTCTTGCGGAGAACATCCCTGACTATGTAAATGTTGATGTAACTGAACTGGATTTAGGAAAATCTGTGAAGGTTGGTGCACTCAAAGCTGAAAATTTTGTTATATTGACAGCGGCAAGCAACCCGATCGCATCAGTTGAAATTCCACGTGCGCTTCGCGGTACACTTGGCAAGTAAGTATTTTATTTTTCATGGCTAATAGATGCAAACGTGCCGACCATTGGTCGGCATATTTGTTTATAGCCAGTTCCGGATTTGCTCAACCAGTACTTTATTGATCCGGACATAACTCTCATGTGTCCAGCCTCCGATGTGCGGTGTAAGCACCACGCGATCCGACGCACATAAATAATCAAAAACGTCCTGTTGCTCCGCCGTCAGCTTCCCGATCTTCTCATTTTCAAGCACATCCAGGCAAGCACCTCTGATTTTACCACTCTCTAGTGCCTCGGTTACCGCCTTTAATTTCACCACTTCACCTCTGGATAAATTCAATAAATAAAATGGCTTGGCGAAGCTGCGAATAAACTCGTCATTAACCAGGTAGCGGGTAATGTCGGTCAATGGAATATGCAGACTGAGAATGTCGGCTTCGCGCTGGATTTCCTCTATTGACGATTCGGTCGCGAATGCGTCGCCGTAATTGTCACGGTATTTATCATACGCAAGTACTTTGCAGCCAAAACCGCTGAGCCTCTTCGCAGTAGCAGAGCCATTATTTCCGTAGCCGATCAACCCGACAGTTTTGCCCATCAACTCCACTCCCCTGTTGCCTTCACGGTCCCAGATTCCGTTCCGTACCTGCCGGTCGGCGCGCAGAATGTTGTTAAAAAGCGCCAGCAGCATACCAACTGCCTGTTCTGCAACGGCGTCACGGTTGCCTGTACCCGCATGAAATACCTCGACATTCAGCGCTTTGGCCACGTCCAGGTCGATCAGATCGAGCCCCGCGCCTGCCCGTGCGATGAAGCGCAGGCTTTTCGCATTTTCGAGCATTTCACGATCCAGGAAGGTCTTACTGCGGATCATAAGTCCGTCGTATCCGGGCAGTGCGTTCTTTATGTCTTCTCTTTTGTATTCTGGATGGTAATCGTATTCCCACTTTTGCTCGGCCAGCATCTCGAATAATGACGGATGCATGGAGTCTGCGATCAGGATTTTCATAGTAGCACAGGATTTTTTGTAACTTGCCGGTTGAACCGTCCGGCAAAAGTAATACAGAATTACGCAGGAGAACACATAGAACAGCATTTACCTACATGAGCGAACAACACAGTGATAAACCGGTTATCGGGATCACAATCGGCGATTATAACGGCATTGGCCCGGAAGTAATCCTTAAAGCATTAGAGGGGAACCAGTTATCAAAATTGTGCACACCAATCATTTACGGCTCCCTGAGAGTATTGAACCAGTACCGCAACCTGCTTGAAATGAAAGACTGGAACCTGCACGGTATCCAGAAACCCGAGCAGGCCAACCATAAACTCACGAACGTCATCACCTGCTGGCACGACCACCAGACAGAAATACAGCCCGGCAAGATTACCGCAGAAGCCGGCCAGGGTTCTTTTGCCTCATTAAAACGCGCCGTAGAAGACCTGAAAGAAGGGAAAATACAAGCCCTCGTTACCGGCCCTATCAATAAGGACAACATTCAGAACGAAGATTTTAAATTCCCCGGCCACACCGAATTCCTCGCGCAGGCATTCGGCAAGGATGATGCGCTGATGTTCATGGTGGCAGGCGACCTGCGCGTAGGCGTTCTCACCGGCCATATCCCCTTGCAAAACGTTCGCGAACACATCACGGCGGAAAAACTCACCGCCAAGATCGAGCAGATTTTACAGTCGCTGAAAGGGGATTTTGGTATTAAAAAACCTAAACTGGCAGTGCTCGGCCTTAATCCGCATGCCGGCGAGAATGGCTTGCTGGGCTCGGAGGAAATCGAAATCATCCAGCCGGTGATCAAGCAGTTTAAAGAAAAAGGCCATTTGGTAGTAGGGCCCTTCCCCGCTGACGGCTTCTTCGCTGCCGGTACTTACCGCCAGTACGACGCCGTGCTCGCGATGTATCACGACCAGGGCCTGATCCCATTTAAAACACTGGCATTCAACGAAGGTGTGAATTTCACCGCCGGACTTTCGGCCGTGCGCACCTCGCCCGACCACGGCACAGCTTACAATATTGCAGGCAAAAATATCGCAGAACCCGGCTCGTTACTCCAAGCGCTGTACCTGGCCTGCGACGTATCCAGGTTCCGTATTTTCAATGCCGATATGGAAAGGAATGCACTGATCTCGAAGCCGCAACCATCTGAAAGTCAACATCCGGCGAAATCGGGTGGCAAGCAGCGATTTAATTAACCCGTTCCTTAACCGGAACCAACGCACATTCTTATGTTAAAATCAATGACCGGATACGGTGTATCCAACATCGAATCCGAATCGATCAATGTCACGGTGGAAATCAAGACATTGAACTCTAAATTCCTGGATATTTATTGTCGCGTACCACGCAATTACTCCGAAAGGGAGATCGAAATCCGTAACCTCATTACCCAGTCGCTGGAACGCGGTAAAGTGGAGTTTACGCTCACTGTCCAGCCAGTGGGGAAGACGGTCGCTTCGACTTCGGTGAACAGGGCGCTAGTCAGCGCCTATTACCAGGATCTGTCGCAAACCGCGACCGACCTGGGCTTTACACCGGATTCGACAGAACTGCTTCGCATTGCATTGCAAATGCCCAATGCATATAACAACGAAACGGTGGACGAGACCAGCAAAGAAGACGACTGGGCGCAGATCAAAGTGGCCGTGATGGAAGCGCTCCGTAAATGTTCTGTTTTCCGCGAGCAGGAAGGCCGCATGACCGCCGACAAATTCGCCGAATACATTGCTACCATTCAGAATCTCCTCGACCAGGTGGCCGAACAAGACAAAACCCGCATTCCGGCTGTCCGTGAACGCATCGAAAAACAGATGAGGGATTTGCTGACCGACGATAACTTCGACCCGAACCGTTTCGAGCAGGAACTGATTTATTATGTCGAGAAATTCGATATTTCAGAGGAGAAGATCCGTCTGGCAAACCACCTTACTTATTTCATCGAAACGATGAAAGCTTCGGAAAGCAACGGTAAAAAGCTCAATTTCATCGCGCAGGAAATCGGCCGGGAAATCAACACCATCGGCTCGAAAGCCAACGACGCCACGATCCAGCACCTGGTGGTCCAGATGAAGGACGAGCTTGAAAAAATTAAGGAGCAAACGATGAACATTATCTGATGCCCGGAGAGAAGCTTCCTCTTTCCTTCTTCTCCGATTATGATACCCGCACGCTCGCGCAGAAATTGTTGGGCTGCGAACTGGTGCATGAAAGCCCGGACGGCCTTACGAGCGGCATAATTGTCGAAACGGAGGCCTATTTGCAGGATGATCCTGCGTGCCATGCATTCAACCGGCGCACTCCGCGCACTGAGCCGATGTATGGCATCGCCGGCACGGTATATGTCTACCTGATTTACGGGATGTACCAATGCTTCAATATTGTCAGCAATGCCGAAGGTACCGGGGAAGCGGTGCTGATCCGTGCATTGCAGCCTACGGCCGGTATCGAACTCATGGAAATGCGCAGGCTTATCCGGCCCGGAAAAACACCCGGTATGTCCCCGACCGGTAAGATAGCCCTCAAAGAACTTTGCCGCGGCCCGGGCAAACTGGTGCAGGCCATGGGCATTGAGCGTGACAAGCATAATGCGACCCTTCTCACCGGCGAAGCATTGTACCTCCGCGCACCAGTCGCTGCTCCTCAGGCGATTACAGCCGGCCCTCGTATCGGCATTAATGTCGGCCGCGAACTTCCTTACAGATATTACATAAAAGACAATATTTTTGTAAGTAAAGGCTAATGGCCCGCGTCTTATTAAACCAGCCTTCGACAACCCGCTACGCACCTAACTATCAAGAGATCAGTGCTATATGAATGAATTCTACAAACTAGTTCTCCTCTTCTCGTTAGGATGCATTCTCTCTTTTAGCCAATGCACTTCCACCGGACAGGGCAACGGCGCAAAAAGAAGTACCGAAGTAGTGGAATCCAAGCCACAGGAAGGCTTTGCCGAAGACACTGTCCTAATTCGCAAATACCATAAGCTCGCTTCCGAGTATTTGTTTCAGGATGCGGAAAAGTCAATGTTCTATTCCAAACATGTACTGCGCCTTTCTCAAAAACACCAATGGGCGAAAGGGAAGCTGCTTGCCTACAACCTGCTGAGTACCTATTATTTGCTGGATGGCAGCTACGACGTTTTGCGGGAGCTTTCCAATGAAACGATTACCCTCTCGAAACAGTTGAATATGCCGATGTTCACTGCTCATGGCAAACGTTTCCTGGGTGAAAGCTACTCCGAATACCGCCAATGGGACTCTTCCCGGATCAACTACGAGCATGCCATACAGATTTTCACCCAACTGAAAGCCGATAGCTCGCTCGCGTTGAGCATCGAGAACCTGGGTAACTGCTACCGTGAGAAAAGTAGGTACGATGTGGCCATGAAGCTGTACAACCAGTCGTATAAGATGTTCGATAAAATGAACTCAGACTGGGGCCGTGCTACGGTTCTGCAAAGCATCGGCTACATGCACGTGCGCACGGCCAACTATACCGAGGCCGAGAAATACTTTTTGCAAAGCATCGCACTGTTCCGAAAAATACAGAACCGATACGGAGAGCTGAACTGCCTCAATGACCTGAGCAATACTTATTACTACCAGAAAAAATACGACGAGTCCATCGAGGCAGGCCTCAGGGCATTGACCTATTCTAAAATCTACCATTCGACCCAGCAAACCAACTGGGCGCTCGTAACGCTTTCCCGCTCCTACAAGGCAAAAGAGATGTATGATGTTGCCTTGAATTACAGCCAGGCGGTCAACTATACACGCCGGATGATCCATGACGAGACGATCAAGCGCCAATACACGATGTACCAGCTGATGTACGACAACGAGCTGATGGACTCCGAGATCCAGCAGAAAATCATCAGCGAGCAGCGCACCGTGCAGCGGTTCCTGATCGGCTTCTCCTGCCTTGTTATTCTGTTTGCAATTTTCCTTTGGTTCAATAACAAAAAGCTCCGCAGGAAAAATGCTGAAATACAGGCCGCACTCATTGAAGGGCAGACAATCGAAAGAAAGCGCGTCGCAGCCGAACTGCACGACCATCTGGGTGGCACATTGGCATCGCTGAACTGGTATTTGTATGGAATTGATAAAAAAGTACTTTCCGCAGAAGAACAAAAAATCTACGAAAGCGTACACCAGATGGTCGGGGCCGCTTATAAGGAAGTAAGGAGCCTTTCCCACAACCTGATGCCTGCTGAGCTCGAAGAACACGGACTGATCATGGCCCTGCAACGGCTTATCAGCAAACTGAACGAAAACAAGAATATCGCATTTACATTCAACCAGAAAGGGATGAACAACCGGCTCAACAACAAGATCGAGTTTGAGCTTTACAGCATTGTATTGGAATTGACCAACAACATCATCAAACACTCCGGCGCCACCGAGGCAACAGTTGACCTGACTGAAAACCTCAAAACGATTGTCCTCGTGGTGAGCGATAACGGTACCGGGATGATCGAACCGAGCCGACAGGGAGTTGGTTTGAGAAATATCAAAAGCCGTGTGGAAAGTCTGCACGGTAAAATACAGATTCACAGCGAGGACCAAAACGGCATTCGTGTCGAAATCGAGATTCCCAAAGTGATCATCAAGTGATTTCCCCCCGCAACGAGACTGTAACGGCACATTTGCTCGTTACTTTTATAGAAAAGATTGAAGCACCCTCATGAATGTTACCGCAAAGGCTCAGGAATTCATTACCGAGAGCGAAAATAGTCTCCATAACCGCTCGTTCGTCAAACTCTCGCTCGGCAACTACCACGGCGCCGACGAAAGCCTGAAAAATATCTATATCAAGAAAGTCCTTATCAAGAAAGAGCCGCGGTTAAGCCTTACTTACCGCCACAAAACACGGGACATTACCAAAAACCACACGTACGAAGAGGTGATCGGGATGCTTGCGCAATGGCTCGGCAGCGATTTCCGCGTGGCGACTTTACAAATGACGGATTCGGACGTGCTTTTTGAAATGCACCCCAGCGGCAAGGCTACCTTGAAGAAAAAGGCCGTCGCCAACCGGGATGCGCCTTCTCTGAGCCACGACAAGAACAAAAACCGGCTCATTTCATCCAACGGCAAAAGCTACCTGTTCGATCTCAAAATCACCGATCAGCAGGGTAATGTGTTCCATAATGCCCAGGACAAATTCCGGCAGATCAATCATTATATCGACATTCTGAGCAGCCTGATCAGGGAAATCGACCCGCAAAATACAGTCAGGGTGGCGGATATGGGCTCGGGGAAGGGTTATCTCACATTTGCCTTATACGACTACCTTAAAAATGTACTGAAACTCACGCCGGAAGTGACCGGCATCGAGTTCCGGGAGGATCTGGTGACATTATGCAACCAGATCGCTCAAAACGCCGGTTTCGAAGGACTGTCATTCCGGGAAGGTACGATCGACCAGTTTGATGCTGCCGGCACGAATATCCTCATCGCGCTGCATGCCTGCGACACAGCCACCGACGACGCCATATTCAAAGGCATCCAGGCCGAATCCGATCTGATCGTAGTCGCCCCCTGCTGTCACAAGCAAATCCGCAGGCAGATCGAGAAACATAAGACTGAAAATGACGTCAGTTTTCTGACCCGGCACGGTATTTTCCTTGAAAGGCAGGCGGAAATGGTAACCGACGGTATCCGCGCGCTGGTACTGGAATATTTTGGGTACAAAACGAAGGTGTTCGAATTTATTTCCGATGCCCATACCCCTAAAAACGTCCTGATAGTGGGAACAAGGGGCAGCCGGACGGAAAAATCGCAGGCGGCAGCGCTCGAAAAGATCCGGGAAGCCAAGCGGTTCTTTGGCATTGAGTACCATCATCTTGAGAGATTGACCGGCATTTGAAGCGTCAAAAATGCCCCTTTTTCCCTTCGTAGTAGCTATATTTGCAACTTTTTGTGAACTGAATAATTAATTATGTGGAATAAAATAGCAACTTACATCATCCGCTACCGGCTTTTGTGGGTTGCATTAGTGTTAGTATCGACGGTCTTCATGGCCTATGAAGCCAGCAAAATTGAACTCTCCTACAATTTCGCACGCATCCTGCCCTCCAACGACCCCGTAGAGAAAGAATACCAGGACTTCCGCAAGCTTTTCGGCGAAGACGGCAGTGTGATGGTGATCGGCTGGCAGGACCCGCAGCTTTTCGAGATCAACAAATTCCGCGACTGGTGCAAACTCGCGCAGCAAATTAAGGAGACGGAAGGGATCAAGAACGTGCTTTCGTTGGCCAATGTTTACAAAATCGCCCGCAACGACAGCCTCACCCGTTTCGATTTTTCCCCGGTTATCCGCGATATTCCCAACACCCAGGCAGAGGCCGACAGCATTAAAAAAGAGATTGCCAACCTCCCTATCTACGAAGGGTTGGTACTCAACAGCAAAACTAACGCGACGCTGATCGTTATCACCTTCAACGATAAGGAGCTCAATTCGAAACGCCGCCTGACGATCGTCGACGACATTGAAAAAATGTCCGAAACGTTCGCCGCCAAATACAATACCGATCTGCATTATTCCGGGATGCCTTATATCAGGACAGTGAATATGAAAAAGATCTCCGGTGAAATGGAGCTTTTCATGGGGCTGGCGGTATTCGTCACGCTGCTCATTCTCTGGGCTTTTTTCCGCTCGTTCCGCCTTACTTTGCTCTCCATTGTAGTAGTGCTCATCGGCGTGGTATTCTCAGTGGGAATTTTGCATTTATTTAACTACAAAATCACCGCCCTTACCGGCCTCATACCGCCACTGCTCATCGTCATCGGGGTCCCCAACTGCGTATTCCTGATCAATAAATACCAGGCAGAGCTCGTGTCGCATAACAACAAGGACGAGGCATTGCGCGAAATGATCCGGCAAATCGGGTTATCGACGTTCCTGGCGAATATGACGACGGCGATTGGTTTTGGCGTGTTTTATTTCACCAATAGTATTCTGCTTGTGGAATTTGGTGTGGTGGCAGCCATCAGCGTGATGGTCACTTATGTGCTTTGCCTGGTGCTACTGCCGATTACCCTGCATTACATGAGTACACCCAAGCCCCGCCATTTGAAGCACCTTGAAGGAAAATGGGCATTCGGGTTCCTTAGGATGGTTAACAGCCTGGTCCACAACCGCCGGAAAGAGATTTACATTGCCATGGTGGTATTGATCGTCGTTTCGGCGTTCGGTATGACCAAGATCCAAACGATCGGTTATGTGGTGGATGATTTACCCAAAAAAGATGTGGTGTACACCGACCTCCGCTTTTTTGAGAAGAACTTCAATGGCGTATTGCCTTTCGAGGTGATGATCAATACCCAACAACCCAACGGCGTGTTTGCGGACCAGGCCAGGACTTTGTACAAGATCAAGGCTTTGCAAAACGAAATGGCGAAGTTTCCCGAGTTCTCGAAACCGGTTTCCATTGTCGAGGCATCCAAATTCCTCTACCAGGGCTACCGCGGCGGCGATGCCAAATATTACGCGCTGCCCGGCGTATTGGAGCTGAATAAAATGGCCCCTTATCTGCAAAGCCAGCAAGGCGCAGCAAAGCAGCTGACTTCATTCCTGAACGAGGATAAAAGCGTTACCAGGGTTAGTTTTCAGATGGCCGATGTTGGTTCTGAGCGCATTAAGGAGCTGATGGCCCGCATCCGTCCGAAAGTCGATTCGATTTTCAGTCCAGAGCAATACAAGGTGGGCCTCACCGGCCACAGCCTGGTGTTCCTGAAAAGCAACGATTACCTGCTCAGCAATTTGTACGAGAGCCTCATCATTGCGATCGTCCTGATCGCGATTGTGGGCATGGCGCTTTTCCGCTCCATTCCCATTATCCTGCTATCCAAACTCCCCTGCCTGATCCCGCTCGCGTTGACGGCCGGTATCATGGGCTATTTCGATATTTATTTCAAACCGACGACGATCCTCATTTTCAGCATTACGTTCGGTATCGCGTCCGACGGAACGGTTTACTTCCTGACACGCTACCGCGAGGAGCTGTACAAAAAAGGCCTTACCCCATCGAAGGCCGTAACGGCGTCTATTTTCGGGACCGGTTTGAGCATGATTTACACGGCAGTGATCCTTTTCTGCGGGTTCTCGATTTTCGCGGCGTCCAGCTTCGGCGGAACGGCTGCGATGGGTGTCATGGTGTCGATCACTTTGCTGGTGGCGATGTGTACCAACCTGATCCTTTTGCCTGCATTATTGCTGTCAATTGCCAAACGTCAGGGAAAAGATGTGAAACCGAGCTAAATGGAGTTTATGAGTTTAGAGTTTAAAGTCTGCGAGTCTATAGTTTATGAGTCCAAAGTTTAATTATGTTTACTTTAAACTCATAAACTTTGAACCTATAACTCTAACAACTCCAAAACTCCTGTCACCAAATGAAGAAATTCTTTACAGCGCTATCCCTTTCCATTACGGGGATAGCGTTTCCCGTTTCGGCCCAAACCGACTTCGAAGCCGACTCTATCTTTATCCGTAAAATTTACAACACGGCACTCGGGGAAGGCAAATCCTACGAATGGCTCCGGCACCTGACCCAGCAGGTCGGGCCGAGGCTGAGCGGCTCGGAAGGTGCTGCCAAAGCTGTCGTTTATACCAAATCGGTGATGGAAGGCGAGCGTTTCGATCATGTGTTCCTGCAAAATGTGATGGTTCCGCATTGGGTGCGCGGAGCGAAGGAGAAAGCGCAGATCATTGTTGGCAAACAAAAAACGGAGGTTCCCATAGCGGCACTGGGCGGTTCGATCGCTACTCCCAAAGGTGGTATCAAAGGCAAAGTAATCGAGGTGAAGAGCTTCCAGGAGCTTCGCGACCTGGGCACCGAGAAAGTAAAGGGTAAAATTGTGTTCTTCAATCGCCCGATGGACGCTACCAAAATCAATACCTTCGAGGCCTACGCAGGTGCGGTAGAGCAACGCGCTGCGGGCGCGAGCGAAGCCGCCAAACTGGGTGCGATAGGTTCCATTACCCGTTCCATGACAACGCGCCTCGACGATTTCCCACACACAGGCAGCATGCGCTACGCAAGCGGCGCGCCGATGATCCCGGCGGCGGCCATCAGTACCAACGGTGCCGAACTGTTGTCCAGTACATTGAAAACAAATCCCGAAACAGAATTCTACTTCGAACAAAACTGCGAAACGCTTCCCGATGCGCCGTCGCACAATGTGATCGGGGAATTAAAGGGGCAAACCACTCCCGACAAATACATTGCCGTAGGTGGTCACCTCGATTCGTGGGACTTTGCCCAGGGCGCGCATGACGACGGCTCCGGCTGCGTGCAGTCCATCGAGGCGGTGCGCATTTTGAAAGCATTAGGCTACCAGCCCAATAACACGTTGCGTGCGGTTATGTTCATGAACGAGGAGAATGGGATGAAGGGTGGCGTTACCTACGCCGATTCTGCCAAATCCAGAAAAGAGGCCCATATCGCGGCCATTGAATCGGACCACGGGGGGTTTTCACCCCGCGGCTTCGGGATTGTAGGTACACCAGAGCAAAAAGCTAAAATCCAGCAATGGACAAAACTATTCGCGGCTTACGGGGTTCACGAACTGGGACCCGGCGGCGGCGGTGCGGATATCGGGCCGCTGGCGCAGCAGGGTACGGTGCTATTGGGATTAATGCCCGATACGCAGCGGTATTTCGACTACCACCATGCGGCCAACGATAAGTTTGAGACTGTCAGTAAGCGTGAACTGGAGCTGGGAGCAGCGGCCATGGCTTCTATGCTGTACCTCATCGACAAATATGGCCTTTAGGCCATCCCTTGTCCCAGGGACTGAAGTCCCTGGATCGAAATGTGTCGGGCCGCTGGCCCTTGTTAATGGCAAAGGGGACTTTCGGTTCCCTTTTGCTATTCCAGTTTTTCGAAAGTCTTTTCCATCCATTCTTCGGGGATATCGTCCAGCGCCTGTTTAAGCTTTTCGGCCCAGATTCTGGATATCTCTTCCATATCTTTTTGTTCGTAACGATGTTCGGCGATGGCGAAGCTGTCCTTTTTGTACAATACCACGTCGATTGGAAAATCGACATCGTTGTTGCTCACGCGCGTTGAATCGAATGAGAGGAACCCGGCTTTCAGCGCCTGCTTCATCGTCGAATTTTCATTGAGTACGCGATTCAATATAGCCTTCCCCTGACCGGAGTTACCGATGATTACATACGGCGAGCCTTCGTCAAGCTCCACCCAGTTGCCTTCCGAATAAAGGAGAAACAGCTTGTGCTCCTTGTCGTCTTTCAGCTGGCCGCCCACAATGGTATTAAGGTTAAATTTCAAGCCCGACCTTTCCAGGCTGGCCTTATCTTCTTCGGCTACCCGTTTGATCTGCTCTCCAAATGCGTTTACAGCCTTGTACAGCTTGTTGTAAACGACGCCTTCGCTGATCAACTCTTCAAAATAATGCACCGCTTTGTCGCGTACGGACCTCAACCCGCTGGTCATAATGAACATCGAATAGTTGTCCTGCTGGGTGACATACATCTTCTTTTTAGTAGTGGTATTGGTACCTGCGGTGATCCGCGTATCGGCCAGGGCAACGAGGCCTTCTTTTACTTTTATTCCTAAACAATAAGTCATTTTTCTGCACTTTGAACCGGCCCAAAAATACCAAATCACATTCTGAACATCACAACAAATCCCTTTTTCATCGATATTTAAGGCCAAATAAGTCCACACCGCCGCCATGATCCACACGGTTCACCTGTTTGCCGAGCTCGACGAACACCTTATTGCATTACTTAAATCCCTCAAGTCCGAAGATTGGGAGAAACCGACCGTCGCCCGCCTGTGGAAAGTCCGCGACGTCGCCGCGCATTTGCTCGACGGCAATATACGTGTAATCTCCATGTACCGCGACGGCCATTTCACCGCGCCCGACCGGGAAATCAACAGCTATGACGATCTGGTAGCTTATCTGAACCAGTTGAATGCGGATTGGGTAAAAGCCTCGAAACGAATGAGCCCTGCCCTCCTTACCGAATTGCTCGAAAGTACCGGCAAACAATATTCACAAATCATGGCAGAACAGGACCTGGAAGCCGATGCGATTTTTTCGGTATCCTGGGCTGGTGAAACCGTTTCCAAAAACTGGTTCCACATTGCCCGTGAATACACCGAGAAATGGCATCACCAGCAACAGATCCGCGATGCGGTAAATAAACCCGGCATTATGACGCCCCGGCTGTTTCGTCCGCTCATCGAAACCTTCCTGCGCGGGCTCCCGTACACGTACAGGCACACGCAGGCGCCCAAGGGCACGGCCATACGCATACGAATTGAGCTGGACGAGCAGTTTGAATGGTTTTTGATTAAAACAGAAAATGGCTGGATAATCGATGAAACTTCCGGAAAAGCACCCGAAGCATCGCTTACCCTCGACGCCGATACCGCCTGGAAGCTTTTTACCAAAGCCATTAAACCGGACGAGGCATTAACAAATGCACATTTAACTGGAAATAAAGAACTTGCAGGCATTACATTAAACCTTATTGCAGTAATGGCCTGAAAACTAAAAACCTCCGCTGGCCATTCAGCGGAGGTTTATGTACTATTATTCCAAAATTCTAATAACCTTATTTCAAGCTTCCTGCAATGCTTTCAGGCGAAACACCAACCCGTCCATTTCGTCGGACGGCCGGAGCTGGCATGAAAGCCTGCTGTTACTGTCGGCATTCGGCAATGTATCCAGCGTATCGAGCTCCTGGTCATTGGATTCCGGCAACTTTTCCTTGCCTTCCAGCACTTCGATATGGCAGGTTGCACAGAGGGCCATTCCGCCGCAGGTAGCCTGGATGTCGTATTCGTATGCTTTGAGGATTTCCATCAGGTTGAAGCCCATATCGGTGGGTACTTCCAGCGCCTGGCGCTCTCCTAAATCGTTCTCTATGAATATATTGATCATGGCTAAAATGGATTAACACCGTTAACAGTGGTGTATTTGAAACTTAATTTCTGATCGGGGTAAACGTATTTGAATGCGCTCTGCATCATAATTGCCGCTTCATGAAAACCGCACAAAATGAGTTTCAGCTTACCCGGATAGGTATTGATATCACCGATCGCGTAAATGCGCTCGACATTTGTGGAATAATCGAAGGTGTCCACAATCACCGCCGACTTCTCGACGCCCAGACTCCAGTCGGCAATCGGGCCGAGTTTGGGACTAAGACCAAAAAGCGGGATGAAATCGTCGGTGGGAATCGTGGTAACTGATTTATCATTTCCCAAAATGGATACCTCTTTAAGCACGCCATTACCCCCGAGTTTGTTTACCTGTGCTTGCAGAATGAGGTCGATTTTGCCCTTTCCGGCCAGGTCATACACTTTTTCGGCCGAATCCGGCGCGCCGCGGAAGGTATCACCCCGGTGTACGAGCGTAACGCGGGAGGCGATATCAGCGAGGAAGATCGTCCAGTCGAGCGCGGAATCACCGCCACCGGCCAGCACCACATTCCGTCCGCGGAACTGCTCCGGCTTTTTCACCATATAATGCACGCCCTTACCTTCGAAATATTCGAGTTGCTCCACGGCCGGCTTCCGCGGCTCGAAGCTCCCGAGCCCTGCCGCAATAACCACCACCTGGCAATGCACGTCCGTTCCCTCGTTGGTTCGTACCACATAACTGCCGTCGTCCTGTTTTTCGAGTGCTTCCACTCTTTCGCCCAATGTAAATCCCGGTTTGAACTCCTCGATCTGCTTCATGAGGTTGTTCACAAGATCTTCGGCAATGATGGCCGGCGCACCGGGAATATCGTAAATAGGTTTTTGGGGATAAATTTCAGCAAGCTGGCCGCCCACTACGGGCAGGGCATCGATGAGGTGGCAACGCATTTTGAGCAATCCGGCCTCGAAAACCGCGAAGAGCCCTACCGGCCCCGCTCCAATGATGCAAATATCTGTATGGATCATAATTCAATGTGAATGAGAACTTTGGAAAAATTTGATATTCCAAAAGTAGTGCTCATTCACATAGTTAGCCAATCACAATTGGTTATCCGCTATAACCAAAAGTTATAGCACTAGCCCTCTGTGATCATAAATTGCAGCATATCAGGCAATATTTCGATCTCCACTTCTACGGGCACTTCGATTTTCAGCCGCTCGTCATCGATATGTGCGTCTTTTCCGTCCCAGAAAATCTTCACCTTCCTGGCGCGAATGGTCGAAAAACTGAACTCCTTGTCCTCATCGTTAATGCGGCTGAGCAGAAACGACTCGAATTTGCTGCGGCTTTCTTCCGAAACCATCACCACATCGAGCATCCCGTCGCCCGGATCGGCCTCACCCGCGAGCACGAGGTTTGGCCCGATGGAGCGGATATTCATGATTTCCACCATCATATAATTACCGGAATGCTCCACACCGTCAGCCACAATAGTGCAGGGCCGGGCTTCATAATTTTGCACGATTTCGAGCAGTACGGCACGCGCTGCTTTGAGCTTTTCCTCAGCGGTATCGCCGATATCGCCTTCTATTTTGCTCATTACCTTCATCAGGCGCGGGAAAATACCGTAACCAAATGCTTCCAGGAAAAACAAGTCTTCGCCCACGCCATGTACGCGGCCGATATCGAACGGTTTGAGCCGGTAATGATGCCAGTGCGGAATAATTTCCTTTGGATGCCCTTCAATCTGCAATGCGGTGGCGATATTGTTGGCGGTCCCATGCGGCAATAAGGCCAGCGGGTATTGCTTGTCGAGCCGCTTGCGTTTCATGAGCGCTTTGGCCGCCCGCCGGACAGTTCCGTCTCCTCCGGCCACGATCAGGAAATCGGTGTCATTTTCGAAAGTATCCCAGCCTTCCTCCTTTACGGACGAATAGGTGCATTCGAAGCCTTCTTTCTTAATCAGTTTGACCAGCTCCTTCTTGGAAAAGTCATTATCCCCGGCTGTCGGGTTGTGTAAAAGGGTCGTTTTTTTCATATCAGGATGTATAGCATACCCCGGCTTTATAAAAAACATACCAGGCATAATTTTATTAATAATCACCCGAAAACGCTATACGTTATGAAAATCCTGGTAACGAACGATGATGGAATATACAGCCCGGGCCTTGCGGCGCTTGCCAAAATTGCCTCGCGGTTCGGAGAGGTGAAAATAGTAGCCCCGGATGTGGAACAATCCTCGATGGGTCACGCTATTACGGCGTCCAGGCCGCTTTCCTATAAAAAGTCCCCGATCGAATTCGAGGGTATCGATGCCTACCGCGTGAACGGCACACCTGCCGACTGCGTGGCATTGGGGCAACACTTGTGGGACAAACCCGACGTGGTGCTGTCGGGTATCAACCTGGGACCTAACCTGGGGAATGCGATGTGGCATTCGGGCACGCTAGCAGCAGCCAAACAGGCAGTGCTCTTCGGCATTAAAGGCATCGCATTGAGCACGCCTACCGACGTCGAACCCGATTTCGAGAAACTCGATCCGTTTGTGGAAAAGGCGCTGGACCTGCTTTTCAAGAACCCGCACCTGAATCTGGTGAATGTCAATTTCCCGCACGACCCCAAAGGCGTGCGCTGGACACGGCAATCGGTGCGGCTGTACGACAACAATATCGTCCCGGCGCTCGATCCGATGGGCCGCAAGCATTACTGGTTTACCGTGGTTCCGCTGGAACCCGCCGAAGAAGGCACCGACCGCTGGGCCATTGAAAATCAATTCGTCTCCATAACTCCCCTCCGCCTCGACCTGACCAATGAAGCGGAGCTCATGAAGGCGCAGCTGGCTTACCCCATTACATAAGTAAATCCAGCCACACCACCACTTTGAAAGTAAAGTGTGGTTAGAATTATTTGCAAAACGTTTCTTCTATAACCCCGATCCCGCGCCCCAATCCGGTGCGGGATCTTTTTTGTTCAAGTCTTTTGCAAAACCATTAAGGGGTAGAATGGGAAAAATGTAGTCTTATCTGCAAGACAGACGTATTTTTACAAATTCCTGAATCCAAGAAATCAGTTTTTCCTCATCATGAAACAAACCAATATTGGCAACTATCGCTGGGTTATTTGCGCATTACTCTTCTTTGCAACCACTATCAACTACATCGACAGACAGATTCTTGGATTATTAAAACCTACCCTCGAAACAGAATTCAACTGGACAGAAAGCGACTACGCGAACATCGTGATGGTTTTCGCTGGCTGCTATGCCGCCGGTTATATCGTGTTCGGTAACATCATCGACAAGATAGGCTCTAAACTCGGATACGCCGTTTCCATTATCATCTGGAGTATCGCTGCGGTGGCGCATGCATTTGTGAAAAGCACATTCGGCTTCGGGGCTGTGCGTGCCATACTGGGCCTCGGCGAGGCAGGTAACTTCCCGGCGGCGGTAAAAGCGACGGCAGAATGGTTCCCGAAACGCGAACGCGCGCTCGCGACCGGTATTTTCAACTCCGGTACGAGTATCGGGGCCGTAGTTGCACCTATTCTCGTCCCCTGGCTATTAAGTACTTACAGCTGGCAGGGCGCGTTCATCATCACCGGCGCAATTGGCTTTATCTGGTTGATATTTTGGTGGTTGATGTACGAAATACCTTCCCGCCACAAGAAAGTAAGCCCCGAAGAATATGCGTTTATCCACAGCGACAACGAAGCCGGCGACGGCGAGAACCAGAAAACCATTCACTGGACCAAGCTGGTAACGCTTCCGCAAACGTGGGTTTTTATTATCGGAAAATTCCTTACAGACCCTGTATGGTGGTTCTTCCTTTTCTGGCTTCCATCTTACTTCGCTACCACATTTGCCTTGGATCTTAAAAAGCCTAGTCTGCATTTGGCAATCGTCTACACAGCGACCACATTCGGAAGCATTGGCGGCGGTTACCTGTCGTCCTACCTGATCAAAAAAGGCTGGACGCCGCTCCGTGCCCGTAAAACCACATTGCTCGTGATGGCATTCGCCGTGATGCCGATTATCCTCGCACAATTCGCGACGGACATTTGGACTGTCGTAGGCATTATCGCCATCGCTACTGCTGCGCACCAGGCCTGGAGCGCGAACATCTTCACCATTGTATCCGACATTTTCCCGAAACGCGCAGTAAGCTCAGTGGTAGGTATCGGCGGTATGGCCGGCTCCCTCGGCTCGACATTCTTCCCGCTGCTTGTAGGCGCATTACTCGACCATTATAAGGGAACAGGTAACATCGGCGCGGGCTACAACATCCTGTTCATCGTTTGTGGGCTCGCCTACATCGTTGCCTGGCTTGCCATCCATTTCCTTACGTCCAATATGAAACCGGTGGAAGAATCGTTAAACAACTGATCTACCAAAAATCACCAAGCTGTTAATATTGCTAGCATAGCATTCTGATGAAGAAGTACCATTATCCCCTTTTGATCCTGGCTGTTTCGTCCATGTTGGTGTATTGTAAAACCAACAAGCAAACCAGCCAGCAAACCTCCTCCGCCACGACAACTGTTGCAAAGGAGGAGAAACCCTCCTCAAATGCCGGAAAGTCTCCTTTTATCCCTGCCTCCGAAACCATCGGTAAAATGGTCATCGAGGATGGTTTTGAAGTCAGACTCGTTGCCGCGGAGCCGCTCGTGAGTGCGCCTGTGGCTATGCAGTTCGACGACAAAGCCAGAATGTGGGTCGTAGAGATGGTAGGCTACATGCCCGACACCATCGGTACCGGCGAGGACATCCCGAATGGTAACATCGTGATCCTCGACGACAAAAATAAGGACGGCGTTTACGACGACCGAAAAGTGCTGATCGACTCGCTCGTGCTTCCACGCGCCATCTGCCTGATCGAAAATGGTATCCTCGTGGCCGAGCCGACCAATCTCTGGTTTTATGAACTGAAAAATGACCAGGTGGTCAAAAAGACGCTTGTAGACCCTAAATACACTGAGGGCGGCAACGTGGAGCACCAGCCCAATGGCCTTCTGCGTGCGATGGACAACTGGATTTACAATGCCAAATCCGACAAACGATACCGTCATATCGGGGGCAAATGGGTAATCGAGCATACCCACTTCCGTGGCCAATGGGGCATTTGCCAGGATAACTACGGCCGTCTTTATTATAACAACAATTCCCAAAACCTCCTGGGCGACTATTTCCCTGCCGGCCTCGGTGCCTGGAACAAAAACCAGCGAGGTGTTGCCGGTTACAATGAGAAATCGGTAGCCAATAATAAGGTATACCCACTGCATCCCACGCCGGGTGTGAACCGCGGCTACATGAAGAATGTCCTGGACGACAGCCTGCGTTTGAATGAGTTTACAGCAGCTGCTGCTCCCGTCATTTATCGCGGTGATCTGTTTGGAAAAAACTACGATTTCAATGCATTTGTACCGGAGCCTTCCGCAAACCTGATCAAACGGGATTTTCTGAATGAAAAAGGATATGTGGTAAAAGGTGATATCGCTTACAAAGGCAGGGAGTTCCTCGCCAGCACCGACGAGCGTTTCCGGCCTGTAAGCCTCTACAATGCACCCGACGGCAGCCTGTTCGTACTCGACATGTACCGCGGCATTATCCAGCACAAAACTTACCTGACGCCTTACCTGAAAGACCAGATCGGCAAGCGCGACCTGACGCAGCCCCTTTCGGCAGGCCGCATTTACAAGATTGTTCCAAAAGGCTCGAATCCTAAACCGGTAACCATTCCGGATGGTGCCCAGGAATTAGTGAAACTGCTCGGCCATCCCAACGGCTGGGTCCGTGACCGGGCCCAACAAAAATTGATCGACGGCAAATACAACCAGACGGTACCCGCGCTTCGGGAAGCTGTTAAACAAACAGCCGACCCATTACTGGCCATCCACGCATTGTGGACACTCGAAGGTTTGAATTCCCTGAAACCCGAAGAGGCACTGAGCTGGATCCGGCAATCGGCCTGGACTTTCCGAGCACAGGGGCTGTATGCATCCACGTCGGTGATCACGCCTACTTCCTACCAGCAATTTGCCACCGCATTTGACGGCATAGTCGACTCGGGCGATACACTCGCGGCGCCTTACATTGCGTTCCTTGCCAAAAGCATCGAAAAGTTTGACCAGAATGCATCCCGCGGCCTGCTCAACAAGCTGGCCGCCAAATACCCGAACAACCGCTACGTGTCCGACGCAATTATCAGTAACTTGCAGGATCAGGAAGAAACCTTTCAGAGCGCCATTTCTGCCACTGTGTCCGATCAGAATGCGGTGCTCAACAAGCAACTAACACGCGTAGTGACTGCTGTCCGCAATGCACAGGGTAACCGCAACCCGGAAATGCTCAAAAAAGAATTTCCAAAAGGCGAGGCATTATTTACTTCAGTATGCCAGACCTGCCACGGTGCCGACGGCGGCGGCGTAAAATCACTCGCACCGCCATTGAACCAATCGGAATGGGTGACCGGCAACAAGGATAAACTCATTTCCATCGTCCTTTTCGGCCTTACCGGCCCGGTCAAGGTGAACGGCCACGTGTACCAAACACCGGAAGTAAGTGGCGACATGCCCGGCATCGGCTACGACAAAGGCATGCCCAACGAAGACATCGCACAGCTGCTGAGCTTCATCCGCCGCTCATGGCGCAACAATGCCGATAAGGTAACCACTGAAGAAGTGACCAAAGTCCGCACAAAACTCACCGGCCGCGAAAAAGCATTCACCGAAGCCGAACTGAACGGCATTTGATGGTATGTTGTTGATTATGAATGAAAGGCGCCTCGAAAGGGACGTCTTTTTTTGCTAAAAGAGGGTTATGATATCCCTTCTAGCGAAGTTTGACTGTTGGGTGGGAGTAGCGAGGAATCTGCATGACTTATCAGGCCAAGCAATAGACTAATTTCCCGGTCGGTAAAAACGATCACTCTGTCGCACTCAGGGCCTACAATGGACATTCTTACGTCGCTTCCCTCGAAATTGGCCATATTATTTACGAGCTTTTCAAGTTGTATTCTCAAAGAGTCTTGCCGGGCATTTAACAGCCGAAGCTGGTAAATGCCCAACAAATGCACTCTTGGAAGAATTGAAGATTTATTGTTTCTCCGGACAAAGTCTATCAACTTGGCGTCGCCAGTATTATCGAACTTCATTAAAATGATGAGTCCTAGCAGTTCTTTTTCAGTAAGTTGCCGAATTTCGCCGTTCATTTCCTTAAATCCCTAATACTCTAATCTGTCTAAATCTCCGGACCTTTCAACAACCACCTCCCGACCAGGATCACATTTACAATCACCGTCGCCAGCTGATTTTAAAATGAAAGCAAGCCCATTTAACAGGTCAAAAGAGATAAACTTCTAGTTGGCTGTCTTATTTATTTCAAATGAGCAGTGCTTGTAAGTTAGTAAGCGATTGCCGTCAAAGCCGACAATCGCATCTTCAACCTCCGACTTCGCTATGTCACAGCTTCCCTTCTTTTTAAAAAGGCCTCGCTCCCAAATTTGGCCGTTTTCAGAAAAAATATTTGCATTAATGGTGGTGGAAGTAACCGACACAAATTCTACCCATACGCCACCGTCGGGGCCACCTTTCCAAACCGCAGTTTCCGGTACAGTTATTGGCCTCGACCGTCCAGTTTCGCTGCAACCCGAAATCCAAACTGTCAGCGCTCCGAGAATAACCCATTTCATGTAATAAGAATTTTAGCACTGCATCGCTAACAATTTAATACAAATCAAATTTTCAGCAAAAAATGTCACAAATATGAGACATTCCACTACCTTTGTAAAATCATGAAAGACACTGAGCAAAGTATTATCGAAGCTGCGATCCTGATTTTCAACGAGGATCTCTCTGCACCACTGGAAAAAGTGGCGGATCAGGCGCAGGTGACCCGCAGGACTTTGCACCGGTATTTTAAGGACCGGAAGGAGTTAATGGATAAATGCCAGAAGGAAATCCGCAGAGCCTGTGCCGTAGCGATGTTCAATGCATATAATACGACCGAAAATCCCCGGGAGCGGCTCGAAGCGATGTTTTATGCCGGACTCGATTGCGGTTCCAAAAACACTTTTTTACACAAACTACACACGTTGCACGACCATAAACACCAGGCAGCCAATGAAGCATGCTCCAAATATGACCATACATTCGAGCTCTGGAAAACTAATCTGCAACGGCTGCTCACCGAGGGCGTGATCAACCAGGCCATGACCGTCGACTGGATCCACAATTTCTTTCAAAGCGTAGTAGTGGTATTCATTAACTCGCAGCAAAAAGGGACGCTCGGTCGCGCCGAGGCACGCGAACTCGCCTGGTTTTCATTTAGTAAGGGAATAGGTATTTAAAATTTTTTGTCCAACCATGTCTCATTTTTGAGACATATATGTATTTCAAACATGACTGATCAACAACTATTCGACGTCGCGATTATTGGCGGCAGCTACGCCGGGCTTTCGGCTGCCATGACATTGGGCCGTGCCCGCCGTAAGGTAATCATCATCGACAGCGGAAAACCCTGCAACCGACAGACGCCGCATTCGCACAATCTCATTACCCACGACGGCAAGACGCCCGCCGAAATCTCGGCCCTCGCACGCGAGCAGGTACTCGCCTACCCGACCGTACAGATGCACGCCGGCCTGGTTACGCAGGTAACAGGCGCGGACGGCGCATTCACCATGGCCGTGGACGAGGAACATACATTGCAAGCCAAAAAACTGATTTTCGCCACCGGTATCCGCGACATCATGCCCGATATCCCCGGCTTTGCCGAAAGCTGGGGTATCAGCGCCATCCATTGCCCTTACTGCCACGGCTACGAATACAGCGACGCCCGTACCGGCGTCCTTATGAATGGCGAAATGGCATTGGAATACCTTAAAATGATCCGCCACTGGACCGCCGACCTTACCCTCTATACCAACGGCCCAACCACATTCGACGAGGCGACGCGCGAAAAAATGCTCGCATTCGGTGCAGAAATCGTGGAGCAGCCCGTTGCCTCACTGGATCATGAAAACGGTTACCTGAAATCGCTCCGCCTCGCCGACGGTACTACCCGCGACATTACCGCCCTTTACCACCGCCCCGCATTCGTCCAGCATTCGCCGATACCCGAACAACTCGGTTGCGAGCTCAATCCGCAGAGCTTTATCAAAGTGGATGAAGCACAAAAAACAACCGTAGCCGGCATATACGCCGCCGGCGATAACAGCGGCGCATTCAGGGGGTTAACCGGCGCTATGGCCGCAGGAACAACCGCCGGCGCAAGGCTCAATCACGAATTAATCAATGAAGAGTACTGATTGGCTTGTTGCAATATGGTAGATTTGTGGTTATCGGCAGTCGGCCATCGGCTGTCGGCTGTCGGCGGTTAGCTGCTGGCAATCGAATTGTCATTTTTGTTTTACTAAAAAAGCCGACGGCCGAAAGCCGAAAGCTGACTGCCACAATATGTTCAAAACCTCCGCCCCCATTATCATTACTTGTTACAAACGCCTCGCGCCGTTCCTCGAAAAGGAGGTGACGGCATTGGGCTACCGGGTGGAAGAGACATTTGCTACCGGCGTCCGGCTGCGGGGTACGGTCAACGACTGCATTAAATTGAACCTGAACCTCTACTGTGCAAGTCAGGTGCTTTACAGCCTGGGCACATTCAACGCCCAGCACCCAGACGATGTATACCGGTTTTTGTCCAAAATGCAATGGGAGAATATCCTGGCCGACGACGCGTATTTCTCGGTTACCAGCAATGTGATGACCGCGACAGTGAACAACACCATGTTTGCGAACCTGCGCGTGAAGGACGCCATCGTGGACAGGCTCCGTGACAAAAAGGGCGTAAGGCCGTCGACCGGCTCGGAGCTGAAAGGAGCCGTAGTGCATTTGTTCTGGAAGGACGATCGCGCTGAAATCTTCATCGATACTTCCGGCGAAACGGTGGCGCGGCACGGCTACCGCAAAATTCCTGGCAAGGCACCTATGCTGGAAGCCCTCGCATCGGCGACGATCCTGGCCAGCCAATGGAACCGCAATTCGGCATTTATCAACCCCATGTGCGGCTCGGGTACGCTCGCAATCGAAGCGGCGCTGATTGCCACCAATAGCCGCCCGGGGCTTTTCAGGGACAATTACTCGTTCATGCATTTGCTCGGTTACGATGAGGAAGTGTATTTCAGCGCGCAGGATAAGCTGGAAGCGCAGATCATCGAAGCGCCTAAAATGCGCATAATTGCCACGGACTACGATGAGAATGCGGTTACCAATGCCAAAAAGAACGCAATCGCAGCCGGCGTAGCCGATATGATCGAGTTCGGGCTCTGTGATTTTGCGGACACCGAAGTGCCACGGGATACCAAAGGTGTCTTCTTCGTAAACCCGGAATACGGCGAGCGCCTCGGCGAAATCAGCGAACTTGAAGAAACTTATGGACGGATTGGTGATTTTATGAAACAGAAGTGTGGAGGATATTACGGATATGTGTTCACCGGAAACCTCGATCTGGCCAAAAAAATTGGTCTTAAAGCCAAGCGCAGAATCGAATTTTATTCCGGTAAAATCGATTGCAGGCTACTGGAATACGAACTTTACGAGGGTTCGAGAAGAGTATAGTCCCAAATTCGCGAAATGCTGCTAAACATAGTTTCTCGCTCGATAACTTTGGCACAATATTTAGATAATATAGGGCATAACCATTTAGAAAAATTGTCATGAAACAGTCACAAAGTTCAGGAACCATGCCGCAAGGCCAGGTCCGGAACAGGCCTGAAAACAAAGACAATCTGGATAGCAGGCATCGTGAGGAAGAAATGGTAAAAGGTAATCATATTACCAGCAACCAGAAAGAGAATCACAGTCTGGGAAAACAGCGAAGGTAGCATTCGATGCACCTTATTAAATGGTTCCTAAGTTGAGACGAAGTCCGCATGAAACGAACATCCGGACTTCGTTTTTTTGTGCTTGTTTATAATGTCCTTTGGCAGAAATTACTGTAACGGTTATCTCGTTTTCATTGACAGCGTACACGAGGCGATGTTCTTGGTTAATCCTTCGCGACCAGAGACCTGCCATATCGTACTTCAACTGCTCCGGCTGCCCGGTACCGGTGTACGGATGTTCAGTGAGCTCGTCGAGCAGTTTACGAAGTTTTATGAGCGCAGGCTTGTTCCCTGACTTTTTAAGCTTTTCAATCCCTTCCAACGCCTTGTCAGTGAAAGCAAGCTGACAACTCATAATCCAAGCAGTTTATCCAAATCCGCCTTATTTACTTTTTTGGTTTTTCCGGCACGGTACTGCTCTATTCCTTCCCTGATCTCGGCCACGACTTCAGGGTCCATGAAGTAACGGTCCTTTTCACTCACCGGTGTCAAGGCATAGGCTTTTCCCTTCCCTCTCTGTATGATGACCTGCTGATTATTATCGGCGAGGTCCATATATTTTTTTTGATTGTCGCGGAATTCGCGTGAGCTGATCACAAGCATCGTTTTTCATTTTTATGTACCAATTTGATACACAATTTACACACAATTAATTTCATTTCCCACGGCTAACATACCCCCACCGTCTCAATTCCCAGCAATTTCCCCAGCTTATCCCATGCTGCCCTATCATATTGATTCTAAAACTGTTGCCTTTTAACAAAGCACCAATTCGGCAGTCTTATTCACAGAATGTATAGATATAACACTATATTTTGCTTCAAGAATTACCTTCGCCGGCCATTGCTCATCCAATTTTCGGCCCGATTGTACGTTCCTATGCTGAATTTCGGTCGATAGACCGATATTTACATTAAAAACCAGAACCGATGAAACGATACCTGATGGCGCTCACCCTCCTGATCGGCGCTGTATCCTGTGATTGGATCGGCAATACGCCGAGTTTTGGGGATGATTTCATTACTTATGATATCAAGGCAGGCAACCATGAAGTAGAGCGCAACCTGAATACGCTGTTTACCGGCTCATCCATGCGTTTTCAGGCGCTCTTCGATAGTAGTTGTATTTATAAAACGAGCGTTCCTGAAAACCAGAACGATATCAATAAACTATACGGATTTTCGGACTGCAGTTCCCAGCACCATAACAACAGTGCACGTTTCGGTTGGAACTGGCGCGAGGGTGCGTTACGTATTTACGCGTACACATACGTGAATGGCGTCCGCCAGGAACGGGAACTTGGTACGGCCGAATTGAACGAAGTCACCAGCTTCCGGATCGATATCCGGGAGAATACTTACGCGTTCACCTACCATGGAACCGAAACCGTGATGCCACGCCATTGCTCGGGCGGCGTGGGCGTAGCTTACAAACTGCTGCCCTACTTTGGCGGTGATGAAGTTGCCCCGCACGACATCCGGATCAAAATCAGGAATTTGTAGGATTGGATTAAACCATATTCTAAAAACTGTCTTCCACATCCGGGCGGAAATTCCCCAACCACCTCCCGAACCGGGGTTTTAAACTGGCTTTTCTCTCGCAACCGACGAATAGTTCCTGCTTTCAGGCAGGTCATTACGAAAAACAGCCCACGGAGGTTTTGACTGGTATAATTTTTGTGCGACGTACCTATCACACACTCGGGAAGACTTGTACACACACTAGGAAATTTTGTGTCTCAGCGAGCTGACCGTATATATTCCGGCGCACCGAAGCCTGTTGGCCGACGCCCGACATTCGGCATATTCCTGATTAGTGCCTACATTACCCAAAAACATGATCCTTATTGTCGACGACAGGCCGGAAAACATCTTACCGCTTAAAAAAATCCTGGAACTCCACAATTTCAAGACCGACACCGCGGAGTCGGGCGAGGAAGCCTTGAAGAAGGTGCTCAATAAGACCTACTCAGTGATCATTCTCGATGTACAAATGCCGGGCATGGACGGCTTTGAAGTGGCAGAAGCCATTGCAGGCTTCGGGAAAGCGAAAGATACACCCATTATCTTCCTTTCGGCCGTCAATACAGAAAAAAAATTCATCACAAAAGGCTATACCTCAGGCGGTATCGATTACCTCACCAAGCCCGTCGATCCCGACATTCTGTTGTTGAAAGTAAAAACGTTCTACCGGCTTTTCGAACAGCAGCAGGAACTCAAGGCCATTCAGGAATCGCTCCGGCATGAAATCGATATCCGCAAACATGCACAGGAAGAGCTGGCAGCCAGGATGGACGAGCTTCGCTTCATTCTTGAATCGCTGCCGCAGATCGCATTCACGATCCGTAATGATGGGAAGATCGAATATGTAAACAGGCATTGGTTTCAATACGCTGCCGATGCCGGCGCATTTCCGGAAACTCACCCCGATGACCATACTTATAAGCGTTGGAATGAACATTTCCTGAATGGTCTTGAATTTTCCGGAGAGGCCCGGTTACGGCAGCTGGATTCGGACGATTACAGGTATTTTCTGCTTAAGATCATCCCAGTTCTGCAAAATGGCATCATTGTGCGGTGGGTAGGCACTTTTACCGATATTCACCAGCAAAAGATGGCGAACGAGTTGCTGGAACATAAAGTGGAACTCCGCACTAAAGAACTTGTCGATAAAAACTCCGAGCTCGAAACAACGAACCACGAATTGCAGCAATTTGCATGGGTGGTATCCCATGACCTGAAAGAACCGCTTCGTAAAATTCAGACTTTCAGCCATTTAATTAAAGACAAATACCTATCCGGCAACGAAGAGGCGATCTCTTATCTCGACCGGTCGATCAGCTCTTCGGCCAGAATGTCGCGGCTCATCAGCGATCTGCTCGACTATTCACGACTCTCTGTGACTGCCTATTTCCAGCCTACCGACCTGAATGCGCTGGTAGATGAGCTGCTTGCCGATTTCGACGAAACAATACGGGAAAAGAAAGCCAGCATCCGAAAGGACACTCTTCCGGTGGTGGAAACGATCCCGAGCCAGATCCGCCAGGTATTCCAGAACCTGATCAGCAATGCTCTGAAATTTTCGAGACCCGATGTGGCACCTGTCATCGATATTCGGTGTGAGATTATTGAAGAAAAGAGCCTTTCCAGCCTCGCATCGGCCGAAGGTCCCTATTGCAGGATTACCATTGCAGACAATGGCATTGGCTTCGACGTGAAGTTCCTCGACCGGATATTTGTCATTTTTCAAAGGCTCAACAACATCAATGCCTACGAAGGAACCGGGATCGGACTGGCCATCGCCAAGAAGATTATGGACAAACACAATGGCATTATTTCCGCCCGGAGCACCGAAAACCAGGGTTCCGAATTTATTCTTATACTTCCGTTCGTGCAGGAACATGCGCCGACGACCATTAAAACCGACATTTAGCTGACGCCCATTTTATGAAGAAAGTTTCCAATTCGATCGTCCAGCAATTACAGATCGTATTTTCCTTCTCCATCCTGCTTCTTTTTTTCAGCCTTTTGGCCTCTTATTATGCCACACAGAAGCTGATCAATAATTCAGAGCTGGTCAACCATACGAATGAAGTGCTCATCGAGGCCGAGGCCGTCATGTCGCATATGAAAGATGCGGAGACCGGCCAGCGGGGCTACCTGGTTACCTCCGACCCACAATTCCTTGAGCCCTACGAAGGCGCTTACGAGAAAACCACTAACAGCTACAACAATCTGTTGGAGCTTACTGCCGACAATCCCGCGCAGCAAAAAAACCTGCGAGAGGTAAAAGCGCTTTATGAAGCCAAATTCGGCCAGATGCAGAATATCATCGATTTGGCGAAAAAGGACCCCAATTTCGTGCACGATACCGATGCCCGTCTGCGGGAAATGGTTCGGGGGAAAAAGATTATGGACGACCTCCGGCTCAATACGGAGCGAATCAAGGAAGAGGAAAGTGCCAGGCTGGCCGAACACCTCGAACAGCAGCAGATCTATATCAAATACACGCCCATTCTGGTGGTTGTAGCCGCACTTATATCGATCCTGATCACCATCTCCTCCTACCTGCGCATTCGGAAAGATATTGGTAAGCGAATAGCACAACAACAGCTCGACGAGGAAAAGTATGCCGAAACAAGCCGCCGGATCAGCCATATCGAAAAGGTTACGCAAAGAATCTCAGAAGGCGACTATTCAGCACGCAGCATGGACGAATCCGACGATGAGCTCGGCCGGATTTCCACTGCTTTGAATAACATGACCGGCTCGCTGGAGCAAACTTTCAATGATTTGCATAACCAAAACTGGCTGCAAGCGGGAGAAGTAAAAATCAACGACGCGATACGGGGCGAACGTGTGCTCAAAAAACTATCCGGAAATCTCATCAATACGCTGGCCGGCTATGCCGGGGCGAACCTCGGGACTATCTATATTCTCGATGCCGACTGGAATTTCCGGATTACCGGCAGCTTCGCGGCTCAAAATGCACCGGAAACCATCGTGCCGGGACATGGCCTATGCGGGCAGGTTATCGAAACAAAGAAGCCGGTCCTCGTACGCGATGTACCTGCGAACTACCTCAAAATAACGTCCAGCCTGGGCGAAACCAGCCTTGCTGCGCTCGCGATCCTCCCGCTCGTGTATTCCTATGAATGCATAGGCGTGATCGAACTCGGATTCTTGAAAACCCCGGATGATCTCACTATGCGTTTCCTGGAAGAAAACCTTGAAACAATGGCCAGCGGAATCAATTCCGCCATCGACTATGTAAAACTTCAAAACTTCCTGGAAGAAACCCAGGCCCAGGCCGAAGAGCTGCAAACGCAGCATAACGAGCTCGAAAACCTGAATGCGGAGCTCGAAGCACAATCGCAGAAACTGCAGGCTTCGGAGGAAGAGTTGCGCGTGCAGCAAGAGGAGCTGCAGCAAACCAATGAGGAATTGGAAGAACGGAGTGGCCTGCTGGAAGAAAAGAACCTTGAAATACAGAAAAAGGCGGAGGAGCTGGAACTCACCACCCGGTACAAATCCGAGTTCCTCGCCAATATGTCGCACGAGCTTCGGACACCGCTGAATTCGATCCTGCTTTTGAGCCGGCTGCTTGCCGAAAATGACGACAAGAACCTGACCAGCGACCAGATCGAATATGCGACGGTTATCCAGTCATCGGGCAACGGCTTGCTGGGCCTGATCGACGAGATCCTCGACCTATCGAAAATCGAGGCCGGGAAGATGGAACTGGATTACGTGAGTGTATCCTTGAAAGAGATTTACGATGACATGAAGGGGCTTTTTGCTCCGATCGCGCGGGAAAAAGGGCTCGAATTCTCGGTTACCATCGCGAACGATGTTCCGCCGGTGATCGAGACGGACAAAATGCGGATGGAGCAGATCCTGAAAAATCTGATTTCCAATGCATTGAAGTTCACCGCACAGGGATCGGTGGATATTACCATCAAGCTGAACGACGGAAATGATAAAATGCTGTGCTTTGTCGTCCGTGACACGGGCATAGGCGTCCCGCCTGAAAAACAACACCATATTTTTGAAGCATTCCAACAGGCCGACGGCTCCACGAAGCGCAAATATGGCGGCACGGGGCTGGGATTATCGATCAGCCGGGAGCTGGCCAAGTTGCTGGGTGGAGAAATATCGCTCACAAGCGTGCCTGGTCAGGGCAGCGAGTTCACGCTATTCCTGCCCATCGGACCGGCGTACATTGGTTCCGAACCGGAAAAGGCCAATTTCTTCGAAAATTACCAGGAGGAAACCGCAACTAAACCGTCTCCTGCGACGCAAAACCGGTTTATCAGCACCGTCATTCCGGAAAGTATCCCCGACGACCGCTTGACGGCAAAAGATGCCGCGAAAACGATCCTGATCATCGAAGACGATACACTCTTTGCCAAATCACTCCTGGATTATACCCGGAAACAGGGCTACAAGGGCATTGTAGCCGTACGCGGCGACGAGGGCCTTGAATTAGCACGGACGTTCCGTCCCATGGGTATCCTGCTTGATATTCAACTGCCGGTGGTGAGCGGATGGGACGTGATGGACCAGCTCAAAAACGATCCTGAAACGCGACATATTCCGGTACATATCATGTCGTCGCACCGGATGAAAAACGAGAGCTTGCAGAAGGGTGCAATCGACTTCATCGACAAGCCGGTGGCGATCGAGAAGATGGAGGAAGTTTTCCGGAAAATCGAATACGTAATCAGCAAGAAATCGAAAAAGGTGCTCATTGTCGAAGACAATTCAATGCACGCCAAAGCATTGGCCTACTACCTGGGCACATTCGACATTCATTCGGAGTTGAAAAGCGATATCAATGAAGGTGTCAGCGCGCTTTCCAACAACGAGGTCGACTGCGTGATCCTGGACATGGGGATTCCCGATAAAAAGGCCTATGACATGCTCGAAGAGGCGAAAAAGAATCCCGGCTTTGAGCACGTACCGATCATTATTTTCACGGGCAAAAGCCTTTCCATGACCGAAGAGCTGCGGATCAAACAGTATGCCGACTCGATCATCGTCAAAACCGCACATTCCTATCAGCGGATGCTCGACGAGGTGTCACTGTTCCTGCACGTGGTAGAGGAAAACAGGAAAAATGCCCGCCAGAGCGTCGACGCTTACAAGCTCGGCGGACTCGGGGAGATTTTGAACAATAAAACAGTACTCATAGCCGATGACGACGTCCGGAATATTTTCTCACTTTCGAAATCATTGGAAAATTACAAAATGAATGTCCTGACGGCACTCGACGGCAAGGAGGCGTTGCAAAAGCTCCGCGAAAACCCGGAAGTCGATGTAGTACTGCTTGACATGATGATGCCGCAAATGGACGGCTACGAAACCGCAAAACGCATTCGCGAAAATCCGCATTGGCGCAACCTGCCGGTGATCGCCGTTACCGCCAAAGCCATGACCGGCGACCGCGAAAAATGCATTAATGCCGGCGCTTCTGACTATATTACGAAACCAGTGGATATCGACCAGCTCATGTCGCTGCTGCGCGTGTGGCTTTATGAAAAATCCTGACCCCGCACCATGGAAAAGAAAAAGATCATGATCGTCGATGACGACGCCCGGAACATTTTCGCGCTCAGGGCGACCCTTAAATCGAAGGGGTTCGACTGCATTTCCTGCTCCGCCGCAACGGAGGCGCTCGACATCCTGAAAACCAGTGAACCGGTGGATGCCGTGCTGATCGATATGATGATGCCCGAAATGGATGGTTACGAGGCCATTCCGCTGATCAAGGACCTGGAAAACAGGCAATCGGTACCGGTGATTGCCGTCACGGCACAAGCCATGGTGGGCGACCGTGAAAAGTGCCTTGATGCCGGTGCTAACGATTATATTTCCAAACCGATTGATGTCGACAAGCTTTTGAAGATACTTGGTAACATCTGATCCCATGATGGAAGAGGAAGACATCGATCTTTTGCTGAATGACTTGTTCGATCTCTACGGATACGATTTCACGCGGTACTCTCGCGCTTCGTTGAAACGCAGGATCACCCGGCTCTGCTCTCTCGATAAATTCCCCAGCTTCGCCGAGTTGCGTTACAGGGTCCGCAACGATCCGTCGTATCTCAAACGATTCGTAGAAGAAGTGACGGTCAATGTCACCGAAATGTTTCGTGACCCGGCATTTTACAGATCCCTGCGTGAAGAAGTGCTTCCCGTATTGGGTACCAAGCCATTTATCCGTATCTGGCATGCAGGCTGCTCAACGGGCGAAGAGGTATATTCCATGGCCATCCTGCTCAAAGAGGCCAATCTTCTCCGGCGCTCACTGCTGTATGCGACCGATCTCAATCCGAGCGTGCTTGAAAAGGTCAGAAAGGGCATATTTCCACTCTCGCTGATGAAACAATACTCCGAAAGCTACATTTTATCGGGTGGCACCGCGGATTTTTCTATTTATTACACGGCCCAATACGGACAAGCCAAGTTCGACAACGAACTTTCGGAAAAGATCATTATTTCGACCCATAACCTGGTATCCGACAGCTCTTTCAATGAATTCGATCTGATTCTCTGTCGTAACGTACTCATTTACTTTGACAAGGAATTACAAGACAGGGTTCTGCAACTATTCGATGCGAGTCTCGGCACATTGGGTTACCTCGCATTAGGGACGAAAGAGACCCTGAAATTCTCGGCTGTACAACACAAGTTTAAGCAACTGAACCGGGAGAAAATATGGAAGAAAATCATTTAAACCATACTTGCGAACTCCTGTTGATCGGAGGCTCGGCGGGGAGTCTGGAGGTCCTGTTCAGGCTGCTTCCGTTGTTACGCGCCGACTTGCCGTTCCCGGTGGCGCTGGTATTGCACCGCCGTAGTTTCGGTGATTCCTCCTTATCCGAATTGCTGGCTTCCAAAACCTTAAATCCAACCCAGGAAGTTGAAGACAAAGAACCTGTTACATCCGGAACGATCTACCTTGCTCCTGCCGATTACCATCTACTCATCGAACATAACCGCACTTTTTCACTGGACTATTCCGAAAAAATCAATTTCAGCCGGCCGAGCATCGACGTCACATTCGAATCGGCTGCTGAGGTCTACGGACCGGGGCTGGTGGCGATATTGCTCTCAGGTGCTAATGAGGACGGTACCAGCGGTCTCACTGCCGTAAAGAAAGCCGGAGGTATGGCTGTCGTGCAAAATCCCGATACCGCCCAAATGCCCTTCATGCCGCACCATGCCCTTACCCATCTGCACATCGACCGTGTGTTCGATACCATAGAAATGGCCGCTTTCATCAACTCATTGAGGCAGGCTTACTAACCGATCGTTGATTTCTACCATAAAAGCGAGATCCAGTCTTTCTTTTTAAACAGGCTATTGAGGAAATTTGTGTGGAGTTTAAAACAGTAAGATCATGGCAAAGCCCAATAAAATATACAGCATTTTATTCAACAAATGCCCCCAATGCGGCGAGGGCGACTTTTTCATTACAAAAAGCGCCTATAATCTGCGGAATTTCGACAAAATGAACCGCCATTGCCCTCACTGTGGTGCCGACTTTGTGCCTGAACCGGGGTTCTATCAGGGCGCATTGTATATCAGCTATGCCCTCTACGTGGCATTCATGGTGATTTACTTTCTGATTTTCGTCAATTTTTTCAGACAATACCTCGATTATTTCCTGGTAAGCATCATTCCAATCCTGGTTATCCTGACACCACTCTTTTACCGCATGGCGCGCCGCACCTGGCTTGCGCTGTTCATCAAGCCGGTGTCTTCCGAAGAACGGGCGTAAAGCATTTATAAGGCCGGGCTCTTCCGGAAATCTTCCGGCGTCATGCCGGTTTCTTTCCGGAAGAACTTGGTAAAGTAGGAGTTATCGTTGAAATTCAGCTTGTAAGCGATTTCCGAAACGGTCAGATCGACGTTGATCAGAAGTCTCTTTGCCTCCAAAACGATCCGGCTGCGGATCAGCTCTCCCGCCTGCATTCCCAGGTGCTCTTTACATAGCGCATTCAGGTGATTAGGCGTCACATTCAGCATTTCGGCATACTGGCCGGGCAGTCGCAGTTGGTCGTAATGCTTGTCGATGAGGCGGATGAAGTTCCGTACCGTCGCATTCTTCCCCTTTTCAGCATTCTTTTTGCGGTCTACCGAATCGCTCTGTTCGATGATCAGGAAAATTTGGAGTAGTAAAACACGCACCATATCGTCGCGCCACGCCGTCGCGCGGGCATTTTGGCTTAGCAATTCCTCGAACAGCCTGCAGACATGCGCGCGAATCGGTTCGGATAGCATCAATACATTATTGCTGCTATCCTGATCGAGAAAAGAGAACGAATCGAGGTATTCCGGTTGCAGCAGGAAGGATTTGAAAAAAGTATCCGAGAAATTGACCACGTACCCTTCCATTTCCCCTTCAAAATCCCATGTATGTACCTGTCCGGGAATCATGAAATAGATCTGATAAGGCGTAGCCTGAAAATGGTGGAAATCAATCGTGTGCCGGCCACTGCCTTCGGTAAAAAGTACCAGATGGTAGAAACTGTGGCGATGCGGAAAAACAAGGCTCTGATGTTCATGAACATAATCCGAAAACCGGGCGATCATGATATGGTCTTCGCGGTATTCGGATAGCGGGCCGATGTCGAGCCGTGGAAATGAACCGTGCATGGCAATTCGAAAATTGGGTCAGAGTTGGCAATTTAATGCTAATTCGTGATTTGACGCCTCTTCTGTATCTTGCATAAGTTTCAAAACCCTTTTCTGTCCGATGCGGAGAGCGCTTGCATTATGTATGACATTGTTACTGCTTGCTGCGGCATCCCGGCAGGAAAGCATTGGCGTACAAAACTGCACGGACCGCTTTCGAACCGATGCCCCGGCATTTGCCGCCGCCGTAAGACAAATGCGGATGGCGATCGAAAAAATAGATACTTCCGATGTCCGGAGCATTGCACATGCAAAACAAAAGCTGAGAGAAACCCGGCTGGCTTACAAGCGGATCGCATTTTTCCTGGACTACTTCTTTTTTACCTCGTCGCGCATCTACAACCGGCCGCCCAAGAACGAAATCGAGGAGCCACACCTCGAATACGGAGCTCCTACCGGGCTCCAATATATCGAAGCGCTGTTGTTCGACAATCCCGGTTTACATAAGGAGGAAATCGTGCAGCAATGTCGGTTTCTCGAAACTTCGGCAGAAGATCTGCCCGCACTGCTCTACAATTTTAAAACCACCGACGCGCAGGTACTGGAAAGTGTGCGCCTCGAACTGATCCGTGTCATAACACTGAGCATCAGCGGTTTCGATGCGCCATTACTTAAAAGCGGCCTCGACGAAGCGTTGGTTTCACTTCAAGCGCTTCACGAAGTATTGAATCCCTATTTAATGCATTCCGATGAAGGCTCGGTCCGAAAATTGCTGATTTCCTGCGAGATTTATCTTACCGGAAAAACGGATTTCGACCAGTTCGACCGGTTGTTCTTTCTGACTAACTATGCGCTGCCATTGCAGGAAAGTCTTGGCCTGATGATCAGCGGAATGGGTTTGGAGGTCAATGAGAAGGGTATTTTAAATTACAACGCCCGGAACATTTTCAGCCGGGATGCTTTTGCAGAACCTGCTTTTACCGGAGGGGCCAACACCAATCCTGCATTTGCCGAGTTAGGTAAAAAACTATTTTTCGAGACGCGTTTATCGTCCAACGGCACACGCAGCTGCGCATCGTGCCATAACCCCGCTCTGTATTTTACCGACGGGCTCCCCCGAAGCATAGGCATTCACCCTGACCAGGCGGTGCGGCGGAATGCACCTTCCTTATTATATAGTGCATTTCAACACGCTCAATTCTGGGACGGACGCGCCAAAACGCTGGAAGAACAGATCCGCACGGTGATCCGCGACAGCCTCGAAATGAATGGCAAGCCAGAAGAAGTGATACGAAAACTGGCCAGAGAACGCCCCTATCGCCGTCTGATCCGAAAGATATCTCCGAAGCGGGGGACCTTGAGTGATACGATCATTTACAAGGCCATTGCGGCCTATGTACGCACTTTGCAGCCATTCAATTCGGATTTTGACAGGTACATTGCGGGAGATAAAGCAGCACTCACGGATCGTCAGGTGAATGGCTTCAACCTTTTTATGGGTAAGGCTCAATGCGGCACGTGCCATTTCGCACCGCTTTTCAACGGGCTGATCCCGCCCACTTACACGCTCACGGAGTTTGAAATACTGGGCACTACCGCGTCGGATGATCTGCTCCACCCAAAAACGGATCCCGACCAGGGGCGCTTCGAAACCCGCCCTACCCCCTATTATCGCGGGGCATTTAAAACGCCCACCGTTCGCAACGCCGCCGTAACAGCTCCCTACATGCACAACGGCGCTTTGGGAAGCCTCGAAAAAGTTATGGAATTTTACGATAAAGGAGGCGGGGCCGGCCTGGGTCTCGATATTCCTAGCCAAACGTTAACGGCAATACCGCTTAATCTTTCGGACCAGGAAAAGTCTGACATCATTGCCTTTCTACATTCACTTACCGACCGTCTATGAAAACATATTTACCCGCCTTCTTGCTGTTCTTCGCATTCATCGCCGCACAGGCGCAAGGTGCGCTCCTGCGCGGCCCCTATCTTCAGGTAGCGACGCCCACGAGTATCGTTATCCGCTGGCGTACCGATAAACCCTCCGAATCCGTCGTCAGAATTGGCGGCAGCTCGCAATCACTCGCCCAGACTTTTGCCGACGATACCCCTGTTACCGAGCATGAAGTGAATGTCACCGGCCTGCAAGCGGAAACACGTTATTACTATTCCATTGGTTCGCAAAGCGCGGTTTTACAAGCCGGAGAGCACAACTATTTCCAGACTTCCGCCGTGGCTGGGAAAGCGGGAAAATATCGTTTCGGACTGTTGGGTGATTGCGGCACGAACTCTGTCATACAAGACGAAGTGCGCGCAAGGATGATGGACTATCTCGGCTCCAACTACATGAATGCCTGGCTTTTGCTTGGTGATAACGCCTATTCTTTCGGGCGTGATGCCGAGTACCAATCCAATTTTTTCAACCGGTATAAAGACAACCTGCTAAAAAAATATCCGCTCTTCCCCTCACCGGGTAACCACGACTACGACAACGACAATCCGGCCCGGCAGAACGATCATAAGGTCCCCTACTACGATGTTTTCACCATGCCGACCCGGGGCGAAGCAGGCGGTGAACCGTCCGGTACCGAAGCATTCTATTCTTTCGACTATGGTAATGTCCATTTCCTCTCGCTCGATTCGTACGGCCGGGAAGACAACGCGACGCGCCTGTACGACACGCTCGGCAGGCAGGTACAATGGATAAAAAAAGACCTCGCGGCCAACAAAAACAAAGATTGGGTCGTGGCTTACTGGCACCATCCTCCCTACTCGAAAGGCTCGCGGGAATCGGATGGCGATCCCGAAATGACGGCGATCCGCCAGAATTTTATCCGGATTCTCGAACGCCTGGGGGTTGATCTGATCGTTTGCGGGCATAGTCACGTGTACGAGCGGTCGCGCCTGATGAGCGGTCATTACGGGTACAGCAACACTTTCGACGCGTCCAAACACGTCATTGACGCCTCTTCTGCCCGATACGATGGTTCGGACAATTCGTGCCCCTACATTAAAAACTCCCCTCAAAGCCGGGGAACGGTATATGTGGTAGCCGGTTCCGGCGGCCAACTCGGCAATCCAAAGCCCGATTTCCCACACAAAGCCATGTATCATTCCGACGCCGAACACGGCGGAGGGCTTATGCTGGAAGTGGAAGGCAACCGGCTGGATTTGAAATGGATCGCAGCAGACGGCATAATCCGCGATAAATTCACGATGGAAAAGGGCGTGAACAAGGAAACAACGCACGAAATCGCGCGCGATCAATCCATCGAGCTTAAAGCCTCGTTTGTAGGCAATTATGTATGGAGTGATGGTTCAAAAACACGGACGATCACCGTAAAACCTACTGAAAGTACAGATTATACGGTGAAGGATGGCCGGAACTGCGTTCAGGATGTGTTTCATGTAAAAGTGGCCGCTCCTAAGCCTGATCCTGCCACATTCATTGGTTTCAATGCAAAGAAGGACGAAAAGAACCTGGTAACATTGGCCTGGATAACGAGTGCCGAAAATGAACTCGCCTATTTCGCTGTACAACGATCTACGGATGCCAAAAACTTTACGCAAATAGCAAAGGTCCCCGGCGGCCCAATCTCGCAACAGAACAAGAATTACATGTTCGAGGATAGTGAAAGCACTAAGTTGCCTGTAAACGCGCGCTATTATTATCGGGTCGTTGCGACATCAACTGACGGACGACTGCTGTACACTCCCATCATGCAGGTTTCTCTTTTTGAAATTGTACTTGCAGCCGAGCCAAACCTGTCGCTCGACGTCGAAATCATCCCTAACCCATCAACGGCAAGCCAAATGCAGATCCGCATCGCCGGACAAACCACGCAGGTAGCCGAACTGACGCTTACCGATGTTTCAGGAAGGACATTAGATACCCGTAAAATGACGATCAGCCAGACGCCCGTCACGTTCCTGCCCGGCCAGCTCAACACCGGGATTTATTTTCTGAAAGTGAGCATAAATGGCCGGCGTACCGTCAAAAAGCTGGCGATTCAATAGCGATCATTTCTTGACAAACCTGCGGGTATGCTCGGCACCGTCGGCATAAATACAATCCGACACCAACGGAAGAGAGGTTGCTCAATGCTAAAATGGTCCTCAGGCTATCGCTGTCGCCAATAGTGAGATGGTTGCCGATGGGAGTCTGATCATCGAACGCCCACAGAACCGATCGTTGATAACGAGTTCGGCGGGACGTTGAACAAGTGCGGCATACGGCAACAACGCCACCAGTAGGAGGTAGAATTTTCACAAAAAGAAGGGTTTATGTTTACCAAAAGCTTTTCAGGCTATTATAGCTAAAAACCTTTGAAACACAAGCCCTTATTTGTAGCATTAGTTTTACATTTCATATACCGGCAGGTGACCTGAACGTGCCTATACCGGCTACGCCTCCGTGCCGGACTTTTTGAGAATCAACGCAGAAATGAGTGTAACCACCAGCCCTACCGGCAGGATTTCTGCATAAGTCCAGAGAATAACCATCAGCGGGTTCTGGTACATCTCTTTGTATCCGGCCAACTCAACAACCTTCGCGTCAAGCTCGGCGGCCGTCGGCCCCTCGGTCTGGAACTGTTTCAGTAAATGCGCCGTGTATTTATCCATGAAATCGGGGATAAAGAGATAGTAGTCAATCAGCCAGACGATCACGTACACCGTAGAGGCTACCGATGTAATATACAGCCCGATTTTGAATGCCTTTCCGAAAGACACCGAGCCGCCGTTGTACTTGTCGCGATAGTTTTTGATCCCCACAAAAACCATGGAAAACGACAGCAACATAGCCGCATAACCCAGCAGCATGTTGCCTTCGAAAGCCTCCTTCTGATAGCAGACCGCCATCGAGCAAACCATGAAAGTTGACACCAGCGCACCCGAAATCAGCCCGCAGATAACGATGATCCTGTTCATATCATTTGATTAAATGTTCAATAATGCTGCGAAATTGAAGCGTATAGGCCGTTTTAGAGTCATACTTTCGGGTGATTTTACATTCGACAGGTCTTTTGATAAGGCGTGGTCATGAATGGTCAGGAATGGTCAGAAATGGTTGGGAATCTTAATCTAATAAGACGTTGACAACACATGACTATTCCTGACCATACCTGACAACACTTGACCACCATCGTTCCCATACCGCATCAGACGATAAGCCCAAGGCGCCTCGCGCGCTCGACAGCCTGCGTGCGGTTGCGGACTTCGAGTTTTTCGAAAATCCGTGAGGAATGCGTCTTCACCGTATTGAGCGATACGAACAACCGGTCGCCGATTTCCTGATTGCTTAAACCTTCGGCCACCAGCTGCAACACTTCCAGCTCACGGTGACTGATCCCCAGCCGCGTCCGCTCCGATTCATTGACGGTAAATTCATTGACCGCTGTTACATACACCGCCCGTTCCACGATCCGTGTCTCCACTTTGGGCGTGGTAAGCTTGTGCGCGAGCCAGATGCCCAGTCCGGTGAATAGCAACGCAATGGCGCCTACGTAAATTTCGATAATGTGGTTCATGACCAGAAACCGCAGTTCGAGCCACCGGAGCACAAAAAGCAACAAGGCAAGCGATACCCCATAGAGTAGCTCCTGCCTGTGTTTGTGGTAAAAAGCGGTGATCGTTTTGGAAACCATTTGTAACCAGTCTGTTGGTTTACCAAAAATAAAAATTTTCGGCCACCGGTCTAATTCGAACGGGAGTTTTCCAGACGGCTGTTTTTGTGATTATGTTTCAGAATGACATCCTTAACACCTTCGCAAAGGTTTTTAACCCGATGGTAGGAATCTCGGCTGTTTTCCTCTTTGTCTAGATACACCATCAGTTCGCCGGGTGACGATTCAATGGTCAATCGGGTTTGGTCCGGTAAAACGGTGACAACCTTGGAGTCCTTCTCCGGATCGATCCGCACGGTCGAAAGGTGCTCATTCAGAAACTCGCTCACATCAGGCGACAGGTTGTCATCGAACTGGGCCTTGAAGCGGTAGTAGTCGTCCTCATCCTTTACGGCAATGCTAACATCACCATTATTGCAGGAAACGAGCATGACGAACATAATCATCGGAGAGATCAGTAGTAATTTCATTTTCATAGCTAAAAATTGTTTTACAAGGTACTATGCAATATATAGTACTGATCTTAGATCTGCAAGAGGGATGTGATAAGCGGCAATGCCGGAGCGACTTATGAGCTTCAAAAAAACGCCCTTAACTGCGATTGTATGGCGTTTTGTGTTAAATTGGCTAAAACTAATCCTGCAACCGCCTTGAAAACAACCTTACTTCACGCCTTAATTTGCCGGTTCACGAAACATTCCCGCTTGACCTTGGTCCTTGTTTTTGCGATCCTCGCAGGTACAAACGTATACGCTCAAACCGGCCCAAAAGAAGATTCCCTCTACATCCGCGAACACTATACCAAAATCGAGCGGCAGATCCCGATGCGCGACAGTGTGAAGCTTTTCACTTCCATTTATCTGCCGAAGGATATTTCAAAAAGCAAAACCTACCCCATCCTGCTCAACCGTACGCCTTACAGCGTGGCGCCGTATGGAGAAAATTTATACAAAACCGCGCTCGGGCCGAGCATGCTCTTTGCGCGGGAGGGTTATATTATTGTATACCAGGATGTAAGAGGCAAACTCATGTCGGAGGGTGATTTCGAAGCCTACCGCCCGTTTATCCCTGTCAAAAAAGGCAAAACGGATATCGACGAAAGCTCCGACACTTACGATACGATCGAATGGCTCATTCAAAACATTGAGGGAAATAATGGCAAAGTGGGCACCTGGGGCATTTCGGCGCCGGGGTACTATGCTACCATGACGGCCGTGGACGCGCATCCCGCATTGAAAATCGCTTCACCGCAAGCACCGGTTACCGACTGGTTCATGGGCGACGACCGGCACCACAACGGCGCATTTTTCCTGATGGGTACATTTGCATTCCTGTCGTCGTACGGTGCTCCGCGGCCTGTGCCGACCCCCAAAGCCTCGCCGCAGTACTCCTCCTACGGCACACCGGATTCCTATGAATTTTACAAGAAAATGGGGCCGCTGAAAAACTTCAACGAACAGATTTTCAAAGGGCAGAACCGCATCTGGAACCAGATGATGGAAAATGAAACCTACAACGATTTCTGGAAAGCCCGCACGCCGGTACCGCATTTGAAGAACGTCAGACCGGCCGTCATGGTCGTGGGCGGCTGGTTCGACCAGGAAGATTTGTACGGGCCGCTGAAAACTCACCAGGCTGTGGCATCCCAAAACCCGCAGACGCCGAGCTGGCTCATCATGGGCCCGTGGATTCACGGTGGCTGGGCGCGGGGCACGGGAGAGTCGCTGGGAAATATCCGGTTTGGTGCTAAAACCAGCACATTTTACCAAAAGGAAATCGAGCTCCCGGTTTTTAACCATTACCTGAAAGATCAGCCGGATCCCAACCTGCCGAAGGCCTATATTTTCGAAACCGGGGCAAACGAATGGCGTAAGTACGACCAGTGGCCGCCGAAAAATACCGTGGAGAAAAAGCTCTACCTGCATCCGGACGGCACATTATCCTTCTCGCCCACTATGACGACCATGCAGGCAGGCGCGAAACCGGCTTTTCACGAGTATCTCAGCGACCCGGACAAGCCGGTACCGTACACCTCCGAAATCCGCATTATCCGCGGCAGCGATTTTATGTACGAAGATCAGCGCTTCGCCGCCTCGCGACCGGACGTGCTCGTGTATGAATCTGAAATTTTGAAAGAAGACGTAACCATTTCCGGTAATGTATTTGCCGATCTTTTCGTATCCACAACCGGCACCGACGCAGATTTCATAGTAAAACTCATCGATGTTTACCCCGGCGACGCGCCGAACGACAGCCCTATTAACCCAACTATGAAAATGGGTGGCTTCCAGCTGCTGGTCCGGGGTGAGGTAATGCGTTCCAAATTCCGCAAGAGTTTTTCCAAACCCGAGCCTATGAAGCCGGGCAAGATCGAAAATGTGAAATTCGATATGCAGGATGCCGCGCACCGTTTCAAAAAGGGGCACAAAATCATGGTGCAGGTGCAAAGCTCGTGGTTCCCGCTCGTGGATCGCAACCCGCAGAAGTTTGTAAATATTTACAAAGCCAATGCGTCCGATTTCCAGAAGGCCACACACCGGGTTTACCTCTCGGGCCAGGCATCCTCGTACGTGGGTGTGCGGGTGATCGAGTAACAACAAAAAAACAGCCCCGGCCGGGGCTGTTTTTACTTACCGATGCTTGCATCGAACTTAGCCCCGGTGCCGCTCTCCTTTAATCCCGCGACCATCTTCTTTACCGACTCCATATCTTTTTCCAAACGGTGGATTACCGCGTTCTTTTCGTTAAGCTCCTTCACCGCTTCGATCAAATGTGGGATTAGGCCTGTATAATCAACCGATTTGAACCCTTCTGAATCGGTTGTAACAAGCTCGGGAAAGATCTTTTCGACTTCCTGGGCGATCACGCCGGTTTGAAGCCGCCGATTTGCTTGCTGGCTCTTCCAAAAATAATGGTATCCTCCCAACTCGCTGATCTTAGTCAAACTGCCAGTCAAAGGAGAAATATGATATTTCAAACGGCGATCGGAATATTCGTGCATTTTGCCGTAGAGGTACAGATCTTTATGAACCCTGAGGTCTTCACTGATGTCCATCGCTCCATAACATTCCATATTCTGCTGTATCCTCACACTTCCATTTTTAAACATCTTAATAAACCAGCCGGCGTCATTTGAATAAAAGCCCACCGCTCCTTCGTCGATGGTCCCGACGAAAAAATTGGATTTGTAACTGGGGCTGTCGAGCCAGAGTCCGGCAGTTTGCCCGGCGCTATGGCGCAACCGCATTCTTCCTCCAACGTCGAGAAGGTGTTCGGGATTGGTAACGCCGGCGCCGATCCCGACATTTCCGTTTCTCAGGATGGTCAGTGCGTTGGACCGGTTGACATCGCTTGTTCCATTACCCACCTGGAAAATTCGGTTGAGAGGGCTCGATGCCACGACCGGGTCTGATTGGTTATTGTAAGCACCCAACGCAACGCCGCCAAAAGATTTGGCGATCGTACCCGCTCCAATGGCGGTCGACTGTGCGCCCGATGCAATCGCAAGCGAACCCATGGCCACTGACTTATAACCGGTGGCGTGAACGCCCGTGCCCAATGCAACGGTTCCTTCGGCAGCCGCCTCCGAACCGCTCCCTATCGCGACGGCGTTTTCTGCATTGGAAAACAGATAAGAGCCGATCGTTACGGAATTAATGCCTGAGGCAAACGACATTTTACCCATAGAAATCGCCCCCTCCCCGGAAGCCTTGGTATCCAATCCGGTGGCAAAGGAATAATTCCCAACCGAGGCATCATTCCAATACGAGGTACTATTTATATCCAGCGCCCCGGCCCGGAAAGCTGCCTTGCGGGGATACCAGATCAGGTTGGCGCCAGCTTGCAGGCCGGGAAGAACAGGTCCTGCACCCAGGATGCCTTTCTGTACGACCGGGTACCCGTTCATCCATTGCTTCGATACCATTGCATAGGGGACGCTCTGCAACTGCGTCGTGCCCATGTCTGTGAAACTATCAGCCCCGCCATTCCCATCGAGCTCCGATTGCAGGAAAAACTCCTTGGAACCCCAGTCGATGCTGAGAAAGGCATTCGTTCCCACTACAAGGTTGTAGATGCCCGCCGCGTTTGTTTTCGGGGAATCGGTTTGCTGGTAAACAACCGGGCCGTCGGGCGCATTCTCGTGGATTGTAACGCGCACCGAAACGGTCGCATTGGCGATCACATTGCCTGCTCCGTCGCGTGCAAGTCCCTGGTAAGCAAACTTGAAGGGATTCTGAGCGGGAGCAACCGCCGCCGTAAGCAGCACCAGCGACAGGCTGCGAACTAACGCCCTGCACCGTAAAAAAAACTCGGTGCGCTGCATCATAAAGCTTTGGGGTAGATTTCTTGTTCTCATATAGCTTTCGTTGATTAATGTTCCGGTATTACAGATACGGGAGCATTTTATCAGTCGCGATGATGAAAAACATATATAATGTGTAAACGGATGGCCCAAAAAACCGAACGGCCAACGACACGGCTGCGAAGATTCCCTCAGCCTCAAAAAAGCTTCAATTTGAATCCTACAAAAGACTTCCAGTAATACGACGCTCGGTTAAAACTAGATAGATTGCAAACCTTGCTCCGCCTTTTTCAAGACAATCGTGAAAGTACTCCCCGCTCCCAGTTCGCTTTCGACGGTGAGTGTGCCGTCCTGGGCTTCCATAAATTCGCGGCTGATTGCGAGGCCCAGGCCGGTTCCTTCCTTGGTGGAGCCCGGCACACGGAAATAGCGGTCGAAGATCTTATCCTTGTATTCCTGTGAAATGCCCTGCCCGCTGTCTGCTACTGCAATGCGCACAGCTTGCTCGTCTTCTTCCAGGATAATGCGGATGCTGGAATGGTCGTAAGAATAGCGGATCGCATTGGACACCAGGTTGGTAAGTACCCAGGCCGTCTTCTCCGAATCGGCCAGCACGCTGGCGCGCAGGCCTTTGTCCTCAATTTGCAGCCGAATGTCCCTGCTTTCTGCCTGGATTTCGTTGGCCGCAATGGCATATTGCACGATCTCCCGGACCGACGTGCCGGCGATATTGAGCTGTATCTTCCCGCTTTCCACCTGAGTAATATTCAATAGCTCACCGGTAATTTTCAACAGTCGGTCGGCGTCCTCACGGATGCTGTCGAGCAGGCTCCGCTGCTCGTCGTTGGTGTTGCCCACGCCCTCGTTACGAAGGAGATCAAGGGTTATTTTAATGGAAGAAATAGGAGTTTTGAGCTCGTGTGAGACGTTGGCAATAAAATTCGTCTTAGCAAAATCCAGCTCTTTATACGGCGTCACATTACGCAGAATGATCACATGGCCGATCGAACGCGGTTGCTGCTCACCAGTCGGCACGATGGAAATATCGACGTATTCTTTTTCAAAATAGCTTTCTTTCTCGTCGGCGTAGATTTTCATAGCGGCACTTTGGCCGTTACCCTTTGCCTGCGGTTCGAAAAGGTCTTTCACCAGCGAGCGGACGAGGTCGTTGTGCAGCGCAACGTCGGTCGCATTGCAGCCAACCAGCTCGGATGCCTGCAAGCCCGTTACCTTTCTGGCAACTTCATTGGCAAATATCACCTTCCGGTTTTCATCCAGGCCTATTACCGGGTCGTGCATGTTGTCGATCAGCGTTTCTACCCGTTTCTTCTCGATCATCAGCTTCGCCAGATTGCTGTTATTGTACTCTTCCAGCTTCTCGGCCATCGTATTGAACGACTGCGCCAGCTGTCCGTATTCGTCGTGGCTACCGAAATGCACCCGCTCCGTATAATTTTCATTGGCTATCTGGCGGATACTTTCGGTGAGCTCACGGATTGGATTAGCGATGTTTCCCGGCAGGTTCACAAACAATGTAAATGCAATTATGAAGCACAATGTGCCCGTGATACCGATCCACACCATAGAGCTTTTGGCCGTCTGGCCAGCAATATGGCTTTTGCGGTTGATCGCGTCGAGGTTAATGCTCATAATTTCCAACACATCGTTTCGGATCAGCGCTATGATCTCCTTGTCGCGGACGTTGATTTTCAGTTTTTCAAAATGGCCTGTCAGCTGTGCGGTAAGCTCTCTTTCCCCTATTTCCGTGATATTCTTCTGCTGCGCTTCGAGGTTCTTTTTAAATAGATCCAATGCCCCGGCATGTACTTCCAGCTCGTCGAGTGCATGGAGCATCTGGCGGGAGTATTCCAGCGAATTATGGTTGGCAATAAGAATATTGCGCGAATCGGCTGAAAGCAGGCTCACCTGCCTGATCCCCACCACGGCCAGCACTGTGATCATGGCGAAAAGCAGGCCGATGCCCAGCCTCAGTTTGGTTTTGATCTTCATTTCAGGAAAGTATTACGAGGTCAATGTCGGAAGAAGACATTTTATTTAAAAGCCCGTTAAACACATTCGTGGCCAGAATGACCTTGAAAAGGTTCAAATGGGGCTTTCCGATACATATAGTGGTGATCTTGTTCTTTTCGGCCACTTCCACGATCGTTTTGGCGACGCTGCCGCTCTCCATTTTGATCACATTCCCACCCAGCTCGGTAGCCAGTTTGAAATTGTTGATCAAATGCCGCTGCTTTGCGAGTCCAATGCGGCTCGCCGATTCGCCGGGTGTCTGTACGTACAACAAGAACCAGCTGCTATGGTAGTAATTGGCCAGCCGGGCCGTTTTACGGATCACATTCCGGGCCGTCTTTTCATTACTGCTAATGCATGCGAGAAAACGCTCGTGTTTGAGCACCATGCCGGGCTGTATTTCGCTTTCTACCTTCCGTTCCACCTGGGAAGCCACCTCTTTCAACGCCAGCTCGCGGAGCTGGAGAATGTGCTGCGGCTTGAAGAAGTTTTGTAAAGCAGCCTGGATCTTCTCCTCCCGGTAAATTTTACCTTCTTTCAAGCGGGTAATGAGCTCGTCGGCGGTAAGGTCGATATTCACGACCTCGTCGGCCAGGCCCAGTACCTTGTCGGGAATGCGCTCGGCCACCTCCACACCGGTAATCTCGCGCACTTCCTGGTTCAGGCTTTCGATATGCTGGATATTCACGGCCGAAATCACGTTGATCCCCGCTTCGAGGATATCCAGCACATCCTGCCAGCGCTTGGCATTTTTACTACCTTCAATATTCGAATGTGCGAGCTCGTCCACGATCACTACCTCCGGCCGCAGGGTAATCACGGCCTGCACATCGAACTCTTCCAGCTCTTTCCCTTTGTAAAACAGCTTCCGTCGCGGGACCACCGGCAGCCCATCGAGCAACTCGTGGGTTTCTTTCCGGTTATGGGTTTCTATATAACCGATCTTCACGTCGATGCCCGTACGCAGGAGCGCGTGGGCCTCCTGCAACATCCGGTAGGTTTTGCCCACTCCGGCACTCATACCGATGTATATCTTGAATTTGCCCCTCCTCGACTTTTTGATCAGTTCCAGGAAATGTTCGGCGCTGTTTTCCATTGTGCTATGAGTTGAGGGTCGATGAGTTCAAAGTTGCGGGTAGTTCCTTGCCAGGCTGTTTAGTTTAATGCAAAGATCAAGGCGGTGGTCAGATAGGTTTTGTTTTTGGATAAATCATTGCCCTTGCCATTGAAAATCGCATCACGGCTGCTAAGGTTACGCGCCTCGATGCGCCACAGGACCTGCGGGGCGATCTGATAATCGAAATTGAGCGATGTTCCGAAGGTCTGGAAGCCATGATCCGTACCGGTGGCGATGATCACACCATTTTTGTCATGGTAATACTCGCCTCTCGCCGCGACATTAATCCTGGAAGAAGGCGAAAAGCGCAGGATCATTACCGGCACGTAAACGGTGTTGTACGCGCTGCTGCCCTTCGCTTTCTGCTCGCTGCCAATGTCGAAGCCGGTGGTAAGGCCCCATTTGTCCGATAGTTGGAACACCCCGTAAATGTTATGGTAATACCGCATTTGCCGGGTGCTATCCGGCTTGTCGCTACCGACGAACGTGCTGTAATTCAGCGTAACGGCTGCATTGGGTTTAAAAGTGACCTGTGTACCGAATGCGGGCGTCGAGTTGCCATCCATCCGCTGAATCCGCTGCCAGCCATTAAGGTAGGTTGCCCCGAGGTACCATTTCGAGTCCTGGGTAGTGTATCCCAATTTTACGCCGGTTTCGAAATAGGGCGTATTTTCCGCTACCAGACTGCGCGTCAAGGCCCAGTTGTCCTTTCCAATCGCGCTTTCGAAGCCAATGTGTGACGGCATAATACCTGCATCGAGCCAGAGATTGTGGTCTTTCGCAATCTTCACACCCGCATTCGCCTCGAAGACGTTCCTCAGCACGCCCGGCTCCGCTGCGTAGTTCGCATTCATATAAGTCCCGGCCGCCAACGCCAGGTTCGCCCGCACACGATCGCCCGTGTAAGAACCTTTCAGAAACGCCAGATTCAGATTCACCTCGCCGGTGCGGTTGTGGTTATAAATAAAACCAGGCATGGTGTGGTTGTCATTTTTGCGGAAATCGTGCAGGTAATACGACTCTACATAAGCGCTCACCGCAAATGGTGATGCATTGCCGGCGGCAGCGGTCGAATCCTGGGCATTAGCGTGTGAAACGGAGACACTGGCAAGCGCACTTAAAATCAAGGTTTTCATAAAATGGTAATCTGTTCAATCCTAGCCGCGCGGTAAGAAGAAGCTTGGCCCGCTGCGACGGCACTGGAAACGGGCGGCGTTTTTAATGGGTTATTTCAATTGATCCAGCGCGAGGTTCAGTTTCAGTACATTGATCTTCGCCGGACCGAACATCCCGAACAATGGTCCGCTGACGTGCTCTTTCACCAGTTGCTCCAACTTTTGCTGCGGCAGGTTACGAACTTTCGCAATACGTTGCAATTGCACCAGCGCGGCTTTTTCGGAAATATCGGGGTCGAGGCCGCTGCCGCTGGCAGTTACCAGCTCCACGGGGATGTCTGCCTTTTCCACGCCTGGATTGTGTACCAGGAACGTATCGATGCGGGCCTGCACTACGCCCAGGTACTCTTCATTGGAAGGCCCTTTGTTGCTGCCGCCGCTGCCGGCCGCATTATAACCGACCGCCGAAGGCCGCGAATTGAAATACTTGTCCTCCGTAAACGACTGCCCGATATTGGCATAATACCGTTTCCCATTTTGCTCGATCAGCTCGCCTTTACCATGGTTCGGAAAGAGCTGGGCCATACCCAGAACCGCCAGCGTATACACGCTTGAGAAGAATATCAGCGTCACGATCGTCAGCCGGATCGCTGGGATAATGTGTTGTTTCATGGTTTTTATATTTTTATTTTTGAGAAAAAAGAAATCGCACTATGTATAGGAAAGTTTTTGTCGCAGAAAACACTGAGGACCTGAATATCAGGCTACCGGACGAGTATCTTCACAAGGATATAGAGGTGATAGCCTTCGATCTTGGCGAATCCGTTGAGGAGCTTAGGGCAAGCAAGAGGGAAGCCGCGGAAAGAGCCATTGAATTCTTCAAAACAATTCAGATAGATCGCTCCGGTTTTAAATTCGATCGCGATGAAGCCAATGAGCGATAACTTTTTCATTGATACCAACATTGCACTATATCTGATTGACCTGAATGAAACCGACAAAAGGCTGAGATCAATGGACCTCATGCGAGACGTCCCTTTTATCAGTCCGCAGGTGGTTTTTGAATGCATGAATGTTTGCCTAAGGAAACACAAGATGGATCGTGAGTCTGCCCATATGTTCGTCAAGTGGTTGACCTCCGCGTCATTAATCCAACCGGAAAACACCTCGGTTGTCAATACAGCTCTCTTTGTCATGGACCGATATCTGCTACAACCATTTGATGCGAAAATCGTTGCATCTGCACTCGAAGCGGGTTGTAGTATTTTGTACTCGGAAGACATGCAAAATGGACTTATGATCGAAAATCGACTGAGAATTATCAACCCCTTCACTTAGGTATTCAAAACCAAACACTCACAATCAAATCAATCGCCTTAATCCCCGCAAAAGGCACCAGTACCCCACCCAATCCGTAGATCAGCAAGTTCCGTCTCAGCAATGCACTGGCACCGATGGGTTTGTAAGCTACGCCTTTTAATGCCAGCGGGATGAGTAGCGGAATAATCACTGCATTAAAGATAATCGCCGAGAGTATCGCGCTTTCAGGCGTGTGGAGGCGCATGATATTGAGTCCTTGGAGGGCCGGAATGGATGCGATGAACAATGCAGGCACGATGGCGAAGTATTTAGCGACGTCGTTGGCAATGCTGAATGTCGTAAGCGTACCGCGGGTCATGAGCAGTTGTTTCCCGATTTCGACGATTTCGATCAGTTTGGTCGGGTCGTTATCCAGGTCGACCATGTTGCCGGCTTCTTTCGCGGCCTGGGTGCCGGAGTTCATGGCGACACCTACGTCGGCTTGTGCAAGGGCCGGCGCGTCGTTGGTACCATCACCCATCATGGCTACCAGTTTCCCTTTTTGCTGCTCGGCTTTGATGTAATTCATTTTGTCTTCCGGCTTGGCTTCGGCGATGTAGTCGTCGACACCGGCTTTTTCTGCAATGAATTTGGCTGTCAGCGGGTTGTCCCCGGTTACCATCACAGTTTTGACGCCCATTTTACGCAACCGTTCGAAACGCTCCTGAATGCCCGGTTTGATAATATCCTGCAACTCGATCACCCCGATGATCGCCTCATTTTCAGCCACTACCAGCGGCGTACCGCCATTGCTGGAAATGCCCCTTACTTTCTCCGCGATATCGGCCGGAAATGCGTGCCCTGCTTTCTCGCTCAATTTGCGGATCGCGTCCGACGCACCTTTGCGTATGCGCGTGTCCCGGAAGTTCACACCGGAACTTCTCGTTTCAGCCGTGAATTCTATGAATGTAGGATTTTCGACGCGGAGCTGATCAGGGTGCAAATCAGCAAGCTCGATAATTGATTTTCCCTCAGGGGTTTCGTCTGCCATGGAGCTCAATGCGGCTGCTTTAATGAAGTAGTTTTTGTCGATGCCTTTGGCAGGCCAGAAGTTGGTCGCTTTACGGTTACCGATAGTGATGGTACCGGTCTTGTCGAGCAGCAGGGTGTCGATATCACCAGCCGTTTCCACGGCCTTACCGCTTTTAGTAATCACATTGGCGCGCAATGCGCGGTCCATACCCGCAATGCCAATAGCCGAAAGCAAACCGCCGATCGTTGTCGGGATCAGACAAACGAACAACGAAATGAAAGCCGAAATGGTAATGGGCGTGTTCGCGAAATCGCCGAATGGCTTCAAGGTGATGCATACGATAATGAATACCAGGGTAAAACCGGCCAGCAGGATCGTCAATGCAATTTCGTTAGGCGTTTTCTGGCGGCTGGCACCTTCTACCAAAGCAATCATTTTGTCGAGAAAACTTTCGCCCGGCTCCGTAGTGACTTTTACCTTAATGCGATCGGAAAGCACTTTGGTACCGCCTGTGACGCTGCTTTTGTCACCACCCGCCTCGCGGATAACAGGAGCGGATTCGCCGGTAATGGCGCTTTCGTCAATCGTAGCTAAGCCTTCGATGATTTCGCCGTCGGTAGGGATAATGTCACCCGCTTCGCACAGGAAGATATCTCCCTTGCGCAGCTGCGAAGAAGGGACGACTTTAACCTCATTTACATACATTTCACCCACAGTCTGGATCCATTTGGCGGGTGTTTCCTCGCGGGTTTTACGCAGGCTGTTGGCCTGTGCTTTGCCGCGCGCCTCAGCAATGGCTTCGGCGAAATTGGCAAACAAGAGGGTAAGCAAAAGAATCAGGAATATCACGAGGTTGTAAACCACACTCCCCTGCGACTTCTCGCCCGATATGACCCAGATATTCACAATCAGCATGACAAACGTACCGATCCAGACCGTGAACATCACCGGATTGCGGAACATGATCCGGGGATTGAGCTTCACAAAGGACTGCGCCAGCGCCTCCCGTACGAGGTCTCCTTGAAAAAGGGATGTATTTTGAGCTTTCATTTCTGCTATTCAGTTAATTAGTGCATTGAAAAATATTCGGCGATCGGCCCGAGGGTCAATGCGGGGAAAAAGGATAATGCGGTGATGATCACGATCACAGCGAACACCATGATACCGAATGTACCGGTATCGGTTTTGAGCGTTCCGGCGCTCTCAGGGACATGCTTTTTGGACGCGAGGATGCCTGCAATCGCTACTGGACCGATGATCGGGATGAACCGCGAAAGAATAAGCACGATGCCGCAGCTGATATTCCACCAGGCGGTATTGTCGCCCAGCCCCTCGAAGCCGCTGCCATTGTTAGCGGCTGAGGAAGTATATTCGTACAGCATTTCGCTGAAACCGTGGAAACCGGGGTTATTTAATGTACTGGCGGTCAGTTCCGGCATTGAAACGCCCAATGCGGTGGCAGCCAGGATCAGCAGCGGGTGCAGCAAGGCGACGATCATCGCGATCTTCATTTCCCTGGCTTCAATTTTTTTTCCCATCAATTCAGGCGTACGACCGACCATCAGACCACTGATAAACACGGCCAATATTATGAATATGTAAAAGTTGAGGATCCCCGCACCCGCGCCGCCGTAAAATGCATTGGTCATCATAGATAGCATCTGAGTCATTCCCGACACCGGCATAAAGCTGTCGTGCATAGAGTTCACAGATCCCGTGGAGATAACGGTAGTGGCTATACTCCAAAACGCAGAGGCAGTAGTCCCGAACCTGGTCTCCTTTCCCTCCATTGCGCCGGAGCCCATATCGACGCCCATTTGCGCGATTTTAGGGTTGCCGTGTAACTCGGTGACGATCGTCGGGACGGTCAGCAGCAAAAAGCCCAGCGTCATCACGCCGAAGATCATCCAGGACAATCTTCTTCTTTTGACGTAATAACCCAATGCAAAAATCATAGCCAGTGGAATAATCAACTGGCCGAACATTTCGGTCATATTCGTGGCGTAACTCGGGTTTTCCAGCGGGTGTGATGAGTTGGCTCCGAAGAACCCGCCGCCATTCGTACCCACATGCTTGATCGGCACAAATGCGGCCACCGGACCGGTCGAAACATGCACGGTATCGCCCTGCACAGTGTACATGGTATCCTTGCCGTTGAATGTCATCGGCGTACCGTTGGCTAGCAGGATCAATGCGATCACGAATGATACGGGCAGGAGAATGCGGGTGCAGGACTTTACAAACAGGTCATAAAAGTTGCCCAGCTTGTCGGCTGTGCGCTCTTTGAGTGCGATGATGACAACAGCGGCGGCGGCCATACCCGTGCCTGCGGTCACGAATTGGAGGAACATCAGGAACAGCTGTCCGAGGTAGCTCATGCCCGTTTCGCCGGAATAGTGCTGCAGGTTACAGTTAACAACAAACGAAATGGTGGTATTAAACGCCAGATCAGCCGATTGCGACGGATTACCATCCGGATTAAGCGGGAGCCAACCCTGGTTCATCAGTACGAACATGCCCAGGAAGAACCAAACCATGTTGATTGTCAGCAAGGCGAACAAATGCTGTTTCCAGTTCATCTCCACATTCGGGCGAATACCGCTCAAACGGTAAAACCCCCGTTCCAAGGGGCCAAAAATGGGATCCAGGAGTGTCCTTTCTCCTCCATATACTTTCGCGATGTACTTGCCGAATGGCACCGCCAGAGCGACCGTTACGACGAACAACGCGATAATGCCAAATAATTCAGTGTTCATTGGATCAGGTGTTTTTTAGAATTTTTCAGGCTTCACGAGCACATAGCACATGTACAAGAAGACCAGGATCGAGACGATGAATAGCGCGAACATGATTTCAGATCTTTTCGAAATAGTGAACGGTTTTGTAAAACAGGGCGAAACTCAGAGCGCCGGCTGCCAGAAGAAGGAGTGTTGTCATTGTTTCTAAATTTTTTATAAACTCATGACACCATATAGCAACTCCTGTTCCGTCGACTTAAGTCGACGGCATGGGTGTTGATTTACAGATAGATGCTTTTTATGCGCTGTTTTGGGCATAAAAAAAGCCTATCAAAATGATAAGCTTTTTTATCAGAATGGAAATGCCGGCACTATTGTGTGCAATCAGAGCTTGTACTCGTCGATCTTCCGGTAGAGCGTTGCGATGCCTATTTCGAGCAGCCTGGCGGCTTCGGCTTTATTGCCGTTGGTGTAGTTCAGGACTTTTTGCAAATGCAGTTTTTCGGAGCTGGCGAGCGAGAATGCCGACATGTTTTTACCGCCATCCTGCCTTGGATGTTGCATTTCAAAAGGCAGGCTCTGGATGTCCAGCACGGGGCCGTCAGTGAGGATTACGCTACGCTCGATCACATTTTTAAGCTCGCGGATATTGCCGTTCCAGGGATTTTTCTCCAATGCATGGATAAAGTCTGGTGAAAGCGAGGTAATCTTCTTATTGGTTTTCAGTGCAAACTGCGTGGCAAAATTGTTCGCAAGCGCGCCTATGTCGGCTGTTCGCTCCCGTAACGCGGGCAATGTGATCTGGAAAACAGAAAGCCGGTAAAACAGATCGCTGCGGAACTCGCCTGCCTCCATTTGTTTGGGCAAATCACGGTGCGTAGCGGCAATCACCCGCACATTCACTTTGGTGGGATGCGTCTCCCCTATCTTGATAAATTCCCCCGATTCCAGCACGCGCAGCAGCTTGGCTTGTAATTCCGGCGCCAGTTCCCCTATTTCATCAAGGAAGATGGTACCGTTATTCGCTTCCTCGAAAAGCCCTTTTTTGTCACGCACCGCGCCCGTAAATGCGCCAGCCTTATGCCCGAACATCTCGCTTTCCAGCAAGTCCTTCCCAAATGCCGAGCAGTTAATCGCCACAAATGATTTCTTGGCCCTATTGCTGGCCTGGTGAATGGATTGAGCAAATACCTCCTTCCCCGTACCGGTTTCACCCAGCAGCAGCACCGTCGTATCCGTAGGTGCTACGCGGCGCGCAAGGTCAATGCAAGCTTGCAAATTTCTGGATTTGCCGATAATCGCATCAAATGACCTCCTTTCACCCAACTGTTTTTCCAGACTGGCCACGCGGCGGTTCAATTCGGCTTTTTCAATGGCCTTATACAGCAGCGGGATGATCTTGTTGTTGTCGTCGCCCTTGGTAATGTAATCGAACGCACCGTTTTTAATGGCCTGCACGCCGTCGGGGATATTGCCATAGGCAGTCAGCAGGATCACTTCCAGCAAGGGATATTTTTCCTTCAAACCCTTCGAAAATTCGACGCCATGCCCGTCCGGCAGCTTCACGTCACAAAGCACCACATCGATATCCGACTGGTCAAGCTTTTTCCAGGCCGTTTTAATGTCACCTGCTTCGACCACCTCAAAGCCTTCCAGCCTGATCACGCGGGCTATCAGGCCACGCAGTTTTTCCTCGTCGTCGACGATTAGTATCTTCTTCATGCAGTCTGCTTGCCCCGGACTTAAATCAGGGGTTAATGAAATGGCTAATGATAATGGTTGGGATGCAGGCAATAAGCCCAATAGTCGTATATCACCCGTATCCTCGCTTTCAGTTCCCCGAAGCTATTTTCCTTCTTAAAAAAACCCTGAATGGTCGACTCGTACGCCGTCTCGATCACGAGTGGGTTATCGGCCGTGCTCAGAAACACAAACGGGATCGATTTCCTGCGCAGGTATTCGTTCTTGTCAATCCGCTCGCGAAGTTCCAGACCGTTCATGACGGGCATATTGATATCGCAAATGATCAGGAATGGCTGGTCACGTGTGGTTTCGAGGTAAAGCAAGGCTTCAACACCGTTACTGAAAAATAAAAGCTCGTTGGGTATGTCAAGCTCCTCCATTACGCTTTTGATTAGAAACTGATCATCGGCGTCGTCTTCGATTGAAATAATGGGTCCTTTGATTGACATTTCCCGTAGCTTAATGACTAAAATCCTCGTTGCAAATAACGCAATAAATGCTTCCAATACCAATCGACCAGTGATTGTGTCAAAATCCGTCGCGCGTAGTTTTTCATCCGTTCCGCGTAGGCTGCGGCAGAAAATCACTCCTTAGCTTTGCATCAGAATCAAAATCAGCCATGAAAACAAATCAAACCATGAAAAAACAATTTCTAACACTGTTAACAGTTGCAGCGCTGTTCACAAGCTGCACCGACCACGATGGCCCTGTCAGCACTACCAACTACCATCTCGATGAAACCTCGGTCGCGGAATGGAAAGGTTATCTCAAAACGGGTTACTTCAATGAAGGTACGATCGAAGTGGAAAGCAACAGTCTGGTAATCGAAGCGGGTAAAGTAAAAAGCGGGGCATTTACCCTCCCGCTTGCATCGATCGTCAATCTGAACCTGCCCACCGACGAACTGAAACACCAACTGGTTCACCACCTGCAAAGCGCCGATTTCTTCAATATGGCGCTCCACCCTAACGTAACCTTTGAAATCATGAGCGTAGCACCCTACAACGGAGGCGGGCCCGGTGTGGTTTCCGGGGCGAATTTCGAGGTGACAGGTCATTTAACACTGTTAGGCAAGAGTAATCCGGTCACATTCCCTGCCCGGATCGATCTGAACGGCGACTCCTTCCAATTGGAGGCAACCACCACGTTCGACCGCACACTATGGGGCATGAATTATGCCACAGAGCCCGGCCTTCCGGACGAAGCGTCCATCAAACCGGGCATCGAGGTCCATCTGAAACTCTCTGGTAACAAGATCTAACAAAGAGAGAACTGGTCAACACGAAGCCGTCGCAGATTTGCGACGGTTTTCCCATTTTAAAGGAACATCCCTCCCGAAACTTCGATCCGCTGACCAGTGATCCAGCGCGCGTCTTCCGAACACAGGAACGCTACCACACCACCAATATCATTGGGCTCGCCCACGCGCCCCAGCGCGGTAATGCTGCTGATAAAGTCCGTCAGGCCAGGGTGGCTGTCGAACGACTCGCTGTTGAAATCGGTATAGATCGCGCCCGGAGCCAATGCATTTACGGCAATGCCCCTGCCGCCCAGTTCTTTGGCCATATAGCGTGTGAGCGTGTCGATCGCCCCTTTCATGGATGCGTACGCAGCGTACCCGGGCGTGGAAAAGCGTGCGAGGCCCGTGGAGAGGTTCACGATCCGTCCGCCGTCCGCCAAAAGCGGCAATGCTTTTTGTGAGAGGAAATAAACGCCCTTAAAATGCACGTTCATCAGGTCATCGAAATCCTGCTCGCTGGTTTCTGCAAATGCGGAGGGACGGCTGATACCCGCATTATTTATCAGAAAGTCGAAAGAAGTGCGATTCCATTTATCTTTCAGAATGACGGAAACCTGAGAAAAGAAACTATCGAAGGACTTTACATTCGCTGTATCCAGCTGAATCGCGGCCGCTTTCTGGCCCAATGCCTCAATGGCCGCTACTACCCCGGCTGCTTCCTGCGCCTTGCTGCGGTAAACGATGATCACATCGTTCCCTTTCTCTGCCAGACGCAGCGCCATATTTTTTCCCAAGCCGCGGCTGCCGCCGGTTACCAATGCTATTTTACTTGCTGATTCCATCTTTTTCGTTTGTTTAAAATTGATGGAACAAAGGTACCCGGTGCTAGCCTGCCGGGTTTGCGGCTTTCAAATCAAAACTTACGAAATTCAAATCTAGGCCCTGAATGCACGCGGGCTGAGTGCGGTGTGTTTCTTGAAAAGGTTGTTGAAATGAGAAGCTTCCTCGAAACCCAGGCAGTATGCGATCTCCGACACATTCCAGTCGGTGTGCTTCAATAGTATCTTCGATTCCTTGATGATACGCTCCGTAATGAGCTCGGTAGTGGTTTTTCCGGTAGTTTCCTTCAAAACCTTATTGAGGTAATTGACGTGGATCGAAAGCTGGTCGGCATAGTCCTTGGCTGAGCGTAAACTCAATTTCTGATGCGGCGGCTCCACCGGAAACTGGCGTTCGAGCAGTTCGATAAAGAGCGACGATACACGTTTGTAGGCATTTGTTTCAGTAAAAAGAGTGGTTGCAGGCTGCAATTTCTGTCCGAAATGGATAAGCTCGATCACATAATTGCGCAGCAAATCATATTTGTAGGCATAATCCGACTCGATTTCGCGGAACATCTTCCTGAAAATGTATTTAATATCGTCGATCTGCTCGTCGTTCAGGAAAAAGATCGGATTTCCGCCGGGTTTGAAAACCGGCAGTTCGCGCAGGCGCACGCCGCTGTTGTCCTGTGTGAGGAAATCTTCTGAGAAAATGCAGAAAAAGCCCGCCTGGTTCTCGTCCTGCGGCACATAGTTGTAGGGTATCAGTGGCGTCGCAAAAAGTAACGCATTATGCTCTATATCAATCACTTTATCAGCATACTCCGCCCTATTGCGCCCAATAATCAGGCTGATTTTATAATAGGCCCGGCGGTTGTAGGGCATTACCCTGTTCTTCGCCGCCACACGATACAATTCATCCGTCCTGAAAATATTGAAATGCCCCACCTCCTTCTGAACCTGCGCAGGTATCAGCATGGAAGTGTCCCGATAAAATTGTTCGATAGTCGCGGATTTCGTCATGGAGCAAAGTTACGAAATTCAATTTTGAATGATGAATGACTGAATGACCGAATGACTGAATGACTGAATGACTGAATGACTGAATATGTGAATGAGTGAATGAATAAAATAGTCATTTGGACAGGGGTGGTCATGAATTGACAAGATTAATTTAAACACCACACCCAACCACACCTGATTTATTCACTCATTTGCTCATTCAATCATTCAATCATTCAGTCATTCAGTCATTCAGTCATTCAGTCATTCAATCATTCAATCATACTCCACAAACGCCTCGTCCTTATAGCACCAGAGCCACTTTTCCCCCGGCTCGGCTGAGGAGGCTACGGGGTGGCCAGTGCGGTGGAAATGCCTGGTCATGTGCTTAGACGGCGAGCTATCGCAGCACAGGGTAGCGCCGCAGGTCTGACAGGTCCGCAAGTGTACCCACCAGCCATCGACCTTCTTACATTCCTCGCATACCAGCTCGTCGGCTACCTTAATCTCCTGAATATCTTCTATATGCTTACAAACCTGGCTCATTATACTTCGCTTAGATATTGGTGAACAAAACTGATGGACATCGACCCCTCGCCTACCGCGGACGTCACGCGGTTCATCGCACCCGCACGTACGTCGCCCGCGGCAAAAATGCCCGGTGAGCTCGTTTCAAGCAGATAAGGATCACGATCGGCCTTCCAGATTTCCTTGAAATTCTCGTAATTCTTCATGTCACGGCCCGTCTCGATAAAACCCTTCTTGTTTTTGATGATTTCGAGGCCTACCCAGTCGGTATAGGGCTTGGCACCGATGAAAATGAACAGAGCGTCAGCCGAAACCGTGCGCTCTTCACTCGTATTCAAATCTACGAGTTTCAGTCTCTCAAGGTGGCCGTCGCCCTGTGCTTCGACGATTTCCGTGCAGCCCAGCACATTGATATTCTCCGTGCCGGCGATCTGGTCGATCAGGTACGACGACATGGACGACGTCAGGTCATTTTTTCTGATCAGGATATACACATTGCGTGCGAATTTCGACAAATACATAGCCGCCTGCCCGGCCGAATTGCCACCGCCCAGCACATACACATCCTTGTTCCCGCATGAGCTCGCTTCGGTACTGGCCGCTCCGTAGTAAATACCTTTTCCTGTAAAATCCTCTACCCCGCTGGTATCCAGTTTACGGTAATCGACGCCCGTCGTGATCACGACCGCCTTCGCATTCACTTCACTGCCGTCGCCCAGCACCACAGTTTTATATTTATCCTTCAACTTAATCTCTTTCACAAACTGTGGAGACAAGAACTCGGTCCCGAATCGCGTCGCCTGCGTGATCGCGCGGCGCGTCAGTTCGGCACCACTCAAACCGGTCGGAAAGCCGAGGTAATTCTCGATCCGGGAGCTCGTACCGGCCTGTCCACCTGGCGCTTTCCGTTCGATCAATAAAGTACTTAAACCTTCTGACGCGCCATATACCGACGCTGCTAATCCTGCGGGACCTGCGCCGATAATTACCACATCGTAAATCTGCTGCTTCGTCTTGGGATTCAGGCCAATGCGCTCGGCAATATCGATCAGCGACGGCGTTTTCAGCAAAGAACCATCTTCAAAAATCACTACCGGAAAATCGACCGGGCATAGGTTATTGCTCTCTGAAATCTGCCGACCGGTTTCGTTCGATTCGGCGTCCAGCCACAGGTAAGGCACCAGGTTACCCGCCAGGAAGTCCTTGATTTCATGCGCTTTGGGCGAGAATTGATAACCTATCACTTTAATACCCTTGAAATCGGGGCGGTAGTTGCCCTGCCAGTCGCGAAGCAGCTCGTCGATCGCCGGGTAGAGCTTTTCCTCCGGCGGGTCCCAGGGTTTCATCAGGTAATAATCGAGCTGGACATCGTTGATCGCCTTGATGGCCGCCTCGGTATCCGAATAGGCCGTAAGCAATACCCTTTTGGCGAACGGGAACATTTTCATCGCCTTTTGAAGGAAATCCACCCCCTGCATCTCAGGCATCCGCTGATCGGAGATGAACATCGCCACCTCGTCGCCGCGGTTCTGCAATTCGAGCAGGCTTTCCATTGCCTCGGCCACGGAAGTCGTACTTAATATCCGGTATTTTTCGCGGTAATGAGATTTCAGGTCGCGACTGATCGCCCGGAGCACCTGCGGATCATCGTCAATCGAAAATATAATAGGCAATGCCATGGGAGCCTCTTTTAAATATGAGTTGAGAATTAAAATTATCCATTAAACGGGAAACATACCACAAACTCGGTGCGGCCGGTTTGGGAATGCAGCGTCACGGTGCCCCGGTGCTGGCGCACGATCCGGTTCACAACGTCAAGTCCCAATCCAGTGCCTTTCCCGACCGACTTGGTGGTAAAGAACGGATCGAAGATCTTCGAACGTATCTCGGCCGGAACCCCCGGGCCATTATCGCACACGGTTACCTTCACAAATTCCTTGTCACGCCGCGTAATGAGCGTCAGTTCCGGATTCGATTGATTTTCCAGGGCGTCGATCGCATTATCGATCAGGTTCGTCCAGACCTGGTTGAGCTCGCCAACCATCGCTTTCACAGGCGGCAAAGTCAGGTCAAAATCCTCCGTCACTTTAATATTGCCCTTTTTCAATTTATAGTTCAGCATAATGAGCGTGTTACGGATACCAACGTGAATATCCACGTACTCGCGCTCGCCCCCGCGGTCCATATGTGTGAAGGTTTTCACAGATCCAACCAGCTCCGCAATGCGTTTGGATGCCTCCTGAATGTCCGCCACCATACGCTCGGTCGTCAGACTGTTGTTGATCCAGGTCAGCACAGGCGATAGGTCTTCGTGGTTGATTTTGCTTTTCAGCATTTCCAGATCGGCTTCTCCTACCCCGAACTCGACGAGATTATCCGCAATATCCTCGCAGCCCTCGATATTATTCATGTCGAGCCAGTCGAGGATTTCGTCCTCCTTCTCCGAGCGCTTCATCATGGACAGTACCGGTCGATTGGTATTGTTGAGCAAGCTCACCATTTTACTGTTTAAAAGGTCGATTTCCTCGTGCGACAAATGGATCGAAAGCAGCGATTTGAACGAATCGGGCTGCATCAGCAAATGCTCTTTCAACGACGCGGAACTCCGCACGATCGCCGCTGCGGGGTTATTCAGTTCATGGGCCAATCCGGCCGAGAGCTTGCCGAGCGCCATCATCTTCTCATTCTGCTGTTCCAGCTCCGTGAACTCTCTTACGCGCGAGGTCATCACGATCACCAGCGCCTGCGTGAGCTCGTAATGCGAGGTCACAAGGTCCCGCAATAACTCTTTCGGAAACGTCATCAGCTGGGCTGTTTCGAGGCACACGCCGTAAGCAATGGCTATTTTCCCACGCGAAAACGGTAGAGCGCCCGTGACGGTACCCGGCAAAAGTTCGGCGATAATTTGTTTGGTATTGTTTTGAAGCCGGTACAGTTCGATCCGGCCCGAAAAAATGACATGCGTGCCCACCAGCGGTTCCCCAGGCCTGATCATCATATCGCCCTCCTGCAATTCGTAATGCTGGCTGCGATCTATCATCCATTGTAGCTGGTCTTCCGGTACTTCGCGAAAAACCTCGATGGCTTGCAAATCCTTTACGCCGATATCCTTCATAATAGAACCAATGGTTGTGATCAATGCAGCCAATTTCGAAATAAATCGGCATTAAAGCAGCGTTTTTGAGATTTACACCCGGACATCAGTCACTATCGTAAGGAATGTGCTCACTATCCTTCGGTACGATTATTGCTTTCAATGGCTCCACAACGAATTGATAATGAAAGTGGAGCGAAAGATACACATAGGCACCTCAGGTTGGAGCTACAAACATTGGAAAGGCATTTTCTATCCGGAAACGGTAAAGCCTGCGGACTACCTGGCATTCTACGTCCGACATTTTCCGGTTTCGGAGATCAACAACAGCTTTTACAAAATGCCGACCAAAGAGATCGTGGCGAAGTGGGTCGATACGGTACCCGAAAATTTCCGTTTCTGTCCTAAAATGAGCCGGTACCTGAGCCATTTGAAGAAGCTTCACGATCCGGAGGAGCCATTGGAACGCTTTTTCAGTGTTTTCGGTCCATTTAAAAAACACCTTGGCCCTGTACTCATTCAATTGCCTGCCAATTCCAGGTACCATGCCGATGTAGCCGGCGCATTTTACGAGGAAACCGATCAGTACAAAGATTTCCGCTTCGCGCTGGAAGTACGGCACGCGTCCTGGTTTTCGGAGGAAAGTATCCGGCTGATGAAAAAGCATCGCATTACGCTCGTTTTTTCGCAAGCCGACCGTTTCCCCTACCAAGAAGAAATTACTGCCAAAGACATTTACGTGCGTTTCCACGGACCGTCGTCGCTGTACAGCTCGTCCTATTCCGACGACGTACTCGACAACTACGCCGAAAAATTCACCGCCTGGGCCGACAACGGGCATCAGGTATGGGCATTTTTCAACAACGATGTCGGCGGATACGCCCTGGATAACGCCAGGAAATTGCAGGAACTGGTCGACGCCAATATCCACGAACTGGCACGTTGAAATTGATTGAATGATTGAATGATTGAATGATTGAATAAAATAAATAAGGACTTGTAAATAATCATATGATCTAATTGATACTCGTCTCGTTGAATCGCTCATTCAGTCATTCAGTCATTCAGTCATTCAGTCATTCAAAATTATCATCCATTAACCGCATCGCCGCCATGAGCCTTACCAAATACAACGAAAAACGTTCCTTCGACAAAACGCCGGAGCCGAAAGGCGGCAAAGCGGCCAAAGACGAGCTCATTTTCGTGATACAAAAACACGACGCCACGCGCCTGCATTACGATTTCAGGCTGGAAATGGATGGGGTACTCAAAAGCTGGGCAGTACCGAAAGGCCCGTCGACGGATCCGTCGGTCAAGCGCCTGGCGATGATGGTAGAAGACCACCCTTATGATTACAAGGATTTTGAAGGCATTATTCCCGAAGGAAACTACGGCGCGGGAACGGTGATGGTCTGGGATTTCGGCACTTACGAGCCTTTGGAAGAAAAGAACGGCCAATTGAAAGGTGTTAAAGGCAAAAAGGCACAGGAAAAACTCGCGTTGAAAGAACTGTATTCCGGCTCTTTAAAAGTACGGCTGAACGGCAAAAAATTGAAGGGGGAATATGCTCTGGTGAAAACAAAAGGCATGGAAGACAATGCCTGGCTGCTCATTAAGCACCGCGACAAATATGCCTCCGAGGAAGATATTACCGAAAAAGACCGCTCAGCTGTATCCCGCAGGACTCTGAACGGTATCGAGAAAGCCGGCGACGCAGTTTGGGAAAGTAACCGCGAAGAGAAGAAATCTTCAAAAACCAAAGGGTCTGTTAAATCAAAAGCCGAAGCCAAAGATCCGGCGGAAGACGCAGCAGAAAAAAAAAGTCCGGACGTAGACATAGCGGATATTCTGAAAAAGGGCAAAAAGCAAAAGTTTCCGGATGATATGCAGCCCATGCTGGCCACACTGGTCGACGGACCGTTTGACGATCCCGGTTGGGAATACGAGGTCAAATGGGACGGATACCGGGCATTGGCATACCTGAACAAGGGCGAGGTACGCCTGCAATCGCGGAACAGGAAATCGTTCAACGACAAGTTTTATCCGATTTACCAGCAATTGCAAAAATGGAAGATCGACGCCGTGATCGACGGGGAAATTGTAGTCATCAACGAAAACGGTCTCTCCGATTTCAATGCATTACAAAACTGGCGGAGTGAGGCGGACGGAGAACTGGTCTACTATGCATTCGACATTCTGTGGATGGAAGGCAAGAGCCTCATTCATTTGCCGCTGACCGAACGGAAAGCCATTTTGCAAAGCATTGTAGATGAAAACAGTCCCGTTCAGCTGGGGTACAGCATCGCCGCGGATGGCAAGGCATTCTTTGAGGCGGCACAAAAGATGGGGCTCGAAGGCATTATGGCCAAGAAATCGGACAGTGAATATTACCCGGGCATCCGCACGCGCGACTGGCTCAAAATCAAGATCAACAAGCGGCAGGAGGTGGTTATTGCGGGCTATACCCTGAACGAAGGCTCCTCCAAGCTTTTCAGCGCATTGCTTTTAGCCGCTTACGACAAAGGCGAGCTGCGTTATGTCGGCAAAGTAGGCACCGGTTTCAAAGAAAAACAACAGAAGGAGATGATGGCGCTTTTCAAACCATTAGTTACCCCTAAAAGCCCGTTCAAGGAAACGCCCGACTACAATAAACCCTTGCGCTTCCGCCCGAACCCGCCGCATGCGAACGCGACCTGGCTAAAACCGGAGTTGGTATGCGAAATCAGTTTTACCGAAATCACCCAGGATGGGGTGTTCAGGCATCCGTCGTTCGAAGGTATGCGGGAGGACAAATCGGCCAAGGAAGTGGTGCGCGAAATAGAAAAGCCGGCTGAGGAATTGATCGATGAACCCGAAAACACAGGGAAAGAAATCATTAAAAAGCCGGCCAAAGCCAAAAGAAAAAGCCTTTTGAACCCGAAGGATGAAACGCAGGTCCGGAAAATCAATGGGCATGAGGTCAAGTTCTCAAACCTGGGGAAACTCTACTGGCCCGACGATAAAATCCAGAAACGCGAATTGATCAACTATTACTACCAGGTCGCGCCATTCATCTTGCCTTACCTCGAAAACCGCCCGCTGTCGCTCAACCGCTTTCCCAATGGCATTAAAGGCAAAAGTTTTTACCAGAAAGACGTCACCGGCAAAGTACCCGACTGGATCGAAACGACACCTTACATCTCGGAGGGCGAGCACAAAAATTTCATGCTCTGCAACGACGAGGCCACATTGCTGTATATGGCCAACCTGGGGGCCATCGACGTGAACCCCTGGAACAGCCGCGTGGAAACTCCCGACAATCCCGACTGGTGCCTGCTCGACCTCGACCCAGACACCGGCAATACATTCGAACAAGTGATAGAAACGGCGCAGGCCATCAAAAGCCTTCTCGACTCCCTGAAGGTACCCTCCTATTGCAAAACCTCCGGCTCAACCGGCCTGCATATTTACATTCCGCTCGGCGCAAAATACAGCTACGACCAATGTCAGCTCTTTGCCGAATGGGTGGCGGGCCAGGTACAACAGCAGCTCCCCGATTTCACCAGCGTGGAGCGCCTCACCAAAAACCGCAAAGGCAAGCTCTACATCGACTATCTTCAAAACCGGCCCAAGGCCACACTGGCCGCGCCCTATTCGGTACGCCCAAAGCCCGGCGCTACCGTTTCGATGCCGCTGCATTGGGACGAGGTAAAGAAGGGATTGCAACTGAAAGACTTCACGATTTTCAATGCGATGGAACGTATTCAGCACGAAGGCGACCTCTTTAAGCCGGTTTTGGGCGAGGGTATCGACCTCGAAGAAGTGATCGGCAAAATGGATTTAACTGCCGGCTAAAAGTCAAAATCCTCCTACTTTTTGTTAATAAATAACCAGCAAACCCCTCATTGTAGTAGTAATGTAGGGGCGATTTTTCCGTGAAAACATTTCACTTGTGCAATATGAGGTAGTAATGTAGTAATGCTTTGCTACCCTGCTGCCTCTTTGTGCTCCTACCTTTGCCAGCGATACCACAAGTATTACTTTTTCAATAATTAATTGGGCAAAGATCATTTGCCGCTTCTACTAATTTTTAATACTAACATTTATGAGCAAAAGATTTGTACTATTATGTAGTGTGCTGATGCTATATGGCCTGGTACAGACCGCCTTAGCCCAAAGCCGGGTAATCAAGGGTAAAGTGTCTGTCAAAACAAAGGGCGAAGAGCTGGTAGGCGCTACCGTGGTAGTAGAAGGCACCAACTACGCGACTATCACCGACGCAGCCGGTAATTACTCGATCGAGGTGCAACCCAACTCCGTATTAGTAGCCAGTTTCATCGGGATGGTCACCCAAAAAGTCCCTGTGGGTAACCAATCCGAAATCAACTTTCAACTCGAAGAATCCGTCGATAACCTCAACGAAGTAGTAGTGGTAGGCTATGGTGCGCAAAAGAAAAGCGTCGTTACGGGCGCTATTTCGAGCGTGAAGGCCTCCGATTTACAATCAATGCCGATTAACCGTTTGGAAGAAGCGTTGCAAGGCCGGACTTCCGGCCTTACAATCGCTTCAAACTCCGGTCAACCGGGTTCGGCCGCGACCGTGCGGGTACGCGGGGTCACGACACTGAACAACAACGATCCATTGTACGTGGTGGACGGTGTGGTGGTCGACAACGGCGGCATCGGATATCTGAACCAGTCTGATATTGAGTCGATTGAAGTACTAAAAGACGCTGCCTCGCAAGCCATTTACGGCGCACGGGCTGCCGCGGGGGTGATTTTGGTTACCACTAAAAAAGGAAAGGCGGGCGGCATTCGGGTAAATTACAATGGCTACATCGGCGTACAGGCACCTGCACGGAAACTCGACCTGCTAGACGCTACCCAATATGCGACGATCCGCAACGAAGCGGCCGTGAATGCAGGCCAACCGGCTCCATACGCCAACCCTGCGGCATTCGGCAAGGGTACCGACTGGCAGTCTTTGATCTTCAACAACAGCGCCAAACGCCAGAACCACGAGCTGAGCATCAGCGGCGGCACGGACAAGTCAACTTTCTATCTTTCATTCGGTTACCTCAACCAGGAAGGCATCGTTGCGACCGACATTTCAAAGTACAAAAGAACCAGCATCCGCCTCAATTCGGAGCACAAACTGGCAAAATGGCTCACATTCGGCCAGAACCTGGGTTATGCACACGATAAATCGGTGGGGTTAGGCAATACCAACAGCGAATTCGGAGGACCATTGAGCTCGGCTATTAATCTCGACCCTATTACACCGGCAGTAATCACTGATCCTGCGGTAGCCAACGCGGCGCCTTACACCAACAAGGGCATCCGTCGCGACGCGAATGGTAATCCTTACGGCATCTCTCAGGCCGTTGGCCAGGAGATGAGCAACCCGCTTGCGTATATCCAAACCCGTTTGGGTAATTACAGTTGGTCCGACAACGTCGTGGGTAATGCTTACCTGATGGCCGAGCCGATCAAAGGCCTGCAATTGAAATCGACCATTGGTAGCAAGCTGGCATTCTGGGGCAACGAGAGCTTCACTCCTATTTCATGGCTGAATGCAGCTTCGGTGAGCTCACAAACGAGTTTCAACCGCACCAACAACCGCCGTTTCGACTATAATCTGGAAAATACCATCTCTTACACCCGCCCTATCGGCCTGCATAATGTGAACGTGCTCGTAGGACAAGGTGCCTATCTGGATAACAACACAAGAATGACGAGTGTGACATTCTTCAACGTCCCGGCCGACAACTTCGATGACGCTTCCCTGAACTTCAAGGTACCGGCCGACCAGCGTAACTCCGACGGCTCTGAGGGCGCAAAACACACCGTAAGCTCGCTCTTTGCCCGTTTGAACTATGATTTTGATGAAAAATACCTCGTGCAGGCATTGGTTCGCCGCGACGGCTCTTCCCGCTTCGGTTCGAACCACAAGTACGGTGTCTTCCCCTCATTCTCCCTGGGCTGGGTGCTTTCGCGTGAGGCTTTCTTCCCCACAAACAATGCGGTTAACTTTCTGAAATTCCGCGGAGGTTACGGCGTGGTGGGTAACGACGGCATCGGCGACTTCGCTTACCTGTCGACCATCGGCAGCGGCCGTAACTACACCATTGGGACCTCGGGCAGCTACATCATCGGTTACAGCCCCAATGCCCCTGCCAACCCGGATCTGAAATGGGAACAGACCAGCCAGACCAACATCGGTTTCGATGCGACGATCTTCAACAATGTGAATGTGACTTTCGAGTGGTTCAAAAAAGCGACGAAGGATATTCTGCAAAATCCACGCATTCCGGGCTATGTAGGCGCCATTTCCAACCCGGCCGCCAACATCGCCGATATGAAAAACACAGGTGTAGAATTGGAATTGGGCTTCCGCAAACGCCTCGGACAAGTTGATTTCTCCGTCAACGGAAACGTTTCCTATATAAAAAATGAAGTAACAAACCTGGGTAATGGTGTGCAGTATTTGTCGGGCGGCGCGAGCTTCCAGGGAGCGCCCCCGATTACGCGCACCCAGGTGGGCCAGCCGATCGGCTCCTTCTTTGGTTATCTAAACCAGGGCATTTTCCAGACGCAGGAAGAAGTGGATTCACACGTTTCCGCCGAGGGCAAGAAAATCCAGCCGAATGCCAAACCGGGCGATTTCAAATGGGCCGACCTGAATGGCGACGGTGTGATCACCGAAACCGACCGGACGTTCATCGGCAACCCTACCCCGAAATGGAACTATGGCTTGACTTTGAATGCCGCTTACAAAGGTTTCGACATCGTGGTATTCGGCCAGGGCGTTGCAGGCAACCAGATCTTCCAGGGGCTTCGCCGCCTCGATATCGCCAATGCCAACTGGCAAACCGACGCCCTTGACCGCTGGACAGGCCCGGGTACTTCCACCACTTTCCCACGCATCGTGAACGGCGACCCGAACAAGAACTTCCAGAACCCGTCGAGCTTCTACCTGGAAAAAGGCGACTTCTTCCGTCTGAAAACGCTGCAAATCGGCTACTCGCTGCCTACGGCAATCATCAGCAAAGTGGCCATGAAAAAGGCACGTGTGTATGTAATGAGCCAGAACTTGTTTACCCTCACCAAATACACCGGCTATGATCCGGAGATCGGCGGAAGCGTGCTCAGCATCGACAAGGGCATTTACCCGCAGGCGCGCAGCTTCATGGTAGGTTTGAACATTGGTTTTTAATTGATTAATACGAATAAAATGAAATTGAGATATAATAAATTCGTGACTGTCCTGGCGTTGACCGCCGGTTTGCAGCTCATGTCCTGCTCCGACAGCTTCCTGGACGTAAAACCCAAAGGGCTGAACCTCGAAGCGAACTATTACCGTAACCAGGAAGAGGCATTCAACGGCCTTGTGGCTGCCTACGATGTGGTGGGCTGGCAGGGTAACGGCTACGTTTCCACGATTGCTACCATGAATGCAGCTTCCGACGACCACTACGCGGGCGGCGGCGGTCCGAGCGATATCATGGATTTCCAGGTCATTTCCAACTATACCCTAAACCCGACCACCGGACCACAGGGAGAGCTATGGAGAAAAGGCTTCTCGGGCGTGTTCCGCACGAACGCCATTCTCGAAAAACTCCCTGCGGTACCGATGGATGAAACCCTGAAAAAGCGCTATACAGCCGAGGCAAAATTCCTCCGCGGGTATTTCTATTTCGAACTCGTAAGGTTGTTCAGGAATGTGCCGCTATTCACCCGCACGATTTCCACGCAGGAAATGTACGATGTGCTGCAAGCAACCCCGGCGGAAGTTTATGCACAAATCGAAAAGGATTTGTCGGAAGCTATCGCCGATCTGCCGGTTATCATCAATGTGGCAACGGAAGGCGGGCGCGCAGGACAAGGGGCAGCGCATGCGATTTTGGGCAAAGTGTATTTGTATCAAAACAAATTCGCGCAGGCAGCACAGGAACTGGCGAAGGTAAACGGTACCCCGGGTGGTAGCAATGCCTATGGCTACAAATTGCTCGACAACTTCGGCGACCTGTTCAAGACCAAGAACAAGTTCAACAGCGAATCTATTTTTGAACTTTCGTACACCAATACCTCCGCCGGCGGATGGAGCTGCGTGTCGTGTACCGAGGGGAACGTGATGAATATCATTACCGGCCCGCGCGGCTATAACCGCAAGTCGGATGCCGCACCGGATTATGTTTCCGGATGGAGCTTCCTACCGATCACACCGTCGCTGTTCGAAGCCATCCATTTCGACCCGCGTTACAAAGCGACTGTGGCTAACCTGGACAGCCTCGAAAAAGCAGGCGCTGTGAGTTATGAGAAAGGTTATATGAATACGGGTTATTTCCTCGAAAAATTCGCGGGACGGCAATCCGACCGCTGGACGGGCGCCGGTGCCCCCGAGCTGAACTTCCCGCAGAATATGTACGATACCCGCCTGGCCGATACCTATTTGCTGGAAGCCGAAGCCCTCGTACGCGGCGCGGGCGACCTCACACGTGCAGCCGCCCTCCTGAATGCGGTACGCGCCCGTGTAGGCCTGAAACCGGTGGCTGCCACATTTGAAAACATCAAAAAAGAACGTCGCCTCGAACTCGCCGGCGAAGGCCATCGTTGGATGGACCTCGTGCGCTGGGGTGATGCACCTGCCGTGCTCGGGCCAAAGGGTTTTGTAGCCGGCAAGCACGAAATTCTTCCGATTCCTTTGCTGGAACTGGAAAACACGAAAATCGAGCAGAGTAAAGAATGGGGCGGAACAAGGTAGCGTGTTCCACACCCAGATCAGAAAGGCTTGGAGCACTGCTCTAAGCCTTTTCTTTTGACTCGTCGATATGAAAACCGAGAAAAAAGTTGAACATATTCACCTCGGTGGGCAGTTGCAATTTCTTGCGCAACCGGTAGCGCCCCACCTCCACCCCTCTCAGCGAAATGTTCATGAGCTGCGCGATTTCCTTACTGGACAGATTCATGCGCAGGTAGGCGCTCATCTTCAACTCATTGGGCGTCAGGTTCGGATATTTCTCTTTCAACGCAATGAGAAAATTGCTGTGCACGCTATCGAAATGCTTGGAGAACTGGCCCCAGTCCTTATCGACCTTGTTTTCATCGGCCACGACCTTGATCATCTTTTTCAGGTCATCATTAATCTTCTCGTCCTCAGCTGTTTTGGTGATTTTAACCAGATCCGTTTTGAGTTTGGAAAGCAACTCCGCTTTTTGCACCAAATGCATGGCTGATGTGGCCAGATCGGTGTTTTTGTGCAGGATTTCCGCTTCCAGCTTTTCGTTTTTGAGCTTGATGATCTCCTTTTCGTTCTTTTCGAGCTCCAACTGATGCAGGTATTGCAGCCGTTTCTGTTCCTCCAAATGCTTTTGCTGCTGTCGCAGGAAGCGTTTTTCCTGCCATTTATAAAACAGCCAGGCCAGACCTAGAACCAACATTCCATAACCGAGGTACGCCCAGATCGTCCGGTACCAGGGCGGCAAGATCATAAACGAGTAACCGGCTATTTCCGATTCGCTGCCGAAATTATTGCGCGCCTTTACTTTAAACGTGTAATATCCCGGCGGCAAATGCGTGTATTCCTTCGAAGTACGCGCCGACCAGTTCGACCAATTGCCGTCAAAACCTTCCATGAAATAGGCATATTCAATGCTGGATTGCTGGCTGAACAGGGTGGAAGAAAACTCAAAACCCACGGAATTCAAGCGGTTTGCCACACGAGGCACCTGATCTTCGGATTGCTTCTTCACCTCATTCACTTCCCCGAAATACCCGCCGAAGAGTAATGAATCCGTACCGAATGAGCGCATCGCGCTGATCTGCACATCGATATGGCTCTTATTCTGTTTGTATTTTTTGTAATTGATATGATAAATACCTTTCTCGCTCCCTATGAGGATATTTTCTTCATTTAATGGATAAATATATTCGAAACCGGAGACCATTTTGTGATTGATCTCCGGAAGGAAGATGATCTTCGGGTTACCACCGCTCATGTCTACTACCCCCAGCTCCTTCCCACGAACGAACCAGACGTTACCAGCGTGATCTTCTTTCAGATAGCGTACGCCGAGATCCTGAAATATCCCGTTATAATAGGAGGAAGCTATAAATCGGTCGGTAGCAGTATTGTATTCGTAAATGCCCTTTTCCGTAGCGACCAGGATCTTGTTTTTGACCTTGTATATATAATTATTGTTCAGCGAAAGCGGCAGTCCATCCTTGTACGTGTACCGGCGTGCCCGTGACTTTCCATCGTCCGACAATGTCACCCTGTACACCCCTCGATAGGGATGCGACGTCCAGATCACATTTTCCTCACGGACGTCGGTACTCAGGAAACGAGAGGCGACGTCAAAGCCCATAACCGCGCCCGAAGGCCGGAATGTACTACCATCATATTCCAGGAAATTGACTCCATTATAATTCCCTACCGCTACTCTTTTGACCGGGTAGATCCGCGAGAGCGGCAAAAAGCCCCAGAAACCGTTGCGCTTCTCGATCGGTCGCGCCTGCTTACCTTCCACTTCGAAAATACCCTCGTGGTGTGCCATCAAAAGCCGGCCATTGATCTCGGAAAGACCCCATACCTGCCCTCGCGAATGCTCTACGTAGGTAAATGCACCTTTGACATAACTCAGGTCGCCGAACTGCCCCACTTCCACCGAATACAAGCCATTGGACGTACCTACATACAAGCGGCCTTTGTAAATCACGGAAGCATACCCGGCTTCATCTTTGGTCGCCGCAGGATACAAGGTTTTAATGGCGTTATCGTAAGCAACGAAGTCGATGCCGTTATCAAGCCCCAGCCAGAGATTTTTATCCTGGTCCCGGAAAACGCTGAGTACATTATTGTTCTGCAAACCATCGGCCCGCGCGAAGCGGTGCACAAACTCGCCCTCGTTGGTGACGATGTAACAGCCGCCCAGGCTTGTAGCGAGGGCTATCAACTTGTCGTTCACGCGTGTTGCGGCATATATGCGCTCGCCTTTTATCCGGTCAATGAATGCGGATTGCAAGCGGGCGGCGCGCTCGCCCGACAGCTTGTACAGGCCCGTGTCCATTGTGACGAGCAGTGCATTCTCCTTGTCAACAGGCAGCAGACCCGTCGTGAGGTATTCGGCAGGTAGCCCACCCGTCGTGATCCAGGGGACCCAGCGGCCATTGTCGTAGCGCAACAAGCCGCTCGCTGCGTCCTGAGCCACGGCAATGCCATTGCAAACACCCATAAAGCGCCAGTGCGAGCCGCTGCTGAACACACTGACCGCTTTATCCTGATACACAAAAATGCGGTTGCTGGCCCTGAAAAACACGCTTCCATTGAGCACGGCCACATTCCAGATGTCGGCAAAACCACGGTCGCGCTCATGCAGGATGTCGCGCAGGGAGACATAATGCAAAGCGCCTCGCTGATCGGGCGTGAAGTAGCCGAATTCGTTCTCACCGCCAATGTAAATGCGGTTATCCGTACCAATTTCCAGCGACCGCACCTTCGTTTTATTCGGCAACGGATAAGTTCGCCAGTAAACGCCGTCAAAAGTGAGCAAGCCCTCATTGTTGGCAAAATACATCACGCCGTTCTTTCCCTGGCGGATCGCCCAGTTCTGGGTTCCGGCATGGTAGGTTTGTTTGGAATAATTAACCACTTCGGGCAAGCCGATGGTATTTTGGGCATGTAACCGCGGGATAAACGGGACGAGAAAAAGCAGAGCGGCCACCCGTATCATATTACAGCATTGCAGTACACCGATGTGGGGATTGACGTAGTGGAGAACTGCGCCAGGGTATTTATTTCGCAATTTTTGTAGGGTTGTTGTAGTAATGTAGTAGCCCGATACGCACATTGTTGTGCAGGTTGCCCTACATTTGGACTCGCAATATATTACATTATTTTCAGTGTATTTCAATATGAGTTGAGAGTTCAGAATTCAAAGTTCAGAGCTCAGAGTTCATGAGTCGAAGGTGCACTGGCCTGTCTCGATGAACTTCTGAATTTTAACCCATAGACTTTAAACCGCAGCGGCAGACCGCTCATACATTCTAAACTTAAAAGCATGAAATTCTTCAATCCTAAACCTGCATTATTGCTGAGCATTTACCTCCTAACCGGCCTGGTAGCTTTCGGGCAGTCGAAAAAGGTCGATTTCTGGCTGACCAATCTGGATAAATCGGCCCTATTTCAGCAGCAGGCTGCTTTAACTTTGAATAGACATGAAGTTCTCGAAGTGCCGGTTGTCAGTATCAATGCAAAGAAGAGATTTCAGGAAATCGACGGCTTTGGCTTCACCCTCACCGGCGGCAGCGCGCAGCATTTGATGGCTATGAGCAAAACTGCCCGTGCCGCATTGCTGAAAGAACTTTTTTCAACAACCGGTAACGGCATAGGCATGGCCTACCTCCGCGTGAGCATCGGCGCCTCCGACCTGAATGAGAAGGTATTCTCCTACGATGATCTTCCGCAAGGCCAAACCGACCCGGAAATGCAGCATTTCGATCTCGGTCCGGACCGCAACGATGTGATCCCTATTTTGAAAGAGATATTGGCCATTAACCCGAAAATGAAAATCCTTGGCTCGCCCTGGTCGCCGCCGGTTTGGATGAAGGACAATGGAGACACCCGCGGCGGAAGCCTCAAACCGGAATGGTACGATGCATATGCTAAATACTTTGTGCACTACATTCAAGATATGCAAAAAGAAGGGATTCGTATCGACGCTATTACTGTGCAAAATGAACCATTACACCCCGGTAACAACCCGAGCCTGCTGATGCTGGCGAAAGACCAGGCAGTTTTTGTTAAAAACCATTTGGGCCCTGCATTCGAGAAGGCTAAAATCAATACAAAAATCATCGTTTACGACCATAATGCAGATAAACCAGAATACCCGATCTCGATTCTCGACGACCCGGAAGCCAAAAAATACGTGAACGGTTCGGCATTCCACCTCTACGGCGGCACCATCGATGCGTTGTCGAAAGTCCGCGACGCACATCCCGACAGGCACCTCTATTTCACCGAGCAATGGATGGGCGCTCCGGGTAATTTTGAAAAAGATTTCCCTAACCATATTAAGAACCTCACCATCGGCGCCACGCGAAACTGGGCCCGTACCGTTTTGGAATGGAACTTGACTAGCAACCCGCAAAACCGTCCCTTCACCGACCGCGGAGGTTGCGACCGCTGCCTGGGCGGCGTGACGATCGACGGCGACAATATCACACGCAATGCCGCATATTACGTCGTCGCGCATGCTTCCAAATTTGTGCTCCCGGGTTCCGTCCGGATCGACTCGGGTACGAATGCGACAATCGGCAGAAGCCCAGACGACAAATTGTTGGATGTAGCGTTTCTGAGGCCCGACGGCAAGAAAGTGTTGATCGTCATGAACGATTCGGATACGGAAAAGAAATTTACGATTCGGGACGGAGCGAATTTCGTGGTCGCCAGCTTAAAAGCTGGGTCCGTTGGGACGTTTGTGTGGTGATGGTTTGTTTAGGTTACCTAAAATGCAATCTCGCGCGAACGTCCGCTGAAATCGATCAACACAACCTTCTTCAATCCATCACGCGGCAAGGTGGCAATTCGGCTCGACTGTGATAAATATCCCGAACCATATGCTAATTCAAAACGCTTCGAACGGCCATCCGCATAGGTTGCAATCAGGATAGCATCCTGAGAAACTGGCTTAATGTAAACCATTTTCTCCCCTGTCCCAGCTGCAAACGTCAGCAAAGGTGCATTGTTTTGCGAGGCGAGGACGAGCGAGCTGCCATTACCTAATTGTAAATGCGCCATTCCCTTGGCATCGCCGGGGACGAAAACACCGCTCTGCGCGGCTGTTAACGGTTTGAAGCCGCCTTTGCCATTACCCAGCATGAGAAGTCCGTTCAATCCGTCCAGCCGGCCACTGATTGACTCAGTAGCATGGCTGTTGCCCGATAGCAACAGATCCAGATGACCGTCGTGGTCGAAATCTTCTGCGAGCAGACCATATACAGGACCCATTTGGGCTGCCGATGGCAGGTTTCTCCATGCAAACTTTCCGCCTCCGTTGTTTTCGAGCATGACCGATTGCATGGTTTCGCAAACCAGTTTACGGGCGCCTTTCAGTTCTTCGGGTTTGAAAATGTCCGTGATTTTGGCTTTGGAGTAGTCGGCATAGTAGACAAACCGCTTTTTAAGGAAGTTCATCTGGCTTGTCATTTCGTCGCGCGGGTGCGCAGGATACAAGTTGTTGCCGATGTAGCGGACTATTACCGGATCCATCGTCCCGCTTTTGTCGAAATCCTTGGCCAGTAATGTCAGAGGTTTGTCAATAGAGGGCTTTCCTTCACTGTTCAACCCCACATTGCCCAGCACATAGTCGGTATCCCCATCCTCGTCGAAATCGCCGGAAACGATGCTGTTCCACCAGCCTGTCGTGTTTGTCAGGCCAGTATGCGCGCTCGCGTTGATCAGTTTGCCCTGATTATTTTTATAGAAAACAATAGGCATCCATTCGCCAGCGACGATGAGATCGACCCAGCCATCCCGGTCGAAATCGGTCCACAATGCAGTGTTTACCATTCCAATACTTTGGATTTCAGGACAAATCTGCTGTGTTACTTCCGCAAACTTGCCTCCGTCGTTCCGCAATAAGTAACTTTCGCCGGGTACCGGATATGCACCGGGAGAAAGTCTGCCGCCCACGAAAAGATCGAGATCGCCGTCGCGGTCAAAATCAGCTGCATTTACTGTGGAACCGCTGGCAAAGAGTGGTGGTAGTGCCCCCGCATTTAGCTTAAAATTACCTTTTCCGTCATTAATGTAAAGCCTGTCCTGGAAGTAACGGGAACCGGCTTCAAACTCATTGCTGCCGCTCACAACATACAAATCCTGGTCACCATCTCCATCCGCATCGAAGAAAAGCGTGCCCATATCCTCCTCATACTTCTGGCCGGTTATCAGCGTTTTCGAAGTGAAGTGTTGTCGTTTGCTCTGCACAAAAATACGGCCTGACTGGTTAAATGCTCCACCCACGTAAAAATCGTCGAGGCCATCGCCATTCACATCTGCCACCGCAATGCCGGGGCCGCTTTGGGATAGCAAATGGGGTAACAGCGGCTGTATTTTGAAATCAATGTAGAGATCATCTTTGTGCCGAAAATCAATGCCGCTGTTCTGCAATGCTGCGAATAGAGAACGGCTTGCTTCGGCCGCCGGACGATTTACGGATGCGTTGCCATTTGCGTGGTCCAGTTCGAGGATCTGGTCAGCCTTTACATTTTTCAACACCTGAATCTTCGAATCGGGCCAGATGATCATCAGGCTATCCATTTGCAGAACATTGCCAAGTCCGAAATGTTCACGGTTCGGTTCCGTCGTTGACTGGTAGCCGCGGTAAGGCGAATGCTCAGCATACTGCTTGCCTTTGGCAGTCCAAAGCCAGATTTTCGCTCCAAAACCATCGCGATTCAGGGCGGGGCCTTTCAGTTTGACTGTCAATGAATGTTGTTCGGGTTTCCGCTCCGAATGGTTTTCATACAAAAACGCTTCGCGGTCGATGTTATTCATCGCTACATCCAGGTCACCATCGTTGTCGAAGTCGGCATAAACGGCGCCATTCGAAAATGAGGGAATATCAAAGCCCCAATCGGCTGATTTGTTGGTGAATGTAAGGTCGTGATTATTGGAAAAAAGGTAGTTAGGCACATGGGCACCTTCCACTTTTTTCAATGCTTCGGCTAACTTGCGGCTGTCACCACTACCCGAACGCATCTGCATTTCGTACTCGGCCATGCGGTAAATCACGAAATCCCGGTTGGTAATGTCCTTGGGATAGCCATTAGTGATCATCAGGTCGCGGAAACCGTCGTTATCATAGTCGGCAAACAACGCCCCCCAGCTCCAATCGGTGGCTTCCACGCCGGCATACCGCCCTATTTCACTGAATGCAGGCTGGCTTCGTCCCGGAACTTTGCCCTCGTTGTGCTGCAATGTATTTCGCATGAATTGCGGCTCGTAGCCCATGCGCAGTTCCGACAAATGCCGGTCATAGTTCATCAGCCCGAACATATTCTTGCGGCGGACCGGATCTTCGGGCAGCATATCCACTGTGATGAAGTCGATGAGCCCATCGTTATCGATATCCGCCGCGTCGTTTCCCATCGCTGAGTAGCTTTGGTGTTTGAAATAAGCAGCTATTTCATTTTTAAATGTACCGTTCTGCTGGTTGATGTAGAGCAGGTCGTTGGAAACGTAATCATTTGAAATGTAGACATCCGGCCAACCGTCGTTGTTCACATCGGTAACTGCAATACCCAGTCCGTACCCTTCTTCCAGAATGCCTGCTTCCCTCGAAATGTCGGTGAATGTGCCGTTTCCATTGTTACGAAAAAGGCGGTCGGCATTGGCTGACGAGCCGTCGCTTACCTTCGCGCGGATGTTGTTCGGCCCGCGCATGTTCATCACATTTGTGGCGAGGTAGGCATCCAGGTCGCCATCTTGATCGTAATCGAAGAATGCGGCTTGCGTGGTGTTGCCGCTGTAATCCAGCCCATAAGCATTGGCTTCCTCTTTAAATGTGTTGTTTCTTTGATTGATGAAGAGCAGGTTCGATAGTTTGCCTGCCTGCGCAGGTCCGGCGCGGCAGACGTAGATGTCCAGAAAACCGTCCGCATTGATATCCACCATCGCTACGCCCCGGGCCCAGCCTTCGGGTATTTCAATGCCGGATGTTGCCGTAATATCCTCAAATTCAACTCGCTGGTCTTTGCTCTTGTTGATGTACAACCTGCTCTCGGTCATATTGCCGGTGAAAAACAAGTCGGTAAGTCCATCGTTGTTGATATCGCCTGCACCTACCCCGCCGCCATTGTAAAAATATTCGTAGGTGAGAATGTTGAGCTGGTCGTCCTCATGGAGCCGGTTATTGAAATGAACACCGGTTTCGTCCGGAGAAAGCAGTTCGAACAGCTTTTGATCGTCTTTGCCGGAAGTACAGGCTCCAATAAGCCAGGCAATACAAACAAACAGGGATAGCGGGCGGATCATGGGCGAATGTAATTACTGTGACCCTGCGGCAGATGCGGCGTGGATTTTAGTAAAAAACCGGACTTCATACAGCTCCTGATTTTTTCCGAGAAGGTAAGGCTTCTGCGCCTTTTTCAATATCAAATGCTCATCCGACAATTTCACAATCTGAAACCCGCTCAGCCGGTGGCCCGTCGAATCGGTATAAACAAGCGAATCAGCGGTCGGAAGCTGGTAACGGTAAGTTTTAAACTTCTCCTTTTTTCGCTCGGTCATTACGCCATCGGCGCCATACTCGAACGTCGACCAATGCTCGTCGAATGCATTATTGGTAAAACTGAACCCATTCACAAAGTTACGGATCGAATCCGTGCGCCATACGCCTTCAAGCGCACGCTCGCGGGTCTGGCAGGATGCGAGGAGGATGGTAAGTAGGATTCGGGTTAGACGCATTGTGTTTCTAATTTTGAATGACTGAATGACTGAATGACCGAGAATTTTTCATTCAATCATTCAATCATTCAATCATTCAATCATTCAATCATTCAATCATTCAATCATTCAATCATTCAATCATTCATTCATTCAATCATTCAATCATTCAATCATTAATAATTACTATTCTGCTTCAAAACCCCATTACTCAAATCCACCTCGCGCTGGGGAAGGGGGAAATAATAGTGTTTAGGTTTGATAAAATTGCGGCTTGGCTTGAACGGCCCGCGGGCGATTTTATAATGTGCTGCGATGTCGATCAGTCCGGCTTTATCCCAGCGCATCAGATCCTGGTGACGCTCGTTTTCACCGGCCAGTTCCACGCGGCGCTCGTGCATGATGTCGGCCATTTTCGCTCCGGTTTTAGCGGCTAGCCCCGCACGTTTCCGCACTGCATTCAATTCGGTATCGCCACTTTGATCAGAACGGATTTTCGCCTCAGCCACGAGCAGATACACGTCCGCCGAGCGCAGGAAAGGGGCGTTCAGGCTTTGGCTCATGTCGCCGGCATCGGTAAAGCTGGTGTATTTACGGAACGAGTAGCCGGTTACGCGGGTCATATTCGCCGCGAAAGTTGTCGTTCCCGCCGAACCGCGGTTAACCTTGTCACCGGGACTATAAATGGAGTAAGAGCGGCGCGGGTCGCCTTTTTCGAACTCCTGCACGAGGTCTTCGATCGGCTCGTGGAAGCCCCATCCACCGAATGCCTGCGGCGTGTGGTAGAAGGTCGGTGAGTTGTCGGTCGTCCAGCCGGTTTCATATTGTAATGAAAACAGGATCTCAGGGTTGTTCTCGGTCGTGAGCTGGAAGTTTTCGTCGTAGTTGGTTGCGAGTTTGTAAGCGGCATTTCCAATCACTTTCTGTCCCGATTCGATTGCCTTCGCCCAGTTTTCCTGGTACACATACAATTTGGTCAAAAACCCGTTCGCCGAGCCCTGCGTTACGCGGCCCGACTGCGCATCGTCATAGCTTACCGGTAGCAGCGCAGCCGCCTTCTGGAAATCCGATTCAGCCTGGGCGCGTACCTCGGCAAGAGTTGCTTTCGGTTTGTTATAATTATTGTTCAGCGCATCGTCTTCGAGAATGATAGGCACTTCGCCGTAAATCAGCGAAAGCCGCCAGTATACAAATCCACGAAGGAAATACGCCTCGCCCAAACTGCGGTTACGCAATGCCTCGTCCATCGTCACTTTCGGGGCGTTGATCAGCACCGCATTCGCACGGGAAATCACCTCATATTTGGTCGACCAGGTCGCGAGAATGTGCGAGTTGGCCGCGTCGAAAGTGAACATTTCGAGGGAAGTCTCGTCAGAGTGGTCGCCGGCTCGGTTCATATCGTCCGAGCAGTTATCGAAAGTATACTCCGTGTGGGCAAAACCGTCTTCGTTCAGCAGCGGGGCGTAAATGGCGTTGGTAGCAGCCACCACGTCGTCGCCATTGCGCCAGAACTGCTGGGAGGTAACCTGTCCGTATGGCGTGCTGTCGAGCAGGTCGTCGTTACAACTGGTTGCGGCCATCAGGAAAAGCCATCCGGCCATTACATATATCTTTTTCATATCGTGTTCTCTTTGAGAGCTGGTGTGGGTTGATTAAAAGGACAAAGTTGCGCCGATCGTCCAGGTACGTGCCTGCGGATACTGCGCGTAATCGACATTCAGCTGATTGTACAATCCTGCTGCCTTGTCTCCGCCTACATACCCCAGCTCGGGGTTCAGACCGGTGTATTTGGTCAGCGTAAACACGTTCTGTCCGGTAACGTAAATCCTTGCCTGGGTCAATTTCACTTTCTCGATCACAGTTTTAGGGATGGTGTAGCCTAATGTGAAGTTTTTCAGACGGAAGAAATCCCCTTTCTCGATAAAGAGATCTGAAGGACGGAAGTTGCGGTTCGGGTTGTCGATACTCAGGCGCGGCACGGTGTTGCTGGTACCGGCGCCATTCCAGCGCTCGCCAGCCTCTTGATACAAATTGAACGAATAGCTCGCGTCCAGGCCCTGCATACGGTCGGCGTTGAAGATCGAAACGCCGCCAACACCTACGAAGAACAGGTTAAAATCAAATCCTTTGTAGTTCAACCCCGCATTCAAACCATAGTTGATTTTCGGCTGAGGGCTTCCGATGATGGTCCGGTCCTTGTCGTCAACAATGCCGTCGCCGTTCAAATCCAGGAAGCGGACATCGCCCGGGTGAATCTGTCCATTGGTTTTGCGCGAATCGTTGGCAATGTTAGGGTCGCCATCGATTTCAGCCTGGCTTTGGTAGAGGCCGTTGGTTTTATAGCCGTAGAACGTACCATAAGGATTGTTCTCATACGTACGCACGATCTCCTGCTGGCCGCGGCCGTACAGCTGCGAAGCGAGGAAGCCGCCCGGGGTGGCGAGTTTTGTAATGCGGTTTTTAATCAATGTTGCGTTACCACTCAGATTCAGGGTCAGATCGCCGAATGAATGACGGTATGACGCCTCGATTTCCACACCCTTGTTGCGCAGCTGACCGATATTCTGGTCAGGAATAATAGAAGTACCAATCGTTCCGATAGACGGCGGCGCCAGCAGCATTTTCTTGGTATCCTTGATGAAATAATTGACTGACAAATACAATGCATTCTTCCAAAGCCCCGCTTCCACACCGAAATTGCTCATTTCGGCCGTTTCCCAACCTATTTGCAGGTTCGCCAGACGGCTTTGCGCGGCACCCGAGACCGGGTTTTGTGTGCCGCCTGCACCCAATGCATAGCGGTACGACGAGTTGATCAGGGCCAGATATTGCAATGAATTTACATTCTGGTTACCCAGCTGGCCCCAGCCGCCCGTCAGCTTGAAGTTACTGAACACCGGCAATGCATTCTTGAAAAAATCTTCTTCCGACAATCTCCATCCCAACGAGAATGCCGGGAAATAGCCCCAACGGTTGCCAGGCGCGAATTTGGAAGAACCATCTGCACGGAATGTGGCCGTTAGCAGGTAGCGATCCATGAGCGAGTAATTGGCACGACCGAACCACGAAGCCAGCGCGTCGTAGCTGCGGTTACCGTCTTCTCCCGCCACCGATACGATTGTTCCCGCATATTGCAGGTAGCGCAGCGTAGGGTCCTCGCTCGCAAAATCGCGGCCGCGTTGCTTGGATGAAATGCTGTTGAACGTCTGAGAAGTGTAACCACCGACAAGGTTCAGGCTGTGCGCACCGACTTTCTTGTCATACGAAAGGAAATACTCCTGCAAAAATGACCAGTATTTGCCATGCGTCAGGTCCAACTGATTGTAAGAATTGGTACGGAACTGGTCGTTGATTTTTACGTCGAAATTTGTGCTTTCCGAAAATGTCGCATCCATAGCCAGGTTGGCGCGCAGTTTCAGGTCTTTCAACAGTTCCAGCTCGCCGGTGAGGCTACCCAGAATGCGGTTGCGGATATTATTCTGATCCTGCGTATCGACCGTGAAAATGGGGTTGTTAATATCCCCGAACGCTCCTATGCCCTTGGTTGAACTGTAAGAACCATCGGCATTGCGGATCGGGAGGCCCGGATGAAAACGAATGGCGCTCCAAAGCAAACCGGTTTGCGAGGAAGTCGTATTCGGCGCCGTATTATGCGTGTTCGTGAATTGCAGGTTCTGCCCTATTTTCAGCCTCGAACCGATCTTGTGATCCGAGTTGACGCGGAATGTATACCGTTTGTAATAGGACTTGCCGATAATACCTTTTTCATTATAATAACCACCCGAAATCGAGAATGACGAATACTTGCCGCCCCCGCGGATCGCTGCGTCGTAATTTTGGGTAACCCCTTGCTTGAGCAATGCATCCTGCCAGTTGGTTTTCTGGGTTTGGTACTGGGCATCTTCCCAAATCGGTGGCACGGGTAAGCCGTCGTTCTTATAAGCTTCGCGTTTCAGCGCCGCCAGGTCGGGCGCTTCCAGCATATCAAGGGTTTTAATGCGGTTGCTGATACCCGCATAGGCATTCAATGTTACACTAATCGGCTTATCGAAAGTGCCACGCTTGGTAGTGATGATCACTACGCCGTTTGCCGCACGTGTTCCGTAAATAGCGGATGCAGATGCATCTTTCAGGATTTCAATGGACTCGATATCGTTCGGGTTCACGTCGTTCATAGAACCGGCAGGAACGCCGTCGATCACCACCAGCGGGTCGGCATTGTTCACTGTTCCGAAACCACGGATCTGGATCGTACCTGCATCGCCCGGTGCACCGCCGTTACGGATCACGTTCACACCCGCCGCACGACCCTGTAACGCCTGCTGCGCCCCTCCCGATGGGAGATTCTGAAAATCAGAACCTTTTACAGAAGATACCGCACCCGTTACATCCTTCTTTTCCTGCGTTCCGTACCCAACTACCACCACTTCTTTCAACGCGCTCACATCGGGAGCCATCGTGATGTTGATGACGGAGTTGTTGGCTACCACCGCATCCTGGCTGACATACCCGATGAAGGAAAAGCGGAGTGTGGCGCCATTATCCGGCACATTGAGTTGGTACTGACCGTTCTGATCAGATGTGGTGCCTTGCTGGCTGCCTACAATGAGAATATTCACGCCCGGCAAGCCGTCGCCTTTCTCGTCCACTACCTTCCCGGTAATCGTCCGATCGGCTATGATGCCCGCTGTTCTGGCGCTAAAGGGCGCTGCGCTTTGCGGGTCGTTCTTTTTTCTGAGTAATATCCTTGAATTACCCACCACCTCGTAAGAAACATTGAGGGGCGTGAGCAGCTGGTCGAGTACACGGTTCAGCGAACCCTGAAGTTGCTTTGCCGCCACTGTACTCCTGCCCTGGATACTGCCCGAGCTGTATACGAATTTGACGTCGGCCTGTTTTTCAATTTGACGCAATACCTGCCTGATTTCCAACGATTCGACTTTTAGCGAAATCTCCTTATTCAGCAACTCCTGGCTATAAACGCCGTGTGCCATCGATATTCCGCAGCATATCAAAGCAAGCAAAAGTTGTTTAGCGCTAGTACTCATGACTTTGTAAACAACCCTTTTGTAGGGTATTTTTTTATGCATAATTTTAAAGGTTTTTGTGAACTGAACAACTCAAAAACAAACAGTATCCTTCTGCCAGGAAGGGTATTCAAAACGGCCGGACATGTTAGCGCATGGCCGGCATTTTATAAAACTTACTTTCTTTCATTCCTTAATTGCCGCACCCTTCACCCGAAATAAACAGCGAAGCACCGCGGCGCTCATATTCTGCATTCACGGCCTTACAGATCAGGTCGAGCTGATCGAACATCGGTAGTTCGTTAAGGTCGCCCGTGAAGAGGCAATTCCTCAGGACGTCGCCCTCGACGACAATATCAATTCCGTAGGTCTTTTCCAGCAATGCCAGCACCTCCATTGCAGGTATTTCGGCAAACTCAAACCGCGTGCCGGTCTCGGCCGGTTTGACGGCCACCGGATTCTTCACAATGCCCAGTTCCATTTTCCGCGATTCTTTATCGAATATCACCTTCTGGTTAGGCGTCAGTATGAAGCCGTTCTTGCTGGCCGTCTTACTGCCGGAATTTTCATAAACGGAAACACGTCCGGTAGCCACCTGCACCTCGATCGAGCCGGCTCCATCGTAAGACTTCACATTGAAACTCGTCCCCAGAACCTGTGTAGCCAGATTTTCCGTCGAAACGATAAACGGCTTGGTCACATCTCTTTTTACTTGAAAAAAGGCCTCACCGTGCAGGTAGACTGTTCTTTTCCGTTCTCCGAAATGCTCGGGATAGCTGATCCGGCTGTTGGGTTGCAGAATTACCACGCTTCCATCCTCCAAAGTGAGCCGCTGGGGCTTGTGCGAGGTATTGCTTACGGCAAAACCTTCGCTATCATCGTTCCAGGCCCAGATTGAACTCAATACCGGGAAATAAGCAGCCCGTTTGGGGGCATTGTACCAGAATACGCCTGCCAGCAACGCCACCGACGCGGCAGCGGCGGCCCACCAGCCTATTTTTACGGACTTTCTCGTCGTATTGGCCAGAAGCTTCTGCCGGATGCGCTGGCCGATCTCGTCTTTTTCAGCCAGCAGCACCTCGGAGTCCTGCACGGGATTCTCTTGCAGGTATTGCTCCACCCGCAAGTCCTCTTCCGCCGTGGTTTCCCCGGCTATATATCTTTGTATCAGTTGGTCGTAGCTTTCAGGTGTCATTTACGGAGGCGTGTATAGGTTTTAGTTGCTGGAATAATACATCCAGAGATTTTCTCTCAATGCTTTCAATGATTTGGTTATATGGTATTCCACCGCTTTTTCAGAGATATGGAGCTCCTCGGCAATGTCTTTTACCGGACGATTTTCAAACCGGCTCAACTGGAACACCCGGCTGGTCTTCTCGGGAAGCTTACGCATCACTTCGTCCACCGCACGCGAAAGGTCCGAGAACTGCACGATGTCGTCGGTTGAATAGGTCTCCTGGATTTTATTGAGGATCAGGTACTCCTGATATCGCCGCCAGGTAATCTGTGACTTGATAAAATTCGTGACCCGGTATTTCATTGCTATCACCAGGTACGTTGCCAGGTTCCGGATTTCGGTATCCGACCGCTTGTTCCACAGGCTTTCGAATATATCGTGCACCAGTTCTTCCGACTCCTCCTTCGATCCCACCTGATGATAGGAAATGCAGAACAGTTTGTACCAGTAACGATCGTAGATCTCCTCGAAAGCACGCTTGTTGCCTTCGCGGAGCTGTGTTACCAGCTGTTCGTCGGTTAGAATTTTAGTCATCAGGGTGCTCCTTTACTCGGATCTGTATGTATAGTCAAACAACTTCCGTCAATCCCTAAAACGGTTTATCATTTTTTTGAGAAAAATTATTTCAGCAGAAATTGCCGGAACTCCGAATCGATCTGAAATTCGGTCACGCCATAGGCCAGCATACGCTCGCAATCTTTTTTTGCGTCGGCCATCATGTCGGCCGATTTGCGGTAATGGTATTTGTTAATTGCCGCTATCACGCGGATGTTATGCTCCTGCGCCCAGGCGACGTCCTCGCGCGTGAGGCTGGCCGGCCTTTCGAACAGGTAATAATGATCCGGCCGGTAGCCGGGCTTTTGCATATTTCCTTCCAATTGCTTCCGGGAACAGCTAAGCCGTACCTTTCCTGTAAAAAATTCGGTGGATTCGTCGGTTCCGATCATGATCGCTGTTTCGCGAAGATGGAAGCGGTCCAGCAAGGCGACCAGCCCGGAGAAGAGGACAGAGTCCAGTCCGGCGATCTTGTTATCGAGCATGACAGCCATTTTATTTTCGGCGCAAAACCTGAATACATCTTCGAGGAGCATTGGGTGGTTACCATCCAGCTTGCTGGCCAGTGTGCGGGCATCCGTCCATTTTGTCTCCGTTACCTTGCGTGGATCGCCATAAAACCGTTTGAAATCAGCATCGTGGTTGGCGATCAAAACACCGTCGGCCGTTAGGCGCATATCCGTTTCGACCATCTTGTAGCCCTGTCGGGCGGCTTCCTTCAATGCCGGCAGCCCATTTTCCGTAAACGTGCTATCCACCACCCCACCCCGGTGGGCGATCAAACGGACCGTCGTATCCTGGGCATATACGTGGGCAGAGTACCTGAATGGAACAAAGGCGAGAATTAGCGAAAAGAGTTGCTTCATGGGAGATCTTGTTGAGATTGCAAAGGTATCACCGGACGAGCTTCCGAAAACACCCTTAACAATAACATAAAGTCCGCAAAAACGGGCTAATCGGCATGTGATTTACCGATTGATAATTCGGTTCAGCCTCTCATTCAACAAGTTTGGGAAGGTCAATTTTAGGTGGTTGATTTGTAACAGTCAGCCTGACCTGCTATACACATCACAGGCTGTTACACACACCTACTCGTGAAGCACTATGCACATACTTAATTTTTGTACTACTGGTTTTCATAAATAATAAAGGGCCTTCCGGCCCTTTATTATTTATGAAAACCAGTAAAGTCAGAAATTAAATCAAAGTCTCTGCCATTTGGAGGAAAATCGCTCTTTTGTAGTATTCGGGGTCATACTTAACGAGTACTTGCGTGCCTTTGCGGAGAGAGTCATATTTGGCAAAAGGAAGAACCTCCCGCATCTCCGTTACAAAATCATTACCAGCCTTTGGTTTTACCTGCACCTGCACCTGAAACTCGGGCAGATTGTTGAGGTATTCGCCCGTCGGCCGGATGGCCAGAACGGTAGCGTTCGCCTGAACGCCTTGTTTGAGAATCTTCTTCTTTCTCTCTTCTGCGATCCGCCTGCGGATAGACGATAAAGTCCAAAAAGCTACCATGCAGACAAGAATAAGTGTAGCGCCGATTTCCCTGTTATTAAATTCCACAGCTAAATTTTAGTTAAGAGTGTGATGCCCAAAAATAATGGAATAACTCTAAAAAAAGTACTATTTCATTTATTCAACGGTCGATCTTGTGATCAAAAGGCAAAAGTCATTCATTTGAGCCAAGTATTTCATGGTAAAAAGCAATTCCCGTAAGGCGGTTCCGCTCCCGGGCGAAGTAGGACGAAGGGTTGCTTTAACATGATTTTTTTTATAAAATTTATTAAAATAATTACTAATATCATAATGGCACGATTTTCCTGCGTCCTAAAACCAATTGATCAACATCTTATTCACCATGTCCATGGAAATCAAATCCAACCACTCAACCGGAAACCGCCCGGAGGGCGACCGTATCCTGGATGCACCATATGTATTCAGCGATATTCCTGCCTACCTTGAACAGCTTAGATCAGAAAAATCATGGGCGAAAAATGATCGGAACGCCATTACCGTCTACAAATCAGACAAAATCACGATCGTGATCGCGATACTCAAATCGGGCGCGATCGTTAATGACCATTCGATTGACGAATGGCTCACATTCCAGGTATTGGCCGGAGAATTGAAAGTTGAAACCGAAGGACGGGTATTTTACACCACAGCCGGTCAGATGATGTCCTTCCATGCTCATCTGCCCCATTCGATCAAGGCGATGGCGGATTCTGAAATA
>NZ_JBYCZM010000013.1:0-161830 GCF_057586235.1 Dyadobacter sp. SRI_021
TTGCGCTTTGCGGAAGCGAACGGCGCACGCATTCCATCAGATCACTTAAAAGGTTTAATCATAGATTAGCTCCTCAGTTAAATGACATCTTCCCTGGTGGTTCGCCGGATGAAGAGCGACTTTTAGAGCTCTTGGAGGACTCATATCTCGGGGCTAGATACAATCCGGACTATCATATCAGCGAACAAGAAGTTCATTCAATTTCCTCTCGGGTGTTACGCCTACTGGAATTAGCCGAAATGGTGTTCGAAGAGCGAATTAGTGCAAATCGAATTTGGGTGGAGAGGTGACTACATGCCTTTTTTTAAGTTGCTCAGATTGCCGAAAAGAGTCACTAAAAGATGCGATCAGTGCAAACGAAAGTTACAAAGGAAAAAATGACGGTTGCAAGCCTGTACTTCGTCATCCGGCTTTTTAGCTGAGGCCGCATTAGCCATCCGCACCTTAAACCGCCGGATGGGCTTGCAACCAAGGAGACGAGCCCCGTCATTTTTTCATTGAGTGGAAGGCAGCGATTGCCCTGAGCATAATGCCGGGCCAAAAGCACTTAAATGCCTTTCAATCATGAAAACTCTTGAAAATGCCCCAAGAATTTACGTAGGTACTTACGGTCAATACAATAGCGGCTCACTGTTTGGCAAGTGGTTTGAGCTTTCAGATTATGAAAATTTGAAGGAATTTCTGCAAGACTGCTATGAATTCCACCGAAACGAATTTGATCCCGAGCTGATGTTCCAGGATTGGGAAAACATCCCGGATTTTTTGATATCAGAATGCAGCCTTGATAAAAATGCGTTCGCATACTTTGAGGCCACCGGTGAAATGGACGATGAGGCTGCCGAAGCATTTGAAATTTACTGCAAGCAGATTAGCTTCTGGCCGTCCAACGGATACGAGCTGGAAGATCAGCTAGAAAACTTCCGGGAAAGTTACCACGGGTTCTTTGGCGGATCAGGGAAAGACGCTACACTTGAATATGCTTATCAGTACATTGAAGAAACGGGACTGCTATCAGATGTGCCATCTACCCTGGAGAGATATTTTGACTACGAGGCCTTCGCAAGAGATTTGTTCATGGAAGGGTACAGCGAATATGATGGTCATGTGTTCGCGGACTATTAAGACTTCTTTCAAAGGGCTTTGAACTTTCAGGCCCTTTTTGCTTTCCAAATCCATTTAAAAACATTCTTATTGTTCCCTACGGAACGATAAGAACTTGCAAGCAATCTATCATTACTAGCTTCCTGATTTTCAAAATAAGAGGGGAGAGGTATGGAGCAGAATGGTAAAAGTGGGATTTCTCCACAGAAGGTGGTGCATTTGTATAAACAGGAAGGCCTGGAAATTACGACAGAGCAGGCAGTGTTGATCTTGGATTTTTTGAAGAGAATGGTTAAAATAGCAGTAGACCAGGTGATTAAAGAGCCTGGCTAATACGCGCCAACCCATTATAAGGAGGAGTCAATAACAATATTCATCGACATTGAAGGTATGAAAATAGCGGATCTTTATGTGCGGGTCAGTACAGACGAACAGGCAGACAAAGGATATTCCCAGAGGGGACAAGAGGAGGTGCTTCGGAAATATTGCGAGATCAACCGGATAGGTGTCAGAAAGGTCGTTTACGAAGATCATTCAGCCAAGACCTTTGATCGCCCGCAGTGGTCGGTTTTACTAGCTGAACTGAAAAAGTCGAAAGGGAAAACAGACTTGGTGCTTTTTACTAAATGGGATCGTTTCAGCCGGAACGCAGGCGACGCCTATCAAATGATCAATATCCTGAGAAAAGTAGGAGTGGAGCCACAGGCGATCGAGCAGCCGCTCGATCTTTCAATTCCAGAAAATAAAATGATGTTGGCCTTTTACCTGGCTGCGCCCGAAGTGGAGAATGACCGCAGGGCCTTAAATACTTTTCATGGGATGCGACGTGCCAAAAAGGAGGGAAGGTATATGGGTGTGGCGCCAGTGGGCTATGTGAACAAGATAACCGAAAGTGGAAGAAAGTATATTGCGCTACGCGAGCCGGATGCTGGGCTGATGAAATGGGCATTTGAGGAGGTAGCCAAAGGGATCTATTCCGTGGAAGAAGTGAGAAGGCAGGCGGAGCGGAGGGGGCTCAAATGCAGCAATACTTGTTTTTGGCGCGCGTTGGGAAACCCGGTTTACTTTGGCAAGATCGTGGTAAGGGGCTATAAAGATGAAGAGTACCGCTTGGTAGATGGCCAGCATGAACCGTTGATTTCGGAAGGATTATTTTATGATGTGCAGGATGCGATCGATGGAAGGCGTAAAAGATACAGGCCGAACGTGAAAAAGCTGTCCAATGAAATGTTCCCGCTCCGGGGCTTTTTGGGTTGCCCCAAATGTAGCCGAATGCTTACAGCCAGCGCTTCGAAAGGCCGGAACGGGCGTTACCACTACTACCACTGTGTCGCTTCCTGTGGATGTCGGTACCCGGCGGGGCTCATCAACGATGCCTTTGTTAGTGAACTACAAAAATTCACACCGAGAAAAGCGACGGCAGAAATATTCCGGCAATTAGTTACCGACGAGTTTTCGGATCAAGCAAAAACATCTCAAAATGAAAAGCGGCAATTGCTTAACAAAATCGATGAACTTAGTGCTAAGCTAGCAAAAGCCAGAGAACTTTTGTTGTCTTCAGATATCGATCCCAAAGATTACAAAACAATCAAAACCGAGATCGAAGAGAAACTACTGAGGCTGGAAGCAAGATTAACCGAGTTGACAAACGATGCCGGAGGTGTTCAGGGCCTTGATAAGATGATTGAGAAGGTGCTAGCAGTGCTTTCTAGGCTTGATAAGACCTATATCGGAGCGGATATCAAAATGAAGCGGGAAATTATTGGTTCGATATTTCCCGAAAAGCTCATATTTTCAGAAAACGGTTATCGAACCGGAAAAATCAACGAGGTAGCTTCGTTTATCTATCAGATAAACAGCGATTTAGCTAAAATAAAAAACGGAACTTCCAGCGATTTATCGCAAAAGTTCCGTTTAGTGCCGAAGGCGGGACTCGAACCCGCATGGGGCAACCCCCACACGCCCCTGAAACGTGCGTGTCTACCAGTTTCACCACTTCGGCTTGAAATCGGTGGGCAAAGATAGCAATCTTGTTTTGGACTTTACAAGCGTTTCGGGTTTCAGAATGTGAAAAAATCTGAAAAATTTAAATTTTTACGCCTTCGTACAATGCCGGAATGTGGATTTTACGGTATCCGGCCTTTTCCAGCCTCAATTTGAATGCAATTTGCGTCTCGTACTCGCCGTGGACGAGGAACACTTCCTTTACACGCTCGGGCTTTTGGCATGAGAGAAATTCGATCATTTCGTTGTAATCCCCGTGTCCGGAGAAAGAATCCATCGTTTCGACGCGGCATTTGACGTCGAAGCGCTCGCCGAAAATGTTCACCTGCTTGTCGCCACGCTTCAACGCGCCCGCGAGCGTGTTGGCAGATGCGTAGCCCACGAGTAAAATGGTCGAGTTTGGATCGCCGATGTTGTTTTTGATGTGATGCTTAATGCGCCCGGCTTCGGCCATTCCCGAGGCGGAAATGATGATGCAAGGCTCGTGCCGATCGTTCAGCGCGATGGAATCCTCTACGTCGGATATGTAGTTGAGATATGGAAATGCAAATGCGTCGCCATCTTTTTCAATATAATCGAGAATTTCGGGGTTGAAGCACTCGTCGTGTTCCTTCATAATGGCCGTGGCGCGGATCGCTAGCGGGCTGTCGATATACACCGGGATTTGTGGAAGTTGTCCGGCGCTCGAAAGCTGATCGAGGGCATAAATAAGTTCCTGCGTGCGGTCGACGGCAAATGCCGGGATAATGAGCTTGCCGCGGCGGCGAATGCAGGTCTCCTGTACGATACGAAGCAAATGGGCGTGCATATCGATTTCCTTTTCGTGCAGCCGGTCGCCGTAAGTCGATTCGCAGATGATATAGTCAGCCTGCGGAAACTCTTCGGGCTTCCGGAGAATGCGGTCCTCGGGGCGGCCAATGTCGCCGGTAAACGTTACTTGTTTGAATGTCCCTCCATCAGGAATGCTCAAATGTACCGCAGCGCTGCCGAGCAAATGCGCGGCGTCGGTCAGGATTGCAGACACCTCGTTTTCTTCTCCCAAAAAGAATGTCTGCCCGTACCGCACGGTTTTGAAAAGCGATAATGCGTGCGCGGCATCTTCGGCGTTGTATAGTTCTTCGAGTAGGGGGCGGCCCTGCTTTTTACGGCGCTTATTGATGCGTTCAAGGTCTTTTTCCTGGATATGGGCACTGTCGAGCAGCATAATGCGGCAAAGGTCGGCGGTAGCGGCAGTACAGTAAATAGGCCCCTTGTAGCCCTTGCGCACGAGGCGCGGGAGCAGTCCTGAGTGGTCGATGTGCGCGTGGGAAAGGATCACGTAATCGACGTCGGCGGGTTTGAAACCGAACTCCTGGTTGAACTCGTCGGTCTGGATGCCCTGGAAAAGGCCGCAGTCGAGCAATATTTTTGTTCCTTTTTCGGTGGTAATGAGGTGCTTGCTTCCGGTTACGGTGCGTGCGGCGCCAAAGAATTGGATAAGCATAAAGGTTGGGAATTTAGAACGTTGTTGAAAAAAGAGGGATCAGGCAAGAACGTAGATCGCGTCGAGATTACGCCCGATGCCGTCGTAGTCGAGGCCGTAGCCAACCACAAATTTATTTTCGATTTCGAAGCCGACATAGCGCATATCCACGGGCGTTTTCAATGCTTCCGGCTTATGTAGCAAAGTAGCAATTTCAACGGATTTGGGCGACATTGCCTTCACTTTTGTGATCAGTTGCGACATGGTAAGGCCTGTGTCGACAATGTCTTCAATGATAATCACGTCCCGACCCGCAATGCTGGCGTCCATCCCGATGATCTCCCGTACTGACCCCGTTGAAGATGTTTGGGAATAGGAAGAAAGTCGTATGAAGTTAATCTCGCAAGCCAGTGAAATATTCTTGACCAGCTCGCTCGCGAACAGAAATGCGCCATTTAGGACGATGATGAATACGGGGCAGGAATCCGCATAATCGGAATTAATACCGGCGGCTAACTCGGCGATGCGTTTTTCGATCGTTTCGCGCGAAATAAAGGGGACAAATGTTTTATCCAGAATGTTAATCATAATTTTGAAGTGCGAATCAAGTTCCAACGGACGACAAAACTCCGTTGGAATCCGGGCGCCGGAGCGTGTTAAATACTCTGAGGATCAATATTAACTCTTTTTTTAAAAACCGGGCTGCTGACAAACGCAAAATATAAATCCGGCGTTAATAGGACAGATTTACCCCTGCTATGAGAAGATCAGTTGTTAACATAATCATATTCTGCTGCTTAACTGTCATTACAAGCCACATTGCGACCGCGCAACTATATTCTTCGGCCGAGCTGGATAAGAAGTATGCGATGGTTCTCCAGAATCCCGGGGTACAGATCGAGTCGACCGAGGCGATCAATAAATTGTACAATTACCAGTTCTACGAAGCGGATGCGGAGTTCCGGTGGCTCAAATACCGGTATCCCAAACACCCTATGCCCCATTTTTTGATGGGTCTGGCCGAATGGTGGAAAATTGTACCGAACACAGAAAACGAAGCGTACGACAAGACCTTTCTCGCGCAGATGGATTCAACCATTACGCTCGCAGAAGAGTTGTACGATGATCAGGAAAACAAAATTGAACCTGCATTCTTCCTCGCAGCCGCCTACGCATTCAAAGGTAGGCTCTATGCAGAGCGCGAAAGTTGGGCTAAAGCAGCGTTTGCGGGGAAAAAATCATTGAAATATTTCGAACAATGCAAGGGTAATGGTGACCTCTCGCCGGAATTGCTGTTCGGCGACGGCCTTTATAACTACTATGCCGAATGGGTGCCTAAGGAATACCCGATCCTGAAACCAATCCTGGCACTCTTCCCGAAAGGCAACAAGAAGCTGGGTGAGCAGCAGTTGGAGAAAGTGGGGAACAATGCATTTTACACCCGCGTCGAGGCCCGTTATTTCCTTTTGCAGATTTACAGCATGGAAAACGAGTACAGTAAGGCATACGAGATGGCCAAATACATGTGGCAGACGTTCCCGAACAATCCCTATTTTGAGCGGTATTTCTGCCGGACGGCATTTGTTACGGGCAAAATGGCGGAGGCGGAGCAGGCTGCGCAGAATATTATTGCAAAAATCAACCAGGGAATGCCAGGTTATGAGGGTGTAAGCGGCCGGAACGCTGCTTATGTACTGGCCTATTACAATATGAATTACCACCGTAATTATGACGCGGCCAGCGAGTATTACAAAAAGGCGATTGATTATTCTACCCAAACCAACTCCCTGAACGCAGGATACTATGTTTCCTCGCTGTTAGGTTTAGGTAAAATCGCCGAGTATAAAAAGGATTACGACGAAGCCCTGCGCTACTATAAGCTGGCCGATGATCGCGCCGATAAAAAGTCCAGCCAGGACAAGGAAGCAAAGGCGGCAATTGCGAATTTGAAGAAGATGAAGCGCGAACAGCGAAGGCGGCGGTAATATTAACGACAAATCTTACGGTGCGCTGCACCTACAAATCTTACGGTGCTCTGCACTTCTACGTTAAGGCGCAGAGCGCCGCGAGATTTGTAGAAAAGATGGTTATGCCGGAATATTAAGCAGGTGCAGAGCACCGAAAGAAATCTATATCGGTTTTTTCAACTCCGCATAATGCTTGAAAAATAGCGGGATTGTTTCAATGCCCTTGTAATAATTGAACAACCCATAGCTCTCATTCGGCGAATGCAATGCGTCGATATCCAGCCCGAAGCCCATCAGAATGCTCTTACATCCCAATTCCCGCTCAAAGAGCGCGACAATAGGAATGCTGCCGCCGCCGCGGGTAGGGATGGGCTTCTTGCCAAATGACTCTTCCATGGCCAGTTCGGCCGCGCGGTATTCAACCGAGTCGGTCGGTGTTACGTAGGGCAGGCCGCCGTGGTGCGGTACCACTTTCACTTTTACAGAAGCAGGTGCGATGGATTCAAAATGCTTTGTAAAGATTTCGCAGATCTCGTCATCGTTCTGGTGAGGCACGAGGCGCATGGAGATCTTGGCGTGAGCTTTTGATGGCAGCACGGTTTTCGCGCCCTCACCGATATAGCCACCCCAGATGCCGTTTACGTCCAAAGTAGGGCGTACCGAGGTTCTTTCGATGGTTGTATAACCTCTTTCGCCGGCAACGTCGTCGATCCCGAGGTCTTTTTTGTATTCTTCCAAATCAAATGGCGCCGCGTTCAGCGCCGCGCGCTCTGACGCGCTCAGTTCCTGAACTTTGTCATAAAAGCCCGGAATGGTGATATGCCCATGCTCGTCTTTCAGCGAGGCGATCATTTCACAAAGGACGTTGATCGGATTTGCTACACCGCCTCCGTACACACCTGAATGCAGATCACGATTAGCACCTGTTACTTCTACCTCGACATATGTCAGTCCCCGTAGACCGGTTTCGATCGATGGAACGTCGTTGGCGATGATACTGGTGTCGGAAATAAGGATCGTATCGCATTGCAGCATTTCCTTATATTTTCGGACAAATGTCCCAAGATTCGACGATCCAATTTCCTCTTCCCCTTCAATCATCACCTTCACATTACACGCAAGCGTACCCGTAGCGAGCATGATTTCCATCGCCTTGATATGCATATAAAACTGGCCCTTGTCGTCGCAGGCACCGCGCGCGTAAATGCGGTCGTTCTTAATCACCGGCTCGAACGGAGGCGAGTTCCAGAGTTCGTAGGGGTCGGCCGGCTGTACGTCGTAATGGCCGTAAACGAGTACAGTTGGCAATGCAGGATCGATGATTTTTTCGCCGTAAACCACTGGATGTCCTTCGGTTTCGTAAATTTCAGCGCGGTCGGCGCCAGCTTCGGCAATGCGGTCGCGCACGTATTCCGCGGCTTTGAGCATGTCGGGCTTGAACTTCGAATCGGCGCTTACGGATGGAATGCGGAGCAAATCGAGTAGTTCGTTGAGAAACCGGTCGCGGTTCTTTTCAATATATTCTTGCATTGAATGGTTGTTTTTAGTCTTTACTGAATCGGCGGTCAAGTTAAAAAAATAACCCCTAAGGTTGTGCCTCAGGGGTTGGGATTAACAAGGGTTAGATTAAGAATATCAGCTACGCGCCTTCGATTTCGCGAAAATGTTCACACGATTCTCGTTGCCTTTCAGCAGCCGGCCGATGTTTTTCTGGTGCGTAAAGACAACCAGAACGAACATGGTAAATCCAAAAACGACCAGCAAAGGCTCAGGATGTCCGAAAACGCCGGTCCAGGAAAGTACCGGAAACGCCAGTGTCGCGAGGATCGAGCTCAGCGATACGTACTGAGATGCTATTAGTGTCAGAATAAATATGGTAATACAAACGGAGGCCAGCTCGGGGTGAATGGCGAGTACCATTCCGAGGAGCGTGGCAATGCCCTTACCGCCTTTGAAATTCACGAAAATTGGGAAGATATGGCCGATAATCGCGACGATCCCGAAGATGATCTTGTACATCAGGAGCTCGGTTTCGCCGATTTCGTTCATATAGAAAAGCATCGAAGCGAGACAAGTGGCCGTCCAGCCTTTCAGTACGTCGATGAGCATTACAACTGTCCCCGCACGTTTGCCTAATACCCGGAACGTGTTGGTGGCACCCGCGTTACCGCTGCCGTGTTTCCTGACATCTATTCCAAAATACCCAATGCCATACCAGACTGAACTTGGGATGGAACCCAGCAAATAAGCAGCAACAATCGCAACTATTAATAAGGCAACACTCATTTTGTACTATTCAAAGATAAATTTAAATTACAAAAAGTTTTTCTCAAAAATACGATAGTTGGAGGATTTTACAAGCGAATGACGCGTAAAACTACCTTTCAGGGCACAATTTTTCAAAAATTAGCAGAAACTATTGTAAATGCCGCTAATTACATCAGAATCCTTCTGTCGGTTCGGCTTTTTTCTTCTTTTCTTCGGTTTGGGAGGCTGCCGGTTTCTTCTTCGCAGTTTTCACGAGCTTCGCTTTCTTCATCGCCGGCTGGTAGAAATCGTCGAATCGGTTAACAAACATATCCTTCTCTTCAGTTCCAATGCTTACGAGGGTCATGTCCTTGGATTTCACTGCCTTAGATTTTGCGACGATCTCGTCATTGAAATCGAGCATCGATGAAACGACACCTAGCTCGCCTGCTTTCAGGTCAAAATAATACCATACGTCCGGAGAAGCTTCGAGATAAAGACTAAACTCATCACCTTCCACGCCGCGGCGGAGTTCCAGCACGCCGGTCATTTGCGCATTGATATTGTTGCGGCCGAAATGCGATACGCCGATAGGCCCCTGCGAGTAGTACGCATTATGCACAGGCGACCAGTGCAAGTTCACATTCGAAAGCACCATAGGCATATCGAGCAACGGCGAAGCTTCGAAAATCGGTTTGTAGCCACCGGCTGTGAGTTTCATATAAGCGTCGACGCCTTTCGGGCCGATCAGTGCGGACAGTTTGCGGTTCAGCTGGTCGGGATCGTCGTCTGCGGCCGTGCTATTGGACTCTGCCAGATTCGTTTCCACGATTTTGGCAGCAAGCGTTGGGGCAATCGGTGTCAATGCAGGGACATTGAAAAGCAACATCGTGTTGAAACGGAATTTCGAGCTATCCACCTGCACTTCGGCACTACCTACGGTTTGCAGCCAGTTGGCTTGCATGAGCTTGAATGGCCCTGCGAATGTAGCGAGGCCGGTTTTATCGTCGAAGCTCAGCGCATTACCCTCGTCGATGAGTCCATCGGCACCCGGTGGCGGGTTTACACGGAATGCTTTTTTATCCTCATCATAGCTCAGGTTACCTTGCGCCTGGTAGATATCCTCGTCCCCGTCCGAATCCTTGGGCGACAGGAAGCTCATGTACATACCCTTCGCTTCATTATAATGCAGCCCGACCGAAAGCGGGATCTCGTGCTCATTTTTGAGGTCTTTATTGATTTTAATAGAAACCGATTCGCCCGGAGAATCCTGGTACACGATCCATGAACTCTGGAAATCTTTCCGATACTTGATCACGGGCTTCACAAAGCCATCCAGTTTCAGCGACGGTTCGTAAGCGACGAGGTTAATTGCGCCCTTATACTGAATACGGGGCGAAAGGAATAAGTTTTCGGCTTCCTTAATATCAGCCCGTGCCGTGGTGTAGTATTTAACACCTGGGGTAGCTGCCTTATCTTTTGGCTTGCGCTTGCCTTCCTCGCCGGCACCTACTTCCACGAGCTCGAAATTCTGCATTTTGATATTAAATGTGTCCTTTCTTGCCGTAATGTACTGGTAAGTGGCCGAGCCTTCGAAGTGGTTGCGGGAGTCGATACGGATGTCGGCGTCGCGCAGGTGGTGCGAGACATTCAGCGTATCAATCTCAATGCGGGCCTTTTTCAACGGTACGATTTTGCCTTTGCTGTCCACGGCCACCATGCCGCGGTCCGGAATGATTTTCACGTCGGCAGTTTGAATGAAAGGTACGCCCCTGATGTTCAAAGTCACTTTTTCAATATCATAAATCGCCTCCGAGCCATTAAAAGTCAGGCCCTCCTGATCGGGATCGGTGGAGGTGTAAGAGGAGGTTTCGCCCAAACCTTTCATGAGGATCGTCTTCTTGGTCATGTCCCACTTGGCGCTTCCGATGAGTGTCTGATAGGAAGCGGTCGGGATTTGCATACCGGAAGAATCATTGCCGAAACCCGACTCGTCGGTCACGAAGTTGGCAATACCGGTTTTGAAGTTGAAATCGATATTGACATTGTTACCGGTCAGCAGCTTTTTGGTGGACTTCATATCCGCGCTATTGATCGCAAATGCGGATTTATTAGCCAGAAATCCATCTTTATTGAATTTGATATCCGGCGAAGTGAGCTCGGAATCGGCGCGTTTCAGCTTACCATTTCCATATAAACCCGTCGAGCGGAGCAGCAAACTACCTTCCAGGTTGGTAGTCCCCTGGTGGAATGCGAAAGATTTGCCCGTGGTACTGATAAACATACTATCCGCATTGGGGTACCATTTCAAGGCATAATCTTTCAAAGCCACAGCGGGGAAGTAGCCTTTACCGATGGTGGCCTCCTTAATGCTCGCTACATCGCCGGTCGCCATGAGCGAATCGGAGGTAAGCAATACATTTTTGGCATTCATCGAGGCCGACAAGTATTTCAATACCGCTTTCGAATGCAAGCCGGAATTGTCCATTGTCAATGTATCCGTAAACTTCGCCAGTGCCTTGCCATCGTACAGTTTCATGTCAGTAACCGGCGGTTTGTAGTCAAAACCGAGCGAGTTATCGGGCATGCTTTTCAAAATGGTCTGAATAGGCGGGATAATGCCGTTGGAATTAAATGTACCTTCGAAAATGACGTCACGCTGGTCGAGGCCGTCCATATCGATCTTGGGAATCTTGAAAAAGACTTCCCGCGGATAAAGCACGGTCCCTCGTTCCGGCTGGTCGAAGTACACGATCATACCGTCGGGGACGACGAGCCTGGGTGATTTTTTAATGCCTTTCTGGATCCCCGACTTGTTTTTCGGGTCGCTGAGGTAGAACGTACCACCTTTTTCATACTTCACATGCCCACCGACTTCGCCTTTCTGCCCTTTGGCAAACTTGTCGCGCGGCGTAAAGGTGATCGAATCCGATGGCGCTACATTCACAAAAAACTGGTTGTAATCGAACTTGATATTCTGGCCGCGGAACTGGTAGTTGGATGCAACCATTTGCCCATTGAGCGTGAAATTGCGGTTTTTACCGATGATTACCCTTTTGTCGGAAGGGACGGCATATATTTTCAGCGAATCGCTGACGATGAACCTCGAAACACCCAGGACTGTGAGCATGGTATCGGGCAGGTAAATGGTCGCGTTGGCAACCTCGTCGTTGGCTGCAAACTGGCCGCTTACCTGGAAATTGTCATAATCGGCTTTGTCCAGGTTCGCCAGGACATACATCACGCCCTTTTTGCTCAAGGCGTATTCATCGGTTGCTTTATTGTAGATGAAATAGTCGTCGAGCGCGAGCCTCTGCAATGCATTGCGGATGATCGTCGGGTTCTGCTTGAATTTGCTGGCCAGTTCTTCCGGAAGGAAAGACGTCTTTTTAGTTGTCTGCGCGTAATTCGCAGCCATAATCAGCGGCTGGAAGCCAAACTCCTTATTGATTTCCCTGAAACGTTCCTTTTTGAAATAGTCGAAAGATTCGAGGCGGACCGGTACCTCTGTTTTACCATTAATCCGCAAAAATTCCACCTTATCGGTTGGGAAACGCCAGCGCATGGCCTGCGACCAGATATTCATTTTGTGGTAAGAATCGCGGTAGGGAAGTGGGGCGTAGTCGGTTTTGTCCATCCGGCCAAGCCTTACGAGCCCTTCATCGTCATTGTATTTAAATGTGACGCCTTGATGCGTCAGCGAGTCCGCGCCCAGCGGCATCGAAAACAGTGCAAAATTGGCCGTAAAAACGGAGTCTCTGAGCGCAAAACGCTTACTGCGCGCCGTGAATGCATGTTTATCCTGGTATTTGACTTTAATGGTCGAGTACTTGTCGTTCAAGGCGGAGCTATACCGGTCCAGGCCAATGAGCGAATAGCCGCCCTGGTAATCGATATTCTTGCGGACTTCTTTCAGTTTGGCATCGATATCATTCGAAACGAAGCGCGGATACTGTGCAGGCTGGCCTTTAATGCGCTTGACGCCGCGATATTCCACCGTTCCCTTTACCGGAGCCGCCAGGTAATTGTCCGAATGCAGGGTACTGTTCTCGGCAATCAGTTTAGGATGATTTATATTAAAAGAAAAGGCATCGAGGTCTGCGTAAATGCTTGAATCCCCCGCCGTTTGCCAGGTAAACTTGCCGTTTTTACCGACAAATACCCCATCGCGCAGCGAAACGCTTCCATTTGCAGGTCCGAAAACAACCGAATCGCCGCCGGCGACCATTGCAAAAGTGGCGTTTTCAAGATCCATCAGCGGCCCTGCGATGACCGGCAAAGGGACAGATTTCGTAGGCGCGATCACGAAGTTGGAATCAACGGGCGTATCCCAGCCGTCGTTGGCGGCCTGGGTTTCTTTGGCTACGGTCGTGTCGGCTTTGGTGTCGAACCTGTATTTGAAATTCCCACCCAGCAGATAGAGCGTATTATAGTTGCTGGTGTATAATTTGTTGCTTTCGGTAATCGGAAGGCTGGTTTGGAGTACTTTTTGGAAAGTCTTTGCGTCGTATTTTTCGCCGGCGTTGGCCGCTATATCCAGGAAGCCATCGAGCTTATCCGGCGATTTTTTGGCCAGCGCCTGGGTATTTCGAATGAGCAATGCCAGCAAAGGTCCTCCTTTTTGTCCTTTTGCTACCTGTGTTTTGACAATCCCAATGAATTTCGCCTGCTGCTGCGCATTGATTCCCGACATCCAGACGCTATCGAGCTGGGCCGTCGAGCGGATGAATTGCGGGCTCCGGCTGCCGTCCATAATCTTACGGAGCTGCGGCATAAACTGCGCGGGATCATCCGATAGTTTGACCCCTTGTGCAGTCGCGTTTTTTCCGATAAAAGTCAGCAGGTAAAGCAATATAGCAAAGCGAAATATCTTCATGGTTTGTAGCTGTTAGCTTTCAGCAATTAGCTAATGGACTATTTGATTTTTTCAAAAACAACGGTTGCCCATTGGTTGCGCGTATTGGATCTCAGCTTTTTCAAGCCGTTTTCCGCTGCACATTTTTCAATATCGGCTTGATCGGTTTCATAAAACCCGCTGGTGACAAGCCAGCCGCCAGGTTCCAGGTGCTTTACATAGGTCGGAATTTCCGCCAGCAGGATATTCCGGTTGATATTGGCCAGGACACCTCCGAAAATTTTCTCTTCCGGCACATCCTGGATCGTCCCCTGAAACACTTCCGACTCGGCAGCGAGCCCATTCATAGCGAAATTCTCGCGGGTGTTCTCCACAGCCCATTCGTCGATATCGAAGCCCAGCAAGTGCGAAGCGCCCAGTTTGTGCGCCAGAATCGCCAGTATCCCCGTCCCGCAGCCTACATCCATGATCGAAAGACGCTCATGAGGCAGGCTAAGTTGCTCATTCATCACAAGCCACGTCGTTTCGTGGTGCCCTGTGCCGAACGACATTTTGGGTTGGATCAGCAAATCGTATTTAAAAGAGGGATCGGGCTCGTGAAATGTCGCCCGCACGCGTACCTGGTCACCTACCTCGATCGGCTCGTAGCTTTTCTCCCATTCCTCGTTCCAGTTCCTCCTTTCTAACGATTTCCAGGTTGCGGCTATTGTCGTTAAATCCAGGTATTTGGCTGTCAAATCGTGGATTGCCTGTTCGTTAAAATCAGCCTCCTGAATGTAAGCAAGCAATCCTTCGTCGGTTTCGACAAACGATTCAAATCCTGCCTCACCCAGTTCTGCCATTAATATCTCCGAAAACTCGGGATCTACTTTCAAATCCAGTTCGATATAATTCATTGTAATTGATTATTGGTAAAAATTGTGGGGTGAAGGTGTTGAAAAATTTCAGGAATCAGGACGATTAATCCCGGTAATTTTAAATCCAATTTAAAATTACCGGGATTAATCGTATTTACGTGAGGTCAAAGCTAGGTTACCTATCTTTAAAATTCGTAAATTTGAGTAAACCTAAGGAACGAAATATGTACACCGCAGTGAAGGGAACTTACGAAAACGGCGTTCTGACCTTGGAAGAAACGCCGCCAACCGTCGAGAAATCGGAGGTGGTCGTGTTGTTTATGAATGAGGATAAGTCAAAGGCACCAGAAGTGAGAGCAAAGCGCGTCAGACTTGGGAGTTTGGCTCATAAGGGCTATCAAATTCCAGAGGATTTCAATGCGCCATTGGATGACTTAAAAGATTATAAATAATGCAGCGGTACTTGCTCGATACCCAGGTGCTTATATATGGGCGCTCACTTCTCCGCTGAAATTATCTCCCAATACTATTAATGTGCTATCGATCCATGCCATATTTGTTTCGCATGTGAGCCTTCTGGAAATCGCCATCAAACAAAAGATCGGCAAACTCCCCGACCTGCCGATTTCGATTAACGAGTTAGAGAAGGTGATTCTCGCAGATGGTTTTGGGTTAATACCAATATCTGCCGCGCACATCGATAATTACAATGTCATTCCGCTGCACGAAGAACACCGCGATCCGTTCGACCGGCTTATCCTGGCAACCGCATATTCAGAGAAAATGCCTATTATTTCCGCAGATGGAAATTTCAAGATTTACAGCGAAATCATTTCACTCATAGAGGCATGAAATGTAAAAAGCCCGATAGCATCACACTATCAGGCTTTTTACATGCTATTAGGGCTTCCGCCGCTTCGCGGCCAAATCATGCGCTGTATCATAATACGATCGCAAATTCATCCAGTCAAACACATCGGAGATGTTTTCAACCCGGTTGCGCTGCATAATGCGGTCGCGGCGTTGCATTCTCACGAACTTGAAGAGGATATCGGCAAGTTGGTCTGCGGCTTGCGAGAAGGTCTGCGATTTGCGGTTAATGACGTAAATGCCCCGGTTTTCGTAGTCACGCATGATTTGCATGATGTAGTCGCCGAAACCTGACAGGTCGCTGGTGACTGTCGGAACGCCGCGGACGACGCATTCCAGCGGGGTGTAGCCCCAGGGCTCATAGTAACTCGGGAACACGCCCAAATGGCAGCCACGAACAAATTGCCCGTAATCGAGACCGAACAACGGGTTGGTCGAAGCGATGAAATCCGGGTGGTAAACGATTTTGACGCGGTCGCGCTCGTTGTTGACCAGGTTGGCGCGCTTACAGAAATCGGTAATGCCGTCTTCCTGTTTAAGGTCGTGCGTGACAAACGCGGGGAGCCTGTCAGTTTTCCAGCTCTGGATGGTCCTTCTTAAGCGCAGCCGCCAGTATTCGTCCACAAACTCGTTCAAATCAGGCATTTTGTGATCGGCACCCGAAGCGGTGGCGAGGAACAGCTTTTCCCCGACTTCCTTCTCAATGGCCGTACAGGTTTCCTGCAACTCATTCAACACAGCGCGCGATTGCAAAACGTCAGGATTGACCGACGTATAGGGCTGCTTGGTAACGATAAACATCACCACCGTCATGTCCATATTCGCCTGTACCATTTTCCAGTTCAGGCGCGCCAGGGCTTCCAGCGTGAGGTCGTAACCTTTGTTGGAATACTCATAACGGCCCGATGTGAAGAAATAGAGCGTCTTATCCAGGTCGAAAGAATAGCTGGGAAAGAAATGCCCCATCACAAATTCGTGGATGCGTTCCTTATGCTTCAAGTGCAGGTTCTGGAACTCATGCACGGCCTGGAAGCGCACTACGTTGAGGCCGTTTGGTGTGACAAGGTCGGGCATGCGGCCGAGGAACACTTCGCACTCGCGGGCGGTAACGTCGCTCACCGTGGTAAGCACGTGTGCATTCAACGCGGCCTGGCGTTCGATCGAGCATTGGGCGAGGATACCGTAGTTTTTTGCCTCCTGCTCCCAGTCGAAGAAAGGGAGTTTGTTGTAAAAACCCGATACATTCTGTGCCAGGTAACGGCCGAGCATGGTCGCGTGCGTTGTGAACGTCATGGCGATCTTGACATTCTCGCGTTTCAGCTCCGGGAGCCCGGTACTTGCCATCCATTCGTGGAATTGCACCGAGATTTCTTCGCGTTTGGCATTTTCTTCCGCGTATTCTTTCAGGAATATACGTACCAGTTCTCCAAAGCAAAGCGTCTGATTGACAAGGTGTTCGACGTTGATTGTCGGGATCCGGTTCTTTTCCCAGAGATTAAATTTGATCGCATCGAGCTGGTTCATAATGCTGTCGACATCGAACAGCACCACCCGGGGCTTTCCGGTTACGAGCCAGTAGCCATAATGCACCGCGAAACCCATGTCACGCATCCGCTTGACGACACGCCCTGCCGGGGAATCGTCAAGATCGTGAATCATTTCAAATTCGGAAGACGCTTTCTTTTCGAAATAAGGCCCAAGGAGAAAATAGTTCTCTTCCCATTTCTCAACCATGGCGGGCACCTTGGTCCTTATTACGGTATATATCCCTCCAACTTGATTACAAACCTCCCATGCAACTTCGAACAGGACGTTTTTCTTAGTGGTTTTGACAAATGGTTCCAATTAGGGTACAGTTTAAGCGTTACTAGGGTATTTAAAGGGATCCTGCGTCCGGTTATGTCACAAAAATCCTTGTTATTACACAATAAATATGCAGAAAAATAATTCAGAATTACAACACTTGAATGTTTGCGCACACAACGGCAAAGCCGGTTTAAAACATCATTCCAGTGTCAAAATATAACTAAGTCAAGAAAAGGCAACCAGCACCAATTTTCATATGCCGATCCAAATCAAACCGTTATTGCTCGAAATTAAGACGGTTGTCGGCTAACTTTGTTCCAAAATACGTTACTTTGGTTGGATTAACATTTTGCATTGGTCAGATAGTGAAAAAAATTAAAATTGTTGCGCTTTCCTTCGTTATTATCACGTTTTTGCTGGAAAGTTGCATGGCTCAGAGCGCGGAAACGGAGAGTAACCTGCCCCCGAAGAGAGAGTTTAGAGCGGTCTGGATTGCCACTGTCGACAATATTGATTGGCCAAGCAGCAAGACCCTTCTCCCCGAGGAGCAGCAGGAGGAGTTCTCTGAGCTGCTTGATTTTCACAAACGGGTTGGGATGAATGCGGTGTTCGTGCAGGTGCGCGCCGCGGGGGATGCATTCTACGCCAAAAGTCCCGAACCGTGGTCGGAATGGCTTACGGGCGTGCAGGGACGCAAGCCCGAACCCATGTGGGACCCGCTCGACTTCATGATTACCGAGGCGCATAAGCGGGGCCTCGAATTTCACGCCTGGCTGAACCTCAACCGCCTGGTGCATAAATCTTCCAAAAGCGTTTCAGCGGAGAATATCAGCCGGCTCCATCCGGAGTGGATTCTGACGTACGACGGTTATAAATTATTTGATTTCGGTATCCCGGAAGTGCGGAAGTTCATTACCGACATGACCGTCAACGTCGCCAGAAATTATGATGTCGACGGCATTCATTTCGACGATTATTTTTATCCGTATGCCGCTCCCGGACAGGTGATCCAGGACGACGCAACCTTCCGCAAATATTCCGACGGTTACACCAACAAGGCCGATTGGCGCCGCCATAATGTGGATTTATTAGTAAAACAAATCCACGATGCACTCGAAGCATTGAATCCGAGACTTAAATTCGGGATCAGTCCGTTCGGTGTGTGGCGTAATAAGGACCGTGACGCCGAAGGCTCCAAAACATTCGGAGCGCTGGCGTCTTATGACGATTTGTTCGCCGACAGCCGCCGCTGGGTAAAAGAGGGTTGGATCGACTACATTGCTCCGCAAGTCTATTTCTCTTCCGGGTTCAACAGGGTACCTTATAAAAACCTGGTGGATTGGTGGACCGAGAACTGTTTCGAAAGGCATTTATATATTGGTATGGGCGCCTACCGCGTCGGGTATAAGGACAGAGACTCGCATTGGTCAAATCCTGCCGAAATACCTAACCAGGTCCGTTACTTCCGCGATAGCGAGGCAGATGGGTCGATTTTTTTCAGTTCGAGATCGTTACGGGCCAACAGTCTCGGTTTTGTGGACTCATTGAAACGGGACCTTTTCAAATACCCTGCATTGATTCCTACCATGCCGTGGAAGGATAAAATTCCGCCATTATCCCCGAAAAGCCTGAAAGCCACATTGCTTTCCCGTGGCATTGAACTTACGTGGGAGCAACCCGATGAAGCTGCGGACGGCGATAAGGCTTGGTATTATGTCATTTATCGCTTCCCACCCGATGAAAAGGCTACTGCCCACGACCCACGCCGGATTCTCGGTATGTGCTATACAGGGGAGAAATTTGTGGATATGACCGCGGAATCGGGCAAAAGATACGTTTATTATGTTACGGCGGTGGATCGTCTGCATAACGAAGGCCGGCCGATCGGTCCGTTGCGAGTGGAAGTACACGATCAGAAGCTAGTCAGGTTTTAGGTATGAGCAATTCTATCCAATACGAATATAAACCCGGGCATTTCATTGCTTCGGCGCCTACCAAATACAACTCCGAAAATCTTCGTACAGAGGAGATGGTACTCAATATGGGCCCGCAGCATCCGTCGACACACGGTGTATTACGGCTCGAAGTAGTGACCGATGGTGAGGTGGTGATTGATGTGGTGCCGCATTTGGGTTACCTGCACCGGTGTTTTGAAAAGCATGCCGAATCATTACCATTCAACCAGATCATTCCCTATGTGGACCGCATGGATTATGTGGCTGCGATGAACTCTGAGCATGCTTATGTGATGGGTGTGGAGCGAATGCTGGGCATTGAAAACGACATTCCCAAACGCATTGAATACATCCGTGTAGTCGTGGCCGAGCTGAATCGCCTGGCCTCGCACTTCGTCGCGCTGGGGACGTACGCGATGGACATAGGCGCATATACGCCCTTCCTGTGGATGATGCGTGACCGCGAACAAATCCTGCGCCTCCTCGAATGGACGTGCGGTGCGCGGATGTTGTACAATTATATATGGATAGGTGGGCTGTTTTATGACTTGCCAGTCGGCTTTGAGGTGCGTTGTTCGGAGTTTATCAAATATCTGAAGCCCAAACTGACCGAATTGCAGCAGCTCGTAGTGGATAACAAGATATTTATTCAAAGAACTGCCAATGTGGGCGTGCTGCCGCTGGACGTGGCCATTAATTATGGTTGCACCGGTCCAATGCTGCGCGGTTCGGGTTTGAGATATGATTTGAGAAAAGTCGATGGCTACTCTGTGTATCCTGAGCTGGATTTTGAAATACCCATTGGTGAAGGCAAACTAGGTAAAACAGGCGATTGCTGGGACCGTACCTGGGTGCGCGTGGTGGAATGCTGGGAATCGGTCAAAATCATTGAACAGAGTTTGGTACAATTGCAGGGAGATCATAAAAGGACCCGCGATTTCGATCCGCAAGCCATCGTTCCAAAGAAAATCCGGCCGAAAGCGATGGATTTCTATGTTCGCGCAGAGAATCCGAAAGGTGAGCTCGGTTTCTATTTCCGCACTGACGGCCGCTCTGATATTCCTGTTCGCTGTAAGGCGCGGGCTTGTTCTTTCAATAACCTTTCGGTAATTGGCGAAATATCAAAAGGGGCATTGCTGGCTGACCTTGTCGCTGTGATTGGGTCTATTGATGTGGTAATGGGCGAGGTCGACAGGTAGATTTTTAGATTTGTATATAAATGAAAAGAGCCGCATGACCGCGGCTCTTTTCATTTACGATAACTCTAAAATTACGCTTCTGCGGCAACGCCAACTAAATCGTGTTTCGCCAGGAACTCAGCGATCTGAACCGCATTGGTGGCAGCTCCTTTGCGCAGGTTATCCGCTACGATCCAGAGGTTCAGTGTTTTAGGCTGAGATTCATCGCGACGGATGCGGCCTACGAAAGTTTCGTCTTTGCCGTGCGCCGTCAATGGCATTGGGTACAATGCATTTTTCGGATCGTCCTGTACGATTACGCCTTCGGTTTCGCTCAGGATCCGGCGTACCTCATCGAGGTCGTATTCATTTTCGAACTCGATGTTAACCGCCTCAGAGTGACCACCGATCGTAGGGATACGAACCGTTGTAGCGGTTACCGCGATGCTGTCGTCGCCCATGATCTTTTTCGTCTCGTTAGTCATTTTCATTTCCTCTTTGGTATAACCATTGTCGAGGAACACGTCGATGTGCGGCAATACGTTCAGGTCGATCTGGTGCGGGTATACTTTACCTTTGCTGTGGTCGCCGGCGCGTTCCGAGAACAGTTGATCTACGGCTGCTTTACCGGTTCCGGTTACCGATTGGTAAGTGGAAACAACCACACGCTTGATTTTATATTTTTTGTGCAACGGGTTCAGCACCACGACCATTTGAATGGTCGAGCAGTTCGGGTTGGCAATAATTTTGTCTTCTTTCGTCAATTCGCCTGCATTGATTTCCGGAACCACCAGTTTTTTGGTAGGGTCCATACGCCAGGCCGAAGAGTTATCTACAACGGTGATACCTGCTTCTGCGAATTTCGGTGCAAGGGCGAGGGAAGTGCCACCGCCAGCCGAGAAGATCGCGATCTCCGGTTTGGCAGCAATCGCATCCTCGAAGCCGATCACCTTTATCTGTTTACCCTTGAATGTAACTTCCTTGCCAACAGACCTTTCAGATGCGACGGCCAATAGCTCCGTCACCGGGAAATTACGCTCTTCGAGCACTTTGAGGATTTCGCCGCCCACCAGACCGGTAGCGCCTACTACTGCGATTTTCATTCTTGCATTAAGATTAAAAATGGATAGAATATGATTTACTCTTGGCGACAGACATACAACGCCCTTGCGAAAAGTGCCGCAAATTTACGCAGTTTTTTAGAATGATACCGGAAAATCAACCATTAATGCATTAAAATTCAGGAAGGAACGGTTAAAGCCGACATTTCAGAGTTGTTTACTAGGCTTTTCGGCTTTAATAACTTCGCTTATCAATCACTGAAATCATACACACGCTGAGGTGTAATGCAGGCGTCGAGTGGAATGTCATATTGATCAACATCCTCTATTTCATCCACTTCTTCAAATAGCGAAAGGCCTGCTTTGATGCAGTCAAGGCGGGTTTGAGGCAGAAATCTGTCATAATAGCCGCCGCCGTAGCCGACGCGATAACCTTTGCGGTCAAACGCAAGGAGTGGAACGAGGACAATATCGATTTCGTCCGGCGAAATTTTCTCAGAAGTCAACGGATCAGGCTCGGGGATCCGCCATTGGTTCGTGACCAAATGTGTGAAGGGAGTTATCAGGAAGTGCTCCATTTCCCGCGTTCCGGGGATGATATACGGCGCGACAATGCGTATTGTCGGAAACGATTTTCTTAACATATCGATAATGCCGAACGTATCCACTTCCCGCGCATTGAGCTGCGGCAGGAAAGTGTGCAGCACCCCAAACGTCTTGCTCTGAAGGTATTTTTCAAGGTTCTGCGCGATGAGGGCATTTTTTTCAATCAGCGAGGGTTCATCTGCTTCCTTTCTTTTTTGTAAAAACTCCTTGCGCAATGCGGCCTTTTTCATCGGGTAATGTCTTCTTTTTGGGGATGTAATCGGAGGAAATTTCGCCTTTTTATTCTATTGTTCGTACTTTCACGGTCTGATTTCAAAATCTTTAACTATTGTATAGAATTTAAGACATGAGCAAAATTAAAGTTGACAATCCCGTCGTAGAACTGGATGGCGATGAAATGACCCGCATCATCTGGAAATTTATCAAGGAAAAACTGATCCTCCCTTACATTGACGTAGATATCAAATACTACGACTTGGGTATCGAGTACCGCGACGAGACCAATGACCAGGTGACTATCGATGCAGCCAACGCTATCAAAGAGTACGGCGTGGGTATCAAATGTGCGACTATCACACCTGACGAAGCACGTGTTGAAGAATTCGGCCTGAAACAAATGTGGAAATCGCCCAACGGAACGATCCGTAACATCCTCGATGGTACTGTGTTCCGTGAGCCGATTGTAATGAGCAATGTGCCTCGCCTGGTTACTAACTGGACGGCGCCAATTATCGTAGGTCGTCACGCATTCGGCGACCAATACCGTGCTACCGACTTTGTTGTACCGGGAAAAGGTAAACTGACGATCAAATTCGAAGGTGAAGACGGACAAGTAATCGAGCACGAAGTGTACCAGTTTAAAGGTGCAGGTGTGGCGATGGGTATGTACAATATCGACGAGTCGATCCGCGGCTTTGCGCGTTCATGCTTCAACGTGGCTTTGGACAAAGGATGGCCTTTGTACCTGTCTACCAAAAACACGATCCTTAAAAAATACGACGGCCGCTTCAAGGACATCTTCCAGGAAGTGTACGAAAACGAATACAAAGGAAAAGTACATTACGAGCACCGTCTGATCGACGATATGGTAGCTTCCGCATTGAAATGGGAAGGTAACTTCGTATGGGCTTGTAAAAACTACGACGGTGACGTTCAGTCGGATACCGTTGCGCAAGGTTTCGGCTCACTGGGTCTGATGACTTCTACATTGGTTACGCCGGATGGCAAAACCATGGAGGCCGAGGCCGCACACGGAACTGTAACTCGCCACTACCGTGAGCACCAGAAAGGCAAGCCTACTTCCACTAACCCGATCGCTTCCATCTTCGCATGGACCCGTGGTTTGGCGTTCCGTGGTAAGCTGGACAACAACCAACCGCTGATAGACTTCTCAGAAGCGCTTGAAAAAGTGTGTATCGAGACCGTAGAAAGCGGAAAAATGACCAAAGATTTGGCGGTGGGTATCTACGGAAACGATGTGAAACACGGTGAGCACTACCTGTACACAGAGGAATTCCTGGAAGCCATCGACGCTAACCTGAAAGCTGCTTTGGCATAACAACCACATTTAGTGGTACAAAGCCATCGGTTTCGTGAGAAGCCGATGGCTTTTTTTGTGGCAGGTACTATTTTAATATATATTACTGGGAATGTACTTAATGAACCCGACCCAGTGATCAAGGCTTTTTACATCGTAACTGCGCTCATTGTGCTGACCGTGAATGGTTTGCAAGCCAGAAATTATGTAATTGCCGGGCAGATTGCCGCCCAGGACACGGTAACCATCGCAGATTCCGCGCAAAAAGTGATGCAAAAAGACCTGATCGACGTACTCAGGCAGTGGAAATCGAAGGACAAATCGGATTCGGTACGCGTTCCGAAGATACGTTCCGGCAAGCCGATCTTCTCCCTCGTGCCCGCGGGCGGGTATACGCTCTCGTCCGGACTCACGGGCTCGCTCAATGCGAACATCGCATTCTACACGAGCAACCCTAAAACGACGAACATTTCCAGCATTACCACCAATTTCATTTACACCGAATACAAGCAGATGACTATTCCCGTGCAGGCCAACATCTGGACACGGCATAATAACTATAATTTCGTCGTCGACTGGCGGTTTTTCAAATATCCGCAGGATACCTACGGCTTGGGTTCGGATTCAAAGCTTAGTGATGCTACGGGGTTGAAATACAAACATTTGCGATTGCATCAGACGATTTTGAAGAAAATAGGCAAGTCGTTTTTCGTCGGGCTGGGTTTTGCCTATGACAAAAGATGGCAAATCATGCAGACAGATAAGGAAGAAAAGATGAACCAGGACATTAAAGATTATGGACTGGGCCACAAATCGTCGTCAGTCGGGCCGCTGGTTACGGTTGCTTACGACAGCCGGACCAACTCGATTAACCCGCTGAAAGGCTTTTACAGCAATGTACAATTTCGCCCGAACATGGCTTCGCTCGGCAGCACCAACAATTGGCAATCCGTCGTGATCGACGTCCGCCGTTACTTCAACCTGCCACGCGGCAGCCAGAATACCCTGGCATTCTGGAATTACAACTGGCTCACTATCGGCAAGCCTCCCTACCTCGACCTCCCTGCGACCGGCTGGGATCCTACCACCAATATTGGCCGGGGCTACATCCAGGGTCGTTTCCGCAGTACCAATTTGCTCTATTTTGAATCCGAATACCGCTTTGCATTAACCAAAAACGGGCTTTTCGGCGGGGTGCTATTCGCTAATGCACAGAGTGTCTCCGACTGGCCATCGAAAAGCTTCCGAAAAATCGCCCCTGCGGGGGGCGTGGGCATCCGCATTAAGGTGAATAAGACTTCGGGTGCTAATATTGCGATTGATTATGGGTTTGGAATGGATGGGTCTAGGGGGTTGTTTGTGAATTTGGGGGAGGTGTTTTAACTTTATAGAAAACACACTATGCTCCCTGATGTACAGACTGATATTCACAGATCGGGCTTTGAAGAGTCTTAAATCTATCCCAAAGCGAGACGCTGAAAAGGTCATCGAACAACTGCAAGAACTCGCAAAATCTCCGAACTCAAACAGCAACGTCAAATGCCTTCAAAACCATCTGTGGGCGGTATATCGTTTAAGAATAGGTAACTACCGGGTTCTCTTCAATAAATATAAGGAGTTGGAAGTTTTAGAAGTGGTTGATGTAGGGCATAGAAGAGATATATACTTATGAACTTAAATGCACAAATTATAGAAGAGGATGGCAAACCTAAATTTGCTATGCTTCCTATTCACGAGTACGAGACATTGCTACGAGAGCTTTCCGGTTTTGACAGCCTTGAAGACTTTGCAGATTATATGAGAGCGGTTAGGATAACGGCGGAAACCAAAACTTGGCACAGTTTGGAAGAGGTAAAAGCACAATTGGGCATCGACTAATCCTCAATCCTCCCACCCTTCCTTCCGATTCGCATCCGCCATCCTGACAATCTTAGGCGAAAACTTCGCCAGCACGTGCACCAGCTCCGATTGCGCCGCTATCACATCATCAATATTTTTGTAAACCATCGGCGATTCGTCCAGATCTCCGCCAATGAGCTGAATACCATTATCTTGCAGAATTTTATTCATCTGGCTGCGTGTCGTGGTCGTGAATGCTTTCGTGCGCGACATCACACGCCCGGCGCCGTGTGAAGCGGAGTTAATGGAAGCTGCATTGGCTTTACCGCGGATAACGTAACCTGGCTGGCTCATCGAGCCGGGAATAATGCCGAGTTCGTCGCTACCGGCGGGTGTGGCGCCTTTACGGTGGACGATCACTTCGCGACCGTCTGCTAACTGCTCTTTCCAGGCAAAATTGTGGTGGTTTTCGATGATTTCTAATGGCTTCTCTCCCAACGATTTGGCCATTTTGTTGTGGATTTCGTGGTGGTTGGCGGAGGCGTAGTCGCCGGCGAGGTTCATCGCGATCCAGTATTCCTGGCCTTCTTCAGTGTTTAAATCCAGCCAGGCTAAATGCGCGGCTTGCTTCGGAAGCACCGTTTTTTGCATGGCCAGTTTGGAATAATAGTTAGCAACGGTCCCGCCAAAACCGCGTGAGCCGGAATGCGAGAGTAATGAGAGGTATTCGCCTCTGGGTAAATTTAAAAGTGGGTCGTTTTCAAATACTTCTACAATGCCCCATTCAACAAAATGGTTGCCGGTTCCGGAAGTCCCTAGCTGCCGGTAAGCCTTGTCTTTCAACGAGCGGATTGTTTTGGTGGCATCCCACTCGGGCTGGTCCATGATACTTTCGTCGTATTTCCGTGCCGTTTCGCCGCCCATGCCGAATTTGGTGTTTTCGGTGAGTATCTTTTTCAGGAAATGCGGCTCGCGTTTGAGGTAATCGGTGGGAATATCGAAGACTGACATGCACATGCGGCAGGCAATGTCGACGCCCACGGCATAGGGGATTACCTTGTCGGCTTCCGTGGCGAGTACACCGCCGATGGGTAAACCGTAGCCCTGGTGTGCATCAGGCATTAATGCACCAGCGACCGATATGGGTAAGCTAACGGCCGTTTCCATTTGTGCCAATGCACCCTCTTCGATGTGTTCTTTGCCAAAAACGGCATAATGCAGCTTGTCTTCGCGAAGGTTGAAGGTGTTCTTTTTAGCGGGCTCTTTTTCTTCCAAAGTGAGAACGGCCTCTTCATTATAGATGAGTTCCTTACCGTCGTCGGTCAGGGAAATTTCGGTTCCTGCCTTTCTAAGATCATAAACCGTTTTGGCCAGATTTGTAACCTTATTTTTGGAGTAAGCGTACTTTTTAGGGTCGTTCAGCATTTTAACCAGCATCAGAAATACCTTCTCTTTCGGGTATTTCGCTCGCTCGTGCAAGCCGTTCGCAACTCGCAGGAATGCGGAGTGCAGGCTTTCCGGCACGTTGGCCAGATAGGTGATTTCTTCAATGGTGATGGGTGTGTTCATAAACAAATATCGTTGAATAAGCGACTATTTCAAGTAGATCGGGTTTGCCGCCTGCTAATTGATGCAATGCCATTAAATCTTTCTTGACATAATACAATGCAACTGCTAAAAAACCCGTACCTTTGCGGGCAATTTGTTGATACAGTTCGCAGTACCTTCTTTAACTTAATTAAAACGTTGCAATGTCCGCAGTAGCAGAGCAAACTCAATTGGCCGACCGGATCAACGCCCTCGAAGAATCTTCGACGCTGGCGATGACCAAAATGGCCCGTGAACTGGCCGCCCAAGGCCACAAAGTGATCAGTCTGAGCGTTGGAGAGCCAGACTTCAAGACGCCCGCACACATTTGCGAGGCCGCTAAAAAGGCCATCGATGATGGTTTTCATGGTTACTCACCCGTAGCAGGTTACCCTGATCTGCGAAAGGCCATTGCTGATAAGTTAAAGCGCGACAATAATATAGATTGGAAACCCGAAAATATCGTGGTTTCGACCGGTGCCAAGCATTCACTCGCGAACGTGATCCAGGTTCTGGTTAATCCGGGCGACGAAGTGGTGATTTTCGCACCTTACTGGGTGAGTTATTCCGAAATGGTAAAGCTCGCGGAAGGTAAATCGGTGATCATCGATGGTGCATTTGAAAACGATTTCAAAGTAACTGCCGCGCAATTGGAAGCAGCGATCACACCGCGTACTAAAGTGGTCATGTACGCGTCGCCGAACAACCCGACAGGCGCTGTTTATTCAGAAAAAGAATTGAGAGAAATTGCGGCGGTGCTCGAAAAACACGAAGGTGTGTACGTGCTGGCCGACGAGATCTACGAATACATTAACTTCACCGAGGAAGGCCATTTCAGCATCGGATCTATCCCTGCATTGAAGGACCGCGTGATTACCGTGAATGGTGTTGCAAAAGGCTATGCGATGACAGGCTGGCGGATCGGTTTCATCGCAGCGGCAAAATGGATTGCCGACGGCGTTGAGAAGCTGCAAGGCCAGGTTACTTCGGGAACTAACTCTATCGCGCAGAAAGCGGCAACGGCCGCATTCAACGGCCCGAAAGAGCCTTCTATCGAGATGGCAAAGGCATACCACCGCCGTCGTGACCTCGTGGTAGGTTTGCTGAAAGAGATCCCGGGCTTCAAGGTGAATGTTCCGCAAGGTGCATTCTATGCATTCCCGGATGTGAGCTATTACTTCGGAAAATCGGATGGTGAAACGACCATTAATAACTCGGATGACTTCGCGAACTGGATTCTGAACAAATCTTATGTTTCGACCGTAGCAGGTTCAGGTTTCGGTGCACCAAATTGTATCCGTATCTCGACCGCCGCTGCTGATGAAGCATTGGAAGAAGCGGTAAAACGCATCAAAGACGCCGTTGCGACTTTGAAATAGTACAAATATGAAATCATAAAAGCCTCATAGGTGTTACCTGTGAGGCTTTTGTGTTGTTTTGCATCGCATTAGTGCACCGGTTTTTGAACAAATAAGCATAGGGCCTATGGCTTAAAGCTTACAGCCAACAATGAGCAAATATTATTTTTTAAAAGTAAAAGAGATAGAAAAAGAAACGGAGGAGGCTGCGACCATCCATTTCTGGCATCCGATCAACGAAGTCGTTCAGTACCGGCCGGGGCAGTTCCTGACTTTGTTGCTACCTTTTGAGGATAAAAAAATCAGAAGGTCGTACTCGATGTCGAGCTCGCCTTATACCGATGTATCGCTGGCGATAACCATTAAGCGGGTACCAGGCGGTTACGCCTCGAACCTGCTGCTCGATACGCTAAAAGAAGGTGACGTATTGGAAGCATTGGAGCCTATGGGCCATTTTTTCCCAAAACAGGCCGATGATCAGACGCGCCATGTAGTATTTATCGGCGCCGGAAGCGGCATTACCCCGTTGTTTTCGATTTTGAAGTCCGTCCTGATGGTGGAACCGGAAAGCAAAGTTTTCCTGATCTATGGAAGCCGGCGAGAGGATAGCATTATTTTCAAAGACAAAATCGCGGCTTTGGAGGCTAAATATGGCGAACGCTTCACGGTTGTACACACATTGAGCCAGCCAAACGAAGGCTGGGAAGGTGAAACCGGGCGATTGAATAAAAGCCATGTGCTTAAAATCATCGAAAAGCTTCCTACGCTGAATAAAAAAGAAGCCGAATATTTCCTGTGCGGGCCTGAGGATATGATGGAAGAAGCGCATCGCGCGTTATCGATCCTGGCAGTGCCGGAGAGCAAGATTCGAAAGGAAAGCTTTGCGACAGCAACCTCGGCTAAGCCAGGTGAGGTGACGGTGGAACCAGAGATAGAAGACGACGATTCACCTAAAACGCGTGAAATCACGCTGTTTTACGAAGGAACTGAATATAAATTACCCATTAAGCCACACGAAACAGTGCTGGAAGCAGCACTGAATATGGATATCGACCTGCCGTATTCGTGCCAGGCGGGTATGTGTACCGCGTGTATGGGCCGGTGTACGTCCGGGAAGGTGCAAATGGATGAGGAGGATGCGCTGTCGGAAGCGGAGATTAAGGAAGGGTTTATCCTTACCTGCGTGACGCACCCGATGAGTGACGACGTGGTAATTGAAGTGGAATAACGATTCGATATATAAAATGAAACAGGCAGCGATCCAGTCGCTGCCTGTTTTGCTTAATCTTTAAGCGCCTTTTTCGGCGGAAGCGGAGGCTTCGGAGCTGGTACGGGTTTCGCAGGCACAGCAGGAACTACCTTGGCTGGTGCTGCAATTGGAGTAGGTGGGGGAGGAGGGGGCGTTCCTGCACGTCGTAGACGACTGCTGCGTGCAACGCGTGGTGCGCGCGGAGGCTCTTCCACGCCTCGCATTTTCATATACATCGCGTTTTCCTGCCCGATACTCATTCCGAGCTCGCTGATTTTGTAATTTACCTCCTCGATTTCCCTTTGGATTTTCCGTTCGGGTTCTTCGGCTTTCAGCACTTCTTTTGTTGTGTTGGAAATCTGGTTATTGAACTCTGAAATAGCTTGTTCCTGAGTTTTGATTTGTTGTTCAAAATCGGCAAGCTGCTTGTCTAACTCCGCATCGCTGAGCTTCGATTCCTTACCATCCTGATTGAAGATGACGGATCTTTTTTCCATCAAATCGGACCTCATTTCTTCCGCGCGGCGTTTTTTCCACTCAATTTTCTCAATTTCGCGTTGAAATCGCTCTATTTCAAAAAGGTATTTTTCCCGTTCGCGATGTAGTTCCTGCAATCTGGCATGGTAGGGTTTCAAATCGTCCTCCATTGCCCTGATCTTGTGACTAAGTTCCCATAGCTTTTTGTCCAACGTGTCGCTGCCTGTTTGGCCGAAATCCATCTCAGGGGCTTCCATATCGATCTCCACATGGGCCAAATCTGCTTCGATACTTTCAAGAACGCCTTCATCCACAGTAACTTCCGCCATTTCGTCCATTTCATGTTCCTCGCGGATATCTGTTTTCACTGGCTTCCGTTTTTTCACGGTCATGTGTTTGGCGGCCTTTCTTTCTTTATCCTTTTCAACCTTTTGCGCCACTGCATAGGCTGAAATGCCGATCACTAGTCCGATAGCGAAAATCATTGCAGGAAGGCTTGAAAATGTGCGTACAGGTTTGGGATTTAAACCTAAAACACGCTGTACGCGGTGCAAAAGCAATGGTTTTTTGGAAGCAAATGCCATAGCAAGTCCAGGCGTAGCCTGCCATTCGGCCACTTTCACGAGGGCGTGGGCGAGAGACATTTTGTCGCCGCAAACGGCCAGCGCAATGTCGTCGCAGCAATGCTCCCGTTCGGCACGCACTTTTTCGGACAGCCACCATATAGCCGGGTGGAAGAAAAAGATCACTTCCACGAACGATTGCAGCATATTAATGAGGTAGTCGTTCCTGCGTATGTGCGCGAGCTCGTGTGCGAGGATCGCCTCGACCTGCGCGGTAGAAAAACCTGAAAGCAAACCAACCGGGATCAATACCACCGGGCTGAAAGTTCCTATCACCATCGGCGTGAGCACTTTGGCCGTTTCACGGAATTCCACGGCCTTGGAAATATTCATTTTGGCAATAATCACTCCGAAACGTGCCCGCCATTCTTTGTCCATGACGATTTTGGCATTAATGCGAAGCCTTTCCGTAAACACCCAGCCGCCGGCGAAACGCAGTAACAGAATGCCTGAGCCAATGAGCCAACAAATAACCAACTCGTGTAAATGGGCGGTAAGCCACATTTGTATTTTAAATGTAATGGGCAGGTCCCGGGAGACTTCCGCCCACGTGCGGGATGTGGATAATGCGGTGTAGCGCGCCAGGGCTTTTACATTGGAAACCGCGCTGGTGGTTTTAGAATAGTAGTAAATGAATGTTCCGACAGAAGCGATCACCTGTGCGAAAAGGAAGCCAACACCCGCCAGGTAATGCATGTTGGCTGATTTTTTTCTCAAAAAATAGAATGCGGCGACAGCAACCAGCATCAGCAGTGTTCCCTGCCAGATCGAATGAATGAGCGTCCAGCCAAATGCGGAAACGGCCGGACTGGGCAACAGATTTGAGAAGAATTTCATGGCTAACGGTTGTTTTCCAGGTTATTTAATAACGCGCGAATTTCATCCAGTTCTTCTTTGGAGGTAGTGTGATTTCCCAGCGCTTGCATCACCATCTGTGCAGCAGAACCCTGGAAGAGGGTTTCAACCATTTTACCTACCAAGTTTTGCTGCGTCTCCTCTTTGCCGAGAAGCGCGACGTAAATGTGCGACCGTCCTTGCTCCGTGCGGTAGAGCAGCCCTTTGTCATGCATGATTTGCATAAGCTTCAAGGTGGTGGTGTAGCCAACATCCTTGGTTTCGGAAAGGGCATCATGCACGGCACGGACGGTACTTGGACCTGCCTGCCAGAGGTAGTTCAGGATTTCCAGTTCGGAGTCGGTGGGCTTGATATACATGCTATTAGTTAATTACGATAATCTTCGTACCAAATGTCTACGAAAAAAATCGTACTTGCAAACCTTTATTACGATTTTTTTCGTAGTTAACGCTTGATGTTAACTAATATATTGTATTTGAGTAGATTATAAAACAAAAAAAGTCCGGCGGAGAGGCCGGACTTGATATAGCTAATGATTAGATCCTAAACGTAAGTGTTCAGCATTACCGGCATTACGAGCATCAATATGTCTTCGTTTTCTTCCTGATCCACCGGGATAATGAGTCCGGCGCGGTTAGGAGCGGAAAGTTCGAAGGTGATGGTTTTGCTCGAAAGGTTACCCAGTACTTCAATCAGGAATTTGGCATTGAAACCGATTTCCATATCGTCGCCATTGTACTCGCACATCAAGCGCTCGTTGGCTTCGTTCGAATAATCGAGGTCTTCTGCCGAGATTACCAGGTCGTTCAGTGACATTTTCATACGCACCTGGTGGGTAGTACGGTTGGAGTAAATGGAAATACGACGCAGCGAGCTGAGGATTTCCAGACGGTTAATGGTGAGCGTATTCGGGTTGTTGGTCGGGATCGCGTTTTCGTAATCCGGGAAACGCTCGTCGATCAACCGGCAGATCATGCGGATATTACCGAAGCTGAAAAATGCATTTGAAGAAGTGAATTCCGCTTTTACGGGAACATCGTCGGAAGGCAGACAGCTTTTCAGCAGGTTCAACGCTTTGCGCTGGATGATCATCGACGTATCAATGTCCGATTTAATGTCGGTACGGCGGTAACGCACGAGGCGGTGACCGTCGGTGGCTACGAAAGTTGCGCTTTCGGCCCCCATTTGCACGAAAACCCCCGTCATAGCAGGCCGGAGATCGTCGGTGCTGGTTGCGAACAGTGTGTTTGAAATAGCCGATCCCAACGCAGTTGAGGAGAAATCCACGGACTGGCCACGGTTCACAACCGGTGTTTTAGGAAAATCGATCGGGTTCTCGCCCGACAATTTATAACGGCCGTTATCGGAAATAATCTCGGTACCAAATGTTTCAGCATTCACCTGCAAGGTAATTGGTTGCTCGGGCAAGCCGCGGAGGGTATCGAGCAGCAACTTTGCGGGAATGGCAATAGCTCCTTTTTCGGATGATTCCACTTCAATTTCCGTAATCATTACGGTTTGAAGGTCGGATGCAGTCACGGTCAGTGAATTTCCTTCCAGTGTAAGAAGGAAATTTTCAAGGATTGGCACAATTGGGTTCGTTGAAACGACACCGTTTATAGCTGACAGCTGTTTGAGTAGAACTGATGACGAAACGACAAACTTCATAATTCGTGACGTAAGTGTTTAGTTGATAGATTTATATGCGGAAGATTCCGGAAAAACTTTGATGTAGGGAACAAAAGTATAAAAAATTACGGAAGCGCCAGCCGCGTTGTCACCCAAATTTTCTGATTCTAAGGTAATATCTCGCTACGCCGAAAAGGCCGATTAGCACCACAGGCAGCAGCAAATTAAGCGCCTGCCAGAACTTCCTGTTTTCCTGGATCTGAATTTTATCCAAAGCCCGGATGGCAATCTGTTTGCTCCGGGCATTGATCAAACCGTTGGCGTCGGTCACGTAATCGAGCGCATGCAGCACGAAATCCTTGTTGCCGTAGGTTTGCCTGGTTACCCGGTCGTAACCGAGCGGTAACGGTGCATTCCTTTTATAATCATAATCGTTGACAATCAGGTCACCGTCGGAGCAGATAATCACCTTTCCGGCATTTCCACTCGCCTTGAACTTCGCCGCCCGCGGATCACCGGGCAGAATGCGGTTTTGAAAAAGCGATGTGAATGATCCTTCGAGCAAAACGCCGGCAAGCTTAATACCCGAACGGTATTCCGACGGCTGCGGGTCCTTGCGCGCCTCGTTATAGCCTACGAGCGCGGGCGCATTCACAAGCTGCGTGTAAGGCGAGGTCATCAGCAAAGGCGTTTTAGCAATGCTATTCGCGCCTCCTACGGTATCGATCGAGCTCAGAAACCGGGTATAAACCGCATTAAGGTTACGGGTAACGGTATGTTTTCCGAAGTTATTTAGTAGCGGAAAGAAGCGCCAGGGCATTGGGCGGATTTCGGGATTGTCGCCTACATTACCCACATTCAGCAGGATTTGCGCGCAGTTCAAATCTTTTACGAGATTGGTATTCAGCCTGATACCCCATTTAAAAAATAGATCACCGAGGTTCAGGTCGAGTGGCTGGGCGTAATTGCCGTCGAGGCTCACGCTATCCACGCGAGCGCCGTCCACGAAAAACAGCGCTTTGCCGCCGCCTACCACGTATTGATCGAGCTTGTATTTTTCGTCCTCCGAAAATGCGCTGTCGGGTTTCATCACGATCAATGCATCCAGTCCTTCGTATGATTCCGGATTGTTCATATCTAGAAATACATCGTAACTCTGCTGGATTGTGGCAATAATATCGCTCAAACGGGCAGGAGAAATTTTCGTATGGCTAACGACAAACCCTACTTTTTTGCGCTGCGGGTTCGCGAGTACACGTATCGCGGATGCGAGTTCAAACTCCACGCCCTCGTAGGATTGGTTCAATTGTTCCTCCGGCGTACTCGCTTTATTCCCTTTTAACAGCTGCACTGGCACCGACAGCGTGTCCGCCTGCACGATTACACCAGGGAAAATGATTTTTTCGGTGCGTTTGCCATCCTCGTTTGCGAAAACATTGGTGGGGTTCAGCCCACGGTCGATCAGGCTCATGTATTGTTTCTGACGCTGCTCTTCGCTTGTGGCATCCGAAGGATCGGAATAATTGACAATCAGGTGGCCGTTGGCGTACGTTTTAAATTCCTCCAAGGTTTCCCGGGTAGCACTTTCGAGGCGTTCGAAGCCCGCAGGAAAGTCGCCATTAAGGTACACATTCACGATTACATCCTTTTCCAGGCTTCCGAGAAGCTGCTTGGTCGCATCGGAAATACTGTACCGCTTATCTTCCGTAAGGTCCCACCTGAAAAAGAAAGATGACGCAAGCCAGTTGATCCCGGCCAGGACAACCACGAGCAGTGCAAACCGGGTAATGGTGTTTTTCATTAGCACAAAGGCTGATTTATAAACGAAGAATGGACGATTCAGACGAACCGTCCATTCCTGCAAAAATATAAAAAACCGAAAATCAATCAGGTTTTATTGCCTTCGTGACGCCGGTTATTTCTTTTTATACTTACAAGTTGAATTGTCGGCCGCTACGTAATACGATTTGTAATTCGTCGCCCTCGGGTCCATACAGCCTTTCAGATTAAGCAATTCGATATTCCGGAAATCGATCGGGTGGCTTTCCGCCTGCAATGCAATATAGCCGCTGCCAAGTTTTGTCCCGTCCTTTTTAATCCATTCGGCCTCATTACTTACTTTCCCATCCTTAAAAGTATGGGTTTTGCCGACATAGCCGCCGCCAATGCGCGGATTGGTGTAAACCAGTACTGTATCGCCGCCAATCATGTGATAAATGATCGAATCGCCGAGTACAATTGCTTCCGCATCCACCCATTGATCGCCATTGTAGGTTTTGGAAGAGGAATTAATGCAATGCGCTTCGGCCAGCTTGCCGTCGATATCCACGATCGTACCGGGCGTGCAGAGATTACCCGTGTTGCGCTCGCCCGCATTGAGGCCACCGAGGTACTGCATTTCCAGCGAAATCGGGAAATCCTGATCGAGCCCGAGGCTGGCTGCGGATTGCGAATGCAACATAATGCCGCTGTTCCGCACATTCCACGACGCGCCGCCGGGTACCTGGTTGCCGGTGAAGCGGTATTGCAGTCTGATTTTATAATGTGAATAAGGCTTGTTGTAGTACATATGGCCGTATTCGGTCGTGAACTTATCATATTCCTTGTAGTTTACGCGGATCATGTTATCCTCGACCAGGAAGGTGTTTTTGTAGTTGTCATTCACCTTGTGCCCTGCAATTTTCACGTCCCAGCCCGTGAGGTCCCTGCCGTTGAAGAGGGATTGCCATTCTTCTTTGTCTTTGTTGCTTTTCTGGGCTTTGGTGGCAAATGAAATAGCGAATGTAAGTAGCAGGTAGCTTAGTTTTCGAATCATTGAGTAGCTTCGTTTATTTTGAATGCCACGAAGGCACGAATATTCACGAATGCTCTTCGTGTTTAATTCGTGTCTTCGTGGCATGAAATTAAAGTACAAGCCGCTTGTATTCTAACTTCCCGCGTCCAAAATTCACCAAAAGCCCTAACTTATTCCCTGAAACTTTCAAGTAATTCAAAGTCTGCGCAACATGTTCGTCAGTCAGGCAAGAAACACATTTGATTTCAAGAATAATTTTGTCAAATACGACGAAGTCGGCGAAGAACTTATGCGGCAATAGAATTCCTCGGAAAAACACAGGATACTCCTTTTCCCGCTCGTAAAATACGCACGCTTGCCGGAAAAGTATTTCCAGCGCATCCTTATACACAATTTCGAGAAAGCCGTGCCCCAGCTCTCTATGCACCTCAATGCATTTGCCAATAACAGCGTAAGACTCTTCTATGTAAATGATTTCCATCTTAAATAGGATTAGTAATCCCATTTAGACGTAAAAAAGTCGAAAAGGTAACACCTACCGCCTCCGCCGCTTTACCTTAGCCGAGCTTCCACCTCCAGTACCGCCACTGCCCCGCTTTACGCGCCCTGAACCTCGCGGCTCCCTCGGCTTCCTCTCCCGCGGCCGGCGATCGCCATCCCGATCGTAACTCGGGCGGCTGAATTCGCTCCGACGCCCCGGCTTGGTTCCTGCAAGGTACAAATCCATACTCCTGCGCGCGAGGTTAGTCTCCTTCACTTTCACTTTCACAGCATCGCCAAATGCATAAATCTTTTTGGTATGCTGGCCGATAATGCGGTAGTTATCCTTATCGAGTTCGTAATAATCGTCGCCCAGGTCGGTCATGCGAATGAGGCCTTCGGAAGCAGTTTCGGTGATTTCCACGAAAATGCCGAACTCGGTTACGCCCGTGATGATACCGTCGAATTCCTTCTCGGGATCCATCATGCTCATGAACTCGACTTGCTTGTACTTGATCGAAGCTCGTTCCGCCTCGGAAGCCAGTCGCTCGCGCTCTGATGAATGCTTCGACGCTATTTCATATGCTTCCTTATCCACATTGCCGCCGCCATCCAGGTAATGTTGTAGCAATCTGTGCGCCATCACGTCAGGATAGCGACGAATGGGTGACGTGAAGTGTGAATATCGCCTGAACGCCAGTCCAAAGTGGCCGATATCCTCGGTGCTGTACCGCGCTTTGGCCATCGTACGCACAGCCAGGGATTCGATCAGGTTTTGCTCGGGCTTCCCTTCCACTTTTGCCAGCATCGCATTCATCGACTTGGCAATTTTACCCTCTTCTTCTACTTCCAGTTTCAGGCCCAGTTTGGCCACAAAATTGGCGAAGGTCTGTAAACGATCTGGATCTGGTGCCTCGTGGATACGGTACACCATCGTGTTTTTATCCTCGCCTTTGGAAAGCGAGTACACATATTCCGCCACGCGCTTGTTGGCGAGCAGCATGAATTCCTCAATCAGTTTGTTCGAATCATGGCGTTCTTTCGTATAAATGCCCAAGGGACGGCCTTCCGGATCAAGCCGGAAGCGTACTTCCGGTGTTTCGAAATTGATAGCTCCTTTTTTGAAGCGTTCTTTCCGGAAAATTTTCGCCAATTTGTTGAGCGTATCCAGTTCTTTCGGAAAATCACCTTCGCCGGTGTCGAGCACGGCCTGGGCTTCTTCATAGGTAAAACGGCGGTCGGAATGGATGACCGTTCTTCCAAACCATTCTTTTAGCAGCTTACCTTTTGAATTAATCTCAAAAATCGCAGAAAATGCCAGCCTGTCCTCATTTGGGCGCAGCGAGCAAAGGTTGTTGGACAATTTTTCGGGCAGCATCGGCACGGTTCTGTCTACCAGATAAACGGAGGTGGCGCGACGAAATGCCTCTTTTTCAAGCTCGGTACCAGGCAGAACGTAATGCGAAACGTCGGCAATATGCACGCCCACTTCTACTACATCTTCATCCAGGTATCTTACCGACAATGCGTCGTCAAAGTCCTTGGCGTCGACAGGGTCGATCGTGAACGTCAGCACATCGCGGATGTCACGTCGTTTGGCAATATCCTTTTTGGCAATCTTATCGGGAATTTTTTTGGCCTCGGCTTCCACGATTTCAGGGAAGTGGTAGGGCAGCCCAAACTCGGCCAGGATCGCGTGCATTTCCACGTCATTGTCGCCTGCTTTGCCAAGCACGGATACGATTTCACCCTCTGCCTGGCTCCTGCGCGTAGGCCATTCGGTAACTCTGACGATCACTTTGTCGCCGTGATGTGCCTCACCTACTTCGTCCGGTTCAAGGAATATAGGGTCGAAAAGCTTCTTGTTATCAGGCTGAACAACTGCGAAACGTGGGTTAATCTCAATAATACCTACTATCTCCGCATTCGAACGTTCCACGATTTCGGTAACACGTCCCTCAGTCCGGTTCCGACCGGAGTCATTGCGTGAACGGGAATTACGCGTATTCCTCGAAAGCGGCTGTATCTGCACGATGTCACCGTCCCAGGCACCATTCAGCAATTCCACATCCACATAAATATCGTCGTCGCGGCCGTCGATTATGACGAATGCGAAGCCCTTGTTGACGCGATCCACCCGGCCGGTCAGCCCGGCAGGTTTCGTTTTGAGCGGAACTGCCGTATAGGTGCCGTTTTTATGGTACATCAATCGGCCATCCTGTTCCAGCTCGTGCAGGATTTCATTGAACAGGAGCCGCACTTTTTTGTCGTGCACCCCGAAATGGTCGTGCACATCGAAGGGTCGGAATGCGTGCTCGGCATTCAGATCGAAGAATGCGGCAATATCGGCCTTCAAATTATCTATGTAAGAAACAATATGGTGAGGCGTTGTGGCCTCTCTTCTTTCGGGTTGCAGTTTCTTTTTACTCTTTTTATCTCTCATGTATTAAATATTATTCAACCCGCAGGATATTTCCCTCGGGTATTTGATCAAAGCAATGTAGCCGAAGATACAATTGTGCCAGCACTACTACGTCCTCTCTGCAATATCGCGAAATTTTAGCCAGATCATTTTCTTCGTAGTAAACCTTTGTTACCTGGTCGCCGCTCATTTCGTTTTTGCTTCCGGGAATGTCAAAAACGGCGGCGAGCAAATCAAGGGAGGTGTAGCTTTTGTAGTCACCGAATTTCCACAGATCCATCGTGTCCTGGTGGAGAAGTTCCCAGGGTTTTTTACCCGTAATCTGTAATGCTTTGGGGATTTCGATGCGGTGGATCAGCATCCGTCGGCAAATGAACGGGAAGTCGAATTCTTTGCCGTTGTGGGCGCAGAGAATCAGCTGGTCGGCGGGATATTTTTCAATCAGCGCCTTGAATTGCAGCAGCAACTGAACTTCGTCGTTTCCGGCGAAGCTACTCACCTTAAACGCAATCTGATCTTTTTCGTTCCAATAGTAAGCGCCGAAGGCAATGCAAATGATTTTTCCGAACTCGGCATAAATCGCGCCGCGGTCGTAAAAGTAATCAGCATTGCTGATGGTTTCGTCGCCTTTTTTGAGCGTCAGGGCCTTTTTGTCCCAAAGTTTCTGCATTCGCTCGGGGAGCTCTTCGTAGCTGGCGTGCGAACAAACGGTTTCAATGTCGAGGAGCAGGAAATTTTTAGCGCGGCGTTTGAAATCTTCTGTCATAGTGCGTGGCGTTTGGTTGTCGGAGTGGTCAGGTGTTGTCAGGTATAGTCATTTGTAGTTTGATGTGCAGGAGAGGAAGTAGTTCTATATTGATTTTCAATATTATAGAAAACGCCGAGAATGGCAAGGTGCTATACACCAAACCAGCACACTTATTACCCAGTAGTCCAGCTAACTTATCAAACTAACCTGGATCGGCAACCAATGACAACAATTGACAATACATGACTACCAATGACAATACCTGACCATCAATGAACATCAACCAATGCCGCCATACCGCGCACCGATCACTCGTGCAAAACCCCTTCTAGCCCAAGCGGATCGATCGTCATCATGTTTTCCTCGATGATGCTGTCCGGTACGAAGATAAACTTCTTATCAAATATCTGCTTGCCAATAAAATAGCTCACCCAAAATTCATTATTCAAATGAAAGACATCGGGCATGATGGGCTCGACTACCACGTGCCCGCCGGGCGCTATTTCAGGGAAAAAATGCCTTAATGTGGACGTCCGTTGATCGGTATTCGTCCCCGATTCACTGTTACTGTAACCCTTGGAAGTCACGAAGACGCTCGTTACCGGCTCATCGTTGCGGTTAATCACAATCACGTTCCATTCTTCGGCATTCAACTCGTTGGTACTCCGCACAATCGCGACTTGTATACCCTTCACAGGGTGAAAAATAATATCCTTCTTCATTATGCTATTTGCAACTCCATGCTGAACAAATGTGCCAGATGGTTTCTTAATTTTACTGAAACTTCTTCCAAATCTATCTCCCTTTCCAACTCCGCCGCCAGCGACGTAACGGCCTTATCATCGATCCCGCACGGCACGATATTCCCGAAATACGATAAATCCGTATTCACATTTAATGCAAAACCGTGCATCGTCACCCAGCGGCTGGCCTTCACACCTAATGCGCAGATCTTCCTTGGATTCTTTTGCTCCTCGAAATCAATCCAAACACCCGTTAATCCAGCAATGCGTCCCGCTTGAATACCGTATTCTGCTAATGTGAGAATAATAGCCTCTTCGAGCGTGCGCATGTACACATGTATGTCCGTAAAGAAATTATCGAGGTCGAGGATGGGATAACCCACGATTTGTCCCGGCCCGTGGTAGGTAATATCTCCGCCCCGGTTGATTTTGTAGTATTTGGCTTGTTTGGCAGCCAAATCATTTTCTGCCAGCAGCAAATGGTCAGCCTTACCACTTTTGCCCAACGTATATACATGTGGGTGTTGGCAGAAAAGCAGGAAATTCGGTGTCGGTTGCTGGTTTTCCGCATCGAGCGAGCGATTTTGGGTCTTAATCGCCAGCGTCTCGGCAAAAATCTTCTCCTGGTAGTCCCAGGCCTCCTGGTAGTCGATCAGGCCGAGATTCCGGAATGCTACTTTTTTATTGATCAGAGTATTCATTATCAATGCTCAAAAAATTTCTGGGACGAGGGCGTTACCAATTTATAGATGTGACGTCTAAATGTTCAGGCCGGCAGCATCCGGTTCATGAAACATATTGTACACACATGTCCCGGTTTCACAACGCTAATTTATTAGCTAAATGTTCGTTAAATTTGTTAGTGCAACTAAATTCTGTGGTTATGAAGGTTTTACTAGATATTAAAGACGAAAAAGCGCAGTTTGTTTTAGGCTTGCTCAGACGGCTTCCGTATGTCAAAGTAAAGCCTTTTACGCCATTTCAGTTTGAAGTGATAGACAGCACGAGAACTGCATTGGAGGAATTGCAACTGATCAAAGAAGGCAAACTCGAAGCCCGGGACGCAGAAGAGTTGCTAAATGAGATACTTTGTAAAAACGACGCCGGAGTTTGATTCCAGACTTAAAAAGCGTCTAAAGAAATACCCTTCATTGTCCGGTGAATTCAGGGATCTGGTATTGCTCCTCGCCCAGAATCCTGGAAATGGAATTTCATTAGGGCAGAGTTGTTACAAGAAAAGGCTTTCTATCGCCTCCAAAGGGAAGGGGAAGTCAGGAGGCGCGCGTGTGATCTATTACGTCCATGTTTCAAAGACCACCATTTATTTACTTACAATCTTCGATAAAAGCGAACGCGAATCTTTGTCTCCGATAGAGTTGAAAGAGCTCCTATCTACTCTTGATCTCAGTTAAACATCTAAACACACACATTATGGCACAACACAACGACCTCGGCCGCTGGGGCGAAGCTACCGCGGCATCTTTCCTGCTCGAAAAGGGCTTCAAAATCATCGCAAAAAACTATCGCAGCTGGCAATCCGAAATCGACCTGATCGTGTCAAAAGATGATATGCTGATTTTCGTCGAGGTAAAAACACGCACCGGTACGGCATTCGGGATGCCCGAAGAATTCGTGAATGCGACCAAGGCAAAGCTCGTTATGCGTGCCGCCGAACAGTACATTTTTGATACCGATTGGGAAAATGATGTCCGGTTTGACATTGTTTCGATCCTCAGATTACCCGATGGCTCGACCGACATCCGGCATATCGAAGACGCATTCAGCCGGTAACGTTACCCACAGCATAAGTAGAAACCAAATCACAAACATTTTTGAAGATATTCTTTAAGTATTTCAAAATCTGACTGTAATGATAGATGATTTGGTGCTTAACCGGCGGGAAATGCTCAAAAGCAGTGCGCTGCTGTTGGCGTCGGCGGCATTTGATGAGAACAATGCACTTCAAACAGACCGTTCGGCGGCACCGAAATTCCAGATCGGCGCTTGTGACTGGTCGGTAGGACGGCAGCTGAGCCCGGAAGCATTCGACCGGGCGAAGCAAATCGGTTTGCACGGCATTCAGGTGAGCTATAATACCGGTAAGGACGAAAATGGCCTCTCTGCACCGGCAACCTTGCAGGCGATCCGTGACGCGTCCGCACGCACGGGTGTGAAGGTGTCGAGCCTGGCTATTGGCGAGTTGAACCGGGTACCTTACAAATCGCAGCCGAAAACAGAAGAGTGGGTATGGAACAGCGTAGATGCAGCCAAAGCTTTGGGCGTGAAGGTGATTTTGCTTGCGTTCTTTTCGGAGGGCGACTTACGAAATGACGATGCCGGTAAAAAAGTAGTGATCGAACGCCTGAAAAAAGTAGCCCCCCACGCCGAAAAGCAGGGCATTACCCTGGGTATCGAATCGTGGTTGAGCGGACAGGAGCATTTGGATATTATCAATGCGGTAGGCTCGAAGGCGGTGAAAGTGTATTACGATTTCCGTAATTCGACCGACGCTGGCCATGATATTTTCAAGGAAATACCCATGCTCGGCAAGGACCTGATCTGTGAAATCCATATGAAAGAAAACGGCCAGCGTCTCGGCGAGGGTCCGCTCGACTGGCCTCGTGTTGCCAAAGCGGTAAAAGACATCGGTTACGAGGGTTGGATGCAGATCGAAGGTGCCACGCCGCAAGGCGCCGAAATTATCCCCTGTTACCAGCATAATCTCGATTACCTCAAAAGGTTATTTTTAAAATAGAATAGATGGAGGATGGAGAAAGGGATTCTTCTTCGAATTAGCTACCCTTTCTCCCTTTCCTCCTTTCTCCTCTTCTCCTTTTCCCCCTTTATTTCAACACTATGAACATTAGCAGCGCATTACCGCTAAATAGCAGCACTATTTTAGCAGGAAGCATTTTGCTCGCTTCCACTTTTAGCATTGTTCTGATTCCAAACGGGCAGGAACCACCGAAGCAGTCCGCTGCCCCTATGTCCGTTGGCGAAGATTCCTCGCGCCTGTATGTACCAGATGACCTCGAAGCCACATTATGGGCCGAAGCACCGATGTTCTACAATCCCACGAACATGGATATTGATGCCAGAGGCAGGGTATGGATCACGGAGGCGGTCAATTACAGGGATTTTAATACCAAACCCGCCGAGCGCCTCAGCCACAGGCAAAAAGGCGACCGGGTGATGATCCTGGAAGACAAGGACGGCGATGGTAAGGCGGAGTCTTCCAAAGTATATGTCGAAGATTCGTTGCTGACGGCGCCGCTCGGCATTGCGGTCATTGGAAATAAAACAATCGTCTCCTGCGCGCCTAACCTGCTCGTGTACACGGACACGAATGGCGACGATAAACCCGACAAGCGGGAGGTTTTCCTGACCGGTTTTGGCGGTTTCGATCATGACCATTCGTTGCATTCGCTGATCGTCGGGCCGGATGGGAAGTACTATTTCAATACAGGCAATGCAGGTCCGCATAACGTCACTGACAAAAGTGGCTGGACATTGCGAAGCGGCAGCCTCTACGTTGGAGGGACGCCCTACAACAAGAAAAATGAAGGCAATCAGAAGTCGGACGACGGCCGCATTTGGGTCGGTGGGCTTGCATTACGCATAAATCCGGATGGTACCGGCCTGAAAGTGCTCGGTCACAACTTCCGTAACAGCTACGAGGTCTGCCTGGACAGCTACGGCAATATGTGGCAGAACGATAACGACGACCAGGTAATCACCTGCCGGGTCTCTTTTTTACAAGAAAATGGAAATGCGGGCTACTTTTCGGCGGATGGCACTCGTTACTGGCAGGCCGATCGCCGTCCCGGTCAGGATATTTTCGCCACGCACTGGCACCAGGAAGATCCCGGCGTAATGCCGGCCGGAGACAATTCCGGCGCAGGTTCGCCCACAGGAATTGTGTTTTATGAAGGAGATGAATTGGGTAAAAATTACCGCGGCACATTGCTGAGCTGCGAGGCTGGGCGCAATGTGATATTTGCCTACCAGCCGAAGCCGCAGGGTGCAGGTTTTGAGTTGAAGCGCCAGGATTTAATCAGCTCTTTTCCGAAAGTTTCGGAGCGGTATGAATGGTATGAAACCGACCAGGATTACCGCAAATGGTTCCGGCCGTCGGACGTGGCTGTCGGACCCGACGGGGCCATTTACGTAGCCGATTGGTATGATCCCGTCGTAGGCGGTCATGCTATGAAGGACAAAAAGGGTTACGGACGCATTTATCGCATTACGCCAAAAGGCAGGAAGCTCGCAACGCCAAAATTGGATTTTACTACTACTGCTGGTTTAATTAATGCATTGAAAAACCCTGCTATTAATGTCCGTGCATTGGGTTTTGAAGGGCTAAGGGCAAAAGGCGAGGTGGCGGTACCGGAGGTTAAACAGTTACTGACGGTAGAAAATCCATACCATCAGGCACGGGCCATTTGGCTTTTGGCGCAATTAGGCGAGCAAGGCAATGCTGAGGTGGTGAAGTTGTTATCGTCGCCGAATGCAATGCACCGGCTGGCCGCTTTCCGTGCATTGAAATCGACGGGTAAGGCCAATGCTTATTTCGAACAAATGTCAAAAGACGCTGACCCGTCAGTGCGGCGGGAGGTCGGGATCGCATTGCGGGATGTACCTTACGAGGAGGCATTCAGCAGTATTATCAACCTTATTAAAAACTACGACGGTAAAGACCCATGGATGCTGGAAGCCATTGGAACGGCAGCGGATAAAAAGGAGGCGCCTGTGTATGCTTATGTGCGCGAGACATTTAAAGCGGATCCTCAGAATTGGAATCCCCAACGGGCAACGCTGGCATGGCGATTACATCCTGTATCGGCCGTGGAAGAATTGAAAGTACGGGCTGGTTCGGCCAAAGTTCCGGAGTCGGAGCGGCGTAAGGCGCTGACCGCCATTGGTTTTATCAAAGATAAAAAAGCGGCAGAGGCGATGATCGCACTGTCCAAATCCACTTTGCCCGATGTAGCTTCGCAGGCATCTTACTGGATCAACTTCCGGAAGAGCAACGATTGGGCCGATCTGATGAACTGGGAAGAAGCCACCGCGCAGGTGATGACGCCTGCATATAAGCGCATGCTCGACCTGAAAAAGACCGTCAGCGATAAAACGCAACCGATGCTGCAGCGCATTGAAACCGCCCGCCAAATGGCGTCGGACGTGAATGGCGGTAATATTCTCGTGGATATGCGTGTGCAGGGCCAGTTGCCCGACACGATTGCCAAATCGGTGAGCGAGATCATTTTCAAAAACCCCGACCAGAATGTGCGCGTAGTCGCAAGCCAGTTTTTTCCCAGAAACGGCAAAGTTTTGAAAACGGATTTCATATCCAGAATGAATGCGGATCCGGAGCACGGCGAAAAAATCTTCTCCACAACTTGTGCCGCCTGCCATAAACACGGCAAAACCGGTGCCGAAATCGGACCGGATTTGACCACCATCCACAAAAAATTCGATAAAGCGGGATTACTCGATGCCATTGTGAACCCCTCGGCGAGCATGGTTTTTGGTTATGAAAGCTACACCATCGTGACCAAAAAAGGCGATACCTATTTTGGCTTTCTCATGAGCGACGGCGCGAATGTGGTGTTAAAAGATGCGGCCGGCGAGCAGCACACGATCAAGGCGGATCAGATCAAAACACGGGAGAAAATGCTGTTGTCGTTGATGCCGGAACCTACCGCATTGGGTCTCAATGAGCAGGATTTGGCTGATTTGACGGGGTATTTGTTGAAATTTAAATAAAAACAAACGTACGGGATTCAAACAAATCCTGCGTGCGCTGCACCTAGGGCACATGAAATACCGCATGTGCAACAAGTCTTTCGGCGCTCTGTGCCTTCGATGCTGAGCGCATACCGAAGACCAAAGGTGCAGAGCACCGAAAGACTTGTAGTAGAATTCAAGCGAGTTATGCCAGAAATGATCAATCGAATTGCTCCGCGTTATCAACCGGTTCCCGTTTTATTACAAGTTTTAATTACTGGATAATAAGAGCAAATAATATAACTTTGCCAGAATCCTGTTTCCTGATCTTTAACAAAAACAAGCTGTAATGGTGGATAACGACAAGGCCGGCCACCTGCTCCTCGCATTGCAAAATGGGGATGCCGAAGCATTTACGGCGGTTTATAAAGCCTATTGGTACGACATGTTCCTGGTCGCATACCGCAAGCTCCGCAACAAGGAAGCGGCTGAAGAGATCGTGCAGGACATTTTTCTGCGGCTCTGGCGGGAACGGGATACCCTACGCATAGAAAACCTCAACTACTACCTTTTTTCCGCGGTTCGCTACGAGGTCATCGACTATATCCGCACGAAAGGTCGGACTTTTGAATACTTCGACGACTACGGCACTTTCGAAAGCATGCAGGATTTGAACACCGAAAACCAGCTTGCATTGGATGAGCTGCTGCGGGTAATCGACGAATGCTTGCACATTTTACCGGAAAAGACACGCGAAATTTTCCGTTTGCATAAGCTCGAATACTGGCCCATTTCACGCATTGCTACCCGTTACGGGTTATCCGAGAAGGCCGTTGAATACCATCTGACCAAATCCGTGCGGGTAGTGCGGACGCATTTAAAGGAAGTGATGATCCTGATGCTGGCCGTCTCCGGATTGATCTAGCACCCCGCGCATCGAAAGCACCCAGTTCCCTTCCGCCATCCTCCCTTCCCTCCATTCTCCCCTCATTATCTTTTTCCAAGGACTTTTCGAGCAAAGCGCGTTTTCAATTGTACAATTCAAATATTTTCTAAATTTATTTAGGGAATAGCGTCATTTTCCCGGCTTATCATTCCGAAGACCTGATTTAAACATCAATGAACAATAAGGAATGGCAAGCCCTGCTTCTGAAATACCGGAAAGGGAATTGCACGAAGGAAGAAAAGCTGAGAATTCACCGGTGGTATGAAAGCCTCAATGCCGATGGGATGGCGGTGCTCAGCGATGAGGAAAAGCGCGAAATGGAGGAGAGAATACTGGGTAAACTGGCTGCGGAGACTTCTGTTGCGGGGGCGCCCGGCGTGGGAGCGCCCGGCGTGGGAACGCCTGCCACGGGAACGCCCGCCGCGGATCACGAAGAGGGGGCTGTTGTGAAGCAATGGTGGCGCAGGGCTACGGTATACGTGGCCACAGCTGCAGCGGTGCTCCTGGTGGTCGGCTTCTGGGCATTTCTGGGTAAAGGCACCCGCAGGCCAGGTGTAATGCAGGAAAAGATGTTTGTGCAGGCGCCCCAAAGCCGCTTGATCACCGAAGAAAACACGACCGGCGTTCCGAAAAGATTGACTTTAAGCGACCGCAGCACAGTAACCCTCGAACCGGGAGCTAGAATCGTGTTCCCGGTGACTTTCACCGGCGACAAGCGCACGGTGCAGCTTACAGGCAATGCATTTTTTGAGATCACCCGCAATCCCGACCAGCCCTTCCTCGTGTACAGCGGCAAAATCATCACCCGCGTACTCGGAACCAGTTTCAGAATCAAAAACAATGCGAAGGATAAAGCGCTGGAAGTGGAAGTTGTGACCGGGAAAGTGTCGGTTTTTGAAAACCGCGAGGCATTCAGCGAAGAAAATTCCGTTGATAACCAGGACAATGGCGTAGTGCTCACGCCGAACCAGCGGGTAACCTATTTCGCCGAAAGCCGGCACCTCATGACCGGTCTCGTACCGGAGCCCGTGAAAACATCGCAGGTTGCCGAGGAGGCAAAAATGATTTTCAACGACGAAAAGCTGGAAAAGATAGCAGCCGCATTACAGGAAGCCTACGGAATAGAGATCGTTTTCGCGAACGACCGTATCGCGCATTGCAGCTTCACCGGCGACCTTACCGACATGCAGCTGTACGACAAACTGGCACTCGTTTGCAAATCCAATGGCGCCGATTACGAAGTGAAAGGAACACGCATTCTCATCAACGGCCGCGGCTGTGACTAAGTTTTTGCAAATCCTAAACCCTTAACTATGAAACTATAAAAGCTACCCCACCGACTTAAAACAAAGAAACCGATAGTGTACCACCACTACCGGCTTCGGAAATGCCTGCTTACGAGATCCTGGACAGACGGTAAGCGGGCGGATGTCCTGTTTTTCACAAATAGAACCTTCAAAAATATGCAAAAAACCCAACAGTTAAAATGGTGTGCATCACTATGCATGATCATGAAAATAACATTTGCTCAAATCCTTTTTGCAGTGGTTTTCACGACGCTTACCCACGCTGCGAGCGAGGGGCGAGCGCAGGAGATTATGGAGAGAATGGTGACGATCCATGCACAGAATGCGGAATTGAGAAATGTCCTGCGTGAGATCGAAGGGCAGGCCGACGTGAAGTTTGCGTACAGTCAGAAGAATATCCGTGCCGAGCGGACTATTGATGTACATATCAACCGGCAGAAGCTGTCGACCGCATTGAGCACGCTGCTCGACCCCCTGCACATAACCTATGAACTAACGGCAGGCCGTATTTTGCTGACGGCCGAGACCGGCGCGGTTCCTGAGCCATTGGAATCGCGTGAGCCGATGGAACCAGGAAAATCCGCAGATGTCGCGCTGGTCAAAGGAAAAGTGGTAGACGAAAACAATGCGGGCCTGCCGGGCGTTAGCGTGATCATTAAAGGGACCCAAAAAGGAACTACTACTGACCAGGAGGGCACTTTTGCGCTCGATGTGTCCGAGCAGAATGCGGTGCTGGTTTTCAGTTTTGTGGGCTACAAGCCGCAGGAGGTAACCGTGGGAGGTCAAACGGATTTGTCGGTAATCATGCAGCCGGATAATCAGGCACTGGAAGAAGTGGTAGTAGTGGGTTATGGCTCGGTGCGGAAAAGCGATCTGACGGGCTCTGTGGCGAGCATTAAAGGCGACGCAATCCGCGAAATGCCGGTGACGTCGGTGGACCAGGCGATCCAGTCGCGGGCGCCGGGCGTGCAGGTGACGCAAACGTCGGGCGCGCCGGGAGGCGGCATTTCCATCCGCGTGCGCGGCGCGAACTCCATTAACAGTGGAAGCGAGCCGCTTTACGTGATCGACGGCTTTCCTATTTACCCCGACAATGGTGCGTTGGGTACGAGCGGCAATCGGCAGCCTACCAATGCCATGGCGACTATTAACCCCAACGAAATCGAATCTATTGAAATACTGAAAGATGCCTCGGCGACCTCCATTTACGGTTCCCGCGGCGCGAATGGTGTGATTTTGATTACTACTAAACGCGGTAAGGAAGGCCAGAGCCGCGTGGATTATGACGGTTCCTATTCGTTTCAAACCATCGCACGCGAAGTGGAAGTGCTCAACGGTGCCGATTATGCACGTTACATTAACATGCTGGAACGCAGCCAGGGCGGAAACCCGCGGTACACCGACGCGCAAATCGGACAGATCGGGGCGGGTACCAATTGGTGGGATGTGATTTCGCGTACCGGCGGGTTGTCCAATCACCAACTTTCGTTCACCGGCGGCAACAAGGGAATGCGCTATGCATTTGTAGGTAATTATTTGAATAACAAGGGGATTATCAAGAATACGGATTTCAACCGCTATGGTTTCCGGATGAACCTTGATAACGACTTCCTCAAAGGCAAGGCTACGCTTTCCAACAGTTGGTCGTTCAACCGCTCGGGCAGCAGCAATGTGCCTACCGATCGCGGCGGACCGGGTGGTATCGTCATCACAGCTTTGGGCCTCGACCCTACCGGCCCGGTTTACGATCAGAACGGAGGATACCAGTACGCGAGCTACGACCAACGTTTCATGACCAATCCGTTGGCAGAGGCCGTGGAGGGTTATGATAAAGATTTTACCAACCGACTTTTCGGTACTTCGGCATTGAATGTGAATATTCTGGAAGGCCTGAAATTCCGCACGAGCCTTGGGCTGGACATCGTCAATGCGCGCCGTACGACTTTTTACAACAACTATACTTACATCGGCCGCCAGAATGGGCGCGAGTTGCAGAAAGCAAACCGAAATTCAAATAACATCCTGAATGAGAATATTTTAACTTATAATAAGGAAGTTGCCAAAGGACATTACCTCGACGTTACACTCGGCTATACCTATCAAAAGGAAATCAATTATTTTGAATCCAATGCTACCCGTGGGCTTCCGTCCGACGATATTGACGCGGTGAATATGCAAAACGGCAGCCGGCCGTTGGTGCCGAATTCAGGACGCCTGGAATGGGAGCTGATGTCGATGCTAGGGCGGATCAATTACAATTTGAAAGACCGCTACCTGCTTACTGTGACGCTGCGCCGCGATGGTTCGTCGAAATTCGGGCCTAACAACAAATGGGCCACTTTCCCTTCGGCGGCAATTGGCTGGCGTGTGGTAAATGAAGATTTTTTCAAAAATTCAGGATTAGGGAAGGTTTTTGATGATTTCAAGATCCGTGCGAGCTATGGCTTGACGGGTAATTCACAAATACCCGGTTACCGTTCGGTAGCTGGATTGGTGTCCTACAATTACGTTTTTGGAGGTGTACCTACGCTTGTTTCAGGCTACGGGCCTAACCGCATCCCGAACCCGGATTTGAAGTGGGAAGGCACTTCGATGCTCAATGTCGGCCTGGATTTCACATTGCTGAACAACCGTCTCAGCCTGACGATCGACGCATTTAAAAACAAAACCACCGACTTGTTGCTCGACGTTTCCATTCCGCAAAGTACCGGTTTTGGTACCATTATGCTGAATTCCGGCTCACTCAGCAACAAGGGTCTTGAATTTTCCGCGAGCTATAAGCTGATCAGTTCCAACGCATTGACGTGGGATGTGAGTGGTAATGTGTCTATCCTGCGCAACAAAATCCTTGACCTGGGCATGAGCACTCCATTCTTTTCCAACAGTACCAGCGGCCACCTTGGGGTGCTTGGCAGTTGGGTGCAGGGCGGCAACCCGATCGGCGTTTGGAGCGGGTACAACTATGTCGGTTTGTTCCAATCCGACGAAGAAGGTAAAAGCTATTCAGCTAAGGCGGGTTACCCCAAATATGAAGACGTGAATGGCGACGGTAAATACACTACTGACGATTTCAAGATCATCGGCGACCCGAACCCGAAACTGACCTGGGGCTTCAATACCAGCCTGAAATACAAAGGTTTCGATCTGGCGGTTTTCTTCCGCGGCGTGCATGGTAACAAGATTCGCAACCTGCAACAATCCGAAATGGGCGATGGTGTGCAGAAAATCAATCAGATCGCCAATATCCTGACCGATTCCTGGACACCTGAAAACCCGAATGCGCCCCGCCCGGTAATCGATGGCCGCCGTGATTTCATTTCTTTCCGCCGGTCGTCATTCTTCATTCAGGACGGCTCGTTCGTGCGGCTGCAAAACCTCTCGCTCGGGTATACGGTCCCCGTCAAGAGTGCCTATATCCGCAGTGCGCGCGTGTATGTGAGCGGGCAAAACCTCTTCCTGATCACCAAGTATAAAGGTTTCGATCCCGAAGTGAACAACCAGGGGCAGAATAACCTCAACCGGGGCGATGATTACGATGCTTACCCGCGGTCGCGCATGTTCACAGTGGGCGTTAATCTTGGTATTTAATATTTCAGATTGAAAATCAGTTTGTTATGAAAAAGTCATTTTTATATAAAATCAGATTGACGGGACTTTCGGCATTACTGTTTGCTGCGGCAGGCTGTTCGGACTTGAAGGAGAAGCCCGATTTCATCAATCCCGGTACTTTTTATAAGACGGCAGCGGAGCTGGTGCTGGGCGTGAATGCGGTTTACGACGACCTCAATTCGCAATACTCAGGCTACTTCTACGATCGTTATGTATTTGAATGTCTGATAGGTTACCAGGTGGGATGGGAGAAAGGGCCGCTGCAATACAACCTGGGCAATGTCAACCCGGCCGACGAATACATCGAGGCCTACTGGGGCATCTGCTTCCGCTCGATTAACCGGGCAAATGCGATCATCGAAACTGCCGATGCTATGAAAGATCCGTCGAATGAGGCTTTGATCAAGCGCGTCAAAGGGGAAGCACTGTTTTTACGTGCATTCTACTATTACAGCTTGTTGAGCTATTTCGATAATGTGCCGTTGACGACGAAATCGACACAGAATATCTCGGAACTGCCATCCAATAGCGGAGGGAAAGCAGCGGTGATCGCGCAAATTTATGCTGATACCAAAGCGGCGGCCGAATTATTGCCTGCCAGCTACACCGGCGCGGATATTGGCCGCGCGACGAAATGGGCCGCGAAATCCATTTTAATGAAAACCCAGCTTTGGGATGAAAAATGGGCCGAAGCAAAGGCTACCGGCGAGGATATCATTAACAACAGTGGCCTCACGCTGTTCACCGATTTCTCCCACAATTTTGATCTTGCCCATGAGAATCAGGGCGAAAGGATCTTCGAAGCGCAAGTTTCGGCTACGGCCAACCCGAACGAATACAATGTACATTCGATGCATTTCAACCCGGAAGATTTCCCCAGCGAACTGGGCGGATCGGGTTGGAGCTGGATCAGCGCTACGCAGGAGTTCCGGGCAAGTTATGATCCAAAGGACAAACGCATTGAGGGAACGTTTATCGAGAGTTACCCGACGGGCCGTTTCGGTAAAATCAACGGCGCTTATCCGATCGTACATTGGAGCGAAAAGGCTGATTACAACCTGTCGCGCTTCGGGGGCGTGGTGAAATCGGATGCGAATCCCAACGATCCGGCACAGATGATCTTCGGAAAAGCGTGGGCAGCAAAGATCGTCGAGCTCGATAAAAGCAATGCGGCCACCGAGAAAAACACGATTTACATTCGTTTGGCCGATATCCTGCTGGGGCACTCGGAGGCGTGTAACGAGAGCGGTCAGGGCGACGCATTCGCTTCGATTAACAAGGTACGTGCCCGTGCCGGGTTGGCTCCATTGAAGGGTCTCAGTCAATCGGCCTTACGTGATGCCATCATTCACGAGCGGATGCAGGAATTTGTTTTCGAGCAGGTAATGTACCCTGAACTGCGCCGGAAAAGCAAATTGGGGGGGCCGGTAGATTATCTCGGCAAGGAAATCAGGCATTTTGCGGAGAAGTACAATCTCGACCGTGCGCCCAAGGAGCGCGATTACGTGCTGCCGCTGCCGCAAAAAGAACTGCAGGGTAATCCCAATGTAAAGCAGAATGCCATTTGGCAATAACGAATACCCGTCGCTGACCAGATTTAGTGGGTAATTTTATTTAAATTCAATCTTTTGGCCATGAAATCAGCAGGATAACTCAAATGTGCTGCTTGTTCATTAAGTCGTGTCGCGACGGGGTTTTTCGATTATATTGAATAGTTTTTTAAGGGATATCAATCGTTATATGACAATTTGTGTAAACATTTTAAAAGTTTGTATAAACAATTGTTTCCGGATTGATAAGCCTCTTGGTATTTTTGTAATTCTTGTGGGAATAATTATTTAAAATTAAACCAATGCATACCAGATTTTTGATCGGTTTAGTGGTGGTGGCGGTGCCGGTAATGTACTTTTCGTGGAATGGCTTGCCATGGGAAAAGAAGGTGGATTACAATGCCGATGTGAAGCCGATTCTTAACAAGCATTGCATGGGCTGCCATGGCGGCGTGAAAAAAGCGGGCGACGTAAGTTTTCTATTCGAGCACGAAATGCTGGAACCCGGGAAATCGGGCAAGATACCCGTTGTGCGTGGAGACGCGGATGCCAGCGAGATGATCCGACGCATTTTAACGGACGATCCCGACGAGAAAATGCCCAAAAACGGCACGCCGCTGAACGACAAGGAAATCGCTATCCTGAAACAATGGATTAATGAGGGCGCGAAATGGGAAACACATTGGGCTTATAAGAAGATAGAAAGGCCGGATGTACCATCTCTGAATACGTTTTCCAACCTGTTTGGTTTGCTTAGTAGCGGTGACAAAGCGTGGGCAAAGAATGAAATCGACCATTTTGTTGCCAAAAAGCTGAAAGAAGAAGGCTTGAAAGCCTCGCCAGAAGCTGATCGCGCCACACTACTCCGGCGCGTGAGCCTCGATCTTACCGGGCTCCCTCCGACAGAAAAAGACGTTCAGGACTTCTCGAATGACAAATCGCCCGATGCCTACGAAAAAGTGGTGGACAAACTGCTTAAATCACCTGCATACGGGGAGAAGTGGACGTCGATGTGGATGGACCTTGCACGCTATGCCGATACGAAGGGCTACGAAAGTGACGGCGGCCGCACGATGTGGCGTTACCGCGATTATGTGGTCAAGTCTTTCAATGAAGATAAGCCGTTCGACCGGTTCACGATCGAACAGCTAGCGGGGGACCTCTTGCCGGAAAAGAAAGACGGCTTTCCCATTGAGCAAAACGTGATAGCCACTGGTTTCCACCGGAATACGATGACGAACAACGAGGGCGGAACCGACGACGAAGAGTTTCGTACAGCTGCATTGATTGACCGGGTGAATACTACCTGGGAAGTTTGGCAAGGAACTACATTTGCCTGCATACAGTGTCACAGCCACCCTTACGATCCTATTCCGCACGACGAATATTACAAGTACGCAGCCTTCTTCAACAACTCGCGTGACGAGGATGTTTGGGACGAATGGCCGAAGCTTCGGTTTTACAAGGGGGACGATTCTCTTCGTTTCGAGCGGGTAAAAGAATGGGTGCGGAAATACGACCCGAAAGAATTGGAAGCGAAAACGCAGTTCATGAAGGTGGTGGAGCCGAAAATCAATGCGCACAACTTTGTGAAAGGCGACCAATCGACCGTGCTGGTGATTTCGTATTATGGCGTGAAAGACAAGGGCAATGCGCGCATTCCGCAGGTAAATCTAACCGGCGCAGACAACGTGCTGATGAATATCGGTACAAAGGCAGAAAACGCGGTGCTGACATTGCATTTGGATAAGCTCGACGGTCCTGTTCTTTCGACCATCAAAGTGCCAACCCGTGACACGGTAATCGTGGCCCCGATCATGAAGACCAGCGGAAAACACGACATTTACCTCTCATTAAGTAGCCCCAAGGCCCCCGAAGAGTGGGTGCGTATTAGCTGGGCAGCATTTCAAAAAGCATTGCCGGGGGCCGGTCAGCCGGGCTATGAGCAGATCGTCTCCGACTACGCCACCACATTGACGCGGCCGACAGAGAGTATGCCTGTACTGTGGGAAGGGAAAGGTGATTTTGCACGGAAAACCAATGTGTTTGTTCGGGGAAATTGGATGGTGAAAGGTCCTGAAGTGAAACCTGATGTCCCTAAACTCCTTGCTCCTTTCCCAAAAGATGCCTCCCGCGACCGGCTTGGTCTCGCCAAATGGATCGTGAGCCGCGACAATGCATTAACAGGGCGCGTCATCGTGAACCGTTTCTGGGAACAGCTCTTTGGAAGGGGAATTGTGGAAACCGTGGAGGATTTCGGTTCGCAAGGTGCAGAGCCTTCTCACCCCGAGCTGCTCGACTGGCTGGCAGTCTCGTTTATGGATGATTATAAATGGAGCGTCAAGAAATTACTTAAAACGATTGTCATGTCGGCCACGTACCGGCAGGATTCGCGCTCCGACGGACACCGGAAAGAAAAAGACCCTTACAACGTGTGGCTCTCGCGCGGCCCACGTGTACGCCTGAGTGCGGAGCAGGTGCGCGACCAGGCACTCGCATGCAGCGGGCTTATTTCCAATAAAATGTACGGTCCGAGTGTAATGCCGCCTCAACCCGACAAAATCTGGCAGTCGCCATACAGCGGCGAGAGCTGGGTAGTAAGTGAAGGAGAGGACAAATACCGCCGGGGAGTTTATACCTATTGGAAAAGAACGGCCCCGTATCCGTCGATGACGACCTTCGATGCGCCGAGCCGTGAATTCTGCCAATCGAGACGAATCATTACCAATACCCCATTGCAGGCATTGGTAACCTTGAACGACCCAGTGTATCTCGAAGCGGCTGAAAAACTGGCATCCAAGATGAAGACCCGCGGCAAGACGCCCGAGCAGCAGCTCAAAGAAGGTTACCGCTTGCTCACGTTGAAACCTATTGAGCAGAAGAGTTTAAATGTATTGATGAAAGTATATAAAGATGCGCTCAACGAGTACCGGCAGAGGCCCTCGGAGGTGGATAGTATTTTGGTGTATGGAAAAGAGAAGTCACCGGAGCTGGCCGCGTTGACCGTTTCAGCGAACGTATTGCTGAATCTGGATAACGTAGTAACGAAGGAGTAGAACTGCGTAGACGCTATCCGGTTACGGGTTTCGTTTCGAACTAAGGCCCGACTTCGGACTAGGCTTCGGCCCTTTTCCGTTGACTGAAGTCAACGGAAATAGATTGAGGGTCGGAGAGATTACCTCGGTGAATTGATAAGGAGAAAAGCAAGGCGACTCGCCAGGCGAGCGTGGAATAGAAAGAACCTATCTACTACCGTCGACTTTAGTCGACGGCTTAAAAAAGGCAAAGAAAGGGTCATCGGCCCGTAACCACATTTCCTAACCCAGGTTTTCAACCCTGGGGGCAAGGTAACCAAGTCTGCAATGGAAAAACTACTAAAAGAACTACAATACGCTGACGTGCAGCGTCAAACACGCCGCCACTTTTTGCAATCGGCTGGCTTTGGGCTGGGAGCATTAGGCCTTGGCTCGCTGCTGGGCTCCTGCGGCTCGTCGAAAGCCGGCGACGCCGCGGGTGCTTCGGAATCGCTTGCTGCGAGCGGTATCCCCCAATTTGCGCCGAAAGCCAAGCGGGTGATTTACATTCACATGGCCGGCGCACCGTCACAGCTTGAACTTTTTGACTACAAGCCCGAGCTCGTCAAATATCATGGAAAGGACTGCCCTGCCGAGTTTCTGGAAGGTAAGAAGTTTGCATTCATCCAGGGCGTGCCTAAAATGCTCGGGCCCCAGGGGAAATTTGCACAATATGGCCAATCCGGTGCCTGGTTATCGGATTACCTGCCCTATTTGCAGACCGTCGCTGACGAGATCACATTCCTGAAAGCGATGCACACCGACCAGTTCAACCACGCGCCTGCACAGCTACTCCTGCACACGGGCAGCCCGCGATTGGGGCGTCCTAGTTTAGGTGCATGGGCGGTGTATGGCCTGGGTTCCGAAAACCGCAATCTGCCAGGTTTTATCGTGCTGGCTTCCGGCGGTCGCCAGCCCGATGCGGGTAAAAGTGTGTACGGAAGTGGTTTTCTGCCATCGGTTTATCAGGGCGTGCAATGCCGTACCGGCGGCGACCCCGTTCTGTACGTGACCGATCCCAATGGAATGAACCGGAATATCCGTAAAAAGACGATCGATGCGATCAACGAAATTAACCGACAGACTTACGAGGAAGTCCAGGACCCCGAGATTTTGACGCGGATCAGCCAGTATGAAATGGCTTTCCGGATGCAGATGTCGGTGCCCGAAGTGATGGATGTGGCCAAGGAGCCGCAATTTATTCTGGATATGTATGGAGTAAAAGCCGGAGAAGGAAGCTTTGGTATGAACTGTCTGCTTGCCCGCAAACTCATCGAAAACGATGTGCGGTTTGTGCAGCTTTTCGACTGGGGTTGGGACGGCCATGGAACCAACGCGACCGATAATGTGGAGGGAGGGTTGCGTGCGAAATGCCAGATTTCCGATAAGCCCATTGCCGCATTGATCAAAGACTTGAAAATGCGAGGGTTACTGGAAGAAACGCTAGTAGTCTTCGGAGCGGAATTCGGCCGGACGCCCATGCAGGAAAACCGTAATGGCGTGGTAATGCCTTATATGGGCCGCGACCATCACCTGGAAGCATACACCATGTGGATGGCGGGTGGCGGCGTGAAGCAAGGTTACAGCCATGGCGAGACCGATGAATTGGGCTATTATGGCGTGAAAGACCGGGTACACGTCCACGATTTGCAGGCGACTATCCTGCATTTGATGGGCTTCGACCACGAGAAATTCACTTACCCATTCCAGGGAAGGAATTTCAGACTGACAGATACCGAAGGCAAAGTTGTAAAACAAGTGATCGCATAAGTAACAGCATTTTTTAGCAGTATTTAATCCAAACCATGGCGCAGGAAACAGTTAAGGCATTCAGAATGCAGCTCAAACCCGGATTTGAAGCGGAATACAAAAAGAGACATGACGAAATATGGCCGGAACTGAGCCAGCTTTTGAAAGAGGCCGGCATTATGGAATATTACATTTTCCTCGACGAAGCCACGCTTGCGCTTTTCGCATTTCAAAAATTGAATGCTAACGATACAACCGCCAGCCTTCCCGCGCTGCCTATCATGAAGAAGTGGTGGGACCATATGGCCGACATCATGGAAGTAAACTCTGACAATTCTCCCGTGGCGATCCCATGCCCGGAAGTTTTCAGGTTGTAATGCATTGATTTTTGAATAATCCTAACCCTTTAATATTGATTGCCGGTATGCTCATTCCTCTTCTTCAGGCGTCGCCCTGGGTACTTTTTATCGGGCGTTTTCACCCTGTGTTGGTGCATTTACCCATTGGTTTTTTGTTGATCGCAGCGCTTATCGAGATTGGGCGCAGGACCGGAAGAATTTCGGTAAGTGAATCGACCGTGGTTTTCGTGCTGTTCTGGTCGGCGGTGAGCGCTACTTTTGCTTGTATTGCGGGCTATCTGTTGTCGCTGGGCGGAGGTTATGACGAGGACTTGCTGGGCGCGCACATGTGGAAAGGCATTGGCGTGGCGGTATTTGCATGGGTGGCCTGGCTCGTGAAATCGGACCGGTTTGCAGGAAAAATTTCCGTTGGAAAAGCCGTTTATCTCCCTGCATTCGCGGTGGCGGTGTTACTTACCATGACCGCAGGTCACGATGGCGGCTCGCTCACACACGGCGATGGCTACCTCACCCAGTACACACCCGAGCCCTTTCGCAGCCTCGCGGGGATGGACCCTATCGAAGAAAAAGCGAAGGAAATCAAGCCCATAACCGATGTGCAGCAGGCGGTTGTGTATAAAGATATTGTCCAGCCGATCCTCGAAGCGCGCTGTACCCAATGCCACAATGCGAGCAAGAAAAAGGGCGATTTGCGTATGGACGAGCTTGCATTGCTCATGAAAGGCGGGGAAAACGGCCCCGCATTAGTGGCGGGAAAAGGTGCTGAAAGCGATATGATCAAACGTTGTTTGCTGGACGAAAGCGATGACAACCATATGCCTCCGAAGGGTAAACCGCAATTGAGTACCGAGCAGATTGCGTTGCTATCCTGGTGGATCGACCAGGGAGCACCTGCGGACAAAAAAGTGTCAGAGCTGACCGTACCCGATCAGGTGAAACCAGCCCTGGCATCGCTCGGCGGCGGTTCGGCGACCGGCGGGTCTGGTGGTGCAAAGCAGAAAGAATCGGCTATCGCTACATTGAAAGTTTCACCGGCAAAAGAAAGTGATATCCAGGCTTTGCGGAAGGCAGGGCTTATTGTTAATACGTTATCGCAAGATCAGAATTTGCTGGAAGTGAGCGCGGTGAATGCCCCGCAATTCAGTGATAAGGATATTGCATTGCTTTTGCCCGTAGCGGAGCAGGTAACCTGGCTGAAACTGGGCGGTACCCAGATCACCGACAGTGGGTTGAAGGAAATTGCCAAATTGAAAAACCTTACCAAGCTGCATTTGGAGCACTCCGGCGTTACCGACCAGGGCATTGCGCAGATCAAAAGTTTGCCGCACCTTGAATACCTGAATGTAATCGATACCAAAATGGGGGATGCCGGATTGAAAAATATCGCCTCTATGAAAGGCCTGCGTTCCATTTACGTCTGGCAATCAGGGGTTACCGATAGTGCGGTAGCGCAAGCGGCGAAGCAATCCCCGGGTTTGCAGATCGTCAACGGTTTCAGCGAAGCGGAGGTCGCACAGTTCCTCAAAGCAGGCGATAGTACAGCTACCAAGCCGGTTGCGGCGACGAAAAAATAGTCAGGAATTGTCAAGTGTAGTCAGGAATTGTCAAGGATGGTGAGGAAGGCATTAAATGACAGGAACAATATCTGACCCAATGACAACACATGACAACACATGACCAACATCGCCCATTCACTCATTCAAAATTAAAATGAACCGCCGGAATTTCATTAACACCGCCACAGCAGTAGGAGCATTAGCGACCTTCGAATCCATCGCCGACGCGAACAAAGCTGCCGTGCAGTTTGAAAATAAACTGTCATTGAAAGTACTCGGTACCAATTGGGGCTTTCAGGGTACTATCGACCAGTTTTGTGCAGCCGTCAAAAAAGAAGGTTACGACGGCATCGAAATGTGGTGGCAGGGCTCGAAAGACAAGCAGAAAGAGCTTTTTGACGCATTAGAAAAGCATAATCTCGAAGTAGGTTTTCTCTGCGGATCCGGCGAGCGGGATTACAAAACGCATTTGAATGCATTCAAATCGCAGATCGATGCCGCTACGACGCAATGGCCCGTGAAGCCGCTTTACATCAACTGTCACAGCGGTCGTGACCATTTTACCTACGAACAAAATAAGGCATTCATCGACCATACCACCGAGGCGTCGACCAAAAGCGGCATTCCCATCTACCACGAGACCCACCGCGGACGTATGCTTTTCGCGGCGCACGTGGCCCGGAATTTCATTGAGAAAAACCCTGCATTGCGGCTTACGCTCGATATTTCGCATTGGTGTAATGTGCACGAAAGTCTTTTGCAGGACCAGGAAGAAACCGTTCAGCTTGCACTTGCACGCGTGGGGCATATACACTCGCGTGTAGGGCATGAGGAAGGGCCGCAGGTGAACGACCCGCGTGCACCTGAATGGGAGGCGGCCGTGAAGGCGCATTTGGCGTGGTGGGACAAAGTGGTAGAATACAAGGTCAAAAGCGGTGAAACGCTGACCGTCCTGACGGAATTCGGGCCGCCGAATTATCAACCAACCGTGCCGTTTACACATCAGCCGCTATCAGATCAGTGGGGAATCAACGTACATATGATGCATTTGTTAAGAAAGCGGTATTTGAAATAAAACACTATTGAAAGGTTGGACTTGCACGTCCATTTTTCTCTAACTTGCAGTGTTTTAAATCAACGACTCTATGAAAAACACACACTTCCTGCTGGCCCGGGAAGAATCCGATGTCCGTAAAACGTTCCTGGGTGCATTTGTAGCCCATATTGACGGAAGTAAGGCAACGTCCGTCAAAGATTTCCACGAAGCGATCGCCGCCGCGATGCATTTCCCCGACTATTCCGGCAAAAACCTCGACGCGCTCGACGAAATGCTCAACGACCTCGAATGGATCGATGAAAAGAAGGTTATTATTTACATAGGGAGCTCAGGCGAGTGGCTTTCGAAGGAAAAATCCGAAGATAAGCTCCTGACGATCATCGATATCTTCGACGCTACGGCCGAAGACTGGAAATGGCTCGACGAAGAAGAGGAAGGCGTAGCGAAAAAGGAACTGCAAATCGTTTTCCAGGACTCGCCACGCATCCGCACATTGCTCGAAGACCAAGAAATCCCGTTCGATACGCTCGACTGATACGTCGCTTATAATTGGGACGTCGGTTGTTGTCATGTGTTGCGGTACGCCGCGCGGTCAAGAATAGTCAGAAATGGTCAGGTATTGTCATTTGTTGCCAAGTATATCCTGAGTGGAGGAGATTTAAACAATATCAATCCCTGACTACCAATGATCATTCATGACCACACTTAACAACTCATGACAATAAAAGACCATACCTGACTACCAATGACAATTCCTGGTTACATCTGACCATCCCTGACAACATCCCTGCGCCACTGTACGAACCCGATGACCGCAAGTATGAGAAAGACGCCGTAGAGAATCGCGGTGAGGTGTAGGTCTTTGTAGAAATACACGACCACGTAAGCCGCGTCGGCGACGATCCAGATGATCCAGTTTTCGAGGTATTTGCGTGCCATCATCCATTGGCCGATCAAGCTGGCGATCGTTAATGCAGAGTCGGCGTAGGTGAGGCTGGCGTTGGTGAATTTGCCGAGCAGGAATCCCCAGGAAAGCGTTACCGCGATAAAAATCAGTCCAAAAACCGGGTATAGCTTCACAGGTGTGTGGCTGACACGCACGCCGTCGTGATTTTGCCCGCCGAATTTCCACATCCACCAGCCGTAAATGCTCGTCAGGAAATAATATCCTTGCAAGCCCATATCGGCATACAATCTAACCTGCCAGAAAACCACCCCATACAGTACTGCATTGACAATTCCGAAAAACCAGCCGAGCACATTCTGACGGGTGTTGAGGTAAACGCAGATCGCGCCGGTGATGAAACCCAGGATTTCGAGTATTGTGGTAGGCAGGCCTGCCAGGGAAACGGGTTGGTTGAGCCAGTCGGTCATGAGGGAATGATGGTGTGAAAGGTAAAAATAAAATGATATTCCGGATTTTCGTGCTGGGGCATTTCGGGCTATTTTTGCAATTGGAACAGCGTAGCAACAAAATTGGTACGACTGTTGTTATAAATTCTGGCCGGTCGGGAAATTCCCCGAAACGGCTTTTTGCGTTACATTTCATCGCAGCCGAGCTGCACAGCATTTAATATAATTGGAAGTAAAAGACTTATTAACACTATATGGAGGCGACAGCTACCTCGATGTGCTGAGCGCGCAGATCGCCTCTAAGGATGCCGAGGCGGCGCACGTGCAGGTCAAAGGATTGGTAGGAAGCCTCGATGCGGTAATCGCCGCCGCAGTGCAGCATAAAAAGAAAACACCAGCATTATACATCCTCAGCGACCGTGAGGAAGCGGCCTATTTTCAGAACGACCTTCAAAACCTGCTGGGCACTACCGAAGTCCTGTTTTATCCTACCTCTTACAAAAGGCCCTACCATTACGAAGAAGTGGATAATGCCAACGTGCTCATGCGCGGTGAAATCCTGAACAAGCTCAGTGCTGGCCGCAATACGCCCGTACAAATTGTGACTTACCCGGAGGCGTTATTTGAGAAAGTAATCAACAAGCGATCGCTGAAAGCGAATACATTTTCAGTCAAAGTAGGTGAAAAGCTTGATCCTGCATTTCTGACCGAGTTTTTGAATAGCTACGGGTTCGAAATCACCGATTTTGTGTTCGAAGCGGGGCAATTTTCGGTACGTGGAGGTATCCTCGACGTGTTTTCATTTGCTAACGAGCACCCATTCCGGATTGAGCTTTTTGGGGATGAAGTGGAAAGTATCCGCTCCTTCGACCCGGATACGCAGCTTTCCATTGAAAGTGCGAAGCAGATCAATATCGTACCGGATATTCAGCAAAAGCTCTCGCACGAAACGCGAGATTCGTTTCTGAGCTTCTTCAGTGATGACACCGCTATCTGGTTTAAAGATGCGGAATTGACATTGGAAGTAATTGAAAAATGCTTCGAAAGGGCTGAAAAGGCGTTGGAAGAAGTGACTGGCGGCGGCGTGCAAATTGTTTCCAACCCCAATGAGCTTTTCGAAACGCGGCGCGGGTTTTTGAATCAGGTTAAGAAGTTTAAAACGGTTGAATTCGGGAAGAAATCGTATTTCAAGACTGAAATAAAGCTGCCTTACTCTTCGAAACCGCAGCCTTCATTTAACAAAGATTTTAAAAGGCTGTTGGATGATTTGTCGGATAATCAGAACAAAGGCTATGTCAATATCATCGTAGCCGAGCAGCCCAAGCAGCTCGACCGCTTGGAAAGGATCTTTGAAGACCTCGATCCGTTCGTGAAATTCCGGCCGATGCACATTTCGCTTCGGGAGGGTTTCGTAGACGACAATTTGAAGGTGGCGTGCTACACCGATCACCAGATTTTCGCCCGTTTTCATAAGTACCGCTTGAAAGAGAAGTTCAGCAAATCGAAGGCTATGACCTTGAAAGAGCTGAAATCTTTGCAGGTGGGCGATTTTGTGACGCACGTCGATTATGGCATCGGCCGTTTCGCAGGGATGGAGCGAAAGGATGTGAATGGGAAGGAGCAGGAAGCGGTGCGGCTTATTTATCGTGACAATGATTTGCTATATGTGAGTGTGCATAACCTCCACAAAATCGCCAAATATACCGGTAAGGAAGGTACTCCGCCTGCTATGAGTAAGCTCGGCTCGGGCGAATGGGAGGCTAAAAAGTCGAAGGTTAAAAAGCAACTGAAAGACATTGCGCACGAGCTGATCGCATTGTATGCCAAACGTCGCCAGGCACCGGGCTTTCCATTCTCGAAAGACAATCACCTGCAAGTGGAGCTCGAATCTTCCTTTATATATGAAGACACGCCCGACCAGGCCACCGCGACCGCCAATGTGAAAGAGGATATGGAAAAGGCTCACCCGATGGACCGGCTGGTATGCGGGGATGTAGGCTTTGGTAAAACCGAAATCGCGATCCGTGCGGCGTTCAAGGCTGTTTGCGATAGCAAGCAGGTGGCGGTCCTCGTGCCGACGACCATCCTTGCAATGCAGCATTATAAGACATTCAGCGAACGCCTCGCCGATTTCCCCGCTCGGGTGGGTTATATCAACCGCTTCAAATCCGCAAAGGAGATTAAGGATACCTTGAAACAAGCCGAAGAAGGCAAGATCGATATTCTCATCGGTACGCACCGGATTTTAAACAAGGATGTGAAATTCAAGGACCTCGGCCTGCTGATCGTCGATGAGGAACAGAAGTTTGGGGTCAAAGCCAAAGACCGTCTGAAAGAAATGCGCGTGAATGTGGACGTACTTACCCTCACTGCCACGCCGATCCCGCGTACATTGCATTTCTCGCTCATGGGCGCGCGCGACCTTTCGGTAATCGCGACCCCGCCACCTAACCGCCAGCCGGTTACGACGGAAGTACATACATTCAGCGAGGAGTTCATCCGCGATGCGATCAGTTTCGAGGTGCAGCGCGGCGGACAGGTTTTCTTTGTACATAACCGCGTAAATGACATCGAATCCATCGCGAATATTATCCTCCGCCTCGTGCCCGATGTGCGCATAGGCGTGGCGCACGGGCAAATGGACGGCGACAAGCTGGAAAAAGTGATGATGAACTTTATCGATGGCGAGTACGACATTCTGGTTTCGACCAATATCATCGAATCCGGGATCGATATTGCCAATGCGAACACCATCATCATCAATTCCGCGCATATGTTCGGGCTCTCGGACCTGCACCAGATGCGCGGCCGCGTGGGGCGCTCGAACCGGAAGGCATTCTGCTATCTGCTCACACCGTCGGTATCGACGCTGGCGAGTGATTCGCGGAAACGTTTACAGACCCTGGAAGAGTTTTCGGATCTTGGCGATGGTTTCAAGGTGGCCATGCGCGATCTCGACATCCGTGGCGCGGGTAACCTGCTGGGCGCCGAGCAAAGTGGTTTTGTGAACGATCTCGGATACGAACTGTATCACAAAATGCTTGATGAAGCCGTTCAGGAGCTAAAAAGCAATGAATTTAAGGATTTGTTCGAGGGGGTATTCAGTCTGCCGAAAAACCTGGTGCCGGATACGCAGATTGAAACCGATTTTGCAACGCTGATCCCGGATGATTATGTTAAAAATATTTCCGAAAGGTTGTCGTTATATACCCGCCTCGATAATATTGCGACAGAGGACGAGCTCGGGAAGTTTGAAAAGGAAATCCTCGACCGCTTCGGCCCGGTGCCACACGAGGTGCAGGATTTGTTGAAAACGGTTCGTTTGCGTTGGGAAGCAGAGGCTTTGCAGTTCGAAAAACTGACTTTGAAGAGCAATACGATGAAAGGCTACTTCGTTACTTCGCAGAATGACGAATTCTTTCAGTCGGCGAAGTTCGGGCAGGTGATAGATTACATTAAGAAACACCCTAAGCAAATTTCGCTTAAAGATCAGAAAGGCAAGCTGATACTGATTTGCGAGGACATTAAAAGCATCGATCAGGCGCGCCAGGTGCTAATGGAAATGACCCGGTAGCAAACAGGCTTGCATTACCTGATAATTGATTTTTAAAAATAATATCGATTGATTTCATACATTTGCGGTTTCGCATACTATAAAATACCAAACACTTAAGTCACTTTAAAGCAATGATTTGCATGCAAAAGATGGGTACCCGGTCGATCGCGCTGATTCTGATAGTGTTATTAGCGGCAACTGCGTGTAGTAAAAAGAAGCCGACCAGCTTGAAACCTGGCAAGACCAGCTCCAAAACAGGCCTGGCTTACAACGGCAAAGACGGGTTTGAAGTGAAGCAATACAAAGCTTTGCCGGCCGGTCCTGACCTAGTGTACATCGAAGGAGGACGTTTTACGATGGGATCTTTGGAAGAAGATGTGATGGGGCGCCGGGATAACCCGAAACGGACCGTCAGTATCCAGTCATTCTATATGGACCAGACTGAAGTGGCGAACGTTCACTACCTCGAATACCTGAATGCAATCCAGAAGGACTCTTCGGAAGAGTTCTATGCCAAGGCGCTTCCTGACACAACAGTTTGGTATAATGAGCTGTCATTCAACGATTCTTACGTAACAATGTATCTGCGCCACCCAGGTTTCCGCCTTTATCCGGTGGTAGGTGTTTCGTGGGTTCAGGCCAACGATTATTGTGCATGGCGTACCGCTGCTGTAAGCCAGGCTAATAACGCTAAGGGTGCAGCTGCCGCTGGTGGTAAGAAAAAGGGATTCTCTTTCGGCAAGAAGAAGAAAGCAGAAGGCGAGGCTGTTGCAGCTGCGGACGCTCCCGCGCCACAACTTCGTATCGAAAGTGGCTACGTAATGCCTCCGTACCGCCTTCCGACAGAAGCTGAGTTTGAATATGCTGCTATGGCGATGATCGGAACGCAGTATTCTGACGAAAACCAGGCTAACTCAAGAATTTACCCATGGGATGGTTCCACAATGCGTAACCCACGTGGCCGTAAGCAGGGAACAATGCTTGCGAACTTCAAACGCGGCCCTGGTGACTACGCTGGTATCGCAGGTAAATCCAATGACGGAGCGATTATCACACAGGAAATCCGGTCATATCCGGCCAACGACAACGGCCTTTACGACATGGCGGGTAATGTGAGCGAGTGGGTTTATGACGTATATCGCCCACTATCAAACAGCGATGTAAACGACCTGAACTCTTTCCGTCGCGACGGTTACCAGGATGAGGCTAAAAACTACGACAGCAAGAACAACAACTCAATGGTTGACGATAAGCTGAGAGTTTACAAAGGTGGCTCATGGGCTGACGTAGCTTACTGGTTGTCTCCGGGAACACGCCGTTACATGGATCAGGATTCTGCGACTGCAATGGTAGGTTTCCGTTGCGCGATGATCGCTACCGGAACGCACAAAGAGTAAGATTTAAGATATCAATTGAAAGGCCGCTGTTCTCCGAATGGCGGCTTTTCTGTTTTAATGCTGTGCCAATGCGATGGTGAGGATGTGAAATTGCCTGCAACCCGATGCCAGTAATGTCCTCGCACACTCTTCCAGTGTAGCACCAGTAGTAAGCACATCGTCGATCAGGATCACGCTTTTGGGACAAAAATCCTGTTTGACGGCGAATACTCCCTGCACATTTTGCCTTCTTTCTATTTTGGTCTTGCCGGTCTGCGTAGCGGTGTATTTAACGCGTTCGAGCATAGCGCCCGACCACGGGATATTTGTAGCCCGCGAAAAACCTTCTGCGAGGAGGTCGCTCTGATTGTAACCTCGCTGCTTTCGCTTTTTGGGATGAAGCGGAATGCTCAGAATAATTTCAGCTTCCGGTAAGTGTCCCGATGCTTTTAATTCCTGACCGAACATCTGCCCGAGCAATATCCCCACGTCCCTGTTACCCTTATATTTCAATGCGTGCAGCAGCTTTTGGACCTTGCTTCTTTTGGTAAACAACAAAAATGAATGGGTTGAGAGGACTTCAGGAAGACTCACGAATTTAAATTGAAGCGATTCACTATTCAGGCCGGCAGCGCCAACGCGTGGCAGCGAAATACGGCAAAGCGTGCAAATGGTGGCTTCATTGCCTTGTAGTACCCGGTCGCAGCTCTCGCAGCAGCGTGGAAACAGTAAATCGGCGAAATCACGGAGGAGTTGTTTCAGGTTCATTTTTGTGTGATTCAATGAGTGAATTTCAACCGGTCTGAATACCTTTGCACGACATCAATCCAATCGCCGCCGCTCATATGACAACGCTGATCTTAAATGCCCAGGTCGTAAATGAAAACCAGGTTCAGTATTTAGACGTATTAATTGAAAATGGTCACATAAAAAAAATCGAACGGGATTTGCAGCATGTGCAAGCGGATAAGATGATTGATGCAAGGGGGCTTTTGCTCATGCCCGGGGTGATCGATGATCAGGTACATTTCCGCGAGCCGGGACTTACGCACAAGGCCAGCATTTACACCGAGTCGAAGGCGGCCGTTGCCGGCGGGGTTACTTCATTCATGGAAATGCCCAACACCGTTCCCAATACGCTGACGCAGCAGTTGCTGGAAGATAAATACCAAATCGGTGGCAACACCTCTCTCGCCAACTATTCTTTCTTCATGGGCGCGTCGAACGACAACTATGATGAGGTGATGCGTACCGATCCCACGCAGGTTTGCGGTATCAAGATATTCATGGGCTCTTCCACCGGTAATATGCTCGTAGACGCGCCCGAAGTGCTCGAAAAGCTCTTCGCCAATGCACCCTGCATTATCGCTACGCATTGCGAGGACGAACCGACCGTGAAGGCCAGGATGGCTTTTTTCAAGGATAAGTACGGCGATGATGTGCCTTACGACATTCATGCGTTGATCCGGAATGAAGAGGCTTGCCTCAAATCATCCACTTTTGCAAGTTCACTCGCGCACAAGTACGGGACACGTCTGCATATCCTGCACATTTCTACCGGGGATGAAGTTCATTTGTTTGAACCGGGAATCCGTAGCGGCGGTAAAATCCTGCTCGCGAACGGAGAACCGAAGCTCGTAACAGCCGAAGCATGCGTACATCATTTATGGTTCGATTCAGAGGATTACAGAAGACTGGGTAACGAAATCAAATGCAATCCGTCCATTAAGGCGCCGCACCACAAGGAGGCGATCCTGCAAGCAGTGCTCGATAACCGCATCGATGTGATCGCGACAGACCACGCACCGCATACAATTGAAGAAAAAGCACAACATTACTGGCAGGCGCCATCAGGGCTGCCGCTGGTGCAGCATACGCTGAATGTGATGCTCGAATTGAGCAAGGCGGGCAAAATCTCGATCGACCGCGTAGCTGAAAAAATGAGCCATGCGGTGGCAGACCTCTTCAATATCAAAGACCGCGGTTATATTCGCGAAGGTTACTGGGCAGATTTGATCCTGGTAGATCCGAATGCGACAACGGAGGTTAACCCTTCCAACATTTACTCCAAATGCAGCTGGTCGCCATTTAACGGCACAAAGTTCCAGTCACGGATTACCCACACTTTCGTGTCGGGGCACCTGGTTTATGAAAACGGGAATTTTGATGAAACGGTAAAAGGAAAGCGGTTAACTTTTAGCCGCTAGGTAATCGTAGTAGTTCTGGATCACGTTCAGGTCGGCCTCTGTCCAGTCGAGGGTAGGAAGATCGTCAGGTTCCAGCCAGAGGATTTGCTCGTGTTCGGTGAGGACAAAATCGGTTGTATCCACTTTGCAAACGAACGGTACGAGTACGATCTCGCGCCAGCCCTGGTCTTTGGAAGTTTCGGGAAGTTTATCGACGATTTCAACGGTTACATTGAGCTCTTCCATGATTTCACGGAACAATGCCTGTTCGTCGGTCTCGCCTTTTTCAAGCTTTCCGCCAGGGAACTCCCATTGAAGGGGGAAGGACAAGGCTGCGCTTCTTTGCCCGGCGAGTACTTTTCCATCATGTTCAATTACAGCACAGGGCACTCTCACTACCAACTTTTCGGAAACCAGTACTTCGATCATAGGAGGCGGTTACGCTAATTTACCGCAAAATTACAATTTTCAGGTTTATGTTGTATGTGAATGTTTAAACTTCTTAAAAAGTTAACGCTCAGAACAATTCGCCTGAGCGATGGCGCGGTAAAATACCCAGGTGCCTGAATGCTTTTTCCGTCACTTCACGGCCGCGTGAGGTCCGTTTGATATAACCTTCCTGAATCAGGAAGGGCTCGTACACTTCCTCGATGGTGTCGGCCTCTTCACCGCAAGCAGTTGCAATGGTGGATAAGCCTACCGGCCCGCCTTTGAACTTTTGGATAATCGTGCTTAGAATGCGGTTATCCATTTCGTCCAGACCATTTTGATCCACATCCAATGCCTGCAAAGCCATTTCGGCGATGGCTACGGTAATACGGCCATTTCCCTTTACCTGCGCGAAATCGCGGGTTCTGCGCAGCAGATTATTCGCAATACGCGGGGTACCACGGCTACGCCGGGCAATTTCATACGCCGCATCTTCCTCCAAAGGCGTTCCCAGGATCGAGGCCGAACGTTTCAGAATGGATGATAGCAATTGTGCATCGTAATATTCCAGCCTCGCATTGATCCCGAATCTCGCGCGTAGCGGGGATGTGAGCATGCCCGCGCGCGTTGTGGCGCCTATGAGCGTGAAGGGATTCAGGCCGATTTGAATGCTGCGGGCATTCGGGCCGCTATCGAGCATAATGTCGATTTTGTAATCCTCCATGGCCGAATACAGATATTCCTCCACGATAGGGTTAAGGCGGTGGATTTCATCGATAAAAAGGACGTCGTGTTCCTGCAAATTGGTTAGCAGGCCGGCCAGATCGCTGGGTTTATCGAGTACCGGGCCCGAAGTGATCTTAATCCCCGAACCGAGCTCATTTGCGATGATATTGGATAGGGTGGTCTTCCCGAGCCCCGGAGGGCCGTGCAGCAACACGTGATCGAGTGCATCCCCGCGCTGGCGGGCGGCCTGCACGAATATCCTCAGGTTTTCAAGAATCTTGTCCTGCCCGGTAAAATCCTCGAAAGACAACGGGCGCAACGCACGTTCGATATCCTTATCGGTATTTGAAAGGTTTTCTTTATCTCCGGACAGATAATCCTGGCGCATAGTCGGTTGATCAGATAGTGAAAACCAGCCGTCCGGTTTAATGGCGGCTGGTTTGATATTATTTAACCAAAAATAATTGATTTAATCTGCAAAGGAAAGGCTAGCGGATCACCATCACCGATCCGCGTTTCGTGACCGGATTGCGTTCGGGATAATAGAGCGCTTCGTAGGAAATGATATAAGGATAACTTCCCGGCTGCACTTTCAGACCTTTGTAAGTCCCGTCCCAACGTGCTTCTATATCGGTAGTAGCGAAAATAACTTCGCCCCAACGGTTGTAAATACGCATTGAGAAATTGGTATAGTAAGCTCCGAACACTTGCAGGATCTCATTGTGGCCTTCACCGTCGGGTGTGAAAGCATCCGGTATGAAGAGCCGCGGCTCGCATTTGTCTATGACTTCTGTGGTTTGCTCGACGGAGCAACCTTCTTTATTGGTTGCCCGCACGGTGTATTTCCCTTCCTGGTTAACTGTGATTGTTTGAGTAGTCGCTCCCGAAGGCTGCCAGAGATATTCATATGGCTCCCGTCCGTTGGCATCCAGTATGACGGATTGGCCGTCTGGAATACAGATGTAGTTCTCGGGGGCCAATCCCAGAATAGGAGAAGGACGCTCGCCAATCTGTACTGTGTCGGAATTGTAGCAGTCGTTTCTGTCTTTTACCGTAACCGTATATGAACCTGGTTGTTTGACAGTGATTTCGCGGCTCGTTTCTCCGGTGCTCCAATTGAACTCGATCCACCTAGGGCTTTCCACGCCCAGCACAATGGAACTGTCGCGGCAGAGTGTGGTATCCGGGCCAATGGAGACAGCAGGCGGTTTACGGAGGGTTATTTTGACTGTATCAGCAGAAAAGCAATCTCCTCGCGGTCCATTGAAAGCGATCGCTATATAATCTCCTGTGGCGGTTGCTTTGTAAGTCCGCCCTCTGCCTACAATTCTGCCACGGTTCATCCAAGCGTAAACCTCTGCCTCTACTTTCATATCCAATGGAACAAAATTGGCGCAAGTGTCAATAACTTTTGGCAAATTGATTTGAGCAGGAGTGTCATAAATGACGACTTGTTGTGTAACTGTATCAGTGGAGCATTTATTCGTGATGCGAAGAGTCACATTGTAAGTTCCAGCTTGCGTATAAGTGTAAGTAGCCTGCTGCTGCTTCGAAGGCGTCGAAAATTGGCCATTTCCCAGAAAATCCCATGAATAAGTATCCTCGATCGGGTCACACATCGGGCTGGCCTGGAACTGCGTGGGTTCATTGGTACAAAAGCCGTCGGCTTCAAATCCCGGGCCTTGTGATTCCTGCGTGAAGTCCTGAACCATATTAGGCAATCCCAACTGGCTTTTTTTACCTCCCAAATTCGCTCCATCGCGCTCATAATCGACACCGGTCAACGAATTTCCTTCCGGTTCGCCGATCGTTGCCAGGTATTCACTTCCCTGAATAGCCATATAAATCCGTCCGTCCGGCCCGAACTGCAATGCACCGAATTTCTGCGTGGCAGAACTGTCGATGGTAATGGCCGTTTCTATAACGAGGCTATCGGGCAACGTAAGGTCGTATTGTTTCAGATAGGATTTTGTACCGTTTTCACCCTGAAAAGAAACGTACATTTTTTCTCCCGTCGGCGAGAATTCGATACCATATGCAATGGGCGGAGCGGGACCGAGGTCCATGGTTTTTTTGTAGGTTAATGTGCCCGTTGAGTCGTCAAAACTGTATAGCTCTACATAGTTTCTTGCAGGACCAGGAATTACCACGGCTAGCTGGCGATAACCGGTAGTACTGTCGGGTGAAGAAAACTTCATATAACCCTCGGCCTTGTTGGTACTGTCGTGTGCCATACCCAGTTCGGGAGCCGCCACTTCTACGAGCCCACCCGTGGTAGCATGGAAAATGCGGAACTTGTTGGTGCCGTAATCGTGCGAAACGACCCAGTAGGTGCTGTCGCGGTCGTTGCGGACGGCGGCAATGCGCTCGGTAGTAGGTGTTTGAAGAGTTGTATTTTGTTCAATGATCTGACCCAGGCCATTGTTGCGGCGCATATCTACGACGCTCACCGTTAGTAACTTCTCGCCATTGATGTCAGAAGTTGTGAACACATTATAAAGGTACTCGCACCCTCTGCAAGTCGGCTGGGGCACAATGAGCACCGATTGCGTCGAATTGGGGCTTCCCTTCATGGGCGCGCAGGCCCCGAAAGTACACGTCATTTCATCCCCGTTCTTATTCCATATTTTAATACCATCGGAATAAAAGAGGAGTTGTCCTTTCGAATTGGCAATCGACGAAGTTCCCTCGGGAGTGCTCAGCTTGCCATCGGTTAGCGGAGATGGGGGAGTATTGGAAAAATCGAGACCTGCATTGCCTCCGAAATACCATTTGGAACCTTCCTGTGCCTGCGGCTCCATACAAATCTTAACATTGATTCTGTTCTGAATGCTGCAACCATTGGGTAGAAATACTTCAACGGAATAGCAACCGGAACTGTCGACGCGCAGAGTTTGGGTAGTTTGCCCTTTTGGATACCATAGGTACGTAGCTCCTTCCGGCGCACCATTAGGATAGGGATCGAGCGTGATAGTATCACCCTTACAAATGGTTGTATCTATCCTCCATTGCTGGAACTCAGGGGGAAGCTCGCCGATTTTAACTGTTTGAGGAACTGTTTCCTGAGTACCGTTTTGCAAGGTACGAACAAGCGTAACGGTGTACGTACCAGGAGCCGCATAGGAATGCTGAGGATTGCGGCGGGTGTCTGTGGCACCGTCGCCGAAGTTCCATCGCCAGGCTCTCGCGGTGCTTACCGTGTCCCTGAAGGAAGTCGAATCTGCCTCGCAATCCGGGTTCTGCATACACTGTCCTTTTACGACAAAGGGCGACTGCGCCATGGCACTTGCGCCACGGAGGAGCATGAGCAGGCAGAGGACATAAAAAAATTGGTGGTATCTATTATAAAATCGCCCCATGTTTCGTTACTTGTTCAAACACCCCTACCTTCTCAAAGAATATTCAAGTTACCCGACATTACTAACGAAAATAAAATGTTAAAATTTTGTGCGGTAATGTCGTAAAAACCACTCTAATTTGAATATTAATACGCAATTTGAGGATAATTTGTGAAATTAATCAGGTAATTTTTTTGAGCCCGGAACGTGTCCGTTTTTCGGCAAACGGCAAGCCAATAAATCTATGATCAAGCGTTTACTTCCTCTCTTCCTACTGACACTGCTTTGCCTGAAAGGTTGGAGCCAGGATCCGCAATTTTCGCAGTTCTACGCAAACCCGTTGTACTTAAATCCTGCGTTGGCAGGAGGGGCGCTGGCGCCGCGTGCAACCATCAATTACCGTAACCAATGGCCTTCATTATCGGCCAACTTCGTGACTACTTCGATAGGGGCCGACGTATTCCTGCCCAATTTCAACAGCGGGCTGGGCGTGCTGGTAACCATGGACAGCCAGGGGCTAGGCAACCTTAAATCGACCGAGGCGGCGCTGCAATATTCCTATCAAATCCAGTTCAATGAACTGACTTCGCTGCGTCTTGGGATCCAGGGCGGTGTGGCTTCGCGGACATTGGATTACTTCGGATTGACATTTGGTGATCAATATAATAATGGCGGCTTAACCGGCCAGCCTTCTGAAGATCCCTTCGCAAAAGGTGGCCCTAATGTATTCTACGCCGACTTTGGTGCGGGAGCAATGCTTTATTCCGACTGGTATTGGGCGGGGGTTTCGGCACATCACCTGAACCGCCCTAATCAGGCGTTTTCAGAACTTACCGAAGCGCGGTTGCCCGTGAAAGCCAGTTTGCAGGCGGGGTTGCGTATTCCATTCGCCGGCTACACATTTCTTGGCGATGAAATCGATAAGGAAAAGACGATCTCTCCGGCCATCATGTATAAAAAGCAGGGCAAATACGACCAGTTCGATGCCGGTATGTACGTGACCATCGAGCCTTTGGTAATCGGCGCGTGGTATCGCGGAATTCCTTTCAAGAAATACGAACAGAATATCAATAACCACGAATCGCTGATATTCCTGGCAGGGTACCGTCAGGACAAATTCTCGATCGGTTACAGCTATGACCTGACCATTTCTACACTAGGCGCCGGTAGCGGAGGCGCGCATGAGATTTCACTTTCCTATGTTTTCGCCCCGCTCGAATCAAAACCGAAGCGCCCGAAAACCCGGAAACGGCAGCTTTCTTGCCCGAAATTCTGATGTACTTCGAAAAAAGTTAGTGGGAATTGAAATAGGGTAAACTTAGATGGCAAAAGTCTTTTTTAGTGGTTAATTCACTTTTAAATGCCATTTTGACGACTATGTCCAACTACCGAAACCTTAATTTCATTTTCACCCTTTTGCTGCTCGTGGTTGCATTGAGCTCCGTAGCCGCACCTCCGAAGCGCGAATTTTACGAAATCAAAATCTATCATCTCAAAAACGCCGATCAGGAAGCGCGCGTAGAAGCTTTCCTGAAAGATGCATACGTTCCGGCGGCTCACCGTGCCGGTATCAAAAATGTGGGTGTTTTCAAGCCTGTCGCAACTGACACCATGGCGGGAAAGCTCATTTACGTATTAACACCCCTGAAATCCCTCGATCAATTGTTGACTTTACCTAAAACATTGGACAAGGACGCCGCCTATGTTTCGGCAGGGAAGGATTACATTGAAGCGAACTATAAAAATCCGCCGTATGCCCGCTTCGAGTCGATTGTACTTCAAGCTTTCACCGACGCTCCTGTGCATATGAAGCCCAACTTAACCGGGCCGAAAAGCCAAAGAGTGTACGAACTGCGTAGCTATGAAGGGCATACCGAGAAAATTTACCAGAATAAAGTGAAGATGTTCAATGTCGGAGGCGAAGTCCCATTGTTCAAGCGCCTGGGCTTCAATGCGGTATTCTACGGGGAAGTGATCGTTGGAAGTCACATGCCGAACCTGATGTATATGACCACTTTCGAGAACAAGGCATCGCGTGACGCGCATTGGAAATCATTCAGTGAAGACGCTGAATGGAACAAGCTGAAAACAAATCCGGAGTACCAGAACAACGTTTCAAAAAACACCAGCTTCTTCTTGTATCCCACCGAATATTCGGATATATAGCATCTGAAACGGTTCCAATCATTTTGAAATGATGAACAAGGCCAGGTACCGTTTCGGACAGGCCGGTTCATCATTTTTTTGTTTAAAAACCCAACATATGAAAGCCGCTATTTTAAAAAATCTTCATGAGCCGTTGGTGATTGAAGAAACGGACAAGCCTAATCCCGGTCCGGGAGAGGCGCTCATAGAAATAAAAGCCGCATCGCTCAACCACCGCGATGTCTGGATACAAAAAGGACTTTATCCACGCATTACAACCCCGATAATCCCCGGATCCGACGGCGCGGGCATTGTGACGGAAGTAGGTGACGGTGTTGCCAAAAGCTGGATCGGAAAAGAGGTGATTATCAACCCCTCCCAAAACTGGGGCGACAACCCTGATTTTTACAGCGACGACCATAAAATACTCGGTCTGCCGGACAATGGCACATTTGCGGAATATGTAAAAACCGAGGCAAAGTACCTGGCTGAAAAGCCGGCGCATTTGTCGTTCGAGGAAGCGGCCGCATTACCGTTGGGTGGGCTGACAGCCTGGCGCTCGCTGATGACGCGCTGCCGGTTCAAAGAAGGCGATCGCGTGCTCGTAACGGGTGCGGGTGGAGGCGTGGCACTTTTCGCGATCCAGATCGCCATTGCTGCTGGCGCCGAGGTTTGGGTAACCTCCGGTTCCGACCAGAAAATACAGAAAGCGATCGAAATGGGCGCGAAAGGTGGGATTAACTATAAAAACCCGACCTGGTTCCGGGACTTGCTCGTGAAGGCACGCGGACCCAAGACGGGTTATTTCAATGTCATTATCGATAGCGCGGGTGGCCCTGGTTTTACCAAACTGATCGATATCGCTGCTCCCGGCGCCCGGATTTGCTTTTACGGCGGCGGAACCGGTAACATCACCGACATTGTGCCCGCGAAGGTATTTTTTAAACAGCTTAATATTTACGGCAGTACCATGGGTACCGAGCAGGAATTTACCGATATGGTGCGGTTTGTAAGCGAAAAACGGATTGTGCCGATTATCGACAAGGTATTTCTGCTCGAAGAAGCCGAACAAGCCCTCCGATACATGGATTCCGGGCAGCAGTTCGGCAAGATCGTGCTTTCAGTATAGCCCTATTTCCGTACCGATTCGATGGCGGCGCGGACACTTCCGTGCTCGTCGAGCAGCGATTGCGCTTCGTCGGGCGAGATATTCAGCTCATCAATGATCATACGCAACGCCCTGTTGACCAGTTTTTCATTGGTGAGCTGCATATCCACCATTTTATTTCCCTTCACTTTGCCCAATCGGATCATGACCGAGGTTGAAATCATGTTCAGGGCCAGTTTTTGAGCAGTTCCGGATTTCATTCGGGTGCTTCCGGTCAAAAATTCGGGTCCTACGACGATTTCGACGGGATATTCACAGGCTTGGGCCACCGCGGATCCATCGTTGCAAACTACGCAGCCGGTAAGTAACCCGGCATTTCGCGCTTCGTTTAAACCGCCGATTACGTACGGCGTGCGGCCTGAGGCGGCTATCCCTATTAATGTATCGTTCGCATTCGGTGCGTAAGCAGCCAGGTCCTTCCATGCCTGGTTCCAGTCGTCTTCCGCGTTTTCTACGGCTCTGCGAATGGCGGTGTCGCCGCCGGCGATGATGCCGACTACCAAATCGAACGGTACACCGAACGTCGGTGGGCATTCAGATGCGTCCACAACGCCCAATCGTCCGCTCGTTCCGGCGCCGATGTAGAAGAGGCGGCCGCCCTTTTGCATTCTCGGAACGATCTGCTCTACCAACGCTTCGATCTGCGGAATGGATTTCTGAACTGCATGCGGCACGGTCTGATCCTCGCGGTTAATGGAGGTCAGAATGTCGTGGACACTCATTTTTTCGAGATCATTATAGTTCGAAGACGATTCGGTAGTCAGCATTGTGGTTCGTGTTTTTTGGAATTCAAAATTAAATCTTTTCCGATAAGGATGTTGCACCGGGAGGAAATTTGGTATTTATCATAGATTAATAACAAAAAAAGGTTTGAATGTTTGGAAAATAAAAAGAATGGCTTCTAATTTGTAACACCAAGTAAAAAACAGCGAAATTTCGCTAGACTTAAATGTTCCGCTAAAATGAAACTGACTCTTATCGTCCCGGTCCTAATTATCGTCACGCAATAGCGTGAGTGGGATGATAGCACATAACTGGCGCCTCACTCACCTAACCGAGTGGGGTGTTTTTATTTTAAATACAATCATTCACCAATGGCGACAGAATTAAACAGATTTTCGAAGACCCTTACCCAGGAAGTAACCAATCCGGCCGCCCAGGCAATGCTTTATGGAATTGGTTTGAAAGAAGAAGACTTTGTTAAACCCCAGATCGGGATTGCCAGCACAGGTTACGAAGGTAACCCTTGCAACATGCACCTGAACGGCCTTTCGGTGTACGTGAAACAGGGCGTGAATGCGAACGACATGGTGGGCCTGATTTTCAACACGATCGGCGTGTCGGATGGTATGACCAACGGAAACGACGGGATGCGTTACTCGCTCCCAAGCCGCGACATTATCGCGGATTCGATCGAAACCGTAGTGGCTGCGCAGTGGTACGATGGCGTGATCGCGGTGGTGGGTTGTGATAAAAACATGCCTGGCGCTATTATGGCGATGGCGCGCCTCGACCGTCCTGCTATTATGGTGTACGGTGGAACGATCCGTTCGGGACATTATAAAGGACAGAAACTCGACATCGTTTCGGCATTCGAAGCGCTGGGTAAGAAGTTCGCCAACAATATTTCTGACGAAGATTATAAAGGAGTAATTCAGAATTCGATCCCTGGCCAGGGTGCTTGCGGTGGTATGTACACTGCCAATACTATGGCGTCGTCGATCGAGGCAATGGGATTGAGCTTGCCATTCAGCAGCTCTTACCCGGCTACGCACGAGGGCAAGCAGGAAGAATGCAAGAAGATCGGTGCGGCCATGAAGAAATTGCTCGAACTGAACATTACTCCGAAAGATATTATTACCAAAAAATCGCTTGAAAATGCATTGACAGTGGTAATGGCGCTGGGTGGGTCTACCAACGCAGCATTGCATTACCTGGCAATCGCCCGCGCAGCCGGCATTCCATTGACGTTGGATGACATTCAGGCGATTTCGGACCGCACGCCATTCATCGCGGATTTGAAACCTAGCGGTAAGTACTTCATGGAGGATATCCTGGAAATCGGCGGTGTACCTGCGGTGACCAAGTATTTGTATTCCAAAGGTCTAATCCACGGCGATTGCATCACCGTAACCGGTAAAACTGTTGCCGAAAACCTCGCAGAAGCTCCTGACTTGAATTTTGAAACACAGAAAATGGTGTTCCCGATTGAAACGCCAATCAAGCAGACAGGCCATATTCAGGTACTTTATGGTAACCTGGCTCCAACCGGCGCGGTAGCGAAAATCACTGGTAAGGAAGGTTTGACATTCGACGGAACGGCAAAAGTGTGCGAGCATGAAACGGAGATCATCGAAATGCTGGCAAAAGGTGAAATCCTGCCAGGCCATGTGGTGGTAATCCGCAATGCGGGTCCGAAAGGCGGACCGGGGATGTCGGAAATGCTGAAACCTACCTCTGCCGTGATGGGAGCAGGTCTGGGCGATAAGATCGCATTGATCACTGACGGCCGTTTCTCAGGTGGTACGCACGGTTTCGTAGTAGGCCACATCACCCCGGAAGCATTCGAAGGCGGACCCATCGCATTGGTGAAAGACGGTGATCGTATTTCTATCGATGCCAACACCCGCGTACTGACCCTGCACATTTCCGACGAAGAAATGGCGACCCGCAAAGCAGCCTGGGTACAACCCGCGCCGAAATTTACAAAAGGGATGCTGGGAAGATATATCAGAACCGTGAAGTCGGCCAGCGAAGGTTGCGTGACTGACGAGGCGTAAAAAACTAAACATTATGTCGGAAGGGAAATTCAAATTGGATAGAACGGCCTTCCATGCCGGGACGCATTCGGAGACTGAGAAGTACTACGCGAAAAATCAGCCGAAAACTTTGAAAGAAAGGTTGGAAGCAGCGCATTACCTGAACAGCATTGCATTTCAGTTTGATTTGCAAAACCCACCCCGAATGGACAGAAGTGTTTTTTCAATGCGAAAACACCCGATGTAATGGGAAATATTTTCAATGATGATTTTCAGGATTTCTTGAAGTCATTCAATGAATGTGAAGTGGAATATATTCTGGTCGGCGGCTACTCGGTAATCCTGCATGGCTATTCCCGAACAACCGGCGACATGGATATATGGGTTAGGAAAACGAGTGAAAACTATCGGAGGATTGCGAATGCATTCGAACAGTTTGGAATGCCGCTATTTGATATGACAGAGACGAACTTCCTGCATAACCCGCAATTTGATGTATTTACATTTGGCCGGGTGCCCGTTTCGATCGATTTAATCACGAAGTTGAAAGGGCTGGAATTCGAAGAAGCGTACAAGAATGCCGCTGATCATGCAGTAGAGGGTTTAAAAATCAGATTGATACATTACAAAGATCTGATCACGGCAAAGAAGGCGGCAGGAAGGCCGAGAGATATAAATGACATTGAGAATCTTGAAAATTCATCCGACTAAATAAAATAGAGGTCATGGGATTTAATGAAAATCAAACTGCAACAATTCAGGGCTCGGAACCGCTGGTTTCGGTAGCCAGGCCGGAGCTGATCAATGGCTCGCATGCGGTGATCCAGTCGCTGATTGCGGAAGGGGTGAAAACCATTTTCGGCTATCCGGGCGGCGCGATTATGCCGGTGTATGATGCGATCTATGACTATCAGGATCAGATCAACCACATTCTCGTGCGTCACGAGCAGGGGGCTGCACACGCGGCGGAAGGCTTTGCGCGCATTACGGGTGAGGTAGGGGTCTGTCTTGTTACTTCGGGGCCGGGTGCTACCAACCTGGTAACCGGTATCGCGGACGCGATTATCGACTCTACGCCGATGGTGTGTATTATCGGTCAGGTGGCATCGCATTTGCTCGGTACCGACGCATTCCAGGAGACCGACGTGATGGGTATCACCATCCCCATTACCAAATGGAACTACCAGGTTACCAATGCGGATGAAATCCCTGAGATCATTGCCAAGGCATTTTATATAGCAAAATCAGGTCGTCCGGGGCCGGTTTTGATCGATATTACCAAGGATGCGCAGCAGAAACTGATGACGAAGCCTTTCGTACACAAAAAGGTAGAGACATTGCTGAGCTACCACCCGCGCCTCGCACCGAAAGAAGAGCAGCTGGCGGCTGCTGCGAAGCTGATCAACCAAGCAAAACGCCCGTTCCTGTTCGTAGGTCACGGCGTGCAGATTGCCGGTGCGGAGCAGGAATTGATCCGTTTTATTGAAAAAACAGATATTCCAGCCGCTTCGACATTGCTGGGGCTTTCCTCCATGTCGGTGGACCACCCTAACTATATGGGCTGGCTGGGAATGCACGGAAACTACGGTACCAACGTCCTGACCAACCAATGCGATCTCATTATCGCGGTCGGAATGCGTTTCGACGACCGGGTAACCGGCGATTTGAACCGCTATGCGAAGCAAGCGAAGGTCGTTCACATTGAAATCGACCCGGCGGAAATCGACAAAATCGTGAAAGCGGACGCACCGGTAGTGGGCGACGCGAAAATTGCACTGGAACAACTGCTTCCATTAGTCAATGAAAACAATCACGAAGCCTGGAAAGCTGAATTCAAGAAATACGACGCGATCGAAGATAAGAAGATCACACAGCCGGAATTGGCTCCTACTACGGAGAAAATCAAAATGGCGGAGGTGATCCGCACCCTCTCGGATAAAACCAAGGGCGAAGCGGTGATCGTGGCCGACGTAGGCCAGCACCAGATGATGGCGGCGCGTTATTACCAGTTTAAAAAACCGAGCTCGTACATTACTTCGGGCGGTTTGGGAACGATGGGTTATGCATTGCCTGCGTCATTCGGAGCGAAAGTGGGCGCGCCGGACCGCGAAGTGGTTGCGATTATCGGCGACGGTTGCTTCCAGATGACGATTCAGGAACTGGGTACGATTGCGCAGAGCGGTTTGCCGGTGAAAATCATCATTCTGAACAACAACTTCCTCGGAATGGTACGCCAGTGGCAACAGCTTTTCCACCAGAAACGCTACTCGTTCGTGGAGCTGCAAAACCCTGATTTCATCACGATTGCCAAAGGTTTCGGCATCGACGGGCATACCTGCGCGAAACGCGAGGATCTGCATGCGTCGCTCGACACCATGCTGGCTTCCGACAAGCCTTATCTTTTGGAAGTATTGGTAGAGAAAGAAGAAAACGTGTTCCCGATGGTGCCAACGGGCGCTTGCGTAGCCGATATCCGTTTGGAATAATATAAAGAGGAAGAAATTATGACATCATACACCATTTGTGTTTTTACTGAGAATTCGATCGGTATTCTCAACAAGATCACGACGATATTCACCCGGCGACGGATCAATATCGAGAGCTTAACCGTTTCGGAGACCGAGCGTAAGGGTATTTCCCGCTTTACGATCGTCATCCGTAGCGAGTCGCGCGACGCGGTAGAGAAGCTGGTCCGCCAGATCCGCAAGATCATCGAAGTACTCGCGGTTTTCGGGTATCTCAATGAAGACATCGCCTACAACGAGATCGCATTGTTCAAGGTTTCGACACCCATCGGTGCTAAACCGCTCGATATCGAGACGATTAATAAGGTTTACAAAGCGTGGGTCGTATACTGGCACCTCACTTATGTGATCATTCAGAAGACGGGCACCGAAGAAGAGATCTTTGAATTTTTCGATTATATCAAACCCCACGAAATCCTCGAATTCGTTCGCTCGGGACGCGTGGCGGTGAGCAAATCGCCTCAGACACTGGTAGATTATCTGCCCGAAGCTGAGTGGGAGTATTACCAATAGTCGGCCAGTTTTTAGTAGTATTGCTTTTAAATTCGTAGTAAATCAATAATCCAATCAATAATCAATGGCAAAATTAAATTTCGGCGGGGTCGAAGAAGAAGTAGTAACCCGTGAAGAATTTCCTCTTGAAAAAGCACGCGAAGTACTTTCTAACGAAACCATCGCTGTAATTGGTTACGGCGTACAAGGCCCAGGCCAAAGCTTGAACATGCGTGACAACGGTTTCAATGTAATCGTTGGTCAGCGTAAAGGTGGTAAGTCTTGGGACAAAGCTGTTGCTGACGGATGGGTACCAGGCGAAACCCTTTTCGACATCGAAGAGGCGCTTGCAAAAGGAACCATCATTTGCTACTTGCTTTCTGACGCTGCTCAGATCGAACTTTGGCCAACTGTTAAAAAACACCTTACTGCCGGCAAATCACTGTATTTCTCACACGGTTTCGGTGTAACTTATAAAGATCAGACTGGCATCGTTCCTCCTGCTGACGTGGATGTATACCTGGTTGCTCCAAAAGGATCGGGAACTTCACTTCGCCGCCTGTTCGTAGAAGGAAAAGGCTTGAACTCTTCTTTCGCGGTATTCCAGGATGCTACTGGCAAAGCGCGTGAAAAATGTATCGCAATGGGTATCGGTGTAGGTTCAGGTTACCTGTTCGAAACTGATTTCTACCGTGAAGTTACTTCTGACCTTACCGGTGAGCGTGGTACTTTGATGGGGGCTATCCAGGGTATTTTCGCTGCACAATACGAAGTGTTGCGTTCGAACGGTCACACGCCGTCAGAAGCATTCAACGAAACAGTCGAAGAATTGACTCAATCGTTGATGCCATTGGTGGCTGAAAACGGTATGGACTGGATGTACGCTAACTGCTCTACTACTGCCCAGCGCGGTGCTTTGGATTGGTGGAAACCTTTCCGTGACGCTACCAAGCCTGTTTTCGAGCAATTGTACAACTCTGTAAAAAGCGGCGAGCAAGCTAAAATTTCCATCACCCGTAACTCACAACCTGACTACCGCGTGAAACTGGAAGAAGAATTGGCTGAGCTGCGCGAATCAGAAATGTGGCAAGCTGGTTCTACTGTACGCGGATTGCGTCCGGAAAGAAACTAAGTTAATCCTTTGCCCCGGACTTAAGTCCGGGGTAACAGATAGAAAAATGGAGCTTTGCTTTTTGCAAAGCTCTTTTGTTTCAGAATCCTATGAGCACTTCACATTCCGTTCCGACTCTCGATAACATATTCCTCGCCGCCGAACGCCTGCGCGGGGTGATCAATCACACACCGATATTTTTTAATGCACACCTTTCGGAGCAGTATGGAGCTAATATTTATCTCAAAAGAGAAGATCTTCAAACTGTCCGCTCGTACAAGATTCGGGGAGCATATAACAAAATGGCGAGCCTCGCACCCGAAGCCCTCGCAGAAGGAGTCGTGTGTGCGAGCGCGGGTAACCACGCCCAGGGCGTAGCATATGCGTGCCGGAAAATGCAGGTGAAAGGTGCCATTTTTATGCCTACCACCACACCCGCGCAGAAAGTAAAACAAGTGCGGCTTTTCGGACAGGAGTGGATCGAAATCCACTTGGTAGGCGATACTTACGACGACGCCTACCACGCCTCAATGGCCTATCGCGACAGTACCAATGCCGTTTTTGTGCACCCATTTGATGATTTACAGGTCATCGAAGGTCAGGGTACCGTTGGTTTGGAAATTTTCAAAGATGCTGATTTCAAAATCGACTATCTGTTGATGGCCATTGGCGGAGGCGGCCTGGCATCCGGCATTTCAACTGTTTTTAAACAGCTTTCTCCCAAAACACAACTCATTGGCGTGGAACCGGAAGGCTCGCCAACGATGCACAAATCCATTCAGGAAGGGCATGTCGTGACGCTGGATAACATTGACAAGTTTGTAGATGGTGCAGCAGTAAAACGTGCCGGCGATATTACATTTGATATTTGCAGTAAGAGTTTGAATCAAATCCTGCTCGTTCCGGAAGGAAAGGTATGCTCTTCGATCTTACAGCTTTATAATGAGGAAGCGATCGTCGCCGAACCCGCCGGCGCATTGACGGTAGCTGCATTGGATTTAATTAAAGAAGATATTAAGGGTAAAAACGTCGTAGTGCTCATCAGTGGTGGCAACAACGATATTACCCGCACCGAGGAAATCAAGGAGCGGTCGTTGCTTTATGAAGGCTTGAAGCATTACTTTATTATCCGCTTTCCGCAACGTTCAGGTGCATTCCGTGAGTTTTTAAATGTGCTCGGGCCTAATGACGACATTGCACGTTTCGAATACGTAAAAAAAACCAACCGCGAGCAGGGGCCTGCATTGGTAGGCATCGAATTGAAAAGCCGCGAAGATTTTGCGCCGCTCATCGAGCGAATGGATGCGAACCGGGTGGTTTATGAGTATCTGAATGATCAGCCGGATTTGTTTCAGTTTATGGTTTAAATATTATATGAGCTCAGTTTTACGAAGAAAACCGTATTGCTTATTTATTGGCGTATTGGTTGCCGTGATGGCCGCTTCCCGCGGCTTTGGTCAGGGGAAAATGTTGGAAAGTTACATCGTTTCGCTCGAAGGTGACACGACCAGGGGATTTATCCGTTACGACGGCTGGGGCACCAGTCCGATGACCGTTGATTTTGCCAGAGAGAAGAGGGGCATAGTGGAAAAAGTAGGTCCGGACGCTGCGGCACAGTTTTACATTGCGCCGCTTAACGAGCGCTATGTGAGCAAAAGAATCGGAATACTGAATATCGATCTGAGCAAAACCTACGAACAGGCTCCCTCTCTCGAAGCGAAGGACTCGGTAACCGTTTATTTAAGACAGATAACCTCAGGCCCGAAAGCAACTTTGCTGGAATACCTAGACCTGGCTGAGCAATCGCATTTCTTTCTGGAAAAGGGTGGAAAGTTGAAGGAACTATACAATTATCCATTTTACAGACTCTCCGGCGGAAAGAAATACCTCATTCAATATGACGAGTATGTACGCCAACTACCGGTATTGCTCGCCGATGGTGCCGATAATGGTCCTGTTCGGGGTTATTCTGCAAGGGAATTGGGGCGTTATGTCGACCGGTATAACGGAGTGAATACCTCGGAAAAGCAAAGCAAAGGCGCCGCTGCTGAATCGGAAATGGAGATAGACGCATATGCGATGGGCGGTATCGAAGCATGGGAGGAAACAGATGTCAACCTGGGTACGACGCCAACATTCGGAGTGGGATTGCGCATAAACCTGCCAAGAAGATTTCACAACCGGTATTTCAAAATTCTATTTGCGACAATGCCAGGCGTTTCTGTGAGCAAGGTGTACAACTACATTCCGGACGAGAAAATCAGTTTAAACACCCTGGAGGTTGGTGCGGGGACTTACATCGGTTCCGGTAATTTCAGGCCTAATATAGGTTTCGAATACAGCTTTCCCATGGATAGCTGGCGAACTTTCATTTTGGGGCCTCATATTGGTATTTCGTTCCGAAGGCAGCTAAGCCTCGAAGTCTCACATTTTGCGAATTTATCGACATTGGTATCAGACGAGGTCACGTTTTTTAATCGCCCGCGCATCAGTTTGAACTACTATTTGAATTTGAACAAATTCTTCAAAAGCCGGAAATAGCCGCCCGATAATGTTACGCGTACCATCCGACATCAGCTCCCAGGAATTCGAGTCCCTGAAAATCCAGGACATGACCTTCGTGGCTTACCGGAATGAAGTATATCCTTCGAAATACGACGTGTTTTTCGAGGAGCACGCGGTGATTGTGGTGCTGGAAGGTGAAAAGAAATTTACCAGTCCGACGCAGGAAGTGCATGTCGAAAAAGGGGATATTTTGTTCATTCAGCGGGGCTTTTACTTGATGTCGGAATCCATTCACGAGGCATATAAAAGCTTGGTGTTCTTTTTTGACGAAAAGTTACTGAAGGAATTCGTAGGCTTGCACCCGGAGCTTTTTGATGCTCAAAAAAACGCCGAAGCCGTCGAATATCCGATTTTGCTTTTAAAGTCGGATGACAATTTCGAGAAGTTCATCCAATCCGTATTTCCCTATTTCCGCTCGCGAACGGAGTTGAAGAATCACTTTCTGCGTTTGAAATTCCAGGAGCTGCTGCTGCATTTGATGGAGCTGGATCATTCAAACCAGTTGCGGGGTATTTTGTACAGTCTCTATAAAGGTGAAAAGGTCGATCTTTCGTTTTTGATGAACAGCTACTACTTGAAGCCTCTGACATTGAATGAGCTGGCGCGGCTTTCCGGCCGGAGCCTTTCGGCATTCAAGCGAGATTTTCAGGATGAATTTAACACTTCACCTGCCCTGTGGCTGAAAAACAAGCGGCTGGATTATGCGGATTTTCTGTTGAGGAATAGTACGAAGAACGTTTCGGAGATCAGTACGGAAATTGGGTATGAGAGCGTTTCGCATTTTATCAAGACATACAAAGAGAAGTACGGGACTACGCCGAAGCGGCAGGGGTGACGGGCTGTGCTTATGCAGGCAAATCATTATATTTGTTTACACTAATACTTGAATGGACAATGGAGGCGATTCATGTTTATCCAACCAAAGATCAGGAAGAGGCTGTAATTGCTTTTCTGGAAGCAATGGAAGTGGAATTTGAAAGGGATGAAGCGCTGCCGGAACATGTGCTGAAAGGCATTCAGGCTGGTAGAGAGGAGATAAAGGCTGGTCGTTACATGACTTTGGACGAATTTAAAAGCAGAAAACGGGATAGTGAATTATGAGGTGATCCTGGCTCCTACGGCGGTCGAAACATTCGACGCCATTTATGACCAAATTGAATCCAGGTTTGGTAAAAGCATAGCTAGCCAATTTCACCGCAGGGTAATTCATATCTTAGACACGATAAGTAGCACTCCTTTCATCTTCAAGGGCACCCGCGAAAATCCGAACATCCGCAAGGGATGGATTCATAAGAACTGTTCTGTTTTCTACGAAGTCGCAGGCAGCCAGATACACGTATTGTTCTTTTGGGACAACCGACAGCAGCCATTGATGGAGCCGGATGCATTGGAATAAAGATTTCCGCTCAAACCCTGCCCCTAAACCAAAATCACTATTTTTTGAACCTTTACCGTTATATATATTCCTTTAATTATGCGGTAATTTGTAATGTCGATTCTCCTTCTGAGAAAGGCGTTGATTATCAGCTCTTTCTTTGAAGCCTGAACGACGAGGCGAAATTCTAATTTTAATCAAAATGAGTAATCAAGCGAGTACCCTTTTCGACAAAGTGTGGGATGCCCACGTTGTTCGTAAAATCGAGGACGGTCCGGATGTTTTCTTCATCGACCGCCATTTTATCCACGAAGTAACAAGCCCTGTTGCATTCCTGGGACTCGAAACCAGAGGCATTGGCGTGATGTATCCCGAGCGTACTTTCGCAACGGCGGATCACAACACTCCTACCATCAACCAGCACCTTCCGGTTCAGGACCCGCTCTCGGCGAATCAGCTGAAAGCCCTCGAAGCGAATGCTGCGAAATACGGCATTTCACACTGGGGACTGGGCCATGCCCGTAATGGTATCGTGCACGTGGTTGGACCGGAAAACGGTATCACGCTCCCCGGCATGACCATCGTTTGCGGTGATTCGCACACTTCTACCCACGGTGCTTTCGGCGCGATCGCGTTCGGTATCGGTACTTCGGAGGTGGAAATGGTGCTTTCTTCGCAGTGCATTATGCAGCCCAAGCCCAAGAAAATGCGTGTAAACGTAAATGGCAAGCTGGGCAAAGGTGTAACGCCGAAAGACGTAACACTTTATATCATCTCGAAACTGACTACTGCCGGTGCAACGGGTTATTTCGTTGAATACGCGGGAGATGTTTTCGAAAATATGTCGATGGAAGGTCGTATGACGGTCTGCAATATGAGTATCGAAATGGGAGCCCGTGGTGGTATGATCGCTCCCGACGAAACTACTTTTGCCTACATCAATGGCCGCGAGCAAGCTCCGAAAGGCGAGAAGTGGGACAAGGCATTGGCTTACTGGAAAACTTTGAAAACAGACGAAGGCGCTGTTTTCGATAAAGAATATACTTTCGACGCAGCGGATATCGAGCCGATGATCACCTACGGTACCAATCCGGGAATGGGTCAGGGCATCACCCGCGCGATCCCTACTTCGGATCAGGTGGAAGGTGGTAAGGCTACTTATGACAAGTCGCTGAATTACATGGGTTTTCACGAGAATGAAAATATGATCGGTAAGCCTATTGACTATGTTTTCATCGGTAGCTGTACCAATGGCCGTATCGAAGACTTCCGCGCGTTCGCGTCGATCGTGAAAGGCCGTAAGAAGGCTGATAATGTAACGGCATGGATCGTTCCTGGCTCGCACATTGTAGAAGCGCAGATTAAAGAAGAAGGTATCCTGGACATCCTGACCGAAGCTGGTTTCGAATTGCGTCAGCCAGGCTGCTCAGCTTGTTTGGCAATGAACGACGACAAAATCCCTGCCGGCAAATACGCGGTAAGTACCTCAAACCGTAACTTCGAAGGTCGCCAGGGCCCCGGTGCGCGTACATTGCTCGCAAGCCCGCTCGTAGCCGCAGCAGCAGCAGTAACGGGCGTGGTTACGGATCCGCGGACGTTGCTTTGAGGGCTTTAGGCGATAGGCCTTAAGCTATAAGCAGATTGCAATTGACACACTATGAGAGATTTCAGGAAGTATGAGGTATGGAGAATTAGCCATGAGTTTGTTCTGGATGTTTACATCAAAACGCGAACGTTTCCGGCAAATGAAACATACGGCGTAACCTCACAAATTAGGAGGGCTTCTGTTTCAATTCCAACGAATTTGGCAGAGGGGTGTGGCAGGACAACAGACCTAGAGTTCGCAAGATTCATACATATCTCATTGGGCTCTGCTCATGAAGTCGAATATCTCTTACAGCTTTCAAAAGATTTGGAATACCTTTCAGATGCGGATTATTCATTACTTAATGAAAGGATTAACCTGATAAAGAGAATGCTGTACAATCTAGAAAAGAGCATTACAAAAAAGCCTAAAGCTTAAAGCTTACGGCATAAAGCATTCAAAACAATGGCTTACGATAAATTCACCATACTGAAAAGCTCGGCGGTCCCTTTGCCGATCGAAAACGTCGATACCGACCAGATTATCCCTGCGCGCTTCCTGAAAGCAACTAAACGCGAAGGATTTGGCGACAACCTCTTCCGTGACTGGCGCTTCAACGGCGACGATACGCCGAAGCAGGACTTCGTATTGAACAATCCTATTTACTCCGGCAAAATCCTTGTGGGAGGCCACAACTTCGGTAGCGGTTCGAGCCGCGAGCACGCCGCGTGGGCGATCTACGATTACGGTTTTCGCTGCGTGGTTTCCAGCTTCTTTGCGGATATTTTCAAAGGCAACTCATTGAATATCGGTATTTTGCCAGTACAAGTGAGCCCTGAGTTTTTGAACAAAATCTTCGAAGCAATCGAGGCTGATCCTAAGGCAGAGCTGGAAGTGAACTTGCCGGAGCAGAAAATCACGATCGTTGCGACGGGCGAAAGCGAGTCTTTCGACATCAATGGTTATAAAAAACATAACCTGATGAACGGCTTCGACGACATCGATTATCTGCAAGCGATGAAGGGAGAGATCAAGGAATTTGAAGCAGAGAGAATATTTTAATGGCAGTCGGCTATCGGCTATCGGCTGTCGAACTTTTTTTGATAGCCAATAGCCGATAGCCGACGGCCGACTGCCCATGAACAGCCGCTACATAGAAATTATGGACACGACACTCCGCGATGGTGAGCAAACCAGCGGGGTGTCGTTTTCCGCATCCGAAAAACTGACCATCGCCCAGATCCTGTTGCAGGAAGTGAAGGTCGACCGCATTGAAGTCGCCTCGGCACGTGTGTCGGAAGGGGAGTTTCAGGCGGTTAGGAAAATCACGGATTGGGCCGGTGCGAATGGTTTTCTGGATAAAATAGAAGTACTCACGTTCGTCGACGGCGATGCGTCCATTAACTGGATGGTGCAGGCTGGCGCGAAAGTGATGAACCTTCTCACCAAAGGATCGCTGAACCATTTGACCCACCAGCTCAAAAAATCACCGGAAGCGCATTTCGAAGATATTCGTAATGTAATTGAGCTCGCGGAAACGAAGGGCATTCAATGCAATGTGTACCTCGAAGACTGGAGTAACGGGATGCGTAATTCGAAAGAATATGTGTTCCAATCGCTTGATTTTCTGAGTGCTTTGCCCGTCAAGCGAATTCTGCTCCCTGATACGTTGGGCGTTCTGACACCATTTGAGTCTTATACATTCATTAAGGAAATCGTTGAACGCTATCCTAACCAGCATTTCGAATTCCACGGCCATAATGACTATGACCTGGGTGTCGCGAATGTAATGGAAGCGCTTCGTGCGGGCGTACAAGGCCTGCACCTGACCGTGAACGGCATGGGTGAGCGTACGGGTAATGCGCCGCTCGCGAGCACGATCGCGGTGATCAACGACATGATGCCGGAATGTACGACGGCGGTGAATGAGAAGTCGCTGTACTCGATCTCCAAGCTGGTGGAGACGTTTTCAGGCATCCGTATCCCTGCAAACAAGCCCATTGTAGGAGAAAGTGTGTTTACGCAAACGGCTGGTATTCATGCAGATGGGGATAAGAAGAACAATCTTTATTTCAGTAAACTGATGCCCGAGCGTTTCGGTCGGCAGCGGTTGTATGCATTGGGTAAAACTTCCGGCAAGGCGAATATTGAGAACAACCTGCGTGACCTGGGCATTTCGCTTTCGGATGCCGATTTGAAAAAGGTAACGCAGCGCATTATCGAGCTGGGCGACAAAAAAGAGGTGGTTACGCCGGAGGATTTGCCTTACATTATCTCCGATATTCTCGACAGCAGTGCCGTGGAGGAGAAGGTGGTAATCACCAACTACGTGCTTACGCATTCCAAAAACCTGAAACCTTCTGCCACATTGCAGATTTCTTTCGGCGAAGAGGTTTTTGAAGAAAATGCGCAGGGCGACGGCCAGTACGATGCATTTATGAATGCCTTGAAAAAGATTTACGCAAAAAAGGGGATTGAGCTGCCGATGCTGAGCGATTATACCGTTCGGATTCCGCCAGGTGGTAAGACCGATGCCTTATGCGAAACGATCATTACCTGGGAGATCAATGGCAAGGAGGTTAAAACGCGCGGTCTGGACTCGGACCAGACGTTTTCGGCGATTAAGGCTACGCAGAAAATGCTCAACCTGATCGGCGTTCCCGAAACCAAGATTGAACCAATAGCGGATGCATTGTCGTAAGACAATGCATTTATTTTGTTTATAATTTATTGATTATCAATTAAATATTTAATGAAAAAGCATATCCTTATCGTTCCGGGCGACGGAATCGGACAAGAAGTTACAGAGGTAGGAAAGGCAGTGTTGGTAAAAATCGCTGAGAAATTCGGTCATGAATTCACTTACGACGAGGCGTTGATGGGCCACGTCGCCATCGAAGCAACGGGTAACCCACTTCCTGACGAGACATTGGAAAAGATGCGCAATTCCGACGCGATCCTTTTCGGTGCGGTAGGCCACCCGAAATATGACAACGATCCTACTGCCAAAGTTCGCCCTGAGCAAGGCTTGCTGAAAATGCGCAAGGAACTGGGTTTGTATGCCAACCTTCGTCCGATCAAGCTGTTCGATGAGCTTTTGGGTGCTTCTTCTATCCGTCCTGAAATCCTGAAAGGTTCGGATATCCTTTTCTTCCGTGAGCTCACTGGTGACATTTATTTCGGAGAAAAAGGGCGCAAAAACGACAACAATACCGCTTACGACCTCGCTGAATACAGCCGGTACGAAGTGGAGCGCATTGCCCGCAAAGCCTTCGAAGCTGCCCGTACGCGTGGAAAACGTCTCTGCTCTGTGGATAAAGCGAACGTTCTCGAAACGAGTCGGCTGTGGCGTGAAGTGGTTCAGGCTTTGGCTCCCGAATACCCTGATATTACCGTTGAGCACCAATTTGTGGATGCAGCAGCAATGATGCTCATCAAAGATCCTAAGCGTTTCGATGTTGTTGTGACCGCTAACCTGTTCGGTGATATCCTTACCGACGAGGCCAGCCAGATCGCCGGATCGATGGGAATGCTGGCTTCGGCGTCTGTCGGTGATAGCACCGGCGTTTACGAACCAATCCACGGCTCGGCGCACGACATCACCGGTAAAGGTGTTGCAAACCCCTTGGCATCAGTACTTTCGGCGGCATTGCTCCTCGATATTTCATTTGGTTTGAAAGAAGAATCGGAAGCGATTATTTCGGCAGTTGATAAGTTGCTGAAAGATGGTTTCAGAACTCGCGACATTGCCGATGCAGGTACTCCTGCTGATAAGATCCTGAATACCCAACAGGCTGGCGAAGAGCTTTTGAAAAGAATCTAAAAAATTTCAAAGATTTGCCAAACAATATTTGTTGCATTCAAAACTTGTGCTTTCTTTGCAGAAGAAAATCGCGGTGAGCGAAATTTCGCAACATGAATATGAGCCAGCAAGTTAACCTAATTCTCAATCTTCAACAGCTACCGTGAGGCGGGAAAGGTTATGTTTTGATAAGTTACAGACCCTTTCCCGTGACAAGGAAAGGGTTTTATATTGCCTGAAATATTGTTAAATTCGTGTCCCATAAAAAAATTAATACCCACCAATGAGTAATCGAGTTCAGATCTTCGACACTACTTTACGAGACGGCGAGCAGGTGCCGGGCAGCCAATTGACCACAGAAGAAAAAATCGTGGTTGCCACACAACTCGAAAAGCTGGGGGTAGATATCATCGAAGCCGGCTTCCCGGTTTCAAGTCCCGGAGATTTTCGTTCCGTGGTAGAGATCTCCAAAGCTGTGCGTGAGCCTATCATTTGTGCGCTCTCACGTGCAGTGCCAGGCGATATCGATGCAGCTGCAGATGCACTGCAGTATGCCAAACGGGCACGGATCCACACAGGTATCGGTTCTTCCGACATTCACATCCAGCATAAATTCAACACTACCCGTGAAAAAATCATCGAGAGAGCAATAGCGGCTACGAAATATGCTAAAACCAAAGTGGAGGATGTTGAATTTTACTGCGAAGATGCGGGCCGCGCGGACTTGGTTTTCCTTTCACAGTTGGTGGAAGCAGTGATCGGTGCGGGGGCAACGGTAGTAAATATCCCTGATACAACAGGTTACTGCCTGCCCGACGAGTACGGAAACAAAATCAAATACATATTCGAACATGTTTCGAACATTCATAAAGCTACTATCTCTATCCACTGCCATAATGACCTCGGCTTGGCTACTGCGAACTCTATCGCGGGTATCAACCAGGGCGCACGTCAGGTAGAGGTTACGATCAACGGGATCGGCGAGCGCGCCGGTAACACTTCGCTCGAAGAGGTAGTGATGGCATTGAAAGTGCATCAGGAACTGGGCCTTGAAACAGGCATCAATACGCAGCACATTTATCCGACCAGCCAGCTGGTGTCGAAAATGATGCGTATGCCGGTGCAGGCCAACAAGGCGATTGTTGGGCGCAATGCATTCGCGCATTCGTCGGGTATTCATCAGGACGGCTTCCTGAAAAACAATCTGAACTACGAAATCATGAACCCGCAGGATGTGGGTGTCGATAAATCCGACATTGTACTGACTGCCCGCAGTGGACGCCACGCGTTGAAGCATCGCCTCGAATTGCTGGGCTTCTCGTTTGAAAAACCGGTGTTGGACGAGCTGTACACACGGTTCCTCGAAGTAGCCGACATCAAGAAAGAAGTAAACGACGGAGATCTGGTTGAGCTGGTACGTACAGCGGAGGCAGTTTAATTAGAATATGCTTAGAATTAGTTAACAGCTTGAATCTGAATTTGATGTTTTAAAGAAATTTTTGTAAGATTACACATTCAATAACATCCATCAGATTGCAAAAAGCCCTCGGTGATTCTGACTAAGGGCTTTTTCTTTGTTTTACAGGATAATGGTGCGGTTGTGGTGAATGAAAACGCGGTCGTTAAAAACCAGTTTTAAGGCCTTCGAGAGCACCGCTTTTTCAGTATCTTTTCCCAAAGTTGCCATGTCCGAAGCGGTCAGTTTGTGGTCGACTTCCTTTACATCCTGTGCGATGATCGGACCCTCATCTAGGTCGTTATTCACGAAATGCGCCGTGGCTCCAATGATTTTCACGCCGCGTTCATAAGCCTGGCGGTAAGGGTTTGCCCCGATAAATGCGGGCAGAAAGGAATGATGGATATTCACGATCCGATTCGGGAAACGCTCGACAAATTGCGGCGTGATAATGCGCATGTATTTGGCTAGTACTACATAATCGGGTCGGTAAATCTCCAATGTCCTTAATATCGCCTCCTCATGCTCTTCCCGACTTTTATTTTCGTGCGAAATAAAATGAAAAGGTATCCCAAATTTGCCTACAAGTGGTTGTAGCGTATTATAATTGCTGATCACGGCCATAATCGTCGCATCCAGCTCATTGAATGCATAGCGGATTAGCAGTTCGCCCAGGCAGTGGTGCTCCTTGGTGACCATCAGCACAATATCCTTGTTCTTTTTAGGATTAATGCGCAGGTTCAGCCCGGCAGGTAGTTCGGATTGAAGTGCTTTTAATAGTTCAGGAATATCGGTATCCCCTTCGAATTCGGTACGCATAAAGAAATAGCGCGAAGGGCTTACGTACTCGTCGTTACTGATAATATTCTGATTGTGGGCAAAAAGAATGCGGGTAACATGATAGATCAAACCCTTGTGATCCGGGCCATCCATTAATAAGATATGTCTTTGACTCATAAGGGGACTGCTTGTAACACTAATCGGACATCAAATATACAACAGAAGGCGTGCTACCAGTGGCTCAATCAGAGTTCATTTTCATATTATTTGTAACTATTCGAAAGGCATGTGTGTTAACCAGAAATCGAGAAGTATTTAAGATTATGGCAGAAACTTTATTCATACCGACAGATACAAGCCGAGGTGAAATTTATGAAGCGCTTTTTCCGCAAATCGAAGCGCTAATTGCCGATGAAAGTGACCTTATAGCTAACCTTGCGAATATAACCGCGGTGTTAAAAGAAGCATTTGGATTCTTTTGGGTGGGATTTTACCTGGTTAAGGAAGGACAGTTGGTGCTCGGGCCGTTTCAGGGGCCGATTGCGTGTACGCGTATCCCCTTTCACAAGGGTGTATGCGGCGCAAGTTATACGCGCGCCGAAACCATTCTGGTCCCGGATGTAGAGCAATTTCCGGGTCATATTGCATGTAGCTCGGCATCGCGTTCAGAGATCGTCGTGCCGGTTTTTCACAGAAATGGAACCGTTGCAATGGTACTGGACGTCGATAGCGACCAGCTGGATGATTTTAGCGAAACCGATCAGGCAGCCCTGGAAAGAATTGGTGCACTGATTACCCGAAAACTCTGATTATTAATGAAAAAGCCTCGCCGTCTATTCAGGCAAGGCTTTTTCAGGCAACAAAATACTCTTAATTGGTGTCAGTTCAATGAAAACATGGGCAAGCGGAGGGCTACCACATTGTTGAACATAAGTTTGGTTATTTTGGGATCCATATAGTCGATCAGCGGAAATTCCGAGACGAGCGACATTACTTCAAATTCAGTTTCTGCGCGAACCACACACCAGAGTCTGGAATAATCATCGGACAAAGCATAAGACATCAGCCTTCCTTGCTCCATCAGTTCATTAATCTTTTTTCTCTGAGCAGGTATTTTTGCTGTGAAATCTTCCGACATGACAGCCGGCAGCTGGATTTCAACCATATATTGGCTCATGGGGCGATAGATTTTAGGTTGTACTTTAATAAATGATATGCGCCTCTGAATAGTTCCTTGGCGTAAAGTACCCAACATTTGACAATAGTTTTTTCAAGTGTTCCAACCATTTTGATAATGAGGGTGTCAGACAATTTACGACGGAGGCGAAAGCGCAAGTCGGATCATAACGCAGCAGTAGTCGGCTATCTTATGGATAGAGGTGCTGAATTTAATTACAAACCGAACGAAGCACCCCTAACCTTCGGATGACGTTTAACGAACAAGAACTGGTGAAAGGCTGCAAGCAGCGCAACCGCATCGCCCAGAAACAGCTATATGATGTTTTTGGGGGTAAGTTGTTCGCTATTTGCCTGCGCTATACGAAAAACCGCGCTGACGCGGAGGACGTGTTACAGGATGCTTTCATCAAAATTTACGAAAACATAGATTCTTTCAGGGCCGACAGCCCGCTGGAATATTGGCTCAGATCGGTTGTTGTGAATACAGCACTGAACCATTTGCGGCAACAGAAATACCTGAAAGAGCTCGACGATATAGATGTACATCATAATGGCTTGTCGGACAGGGAATTCACGCTGGGGAATTTCCAGATGCAGCAACTCATGGAGATGATTCGCGAATTGCCGCCCGGGTGTCAGACAATCTTCAATCTCTATGCGATTGAAGGTTACCAGCACAATGAGATCGCCCAGATGTTGGGTATCTCCGAAGGAACGTCCAAATCGCAATACTCGCGGGCCAGGACATTGCTTCAGCAGAAGTTGAACAAAGAAAAAAGATTTGATGATGGATCCGTCCAACATAAACAATTTTGAGGATCAGTGGAGAAAGGCCTTGCAGGCGGCTTCCGAAACTCCCCCGCCGTCTGTGTGGGAGGGTATCGAAGCGAGTCTTGATAAGGAGCAGGAAAAGGTCGTTCCCATGTGGTGGCAGTCTCCGAAAGTGTGGTACGCTGCCGCGTCGATCGTCGCATTGCTGCTGGTAGGCGGCGGACTTTGGTTATCAGGTATCCAAATAAGTGATAAGCCACAAATAGCTGTGACTACGAAACCAGCCGGAGCGCCGGAGCGTGAAAAAGGTGAAGCAACCGGAAGAAAGACTTCTGCAAACGAGAGCTTGAATACGGAGAAATTGGCGGCTGCAAACGAGCCCCAAGTTTCGTCGGTAAAACCAGAACAGCGAGAGCCTTCTGAATCGAAGATCGGCTCAACAAGCCAAGGCAATGCACTTGGAAAAAACGAGAACGCATTTGCTAAAACAAAAAATCCTGTGGTTGAGCAGCCGGGCGTAGCAATTGCTGTCCGTGTTCAGAAACCGGTTGCTGAGAGCAGCTCATTGAATGAAGTAATCAGCACGGTCTCCGCACCTGTTGAGAACATACAGCCCATAGAAAGTGCGGTAGCAAAAGTGACCGGAAACAGTCATGCAACTACTCTGGCGGATCAAAGCCAAACGATTTCGGCACAATTGCTGGCATCTTTGCCTTATAGCGACCTGGACGTTTATGTACAGAAACGTCATGTTTTCTTCCGCCCTCAAATACAGATAGAGGAGCCTGTTAAAGAGAAAAAGCCAAAGGAATATTATGCGGGGCTGGGTGTCATGCCGGCATCGTTTAACCCGGATGTGCAGTTGAAAGAGGCACCTATGGCATTTTCAGGACAGTCGGTGAGCCAGAGACGGGCAACTACGGGATCCAGCGAAGCGCGGGCCTCTTATGCGGTGCAAACGCAGGGCGGTGTGCGGTTATCGAAACATTGGTCTGTGGAAACGGGCATCAGTTACCTCCGCGGCAATTCAGCTTATGAAGGAGGTGGTTATGTGCTGAATGCATACAGTAACCTATCTTCGAATGTATTGGAAAATGCATTGGCGGGATTGAGTAGCCCTTCTGCCGATAAAGCCGCCGGTTTCAATAATGGTGCATTATATATTGACGTTGCCAAAAAAGTAAGTAACAATTATCAATATCTCCAATTGCCGGTACAGGCAGGTTTTACTTTAAATCCTGATAAGAAATTCAGCTATTCGGTGCTCGGTGGTATGATGGCCAATTTCTTTTTGGTGAATGAACTGGAATCCGCTTCCGGAGAGATTATTCGAACAACTGCCAGCGATGATATTTACCGTGGTACGAACTGGGCGGCAACAACTGGGTTGAGATTGAATTATAAGCTCTCTTCAAACTGGGCTGCTAACCTGACGGGTTCTTATCAAAAGGCTGTTTCATCAGGTTTTAAATCGAATCAAAGCCTCGATTCACATCCTTATTTGTACGGCGTATCCTGGTCTGTTCGCTATTCTTTTTGAGATAATTCAAAAAAGATTCCAACCATTACCAGTTGGTTTGAATCTATCGATTTGTGGGTTGATTGTGGAGAAGGAAAATGTTCTTGCATCTGTTAGCCATGAAAATTTTAAAGAAGTCGACGACCCTTCCGATGCTGGCAGCAGCAATGCTGTTTAGTTGTACAAACGACAGCGTTACGCCCGGAAATGATGTAAATCCGGTAGAAATACCGGCCTCAGTTTCGAACGGGACCACTTCTTTTGCTTTTGACTTCATTCACGCGTTACAGAAAACGCAACCTGCGGATGAAAATTTCTTTGTATCCCCGCTCAGCTTGCACATGGCTTTGGGAATGCTTTTGAATGGCGCCGAAAAGGAAACCGCCGCTGAGATTCAAAAGACATTGAAAATGGATACGGTCGCATTGGCCGACTTGAATGCCGCATATAAAACTTTGGTCAACGATTTGCCGGTTGCCGACTCCAAAGTGAGTTTGGGATTAGCAAATTCGGTTTGGTATAGAAATGATTTTTCAGTTGAAAATGATTTTCAATCTGTTTTGAAAAACTCATTTGAAGCAGAAGTAACAGGTTTGCCATTCAACGATGCCGCGAAAGACCGTATTAACAAATGGGCGAGTGATAAAACGAAAGGTAAGATCAAACAAGTTCTGGATCAAATCCAGGAAGATCAGGTTATGTTCCTTTTGAATGCATTGTATTTTAAAGGAGATTGGAAAACGAAATTTGAATCAAATAAAACAAAGGACACGCCATTCCAGCTTGAAAACGGGCAGAGCAAGACGGTCAAAATGATGTATGCTTCCTCGGATTTCAAAGTAGGTGGCGGAAGCAACTATGCAGCCGTGCAGCTTCCGTACGCGAATGGGCAGTTTAGCATGACATTGTTGATCCCACGAGGATCAACTACAATAGACGAAGTGTTGAAAAGTATCACCGGTGACAACTGGATGCAGTTAAATGCGGGAAAAATGACGCAGCAGGGAGTCACAGTAGGTCTACCCAAATTTACGCTGAATTACTCAGCAAAATTGAAGTCGACCTTGCAGGAAATGGGCATTGATAAGGTATTTAAAGCCGGTGCGGAACTCGGAAAGATCAATAAATCGGGAAGGCTTATGGTAGATTTTGTGAAACAGGACGCCTACCTGGGTATTGATGAGCAAGGCACGGAGGCGGCAGCAGTCGCTTCAATTGGGGTTGTAGCTACATCGGCAAAACCTGAGCCACCGAGATACATTTGCGATCGTCCGTTTGGCCTGGTGATCAGCGAAAATACTTCCAATACCATTCTTTTTATGGGCAGGATCAAGAATCCGGAATCGAAATAAGAGTGCCGAAAAGCATTTAAAAATATCAAAGATAAAAAATACCGGTTCGCCGGTATTTTCGGGGTGCGTTATCGTCCGAAGGCCTTGCTTTCGGACGATTTTGTTTTGTATTCCAACCAATTACAGAAAAACGTTGTCCTGCATTTACCCAAGTTGAAATATCATTTTTGCTAGCCTCTAAAGCCTAACCGTATGAAACCTAAACTTTTACTGTTATGTGTCGTAGCATGGCTTTGCTGGTCGTGTAACGACCAATGTAAGGAAACGCGCGTTGTGCGTCGCTTTCATAACGCAACGTATTCGCTGCTTGAACTCAGGACGCAGGTCAAAGCGGAATCGCCTCGGGCTTTGGTACAGCCGGGAAAGATGTATGTCAAAGGGAAGTATTTATATGTTAATGAAATAAAGAAGGGTATTCACATTATCGACAACGGCAATCCAGCCAGTCCGAAATTTGTAACATTCATTAATATCCCTGGTAACGGCGACATAGCGGTACGTGATAATATTCTTTATGCCGACAGCTATTCGGACCTCGTTTCAATCGACATTACCGACCCTGCGGCGCCCAAAGAAGTAGGCCGGGTCAAGAATGTTTTTAAAACAGGTACTTTCGATGGTGGCAGCTGGTCACTGAATGAAACCATAGGCGCTATTTCCGATCAGGATGTAGAGTGGGTGACAGAAACTGTGACGGTGAACTGCGAAGACAATATTTCACCGTCATCATGGTGGGGTGGATGGCTGCTTACAGACAGAGCGTTTCTCAGTAGCGCATCGTCGGCTTCGCCGCAATCATCGGGTAGCACTAGTGGGCAGGGCGGCTCCATGGCTCGTTTCGCCCTCGATCGTAATTTTCTCTATGCCGTCGGCCAGAGCCAAATGCATTTGTTTAAGATCGACAAGCCTTCGCAACCGATTGATTTTAAAACGGTAGACCTAGGCTGGGGCATCGAAACCATTTTCCCTTACGACAACAAACTGTTCATCGGTTCCTCGTCAGGCATGTTTATCTACGACAATATTGACCCCGCGGAGCCCAAGAAGCTATCGATGTTTCAACACGGCCGCGCGTGTGACCCCGTGGTCGTGCACGAGGGTGTTGCCTATGTGACGTTACGTACGGGTACCGCGTGCGGAGGAGGCCAGAACCAGCTCGATCTCGTGGATGTAAGCAATCCCTCCACGCCGCAACTCATCAAAAGTTACCAGATGGAAAGCCCGCATGGCCTGAGTGTCGATTTCCCGACGCTCTTCCTCTGCGAAGGCGAGCAGGGTCTGAAAGTATTTGATGTGAGCGATCGCTTCTCGGTCGACAAAAATCAGCTGGCACATTTCAAGGATATGCATGCATATGACGTGATTTCGCTTGGAAAAACGCTGCTGTTGATCGGGGAGGACGGGTTTTACCAATATGACTCTTCCAACCCGAAAGATTTGAGGTTATTGAGCAAAATTCCCGTTGGAAAAGCGATTTGATATGAAAAAGATCGCGTACTTATGGTTGCTGCTCGCTGCTACGGCCGCGAACGCGCAAACGGGCAAAAGTCTCAGGTTCGTGAATCATACCGAGTTTGGCGGATTGTTTGGCAGGGTAAAATATAACAATCCTTATTCAGGCAACCAAGAGCAGGTCGATAGCAAGACAAGTCTTACCATCCAGACATTCAACGGGCTGCAATTGGACCGGCGGCTGTCTGCCGGTGTAACGCTCGGAATGGACTGGTATAAAGCTGCCTTACTGAATCCAGTCGCCGGAGGCGTGCGTTATGATTTGGCCGGAAGGAAAAACGTGCAGCTTTTCGGGACGCTCGATGCAGGTTACGCATTTACCTGGTTTCACGACGATTCCGAAGGCTTTGATACAAAGGGTGGGTTGATGATTAACCCGGGCTTGGGCATCAAAGTAGGAAAGCCGGGAACTGCTGCATTTACGCTCGCATTAACCTATAAGCGGCAAGAAGCGCACGTCACCAAAACGCCGTTATGGGATCAAAAAGAGCGGTTCGAAGACAGGGTTTATAACAGGCTTGCGCTGCGGTTGGGAGTCAGTTTTTAAAATTTATATGCCATGAAAAGAATTGTCTATTTGCTTATCTGTTTCGTTTTTATTGCCTTAACTGCATTTGAGTGCGGAAATAGAAAGGATTGCTGCGTTATGCCGCCGTGTTCGGAAGTCGCTTCGATAGCCGGTGCCTGGCGTCTGGATTATTTTCAAAATACTACCACAGGCGTGATAGACAAGGATCCCGGAATCAGCGGGAAGAGCGTGGTTTTCACCTTTTCTGACGATCAGAAAAATGGGACGATCGCTGGCTATACTTTCGTGAATACGGTTACCGGGGTTTATACGCTCGGCCCGAATTGCACCTTCAAAATTACCAGCTTTGGTGGGAGCAAAGTAGCCGAGCCGGAATGGAGCAGTAAGGCTTGGCTGCCATCGGATTCAACGGGCGGCAAAGGGAACTATCACGTGCAATCCGATAAACTGATCCTTAAATTTGATCAAAACCCCGAACAGCTGGTGTTTAAAAAAGAGAAGTAGGTACATCAGGCGGAGAATGTCAGATCTCCGATTGAATTTTCCGCCTGATATTGATTGATTTCTCAAACTCCGCGATTTCCCGTATAAACATCTGTTGCCCGCGGTTATACCAGTCTCTGAATTTCTCTGACTGGTCAATGTGCTTCGGCAGATAATCGAAAATCACCGACAGGTCAAACGACTTGGACATTACACCAGCGCCGGATATCACCCCGTCGATCGCATTGCATTCCTGCTCGAAATGGTTCGGTACCGGCACCATCATCACAGGTTTTCCCAAATACATCGCCTCGCAAACCGATTCGAAACCGGCTGTCGTCACCAATGCGCGGCAGGTAGCGAGCATCCGAAGATATTTTTCGCTGTTGATCTGGTGGAAAGTGAGTGTATTGTCAAACACAAACTCTTCCGAAGCATCCGCATTATCCCAAAAGCAATGTAATTGCACATCCGGGTGCTTTCGGTGCCAGTCGATTACCTGAGTGCTCAGGCTGTGATGGGTCATGTAAACAAGTATAAACGAACCCTTTTGTGGAGCAAGCCGTGTCACCTCCTTGCGGAGCAATGGTGGTACCACTGTGATTTTCAACTCGGGCGCTGAGGGCATTTCACGGAACGACAATGCAAGCCGGTTCGCCGAAAGCCAGGAGGTTGATTTGGAGTTGAGATTGATCAGAAATTGGTTGATCCGGCTGTTTTCAGGAAAAATAAATTTTGGGTGGAGCAAAAGGTATTGATGCGCGATGCAGACCATCGGTATGCCTGAGCGGTAGATCATATTGTAAAGCCCGCCATAAGTATCGTAAAAACTCACGATCAGGTCGGGGTTGATTTGCTTCACCGTTTCGTGGATGCGATGCAGGCTTTTGAGGTATTTGGGTAAATGTGCCAGGTGCGTGGCGATCGTCCTGCCCACATTCATGCCGCCGCCGTGTGCTTTGTAAATGATATTGGGCGCGGCAAAATGATGCACCGGAGCGAAGATCTGCTCCTGAAAAAAAGACGGAATATTCCGGCCCGGAGACGTCCCCACCATCGCACCCACCACCTTGTGTCCTGCACTACGCAGGATCTGGCCGAGCGAAATGGCTTGCGTCAAATGCCCCCGGCCCTCTCCCTGAACCAGAAAAAGGATTCTCATGATTATAGATAGCGCTGATTCCGCCCCGTCAGAAAACTGGTGAACGCCACCTGCTTCTCGATGCCGGGGAAGTTCTCAACGACTTTTTTGGTACTCGTTTTTTTTACAGGCTTCTCGATGATCTCCTGCTGGTCGTAGTAAAGCAGGCTCCAGTTTCCATCGAAATCTTCTACCAATGCACTCAGGGTCTCAACCCAGTCGCCGGAATTCATGTATTTGATACCATCGATTTCACGAATTGCCGGGTGATGAATATGCCCGCAGATCACGCCGTCGCAGTTACGAGAGCGGGCAAGTTCGGTCAGTTTCTCTTCAAAGTCGGTCATGTAGTTCACAGCCATTTTCACCGACTGTTTTACACGTTGCGATAAAGAGTAATAGGAGAGACCGCGCCATGCGCGATATTTATTGTAAAATTTATTAACCCAAAGCAGGAACGTATAGCCGATATCGCCCAGGTAAGCCAGCCATTTTAAATGGGTAGTGATAGAGTCAAAAACATCACCGTGGGTCACATAAAACCGTTGTGCGCCGGAGGCTAATACGTAATCTTTGCGGATCTGGAAATGCTTGCCGAGGCGCAGAGGAATGATCTGATCAAGGAAATCGTCGTGGTTACCGCGAATGTAGATCACTTTCGTCTTATTGTCTTCTATCATTTTCAGCACGCGTTTGAAAAACAGTGTATGCTTGCGTTTCCACACGCCATACTTTTTCAATTGCCACGCGTCGATAATGTCGCCATTCAGGATAAGCTTTTTGCACGTGTAGCTTTTCAGGAAATTGGTGACCTCTTCTGCTTTCGATCCTCCTGCTCCGAGGTGAACGTCAGAAATGATGATAGTCCGAAAGTGAGTTGTATCTCCCATGATACAAATTTTCTCATTTCATATTACCTGGATATTATTCGCAGGTTATCAGTAGGTTAAGTTTGTACTAAAAACTACTTCTACAAATCGTTTTTGAAATATTTACAGAGTAACTATGAGTTTCTTTAAAAGAAAAACAGCATTTTTACTGTTAGCATAACTCAGCAGCCCTAATGAAAAAACTACTCACTCTATTGTTGTTTTCAGGTGTACAGGCCTTCGCTCAGCAGGTGTATTTGCCCCATGAAGTAGAGAAACAAGCAGAGCCGGCAGGTGGCCTGACAGTACTCAATCAATTTATCACTTCCAATCTCCAGATCCCGCTTCCAAACGCAGTAAAAGGTGTAAACGGGCGGGTTTATCTCAAAGGCGTGGTGCAGCCGGATGGCAGCATGAGCAATATCGAAGTGACTCGCGGGATAGACACCTTGTGCAATGCAGCGGCTGTGCGAGTCTTGGGGATGTATAAGGCCTGGAAACCGGCTATGCTGGGTGGACAACGGGTCCGGCAAACGGTCTTTTTCCCGGTAGCATTCAAAGCGGATGCCAAGCCGAGTTATGACGTTGCACGGCACGCTTTCGTCGATTATTTCACGAACGATTTCATCCCGGTAGACTCAGCGCGGGCGAAATACCGGCGTACATTGCCCGTCGATGACCAGGGCTTCGTGTCTGGTGACGTAGCTTACGAAGAAGCAAAGGGCAAAAAATGGAAGAAGCTGGGCGAGGCGAAATTTACCAGGAAGGAGATTCGCTACAAGTCGCGTTTTGTGAATCTCAATGCGGACTCGATACCTGCCTATCGTATCTCTGCCCGCGATTTCAATGAGGCTAGCCACGCTGCCGAAGTTACATTCGATTCCGCTGGCCGAATGCTTTCATATGTCGAATATGGCGTCGATGGAAAGGCTTCGATGATCAAGGACTATGACTTGAATGGTATGGTAAGACGTCAACAGTTGCTGACAGACTCGCTGGTGACAGACGTTTACTGGGATCCAAACGGTCAGATCAGAGCTCACAGGGATTTTCCCGTTAACAAAATGGGCGTTAAAGAAGAACCGCTACTGCTGAATGCCTGGGGGCCGGATGGTGCGCAATATGTAAAAAGCGGGGAAGGCTATTGGCGCGGGGTTGGAGAAACGCCGAACGGCAAATGGCTGTTTGAGGAGGGAACTGTTGTGAATGGCATCAAAGACGGCAAATGGATTGGCAAATTGGCCGATAGTACCCGATACTACGAGGAAGTTTACGATTTAGGCCAGTTTAAAACCGGCGTTTCATGGGTCAATGGAACACAAATGGAATATACCAAGCCTCTGATCAATCCCGAGTTTAAGGGAGGTATGAAAGAGTTTTACAAATTCCTTGCGTCCAATATCCGGTATCCGCCTAGTGCAGCTAAAAACGGCGTAGCAGGACGTGTAATGCTATCGTTCGTGGTTTGTGAAGATGGTTCGATGTGCGACTATAAAGTAGAAAACAGGGTAGGCTATGGAATAGACGAGGAAGCGCTGAGGGTAGTCAAGCTAATGAGTGGAAAATGGGAGCCTGGCGTGATGCGTGGTCAGAAGGTTAGGGTTAAGTACAACCTGCCCGTCAACTTTCAGTTGGAAACCCGTACTCAGGTGATCGTTCACAGATATTAATGGGTGTACCACCATCCATCCTTTCCCCGAGCCGGTCACAAGCTCCGGGATTTTTTTTGTCCCAAATGCATTAGAAAGTTGCGCGGAGTTTGATAATATTGTGATATCAATTTAATATCAAACCAAACCAGCTATGATCGAAAAGGAATTACGCTCTATCTCAGGCTATCTGCTGTTTGTGATAGGCCTTGCGCTGCTTTTTGGCGGCTTTGTATATTTTGTAACTACTGGCAGTCCGGTTACGGGGATTATCATTGCCGTCATCGGATTTATCATTCTCATCGGTCTCACGGTCATTAACCCGAATGAAGCGGTGGTGACTACTTTTTTTGGAGATTACATGGGTACAATGAAGCAAAACGGCTTGCGTTGGGTAAACCCGCTCTTCCGCAGGAAAAAGATCAGCCTGCGTGCCCGTAACCTGAATGGTCAGAAGCTGAAAGTGAACGATAAACTCGGGAACCCCATTGAAATCGCTGCAGTAGTGGTATGGCGCGTGGGCGATACAGCCAAGGCTTCTTTTGAAGTAGATGATTATGTAAAATATGTAGAAATCCAGTCGGAAGCGGCGGTGCGGCATTTAGCGGGCATTTATGCTTACGATTCGATGGAAGATGAAGAGGCGAACGCCCAGGAGGTGACGTTGCGGGACGGCAGTGGAAAGATCAACGAAATGCTCGAAGCCGAGCTGACCGAGCGCCTGAGCCGGGCCGGTATCGATGTCCTGGAAGCGCGTATTAGTCACCTTGCCTATGCACCTGAGATCGCGGGAGCGATGCTGCAACGTCAGCAGGCATCGGCTGTGGTAGCTGCGCGCCGCCAGATTGTGAACGGGGCCGTGGGAATGGTGGATATGGCTTTGGCGATGCTTTCCGATAAGCAGATCGTGGAGCTCGACGAGGAGCGCAAGGCCGCGATGGTGAGCAATTTGTTGGTAGTTTTGTGCGGTGAGAAGGCGGCGACACCCATTTTGAACGCCGGTACTTTGTATCCATGATATGGCGGAGAAAAAAGCATTTGTTTTGCGGATCAATCCTGATGTGCTTAAGGAACTCGAAACCTGGGCACAGCAGGATTTCCGCAGTTTGAACGGGCAGATTGAGTTTTTACTGAGCGAGGCGCTGAAAAAACAAAGGCGCTCAAAATCAAAGGGAAACGATAGGGACGGTGCAAAAGATTAATTAAAATGTTAACATTGCACTTATATAGTTGTCGTACTAATTTTTTAAAGCTCACATGAAGCAAATATTCAGGACACTTTCATTAACAATCCTTTCCTTTCAGCTTTTTGCGCAGATTCCCGACACATTTCAATGGCTGCCCGACGGCAGCGGCTACCGCGATGCCAGCGATAGCCAGATCGTGGAAGTAACATTGCCCGCCAACCAGGAAAAAGTCATTGTATCATCCGCGCAGCTTACGCCGCAGGGCGGTTCGCCGCTGAACATCCGGAGTTATTCGATCAGTAAAGCGGGGGATAAGGTTTTAGTTTATACCAATACCAAACGCGTGTGGCGCTACGATACGCGCGGCGATTACTGGGTGTATGACATCACTGCCAAAACGCTGAAACAACTCGGAAAAGGATTGCCAGAGTCGTCGCTGATGTTTGCGAAATTTTCGCCCGATGGCAAGAAAGTCGGGTACGTGAGCAAGCATAATGTGTATGTGGAAGACCTCGCAACCAGCACGGTGAAGCAGATTACTGCCGACGGCACCGATCGCGTGATTAACGGTACATTCGACTGGGTTTACGAAGAAGAATTCGATTGCCGCGACGGTTTCCGTTGGAGCGACGACAGTAAATCCATCGCCTACTGGCAGCTCGACGCGCGCAAAATCCGCAACTTTTTGATGATCAACACCACGGATTCCATCTACTCGTTCAATGTGCCGGTGGAATATCCCAAGGTAGGTGAGACGCCTTCGCCCTACAAAATCGGGGTGGTAGACGTTGCTACTGCACAGACGAAATGGATGAATATCCCCGGCGACCCGCAGAATACCTACGTTCCGCGCATGGAATGGTCGGGTATGCCGAATGAGTTGGTGATCCAGCAGTTGAACCGCAAGCAGAACGAGAGCACATTGTTCTATATCAATACCACCGACGGCAGCGCGAAACCATTTTATAGTGAAAAGGATGAAGCCTGGATCGATATCAAAAGCCGCTGGGAAAGCGACCCGATGGGCTGGGATTGGATCAACGGCGGGAAGGAATTTTTGTGGGTAAGCGAAAAAGACGGCTGGCGCCACACCTATCGCGTGAGCCGCGACGGGAAGAAAGAAACGCTCATTACCGCGGGTAATTTCGATATGATTAACCCGGTTCGCATCGACGAGAAAAACAATGCCTATTACTTCATGGCATCGCCCGATAATGCGACGCAGAGCTATCTGTACAAGACTTCGCTGGACGGAAAAGGCACGCCGGTGCGCATTACCCCGGCTGATCAGGCCGGAACGCATGCTTATGACATTTCGCCGCTGGGTAAATTCGGACGTCACCAGTTCTCGAATGCAAAAACGTCGCCTCTGGTAGAGTGGATCTCGTTCCCGAAACACGTTTCGATAGACCCTAACAACTCCATCGCGCAATCCAAAGACAAGATCAATTCATCGAAAGCCAATATTGAATTCTTTAAGGTAAAAACAGACGAAGGCGTGGAGGTTGATGCCTGGATGGTGAAACCGACCAACTTTGACGCCAGCAAAAAATACCCGATCGTATTCATGGTGTACGGTGAAGCGGCGGGAAGCACGGTTAAGGACGTTTGGGGAACCGGTCGCAACCGGTTATATGCAGGCAGTATGGCCGACGACGGATATATCTACGCTTCCATCGACAACCGCGGCACACCTTCGCCGAAAGGCGCCAAGTGGCGCAAAGCGATCTATCGCAACATTGGCCGCATTAACATCAAAGACATGGATGGTGCGGCAACAGCGATGTTCAAACAATTTGCATTCATCGATACCAGCCGTGTGGCGGTACACGGATGGAGCGGTGGCGGCTCATCAACTTTGAACCTGCTATTCCAATATCCGCAGCATTTCAAAACTGGTATCGCGGTAGCGGCTGTGGCCAACCAGCTTACTTACGACAACATTTACCAAGAGCGCTACATGGGTATTCCGCAAGAGAATCGTGAGGACTTTGTGAAGGGATCTCCGATTACTTACGCTAAAAATCTGCGTGGTAACCTGCTCTACATTCACGGGACCGGCGATGATAATGTGCATTACCAGAATGCCGAAATGCTCGTCAATGAGCTGATCAAGGCCAACAAGGTGTTCCAGTTTATGCCTTACCCGAATCGTTCGCATAGCATCTCGGAAGGTGAAGGTACCACGCAGCATTTGCGTTCGCTCTTTACGGATTATTTGAGAAAGAATTGCCCTCCGGGAGCCAGATAATGTGGTATATGTAAAAGAAAAGACCTCCGGAGCAATACAATTCCGGAGGTCTTTTCTTTTGTATTAAAAGCCTTATTTACCGTAGAGTTTCTTAGCTGCCGGCTCATATTTATCACCTGCACTCCATTGCGGCGCCGTTTTTCGGTCGGCGATGAGGCGGGTTGCATATGTGTAAGCCTGGCTGAATTTCAGCAGGTAGTTGAAATCCACTGTTTCTGGGTGGTCGGTTACCTGGTGGTAGTTTTTCATGATATCCCCATTGAACTCTTTGAAACCTGGTGTGAAAGTCGGTGCAGGAACACCTTCTTTGGCAAAACTCACATTATCCGAACGGTCGAAAAGACCTTGTTCAGGTGAAGGATCAGCATAAACGCCCAGGCCAAATGTCTTACAGGCTGTTTCGATCTCTGCGCGCGCGCCGGTACGGTCGAGGCCCATTACCGAAACGATGGTCGTGTCATTATAGCCCGCCCCGTCGGAATTCATATTGAAAATGCATTTGTTCAAAGGCATAATCGGATGTGCCGCGTAATATTTGCTGCCCAACAGGCCTACTTCTTCGCCAGTCAAGGCGACAATGACGATAGAGCGTTTGGGTGGGTTTTTAGCCAATGCCTCGGCTGCTGTGAGCAATGCAGTTACGCCAAATGCATTGTCGCGTGCGCCGTTGAAGATGCTGTCCTCGGGCGTATACGACTGCCCGCCTTGCTTGCCTACACCTACATGGTCGTAATGCGCCGAAAGCAAGACGTATTCTTCTTTCAATTTAGGATCGCTGCCCGGGATGTAGCCGGCCACATTGTAGCTGTAAATAGGCTTCGCAACCCTTCCGGAAGTTTTGAAAGTGACTTCTTTCACCGCACGCAATGCACGCGCGAATTTGGCCTCCTTTCCATTCACCCAGGCATGCGGGATCGTTTTGGCAGCGGTAGCTTCGGCCAGCGATATTTTCTCTCCTGCAAAAAACTTGCTTACTGTATTCCAGGGAATAGGTGCATTGAAAAGCTCAATAACCGCAATAGCGCCCTTATCTTGGGCAATTTTGCGTTTTTCTGTCGAAGTAGCGATGATTTCAGAAGGCGTCTGCGTTTCCGGCGTACCGCTTTCTACCAGCACAATTTTACCTTTCACGTCCAATCCTTTGTAGTCGTCCCAGCTTTTAGCCGCATTTTCCAGACCAAAGCTCGCGTAAACGATCGGCGCTTTCAAATCTACCGCATCGCCGGCCATCAAAAGCCAGTCGGTGCCGCTCTTCATGATCTCGGCGTCTGCCGCGATCTCGCCGGGGCCATTAGCGCCCATTTTTTCGAATGGCACACGCTGGAAATAGCTCGAAGTACCGGTTTCTGAATTGCCTGGCACGGGTACGACGCCAAGCTTGCGGAACTGCTCGGCAATGTAGCGGGCTGCTACGAAGTTCCCTTGCTCGCCCGTGCGCCTGCCCATAAGCTCGTCGCCCGCGAGGAAGCGGATATGCGCTTCGGTTTCCGACTTTTTAATTTGGAATTCAGGTAATGAGGATGTCTTTTTCTGCGCATCGGCCGGGATTGCAAGAGCCAGCCCGAGCGGTAGCAGGAGGAAAGGTAGTTTCATGACTGTTTTGTGATGATTTAAAAAGAGAATGTGAAGATGTAAGATAATCAGACATCTCCACATTGTATGTTAGCCGAATCGGAAATCGCTACCGTTTGTTCAATATCACGGCCGCTTCTTTCGCGAAATAGGTCAGGATGCATTTCGCTCCCGCGCGGCGGATGCTGGTAAGCACTTCCATCATTGCACGGTCGCCATCGAGCCAGCCATTTTGCGCAGCGGCTTTCACCATCGCATATTCACCCGAAACGTTGTACGCAGCGATAGGAATGTCGAAGTTCTCGTCAAGCAACCGGATAATATCGAGATACGACAATGCAGGCTTCACCATCAGCATGTCGGCGCCTTCTTCAAAGTCCAGCTGTGCTTCGAGTAATGCCTCGCGCTTGTTGGCGGGGTTCATCTGGTAAGTCTTTTTGTCGCCAAATTTCGGTGCTGATTCCAATGCATCGCGGAAGGGGCCGTAGAACGCACTCGCATATTTGGCAGAATAGGACATAATGCTCACGTCGGTAAACCCGTGTGCATCGAGGTGGCGGCGGATGTAGCCCACACGGCCGTCCATCATATCGCTCGGGCCGAGAATGTCGGCACCGGCTTTGGCTTGCGCCAGCGACATATTAGCGAGGATTTCGAGTGTAGCGTCGTTTAATATCTTACCGTTCTCAACGAGGCCGTCGTGGCCGTCGGAACTGTACGGGTCCATGGCTACATCGGTCATGATCACCAACTCGGGAAACTGCTCCTTTACCGCGGTAATGGCTTTGAGGTAAAAAGTATCTTCATGATAGCTTTCCGATGCGAAACGGTCCTTTTTGCTTTCGGGATAGTTGGGGAAGAGGTCGATCGCCCTGATACCCAGGTCAGTCACTTCTTTAAGCTCTTCGAGCAGGTTGTCCAGCGAATAGCGGTAAATGCCGGGCATCGACTTCACCTCGGACTTCTGCTGTGTTCCTTCTACGACAAACATGGGGAAAATGAAATCGGATACCTGCAAATTGGTTTCCTGGACCAGGTCACGCACTCCTGCGGATTTTCTATTGCGTCGGGGACGACGGTCTAATTGGATCATGGTAATGGACAGTCGGCGATCGGCTTTCGGCCGTCGGCTTTTATAAAGGCTTATTGAAATACTTTAAAGAAAACCCCACAAAGAAACGCAGAGTTTCCCAATCGCCCCTTTTTTCCTAACCATTCTCTCTACGCGGGCCGCCCTTTTGTCCATTCTCCTTTCCTCCATCCTCCCTCTCCTCCATTTACCCTACCATCAACTTAAAACCCTCCCCATGCAAATTCATGATCTGGATCGAAGGATCTTCGCGGAGGTATTTGCGGAGTTTGGTAATATAGACGTCCATGCTGCGCGCATTGAAATAGGAGTCGTCGCCCCAGATGGTTTTCAATGCAAAACTGCGGCTGATAGGCTGGTTGAGGTTCTGGCAGAATAGCCGGAGCAACTCCGATTCTTTGCTGGTAAGGCGTGCGGATGTCTCGCCGATGGCTAATTGCTGGTGGTTATAATCAAAGGTATATTGGCCAATCCTGAATGCCTTGACCTCTTCCGGCTGGTCGGTCTGCCGGGTATAGCGCCTAAGAATGGCCTGGATCCGCATGAGCAGTTCTTCACGGTCGAAAGGCTTGGTCACGTAATCATCCGCCCCAACCCGGAAACCCTGCATCGTATCCTCCTTCATCGACTTCGCCGTTAGAAAAATAATAGGCACATCACGCCCACTCATACGTACCTCTTTTGCCAGCGAAAAGCCGTCTTTTTTGGGCATCATCACATCGAAAATGCACAAATCATATTCTTTATCCACAAAGTGCTGCCAGCCCTTTTGCCCATCAGTAGCAAGGTCAGTAGGAAAGCCTTTATCCGTCAGATATTCCTGAAGAAGCATTCCGAGGTTGGCGTCGTCTTCAACGAGTAAAAGATTGGGCATTTGAAAAAGAGGTAAATCGTTTAGGTTTGCAAGATACGACATCCCTGCGTGGGGTGGGTTGACCCATGAATAACAGAATTCAGTAAAAATTGCTGAATGGTTACATCCTGCGTAAATTAACCCGATAAAACTAGCGATCTTTCGTATCTGTGAAACCTTCTTAATTCATAAAAAATGTTAAAGTTCATCCTATGGGTCGCCGCGATCCTCGTGATCCTCGGTATCGTGTACATTTCCGGGCCAAAAGTGCCGGAAGCACGCCTTACGCCTGTTTTACCAACCGTTACCAGCGATCTTGTGAAACTGGAAGAGGAAATAAACCGCACCGAAAAGGCCACACCGCTTTTGAAGCCCGACAACGAGGCGCGGATCGTGTGGGCAAACGATAGTTTGAAGCAGAAGACGACTTACAGCGTCGTGTACATTCATGGGTTCGGGGCGAGCTGGGCCGAGGGTGACCCCATTCACAAGGACCTGGCTAAAAAGTATGGGGCCAATCTCTACCTCTCGCGTATGCACGACGCCGGTATAGCCGATACCAACGCATTCGACGATCTCACTCCTGCCAATTTCCTGGCCGGAGCGAAGCGCGCGCTGGCGATCGGGAAGGTCCTGGGAGATACGGTTATCGTGATCGGTACTTCGGCGGGCGGACTACTCTCCGTTTACCTGGCGGCCACCCATCCTGAAATCAAGGGATTGGTGCTTTACTCGCCGTGTATGGCCATTGCAAACCCGGCGATGAAGCTCGTGACCGGTCCGTGGGGCCAGCAAATCCTGCATAAGGTGATGGGTACACACAATATGGGTAAGGATTCCATTCCCGCGCAGGCGCAATTCTGGTTACAGGGCTACCATACCAACGGGCTCACGACGTTGCAGCAGATGATCGATGCTATTGCCCGGCCGGAGATTTTTGCAGAAGTGAAAATGCCGGTTTTTGTAGGATATTATTATAAAGATGAGGAGCACCAGGATAAAGTCGTGTCGGTGAAGGCGATCCGTAAAATGTTTGAGGAATTGGGCACGCCGGCGGACCTTAAAGAGGAAATGGCATTTCCGGAGACCGGCGACCATGTCATCGGCTCGCGGTTACGGTCGAAGGACGTAAAGAGTGTGTACGAGGCCACAGACCGGTTTTTTCAGGAAAAGCTGCATTTGAAACCAGTAGAAAAGTCTGTCGCCCAGCCTTGAACGGGTACAGGAAAGGCATCGGGGCGAGGGATATTGTGGTTAAAGCCGCTAAAAATGCTTTACTTTGCCGGCTTGAACGGACATCCTAATTAATCAACAATAAAAGGAAACATGGCTTACGGTTTATTAAAAGGAAAAAGAGGAATTATATCGGGTGCATTGGACGAAAACTCCATTGCCTGGAAAGTAGCGCTGAAAGCGAAGGAAGAAGGTGCCACGTTTGTGCTCACCAATGCGCCTATTGCCATGCGTATGGGGGCGATCAACGATTTGGCGAAGCAATGCGACGCCGAGATTATCCCTGCTGATGCAACTTCCCTGGAAGATATTGAAAACCTTTTTACCAAATCGACCGAGATCCTCGGTGGCAAGATCGATTTCGTATTGCACTCGATCGGAATGTCGCTGAACGTACGCAAAGGTCGTTCCTATGGCGACCTGAACTACGAATGGTTCCAGAAAGGCGTGGATATTTCGGCGCTGTCGCTGCACAAATTTTTGCAGGTGGCTGAAAAGCTCGACGCGATCAACGATTGGGGATCGGTTGTGGCATTATCCTACATTGCGGCGCAACGTACCTATTCATTCTATAGTGACATGGCCGAAGCCAAGGCCATGCTCGAAAGTATCGCGCGTAGCTACGGTTACCGTTATGGAAAGGCCAAGAATGTGCGTGTGAATACAATTTCACAGTCGCCTACCAAAACCAAGGCCGGCTCAGGTATCGAAGGATTCGACGCATTCTATGATTTCGCGGAAAAAATGAGCCCACTGGGCAATGCTTCGGCAGATGATTGCGCCAACTATGCGATCACCTTGTTCTCTGATCTGACCCGCTTTGTGACGATGCAGAACCTCTACCACGATGGCGGTTACTCTTCAACCGGTATTTCCGAAGAACTGGTAACGATGATCCAGCAACAGGCGGAGCAGCAGCAGTAATATTCCGATTTGATATTTTGAAAACCCTTCAAGGCACGTGTTTTGAAGGGTTTTCTTTTTGTATTAAAATAAATGCGTATACACACCGTTTCGCGTTGTGTAATGTTTGAAGAACCAATTAGTTTAGCCAAATAAAATCCATTTATGAATCATCAGACTCATCACCCCTTTTTCAGCAAACCCGGGGCATTGGCAAGCCGCCTTTTGCTCGCAGCCATGTTCTTGACTTTATTTTCATGCGGAGGAGAAAAAGAGGCCACTAAAGAGGCCGTTCCCGATCCGCCGGTGTATACGCTGGTGTTTCTGGATAAAACCCAAAGCGTGCATGTCGATAAACGCTACGTGAATGACAAATACCGCCAGGCTCTGACCGACATTATCGAGCAGAATATGAAGAACAAGGGCGATAAACTGGAAGTATACTTCATCCACGAAAACACATCCAAGGCCCGTGCGTTGTCCCTGACCGTTCGCAGTGAACGCGATAACCTAGAAGGCGCCAATGCGACCGACCGGGAAGGCATCGAAACCGCATTCCAGCTGACATTACAAAAGGAAAAGAGCATTTATCTGCGTCAGTTGCTTGCGAAGCTCAACCAGCAGAATACCGGGTCCTCGAACCTGTCGACCGACATTTGGGCCAGCTTGCCGGTAATTGCCAAAGCCGGCGAAAGTGGCTCGGAAGTGAAAGTATATTATTTCAGTGATATGGTAGAGAGCGTGAAAGGCGCCGATCGCCGCGATTTTCATACCAATCCGCCTAAAAGCGACGCCGAAGCGGAAGAGGATGCCAAAGAAGATACCAAGAAGCTGGAACGCTACGCGATTGGCTCACCACAGGTTACGATCGTTTCTCCATTCGAACCGACGGCTTCAAGCAAAGAGAACAACCCGCACGTGACGCATTACTGGCAGACGCTCTTCCAGGAGCTGGGGGGGGTAAGTGTAGAGGAACTTTGAGTAGGGTACTATAAATTTTGAATGGCTTTCAGATTCTCAGCGTCGTCGAAGATGGCGCGGATGGGGATTTGGAAGCCTTCGATTACAAAGCTTTTAACGTCATTGCTGGGAGCTTTGAGAATCAACTCATACTTTTCGTCGATGAGGTGATATTGTTCAAGTGTTTCGTTTTCGGGATCTACGATCCAGTATTCCTCAACACCATGCGCCTGATAGTCATCGAACTTTACGCCACGGTCGCGAGCTTCGGTCGAAGTTGAGAGCACTTCCACAACCAGATCGGCAGTGGGGAAAAGAATTTGATCGGTGGTGAACGTCATGGCCTTCTCTTTGCGGAAAAAGCAAATGTCAGGTTCATAATCGTTTCTAGTCAGCGTGATCATAATCTTTTCTATTCCGACAAAACCCATATCATGTTTGCAAACATAAATGTTCATAAGTTGGGCCAAACGTAGCGAAGCTTTATTGTGTTTCATCTTCACAGGAGAGTGAACCACAATCTTACCATTAATAAACTCAGTTTTCTCCTGCTCCGTGATATCATTATAAAATTTCAACCGACGCTTCCGCTCTTCATCGAGCGCTTTTTGCACTGCATCCAGCACCAGATATGCATCCGGCACATTCATGATTTCCGAAACGATACGATTACTCATTTCTCCTGTCAATTGTAGTGTTTCCAAATTTAACGAAGTTTAAGGTGAAAAAATAGACTATTGGCACTGTCATCCAGCCCAATTCTCCCTGTCCAAACTCCGATAATGAATCGCTTCCGCCAAATGCTCGACCTTGATGTCATCGCTGTCTGCGAGGTCGGCGATGGTGCGGGATACTTTGAGGATGCGGTCGTAGGCACGGGCGGAAAGGCCGATGCGTTCCATTGCTTTTTGCAGAAGCATTTTGCCGGCGTCCTCGATAATGCAGATCTGCTTGACCATTTCGGGGGTCATCATCGCGTTTGAATAGATTTCCCTGCGGTTTTTGAAGCGCTCGGTCTGGCGCTCACGTGCGCGGATCACGCGCTCGCGGATTTGCCTGCTGCTTTCGGATTTGCGGGTGGAGGATATCTGCTCAAAGGAGACGGGAGTTACCTCAACATGCAGATCAATGCGATCGAGGAGCGGACCGCTGATCTTGTTGAGGTATTTCTGAACGACACCCGGCCCGCAAACGCAGTCTTTCTCAGGATGGTTATAGTAGCCGCAGGGGCAAGGGTTCATGCTGGCGATGAGCATGAAGTTGGCAGGATATTCCACAGCCATTTTGGCCCTCGAAATACTCACTTTTCTTTCTTCCAGGGGTTGCCGCATGACTTCGAGTACTGAGCGTTTAAATTCCGGCAGCTCGTCCAGGAACAGCACGCCATTGTGAGCCAGAGATATTTCACCGGGCTGCGGATAGCTTCCGCCGCCTACCAATGCGACATCGCTGATGGAATGGTGGGGCGAGCGGAACGGACGCCGCGATACCAGCGTAGCCTGCTTGCCCAGCCTCCCTGCTACGGAATGTATTTTGGTCGTTTCCAATGCTTCAGGAAGGCTCAGCGGTGGCAATATGCTCGGAATGCGCTTGGCCAGCATGGTTTTACCGGCTCCGGGCGGACCGATCATAATGGCGTTATGCCCACCCGCAGCGGTGATTTCCAATGCGCGTTTGATATTTTCCTGGCCTTGAACATGCTCGAAATCAGCTTCGTAGTCGTTTTGGGACGTGAAAAAGAGGTCGCGGGTATCGACCAGGAGAGGCTCGATGTCTTTTGTACCCTTGAAAAAGCCGACGGCGTCAGCCAGTGTTTCGACGGCGATCACGTCGAGGTTGTTTACGATAGCGGCCTCGGACGCGTTTTCGGCGGGTAAAACAATGCCTTTGAAACCATGTTTACGTGCTTCGATAGCGATTGGAAGCACGCCTTTGATAGGGCGTAAAATACCGTCCAGCGAGAGCTCGCCAAGGATAATGTAGTCTTCGGGATTGCGGATGCAAACGAGCTGGTCGGAGCATTGCAAGGTACAAATGGCAATGGGCAGATCGTAGGCGGAGCCTTCTTTGCGGATATCGGCGGGTGCTAGATTAACAACGAGTTTCTGCCGTGGCATTTTATAGCCGAAGTGTTTCAGAGAGGCTTCTACCCGTTGCTGGCTTTCTTTCACGGCGCTGTCGGCCAGGCCGACCATATAGAATCCCAGCCCCTGGCCGACATTTACTTCAATGGTGATGATCGTCGCATCGACGCCGAAAACGGCGCTTCCATAGGTTTTGGCAAGCATGAGTGTGTGCTTTGAGTAAATAGAAAAATTTTTGGTAAAAATAGCAGGAAAAAGGCGAAAGCAGGGAAACCGCATGGAAGGCTTGCGCAACCGCCTGATCATTCCTAATTTATGATTCCATTAAACTAGACCCATGAATCGCATCTTTCTAACCCTGTTATTTTTCATAGGTATCATATCGTTTACCGTAGGGCAATCGAAACGAAAGCCTTTGAAAGGAAAAACCATTTGCATAGACCCCGGGCACGGGGGTACCGCGGCAACTGACAGTTATCGTGTGGGCCCGGGTGGCGAGCGCGAGGAGTGGGTAAACCTGCGGGTAGGGCTGCTTCTGCAAAAAATGCTCGAAAAGAAGGGGTCGAAAGTGGTGATGACAAGAATTGCGGATGTAGAAGTGCCGCTTGCTGACCGGGCGAAACTTGCCAAAGACCGCAAAGCCGATCTTTTCGTCTCGATCCATCACAATGCGACCGCCGATTCGTCGGTCAACTTCCCGATCATTTATTTCCATGGAAATATGTCCGAGAATGTAGCCAGTGTGGATTTTGGCAAAGAACTGGCTGAGGCGTTGTTGAAATACCTGCATAAGCCCCAGACCCCTGTTTCGCTCGTTTCCGACTACACTATATTCGCTGATGCCGGGGCTTCCGTACTCCGGAATACTTACGGAATACCTGCGCTTCTTGCGGAGGCGTCGTTTTTTACAAATCCTTCCGAAGAGCAGCGATTGAAACAACCAGAACATAACCAGAATGAGGCCATTGCCTATTCCGAGGCTATTATCGCGTTTTTTGCGAAGCCTGTCGCGCCCATTGTCGCTAAAAACTCGAAAGTGCCGGTAATACCCGCATTCAAAGTTTTTCAGGAGGCCGAACGTATGACCCCCATTGCAAAACGTTGGCGCCAGGACTTCGACGAGGGAAAAGTATTTATGACAAAACGCGATACTGCATTGCTGCGCGAATCGTACGAACTTTTCACCCGCTCCGCTCGCTCCTTTCCCGACTCCTGGCTGGCCGGACAATGCCACCAGAACCGTGCCGTACTTTTACGCAAATTAGGCAAGGGCGTCGAAGCCGCACAGGAAGATCAACGGTTTAGAGAGTATTATGTGCAGTTAAAGAGGAAATAAGCGGTCTTTTGTACGTGCCATTTACTTGAACAATATCCGCAAATCTATCTTAATGTCCGTAATGGGATCAGTAAACATGCATTCGGTAAAATTCTGCACAGCCTGGTCAGGAAGAAATAGCTGAACAGTTTGAATGGAAGGCATTACTATCCACGCAGACCGTACATGCGACGGAAAGTAAATTTTCCAGATCTTGCTCGTCAGTGCGTCGTATGCCTGTGTAGGGGAAAGGATCTCAATCGCGGTAATGGGAGCCTCGGTGTAACGGATAACGTCCTCTTTCCAGTTGAAAGAGAGGTTTTGGAAAATCGACAGATCGGGCTTGCTGCGTCCCGCCGAAAGCTCCAGTTCCAGCTCAGGCATAATGTCAAACCTCGCATCATATTGCGAGAGCAGGATACTCAGACGGTAAATCAGGCGTGAATGGTTCAACGACATAGTTTCCTCGAGAGGAATTTCTGTTTCGGTGATTTCAATTGCCTGGATTGCCATAACCATCGTCGTTTTACCAGAAATAACAAAAATCCGCACCATATTCCGGCGCGGGAAGGAGTAAGTGCAAGTGACGGCAATCAATTATTCAACCACCGCCGACACGCAAATGTAAGTCGGGATAATACCGGTCGCGCGGATACGTACTTCAGCGTCTTCCGCCTGCGTATTACCTGTGAGCACGAGGGCAGTGTCCAGACCGAATTTGTTTCCGCCGAGAATATCGGTATTCAAAGTGTCGCCTACCATCAGAATGTCTTTTTTACTCACATTAGGGTAGTTTTTAATGTGTTGATAGGCAAATATGAACATCTGCGGGTCTGGTTTACCGAAGCGGATAAACTCCCGCCCGATGGTGTTTTCGATCATCTTTGCCAACGCGCCGATCGCGAACGATACACGACTCTTGGATGCGGGGTAAGTCTTGTCAGTATTGGCCACGATCACCGGAATATTCCGTTTGCGCAGCAGATTGAGTGTTTTAGTCAGATCGGTATTCCAGTCGAAGCCTTCATCATCCAGAAACACCAATGCATTGATATCGCCCACATTGTTCAAATCCAGCTGGCGGATGGAGAGTGTCTTTAAATCCGAAGTTTCAATATAATGCGCCGAGTTCTCAGTTCCGAGATAAGCAACAGTCCCCTTTCTCACTTTCAAATCCAGGTACTCGCGGGCGAGCATGCCCGATGAAATAATGCGGTCGGGCGTTACATCGTTGATGCCCAGGTTTACATAGCTTTGCGCGAGCTGCTCCGGACTGCGCGAGGCATCATTGGTAACCACGTAAAAGTCCTTGCCGCGCTCACGCAGGTAGGCAAACGTGTTTTCAATGCCGGGGATCAACCCGTTGTACGTTTTGAGCACGCCAAATGCGTCAAAGAAAATAACGTCGTATTTGGAGATGACGGATTTAAAATTATCGAGTACCATGCAGTTGTGTCTTGGGAGTGAATGGGGAGTAAAAGGAGGTTGCTAGATTTTCAGGGCACGGAGGATCTTGTCGGGATCGAATCCGTCGATCGATGGGAAATACAGCTCATAGGCCTCGCGCTGCAACTTGGTGCAGTACGAGCGGTGGAAAAAGTATTTACCATATTTGATTACATAGTTCAATATAAAAAAGCGGTAGGCTTCCTTCATGAAGCGCACCTCGTTCTCGGTCAGCGGGTAAACCTTGTGATATTCCTGTAAAAACATGATAAACCGCTCTTCCATCAGCGGCCCGATGAGGTAGCTGAATACCGTACGGTCGCCGACATTGGAACACACTCTGCTGAAAAAATAGAAATCCATTACCCGCGACGACACGCGAAACCAGTCATAATCCCAGCGTGAAAATAGCTTCATATCGTCGGTCACCGAGAAATTTCCGATGTTCCAGTCCACGAAAACGGGCATGAGGTCGAACGAGCTGACATTCAGGCGCTGGATATTCTTCATGAAAACATCGCATTGCCTTTTGAGAATATGGATGTAGCCCCGGTGCTCGTACTGGCCGGTATCGGTTTCCAGGATTTCAAGCAAATGGTGAATGTCGGTACGGAGGTTTTTAGACGATTTCGGAATAGACCGGCTTGCCCGGAAACACGCCTGATGGAATTTGGCGGCTTCGGCACCCAGCTTGCGGATATGCTCCTCGTCCAGTCGCCGGGGCAACCGGTTCATGGCGCGGATGGGGTTGTAAAAAACCACCCAGGTGTCCACGAAGTCTTCCTGGTAACGATAGGTATAAACCTGGTTATTCTTCACCAGCGACTTTGCAAGCACATTCTCAAAAGGATAAAGCAGGTTATTGGAAAGGGCCTGGATAATCCGGTGGTCCTCCTTGAAATGTTCGTATTTACCAAAATAGGAAAGCTTGGCAACCACTTTATCGTCGTTGTCGAGCGTAACGCGGAACACGTGGTTGGTCGAAACTTTGGCACTAATATCTTCTACAAATTTGACCCCGATCGAACTATCGAACCCTGCCCAGGCTTTCCGGATAATTTCGGGATAATCTTTTAAACGCATTCCAATCTCGCATTAGGCTTTACAAATGGCACCAAAGGTAGCAAACTCGTGGGAGCAGAATACCCTGGCTGTTGGGATTGAATAAAAAAATAATCCCATAATTTTGCAAAAACTTACTTTTTGAACATTGTTTTACTATTTCTCGCGTTTTCTGGTCCGCCTGGCTTTGCCTATTTATCTGAGAAAGCTTTGTGTAGTCAATTTCGATAAATTACCCAAAGGGGCACCGTTGCTGCTGGCCTCCAACCATCCCGATTCTTTTTTCGACGCCGTAGTGATCGGTTCCGTGCTCGAACAGCCCATTCATACGCTCACCCGCGGCGACGTGTTTCGCAAAAAAGCGGCTGCATTCTGGCTGCGGCAGATTAACCTGATCCCTGTTTTTCGCGGATCGGAAGGTCGCCAATATGTTAAAAATCATGATATTACTGCGCAGGAAAGTCACGATGCGCTGAAAAAGGGCGACGCCGTAGTTGTATTTTCAGAGGGTATTTGTGTAAATGAATGGCGCCTTCGTCCCCTCGGCAAAGGTACCGCACGGATGGCCTATAAAATCTGGTACGGCGACGACGCGCTGCAAAGCATGAAGGTGATCCCGACCGGCCTGAACTACGAAAACTTCCGTGGGCCGGGCAAGCGTGTCTCATTGAATTTCGGCGAGGCCATTGCCGCAGACGACATTCAAACCAGTCCGCAGGAGTACGAAAAGTGGCTCCGGGAATTCAATGAAATCCTCGATCGGAAGATGAATGCTGAAATCCTAACCGTCCCCGCTGATCTGCCCAAAGCCGAGCAGCAACGACAACTCAGCGCATTCTTCGATCAATGTGCAGCACCGAAGGCTAAAAGTAATGCGCTGTTGAGTGTGATTGGCTGGATCGGTCGTACCATTCACTCGCCATTATATTCTTTCTTCGAAGGCAAAGCCGCCAAACTCACCGCGCGGTCGGTTTTTTATGATTCCGTACTTTTTGGTATGCTGCTGTATTTGTATCCGGTGATCGTTGGGCTGCTTTCGATCATTGGGGGTGCATTCGCAGGCTGGCAGGTGGGATTGGGCGTGTTTGTGGGATTGCCATTGCTGGCCTGGGTGGGGAGTAAATGGTAACATTTTAATATTGGGCGATCATATTGAGTGTTTTTAAGTGCTGAATAAGCTCATTAATATTACAATGCATCCATTTCGGACGTACGGCAATATTTCCTCCATTGGGGGTCACGACGAAATTGTGTTCAGTTTGCAGGTCATTTGCAGATTCTGTCGAACCTCTTTTTAAAGCTGGGGCAAGCGAGAGTTTTATTTCAATAGAAACCACTGGTGTAATGCCGTCGACTAATATCAAATCCATTTCCGCACCATTGGAAGTCCGGTAGAAGTACGGTCGTATGCCAGGGTCAAGCAACGGAATAATTTGTTCTATCACATATCCTTCCCACGACGCACCTGCAATCGGGTGCATGATCAGATCTTCATAATGACGAATATTGGAGAGGAAATGCAGGTTCCCGGAGTCCCTGATATAAATTTTGGGACTTTTTACGATCCGTTTGCTCATATTGACGAACCACGGTTCCAGTCTCCGGATAAGGTAGGCCTGCTCCAATATTTCGACGTAACGGCGAACGGTGTTAGTAGCCATTCCAAGCGAGTTGCTTAACGTTGAATAGTTGAGCAGCGAGCCATGAATGTGCGATATCATGCGCAGAAAGTTGTTAAGCAACGGAATCGTAGTGGAGATTCCCATGGCGGACAGGTCCTGCTCAACGTATGTTTTGATAAAATTCTGCTGCCATTGGTACCAATAGCCGTTATCAGGAGCGAGTAGAGCATCCGGAAAGCCGCCGCGGTGCCAGTGGGTAGGTTGTGGTATAAATGCAGATTCGGCCTCTGACTTTAAGATTGGTGAAAGCTCGTGATATGCAATGCGGCCAGCGAGCGACTCGGAGCTTTTTTGCAGGAAATCGGGAGATGCAGAACCGAGTAATATGAAGCGCCCGGCTTCACGTTTGCGATCGACGAGCGCACGCAACTGCGGAAACAAAGGCAATAGGCGTTGAACCTCGTCAATTACAATGGTTTTATCGATATTGTTTTCAAGGACCCAGGTTGTGTTTTGGGAGATTGTTTCGAAGTCTTCGACCAATTCGAGGTCGTAATAGACGGCGGGTTTGCTCAGTTCATGAATAAGTTTTCGGGCCAAAGTCGTTTTGCCGACCTGCCGAGGGCCTAGTATGCCAACAACCGGGAAGAAATTCAGCGACCGAAGTACGGTGGCTTCAATGGCTCTGTTGATCATTAACCATGTAAATTAGCACTTGATTTGCAAATTTACATGGTTAATTTCTAATAATTGTACTAAAAGAAGAGAAAATTAGTACTATTTGTCTTTCACTTTATTCAGCCCCATCGCCTTCAACATCCAGTTCGGCAGTGGCTTTCTCAACCCTCTTTTTTGCAAATCTAAAAACCAGCCCAGTTTTTTCAGAATAGGTACCTTGTGCGTTTCCACGAGTTCGATCAGCGTGCCGTCCGGGTCTTCCAGGTAGGCGAACCGACCCGCCGCGTTTTCCATGCCGAATGAGCTTTCGCTGTCAACGGTGAATGGGTAGCCCTGCGCTTGCAGTTTGGTTTTCAAAGCATCCATATCCAGCGTGTCGAAACACAGGTGAATGTAACCGCAATCGCCCCAGTAGCGGTTTTCGAATATCTTTTTAGGCGTGCGGTCGAGCGCTTGCACGAGCTCGACCTGCACGTCACCGAGCAGGCGGCTGAACGCGCCGTCGGGCGTGAAGCTCTTGCGGAGGAGCATTCTGCGGAAGCGCTGGCCGGGAATGGACGTCGGCAGGTCTTCGAAAATGCCCGTTTTGTCGTAAACTACATTTAGGGGTTGAAGCAGGTTTTGGTAGAAAACAGCTGCCTTATCTATGTCGGAAACACCGACCACGACACCCGCTACGCCGCCCACGTTTTTGCCTTTGGCCTGAAACCAGGTAGCGTCGCTGGTGATCTGGAACAGGTTACCATAAGGGTCGGTGCCCCAGAAACCTTCTCCTTCGGGCAGCTTTGTGAGCGGGCCTGTGGCTTCTTTCGAATGGCTTTTCACCCATTCGTGCGCCTTTTTCACGTCGGGTGCTTTGAAACGGATCGCATTGATGCCCAGGTCGCCAAGTTCTACCTTGAAATTCGCAGGTTGTGAAACGCGGCTGGTGAACGACCATATTTCCAGTCCGCCTCCGCCGGCCATATTGATCACCAGCGCCGCCTGCCGCGATTGCACTTTTCCGCCAGTGTAGGGCGTCATGAGCGGGGCATCGGCTTTTTCATCGAATATGGGCACATCGAAACCGAGTACCTGCCGGTACCATTTCCAGGTTTCGGGCACGTTCTGGCAACCAATTCCTACCTGTTGAATTCCAGAGATCAGCGGAGCACTCATTTGTCGAGGTATATGAAGATAAAGGTGGATAATCTTAACGAAGCGGCAATTTTACGAAATAAAAAGCAAACGAGCCGTGGCACAGGCATTTGAACCGGGAATGCGACCTGTGGAAAAATTTCTCGGGATACAAAAACTAAATGATTATTTGATAAGCATAATAATTGCTATCTTTAAAATGGTTTTCCAAAATTTTATTTTAAAAACCTGGAAATCAACGCATCCATTTGGTTGCACTCATCGTATCTGTGATGAGCCCGTCTCAATGATAGTTTAGAATGAACCAGTCAGTAGTAATTGCACCGATAGGCGAGAGCTTACCGGATTTTTTGAGTTCCAAACAGTATTCAAAAATTGTAGTAATAGCCGATAACAACACCAAAAGGCATTGTTATCCGATTTTGAAGGCGTTTTTGCCGAAACATAGTGTTGTTACCGTTCCCAGCGGCGAGGCGCACAAGACACTGGCGACTTGCGAGAAAATCTGGGAGGCCATGACCAAGGAAGAGCTCGACCGCCACGCATTGGTGATCAATGTAGGCGGCGGGGTGATCGGCGACATGGGTGGTTTTTGTGCCGCGGTGTACAAGCGTGGAATAGATTTTATCCAGGTTCCGACGACCTTGCTTTCGCAGGTGGATGCGAGTGTCGGAGGGAAATTAGGAATTGACTTCCGGGGTTTTAAAAACCATTTGGGTGTTTTCAATATCCCGAAAAGCGTGCTCATTGATCCGGTATTTTTAAAGACCTTGCCGGAACGCGAGATACGGTCGGGATTTGCAGAGATTATCAAGCATTGCCTGATCGCCGATGGTACGAAATGGGAGGAAATCCGGGCGAAGGATTTTGAAGCGCAGAACTGGCCGGACCTGATCGCCCATTCGGTGAAGATTAAGCAGCAGGTAGTGGACCAGGATCCGACGGAGAAAGGTTTGCGGAAGATCCTGAATTTCGGGCATACGCTCGGCCACGCGGTGGAGACATGCTTTTTGAATAAAGGCCCGAAAGAGCGGCTTTTCCACGGGGAAGCGATTGCGGTGGGGATGATCATGGAAGCGTACCTGTCGTTCGAACGGAAAATGATCGACCAGCAGACGCTGACGGACATTGAAGAGTTCCTGTTCGCGACGTACGGCAAGGTGAAGATTTCGCCGGAGGATATTGAAGAAATTATCACGCTTACGCGCCAGGATAAGAAGAATAGAGGAAAGGAAATCAGGTTTTCATTGCTGAAAGGGGCCGGGCAATGTGCCTTTGACATCGTAGTAACGGCAACAGAAATGCGCAGATCAATAGCTTATTATTTGGGATAGATTTACAGGTTCGGCATAAGCTATTGGTAAAGTGAGAGGAGTATTCAAAATACATTCTTGATATATCTTAATTCACAACCTGACAAATTTAAATGCTTATGCTGAGGTCTATTTCTATTTATGCCGCTTTACTGCTCGTAGTCGTGATTGCAGGGTGTTCCAGTGGCCGGAAAGTGTTTGTGGAGCATGATTACAGCTACGAAACCAATTTTAAAGATTACTCTTCTTATACGTTTCTGGAATGTGAGAGGGATACCAATAATCTTTGCACCGAAATTTATGAGGCGATCCGTCGTCAGATGCAGGTAAGGGGCTACAAGCTCACTGCCGAAAAGCCCACGCTGCTGGTGAATTATGGTATTTTCTACGATAACCTGCGTTACCAGGGCTATATGCAGCCGGTGATTAAGAACTGGGTGGATACGGAGAACGAGGGATTCCGCTACGAACCGATCAAATACGCACTGGACAAAGGTACATTGATCGTTTCACTCATTGATGCGGAGAGCGACCAGGTGGTGTGGAGGGGTTATGCTTCGGGCATATTCAAAGGGACGGAAGGTTCCAATAACCATTACCGAAGCGTTGTAAGGCGCATTTTTGACCAATATCCGCTGTTTGCTAAAGGTTACGACCCGCGGCGTTACAGCGAGCAGGTAGGGCGATAACGATATGGCATGGCCGATCAGAGATCGGCGACATAGGTGGTGCCAACCCGGAGGTTGGCACGATCATATCACTAACGAAACGGCTCAAAATTGTCCGATATGGATGATTCTGAGCCGTTTCGTTGGCGTAAAATTAATCTCCCTGCTTTGTAAGTCCGGCGTCGTCGGACGCGCCCAGTGCCAATGCACCCCAGTCGAGGTTTTCACGGCCTTTGGCAAGGCCGGAAATGAAGCGGTTTTTGATAATGTCTGCGAAAGGCATCGGTGCATTTACGTCCGAGGCCGTTTGCAGCGTCAGGTTAATGTCCTTCAAACCGAGTGGAAAGCGGAATGCGACCGGCTCATAAGTATTACTCGCGACGAGCTTGCCGTAATTCTGGAAAATAGGCGCTGCGAATAGCGTCGACGTCAGCATTTCGTAAATGGCTTGTCTTGAAATGCCATTCTTTTCGGCCATCGTGAATGCTTCGCCCATCATTTCTAGGCTGCATGCGATCATGAAGTTGCCCGCTAGTTTGATCACATTCGCCGCTCCGGGATCATCACCAAAGTCGAAAACACCTTTTACAAAGCTCTGCACAATCGGCTTAATGCGCTCCTTGGCGGCCGCATTACCCGAAAGACAGATGTTCCCCACCTTCGCACGCACGGCTTCCGGACGGGCAAATATAGGCGCGCCCACGTAATGCGCGCCGTACCACTCGTGTACCTGCGCGAGTTGGCGCGAGGTTTCTGGTGAAATAGTGCTCATCGAGATGTGTACACCGTCTTTTCCGAGCTTTTCGACGAGTTCCATGGAAAACAGTTCCTCCACAGCCGCATCGTCGGCTAATACCGAAAATACCAACCCTCCGGGTGTAATGGCGTCGATTGCTTCCTCAACTACTGTCGCGCCAAGTTTGGTCAGCGGTTCTGCTTTGGAGGCCGTTCTGTTCCAGACGACCAGTTCATAACCTGCTGCAAGCAGGCTTTCAGCGATAGGAGTACCGAGGTTCCCGAGCCCGAGAAACGCTATTTTTTCAGACATAATGATTGGTTTGGATAGTATGCAAAATTAAACCTGTATGACGCCTACATTGAATGGCCTCTCAATGGGTGCCTGGTCGGCGGCGGTAATGCCCGCCGAGATAATGCGCCGCGTCTCGACCGGATCGATAATGCCGTCGACCCAAAGGCGCGCGGCGGCGTAGTACGGGGATAGTTCCTGGTTGTAACGGTCGGTAATCTGATTTAACAATTCCTTCTCCGCCTCGGGTGTGATGGTTTCGCCTTTGGCTTTCAAGGTGGCTGTTTGTACTTGCAGCAAAGTCCGTGCCGCGGTAGCGCCGCTCATAACGGCCATTTGGGCCGTCGGCCAGGCAAATATCAGCCGAGGATCGTAGGCTTTGCCGCACATGGCATAGTTACCGGCACCATAGGAGTTCCCGATAATGAATGTAAACTTCGGTACCACCGAGTTCGCGACCGCATTCACCATTTTAGCGCCATCTTTAATAATCCCCCCTTGCTCCGCCCGGCTGCCGACCATAAAACCGGTGACATCGTGGAAGAAAACAAGCGGGATCTTTTTCTGGTTGCAATTCATGATAAAACGCGCTGCTTTGTCAGCTGCTTCGGCGTAGATCACCCCGCCCATTTGCATTTCGCCCTTGCCGGAGCGCACCATTTTGCGCTGGTTGGCGACGATACCCACTGCCCACCCGTCCACGCGCGCGTAGGCGCATATGAGGGTTTTGCCGTAATCGGGTTTATACTCATCGAGCTCGGAATTATCCACAATGCATTCCAGAATGGGTAGTACATCATAGGGTTTCAGGCGGTCGGTGGGGAGAAGATTGTATATTTCCTGAGGCTGGCGCGTTGGTAATTCCGGGCTTTTGCGGTCGAAACCGGCGGATTGGGGCTTACCTATTTTATCAATATGCCTTTTGATAGCGTCCAGGCAGGATTTATCGTCGGGAAACTTGTTGTCGGTCACGCCGGAGATTTCGCAATGCATGGCGGCACCGCCCAGCGATTCCGCATCTATATCTTCGCCAATGGATGATTTGACCAAGTAAGGCCCCGCTAAAAACACTGAACCGGTGCCTTCCACAATGAATGCTTCGTCGGACATGATCGGCAAATAAGCCCCGCCTGCGACACAGGCACCCATGATGGCCGAAATCTGCACAATGCCCATGGCCGACATTTGCGCATTGTTCCTGAAAATGCGGCCGAAATGCTCCTTGTCCGCGAACACCTCCGCTTGCATGGGCAGGTACACGCCCGCGCTATCGACGAGGTAAATGACCGGCAGTCGGTTCTCCATCGCGATTTCCTGCGCACGCAGGTTCTTTTTCGCAGCGATCGGAAACCACGCACCGGCTTTTACCGTGGCGTCGTTGGCAACGACCATACATTGCCTGCCCGAAACATAGCCAATGCCCACCACCACGCCGCCCGCCGGGCAGCCACCTTCTTCCTCATACATGCCATCGCCGACGAATGCGCCTATTTCGAGGAAATCAGAGCCTTCGTCGATCAGGTAGTCGATCCTTTCCCTGGCCGTTAGTTTACCTTTCTGATGCTGTGCTTCAATTTTCTTCTTACCTCCGCCGAGCTTTACCTGCTCGTATTTCTGGTTCAGGATTTCGATGAGGTGTGGTAGGCTTTCCTGGCTGGTCATGATGATGAAGAATGGTGTGAGTAATGGAAATGGGCTTATTTCAAATGTAAAAAGTCGTTCACCGGTAAGCAAACGACTTTCATATTTATTTAAAAATGAGGAACCCTATTTAATGGTCGTGGCAGTGTCCAGCGGCGATTCGGCCGGCCCTTTGTCTTTTTTACCAAACACCGAAACATTGATATACCGTTTCGGATGCTCGCGGAAGTTGGTGAGCAGCTTGTTCATGCTGATCATCGTGCGATTCAGGTTGTTATACAATGTTTCATCCTTCACGAGCTTACCAGCCGTTCCTTTGCCCGATTCAACGCTCGCGAGCAGGGTATGCAGTTCTTCAATGGTCTTACGGGCACTTGTTACGGTTTCACCCAATCGCAATGCATTCAGCGAATCGGCTAGCGTGCCGGTTTTGGCGAGCAATGGCTTCAATTCTTTTTCCGTCTCGACGAGCGATGTCGTGAGCTTGTTCAGGTTCGAGGTCATAGCCAACAGGTTTGCCCGGTTTTCGGCCAAAAGACCTTGCAGGCTGGTTCCTGTCTGGTTATAGTTTTTCAAAACCTGATTGAGGATCAAACCTGTTTCCTGGAAACCGCCTACAACGAGATCGAGGTTTTTGATGAGTGAGTCGGCGTGGGAAACGAGGGGCAATGCTTTTTCCTGTAAAACAGCGGAAATGCCCGATTCCTTTTTAGCAATAAGCGTGTCGCCGTTTTTCATCGGGGCGCCGGTACCCATAGCGAGGTGAATTACCTTGCCGCCGAGAAGGCCCCCGTCGGCCAGCACCGCACCGGTTCCCTGGGGTACAACAATGCCCTTTTGCACGTCGATCGTCACCAACAGCTGGTTCCCGCGGTTTTGGAGCAACTTGATCTCCTGCACACGACCTACATTCAAACCATTGAGCAGAACGGGATTGGATGCGGTGAGTCCATCGATATTGTCGTAAACGACGTGGTATTTATATGTTCTGGAAAAAACGTCGGAGCCTTTGAGGATGTGAAAGCCGAAATACAGCATGATAATGGCGAAGAGTGCCATAATTCCGACTTTTGCTTCTCTTGATATTTTCATGGACTATTGGTTTGTCCTGCTTACAGCAGCGGCAGGTTAAGCGGTATTAACACCAAAGTATCAAAAATTGTTTTGACAAATCAAAGCAATATGTGACCGTTGAGCTACCGGTCCATATCTTTTTTGTACGCCATAAATGCCGAATGAATGCATTTGGCAACTTCTTCCTGGCCTTCTTCTGAGCTCAGGTATTCTTCTTCATCGGGGGAGGAGAGAAAGCCGGTTTCGATCAGCACGCTGGGCATGGCACAACGCCAAAGCACGAGGAAACCCGCCTGTTTCACCCCACGGCTGTCACGCTCGGAGATCGACTGGAATTTCTTTTCGATCAAATCAGCCAGTTTCAAGCTGCTGGAAATGAATGCGCTCTGGTAATTCGCGAGCATGATGTGCGCGAGCGGCGAATCGGGGTCGAAGCCTTTATATTTTTGCTTATAATTGGTTTCCTGCAAGATTACCGAGTTCTCGCGTTTCGCTACTTCGAGGTTACCTTCGGTTTTGTGCAAACCCATGACGAACGTTTCAGTACCTCTCACAGATCTGGAACGGGGTGTGGCATTGCAATGGATGGAAATGAAAAGGTCGGCATTGTTGCGGTTGGCGAATGCGGAACGCTCGCCGAGTTCGATGAATACGTCGGTAGAGCGTGTGTAGAGCACTTTGACGTCCGGCGTTTCTTCCTTGATCTTCTTGCCGAGCTCCAATGCTACGGCCAATGCTACATCTTTTTCCTTGGTGTATTTGCCCCTGGTGCCGGGGTCTTTGCCGCCGTGCCCGGCGTCGATTACAACTGTATTAACCTTGCTTCCCGACTTCGTAGTAACCGGTTCTTGCTGAAAAACAAAGGCGACGCTCGCCAGCAGAAAACTTGCTACAATTACTAATTTAAGAAGTTTTAACATTATTTTTTAGTTGGGGCCTTACGCGAAAGGGGTTTCTCTGCTAATTTTGAAATTCGTTATGCAAAAATACGCTAATTGTTAGAACTGAAAAGAAAGGCGATTATTATATCGTCGGTAGTTGCGGCGTTTCTCCTGTTCAGCACTGTGGCATGTGTGCAGCAACGCTCCAAGGGTTCCGGGAAAAATCAGGGTAAGCTTAAAAGTTCGGCTTCTGCAAAGCAATCAGCGGATTCCCTTCTTACAGTGCAAAAGCAAGCAGGTGCGGACACGTCCCGCGCCGGTCAATCCGGTGCGTCCATCCCAAGAGGAGGTGTTGGGGTCGATAGTACCTTGACGGGCAAAGGGTTAGCAACCGATTCGACGGCCGCGGACACCCTCAAAAACCCCGACGATCTCGAAAACACCGTGGAATATACAGCCGAAGATTCCACGATCATGGACGCTGTTTTGAAGCAGGTGCATTTGTATGGAAACGCGGAAGTGAATTACGGGACCATTAATCTTAAAGCGAATTACATCCGCCTTAACTGGATTACCAACGAAGTTTACGCGATCGGGACTTATGATTCTACGGCAAAAAAAATGGCCGGCGAGCCGATCTTTCAGGATGGACCGGAGACGTATAATACCAAAGAGATACGCTACAATTTCAAATCCAAAAAGGCACTGATCCAGGGAATTGTAACCCAGGAAGGTGATGGAAACATCCGGGGCGAGAAGGTGAAAAAGGATACGGAGGGCAACTTTTACATCAGGCATTCGATCTATACTACTTGTAATCTCACCCACCCGCACTACTTCATCAATGCGCCCAAGATCAAGATGGTGAACAAGAAGCAGGTCATTTCGGGGCCATTCAACCTCGTCATCAGCGATGTACCATTGCCGATAGGCTTGCCGTTCGGCTTTTTTCCATTCCCGAAGAAGAAAGAGAACGGAACGAGTGGGGTAATCATTCCGACCTACGGGGAGGAACCGAATGGTCGCGGTTTTTACCTGCGCGACGGCGGTTACTACTTCGCGATCAGCGAATATGTCAATGCGATTGTTACAGGCCAGATTTACTCCAATACCAGCTGGGGACTCGGGCTTACATCGAGCTATATCAAGCGTTACCAGTATTCGGGTAATCTTTCGCTGCGTTACAACAGAAACAAGTCCAGTGATGAGGTCCAGAGGTCTTTTGGTCTCGGGGTCACAAACGATTTCAGTATTGTATGGTCACATGCGCCAAAACCTCGCGGGAACTCACAGTTTTCTGCGAATGTGAATGTAAGCAGTAATACGTATAACCAGCAGCAAGAGGCCAATATAAATAAGTATACATCCAACGTGGCCAGTTCCTCGGTGCAATACAACCGCACCTTTGGCCAGTATATGCGTGCGGCGGGTTCGTTACGTGTGAACCAGAACTTTGGGCAGGTCGATCCGACGAAAAACGGACGACGCACAGGCGGCAAGACCAACGTTTCTACCGATTTCAGTTTCGGGGTGAACCAGATCGCCCCATTCGCATTAAAAGGGGGGCGCGGACGCTGGTATGAAAGTTTTCGTTTAGGCCTGGACTTTAACGGAAACTATGCCTTAGCCAATGCACTGACGGCCATCGACACCTCTTACAGCAGCCTGGGTTTTGTAGTAACCGATGCGAAGATCGACACGACCCGTCTCAATAAAACCAAAATTGTCGCATTCAACCTGGACAACTTGCCGGATATGCTCAAAGATGCCCAGTTTACAGGCCGGTACAGTCTCCCGATCTCGCTGCCAAACTTCAAGGTATTGCGTTTTGTGAATATCACGCCGAGTATGTCGCTATCGGGGGAAATTTTCACTAAACAGTATAAGTACACTAAAACCGGCCGCGATTCGATCCGCATTGATACATTGAGAAAGGTCGGTACCGAGTATTCCTACAACTTTGGAGCGGGAATGAACACGCGTTTTTACGGGACGTTCTTCTTTGGCGGGAAGCGCCTGGAAGCCATTCGCCATACGGTAATTCCGTCGGTATCATTTACGTACACACCTGATTTTACCGGGGAATCGTTCGGGTTCTACGAAAGGATTCAGGTAGAAGATAGGAAAGGTAATGTACGGGACCTTTCCTTGTCCAAGTTCCGCGGCGTTGGTTCAGGTGTAGGTAACGGGCGTGCGTCCAGCGTCATTTCATTCAGTTTGAATAACTCGTTTGAGATGAAGCTCAAAACGAAGAGTGATACGGCAGCACAGCAGTTCGAGAAGGTTTCGCTGCTGGATAACCTGAGTTTGGGAGGTAGCTATAACCTGTTGGCCGATTCATTGAATTTGTCGAACATTACCGTCAATGCCAACGCGCGGATCGGACGGAACCTGAACTTGAACTTCAATATGAACCTGGACCCGTACACCTATGTGGCGAACCCTAATATTGTGGGTAATCAGATCGGGACGAAGGTTAATAAGTACGCAGTTACTTCCGGTCAAGGCCTGGCGAACTTGCAAAGCCTCGGGTTTACATTGGGAACCAGTTTCTCACCTAAAAGCAGCTCTTCCAACACGAACACCAAAAACCCGCAGAACACCGCCAATCCAAACGATCCTAATGCTGCGGCCAAGGAGGAGGCAAAGGAGTTTATTGCGCAAAACCCCGATTTATATGTAGATTTCAATATCCCTTGGAGTGTTTCCCTAAACTATAACTTCGGGCTTACCAAACCGGGTTTGTCGAAAGCGACAATCATTCAGGCGATTCAGGCTACGGGCGATCTGAGCTTATCCAAAAACCTGAAAGTAACCCTTAGCACCGGTTTTGACTTCGTGGCGTTCGAGCCAACTATCACGCAGATAGGTCTTATGCGTGATCTGCATTGCTGGGATATGAGCTTCAACTGGACGCCATTTGCAGGAAGCGCAGCCCGTGCAAGCAACTATACCTTCACCCTGAAAGTGAAGTCGGCTATTCTGCAAGATCTGAAAGTGACCCGCCGCCGGTCGTTCTACGATCGAGCGGCTTATTAATCTGTCATTGGTGTGGAAATAAAAATGGCCGTCCCATTGGAACGGCCACTGCAATGCTTGCGGATAATACTTATTTAGACGCAGGCTTAGCTGCCTTCGGAACCACTTCCCCGTTCAGGTAAAGGGTAATGGAACCACCTTCAGTGTTACTGAAAACGGTTACAGGCTTGTTGAAAGGACCTGCCGCGGCAGCGTTAAAAGTAGCTTTTACCGAACCGGTTTTACCGGGAAGTACAGGATCTTTCGACCATACGGGTGTAGTACATCCGCATGAAACAGTTACGTTGGAAAGGATCACGGGATCGGTACCTGTGTTGGTGAATACAAACTCGTGCGTAACAGGAGTGCCTTGTGGTACTTTACCGAATTTGTGTGTCTCTTCTTTGAATTTCAAAACACCTTTCTGTGCAAAACTTACGGTGGTCAGCCCGAGGATTAAAACCAGCGCTGAAAAGAATACTTTCATAGTTGTAACTATACTTTAAGTGGTGGAAAACTTACTGTTAAACAAGATTAACGCTTAAAAAGCTAAATATAATAATCATTAACCAATATTAACAATGCCCCAAAAGTAGGCGTCCCCGTGCCGCGGTTATTATTTTCCTGCCTAATTTTGGCTTGCATTCAAAAAAACGTAATTTAACTTACGGATTAAAACCCGTGATTTTTGCTTATGCTTCAAAATGATAGTTTGACCGGTTCCAGTGTTTTGACAAAGGAAGAGATTATCGACGATTACCGCCTCGCGTGCGAGAGTCGTCAGGTAAGTTTGCTGGGGAGGAAAGATACAATGGGCGGCCGTTCTAAATTCGGGATTTTTGGAGATGGGAAGGAAGTGGCACAAATTGCACTTTCCAAAGTTTTTCAGCCGGGAGATTTTCGCTCGGGATATTATCGGGACCAGACCATCGAAGCGGCTGTCGGGAATCTTACCTGGCAGCAATTTTTTGCCCAAATGTACGCCCATGCCGATCTAGAACACGAGCCGAATACCGGCGGGCGCTCCATGAACGGCCACTTCTCAACACGCTGGGTGGATGAGAATGGCGACTGGCTCGATCAAACCAAATTGCACAATTCCGTTTGCGATATTTCCTCCACCGCCGGGCAGATCCCACGCTCGGTAGGCCTTGGATATGCTTCCAAATTATACCGCGAGAATGCAGAGCTACACGATATGACCACGTTTTCCCGTAATGGAAATGAGGTGGTTTTCTCGACGATCGGTGATGCTTCTACTTCCCAGGGAATGTTTTGGGAGGCGATGAACGCAGCCGGTGTTTTGCAGATTCCGCTCGTTGTTTCGGTGTGGGACGATGGTTATGGAATATCGGTTCCGGTAGAATATCAGACTACTAAGGGTAGTATATCAAAGGCATTGGCCGGCTTGCAGCGGAATGAGGACGGCGAAGGTATCGAAATACTGACGGTGAATGGATGGGATTATCCTGCGTTGGTAGAGGCTTATCAGAAGGCATCGAAAATCAGCAGAGAGCAACACGTGCCGGTGCTGGTACACGTTACCGAACTCACTCAGCCACAAGGGCATTCCACTTCCGGCTCGCATGAGCGGTATAAATCAAAACAACGGCTCGCCTGGGAGCGTGAGCACGATTGCAATGTGCGTTTCCGCGACTGGATATTGAAGAACGGCTACGCGACAGACGACGAACTGGAAGAGATTGAGCGGGAAGCTAAAGAAAAGGCTCTGCACGAGCGCAACGCGGCGTGGCAGGCGTATCGAAAAGAGTTGGATGCGGAATTTAGTGATACCATTCAGCTTTTGCAGGCGGTTGCGGCCGCAAGCTCCTTTGCGGCGGAATTAAACAATGCCATTCTCGAATTGCAAAAGACCTACCTGCCCGTGCGCAGGGACATGATCGCGACCGTGCGTAAGGTTTTGAGGGTTATTGGAAAGGAAGAGAACCCGGAGAAATATGCATTGCAGCTGTTTTTGAAGGATAATCTCAAAGCCAATAAAGAACGTTTCAATACACATTTATACAGCGAAACGCCCTACTCGCCCATGCTCGTTGAGCCGGTGAGCCCTACATTCTCGGACAATAGCCCGACAGTCGACGGGCGAGAGGTGATACGGACCTATTTCGACGCGCTGTTCAAAAAAGACCCGCGTGTGGTGGCATTGGGCGAGGACATTGGCTTTATCGGAGACGTCAATCAGGGGTTTGCCGGTTTGCAGGAAAAGTACGGCGAAGTCCGCATTACCGACACCGGTATCCGTGAGACGACAATCATTGGCCAGGGAATAGGCATGGCCATGCGCGGCCTGAGGCCGATCGTTGAAATCCAGTATTTTGATTATATCTACTATGCGTTGGCGACGCTTACGGACGATCTTGCTTCACTTCGATACAGAACAGCCGGCGGTCAGCGTGCCCCGCTGATTATCCGCACACGAGGACACCGTCTGGAAGGCATCTGGCATTCTGGTTCGCCAATGGGCACGATGCTGAGCAGCTTGCGTGGCTTGCACGTGATAGTTCCGAGGAATTTTACACAGGCAGCAGGTTTTTACAATACATTAATGAAAGGGGATGATCCTGCATTGATTGTGGAACCGCTGAATTCTTATCGTCAGAAAGAAATTTTGCCTGATAATGTGGGCGACTATTATATTCCGTTAGGCCAGCCTGAAATTTTAAGAGAAGGAAATGACCTCACTATTGTTACCTATGGCTCGATGTGTCGTATAGTAATGGAGGCCGCTTCTCAATTGCAGAGTTCAGGAATTGAAGTTGAAGTCATTGACGTGCAGACTTTGCTGCCATTCGATGTCGACAACCGGATAGTGGAGTCCATTAAAAAAACAAACCGGGTGATTTTCGCCGACGAGGATTTGCCCGGGAGTGCGTCAGGCTTTATGATGCAGCAGGTTTTGGAAAGGCAGCACGCTTATCGCTGGCTCGATTCGGCACCGGTAACCATCACAGCGAAAGACCACCGCCCGCCTTATGGCTCGGACGGCGATTATTTCTCGAAGCCTAATATGGACGACATTTTTGAAACTGTTTACGAAATCATGCGCGAAGCGGCCCCAGATAAATATCCGGAGCTGTTTAACGTATGATCTTATGTATCGTTCAAAAGGAAAAAGAGTCTTAGACATTTTACTGGCGGCAATGGGGTTGATTACCTCGTTGCCGTTTTTTGTTGTGTTGGTGCCGGTGTTGTGGGTTCATTTTAGAGGTAACCCATTCTTTGTGCAAGCCAGGCCGGGGCTGAATGCGCGGTTATTCACAATTCTGAAGTTAAGGACTATGCATGGCGATGGGAGACCGGCTACCGGGCTAGGTAAATTGCTCCGAAAAGCGTCGATCGACGAGTTACCGCAGTTCTGGAACGTACTCTGGGGCGATATGAGCATTGTGGGGCCAAGACCTCTGTTGCAGGAGTACTTGCCGCTTTACAATGCAGAGCAGCGATTGCGGCACACAGTGAAACCTGGTATGACCGGCCTGGCGCAAATCAACGGTAAAAACAGGCTGACCTGGGACGAGAAGTTTGAATTTGATGTGCATTATGTGGATAACCTTTCGCTGGCGCTGGACATCAGAATTATCTTCGAAACGTTCGCAGGACTGCTGCTCACACGAAAAGTCTCCGATTCCGGGGGCGACGCTACACCATTCAAAGGTAATGCGACATGCTGATCTACGGTGCAGGCGGGCAGGCGAAGGTGGTGGCAAGTATACTTTCGGCACGCGGGGAACGGGTTATTGGCGTGTTCGACGACCATTGGCAAGATGTGGAATGGTCTGGTCCGTGCGTTCCGGCAACTTACAGCCCATTGCTGATGCGGAATGAACAGCTGATTATTGCCATCGGTAACAACTTTACACGGCGGCAGATAGCCGGGAAGATCGTGCATTCTTTTGGAACAGCCATTCACCCCACAGCAACAATCGATCGCTCGGTACGCCTGGGAGAAGGACTCGTGGTAGTGCATCGAGCGGTTATACAAGTCGATTCTTGTATAGGAGATCACGTGATTGTCAATACCGCCGCTATCGTCGATCATGAATGCGTTGTTGGCAACTTTGCACACGTAGGTCCGGGAGCTATCTTGTGCGGAGGCGTGCAAGTAAGCGAATGCACGCTGATAGGTGCGGGGAGTGTGGTATTGCCGGGCGTGAAGGTGGGCAAGGAATGTGTGGTCGGTGCGGGCTCCGTGGTGCTGTGGGATGTCCCCGATTATGCGAAGGTGGCGGGTAACCCCGCGAAGATTATTCATTAATATAGACATACTATGCATTACAAAATACACCTGTCGCCGCCGCATATGAGCGGGCGTGAGCTGAAATACATTCAGGAGGCATTCGAAAGTAACTGGATCGCGCCTGTCGGGCCGAATATCGATGCATTTGAAGTGGAGTTATGCCAATACACCGGCAGTAGATATGCACTGGCCCTGTCGTCGGGTACAGCAGCCATACACCTTGCATTGCTTACTTTGGGCATTGGCAAGGGCGATATCGTTCTCTGCCAGTCATTGACATTCGTGGCCACCGCAAATCCGATCATGTACGTGGGCGCGACGCCGGTTTTCATCGACAGCGAGCCGATTACCTGGAATATGTGCCCTAATGCGCTGGAAGATGCGATTGTGCACTATTTAAATATTGGCAAAAAACCGAAGGCGGTGATCGTCGTCCATTTGTACGGTATGCCGGCGATGCTCGATGAGATTTTGTATTTGTGCAGAAAATATGAAATCCCGCTGATTGAGGATGCGGCGGAGGCACTGGGTTCTGAATATCAGGGCCGAAAGGTGGGGACTATTGGGGATATCGAGGTTTTGTCGTTCAATGGAAACAAAATCATTACTACTTCGGGCGGCGGTGCAATGCTGTCGGATAATGCCAAATACATTGAAAAGGCCCGGTTCCTGGCAACGCAGGCACGAGAGCCGGTAACGCATTACGAGCATGCGGAAATTGGCTATAACTATCGGATGAGCAATGTATGCGCGGGGATTGGGCGTGGGCAATTGGAAGTTATAGCTGAAAGGGTTGCAAGGCGGAGGGGCAACTTTCAGTTTTACCAGACTTCCCTGAGCGGAATGTCTGGCATAAGCTTTCAGGATGGCTTTACTGATATGCTATCAAACCGTTGGTTGACAACAGTGATCATTGAAGGCCGGGGGATAGGCCCTTTTTACATTCAAAATGTGCTTGCAGAACACGCCATCGAATCGCGGTCGGTGTGGAAGCCGATGCATTGTCAGGCAATATACAAAACGCTACCCCGTTTCGGAGGTAGCGTTTCGGAAAGGTTGTTTGACCGTGGGCTTTGCTTGCCGTCCGGGTCGAATCTTAGCGATGACGACAGGAAGCTTATAGCCAAGATCACCTGCTATGGCTTCGAAACTTAGTTTTGAATCTCAACCTCAAACTGAAGCGGAGAATATGGAAGGATCGAGTTGCTTCCATTTTTGCCATATGCAAGTGAGGAAGGGAATACAATAATTGCTTTTTCGCCCTTTCTCATCTTTCTGATAGCCCGGTCAAATCCTGGGATGGTGTTGGGGCTACCGGTAATGAAGCTGCTCGTGCGTTCATCGAACTTGGTATCATCCAGAAGTCTTCCTACATACTTGACATTCACGGATTTTCCTACACCGATCGTATCGCCGGTCACGGTATTGGCTCTTACGATAACCAGGTTATCTGCACTTCTTTCCGATACTGTGTAACCCTTTTTGGCAATGAAATCATCGATTTGTTGAGGTTCTGTGCGGGTTTTGATAAATTCAACTTCCAGTCGGATAGGGGAATATGCAGGAATATTAACGCGGTCAACTGCGCCGGAAGCCAGGTAATAGGGCAAAAAGAACGTAGTTTTCTCGCCGACCCTCATTTTGAAAATGCCGATTTCAATACCGCCCCAGTATACATTTCCACCAGCTGGGAAAGAAAATTCCGTTTTGTTATCTTCAACAGAAGAAATCACCTTCGTTCCGTTCAGCAAATAGCCGGTGTATTTGATCGTTGCCGCATCGCCGGGTTGCGCTTTCAGACCAGCCGGATTAGACTTTCTGACAATATAATAAAGTCCGGTAGAGTCCCTCACCGCCTTTGAGCCCAGGCTGTCGGCCTGTAATGCGGCTTGAATAGCTGCCTCATTCTCGGCGATTTTCTCTTCGTCCCTGCTCGATACATCTTTCATACAAGATGAGACCCCGATCGCCATCGTCAGTAGTACACACCACACCAGATTAATACGCTTCATTTCTTTTCTAAGTAATTAATGGGATTGTTTTAGTTTTCAGGGAGACCCTGGTATGTAGGAATTGGTTGTAATCATGAGTGAAAAACGTCGATTTTGACATTTTTCTCAAAGTATTTGCAAAATGGCGATAGCGGGCACTGAAAGCATTGCGGGTTGCGCGCGGTACACACGTAGCGCCCGTGCAGAATCAACCAGTGATGCGCTTTGTGAATCAAATGCTTAGGGATATGGCTCACCAATTCCTTCTCGACAGCCAGTGGCGTCTTTGCCGTAAGCGGTACCAGCCCAAGCCGGCGCGACACCCTGAAAACGTGCGTATCCACCGCCATTGCCGGCATGCTGAAAATCACCGAGGCAATCACGTTGGCCGTTTTGCGGCCCACACCGGGCAGCTTTTGCAGTTCCTCTACAGCGGAAGGGACCTCCGAGTGAAACTGCTCGACCAGCATCCTTGCCAGGCCTACCAGGTGTTTGGCTTTGTTGTTGGGGTAAGAAATGGACCTGATATAAGTGAATACTTCTTCCGAATCGGAAGCAGCCAGCGACTCCGGATCAGGGAAACGTTCGAAAAGCTTCGGTGTGACCATGTTCACACGTTTGTCGGTACATTGCGCAGACAGCACCACCGCCACTAACAGCTCATACGGATTGGAATAATGCAGTTCGGTTTCGGGCTCCGGGAAGTTCTGGGTAAAATAATCCAGGAAGTGTTTATAACGTTCTTTTTTTTGCATAATACGGTCATGGTCCTATGAAGGAAGAGACTCCAACACAGAAATCTACTGAGAACAGGAGCCGACTAACGGGGTTCCGTTCTGAATCTTAAAAATAATGACAATTTCCAGCTACCGCACCGGTAGCTGGAAACAAAAAATTTGCCGACTCGTCCTAGTACAGGAGTGCAGCAGATCTTTTAGAAGAGAATTGTCGCGAATATCTGAAAACTTCTAAAATCACGTTCTCGGAAGGAGTCCGAGTGATCCTGTTCATCTGATTCTGGATTTCCAGAGAATCAAGATAAAAGTTCATCAAGTTATCGTCAAGAGCGAGCGCCTCAACAATCTGTTCATTTTCATTCTCAGTTGTTTCGGCATATAAATACCTTACAACGTCATCGTAAGTAAAGGTTTTTGTCATACTGTGGGGCACGTTGGTTAAATTGCTTACGCAGGTTTATCAACGCGTAACGCATTCTACCCAATGCCGTATTAATACTCACACCCGTGGCGTCTGCAATTTCCTGAAAACTCATGTCCTCATAGTGGCGCATGATCAGAACTTGCTTCTGCACGTCGGGCAACCGCTGGATCATCTCCCGCAGCTGCTCATGTGTTTCCTGACGAATCTGGATCGACTCAACGGAATCTTCCGAAAAATCCAGCGTGTTGAAAACACTGCTCCCATCTTCGAACACTACATTGGGGTAGCGTTTATCGCGTCTGAAATAATCAATGGCGAGGTTGTGTGCGATTCGTATAATCCATGGTAGGAACTTACCTTCGTCGTTATATCTCCCACCTTTAATTGTGTCAACAGCTTTAATAAATGTATCCTGTAATAAATCTTCGGCTACATATTGATCCTTGACAATCAGATAAATAGTGGTGTATATTCTCGACTTATGGCGTTGAACAAGCTTCTCGAAAGCCTTCTCATTGCCCCGGATATACAATGTTACCAACTCACTGTCGCTAACTTGGACTTTCTCCATTTTACTATTCGATTTAGTTAACGTAGAGCAGTTCGTCGATATTGTTTCTCCTTTCTGGTTTGGTGAAAAATTAGATGTGACTTTTCGGCATTTCGAATTATACGAATCAAAGAAATGGATTTGGAAAATAATTTGCAAATGTTTGAGTTGCTTTTTGCAGAAAAATTATTTCCCGTTAACAGATGTTAACAAGTTGTGCATGTTTTAGATGCATCACGTTCGTTGTCACCAGGTCGTAGACATATTAGAATAAATAATAGTATTTAATAAATAATTTACGATGCTAGTGTCGAGTTAGATCGATTTTCGTATGCCGGACCCTATATTTTTCGGTCGGGCATCGTAATTTCACTTTTCTTATAAAAATTGAATTTTTACCAGATATGAAATATAAGCATATCTTCTTCGATTTGGATCACACACTTTGGGATTTTGAAAGAAATTCGTCCGAATCCCTCGAAGAAATTTTTCATCATCACCAGCTTACCCGCTATGGGATCCCGTCACTGGAAGCATTTATATGCTCTTTTCTTAAAATTAATACGGCATTGTGGGACGCATTTGACCGGGGCCAGCTGCACCATAGCTATATACGTGAGAATCGTTTCAGAATGGTTTTTGAGGAACTCGGCGCGGAATGCCCGCCCGAGCATGCAGAAATCGGGGAGCTGTACCTTAGTTCGCTGCCTACCAAAAAGCATCTGTTGGAAGGAGCGCTCGATTTGTTGAACTACGTTTCGGCGGCGGGCTACGGAATGCACATTATCACAAACGGATTCAATGAAATCCAGGCGAGAAAAATTGCCAGTTCAGAAATCGGCCATTTTTTCAATCACGTAGTCACTTTCGAAACAGCCAGCGCCAAAAAGCCCGATCGCCGTATTTTCGAATTTGCATTGGACCTCGCACAAACGACGGCGAACGAAAGCCTGATGGTAGGCGACAACTGGATCGCGGATATTCTGGGGGCAAAACAGGTTGGTATGGATACGGTGTATCTCAATCCGGCGGGTCTGGAATTCGATGAATCGCCTACCTATAATATCAAAAGGCTGGAAGAGCTTATGCTTGTCCTGTAATGATGCAGCTGTCAGGCTGGATCGGCTTCGTAATAGCGGATGTGTTTTTCTTTTAAAAACTGTTTGATCACGTCCACGTGCACGCATTGCCCGACGTTCAGGAACGGGTAATTGGATACCCGCTTGCGGTGCCCGTCAATAGTCACCTCGCGGTTGACCTGGTCGAAGCCGAGGTGCAAGTGGCGTGTGGAGCTCTGCATTCCATAAATAATGCCGTTTTGGTCAAACAACGGTCCGCCACTCTGGCCGCGAAGCCCCGGTGTGCTCATTTCTATGCCGACAACCTCACTGTTGTCGCCGATATGGCGGGTAATTATGCCGTCGATTGGAAAACTGGGAGTCTTGATTTTTCCTTCAGTTGTCCATTCGATATCCCCCGTGTGTTTATTGTATCTGTAATTGGTGAACTCGGGAAACGGATAGCCCAGCCGGCACAAATAGCGGCCCTGCTTCACCATCCTGGAATCTTTCAGGAATTGGGCATGAGACTGGTATTGCTTCGATTCGTAATTCCGGAATTGGATGATGGCCAGATCTTGTGTCGGGTGCAGATGGACGGTGAGCCCTTTGTACGCCGATACACAATTGATAAAATTGAAAAGTATGCGGATCGGGCTGTCCGGCGCGATTTTGTATTTCGTTTCCAGCAAACTGCGCTGTGTGCCGAGGCCGGGATCTTTCTCGAATTTCCGCAGTTCGCCCTTGAATTTCAAGTAGTTTTCATAAATGCTGTTGGCATGCAGAATTTGCCGTGCTACATGCCTGCACGTGACCGCGAAACCGTCTTCATTTACAAAAAACAATGTGGCAGTACCCGGAACAATGTCGCTCCCTGCGTAATAACGGATGATAAAGTGAACCGGACGGGTAAACTGATCTATTTTTTCAATAGCATCAACAAACATAAAAAATTGGCCGAAGCCGTATCGAACTAAGGGTGGGTAAAGGGAACAAGTGCCTCCGTCTGGTCCCAGCTCAGGACCATATTGGCACCATTGGGGATTTCTTCAAAATAGATTTGGAATACCTCTTGGACCGATGGACGAATCCGGATAGGGACTTCCACGTTCATGACATTCCTGCCATCGTTGTAATCGGTTCCCCATTGTCCGGTTTCGGAGTTCAGGATGATTTTCCAGGTGCTTTGCCCGGGGACTGAAAAAAGAGAATAAGTGCCGGCCTTTATCGGTTTTCCGCCCATTAAGACATCTTTTTCGAGTTCAATCAATGTCGCTTCGTTGGCACCGGTACGCCATACTTTGCCGTAAGGCAGCAATGCTTTATCCTGCTCCCTGCCGAAAATCAGGCGACCTTTTTTACTGGGTTGTCCGTAGGAAACTTTGATCTTTATTCCATTCAGACTGGTTTCCGCCACTGCCTCTGGGCTGAATGACTTGGTATATTTCCTGACTCCCCAAAAGCCTGCGAATGCGACGATGATCAAGGCAAAGACAATCAGTAGAACTCTTTTCATAAATCAAGGACAGAAGATTTTATAGAAGGTATAGCTAACAGAAAGGCGCACATAAAAATAGGTATCTTTTACAGAAGGATCGCCCTGCTGGAATTTGTCGGTGGAGGTAGGAACGCCACCGAGGTTATCGAGGTAATCCGTGAAAGTTTTCCGCGTGCCGTATTCCAGTCCTATATTCCACGGGCGACGGATCTGGTATTTGATTCCGACACCATAGGGCAGCACCAGGCCGGAAGTTTTGTATGAGCCGGTCTGGATATTGGGATTAAACTTGTTGAAACCGAGCCCTCCGAACACGTACGGGCTCCAGTTGACGGCGAACCGGCGATCCTGGAAATTAAGGAAGTTGTATTCTGCCACGGCGCTGCCCTCGATTATCGTGGTGCGGAAGGACATATTCCTGATCTGTTGAAACGGATCGTCGCTTTTTTTGTCATCGGCGCCAATGAGTCCTCCGGCAACTTCGGCGCGAAGCGACAGCGCCTGGTTCGGGTTGAAGCGGAAGAAAAGGCTTCCGGCAGGTTTGAAAAAGCGGAACTTAAAAGTAGGCGAGATATCTCCCCGGTAGTTGAAACCTCCTATACCTGCCCCGAGCTCGATCCGTTGTGCATGTACCTGTGCGACAGCCAGAAAAAAACAAATACCTGCCAGCATCATAGCCGGCAAGTATCTCCGCAAGGGCGGCTGCTCATTCAAATGTCTGAAAATGTATTTCAACGGGTAACGCTATTATCTCAGTGGAGGACATTTAACCTGCGAAGGCAGCATGTAATGGACAGTGATCATACCAAAAAGATATGCATCCTTTTGAGTTGGACTATTCCCACGTTCTGTACCGGGAGCTCCGAATCCTGTACTGGGTAATTTTGCAAAAGGATCTTCCCCACTACCTAAAACACCAGGATAATTGACGTCCATGAATTTTCTCATATCGTTGGTCCTGTCTGTCCCCTTGCGGGCGGCGAATTGCTCGGTAGTGCGGTTTGCGACTAATGCCGCTGTCGGATTATCTGCGAAAAGCGCCGGGTCGGCGTAGGCGCCGTGCGCATCGTCCAGATAATCTGTGAACGTTTTGCGGTAACCTAGCTCAGCCGAAATGTCGAATTTGGAATTGATTTTATAGCGGACGCCGATACCGAGAGGAATCGCAAATTGAACCAGTGAATAAGGCTTGGCGTATCCTTCATTACCCTGGCCTTCGGTTCCAAGCGGCTGCAATTTCACCCAGTCGCCATTGAGTGAATCGAGTGCCTTCGGATTGTGCGCAGTAAGCGCGACACCCGCGAACAGGTACCACCCCAGTTGCGGGCGGCGATCGTAGCTGCGGTTATCCGGCGTCAGCTTATAAATACCCTGAATTGAAAATTCTTTCAGGTCGTTGCGGAAATGCAGGTTCCGTGCATAGAAAATGCTGGTGACGTGTTTAGAATCGCGGTTCATGATGTAATCGTCACCCGCTATTCTGGCGTAAATGAAGCTTGCGCGTGCCGCAAGCCGCGGTGTAAAGTGGCGTGTGTAGTTTCCGCCGACGCTCCAGCGGATCATTTTGAAGGTAGAAGCCAGCGGGCGACGATATGGCGCAAGATCGCCATAGTAGTTCGAAGTGCCAATACCAAAACCTGCCGTAGAATAGGGAACGAAGAACCCTCTGTTCTGCGCTTTTACGTCTCTGCCAGACAGTAATAGCCCTAAGATCAGGGTTAAAGCCAACGCTCCGGATACTCTTCTCAAGTCGAAATTTCTACGCATTTTCAAATCGATTTTTTTGCAAAAATAGAATAGTTGTTGGTTTTCTTCAGGATGCAACACCATTTCAACGATTTTAGCAATGTTTTATTTGTGTGGATATGATTTTTTAGAAACGCCGCAAATCTTCCTTATCATTGTGTACTCAAAAAGCGCCACAGAAAATGATTTCGAGTAACCAGCTACGGTTTTCTTATTCCGCTCAGAAAAAATTCAGCTTCCCCGATATTCATTGCAATGACAAAGAAACACTCCTGATCCTTGGTCAGTCGGGGAAAGGAAAAACTACATTGTTGCATTTGCTGGCGCTGCTGCTGACGCCGGAATCGGGCGATGTGGTCATCGCGGGTAAATCCGTTAAAAACCTGACTCCTCAGGAAGTCACCGTCACCCGCGCTAAAAACATCGGTATTATCTATCAGCGGCCGCATTTCGTGAGCTCGCTTTCGGTGCTGGATAACATTTTGCTGTCCAATTACCTGGCGAATCAGAGAGAAGACCGGCAAAAGGCCCGGCATCTGGCCGAGCAGCTGGGTTTTGCGGATCATTTGTCCAAAAAAACGAATCAGCTCAGCCAGGGTGAGCAGCAGCGGGTGAGCATTGCGCGGTCGTTGATGAATAACCCCAATATCATCCTCGCCGACGAGCCCACATCCAACCTTGACGACGACAACTGTCACCGGGTGATCCAGCTTTTGAAAAAGCAGTCCGCGCAAATTGGGGCCAGCTTGTTGGTGGTTACACACGACCAACGCCTTAAAGACGAGTTCTCTAACCAGATTTTCCTGTAAACAATCCCAATGAACCTCTTCAAGATCAGCATCGCCAATCTCAGGGAAAAAAAGCTCAACAGCTTTTTGAGCGCATTGCTATTGACCCTTGGCATTGGCATGATCTCTCTGCTTCTGCTCCTGAATAAACAGCTCGACGAGCAGTTCAAGCGCAATCTGAAAGGCATCGACATGGTGGTAGGCGCCAAAGGCAGCCCATTGCAGGTGATCCTTTCGAGCATTTACCAGATCGACGCACCTACCGGCAACATCCCGCTGGCCGAAGTGAATGCATTGCGTAAAAATCCTTTTGTGAAAACCGTTATTCCGCTTTCGATGGGCGACAATTACCAGGGTTTCCGCATTGTAGGCACGACGCCGAAATATGTTGAGCACTTTAATGCAAAACTCGCCGAAGGACATTTATATAATGCATCCATGGAAGTGACGATCGGCAGCAAGGTTGCGCGGGATTCAAAATTGAAAATCGGGGATCAGTTTTCGGGATCGCACGGCCTGGATTCGGAGGGGGAGAAGCATGAAGACAAAAAATATAAGGTAGTAGGTATATTCCAGTCCAGCGGAACAGTGATAGATCAGCTAATCGTCACGCGCCTTTCGAGTGTATGGGACATTCATGAGCATTCTGAAGGAGCAGAAACACCGACGGTCGCGGAAGTTGAGCACACCGGCGGGCAGGCGCATGCGGACCCCGAACCGGACGAGGAAGGGAAGGACGTAACCAGCGCATTGATCCAGTTTCGTAATCCGATGGGGTTGATGACCATTCCCCGGCAGATCAATGAAAATACGTCCATGCAAGCCGCATTGCCCAGCATCGAGATTAACCGGCTGTTCTCGCTTTTGGGTGTTGGTATTGAAACTTTGCGCACTCTGGCATGGATTATTATCTCCATAGCCGGCGTCAGTGTTTTTATTTCTTTGTATAATTCATTGAAAGACAGGAAATACGAAATGGCGCTCATGCTTTCCATGGGCGCAACGCGCACGAGGCTGTTTTTAATGTTGTTGATTGAGGGACTGTCACTGGCTGTGATCGGATTTTTTGTCGGCATCATTGCCAGCCGTATTGGTTTGTGGATGTTTTCCAAATCGGCTGAACAGGATTTTCATTACTCGTTGGGCAAATTTGCATTGCTGCCGGAAGAAATTTACCTGTTTTTCGGTGCGCTCGCGATAGGCGTTATAGCGGCTGCACTGCCGTCGCTCGGCATTTACCGGCTGAATATCTCGCGGACATTGGCGGAGGAATAATAATGTGTGTAAATTTGTAAACAGGTACAAGTCATTGTAATACAAAATTGGAATACTGATGAAATCTGTCAAAATCAGCATATTGTTTTTCTGCATTGTCTCATTGTTCGCCTTCAAACCGGTGGTTGAACCGGTGAAACTGACGTGGGAAACCCTGCGGGATGTAACATTTAAAAAGAAATGGTATGCCGAAGAGTCGATTTACATGCTGCATCCGACATTCGGGCCGAGCGTGCAGAAGCTGAAAAACCAGCAGGTTTCGATTACAGGCTACATCCTTCCGGTTGATCTGGAGGCCAATTTGTACGTATTATCTGCATTCCCATTCAGCGCGTGCTTTTTCTGCGGCGGCGCCGGCCCGGAAACGGTAATGACTTTGAATTTTAAGAAAAAGGACGGAAAGAAGTTCAAAACCGACGAGCGCCTTACCTTCACAGGCACATTGAAACTGAATGCCGATGATATTTACCAGATGAACTATATTCTGGACGGCGCCGAGATCGTCAAATGATCAGACGCCGATCAGGCGCCAAACCCCTGAGATAAAGAATAATACCAGCCCCACGGGCGTGAGTACCTTCCAGCCTAGATACATGAGTTGGTCCACGCGCAGGCGTGGGAGCGTCCAGCGCGCCCACATCTGAATGAGGATGCCGAACAATGCTTTTGATAGCAGCCAGAAAATACCGGTAGCATAGCCAAAGAACGTCCCTGGCGCTCCGCTGGTCCAGTCGGCCAGCTTCACGGGCCCGATATTCGGCAGCGGGGTGTTCCAGCTTCCCAGGAAAAGAATAGCCCCCAGCAGCGACACCAGCAGCATCATACCATATTCGGAGAGCATAAACAATGCCCAGCGCATTCCGGAATATTCGGTGTGAAAGCCTGCTACAAGCTCCGATTCGCCTTCGGGCAAGTCGAACGGCGCGCGGTTACATTCGGCCAATGAGGCAATAAAAAAAACCACATAGGCGATCAGCAGGAACGGGTTGCGGACGATGTTCCAGGATAGAAACCCGCCTACACCGCTTACATCGATTCCGAGTTCGCGTATACCGAAAAGGTAAATCGTTTCGGGTGTGTAAATGCCTTGCTGATAGCTGATTACCTGTAAATCGAGTGTTTGGGTAAGCATGATCACGCAAAGGATAGAGAGTCCGAGCGGAATTTCGTAAGATACGATTTGAGCTACCGCACGCATGGCACCGTACAATGCAAACTTGTTGTTGGAGCCCCAGCCAGCCATCAGCAGCCCGATTACATCTACAGAAACAATCGTGAGCAGGAAAAATACCCCCACGGCCGCGCCCGATCCCGCGAGTTCCGGTGCAAGTGGTACCACCGCAAATCCGGCAAAAACAGATATGAATATGACAAATGGGGCAATGAGAAACAGCTTCCGGTCGGCGGCTTTGGGTACAATATCCTCTTTTTGAAGCAGTTTGAGCAAGTCAGCGAAGAGCTGCAATAACCCCCATTTCCCCACTTCCATAGGTCCCAGGCGGTCCTGAATAAAGGCAGAAACCTTCCGTTCCAGATAGACGCCGATCACGACAAAGCCGGGGACGAGCAGGAGGAAAATGATGAGCGTAAAAGGCATTAAATGCTATCTGAACAATGGTTTGACGCAAAAGTAAGTAAAAAACTTACTCATCTTCGTCTGTTTGCCCCTTATATCCCGATTCCTGCAAAATTCGGCCGGCGTTGTCAATCGCCATCAAATCGGTGAGCTTCGTATCTGGATTTTCGGTCAAAAACCGGCTCACGATCCGCCAGCCGACCCACCGGCCGATGGCACCCGGCACCTTGTTACCGATTTCGGTGGTAAACGGGCGATCGTCGATGAACTTGCGCTTTTTCAGATCGCTTTTCTCGTATAGCAGTTTGCTGGAAATAAAGTACGCCCAAATGTCCGTCTGGCTGTTGTAGGTTTTTCTCAAATCCTCCTCCGAATAACCAATAATGAGGCTGTCGGGGGTTTGTGGCATAATCTGCTTTACAAACTCATAACCTTTACCATAACCAATCATGTCGGATAGCAACGTCTGGTCGCCGACATTCATAAAATTGAACTGATTGGATTCGAAAAAAACGATCGACGGGACAATGTACTCGCGCTGGTAACGGCGGAGCTGGTAGTCATATACGTTGGGACGGTAACGCGCGGCCGGTCCGCCGAAATAATCAAGGCCGATCACGATCAGCGAATCGGAAATATACAGGTCGTTGCCGGTGAAGCCGGTAACGATAAAATCGACCTCGGGAATCCTGAATTGAGGATAATGGTATTTAATTTGCTTGAATGCATCCGCAAGCGGGTTCAGAATGCGTGTTTTGCGATCGCCGATGATTGAATCGAGCTGTGCGCGAAATGCCCGTAAATCGGGGTTTTGCAGGATGGTGAACAAATGCGCGGCGAGTTTAGCCGGCTCTGTGGGCGCGTCTACAAAATAGCCTTTGGCAAGATGAGGATGGCTGTCGAGGAACTTTTGTACATCTTCCACCGATTTGCAGGAGAACAGCTCCTCGTCGAGATTTTTGGAAACCAGTTCGAACCGGATATTGCTGGTATCGGCCTCCCTGCGCTGGTCGGTTTTACAAGAAAATTGGAGGATAGCTACGAACAGAATGCATAATAAGGACCTGAAATAAACCATTTGGCGGAGAGAATATATGTCGGAACAAGTTTCAAAAGTAGGAAAAAAATGCATAAGCATCCTGGGCTGCGGCTGGCTCGGGTTTCCATTAGCTAAACGGTTACTGGGCAGCGGTATTACATCGCAGGTAAAAGGCAGTACCACATCGGAGCATAAACTTGACCAATTTGCCGCCGCCGGAATCGACGGTTACCTTCTCCTATTGAACCCGGAAGCGGGCTTGGACGTAAGCATTTCGGAGTCGTTTTTTGACTCGGACCTAATCGTGATCTCGATTCCACCGCGCATGTCGCAGAATGTGGCTGGTAACTACTCCGCGCAAATGCGGATGGTAGCCGAGGCAATCCGCCAGTCGCCTGCAAAAGACGTGGTTTTTGTAAGCTCAACCGGCGTTTATCGCGACCTTAGCCAAACCGCAGTAGAATCCGATGTGCAATTGCCTGAGCATTCCGCCCAGCCGGAAATGGTGGCCGCGGAGAATGCAATCGCCGCATTAAGGCCTGAAAAAACGGTTACTATCTTGCGACTAAGCGGCTTGCTTGGCTACAACCGCATTCCGGGAAAGTATGTGCAGGGTCAAAAAGAAATGACTACCGGCGATATTCCCGTAAATTACATTCATCGCGACGATGCCACAGCCATTATCAAATCGATTATTGAGCAAGGCATTCAAAACGAAACGTTCAATATCACGGCCCCGTTTCATCCGACACGCAGCGAGGTGTACGTCGATTCCTGCGCACAATTCGGATGGGAAGCTCCTACATTCAAGAAGCCGGAGGTACAGCCTCCATTTAAAGTGATTTCAGGAGATAAATTTTCCAAAACTTATCAATACGAATTCAGGTACCCGGACCCGCTGCTGTTTCATTACGAGGTGAGTCTATAAGTTGAGAGTTTATGAGTGTAAAAAACGCTCTAAACTCATGAACTCTCAACTTATGAGCTTCTAAAAACGCAAAAAATCCGCAGGATCAACTCTGCGGATTTTATTATTTATAAACCAAAAAGTGTATTACTGAGCTCCAAGCAGCTCGGTCAGCTTGGTTTCAAGCGCCGCACCACGGAGGTTTTTTGCAATGATCTTTCCTTCTTTATCGAGCAGGAATGTAGCCGGGATGGCGTTCACACCATAAGTCTGCGCCACGCCGGAGTTCCATTTCTTCAGTTCAGAACCGTGCAGCCAGGTCAGCTTATCGCGTTCGATGGCCGTTTTCCAGGCTTTTTCGTTATCATCCAGCGACACACCGAAAATATCGAAGCCTTTGTCCTTGAACTTGCCGTACATGCGCACAACGTTCGGGTTTTCCATCCGGCAGGGACCGCACCATGATGCCCAGAAGTCGATCAACACATATTTGCCGCGCAACGACGACAATGCGATCTGTTTGCCCTCGGGGCTGTTGAGGGTGAAATCGGGAGCTATTTCTCCAACAGCTAGTCCAGCCATTCTTTTAACAGAACCAATAAAGCCTTTTGCCAGTGTAGGCACGGGTTCTACTTTGGAATAATCATCGGCCAACTTTTTCAGAACATCGAGGTCGTTTTCAGGCGTGAGGAAGTTGTTGGCCGAAAAAAGCGCGATCAGCGATGTTCCCATTTCCGGGATCATCTGGCGCAGCGTGGTTACCCTTTCCTTCTCTGCTGCCTGGTAGGCCTGTTGTATTTCCTGGATTTTTTTAGTGTCTTTCTTTTCTTCCGCTGCGGCATAAGCTTCGTTCCAGCCGGTTACTTTCGCAGAGAATGCCTGCATCAGTTGATCGACTTTGGCATAGTACTCCATATTCTTGGAGCCGGTAATGGATACCTTCCCGCCATTGCCTTTATCGTCGCGTTGTGTGCCGTCGGCGATAATATTGAAGGTTTCACCGCCTTCCACGAGTAAGGGGAATTTCTGCCGGTCAGCGATATTGACGGTAAAAAAGCTGCCGCGGTCTTTATCCACGCCTTTTAGCGTAAAGCTGCCGTCGGCACCTAACAATGCGGAATCGAGTTTAACAGAAGATCCGGCTGCGGTGGATTGCGACAGAATGACTTTCTCGCCTTTAGAACCGTTTTTGACCTTGCCATTGATGGTAAAGTCTTTTGGTTCGATCTGCGCCAGGACCTGGAAGCTCAGCAACGCGCCGCCCAAAACCAATGCACTCTGTTTGATAAATGCCTTCATAATCTTCTTTAACTGATTATCGAATGTGTGATCTATAACTTTTGCGCCAGCAGCTGGTTCACAAGTTTGGGATCGGCAGCTCCGTTCGATTTTTTCATTACTTCGCCGACGAACAATCCCATCAATCCCTTTTTACCTTTTCTATAAGCGGCAACCTTGTCAGGCATTGCGCCGATTACCTCATCTACCAACGTTTCAAGCTCGTTTGTATTGCTGTTTTGCAGCCAGTTATTTGAAGACGCGATCTCCGAGGGCTCGCGATTGGGTTCTTCCAGCATGACCGGGAAAATCTTCTGCGCGGCTACCGAGTGGCTCACAGCGCCCGATTCGTTCAACTCGATCAGATCTGCGAGATTTCCGGCGCTGATCGGGAAATGCGCAATGTCGCCGTGATGATCGTTCAGGTACGATTTCACAGGGCCCATCAGCCAGTTCGATGCAGCTTTGAAATGTGTTGTTTTGGAGCAAACAGCCTCGAAGTACTCGGCTAACTCACGGGTATCGGTAAGTACCGCAGCATCGTAGGCCGGGATGCCATATTGATTTACAAATTTCTCACGTAGCTCGTGTGGCAATGCGGGCATGGTAGACTTAATGCTTTCCAGCCATTCGTCCGAAATTACCACCGGGCTCAGGTCGGGATCGGGGAAATAGCGGTAATCGTTCATTGTTTCTTTTACGCGCATTCCGTAAGTCTGCCCGGTTTCCACGTCAAACATCCGTGTTTCCTGCTGGATCACCTCGCCGTTTTCGAGCATGGCTGCCTGGCGACGTTCCTCATAGGCAATGGCCCGCATCATGTTGCGGATCGAGTTCATGTTTTTGATCTCGACTTTCGTGCCATATTCCGCTGCACCCTTCTTGCGCAGGGACACATTCACATCCGCACGCAGCGATCCTTCTTCCATGTTGCCATCGCTGATGCCCAGGTAGCGTACCAGGCGGCGGATCTCAGTCACAAATGCGCCTGTTTCCTCGGCCGAGCGCAGATCCGGCTCCGATACCATCTCCACGAGCGGCGTTCCGGCGCGGTTGTAATCGAGCATTGTCTCGGCATGGCTACCGTCGTGCACCGATTTTCCTGCATCTTCCTCCAAATGGATATGGTGGAAGCGGATCGTTTTCTCGGTGAATTTACCGTCGTGCTTAAAGGAAATATGCACACCGCCTTGCTCGCAGATCGGTTTTTTGTCCTGCGAGATCTGGTAACCTTTCGGAAGATCGGGGTAGAAGTAATTTTTGCGGTCGAAAATGGTTCTTTTACTGATCGAGCATCCGCAGGCAATGCCGAGGCGGACGGCGTATTCGACGGCTTTTTTATTGACTTTGGGCAGCGTACCAGGCAATGCGATCGTCAGTGGACCGATATTGGTGTTGGGTTCTGTGCCGAAAATGTTGAAATCGCGGGTAAACAGCTTGGATTCCGTCAGAAGCTGGCAATGTACTTCGAGCCCGATTACGGTTTCGTAAGTGGCCAGAAGTTCATCGGTAACGTCAGCGGGGTGAATTGCGGTTTGACTCATATTATATTACTAATGCTTACGCAAAGATACAAATACGGGCCGTCCATAGCATGAACGACCCGTATTTTATGGAATATAGCCGGTTTTGCCAGGGATCAGAGTGAGTTGATCCAGTTGGCGATAACGATAATGTCAGCTTTGGGAACGTGTGCCAGCGGCGCCATCGGAGGGTAGCCAGGCCAGTGTTCCGGTTTGGGGTTGTGAACCAGCTCTACGATCTGGTCGGCGGTGTATTTTTTCTTGGCCACTTCCGAATATGCAGGGCCGATTACCTTATCGTAAGCCTGGTGGCAAGCGAAGCAGGTGTGTTTGTTGAGCAATGCGGAAACTTCGGCAGGAACAGGTTTGCGTTTAGGTGCGGCATCTGCTGCCGGAGCTGCTGCCGCTGTGGAATCACCGGCTGCCGGTTTCGCCGCGGTTTCTGCCGGTTTTGCGGCTGCTTCGGCTTCTGCTTTCTCTGCTGCGGCCTTTCTGTCGCTTTGCAGTTTTACCAGGGCCGCTTCTTCGCGCGATTTGCTTCCTGAGCCATACCATTGATCATATTTTTCACGGTCTTCCTTAGACGAACAACCGATGAAGAAAGAAACTGCCAGGGCCATCAGGGCCAAAGAAGCGCTTTTTTTGAGTGTCATTGTGTTAATTTTTAAGAATTTTCGCCAGATTAAGGTTGCGATACCAAATCGACCACGAAGAAAGCAAGTTTGTCTTAGATTTCCGTCATGCTCCGGACATAAATTCGGACAATTCTTGAAAACGCCGAATTGTATTCGCTTGTCCGACAACCGCTTATCCGCAAGCGGCTTTTAGCAAATTCAGGAAAATTTCTTGTTTATTTGTCTGTAATTGTTGCGATTAATGCAAAATGTCTTTACTTTTGCACTCCTATTTGTAAAACGATGTAAAGCAATGGCTAAGAAAGGTAATAGAGTACAGGTCATTTTGGAATGCACTGAACAAAAAGAAAGCGGTGTTCCAGGCATGTCACGTTACGTGACCACAAAAAATCGGAAGAATACGCCAGGCCGTATGGAATTGAAGAAATTCAACTCTTTCCTGAGACGTTACACAGTCCACAAAGAAATTAAGTAAGTTCGTCTTGTTACCCGTTAACTGTCACGTGAAGCTGAACAATAACTGGGTAAGCGCGGAACAGTTAATCATTAACAAAATAACTTCTAACTGATATACAGACATGGCAAAGAAAGTAGTTGCTACCCTGAAAAAAGAAGGCGGTAAAGCATTCGCGAAAGTGATCAAGGCCGTAAAATCTCCTAAAACAGGAGCTTATACCTTCAAAGAAGAAATCGTTCCCCTGGACGGTGTACAGGGCGCATTGAAAAACTAGTCTTCGACCGCCCGGTTCGCTCGGACTGTCTTCGACTGCGCTCAGACTGACATCAAGCGCAATATTTTTGTCACCCTGAGCGAAGTCGAAGGGGTTGAATTTGTAAAAAGTCCCTTTCCGGGACTTTTTTGTTTTATTTTTGAGCCATCAATGTAATCAGCACTATGGGTTTATTTGGCTTTTTTTCAAAGGAGAAAAAAGAAACATTAGATAAGGGCCTCGAAAAAAGCAAGGACAGCTTCTTTGGCAAGCTCTCACGGGCCATCGTGGGAAAAACGACCATCGACGAGGACGTTCTCGATGAACTGGAAGACATACTGGTAAGCTCCGATGTGGGCGTTGAAACGACCGTGAAGGTGATCAAACGCATCGAGGAACGCGTAGCCAGGGATAAATATGCCTCGACAGCCGAGCTAGATAGCATCCTGCGCGAAGAAATTGCCGCATTGCTGACCGAGAATAAATCGGTCGACATTACCGACAGCTTCGAAACCGAGCATTTGCCCAAGCCTTATGTGATTATGGTTGTAGGCGTGAACGGGGTAGGTAAAACAACGACAATCGGCAAACTGGCGCACCAGTTTCATCAACGCGGCCACAAAGTGGTACTCGGCGCCGCGGATACTTTCCGCGCCGCAGCCGTAGATCAACTGAAACTCTGGGGCCAGCGCGTAAATGTGCCGGTGATCGACCACGGGATGAACACCGACCCGTCGGCCGTGGCGTTCGACGCATTGAAAAAAGGTACCGAAACCGGAGCGGACGTGATCATCATCGACACCGCCGGCCGCCTGCATACGAAAGTGAACCTGATGAACGAGCTTTCGAAGATTAAGCGCGTAATGCAGAAGATCATCCCTGACGCACCGCACGAAGTGTTGCTCGTCCTCGACGGCAGTACCGGCCAAAATGCCGTGATCCAGGCCCGCGAGTTTACCAAAGTAACGGACATTACCGCACTAGCCATTACCAAACTCGACGGTACCGCGAAAGGCGGCGTCGTGATCGGCATTTCGGATGAATTTAAAATTCCGGTCAAATACATCGGCGTAGGTGAGAAGATGGACGATTTGCAGGTCTTCGACCGGGCAGAGTTTGTGGATTCGCTGTTCAAGAAAATAGGATAAATGGCGCTGGTCAGCGATGGTAACCGCTCGTAGATTAAACCGCTCAGGTCTGATATAAGAAGGTATCTTGGAGTTTAATTCCAGGATACCTTTTTTATGGATACGCTGCTGGTCTTTTTAATTGTTTTCGCGCCATTTGTATGGTATATCTGGCGGATGCTGCGATTTACGAAAGACACGATCGGAGGGAATTCACCCCTGAAAGTGTCGCGGACATTTATTACTACACCCTGGAACTATTTTTTGCAATTCGAAGGTCTGTTCACTTATTACTTCATTCTGGTAGGTAGCTTTTTCTTCAAATTGGCGCTTTTCATGCATATTTCTTACACCGAGGACCACCCGCTATTGGTGAGGCTTTGGCTTCTGGTGGTTGGTTTGGTGGCCATGGGATTCGGCCTTTTGGTTGTGGCGCTCGATATCAATCACTGGCAATACGTTGAAGGACTTGTTATAGAGACATTTCCCGAGCATCACGAGTTGGAACTCACATTCACAGATAAAGTGCTCCGTTTGGGGAAAGGTGATATTGAAAAGGTGCGTATTTATCATAACAATAGCATCAAATTTCCACTCGCTTACATGCATTATTTTCTCAGGACGGGTGACGAGTTCATTATTTCACCCAAAACGGAAGGGTATTGGGTGATAGACCAATATTTTCAAAACCTTCCGACAGAATACATACATCGCCGTTTTCCTTTCATCCGATAGTATTTCCTATTCATTTTTTCACGAACTTTGCACCCCATTTCGCCGTTCATTATCAGTCACTTTGATGTGAACGCAGCTTCAAAACATTTAAAGCCGATAGCTGACAGCCGATAGCCGACAGCCAATTTCAATGAAAACCAAAGGAATAGTTAAGAATAAAGTCAATATCGTGACGCTGGGTTGTTCGAAAAACCTGGTCGACTCGGAGGTGCTGTACACGCAGCTCAAAGGCAACGGGTTCGCGGTGGACCATGAGTCGAAAAAGGATGATTCGCAGATTGTCGTGATCAATACCTGCGGGTTTATAGATAATGCGAAGGAGGAATCGATCAACACGATTTTGCGCTATGCCGATGCCAAAGCGGCTGGTATGGTAGATAAAGTATATGTTACAGGCTGCCTGTCGCATCGGTACAAGGATGAGCTGGCGGTTGAAATACCCACAGTGGACGCCTGGTTCGGTACCAACGAGTTGCCCCGCCTGCTCAAAACCCTCAAAGCCGATTACAAACACGAGCTTGTAGGAGAGCGCCTGCTCACCACGCCTGCACATTACGCGTACCTGAAAATCGCCGAAGGTTGCGACCGCCCGTGCTCGTTCTGCGCAATCCCGCTCATGCGCGGGGGACACGTTTCGAGGCCGATCGACGAACTGGTAAAAGAAGCTAAATCGCTTGCGAAACGTGGTACCAAGGAGCTGATCCTCATTGCCCAGGACCTGACTTACTATGGCCTGGACATTTACAAAAAACGCAATCTTTCGGACCTGCTTCGCAACCTTTCCGATGTGGAAGGCATCGACTGGATCCGTCTGCAATATGCTTATCCGGCGGGTTTCCCAATGGACGTGCTGGACGTCATGAACGAGCGCAGCAACATCGCCAAATACCTCGATATGCCGCTGCAATCGGGCTCGACGGAAATGCTGAAACTCATGCGCCGCGGCATTACCCGTGAAAAAACGGAAACATTGATCCACTCGATCCGCGACAAAGTGCCTGATATCGCATTGCGTACGACGCTGATCGTCGGTCACCCGGGAGAAACCGAAGAACTGTTCGATGAAACTTACGAGTTCGTCGAAAAAATGCGTTTCGACCGTTTGGGCGCATTCCAGTACTCGCACGAGGATAATACGCATTCATTCACGATGGAGGACGACATCGATCCGGAAGTGAAACAGGAGCGCGCCGACGCCATTATGGAGTTGCAGCAAGGCATTTCAGCGGAGCTTAATCAGGAAAAAATCGGTAAGACGTTCAAAGTGCTGTTCGATCGGAAGGAAGGCGGCTATTTCATCGGTCGTACCGAGTACGATTCGCCTGAAGTTGATAATGAGGCGCTTGTCCCAGCGAGCCAGTATGTTCGTCTGGGTGATTTTGCACAGGTGAAAGTGACTTCCGCCGAGGAATTTGACCTTTATGGTGAAGTGATTTCCTGATGCGGTTTCCGGCAAATGGCGTCTTTACCTAAATTTGCCCATCATTTGAAAAAGAATAATTCTTAAAAAAGCATGTTACAACGTATTCAAACTATCTTCCTGGCTATGGTCGTCATCGGAATGGGCATTTTCCTAGCCTTCCCGATCTGGTCGAAAGTAGCATTAACAGGAGGACAAAGTGCCGATCTGACAGCCCTGAGGCTGCATCACCAGATCAACGAAGTGCAATCTAATGTTCAGCCGGTATACTACCTTGTTGCACTGGCCATTCTCACAGCCGGTGTGGCTGCCTACGCGATTTTCCAGTTCAAAAATCGCATTCTGCAATCGGCATTGTGCGCGGTGAACTCGATATTGATGACTGTGACGATGGGTCTGGTGATCTATTTCACTTTTTACAAAACAGCCAAGCTTTTCGATCCTGAACTGACGGGCAAATACGATATCGGTTTCTATGGACTCGTAGGCGCCATGCTCGCGAATGTGTTCGCCAACCGCTTCATCCGCAAGGACGAGCGCGAGGTGCAGCAATCCAAGCGCTTC
>NZ_JBYCZM010000014.1:0-132676 GCF_057586235.1 Dyadobacter sp. SRI_021
ACCGAGGCCCTGTCGAGCGCGGACTCTTTCAGGATCTTGACGCGGACCCAGATGTTGGTCGTCATGAGCAGGCCTTTGAGGTTGTCGTAGGAGAATGTGACTTTGCCGTAATCGTACAGGTAAACGGCATCGGCAGTACTGTCGCCGGGGTAGGCCGTCATTTCGAGCGAAGCACGGTCGATCAGCCCCAGTTTGGGTTTGAAATCATCTTGCGCGAAAGCCTGAAAAGTGAAGAAAAACAACAGGAACAGTATGGACAAAACGCTCCCGCGGCACAGACCGGACGGTCTGATAGGAAGTAAAAAGTTAGTCATGAACATGTAGATGAGGAGTAACAAAATTCATGCATTATCGTACACTTATTTCGATTTTCAAAGAGAATTTTATCACCGAAACGGGATTTTTTTTCACTTGGAACGAAACTGGCCTAATACGGATTTTAATGCCTAATTTTGACACCCAAACCAGGCTGCAATGTTGCATGCCCTTGTTCCTGCTAACCCATAATCTTAACATTTATCTTTAATCTATGTCATCTTTTCAAAACGAAAGCCCCATCCGCGTACTGGTAGTCGGTTGCGGGAATATGGGTGCTTCCCATGCCTTTGCCTACCAGCTTCTGGATGGTTTCGAGATCTGCGGGATCGTTTCGACCGGAAAAAGCAAGGAAGTCCTCAATGAAAAATTAGGCGGCGGCTATGCCCTTTTCAATGACTATGAAACAGCATTGAAAGAAACCAAGCCCGACGCGGTTTGTATCTCGACTTACCCTGATACCCACGAGGATTTCGCGATCAAGGCACTCGAAGCCGGCGCCCACGTGTTTATCGAAAAACCGCTTGCCGACACCGTTAAAGGTGCGAAGCGTGTGGTAGAGGCTGCCAAAAAAGCGAATAAGAAAGTAGTGGTAGGTTATATCCTCCGTGTACACCCGTCGTGGGAACGCTTCGTAACGGAAGCGCAGGGTCTCGGCAAGCCACTGGTCATGCGTATGAACCTCAACCAGCAAAGCCACGGCTATATGTGGGGTGTGCACCGCAACCTGATGAAGAGCCTCAGCCCGATCGTGGATTGCGGCGTGCATTACATTGACGTGATGTGCCAGATGACCCGCTCGAAACCGCTCCGCGTAAATGCGATCGGCGCCCGCCTCACCGAAGATATTCCGGCAGGGAATTACAACTACGGACAACTGCAAATCTGGTTTGAGGACGGCTCAGTAGGCTGGTACGAAGCAGCCTGGGGCCCGATGATCAGCGAAACCGCGTTCTTTGTGAAAGACGTGATCGGGCCGAAAGGTTCGGCTTCAATCGTGGCCAAAGATGCAGGTGGAACCGGAAAATCTTCTTCCGTAGAAGCACATACGAAGACCGAATCGATACGTGTACACCATGCCGACCTGAACGGCTCGGATGAGTTTGTGAAAGAAGACACGTGGATTAACCTCGAAGATGAGCCGGATCACCAGGAACTTTGCAACCGCGAGCAACGCTATTTCCTCCGGGCGATCAATGAAGACCTCGACCTGACAGACCACTTACAGGACGCGGTGACCAGCTTGCAGATCGCATTCGCGTGCGACGAATCGGTGAAGACCGGACGTACCGTGGATCTGGCCTGATCTCCTGTCATTTTTCAAAGCCCTGCTTCGAGCGTTCGCAGCAGGGCTTTTTTATAGGATTTTAGCAAAAAACCAGTCGGTTACACTTCATTATTATAGGAATTTAACAAAAATTCCATTGAACGCCGGAAGTGAAAATTAACATTGTTTTTATCCAAAATTAACCTCTAAGTGGTTGATTTTTCGTAAGAAAATGACAATTTCGTATAATCACTATGCAAACGTTTGCATAAATAATTCTGCATTTTTCCGCCCGCTTTATTCGAAATCTATTGTTAAATATTATAATATTGCAACGCGTTTTCTTAAAGACTTTTAGTAATGCCAAACTGACACCAACTGACTTTTTGAAGCATTTATCCGGTAGGTGGCCGGTTGCAGTCCCGGACATCCGCCATCCATTCCATCCTCCGTCAGGGAAAACGTAACGTTATCTTTTTGCCTTTTTTGACATAGTGTTGTCAGGATTCGTGACCATGATTTGATTCAAAAACCCTGGCAAGGATAGTTACGGCCGCACCGGAATGTGATTTATCGAATACCAGCTATAATTATTTAACTACTCACCGAAACATTTTAACTGTAAACCGCAAACTATGATTAAACAAAAAACGCAAAAGCCTAACGAACAGAGATCTGAGACTAAAATTCTACGTGTTTTCGAAGACTGCATGAAAAACGTTTAACAAGCCTTACTACATGAAAATTTCCGATACCAACCCATGGTTGCTCCAGATGAGGAGCATCCGTAACTCTTTATTGCTTCTGCCCGCGCTCGCAAGCCCATTGCTGGTGAACGCAGCCCTCGCCAACTCCGGTATTGCCACTACGATCCGCGCCGATAAAACACTCAAAGGAAAAATCACCGATAAGGAAACCGGCGACGGTCTCCCCGGTGTAAACGTGGTTGTAAAAGGTACCAGCAGCGGTACTACCACCGATGGGGAAGGTAATTATACACTTTCCGTACCTGACAATGCCACGCTGGTTTTCAGCTTCGTAGGTTACATTAGCCAGGAGGTAGCTGTGGGTAACCGCACTTCTCTCGACATCTCATTGGCTCCTGATTCCAAGGCGCTTAGTGAAGTAGTCGTGATCGGGTACGGTACCGCCAAGAAATCCGATCTTACCGGATCGGTAGGTTCCGTGAAAGAAGAACAACTGAGAGAGCGCCCCGCTCCTTCTTTGAACCAGGCATTGCAGGGTAAAATCTCGGGCGTGCAGGTGAACGTCAACTCGGGTCGCCCGGGCGGTCGTGCCAACGTACGTATCCGTGGTTTCAGCTCCATCAACTCGTCTAACAACCCGTTGTACGTGGTGGATGGTGTAATGCTTCCTCAGGGAAACCAGAACCAGCAAAGCCAGGCGATCGACTTCATTAACCCGAACGACATCGTGTCGGTGGAGGTATTGAAAGACGCTTCGTCGACGGCTATCTATGGTGCGCGTGGCGCCAATGGGGTAATCATGATTACCACCAAAAGAGGTAAATCAGGTGAAAGTACCATCACTTATGGTCTGGACCTCAGCGTCCCAAAAGTGGGCCCGAAGAGAGCGAAAGTACTGAATGCTCAGCAATATATGGACGTCGAGGATCTCGCCTACAAGAACATGGAGAAGTTCGACAAGGCCGGTTGGGACGCGGGTAAATATAAAACCCACGATCCGCTCGTGCGCCGCGCACAGCTGGCAGCTGCTCACCCCGACGTATTCACCAAACGTGCTGACGGTACATTTGCTCCCAACTACGACACGGATTGGTTCGACGAGTCGACCCAGCACCGCGTTTCTCAAAACCACCAGCTCGGTTTCAGCGGCGGTAACGAGCGAACCACCTATTCCCTGTCACTTAACTACCGCGATGACCAGGGTTTCATCAAAACATCCTACCTAAAACGCTATTCAACCCGTTTCAGCATCGACGACCAGGTGAAGAAATGGTTGCGTCTGGGCGGTACTTTGAGCTACAACAATCAGGCCGAAAACCTTGTCGATATCAACGACGCGGTACCTCGTCAGATGGTGGAGGACTTTCCTTTCCTTCCTGTGAAATGGCCGGACGGATCTTATGCCAACAACCGCGATTATCCGGGTGCTGAGGGGTCATTCAGTTCCGTACACCGTTTAATGGGTCGTAAATTCAATCTGAACACGCAAACCACCCTTGGTAGCCTTTACGGAAACGTTACGCTTGCAAAAGGCCTTGAATTCCGGACCGTATTGGGCGTGAACGTGATCAACCAGGAAGTTAACCAGTCGCAAACACGTACACTTACGCCTAACGAACTTGGTACTGCGAGAAAAGAAAACAGAAAAGAGACGTTCTGGTCGTGGGAGAACTTGTTGACTTACAACAAAACATTCGGTATCCACTCGATCAATGCCCTCGCGGGTATTTCCTGGCAGGAAACCAATGTGACCACAACCGGTGTAGGTGCCCAGAACTTCTCTACGGACTATTACACTTTCGACAACCTCGGGGCAGGATCGGTAGCACCTTCATCTAACCCTTATGTGTCAGGTGCGTCACGCTTTGCATTTAACTCGTACTTTGGTCGTTTGAACTATACCTTGCTCGACAAATACCTGTTGACAGTGACTGGCCGCGCGGATGGTTCTTCGAAATTCGGTGACAACCATAAGTTTGCATTTTTCCCGTCGGCCGCCCTTGCCTGGAAAGTTTCTGACGAAGAATTCCTGAAAGGCAACCCGATTATTTCAAGCCTGAAACTTCGCACCAGCTACGGTTTAACGGGTAACTCGGAAATTCCCCCCTACTCGTCACTCGGCTTGCTGCGGTCTAACTACGCTGCTATTTATGGCGACACCCGCTTCGGTGGAACTGGTATCAACAGGCTTGCCAACAACGATTTGCGTTGGGAAAAAACAGCTCAAACCGACGGTGGTCTCGAAATCAGTTTCCTCAAAGGAAGAATCTCTCTCGAAGCGGACTACTACTACCGCAAAACCACCGACATGCTCCTCGATGCGCCGGTACCCCGTACCAGCGGTTACGCAACTATCCGTCGTAACATCGGTTCCATGGAGAACAAAGGTTTCGAGTTTGGTTTGAACACGGTGAACATCGAAAAGCAAAACTTCTCATGGAACACCAGTTTCAACATCTCGTTCAACAGAAACAAAGTATTGTCATTGGCAACACCAGCGGACATCTTCGGAGTGGGAGGCCCTTCCATCACCAACCAAACGAGCGTAATCCGCATCGGCGAACCGGCAGGCGCATTCTGGGGATTGACCCGTCTGGGAACATGGAGCGAAGCTGAGGCCGACCAGGCTGCCAAATTCACCAGCTACCGTGGCAACCTGAAAATGCTGCCGGGTGATATCAAGTACAAGGATGTAAACGGCGACAATGCGATCACCGATGCTGACCGCGGCATTATTGGTAACGGTTCTCCAAAAGGATGGGGATCACTTTCAAACAGCCTGCGTTTCCATGGCTTCGACCTGACCCTCGACCTGCAGTTCTCGTACGGAAACGATCTGATGGACATGAACCTGCACGCCAGCGAAGACCGCCAGGCGTTGGCTAACAGCTACACCACCGTACTGGATGCATGGACCCCTCAAAACCAGAATACGCCGATCGCACAGGTTCGCGATACCAAGGCTGGCTATGTTACCAACGTGGATACCCGCTGGATCTTCGACGGCTCCTTCATCCGCGGCCGCAACCTGTTACTGGGTTACAACTTCCCATCGGAAATTGCCAGCAAGTTGAAAATGAGCAAACTGAGACTTTATGTTTCTGCTCAGAACTTCTTCATCATCAGCAAATATCCGTTTGGCGACCCAGAGCAAACTCCGATCCGTGGCGGCGATGGCGACAACGTATTCTCACAAGGTATGATCTGGCACAGCTATCCTAAACCAACCACGTTCCTGGGAGGTATTCAGGTTGCATTCTAATCGACGGGACCGTTGTATCATTCAAAATGACATTCAGTATGAAACTTAATAATAAAAAATTCTATCAACTTTTGCTCTGCGGAGCAATCCTGCTCGGTCCGACAGCCTGTTCCGACTTCCTCGATGAGCAGGATCCGTCGAACCTTCAACCGGATACCTTCTACACCATCCCCGACCACGCGGAAGCGGCCATTGCAGCTACTTACGCCGACATGCGTTTCTTTGGTGACGGCGCAGGTATTTTCTCGGCTAACTGGCAAATGCTCGAAGCGCCAACCGGTACGGCTACAACCGAAACAGGTCAGAACTCCGACCTGAACAACCTGTATGCCCTCATCTATGATGGCAACACAGGCCATATCAGCAACTGGTGGAACGGCTTGTACCGCGTGATCGCGAATGCCAACCTGGCAATTGAGAAAATTCCCACCATCCAGTTCCCTGCTGCTAACGAAGCTCAGAAAGTAAGATTGCTCGGCGAAGCGCGCTTCCTCCGTGCATGGGCTTATTTCTATGCAGTGAGATTGTGGGGCGATGTGCCTTTGATCACCAAGCCTCAGACGGCCGAGTCTGAGGACTTCTTCCCTTCAAGAACATCACAAGAGGAAGTCTACAAGTTGATCGTCGAGGACCTCCAGGCTGCCGAAGCCGCCGGTTTTGCCGATTTCAACACCAACGGACGGGTATCTAAAATGGCAGTGAAAGCCTATTTGGCCAAAGTATATCTGACCATGGCCGGTTTTCCTTTGTCCAAAGGACAGTCGCATTACAAACTGGCGGCCGACAAAGCGCTGGAAGTGATCACTTATGCCAAGGCTAACCCTTCTACGCTGGGCTTGTTCCCTACTTACAAGGAATTGCACGACGAGAAACTGAAAAACCGCATGGAGCATCTGTTCCAGATCCAGTACAACACTGTGGTGGCCGGCTTCCCGCTGAACGACTTCTTCCCGAACTTCAAGGCCGTAACTTATGCAGGACCCAGCGGAACCGGCAGCACAGTACCTACGAAGTCGTTCTATGAGTCGTATGAAAAGGGAGATCTTCGTACCAAAGACCAGGAAGGATGGTTCTATACCACCTATTACACTAATGGTACAGGCGAAAAATTCGATCTCGGCGCTCCATACGTGTTCAAATACTTCAACATCGCTGCATTGGGCGGCCCGGGCATTACCCCTACCCGTCTCAACAACCTCAACGTAAACCAGATGCGTTACTCGGACGTGTTGCTGATGTATGCAGAGGCACAAGCGGAGCTGGGTACCGTCAATACCGAGGCTTACGAAGCTTTCAAAAGCATCCGCGACCGCGCCAAGTTGACTACACCTGCGATTGGCACTTACACTGCTGCTTCCTTCAAAGAGGCGGTTTGGAAAGAGCGCTGGCACGAATTCGCTTACGAAGGCATTACCTGGTTCGACATGGTACGTCTGCGTAAAGTATTCAATGAGGAGACCAAGAAGTTCGACAACTTCGTAGGCCACAAGAACCTGAACGTGAGCGGTGGTGCTCCATTGCTGGAAAAACACCTGCTGTTCCCGTTAGGTATCCAGGAAATGAAAAACAATCCGAATCTGAAACCACAGAACCCGGGTTACAACTAGAACTTTCTTATCTGCTTTATAAAAGCCGGCCTTCATCTGAGGGTCGGCTTTTTTCGTTCTTGTACCGACACCCCGCCCGGAAAGCCATTTTCCGTTATATTCAAGGTCTAAGTTTACGAAAACAATTTGCAGATGCTGAATAGGATTTGCCCTGCTGCCGAACGCTACGCTCACTGCCTGTTAACCCTGCTTTTCACACTCGCAGGCGCGGTACTGGTGCGCGCACAGCTGGTAATCACAAGCCCGGTCTCAAACCAGGTCATGCAACGCAATGCATCGGGCGCAGCTTCCATTTCTATCACCGCCTATGCTCATTACCCGTATACCCGCATTAGCGCTGTGTTGACTCCCATTGAAGGCAATGCTAATACTGTCCAAGAGCAGCTGTTGGAAGCAGACCAGCTGACGCAGGGATTTCTGTATACCACATTCACTGCCCACACCGGTTGGTACCGACTCAAACTGACCGGTACGGCAAGCAACGGAATCACCGATTCGGCAATTGTCGCCCGCGTGGGTGTAGGCGAAGTTTTCCTCATTGCCGGCAATTCCAATGCAATGGGCCTGCCCGGACTCGGTGCAAAAGACGCTTCGCCGAATGTGATTTCCTTTAATGCAATCAACAAAACCCTCAACAACGAAAACATTACCGTGGCCCCCGACGGTCCTATGCCTTTTCCGGTGTTCGAGCCGCTCAAAAGCAGCAACTATATTTTTCCAAATGGTGAAACTTCATGGTACTGGGGCGAATTGGGTGACCTGCTGTTTCGAAGATGGAAAACCCCGGTGCTGTTTTTCAATACGGCATGGGCAGCAGCCAATTCCGAAAATTACCGCGACGCTGCGTCGGGGAAGGACGCCTATAATTTATATGTAGGAAAATACTGGCCCAACCGGCAGCCTTACAGCAATATTGTCAATACGATGCGTTACATGACATCCCTGACGGGCGTCCGCGCGGTACTGTGGGCGCATGGGGAAAACGACGCGCAGCTCGGTTTCAGCGAAGCGCAATATTTCGACGGAATCCGGACGCTCATCCAGAACAGTCGGCGAGATTCGGGCTACAATATTCCCTGGTACATTGCCCGTAACTCTGCCAGTAATCAGTTGAAAGACCCTTACCTGCCCGTTCTGAACGCCCAAAACCGCTTGATAGCGCTGCCTGCTTTCAATGCATTTCAGGGACCTTACCTCGATACCATCCAGATCCCGCGCCCCGCCTCTGCGCATTTTGAAAATGTCCCCGGCGGAATACAGGGACTCACCCTCGCAGCCACAGCCTGGAACAGGAGCCTGGCTGACACAGCGATTGCCCAGACCGTACCTTTGCAGCCAGTATACGCGTTACACACAGGCGTAACGCCCGCACGCGTGTATCCTGGCGCGACATTTGATCTGCCATTTACAATCACCGGCAATACCCCGGCAACGGTGCAAATCGCTGCCGAGTTACTGGACACGCAAGGGAACTTTATTGCTCAAATAGGCACAGGTGCTGCCAGTCCGCTCCCAATCCTGATGCCTGCCGGGGTGCCGGACGGAGAGTACCGCATTCGCCTCACAGGCCTTGCCCCAGTCCTCCCCGGCAGCATTTCGCAACCGGTTTACGTGGAGCGTGTAATACGAACAATCGAATATGTCAATACCATTGGTGTGAGGAATGTGGGCAGTACTATCCACGTTGCCTGGGCCCTTGCGCCGGTCCCCGGGCTTGCTTCGATGACGGTCCAGAAAACGACCGACGGTCTGCATTACAACGATCTTGAAACCTTCTCTGCGCCAGCTGGCGGTTCATCGGGTGTGTTCAGTTTTACGGATACTGATACAGACAGCGGTTTATCGGGCAGCGGGACGATCTTTTACAGGGTTAAAATGGGGTATAACAACGGCACGGTATCCTATTCAACGATTGTCGCACTGTTTCGGAATGGTGCGCCGGCTCCCTGGACCGTTTTCCCAAATCCGGTCACGCAACAACAGTTTTACATTATTCCAGCGTCAGAAACCGGCGCTACCTGCCGGCTTTTCGACGCTGCGGGTCGTGAACATCCTGTTCAAATCTCGGCACGTGAAGCTGTCGGACTGCTTTCCGTCCGTCCGCATTATCCATTACCTGCCGGCAAATACATTCTTCAAATAATCCGTGACGGGCAAACCAGCTCCCGAAGTGTTGTTTTTAACTAAAATAACACATACCTTATTAATAATGAGGATGTTCCAACTATCCCCTTAGCCGGCGTGTCCCTAACATCGATTCTCCGTTCCTCAAAATTCCAAACCGCTTGCCCCATGAAAAAAATACTACTGATCGTATGCGCTTTGGCTCTGTTGAATGCCTGCAAAAAAGACAGCGAAAATCCCGCCCCGCTCGAAATTGAAGGCGCCAGATTACAAGACTACCACATCATTTCCATCGCCTTCGACAAATCGGGCACGGCCTGGCTCGGTACCCTCGGTCAGGGGCTCATCCGGCATAACGGCATGAGCATAGCGATTTTTGATTCTACCAATTCCATTTTGAACAAGGCGGCTATCTGGGATATTGAAGTCGATAAAAAAGGGAATGTGTGGCTGGGAACCGACGATCTGGTCAAATATGACGGTTCAAAGTTCACCCGGTACGGGTCCGGCGAATACAATCTGCCCCGTAATGCAGTGCGTTCGTTGGCTGTTGACGGCGCCGACAATATATGGTTTTCGGCCGGAGCGTTCCTTCAAGGTGGTTTGGTAAAATATGATGGAAACCACTTTTCCACCTTCACGCCCGAAAATTCCAAGCTTCCCGGCAGCCTGATAGGGGACATTGCGATCGATCAGCAGAATACCGTCTGGGTCGCACTTAACGACGGAGTCACCGCTACCTCCATTGTCCGTATCAAGGATGATAAATGGGATGTTTTTGATAAAAAAGAACTCGGTTTCAACCCTTACTACTATGGTAACATCGTGACCGATAAAAATAATGACTTGCTAGCTTCCATCGACTACGGACTTTCGAGCACCATTGTGCCAAACCGCCCGCAAATATTCCGGTTCAACGGTCAATCCTCCCAGATCATCAAACTGCCGGAAGAGGATAAAAAGGTCTACATGACTCAGCAGGTATTTGTCGATCGTGACAACCGGATATGGGCCGCATTTTGGGATGACAAGGAATATGGCGTTTTCCGGAACGGGAAATGGGAGCTGAAAGACCTCGACGAAAGCATATTTGCCATCGGACAGAGTCCTTCCGGCGAAATATGGCTCGGCACAGGTAAAGGAGTTTATATTTTGAAGTAAAAACGAATGTCACGCTGAGCGGAGTCGAAGCGCGGTACTATAAGGCGCTTCAACTCCGCTCAGCGTGACATGAACATTTTAATCCTCGAAAAGGCTTCCCAACCCTCCGATCACCGAACCGCTTTCCTTACGGCTGTTGGGGCCGTAAACTGAAAGCCGCTGGATCAGTTTGGAAATCGGCATCGACTGGATCCAGCAACGGCCTGTACCACGCAAGGTCGCCAGGAACATCCCTTCGCCACCAAATACCATCGACTTCAAACCGCCCGAACGCTGGATATCGAAGCTTAGTGATTGCTCGAATGCCACTACGCAACCGGTATCGATCCGCAGGGTTTCGTTGTTCAGCTGCTTCTCCATCACTACGCCGCCCGCATGGACGAACGCCATCCCGTCACCTTTCAGTTTTTGAAGGATAAAACCTTCCCCACCAAACAATCCTGACCCGAAACGCTGGTTGAAATGGATCTTCATGCTCGTACCCATGGCCGCGCAAAGGAAACCATCCTTCTGAACGATCAGCTCGTTTCCGTAGATTTTCGACAGGTCGATCGGCATCACCGTTCCGGGGTAAGGCGCCGAGAAAGCCACTTTCTTCTTACCTACCCCGCGGTTGGTGAAATGCGTCATAAACAGCGATTCGCCGGTGAGCAAGCGGGTTCCAGCCTGGAAAATCTTACCCATTATACTCTGGTTTGCTTCCGAACCGTCGCCCATTTTGGTTTCGAACTGAATACCATCTTCCATAAAAAGCATAGCGCCCGCTTCGGCGATCACGGTTTCGTTCGGGTCGAGTTCAATTTCAACGACCTGAATGTCGTCGCCGATGATTTTGTAATCGATTTCGTGTGAGATCATTTTTTCGTAAAGGTTTTATAGGTTGGTCAAAACGAACTGCATGGACGCCCTGTTATTCCTCCTCCTCTTCTTCTTCCTCGGAACTCTTTTTCTTCGATTTCCGGGTTTTTCGGCCGGGGATATCCTCCCGGTCACGGAGTTTCTTATCATCCACATTTTTATTCAAAAATTCATTGATACGGTCCATATCAAAGCTCGTGGTGATCTCACCGAACGAATTGATCTGGATATCAAAACCTTCCAGGTCCTTATGCACACGTGGTTTTTCGGGTGCAGGCTTGGATGTTTCCGACTGTTTTTTCTTAGCCATGTGTTTTGATGCCAATGGGTCGCTAAGACCCGTTATTCACTTGTTACGAAAATATGCAATGATCCCCGCGGTGCCAATCGTTTTTGATCCTGCGGTTGCGCCGCCCCTACGCCAGCCTGATTTGTGCTGACAAGCGGCTGAGCGCCGTTTCAAGCCTTCTCACGACTTCGCCCTTGCCGAGTATCTCCATGATGATCATCAAATCCGGGCCAGCGCCGGCGCCGGTTACCGCCAGACGCAATGCCTGCATGATCTTGCCCATTTTGATACCCAGCGATTCCATCGTCGCCGAAAGTACTTCCTTAATATCGTGCGATACGAAATTTCCTTCAAAACCGGCCAGTGCCTCTTTGAAACCGCCGATCGCATTCACGGCCTCTTCGTTCCATTTCTTGATCACCACATCCTGGTCATATTCCTCAGGCGCTGCGAACAAAAAGAGCGATTCCGAAACGATTTCCTTGATGAAATGAACACGGTCTTTCAACAAATGCACAATCTGCGCGAGCTGGTCCTGGTTTACAGTAATGCCTTTCGCTGCATACAATGGTTTCAGTTCTTCGATAATTGCGGCATCGTCCAGCTGTTTCAGGTATTGCTGATTGAACCAGTTCGCCTTCTGAATATCAAACCTCGCACCCGCCTTGTGCACGCGGTCGAAACTGAACGAGGCAATGAGCTCGTCCATGCTGAAAATCTCCTGCTCGGTACCTGCATTCCAGCCCAACAATGCGAGAAAGTTAGCAGTTGCGCCAGGCAAATAGCCTTCTTCGCGGAAACCACGGGCTTTCTCGCCGGTGTTCGGGTCCGTCCACTCCAAGGGGAAGATCGGGAAGCCGCCCAGATCCGCGTCGCGTTTCGAAAGCTTACCGTTTCCATCCGGTTTCAGGAGCAAAGGCAAATGTGCAAACTGCGGCATAGTGCTTTCCCAGCCCAGGTAACGGTACAGCAGCACGTGCAGCGGAGCCGACGGGAGCCATTCTTCGCCACGGATCACGTGGGTAATGCCCATTAAATGGTCATCCACGATGTTCGCCAGGTGGTACGTAGGCATACCATCCGACTTCAAAAGCACTTTATCATCAATCTGTGACGAATGTACCACCACCCAGCCGCGGATCAGGTCATTGAAACGAACGTCTTCCTTTGGTTGGATTTTCATCCGGATCACGTAAGGGTCACCGCTTTCAAGCCGCGCTTTCGTTTCCTCTGCCGATAATGTCAGCGAGTTGGTCATTTCCGTACGGGTGATCGCGTTATATTGTACGGCAGCTACTTTGGCAGCTTCCAGACGTTTGCGCATATCGTCCAGCTGCTCGGGCGTGTCGAAAGCATAATACGCCTTCCCTTCCTGAACGAGCCTTTCCGCATATTCGCGGTACATTTCTTTTCTCTCCGATTGCCGGTAAGGCGCATGCGGGCCGCCTTGCTGCGGGCCTTCGTCGATACCGATACCCAGCCATTCCAATGCTTCCAGAATATATGCCTCGGCTCCCGGAACGTAGCGGTTCTGGTCGGTATCTTCAATGCGAAGCAGCATCTGCCCGCCTTGCTGGCGTGCAAACAGGTAGTTATACAGGGCCGTACGTACACCGCCCGCGTGCAACGGACCGGTTGGACTAGGCGCAAAACGCACCCTGACAGGTTTGTTATTCATTTATTCAAAAATTAAGTTCAATGGTACTGTCATTGCTTGTCAGGTATTGTCATTCGTTGCGGTCCGCCGCGCGGTCAGGTATTGTCATTTGTTGTCAGGTGTTGTCATTGCTTGTCAAGTGGGTCATTCGTTGTCTGGGTAGTCATTGATTGTCATTGATTCTCCGTCCATCCAAAATTTGACTTACTGACCATACCTGACTATACTTGACTATAAATGACTACTTCCTGACCATACCTGACTATAAATGACTACTTCCTGACCACACCTGACATTCGTTATTCAACCGCAACAACGGATATTTCGACGTTAACGTCCTTCGGCAGGCGTGCTACCTGTACGGTCTCGCGGGCGGGAGGTTCTTTCGTAAAAAAGCTGCCGTAGATTTCGTTGACAGACGCGAAGTCGTTCATATCGCGGAGAAAAATGCTGGCTTTCACCACATTCTGAAAACCGAGGCCGGCTGCTCCCAGGATATGCCCGATATTCTGCATGACCATCCCGGTCTCTGCTTTGATGTCCCCGGACTTAGCCAGCTCAGCAGCGATTTGTCCTGAAACATAAACAGTGCCATTTACTTTAACAGCCTGGCTGTAAGGACCAATGGGGGCCGGTGCTTTATCCGAAAATATGATTTGCTTGGGCATAAGTGACAAGTGTTAATGCCGCAAAATTACCAAATTATGCCGTGCCTACCGCCTTATTCCACCTTAAAAAGCGCTTTCAACTCGGTAGCTTCGGCTGCATTTAACCGGCCGGCGAGCACAAGGCGTAACTGACGGCGGCGGAGGGCGCTCAGATACAGCTCATTTTCCTCGACCGTCTCCGGTTCCAGCGGCGGTACTTCGATAGGCCGGCCATTCTGGTCAACCGCCACAAAAGTGTAGAATGCGCGGTTGGTGCTCACCCGCTGTCCCGCCGGAATATCCTCCGCCCACACTTCGAGAAAAACCTCCATCGAAGAATTGAATGCGCGGGTCACTTTGGCGTGCATGGTCACGATGTTACCAAGCCGGATCGGTTCCGTGAACGACACGTTATCCACAGAAGCCGTTACTACAATGCGGTTGGAGTGTTTTTGCGCCGAAATCGCCGCACAAATGTCCATCCAGTGCAGCAGCCTTCCTCCCATCAGGTTATTGAGTGTATTGGTATCGTTGGGAAGCACCATTTCGGTCATGGTTACTTCGGATTGATGGGGCTTTTTCGGTTTCAGCATGTTAGTATGGTGATGTATTTAAAACTTGGGGCAACGGGTCTTTTTGCGCTCCTGGTTCTGGGCGCGGTTGCCGATCAGGTAGGTTGCCCGCACCTGTAAAAACAAATAGCTGTCTTTGCTTTTGGCGCCACCGCGGTTCCAGCCCGGCTGGCGTGCTGGCTCGCCGATCTCCGGGGCGCGATCTGAAAGTGCACGGGCAATGTCGCTCGGCAGCTGGTCGGGATTGGGATAAACCGTACTCACGTCGTCGAGGTAATCGGAATTGACGAAGTTATTGCAGAGTTCAAGGCCGAGGCTCAGCCTTTTGGTAGTTTTGACGGATATCCCGACCCCTGCGGTCAAGACGAGCGGCATTCGCTTGTACTTGACGCCCTCGGTTGTGAGCTCGGGCAAGCTGTACCAGGTGCCACCCAATTTTGCTTTCGGGCTCAGGTAAGTAAATCCAACGCCTCCGAATAAGTAAGGATTGATCGGCGCGTGCCGGTTATAGGCAAACAAATCTGCCTGCAAACCCAGGTTGATATCCGGGTTGAATGTCTTGAATGAAAGGTTATTCTGATAATTTTTAGAATACTTCTGGTCGCCGGAAACCTGGTAAAAACGCAGCTCCCCGCGTGCGCTCACGTGCTCGGTGAGCCGGTATAACGCACCCAGCGACACCGACGGACCGAGCCCGAGGTGCTTCATATGGATGCCGTCATTGAGATCACCCATGTAATAGGCCACACCTATCCCCGCCGTCACGCTCAGCACCCCGAACGGATCGGTATAACGTCCACCGAATTTGGAACGCCCCTGCCCCATCGCCATTTGATGAATAAATGTAAGGGCAAATACTGCGGATAGTAAATATTTTCTGTTCATGTGTGATGTCAGTAATGCATGTTGAGCGATGCAAGTTGTAAAAGAAACTGATTTATTTCAAATTGTTAAAGTTATTAAAGGTTGCTTACAAGTTTCCGCCGTAAAACCACTGTTTAGCTATGTACATTTCGTTCAAATTCCTATTCGCCATGTTGGCAATAGCCCTTCTTGCTGCCTGTTCAAAGAAAGAGCACGAGCCAGTGCAGGGCTGTATTTTCGCCGGAAAAACTTCGACGAGGATGTCTCAAACATCCAAAGGTGAATGGGGGAATGAGCTTGTGCTGGACGACAAGAAGCAGCTCGTTACGGCCAGGCGGATCGACAACTTAGAGGCTTTCAACCGGTGGAAGCAGTCAACCATCACAGACTATGTCCCACAGTATGATGCGGATGGTTTTTTGGTAAGAATGGTCGAAACCAGGGTATTCTTGTATGAAGGAACAACTGGATTTTCATATCGATATTACAATAAGAACTATTTGAAATTCAGATTGGAAACCATTGTAGCCTCAGACTATCAATACGAGTCTGGACGAGCAACGGCCATTACCACTAAAACTACCGTTCGTTCACAGGGTGATAGTGATGCACCGGTTGTTGTCGAAAGCGAGCTGACAAAGAAATATACATACAATAGCCAGAATGTTGTTCTGTCGGCACTGACTACCAGCGCCAGTGGCTCCGACATTTCCACATTTAAAAACGAGGTGATCGCATCGGAAATCAGGAAGGATGCGAGTGGAGTGGTGACACTAGAAACCCTCTATGATGAGAAAGGCAACCGAAAAACGACGAAAAGCGGCAACTATCTATACGAATTCGACTTTGACGCCAAAGGCAACATGAAAAGTGTCAAGTTCTCCGACAAAGGCCAGCCCAACTACCTTCAGGAATACAGCTATGACGACCATATCAATCCCGAAACGCATATCCCGGTAAAATTTAAAGGTATACCGGAAAATGTAATGACCGTTGTCGGTACCGAGAGTGTGAATAACCTGGTCCGCGAAAAATTCACTAGTTACATTGGAGCGCCAAGCTATGACACCGAGACCATCTATCAATATAATGCCGATGGATTACCTGCCTCTTCCGCGCCAAAAATCATTCCGAACGGGGAAAGCATGTCCACCACATTCCGCTACAAATGCCCCTAAACAACAAAGTCTGGATTACTCGCAATATCATGCCGTAAACGCTTATTCTATGCTACCAATCTCTACATTCCAATTTTCCATGCATATTTCAATGAGAACACTCTCAATGCTCATCGCGTTGGCATTGCTTGTGTCGTGTACAAAAAATGATCATGATGTTGTGGTGCCCCCTTCCGAGTGTCTGTTTCTGGGCAAAACAAGTGTAGCTGACGCCCCGGGCTCGTCGGTACGAACAAAACTGACTTCTTCAACCGGCGTAAAATTCAACGATCAGAAACAGTTGCTCAGCTCAATTAACGTTTATAAGAGCGAAGAATTGGATTCCAACAATGCTGCCTTGGTGCGAAGAACAGAAACCGTACAGTTTGATCTATCCTACGATGCCGATGGTTTCCTTATTAAGTTGATTAGGCGGAAGGTGTTTTTGTTCGAAGGCATCAAAGCCGGAACTTTTCTTTTCGAGCAGTACAAATTCAAAAATTTCCGCCGCGAAGACGTGGAAACCTCCGATTACAAGTACGAATCGGGGCACGTTGCTTCCTCCACAACTCTACGGCAAAGCACATTTCTCGGAAATAACGTGAGCTTGCCAGTCGTGGAATCCAGTGAATCCAAAGTTTACCAATACGACGGCAATGGGAAACCAATATCCGCAGTTACCACTGCCACGTATGGGAGTGCAATGACCACATTCAAAAACGGAGTAATCAGTTCGGTGGTGGAAAAAAATCTGAACGGAGTCGTAACTATCGAAACAAAGTACAATGAAATGGGCTTGGTATCGTCTATAACCAACGCCCAAAGCGTATTTGAAATCACATACGATGCACGCGGAAATATGACAAGTGTACAAAGTAGCACCAATGGGCAGAAAGCCTACATTACCGAACTATTTTATGATGACCACAAAAACCCCGAAAATGACATTCCTAAAAAATTTAAAGGCATTCCGGAACTGATCTCAACCGCCCAGCGAACTGATGGAGTCAACAATCTCATCGGCGACAAGACGACGCTTTTTCCGAGCAACCAGGTATTTGAAACCAGGACGACCTATCAATACAACTCATCCGGACTGCCGGAATCATCTGCCCAGACGTCTGCCGGAGCTCCGGAAGGCTCAGCAATTACCACCACTTTCAATTACAAATGCCCCTAAAAAACAAACAAGGCCCGCAACCGCAGGCCTTGTTTGTAGTTCGTGGTGAATATTAAATGGTTTTCTTTATTCTCTTTTGACCGAGCTCGCGCCGGAGGTGCTGGAATGGATGTCCTTCGCTCCGCCCGAGTAACGGATGCTGCTGGCACCGCTGGCTTCGGCATTTACAGTGTTGCTGGCCAATACGGCGGCACTGCTGGCGCCGGAGGCGTCGATGCTCACGGTTTTGGCGGAGAAATCACGGCCTTTAAGCGATGATGCACCCGAAACGTCACCGGTCAGGACATCGCCTTCACCGGTAAGCGTAAGCGACGATGCGCCGGAAAGATCAACGGTCACTTTGGGAGCGGCCACGCTCATGGTAACCTGCGATGCCCCGGAAACATCAATTTCCATACTCTTCACACCGGTAAAACGGGCCACATTGGCTTTGGAAGCGCCGGAGAAGTCAACCCCTTCGAGGGCGGGCATGGTAATGCTGATCTCGACGGTCTTGCGGTTTTTGTTCCAGCCTTTATTTTTATAACCCAAATGCAGGGTACCGCTCTTCACTGCCGACTCCATATCGTCGAGGTCCTCCGAACGGCCGGTGGCTGTCACGCTGAAACTGCCTCCCTGCTTTACATCTATTTTGAATGCGCTGCCGATAGAAAGCTTGTTGAAGCCCGAAACGGAAAATTTGCGGGTCTCCTGTGCAGATACCTGGCACGACAATGCGGTAATCAGAAGAGCTGCAATAAGGAATAGCTGCGTTCTTTTCATGGTTTAATAAGTTAGATTTTCAGAAAAGATGAAAAGAATGCCGGCGACGTTGCACCGGCATTTAAAATATTACTGCACGTTGATTTTGCTCGCGCCGCTGGCATGTTTGTTCAGGTTAGGCACATGGCTCAACTCCACTTTCGATGCCCCTGACGCATTCACATCCGCATTCTGGATATTCATTTCGGTGGCCGTCAACTTGCAGGCACCGTGGGCATCCAGCTTGGCCGACTTCGCCGAACCTCTCAGTGTAGCTTTCGAAGCCCCGGAGACGTTCACCAATAGCTGGTCTGTGAATACATTCAGCTCCGTTTTGGAAGCACCCGAAATATCCACATCCAATTTCAGTATATCTTTGAACTCGGTCACCAATGTCTTGTTGGCTCCCGAAAGCGACAGGTTTTCGATGGTCGGCATGGTAATCACGATCCCTATGCGTTCCCATTTCTCGTGATCGAAGAGGTTGAGCTCGCGGTTACGCTTCACACGGAGCACGCCGTCTTCTACGACCACTCGGATGTCATCAATATTCTCCTGGTTATCCGAATCGGCCGTTACACTGTATTCGGTGCCCTGACGGATGATGATCGAATAGGCACCGCCGATATCCACTTTTCTGAAATCCGAAACCGGGAATTGTTTGCTGTAATTGCCGCGCTCGCCCAGTTCGAGGTCGCTATTATCGTTGTATTCAAAAGAATAACCATCTTGTTCGCCTTCGCTGCTCTCGCTCCGGATGTATTTGAGCGGAATGTTGGTACAAACCAGTCCCGAATCTTGTTTCATGACCCAAACCAGTTGATTCCAGGTAACATCGTCGGCGTCATGCAGGTCGTATCTTTTAAGGTGTCTCTGGTTGCTCTCCCAATCGTTCAATTGGTTATAAAAGTCCCTTTTCATGGCGAAAGGCTTATTATAAGGCACACTCACCGTCAGATCGATCTCCTGATCGCGGAACCGCGAGCGGCTTGAAAGCGTCGGACCTTCTGTAAGTACGAAAACCGAATCACGGAACTGCGGGGCATATTTGATCTCAAGTGCATTTTTCTGAGCATCCTCACGGGACCGGCCTCTTGCACGAAGTGTTTTTTCAAGCTTGATACTATCGCTCGCATTGAAACCCGCCAATCGTACATCTACGTCTATATTCTCTTCATCGTAGATATAATCGTAATCCAAAGTAAGCGTCCCGCGGGGCACAGCGTAATAGGTGGTTTCGGTCACTTCGCCTCTTTTGGCAAAATTGCGCTGGTAATTGATCCCGCCCACAGTGGCCCCGACCACACCTACAATCCAAAGACCCAGTAATGTCAGCCACACGCTTCCACCGACGATCCTTTTATTGGAAATCAATGTAAGTCCGAGCAAAAGAAAGGTTACCAACGGGATAGCCGCCACCAGAATACCGGAAAGGATCAGGATTTCAGGTAATTCCTGGTAAATCAGCATGGGGACCGGCAGATCGTCGAATACCCCGGCGCTGGTAAGGCCCAACGCTACGCCTGCCGCAATCACGATGCCCAACAATCCTAAGGCCGACATCCCGATCAGGAACGCGCCGATCAATATCCTCAGAACCGGCCCGAGGCCTTTAAGCAACTTCCCCAGCGCCGAAAAAACCAGCCCAATGGCGCGAAAAGGCAACAACAATATCTTGGTGACGATATGCTCTTCTCCCCCTCTTTCTTCCAAATTGAGGCTCTGCTTGATGTTCGACTCAATATTGGAGAGGGTAATAGGCTCCCCCTGCATTTCCATTTTTTCGGTCAGCGTGTTGGCATTTGGGGCAATCACCCACAGTACGATGTAGATCAGAAAACCGGTCCCGAACAATAGAATCGACAATACCCACAGGAAACGCACCACACCCAGATCGACCCCGAAATACGAAGCCACACCGGCCGCTACACCACCGACGACCTTACGATCCGGATCGCGGTAAAATTTCTTAATATGCGCATCCTCTTCGAGTGTCGTAGAGCCAGGGAATGCCACCCACATGGCAATGTAGACCAGCACCATAAATCCTGAAATAGGGCCGAAAACTTCCTCCGCATTCATGTCGAGCATGCCCGAACCTGCCGGCAAGCCAATCACCGCGAATAGGAACGCAAGCCTGACCCAGATGGCATCTACCGAGAAGTAATGCGCCAAACCGGCTGCCACACCGCCCAGAAGCTTCCTGCGCAGGTCTCTGTAAAGCTTCCGGGGTGCGCCCGGCCTTGCGGGCTCTGTTTTAGGCGCATTCGGCGCCGAGGTAAAAGTTTCCTGCCTTGGTGCGGATGTTTGTGCAGAAGCCGTTTCGAGCGGATCGGCAATGAACTCCCCGCCTTCCTCGATCGCCTCGAAATCGGCCACGGTACCCATGGCAGCGATCAGCTCGTCGACGTCCGACAGCGAAATCACCTGCTTGTTTTCCGTTTTCTGTTTGTTTAGAAACCTTTCCGCAATCCTGCCCTCAATGTCCGAAAGAATCTCTTTGCTATCCGCGAACGAAGAAAAATACTTCTGGATAGAGGCGAGATACCCTTTCAGTTTCTCGTAGCCATCTTCCTCGATATGGAAGATAATGCCGCCTATATTTATGCTGATTGTCTTTTTCATGATTGAAATAATCGAATGTCTTTGAGTGATCAGTTAGGGTCAGGAAGATTGCTTGAAGCCGTTTTGCTCAACTCCTCTGTGCGTTTAATCACGGTTTGCACCGAGTCGGCGAGTTCAAACCACGTAGCTTGCATTGCGTCCAGGAAGACCTTCCCCTCATCCGTCAAAACATAGTATTTCCTTGGAGGGCCCGAAGACGACTCCACCCATTTATAGTCCAGCCAGCCCGAGTTTTTTAATCTGGTAAGAAGAGGGTATAATGTTCCTTCCACCACCATGATGTGAGCGGACGTGAGTTCATCCAACATATCCGAAGCATACACTTCGCCCCGGGATATGATGTGCAGGATGCAGAATTCCAAAATTCCCTTCCGCATCTGCACTTGGGCATTTTCAATATTCATGTGGTTTCATGAGTTAATTTAAAATGATATGTTCATGGCTAACAGATAGAATTAAAACTTCTAACAATACAAAGGTATACACAGGTACTTTGCGATGCAAGGTACCATGTTAAAAAGATGTCATGGTTAGGATGAATGGTCAAATTAAATGCTGATCGGCTAAAAATTTGTTTACTACTAAAAGCCCGCCGAATTATTCCCCTCACTACACCTCCATTGGTTAAAACCGACAGCAATAAACTATCTTTTGCCGTCGATTTTAATCGGCGGAGATAGAGAAAGAAAAGAGAGAGAGAGAGAGAGAGAGAAAAGAGAGAGAAGAGAAGAGAAAAAAGAACGATCACTAAATATGAAACCGCAACTTTATATCATCGCGGCTATGGCCGAAAACCACGTTATCGGGCTGAACAACAGCCTACCATGGCATTTGCCCGATGAATGGGTGCATTTCCGCAAAGTCACCGCGGGGAAACCATTCATTATGGGAAGAAAAAGTTTTGAAGCGCCTGACGCGCTGCATTCGGAATACCGGAATGTGATTATCACCTCACACCCGCGTGTGCAGGCTGAGCCGCATGTGGAATATACCAAAGATATTTCCGAAGCGATCGCGTTACTTTCCGATGAAACGGACGTATTCATATTAGGCGGTGCGAGTATTTTCCGGCAAATGCTTCCACTCGCCCAAAGAATGTATTTAACCATTGTACACGCACAAGTAGCAGGCGACGCCTGGTTCCCGGCATTCGACCCGGCCGACTGGGAATTGGCGAGTTCAGAATTTCATGGTACCGATGACGATCATGCGTATGCGTTTTCCATGAACCTGTACATCCGCAAGCCGCGGGAATAGGCCACCGGGTCTTGCAGGCTACCCTTGTGCATCAAAAAATTAAAGACGATGACAAGGATTTTTACACACACCTTACTAATCTTCCATTGCATTCTTTGGTATACCCGATGCAATGCGCAGGAACGCTACGGCAACGAATGGATCGATTACCGGCAGACTTACCTGCGCATTCCCGTCGCGGAAACCGGAATTTATAAAGTCAGCGCTAAGGAACTTTCACAGATCCGTATTCCGATGGATTCCATCGCCGCCTCCGGCATTCAGCTGTTCGCACACGGCTACGAAGTCCCCATCGAAATCGTGGGTGAATCATCGGACAGGCTAACGCACGATGCCTACATACTGTTTTCTGGAAAAAAAAATGACGGCTATGCCGATACTGCGCTGTATGCAAAGCCCGATGCCATGCCCCACCTTTACTTTAACCTCTACTCCGACACCACCGCCTATTTTCTGACCTGGCAAAACGAGAAACGCGGATTAAGGACCAGCTTCCCGACACCCGGCACGGTTACCGACAGTGCCGCATTCCACTGGGAAGAATCCGTGCAACTTTTCATCTCCCATTACCTACCCGGCCAGTTTTTCCCACCGGAAAGCAACTATGAAACCGGTTCGTTACTGACCGCCTATGACGAAGGTGAAGGTTGGACAGGCCCCGAAATAGCGGAGCATACACCTTTTGAAATTGTATTTAAAATCAATAATCTATTTAAAGAAAACCCACCGGACATTGACTGTGAAATGTTCCTCGCGGGCTGGTCTCCGGGTGTGCATTCATTTACACTTTGGCTGGGTAGCGGCCAAAATCTGAAAAGAAAATTGGTTGATTTGAATATAACCGGCCGCGAAACCAAGATTATTCACTTCAAAACACCCGTTGAAGACTTCGATGAAACCGGTCAGCTAACACTCACGCTCCTTCCCGCAGGCACGGGCGGGCACGTGTCGCTCTCGTACGCTCGTATATACTACCCGCAAGCGGGCCCGCGCATCGCACCCGAGCCCAATGAAATCCTGCCTCCACGTATAGTAAAATTCTCTCCAATTGATCCCGAAACAGAATATCTCATCATCACACATCCGCTGATGCGGGTACGAGTACAGGGGCACGACGCCGTCGAAGAATATGCGCACTACCGCACATCCGAAGCCGGAGGCGGGTATAAAACGTCAGTTATTTACAGCTATGAACTTTATGATCAGTTCAATGCAGGCCAGCCTGGTCCGCAAGGCATTCGCAATGCGGTTCATGCGCTGCATGACAGAGGAAATTTGAAATTCATATTATTGGCGGGAAGATCGATAGACCCTCAAAAAGCACGAAAAATGAAGGATTCGTGGCAGACGGACATGGTACCGAATGCCGGCTGGCCGGGCTCGGATATCGCCCTGGCAACCATGAAGGGCGCTTACAATCCGCTCGTTTCGATTGGCCGCATTAATGCGCTAAACTCCCGGCAACTACTCGATTACCTCCGCAAAGTACAAGCCATGGAAGCCGAACGCCCGTCAGCAACCTGGCGGAAACGGATATTGCATTTAAGTGGTGGCAGATCGAGGGACGAGCTGAATGTCTTTCGATCTTATGTCCAATCATTTGAAAAGAAACTTGAAAACACACCGCTCGCGGATAGGGTAACAACGATTTCGAAGCTTACAGACAACGCAGTTGAGCAAGTTCACATTGATAAGCAAGTCAATGAAGGCGTCGGGCTTATTACCCTGTTTGGACATTCCTCCCTTGATCTTACCGACATCGACATCGGCCATGCGAGCGATCCCTCGAGGAATTACCAGAACCATCCGCGCTATCCGGCGGTGATCGTGAACGGCTGCGCGGCGGGCAGTATTTTCTATTCAACCCAAACATTGAGTTCTGACTGGATTTTCGCGCCCAAAAGCGGGGCAGTCCTTTTTCTGGCTCATACTTTCAATGGCCCATCGACCGCGTTGAAGCGTTACACCGATATTTTCTACGAGGTATTGGCCGACACCGCATTCACGAGCAAACCGTTTGGCATAGTCCAGCAGGAAGCCATCCGCCGAAATCTCTCACGTAACCCGGGTATACTGGATAGCATTACGGTGCAGCAGATGACGCTCCATGGCGACCCGGCCATCCGCATTTTTCCTTCCCTGATCCCGGATACTTTGGCCGACAGTCAATCCGTTGACCTGCCGCCATTATTACAGGTTTTCGTCGACGGAAGGCGCATTCAAAACGGAGAGATGGTTTCCGGGAAACCCATAATCCAGGTCCGAATTTTCGATGAAAACCTACCCGCAACGGATAATGATACGACTATGGCGGCCGTGTGGCTGAAAAGGCTCTGCCCGGGATGTACCGCTATGAGAGTGCCATTAAGCACCGCCGCAGGGAAAAATAGTGCCGGGAGATTTTATGAAATCACCTTTCAACCCGCATTACTTTCCGGCAAATACCTGCTGACCGTCCAATGCCGCGACAAGACGGGACATTCGCCGCCGCCGTACCAGATTCATTTTGAAATAGCTGGTTACGCCCAACCCGTAGAGGTAACTGTTTCGCCCAACCCGTCGGGCCAATGGTTTAGGTTTACGATTCAAAACCGGGGACTTATCTCCACCGACCTCGAATTGAACATCCATAACCCGCTGGGAACAACCGTTTTCCGAAAACTGTTACATTGTAACGTGGGTCGTCATGAATGCTTCTGGATTCCTGCAACACATTCTCGCGGAACTCCTGCCGGACTTTATTACTACACGATTCATCCCCCGGAAGCCGGGTACCAGCCTGCATTTTCCCCCGAAGGTATGCGGGGATATTTGGTTTATACTCCCTGAAGTAAGCGGCTCGGAAAGCCTGTTTTACCGCTGGACCTCATTTTGTTTCCACAAAAACTTATTATTTTTGTCCATTATAAAAAAGATATCCCATTGAAAGAATACGGCAGTAACGTACAAAAATTGGCCGACCACATCGTCAAGATAGAGGACAAAGCGAAGCGCACTCTCTACGCGCACATCCTGGTCGAACTTATGCGTCAGATACACCCCAACATGCGGGATAACCAGGATTATACCAACAAGTTGTGGGACGACCTGTACATTATTTCCGGTTTCGAACTGGATGTCGACAGTCCTTTTCCACCACCATCCAAGGAGGCGCTGGGCAAGAAACCGCTACGGGTCGATTACAATCAACAGAACCTGCAATTCCGCCATTACGGCCGTAATATAGATCTGCTACTGGAAAAAGCTTCGCAGACCGAAAACCCGGAAGACCGCCTCGCATTCGTTTCCTACATTTTCCGCTTGATGCGCTCATTCTTTAATGCATGGAACAAGGATAACCCCGAAGACAGTGTGTTGCTCAGCCAGCTGGAACAACTTAGCAAAGGCCGTTTGAAGGAAGAAATTGATTATATCCGTAAATCAGGACCCATTGATGCTGCGCCGAAAGACCGCAATAACAACCAGGAGCGGAACCGGGTGAACCAGATGGGCGGAAACAACTTCAAAGCCCAATCCCACAATTCAGAAAGGCAGGGCGGCGGCAACCAGGGCAATCAGAACCGCAACCGGAACAAGTTTCAAAACCGGAACAACAACAATAACAACAACCGGAATAACAACCGCAAAAAACCTGGAATGTAAAATCCAGGTTTCATTTTATACCGTCTCAATTGCCCAAAATCTTATATGGCATCATTCAAAATTACCGGGGATCGTCGTCTCAAGGGTGAAATTGTGCCGCAAGGCGCTAAAAACGAAGCATTGCAAATCATCTGTGCTGTGCTCCTGACCAAAGAACCCGTGACAATCCATAACATCCCGAATATCCGCGACGTAAACCAGCTGATCAACCTCCTGGGCGATCTGGGTGTACGCCGCACACGGCTGAGCGAAACTTCCATCCGCTTCGAAGCCGACGATATCAACCTCGATTACCTCGAATCGGATTCGTTCCGCCAAAAAGCGGCTGCATTGCGGGGCTCGGTGATGCTGCTCGGCCCTATGCTGGCGCGTTTCCGCAAAGGACGCATTCCTCGTCCGGGCGGCGATAAAATCGGCCGGAGAAGGCTTGACACCCACTTCCTGGGTTTCGAGAAACTGGGTGCGGAATTCAGCTATGATGAAGAAGACGGCGGGTTCTATCGCGTCGATGCTGCCAATCTGAAAGGTACCTACATGCTTCTGGACGAGGCTTCGGTAACCGGTACGGCTAACGTTTTGATGGCTGCGGTAATGGCCGAAGGCACGACCACCATTTACAATGCAGCCTGCGAGCCTTATTTGCAGCAGCTTTGTAAAATGCTGAACCGCATGGGAGCCAAAATCTCCGGTATTGCCTCCAACCTGCTGGTGGTGGAAGGCGTAAGCGAGCTGAAAGGCACCGAGCACACGATGCTGCCGGATATGATCGAAATCGGTAGCTTCATTGGCCTCGCCGCGATGACGCAATCGGAAATTACCATCAAAGATTGCCGCATTCCGGAGTTGGGCATTATTCCCGATGTTTTCAAAAGACTGGGTATTCAAATGGAATTCCGGGGTGACGACATCTTTATCCCTGCACAGGAACGCTACCGCATTGAAAACTATCTTGACGGTTCTACGCTATCCGTGGCCGACGCTCCATGGCCCGGCTTCACACCCGACTTGCTGAGTATCGTGCTCGTAACAGCCACACAGGCGCAGGGAACCGTTCTGATTCACCAGAAAATGTTCGAAAGCCGTTTGTTCTTTGTGGATAAACTGATCGAAATGGGCGCACAAATTATCCTTTGCGACCCGCACCGCGCAACGGTGATCGGCCACAACCGCGAGACACAGCTCCGCGGCATCCGCATGACTTCCCCCGATATCCGTGCCGGGGTTGCATTGCTCATTGCAGCAATGTCGGCCAAAGGCGTGAGCATTATCGATAATATCGAGCAGATCGACCGCGGTTACCAGAACATCGATACGCGTCTGAACGCGATTGGTGCGGAAATCGTGAGATTATAGTAATACTAATGCAAAAATGCCCGGGGCTCTGCGGAACCCCGGGCATTTTTGTTTAAAACTTATATTACTTCTTCTTGCCGTAGCTGCATTTGCTGTTATCCGCCTTCACATAGTAGGACTTGTAATTCGTCGCTTTCGGGTCCATGCAGCCTTTCAAATCCAGGATTTCCACTTTTCTGAATTCCACAGGGTGGCTTTCACTTTGCAGGGATATCGAGCCATGGTCAAGCAGTTTGCCGGCAATTTTTACCTCCGGGTCCGTAGCACCGCCCAGGTTTCCGCCGCCAAGTTGCGGCTTGTTGTATTCGAGCACCATTTCACCATTTGCAAAATGCTGGATCAGTGAATCACCCAATACCAGCACCTCGGCACGTACCCACTGGTCGCCATCGTAAGTTTTTGATTTTGAATTAACACAATGCTGCGTTACCAGCTTACCGTCGATCACCACGTTGGTACCGGGCGTACAAAGGTTACAAGTCGTGCGGGTCTTGCCATTTCCACCCAATAGCTGTACTTCGATCGACGCTGGAAAGTCCTGGTCTTTACCCATTGTCGCAGCTGGCTGCCCGTGCACCATGATGCCGGAATTCCGCCATGCCCAGCCTTCGCCCTTTGGAGCCTGTTCGCCTACGAAGCGGTATTCAACAGCAATGCGGTAATAGGAAAAATCGCCTTTATAGAAGATATGCCCGTATTTCTGAGCGAAATCATCGTATTTGTCATAACGAACCACCATTTTGCCATCTTCCACCCGGAAGGTGTTGTTATAGTTGTCGTTCAGTTCATAGCCGCGGATTTTGATATCCCAGCCATCCAGGTTTTTTCCGTTAAAGAGTTGCTTCCAGTCCTGCTTTTCGGCATTATTCTTTTGGCCGAAAACCGTAAGGCACAGAAGACTGAACAGGATCGTGAGTTGTAATTTCATGAATACAGGTTAAATTAATATTGCATTATGCCGCAATATACGATTTAAAAGCCGCTCTCATTAGCCGCTTTCAAATCCAAAAATGCAGTTACTTCGTAGTTAAGTTATACCAAATATCCTTCAACCCTGATCACCACGCGGAATGCCCCTGAAAACGAAAGATAAAATCGCGCTATTCTGGTTTCGCCGAGACCTTCGGCTACATGACAATGCGGGGCTTTACTATGCCTTACGCTCAGGCTATCCGGTGGTCCCGCTTTTCATTTTCGACCGGAATATCCTCGACGACCTGGAAGAGAAGAGAGACGCCAGGCTGACTTTTATACATGATGCTATTTCAAGCATCCAGCAGGAGTTGAAGCAAAAAGATGCCGATATATTGGTGGAATACGGCTTCCCCGTCAAAATATGGGAAAAATTGGTAGATGAATACGATATCGCCGAAGTGTACACCAACACCGATTACGAACCCTACGCCACCGACCGTGACAGGGAGGTTTACCGGATTTTAAAGCAAAAAGGTATTGTTTTCAAAACCTGCAAGGACCAGGTCATTTTTGAAAAACAGGAAATCCTAACAGGCCAGGGCACGCCATACACTGTTTTTACACCTTACAGCAAAGCATGGAAAGAGAAACTCACTGATTTTTACATCAAATCCTATCCGACTGAAAAGTATTTCGGACATCTTCAAAAGTGGCACGGTGCCGCATTGCCCGCATTGAAAAACATGGGCTTTGAAAAGGTTAGGTCTGAATTCCCATCGGATCATATCGGTCATACACTATTGAGAGATTATGCCCGGGATCGCGACTTTCCTGCCAGAGAAGGCACCAGCCGCATGGGCATTCACCTCCGCTTCGGCACAGTGAGCATACGCGAGCTTACGCGTCAGGCACGGAGGCACAGCGATGTCTATCTGAATGAGTTGATCTGGCGGGACTTCTACCAGCAAATTCTCTCCAACTTCCCGCATGTAGGAAAGGGTGAGGCATTTCGGAAAGGCTATGATTTCATTAAATGGCGCTACGACAAGGCCGATTTCCAGAAATGGTGTGAAGGCAAAACGGGTTATCCGCTGGTAGATGCCGGTATGCGGCAGCTCAATGCGACGGGCTTCATGCATAACCGCGTGCGGATGGTCACCGCCAGCTTCCTGGCCAAGCATCTGCTCATCGACTGGCGCTGGGGTGAGGCCTATTTTGCCGAAAAACTGCTGGATTACGACCTGGCTGCCAACAACGGCGGCTGGCAATGGGCAGCCGGCTCCGGGACCGATGCCGCACCCTATTTCAGGATATTCAACCCGGCCTCACAGATGGAGAAGTTCGACCCTAAAATGGAGTATATCAAAAAATGGGTCCCGGAGTTTGGTACCGATGCCTACCCTGTCCCGATGGTCGACCATAAAGAAGCGAGGGAACGTTGCCTGAGAACTTACAAGGCTGCGCTGGACAAGGCCAATCGGTAACTATTTACCTCCCGCAATTACAGTTACCATATCCTCCGGACGTAAGTAGTTGTTCGCCATCGCCATCACATCTTCCGCGGTAGTGGCATGAATGCGGTCAATATATTGATTGAAAAAATTGGCAGGCAAGCTATCCAGTAGCAATATCTTACGGCGGTCGGCGACCTCGAAGGCCGTATTCAGCGACCCAGCAAATTCTCCGGCCATAAAGTTCTTAACCGTCTGCAGTTCCTCCGCTCCCACCAGTTCGGTTTGCAGCCGGTGTATTTCCTTCTTGATTTCGTCGACGGTTTGCTGGGTAAATTCCTTTTTTACGTCCGTACCGATCATCAGATAACCCTCGTGACGCAAAGTCACCAGATGCGAGGAAATGCCGTAAGTAAGGCCTTTTTCTTCGCGGATATTCTTCATCAGTCTCGATCCGAAGTAGCCTCCAAGGATCTCGTTCGTCACCAGCATTTTGAAATAATCGGGATGGTGGCGATTGAATAGCACCCGGCCCATCCTGATCGAAGATTGCACACTTTCCGGCCGCTCTACGATCGTTTCGTCTCCCTGATAAACCTCGGAAGCATTGAATGAAACCCTACCGGACTCCCTATCGAAGGTGTTCTGCCCTAAGGCCGCATTTACATGCTGAACATCTGCTTCACTAACCTGGCCAGCGAGTACCGCTGTAAATTTCCCTTCCCGGATGAAGCTGTCATAATGCGCTTTTACCGCATCCATTCCCAACGATTCGATCCCTTCAATGCTCTGGCTTTGTCCATACGGGTGGCTTTCACCGAAAAGCCGCGCCCTGAATTCCGTGGTAGCCAGATATGCTGTTTTTTCCTTGTTCACTTTCAGGTTCTGTACCGTAATGTTTTTCAACTCCTGGAATTCCTTCTCCGGGAAGGTAGCGCTGCGGATCAGCTTTTGCACCAGCGGCAACACTTCCGGCAGGAAGCGCGAAAGGCAATACACCACGATTCCCACACGGTCGGATGTGTGAGTGAGGTCAGTGAACGCCCCAAGCTGGTCGAAAGCCTCGCTGATTTCCTGCGAAGTCATTCCCTCCACGCCTTCGGTCAGCATTTTGACTGCAAAATAGGACGCTGCCGTTTCGCTTTCATACCAATTACCTGCTTCGAAGATACATTCCAGGCGTACCACCGGCTGTTCCCCGATATTGATCACGTGCAGCGCGATCCCATTATCGAGGGTATAGGTTTGAGGTTCCGGCAGGCTTACAGTTTGAATAATTTTGAAATCAGGGGCAATGGTACGGTCCAGTGACATGGGCAGCGGTGAGTATAAAAAAACGAATGACGTTGCAATAACGCCATTCGTTCTGAATAATTAAATTTCTGTTAAGGCTTAGTTTTCGCTGTCGCCTACATCGAGCTTCTCAGCTTTGTTCAATTGGAGCGACAAAGTGATACGCAGTGTTTGTGCAAGCGGGCTTCCCTGTGTTGTAGGGAACATGTAAGCGAAGTCGGCACCCCATTTGTCTGCAAAACGAAGACCTGCACCGGCAGTGAAGAAGCGGCGATCGCCTTTGTTTTTATTCTCTCCGAAATAACCCGCTCTCAAAGCGAAGATATTGTTGTACCAGTATTCCAGACCGGTCGCGATCGCTACTTCCTGGATCTCTTCTTTAAACCCGTCCGGGGCATCCGAGAACGAGCCGAATACGCCGTTCAGCAATGGTTTTGTATTGATATTGGTTTTGCCGTCCGGTGTAGGCACCATCAATTTGCTGAAATCGATAATGAAATTGAAACGGTTTCTTCCATCTCCGGTATACGACAACCCGGTACCGATTTTCAGCGTTGTTGGAATAAAGTTTTCTGTTTCTGTGCTGGAACCGTAATTGATCTTACCACCCAGGTTAGAAAGTACACCACCCAATGACCACACGAGTTCGCTGCCGGTATCTTCATTCTTGAATTCCTTTTTGTAATACGCGCTGATATCACCCGCTGCTACGCGCGCAGGGCTCAGTGAAACGTTATTGATTACCGCATTTCCCGCGAGGTTAGACGAGATATATTTCAAAGTCAGGCCCATCGAGAAGTTTCTGCCCAGCTGGCGAGAGTAAGTTCCGTTGATAGCGACTTCACGAGAATTAAAATAACCAATATTATTACCTACCGCATCACGCAAATCGAGCTCGCCGTTGTTGAAATAGTTAACAGAAAGCGCTACTGCCTGGCGATCTCCCAATTTCTTGTAGGCTGTAAGGTAACCGAGCCACATATCATCAACCAGGTAACGGAGCCATGGTGTGTAAGAAGCTGAAATGCCAAAATCCTTGGTATTGTAGGGAAGCTTCGCTGCGTTCCAATAGGTTGAATTTGCGTCCGGGCTGAGTGCTACACCGGCTTCTCCCATTGCTGCACTTCTAGCATCAGGGGCAAATGTCAGAAAGGAAAGTGGTGATGCTGGTATTCTTCTGGTAGAATCCTGCTGGGCGAAAAGCGTACCTGATGTTAAAAAGAATAGTGAGGATAATGTAACAAAAAAAAGTTTCATAGAAATTGGATTTGCGATAGGAAGTGCCTGTATCAGCTTCTTTAAAGGGTCAAAAATACAATGAAAGATAGTTATTACTAAAAATTTGATAAGTTTTATTATCTTAAGGAGACCTTATCAACTTACCGGCTTTCAGATCGGTAGAATTGTCTTTTAACGATCTGATCACTAAATGATAAACCAGGGATTGATCCACCGGTACCGTCCTCAGCCACTGCGCCACGTCCAGCACTTCCCTGATAACCGGTTCGCTGTTATAGTAAAGCTTTTTATAAGTGCCCAAACGTTGCCCATTAACAAGCAATATATTAAAAATTAATTCTACGTCCTCATTTACCCGGTTATGCCCCAGCTCGAATACAAGGTCTTTCTGAAATGGGTTAGGGTAAATATTAAAGGTGCTGAGCGCTATTCCCTTGGCGGGACCTACTAGAAACCCGAACGCTATTTCAGAAAAGTTAGTATACGTATCCCACACTTTTACACGGACAATATATTTTCCGGCAGGCAGATTATTTAACGGATAATTGATACTACCCGATTGATAATTATCCAAATCCGCTACATAATAATCGTTCAAAACTACGGTCTGCGTATCATTCAATGTCATCGTAATATCATGGCCGATACCTGCACGCGAAATACTGATCCCGTTCGCATCGCTCATGTGCAACACCAGTACCGACGACGGTTCGACGGTGTCGCCATCCCGGAAAGCGGGGGTATTGAGGTAACCCGTCAGCTTCGGCGGAATGGTGTCCTTCTGCTGAACGGCGCTTCCGCCAACCACCAATGCCAGTTGCGCCGAAGCATCCTCAGTGCTGTCACTGCTCACAACATACACACTCGCGCGCCCAAGGCCGATCCGGTAGTCGATGTCCTTCGGCATTTGCAGGTGGCATTGTAAACGGCCGCTTTTCACTGTCACTTTCCCGTCGAAAAGCTTGCTACGGAATTCGGTATAGGTTTCCGGGGTACCTTCATTCCCGAGCGTGCGGAATTCGATCGGCTTGTCGTAAATCAGCAATCTGGCAGTTCCGTTAAAATCGCCATCAGCCTTTCCGGTCACCGGATCGAAAATTTCAGCTTTCAGCGTAACCTTTTGCAAAGCACGCAGGGTATCGGGCGGCGAACTCCACCGGACCCCCTTCCTTCCGGGCGACAGTGTCATCGACGGATCAGCCAGTAGTGTGAAATTCCGGTTCAGACTACCGGCAAGCGCATTGTTTTTTGTGTATTTAAAAAAATCTCCCAGCCGCTGGCCCGGTTTCGCATTCAGTAATGCCTCGTAAAAAGCTTTGTTCAAAGCAAAATTGGTACTGGAATAAACCGGCCGGGTGGTACTGATCGCCCCTACCGCTGCTCCTTTCGCGCTCAAAACCATCAGTTCCGCCCCGGACACAATTCCCGGATCGTCGTAACGGCCAAAATCACAGGTAGCGGTAATCAGTAGCGGCAAATTGTCCATTCCCCTGCTCGAAAGCATATCTGCCAATGTCAACACCTGTTCCTCTGCCCAGCCGCTTGTGCCACCGTGTCCGGTGTAATTCAAGATCAGCGTGCCATTATCGATCGCCTTTCGGATCGCCTGGTTGATGGCCGGTGCTTTTTGCCCTGCGTCGGTGGTCGTTTGCGGCACCTCGTCAAGGAACGATCTGGTCGAAAACATCCTGCCCTGGATAAGGTTTGCAAGCTGATCGGCATGACGCTGATGGATATTCCCATCTCCGTCGTCGGCCACAAACCGCACGCTGTTCTTCCATATCCCGAAGGACGATTCATAGCGCATGAGCTTGTCGACCACAATCTTTGCCTCTGCCAGCGATTTTACCGGTAACCTGCCAATGCCTATATCCACCGTATGGTCACCGGCCGTAGTCTCGTCCCAATCGCCCTCATTAGCATCCATAAAACCAAAATAATCGTCGGACGAGTACGTATAAACAGGGTTCAGCGACTCTCTGCTCTCATACACGGGCACCCATGCGGCGCGCTGTGCCTCCGATTGGTTATTGACGAGATTTCGATAGTCGTACGTTGCATCGCCGAACAATAGAAGATATTTCAGCTTGCCCGGAGTTTTCCGGTAAAGTTGTCTGGTAAAATCACGAATGGCGGTAATGTCCGGCCGCCCGGAAGCATATTCATTATAAATCTGTTCGGTGGTGACAACGAGTACATCCAAACCGTCGCTGGTATTTCTGAACGCGGCAAGGCGGTTGGCCTCCGTCGCCCACGCAGCAGGCGTAACGATGAGCATGTCAGGCGTCGGCGATGCAACAATATTCTGATTGGCGACCGGTTGCCAGTTTACCGGCTGAAATGCGGCTCCCAGCTCGAAACCAATGTATCTCTGAAGGTTTTTGGCGCCTGCGGCAGTCCACCGCAAAGAGCCCGCTGCATCTTTCTGCGATATTGAAAGCGGCGTAAGTGGGTTTGTAATATTCCAGATATTGAAACCATCGGAAGAACCTGCAAACTGATAAGTAACAGTATCCGTCGACTGTGGCAGGAAATGATATATCTGCTGGCCTTCGTAGTTCCGCAGCTCCCGCTTTACCTGCAAGCCCACATAGTCAAGATAAGCCTCTGCCGAACTCTGCCCGTTCTTATTATAAGTGACACCAATGGTAAAATTGCCCGAAGCCGGCGCATTCTTTACGACATACGTATTTCCGGTTTGCAGCGCTTTTACGTCATACGTACCGGAACTTATCGTGCCGATAGCCTCCTGCCCTACCTCGCCGCCATTCACTTGCCATACGAAGCGCGTAGGCACTTGCGCGGCGCCGATTGTCGATGTTCTCAACTTAAAATCCGATGAGGATACCACACCCGGCAATGACACATTTATGCTGAAGCCCGAGGGGCTTCCCAAGTATTCGCCCCACCATTCACGGCCTGATTTGAGTGTGTTGGACGATTCTGTTTCGTGATACCAGTAGTCGTCAAATTGTTTGATTGTTTTGGAAGCGGTGACGGACAGGCCGGCCGCAGGTTTTACCCTCAACCCATTATTTTCAGTAAATGTGATGAAATAGAAACTAGAATCGGAATAATAGTTGAGTTGGTGCCGGAGTTCTGCTTTCGCAGCATCGTATTGAATAATATGCGGGCCTTCCGCATAGAAATAAACGGCATCGCCCTTGTCGAACTTTCCGTCCTCTTCACCGCTGACCCAGATCGCATTTTCCGTCAATGCATTCACATATCCCGATTGATTGGATTGCGGCAGCATGGCTCCGCCGTTTCCGTAAATGCGGATCCCGGCCGGCCGCACAGTTGCGACATCGACGCCCATTTTAGACAGCATATCCGCATCCACACGGTAAATACCCGATTCAGTTACGGCCAGCCTGAACCACTGTCCTTCCGACAATACCGATTTTTGTGCATAGGAAATAAGAGAAACCAGCACCGCCAGACAGCTTAAAACTGTTCGGCAGGCCATTTTCCGGACATCAGCATGCTTCAACCAATGCATGAGCAGGGATCGTGTAGAGACGTTGAGAGGCCTTGTCCGTACAGAGCACGCGTGTACGCCTGAGCGTTCCGCGTGTGAACGTCCTGTTCTGGAAAACGAAGTTGGTCCCCTCGTCCAACTGAAACAGGCATACTTTGCCGGTATTCAATTCCTGCTCATCGTATTTTCTGAGCGCATTAAAAAGTTTCTGGTCACCTCCGGTAGACGCGGCGGGATTTCGAGCATAACGAAGCAAATAGACGAGAATGTCTTTCGGAAAAATACTTTCATGCATGACCGGCGCCAGCAATTCCCTGAATTCGTGCTTCCATTCGACGCCATGCGGCGCTACCCTCCTGCGTCCGCGGCCTTTGTATTTGTAATGAACAACGCAATGCGCCACCTCGTGCAGGTAGGTAATGAGAAAGCTATAAGGATTCAGATTAACATTGACGGTGATCCGGGGAACCATGCCGGGCTTTACTGTAAAATCGCCCAGGCGGGTGCGGCGCGGGCGCGAGAGAAAGAAATCAAAGCGGTGGGTGCGATACAACTCCTGGCAATACTCGGCTGCCCCCTCCGGCACATACGAACCCAAAGACACGTTTTTCATACCCCGAATAAAAAAAGAAAAGCCCTACTTTCATAGGGCTTTTCAAGATTTTCGACTTGTACGTCTGATTACTTCTTAGTAGTATCAGCAGCAGTAGTGTCAGCAGCAGCAGCAGTTGTATCAACAGCAGTTGTATCAACAGCAGGAGTTTCAACAGTTACAGCAGTAGTATCAGCTGATTCGTCAGCAGGTTTGCTAGTACAAGCAGCGAAAGCTACCATCCCGGCAACAAACGCAAATGCAAAGAATTTTTTCATTTCTTGGGTGTAATTAAGGTTCGATGCAAAGGTAATATGATCGAATTGAATATTCCTAAATTTTGAGTTTGTATTTTTCCAAGAACTTAAAATTTCCTTAGAAAATTCTTAATTCACTTCAATTTGTCCTATTAATTCTGCCATTACCCCTAAACACTCTCTAATTTTTCGTTGTAGGCTCTCACACAGGCCGCTACTTCCGGCAGCAACTCCTGGTTGGCTTCAATACCGTTGCCCACCACGATCACATCCGCACCTGCGTGCAATGCAGCGTCGGCTTTTTCGTAGGAATCGATCCCTCCTCCAACAATAATCGGTGTGTCTACCGCCGCGCGTACCGCCGCAATGGTTTCACCCGGAACGGGGAACAATGCGCCGCTGCCGGCATCGAGGAAAATGTTCCGAAGACCCAAGTATTCGCCTGCGAGCGCAGTGCATGCAGCAATGCCCGGCTTGTCGCGCGGGAGCGGCGTGGTATTGCTGATATAGGACACGGTCGTAAGCTTGCCGCTTTCGATGAGCATATAGCCTGTCGGCAATACTTCGAGGTTGCTTCTTTTCAATAACGGTGCGGCAATAACGTGCTGGCCGATCAGCAGCTCGGGATTGCGGCCCGAGATCAGCGAAAGCAGTAAAATGGCATCGGCAGTAGGCTCGATGTGCAGGCTGCTGCCGGGAAAAAGTATCGCGGGAATGCTGGTATATTCATGAATAGCGGCAATGAGTTTGTCGATGGCGTAGTTGGTAATGAGGCTTCCGCCTACAAAAAAGAAGTCAACACCGTGCCCAGCCGCGTATTCGAGGAATTTCGGGAATGTGGAAAGGTTAATTTTATCCGGATCAAGGAGAACAGCAAACGATTTCCTTTTTTCGGCCTTACGTTCGGAAAGGAGGTCTGCGATTTGGTGTTTCGCTGCTTTCATTCGGTTTTTCGTTCGTCTTCAATAAAATGTTTCAGCTTCTGGCGCGCCCACCCCACAGCCAATGTCCAGGCTAAACTTTGAACGGCTTGTCCGACCGCAGACTGGGTTTTGATTTTGGTGACTTTCTTCTCGACAGGTTCAACCGGCTCGACCAAAATTTCCTTTTTCTTTTTTCCTTTTGGCAGCAATGCATTCATGACCACGAATGTCGTCGCCATTACCCCGCCGATGATCAGCGCCTGCTTGCCGTATTCCGTCGCCTCTTTTTTAAGTCCGCTCCATTGCGTTTCCAGCTTGTCGCGGTACAGATCGGCGTCCTGCAACAAACCTTCTTTCTCCTTGTCCGTATCCGATGAAAACGGCTTAGTGATTTTAACCGAAGAATCTATTGAAGAACTCATTTCATATCTGTTTAAATAGCGTCAGAGAATTTTTCAAAAGGAATCCAAAAATAGCAATTCAGGGAAACTTATTGCCAAATAAAGCAGCCAAAAAGCATTATTCCTCTTTCGTGCTGACAAAACGAACGATTATTTTCCGGATCAGCCTGATCCAGGTTTCTTTCCAGGTGATGGTTATCGCCAGCTTGATAATGAAAATACCGAGCAATATCACAAACCCGAGATAATCACTATGCAGCCATTCGTTCAGGAATGTCCCGAGCAAAATGACCAGTAAAATCAGGATCGTAAGGCCAATGCATAACAATATGGCGGCGTAAACCCCCATCACCACGGCCCGCTCGATCTTGTCGCGGGTCTCGATTTTAAATAGATCGATCCTGGTTTCGAAATATTTAAAAAGGGTGTCCTTGATTTCTTCCAGTTGACTCAGCATAGCGGTATATTTCAAATCATGTGAAACGTTTTAAGGTCTGAACAACAGACTTTTTTCACATTAATCCAAAAACATACCAAGAATCGCGGAGACAATGGACATCACCAGTCCGAACAGCAATGCAGAAATAAAACCGTCGATCCGGAAGCCGTCGACAAGCGACGCAGCCAGGTAAATTATGAAAACATTGACGACGAAATAGAACAACCCCAGCGTCAGAATCGTGATGGGTAATGCGAGGATTTGCAGGACCGGTTTGAGGAATGTATTGAGAATACCCAGTACAATCGCCACGATAATGGCTGTGCCTGTGCTGGCTACTACAACCCCGGGTACCAAATTTGCGGCAACCATTACCGCCAAAGTACTGATAATAAGACGCAGGAGCAGCTTCATATAGATCTGGTTTTTATTGGTGACGGCTACGAAGTACGTCAATTACCTCATCTAAGTCAATGTTTTTTTGTTCCAGCAAAACGAGCAGGTGGAACAGCAAATCCGATACTTCATTCTTGAAAAGATTGTCGTCATTATCCTTCGATTCGATGACAACTTCCACAGCCTCTTCCCCTACTTTCTGCGCGATTTTATTAATCCCTTTTTTGAAAAGGCTGGTCGTATAAGACGCATCCGACGGGTTCCGTTTTCTTTCGCGGATCACACTTTTCTGCAGGTAATTCAGAAATGCAGCCTCGCCTGTACGTGTGTCAGCAATTTCCGGCTGGCTATTTTTTTCCCCAAAACAAGTATCCGCACCGGTGTGGCAAACAGGCCCCGCCGGCGTAGCCTTAATGAGCAACGTGTCGCCGTCGCAGTCGGCTGCAATATGGTTTACAAACAGAAAATTGCCCGACGTTTCACCTTTCGTCCACAGGCGCTGCTTGCTGCGGCTGAAAAAAGTAACAGTCCCCTGCTGCCTGGTAACTTCCAGCGCTTCGGCGTTCATATAGCCCAGCATCAGCACCTTACCGGTATTTACGTCCTGGATGACAGCTGGTACCAGGCCGTCGGCCGATTTATTAAAATCAATGGATGAAAACGTCTCGCTCATTTTTGGTTATGAATTAAAACATCCCGGATTATCCGCAACGTCGGCGCGTGCCGGTCAGCCGGTTTTGTATATTTTGATAAAACTCCGCGCCACTACCGGGTCATCCGGATCGGCAGGTCTTTGTTTTTGAGGTAATCTTTCAAATCCGGAATATCGATTTCACGGAAGTGGAAAATGCTTGCGGCCAGTCCGGCGTCGGCTTTCCCTGCTGTAAATACGTCGTAAAAGTGCTCCATATTACCCGCACCACCGGAGGCAATCACCGGAATATTCGCATTGCCCGAAATCGTCGCAGTCAGTTCCAATGCGAAACCGTTCTTTGTGCCATCGGTATCCATCGAGGTAAGCAGGATTTCGCCTGCACCCCGCTCCTCCACTTCTTTCGCCCAGGGGATCGAACGTATCTCCGTCGCTTTCCTGCCTCCATGCGTATGCACGATGTGCTCAAAACCGTTTTCCGTTTCGATGTAGCGCGTATCAATTGCCACCACAATGCACTGGCTGCCGAATTCGAGCGACAGCTCGTTGATCAGGTCGGGATTGCGCACTGCCGCCGAGTTGATCGAAACCTTGTCCGCGCCTGCATGTAGGAGCGCCGATACATCCGCGATCGAGGAAATACCCCCGCCGACTGTAAAAGGTATATTAATGGTCTGTGCTACTCTGCGGACGAGGTCGATAAACGTCGAACGGCCGTCCACAGTGGCGGTAATGTCGAGGTAAACCAGCTCGTCGGCTCCTTGCGCGGCATACATCGCGCCCAGTTCCACGGCGTCACCCGCATCACGCAGGTTCACAAAATTGACCCCTTTGACAGTCCGGCCGTCTTTTACATCCAGACAGGGAATGATTCGTTTTGTAAGCATATTTTAAACTGAAAAACGCTGTAAATCGGCCAGGCTGATCCGGTTTTCGTAAATCGCTTTACCGATGATCACACCATAGATATTCATTTCCGCCAGTTTCTCCACGTCCTCGATATCCGCGATACCGCCGCTGGCGATGATATTCAGGTCGGGGCATTTGTCCTGGAGATTTTTATATAAATCAAAAGAAGGGCCTTGCAATAGACCGTCTTTCGCTACATCGGTACTGATCGTGTATTTCACACCCTTTTCCACGTATTCTTCCACAAAATCATAGACCCAAATGGCCGTTCCTTCTTCCCAGCCGCTCACGGCGATCTTCTCGTTTTTGGCATCTGCACCGAGAATGATCTTGTCGCCGCCGTAAGTTTTGAGCCAATGTTCGAACAAATCAGGCTGTTTCACGGCAATGCTGCCGCCGGTAACCTGCTTTGCACCGCTTTCGAATGCGATTTTCAGGTCATCGTCCGATTGTACGCCGCCTCCGAAGTCGACATGCAGTGAAGTTTTGGAAGCAATTTTCTCCAGCACCTTCCAATTGATGACCTTTTTAGCCTTCGCACCGTCGAGGTCTACCAAATGCAGCCTTTTCAAGCCCGCGTCTTCGAATTGCAGTGCTACTTCCAGCGGGTTTTCATTGTAAATCTTCTTCTGACCATAATCGCCCTGCGTGAGGCGAACGCATTTGCCTTCAATCAGGTCGATAGCGGGGATAATCTGGATCATGGATTAGGGCAGGCTGTTTTTATCGGAGTTTGAGAAAGTTTTCGAGGATTTGCTGTCCGGCATTGCCACTGATCTCGCAGTGAAACTGGGCGGCGTAAAAGTTATCCTTATGCAGCATCGCACTGAATGGCAATGCATAATCGCAACTGGCGACAGTGTATTCGCAGATCGGTGCCGCATAGCTGTGTACGAAATAGACGTACGCATTGTCGGGCAGGCCCGCGGTAAGCGGAGATTGGTAACCGAAGATATTGTTCCAGCCCATATGCGGCACTTTCAGCCCGGAAGCAGCAGGGAAGCGCTTTACATCCACATCGAAAATGCCCATGCATTCGGTATTGTTCTCTTCCGAAAAGCGGCACATGAGCTGCATGCCCACGCAGGTACCAAACACGGGTTGTTTCAAGGAAGGGATCACCTTGTCGAGGCCCACATTCCGGAGGTAGCTCATGGTGGTGCTTGCTTCGCCCACACCCGGAAAAATCACCTTGTCGGCGGAGCGGATCTCGGCTTCATCGTCGGTATAGAGGTAGCTCGCGCCGATGCGGTCGAGCGCGTACATGACCGACTGCACGTTGCCTGCATTGTATTTGATAATGACGGTTTTCATACCAATTTGTGCTTGAAATCGACAACAAAAAAGCCCGATCTTAACAATCGGGCTTCTGGGATACTATGTATTCAACCTTATTACAACACTACTTGCAAAAACACATCACCCTAGACGTCCGAAAGCCGAGAGGCTATGATGCAAATGATATGTTTCAGCTGTTAACATGCCACAAATGTAAGCAAAAATTACAATAAGCGGCTAACAAACGGCGTAAATATTACATTAAAATTTGCTTAGAGAAAACTTCGTACCTTGCGGTTAACAAATGGCCCTGAACCATGACAAAACCAATCATTCTGCCACTATTTTTCCTGCTCATTACCTTGATTACCGTTGATTCCCAGGCACAATCCAAAGAACTTGCCGACCGTCTTTTCAAAGTTCACGAAACCTACCGCGAAACTTCCCTGACCCAGCGCCGTTTCAAGCAAAAAGACATTCTTCCCCTGATCTCAAAACGGCAGGGTAATGCCCTGTACCAGATCGAGAAAGTGGGCGAATCCTTTGAAGGAAGGACCATTCAGATGATCAAAGTCGGGAACGGCAAGAAGAAAGTGCTCCTATGGACGCAAATGCACGGCGACGAACCGACGGCTACCATGGCGAGCTTCGATATTTTCAATTTCCTCGAAGGCAAAGACGATGGCTTCGACGACCTCCGCAAGAAACTCCTCGACAATACCACCCTCTATTTCGTCCCCATGCTGAACCCCGATGGGGCCGAACGCTACCAGCGCCGGACCATGCAGGGCATCGACATGAACCGCGACGCCGCCGCCCGCCAGACGCCCGAAGCACAAATCCTGAAAAGCCTTGTGGACCGCCTGAAACCGGATTACGGCTTCAACCTCCACGACCAGAGCCCACGTTACTCGGCAGGCCGCAGCCCGAAAGTAGCAACGATCTCCTTCCTGGCGACTTCCTATGATTATGAACTGTCGATCAACGATGTGCGCGAGCGCTCGATGCAGCTCATTGTGGGCATGAATAAGGTCCTTCAAAAGTACATCCCGGGCCAGGTAGCGCGCTACTCCGACGACCACGAGCCGCGCGGGTTCGGGGATAATGTACAAAAGTGGGGTACTACCTTGGTATTGATCGAATCGGGCGGCTATGTGGGCGATCCCGAAAAACAATATATCCGTCAACTGAATTTCATGGCCATTTTGTCGGCATTGGACAAGATTTCGGACAATTCACTCACCAAAGAGAACCGCGAGGAATATTACAACATCCCCGAAAACGGCCGCTGGGTATACGACCTCGTGGTACGCAATGCAACCGTGCGGCAGTCGGGCAAATCGTTTACAGCCGACCTGGGCATTAACCGCACGGAGGTCAACTACGCGAATGCCAGCAAATTCTTCTATTACAGCAAGATCGAAGATTTCGGAGACCTTCACCCACAGTATGGCAGCCAGGAAGTCGATGCTATGGGGCTTACCATCGAAAAGGGGAAACTTTATCCGACCGCATTCAAGAATGTCAGTGAAATCAGCAAGCTGAATGCATTGAACCTGCTGAAAGAAGGTTACACCTACGTGCGTCTCGCACCCGACGCGAACACCCGCGCGCTAGGCCTGTATTTCACCACGGCACCATTGCATATTCTCAGAAGCGGGCAAGCGGTACCGACCGGCACGCCCGGCCTGGGCGCCACCGCTACATTCATCCTGAAAAAGGGAGGGAAAGTGAAATATGCGGTCATCAACGGGTTTGTACATGATCTCGACGACTTCGGTGCCGAAAAAGGCCAGGGAATTGTGGAATAGATAACCGGGCTGCATCTTGTAGCATTTTAACCACATTGTTGGTTTCCACTCCCGAAAGAAATATCTTCGGGTTTATCTATTTTTGTCTTGACAATTAAATTGTCCGGCGTCACATATTCCTAACCCTAGTTTAATGTCGGAGTTTCAGGCTTACCTTCAATTAGGATTCAACCATATCACTGATTCCAACGGCTATGACCACATTCTTTTCATCATGGCCATATGCTCGGTTTACACGCTGGTAGACTGGAAGAAAGTCGTCGTACTGGTAACTGCATTTACAGCAGGACACTCCATCACGCTGGCATTATCCACACTGGGATACGTCAATGTCAATCCCGACGTGATCGAGCTGCTGATCCCGATTACCATACTTATTACAGCTTTTCTCAATTTTTTTTACAAAATACCTAAGAATGCCTATGCCCCGAAAGAGAAGGCTCCGGCTTTCAGGTATCCGCTTGCATTGGGTTTCGGCTTGATTCACGGATTGGGTTTTTCGAACTACCTGAGAGCGTTGCTGGGCAAGGAAGCCGACATTTTTAATCCTTTGCTCGGTTTTAATGTCGGGCTCGAATTGGGGCAACTCATTATCGTCTTTATTATATTAGTCATCGCGTTTGCGGTGATCGAGCTTTTGAGGGTCCAGAAATTGAGCTGGATACAGATATTATCCGGCATTATTTTCGGAATGGCGCTGTCGCTGATCCTGAACAACGAACTTTTCCGCACACTCGCAGGCATGCCTGTCGACTCATAACAACCAAACTATCTATGACCAACGATTTATGAAAAAAACGCTGCTCCCGTTACTAATGCTGCTCGTGTCGCTCTGCGCCATGGCACAGCAGCTCCCCACCTCCCCCAATTACCAGGCCAACGACCGTTTTGAACAACTCGGCACCATTTTGCCCACGCCTAACACCTACCGGACCGCTTCCGGCGCGCCGGGCAGGGAATACTGGCAACAACGGGCCGATTACGACATTAAAGCCGAACTCGACGACGACAACCGCCGCATTACGGGTACGGAAACCATTACATTTTACAACCAGTCTCCGGATGATCTGAAATACATCTGGATGCAGCTCGACCAGAACCTTTTCAAAAAAGATGGCATCGCCGCACTTTCGCGTACGGGCTCGATCAATGAAAAAGGAATGAGCACCGCTCAATTGGCGGCAATGAACACCGGACGTGGCTCGTCGCTGGACCCCAAGGTGGAATATGGCTATAATATCACCGCCGTAAAGGACAAGGCCGGCAAAGCACTGCCGTTCACCATCAACGGAACGATGATGCGCATCGACCTTCCGATGGTGATGAAACCCGGCACGCCGTTCGTGTTCAGCGTGGATTGGAATTACAATATCACTGAATACTATGGCCGCAGCGGTTATGAGTTTTTCCCGAAAGATGGGAATGCCAATTACTTCATCGCGCACTGGTTCCCGCGCCTCGCGCCTTACGACGACGTGAACGGCTGGAACCACAAACAATTCCTCGGCCAGGGCGAGTTCGCATTGATTTTTGGTAATTACAAAGTGGCTATCACCGTTCCCGCAGACCACGTGGTAGCTGCCAGCGGCGAATGCCAGAACTACGCACAGGTACTTACCCCCACGCAGAGACAACGCCTTAAACAAGCCGAAACTTCTAAAACGCCGGTCATGATCGTGACACAGGCGGAAGCGGAAAAGGCCGAAAAACGTGAAAACAAGAACCCGGGCAAGAAAACCTGGATCTACAAAGCCGACAATGTACGCGACTTTGCCTTCGCGAGCAGCCGGAAATTCATTTGGGATGCCATGCAGAGCGACGTTTACAAAAGCGGCCGCAAGATCTGGTGTATGTCGGTGTATCCCAAAGAAGGTAACCCGCTATGGGAGCAATACTCGACCCGCGCGGTGGCCCACACTTTGAAATCCTATGGCGCACGTACATTTGAATATCCTTATCCTGTGGCTATTTCCTGCCACTCGGTAGCAGGCGGCGGGATGGAATATCCGATGATCAGCTTCAACGGCGGACGGCCGGAAGAAGATGGTACTTACACTGAAGCTACAAAATACGGTATGATCGGTGTGATCATTCACGAGGTGGGCCACAACTTCTTCCCGATGATCGTCAACTCCGACGAGCGCCAGTGGGCATGGATGGACGAGGGCTTGAATACCTTCTGCCAATATCTGGCCGAAAAAGAATGGGATTACAACTTCCCTACACGCCGTGGCGAGCCTAACCAGATCACGGAATACATGTCGTCCGACAAATCGGTACTGAGTCCGATCATGGCTTCGGCTGAGAATGTCATCGGCCTTGGACCTAATGCTTACGGCAAGCCTGCAACAGCGCTGAATATCCTCCGCGAAACCGTCATGGGCCGCGAACTGTTCGATCATGCATTTAAAGAATATGCCACTCGCTGGCGTTTCAAGAGTCCTACCCCGGCCGATTTCTTCCGCACTATGGAAGATGCCTCGGGTGTGGATCTCGACTGGTTCTGGAAAGGTTGGTTCTACGGCACCGAACCTGTGGATCAGGACCTCGTAACTGTCGACTGGTTCAGCATCGACACGCAGAACCCGGCTATCGAGAAGGAGATCGCCCGCAAGGAAGATGCACGCAAGAAATTGACTATGAGCAAAATCCAGGATGCCAAAACCAAGGGCGAAACGGTAGTGGCCCAGGATTCGACCATGGCCGATTTCTACAACCGCTACGATCCTTTCAAAGTAACCGACGCCGACAAGCAGAAATACGAGCAATACCTGGCGACATTAACCGAAAGCGAGCGTCAGCTGATCCAGGAGAACACCAATTTTTACACATTGTCTATCAAAAACAAAGGCGGTGTACCCATGCCGGTGATCGTCAAAATGGGCTTCGAAGACGGTACCGACTCTGTGGCTGTATTCCCCGCGGAAATCTGGCGCTTCAACGATGTGCAGATCAACAAGGTGATTTCCACCAAAAAGAAGGTCGTTCAATGGACGCTTGACCCGTACCAGCAGATCGCCGACATCGACACCGAGAACAACTCGTTCCCGCGCATCGCACAACCGACCCGGTTCCAGATCTTCAAGCAGCAGCAACAGAAAAAAGCGCCTAACCCGATGCAAATGCAAGGCGTCGGCGGAGCAAAAGTTAGTACAGATCCCAAGAATTAGCGTTATACCGATAATTTTCAAAGCCCTTCCGAGCTATTTCGGAAGGGCTTTTTTATGCAATTTCAAAATAGATTCTATGTAATTTCAAAATAGAATTCATGTAATTTCAAAGTTTGAGCCTACAACAAAGCATTCGTAGTACTTGGCAGGTCCGTGCACGTATCATTTTGGAAAAACATTTAACTACAAATTCATGAACATCGTAATTCTCGACGGATATACTCTGAACCCCGGTGACCAGGATTGGGCGCCTATTGAAAAGCTGGGTAATGTGACCATTTATGACCGTTCGGTGAAGGAGGAGATTGTGGAACGGGCCAAGGATGCCGAGATACTGCTCGTCAATAAGGTGGTACTTTCCGGCGACACGCTTGCGCAATTGCCCAAAGCCCGATATATCGGCGTAATGGCAACGGGTTTCAACAATATCGACATTGAGGCAGCCAGAAAACAGGGTATTACAGTCACCAATGTAAAAGCCTACGGACCGGCCTCTGTGGCACAGCAGACATTCGCATTGCTGCTGGCGATCGTGAACCGCGTGGAGACGCACAGCCAAAGTGTATTTGCCGGTGATTGGGCGGCCTCCGCTGATTTCTGTTACTGGAAAACGCCCCTGCATGAGCTGGCCGGTAAAACCATGGGATTGATCGGCCTCGGGGATATCGGCTCGCAGGTCGCCAGGATTGCCGCGGCTTTCGGGATGAAAGTGATCGCATACCGGAAACACCCCGTGCCGACGGAAGGCGTAGAAATGGTTTCACTCGATGAAATATTCCGGCGGAGCGACGTTATCAGCCTCCATTGCCCGCTTACAGAGGAAACAAGAGAGATTATCAACCGGGAAAGCCTTGCAAAAATGAAACCGGGTGCGATTGTCCTCAACACCGGTCGCGGACCACTCATTCACGAACAAGATCTTTCCGATGCACTCAAAAATGGCGTTATCGCAGCTGCCGGGCTGGACGTTCTTTCGGTAGAACCGCCGAAGGCCGATAATCCATTGCTGTCAACGCCGAATTGCGTGATTACGCCGCACGTCGCCTGGGCGACATTCGAAGCGCGACAGCGACTACTTCAAATGGTCGCCGGCAATCTGGAAGATTTTCAATCGGGAAGCCAGCGCAATGTGGTTTCCTGAAAGAGGCACAAAAAACGCCTATCATGCGCGTACACTAACAAATCCTGTCCCGGACCCGAATAATCGCGTACCTTTGCACCGCTAAATCTGGCTCCGACGCACGTGCTGCTCCGGAGCCCGGCCCTGATGTTTTCCAGTTCGTTGACACTTCCTATGGGTATTTGTTTACTCCTGATTTCGTTTGTCTGTATTTTTGCAATCTTTTTCCTGCGCTCCACTGAAACGGGCGTTTATACCAACCTACGCCGGTCGTTCATCCTGTCGCTGATCACCAACGCAGGCATTGTATTCATTTACAACGAGATAGCCTCGTTCTTCAACGCCATTAACACCACCTCGGCGCTGGTTTTCTGGGTAACAGAGGTATTGGGAGTGTCCGGACTGGTTTATTACCTTCACCGGTCTGGAAAAATCGACCTGAAAAAACTGGGCGCGTTAAAAGGCGCATTTCGCCTGACAGGGTTTGGAACAACCCATAAAATAGTGCTCATAGCCGTAGCGCTGCTCTATATACTGCCATTGCTGTTCCTGGCGATATATGCCGCCCCGAACAACTTTGACTCCCACATGTACCATTTGAACCGGATCCTGATCTGGGTCTATAATGGTAACCTCGATCACTTCCCCACCATGCATTTGCAGCAGCTGTACCTCAATGTATTTGCAGAATATATTGTGCTGGATACCGTGCTGCTGTCAGGCTCCGATCAGTTCTCCGGCCTGATCCAGTTCGGTGCATTCATCGGCTCGATATGCGGGATTAGTCTGATTGCCAAAAAATTCGGCCTCGCCAAAGACGGGCAGCTGCTGGCATCGATCTGCTTCCTCACTCTGCCTATCGGCATTTTCGAAAGTACCAGCACGCAAGTCGACCTTTGCGGGTGCTTCTTCTTCATTGCATTCGTGTATTTCGGTTTTGAGTTACTGGAAAAGAAATCTGCGCTGGCCCTGGTAGCGATGATGCAATCGCTGGCATTCGGCGGGTTTTCAAAATATACCATTCTGATCTTCGCCATACCGTTTGCGATCTATTTCGGCGTCCGCATTCTGGTGCAATACCGCTTCGCATACGCAATGAAAGTGTTAGGCGCAGCGCTTGCATTGATGATCATTACCTATTCTCCCTTCTTTTACCGGAACTACGCGCTTTTCGGGCATGTGATGAGCCCGTTGCAAAATACGCCGTTCGCCTCCGAGGAACTGCCTGCCAAAAAGCATTCCGCTGTTTACACCTTATCCAATGTGATTAAAAACGCCGGGCTAAACATCGGCTTGCCCATCACGAGCTTCAATCAGGCCGTGGACAAACAGATCAGGGCATTTCATGAAACCATAGGTGTCAATATCGACGACCCCGATCTGAGTATCGATCCGTTTTCTGTTAAATACTCGGTGCATGAGGATATGATCCCGAACACGATCCATTTCTGGCTGATCGTCGGCGCGGGAATTCTCCTGCTATTCCTGCCATTGAACCGGGACATTAAATGGTTCTGGACCTGCTCGGCACTTGGTTTCCTGCTGTTTTGTACGTTAATGAAATTCCAGCTCTGGAGCACGCGCACGCAAATGCCGCTGTTCGCCATGGGCGCGGTCATGATCGCCTGCGTGTACTCGCTGAAATTCCGCTGGAAAGCGATTTACCTGATCATCCCACTGCTGATTTCCTCCTTGCCATTCGTGTATGGCAACCCTAGTAAGGAACTTATTTCCATCAATTTTGTAACACGAAAAGCATTAGGGCATATTCCTATCGCGATTTGTGAAAGCAGCGCCGAAGTAGGGGAAATTTACGAAAAATACCTGAGCGATTACTACGAATTTCCGGGTAAAGACAACTGCCATCCATTGAAAAGATGGCCGGATTATGCAGAAAGAACCAAAGTGTTTGCATTGCTGGAAAAAGCAGGCTACTACGATCACGACCGCACTTCCAACATCCTTTCCATGAACCGCGACCGGGCTTACTTCCTGAGCAACCCTGACAATTACCTCAGCTTTAAAATACTCCGCCCCCACATCCCGGCCGATCGCAACGTGGGCGTTATGTTCCGCAGAAATGTGGGTTACTATCATTTCTGGAGCGCCACCGATAACGACGTGCGGCGCCCGGGCCAAATGGACTATATCCGTTATATGAAGGAACTCGCCCCATTGAAAAATGCGCAGAAAAAGTTCTGCTACGAGTACATCCTCTCCGACGACCCGACGCTCATCGACTCGTTCATTCCCAAAGGCAACATTGCCCGCATTTATTCGAGCGAGGCGCTGCATTTGATAGCGCTGAAAAAGACCAGTTGCGAGAAATATCCTTTTTAAGCAAAATGACCCAGGCTGCCCGATCGATAACCGTACGGATTATTCTGCAAGTAGCACTGGCAATGGCAGCGTTTGCGGCCAACTCATTACTATGCAGGATCGCGCTTAACCAGACCTCTACGGACCCGGCAACGTTCACGATTATCCGTCTATTAGCCGGCGCGGTGACGCTCTGTTCGATAGTCCTGCTCCGCAAAGGCAAACTTCGCAACGCCGGCTCCTGGCAGGGAGCCCTCAGCCTTCTGACCTATGCCGTAGCATTTTCGTTCGCCTATGTAAATCTACCCACAGGAACCGGGGCCTTGCTCCTCTTCGGCTCCGTGCAGGCAACGATGATTATCACCGGCCTCTACCAGGGCGAGCGACTACGCATTATACAATGGACAGGCTTACTAACTGCCTTTGGAGGGCTGGTAATCCTCGTTGCACCCGGAATCCACGCACCCAATCCATTCAGCGCCTTACTCATGGCCATTGCCGGAATGGCCTGGGGCGTATATTCGCTGCTCGGACGAAAGCAGGGCGACCCGCTTACAGCGACCGCCGGTAATTTTCTCAAAGCGGCGCCCCTTTCATTGCTTTTCCTTCCATTAGCCAGCGCTATTGATTCTCAAGGGGCATTTTTCGCGATCCTATCCGGCAGTATTTCCTCCGGTGTGGGCTACGCGATCTGGTACAGCATATTACCCTCGCTCAAAGCCGCGCAGGCCGCATCCGTACAACTGACCGTTCCCGTGATTGCCTCGGCCGCCGCCGTTTTCATTCTGGGAGAACATGTAACGTTCAACCTCGCGATTGCATCTGTTGCGATCCTTGGAGGTATTGCACTCGTAATTTTGGGAAGAAACCGGGCCTGATCCATTTACAGATTCTGCCTCTTTAATTCCCTCACAGCATGGTCAGCTGCCCTTGCTGTCATGGCCATATAAGTAATGGACGGGTTCACGCAAGAGGAAGACACCATCGCCGCTCCGTCGGTTACGAATACATTCTTGCAGGCGTGCACCTGATTGAACTTGTTCAGAACCGAAGTTTTGGGATCTTTGCCCATGCGTGCGGTTCCCATGTCGTGGATGCCCAGCCCCGGGTGCGTGTCCTGCCGGTTGAACCCGGCAACGTTTTTGAAACCGGCTACTTCCAGCATTTCCACTGCCGACGCCATCATATCTTTCCGCATCGCCAATTCGTTTTCACCAAAAGCAGCGTCGAAAACGATTATTGGAATACCCCATTTGTCTTTCTTGTCTTTATCAAGAAACATCCGGTTCGACGGATCAGGCAATATCTCCCCAAAACCGCCAAACCCCATCGTCCACGTGCCAGGACGTGACATATCCTCCTTAAAACTGGCGCCGAAGCCATTCATCGTGATACCCCGTTTCCAATCCGACTTGCTCGCGCCTCCCTGATACCCGTATCCACGCAGGAAGTCCTTTTTATCCGTTCCCCAGTTTCGGAAACGCGGTATGTACAACGCATTGGGCCTCTGACCAAAAATATAGTCGTTTTCAAATCCTTCGACCGTCGCATTCGCGCCCACACCCAGGTGATGGTCCATGATATTTCTGCCTACCTGATCGCTGTCGTTGCCCAATCCGGTTGGAAAACGGCTGGACTTCGAGTTCAGCAGCAGTGCCGCCGAGTTCATCGACCCCGCATTCAGGAATACGATTTTTGCAAAAAACTCTTCTACGGCCATCGTATGCTGATTAATCACCCGCACCCCTTTGGCCTTCTGCGTTTTTTCGTCGTAAATGATCTCACTGGCGATGGTATCGTGAAGAACCGTCAACCTGTTGGTCTTCCTCGCAGCCGGTATGGAGCCCGACAACGAGCTGTAATAACCACCGTACGGGCATCCCCTGGCGCATTTGCTGCGATACTGACACGACGCACGCCCGAGATCCGTATGCCAGGGCTGCGGTTTTGTAAGGTTGGCGACGCGTCCGATCGTAACGGGGCGGTTCAGTTTCTTCATCATCGTCTCTCTGAAATACCGCTCCGGAGCGCTCATAGGCATAGCAGGCAGATAATGACCGTCCGGCAATACCTCCCAGCCTTCGGCCTGCCCACTGATCCCCACAAATTTCTCGACGTGCGTGTACCAAGGTTCAAGATCTTCATACCGGATCGGCCAGTCGATCGCGATGCCTTCTCTGGCATTCGCTTCAAAATCCTTTTTGTTCATCCGGTACGACTGCCGGCCCCAATGCATGGATTTTCCGCCCGTGTGATATGCCCTGATCCAGTCGAATGGCCGTTTCTCTATATACGGGTTCTTTTTATCGTCGGTAAAAAACGGACCGGTTTCTTCATTGGCCAAAGTCCCGAAACGGTTGTTTGCCCAATATTCCTCGGCAGAATGGATCGGAACCTTTCCCCTATGCTCGAATTCCCACGGGCCTTTCATGGCTGTGTCGTAGTCGTCAATGTGCTTCACTTCGCGCCCTCGCTCGATCATGAGTACCTGCAAACCTCTTTGCGTCAGCTCCTTTGCCGCCATACCGCCGGTCATTCCCGAACCAACCACGATCGCGTCGAACGTATGTGCTTTATCCGATTTTAAATTTAAGTTCATGGTGAGACGGGAGATTAGTATGCGAAAGATTTCTGGTTGGGCTTCATTTTAATCATTTCGAGCTTTCCGGGAATCGGCACATATTCAAATGACGATTTAATTCCTTCTTCGGAAGTAAAATACCCCAGCATAGTGAGCTCTTTGATCAGGCGCCAGAAAGGCAGACCCTTTGCCTGGATCGCCATTTGTTCCCGGTCTTCGTTATCGCCCATTTTGGTCTGCTGTACCTGGTATGCCTTCATCTCATCGACGGAATCCATTTCAATCTGCTTTAGTGCCGCCATTTTTTGCTCCGCATTCAAGCTCAAAAACTGCTTCTTTTCCAGGTTATCCAATCCTGCTGCGAAACTTCTGTGCTCCGGCGTTTTATAACAATCCTGCAACATCATCACAATGAAAGCCGGGACGCCCACATCCTTTGCTCCGGGCGTGTTCGTCTTCGGAATAATCATTTCAGCGACTTCCGCCACAATCATTTTCTGGCCTTCTGTCAAGTTAAACTCCGATGGAAAACCGTCCGACGACTCGTGTCCTTCCCATCGCTTCATGGCTAACAAAGTCGTGGCCGACAATGCCCCACCGAGCATCGTCGCAACATGGGTAATAGCAGTTCTTCTGTTCATGGATTGGCTGAAGATGGTAGAGAGATGGCTGGATTGCAATAAGTGTCAGAACGACGAGTTTAAAAGCATTGAGTCGGTTGCGTTTACCTATCTCCGGCGCCTCTAAATCTTCCGGTCGGTATTAAGTGTCAAATGATACGTAATGTAATTTATTATATATATTCAATACAGTTCAGATGTCTGTAAAAAGGAGTTGACTTCACCACTTCTCTCACCAAAATCACCGGTGTGATTTGGCCCAGAGTTGCTCGTAAGTTCTTGCAATCTTTTATAAGTTCGCCCTACTGGTTTTAATGTGTAAGTGTCCCGAAACGGCAGGCAGTTTGAAATTAGAGATTAAACCTTAATTTTAAACTGATGAAAAAGACGAGATTCACAGAGACGCAGCGGGGTGGCCCGTGCCATCGTTTCGATCCTCAAACAGCAGGAAGCTGGCATCCCAACTAAGGAGATTTGCCGGCAGCATGGCATTTCCGAAGCCATTTTTTATAATTGGAATCGGATCGCCGAAGCGAAGCCGGTACGGCGGCATGGAAGCATCTGACGTCAAACGGTTGAAGGACTTAGAGGAAGAGAACTCGCGCTTAAAAAAAATGTTCGCCGACCTGAGCCTTGATAATCAGATTTTGAAAGAGATTTTCGCAAAAAAAGGCTGGGCTCTGCCGCAAAAAGGGAATTGACAGAGGAGATTGTTCGCGAGCACGACATCGCTGTGAGCAGAGCCTGTAAAATCGTTAGCCTTGTTCGCTCTCAATACTATTATAGCAGTAAGAGAGATGATTCAGAGGTAATTGAGTCGCTTCAAGACTTGGCATTTAAGCACCCTTCATACGGGTTTAGAAAACTGTTTGCCTATCTGCGCAGATCGGGTAAGCCGTGGAGCGGTGCGCCGCTGCGCTCATAAGCGAGTTCACCGCATTTACCAAGTTTTGAAGCTGAATAAGAGGCGAAAGGGAAAACGGCGATTGCCTGATCGAATCAAGCAGCCTTTGATTCAGCCTGAGCAGATAAACGAAGTTTGGAGCGTCGATTTCATGAGTGATAGTCTGATTGGCAACCGCAAGTTTCGCACCGCACCGGCGGCCCGGATTCAATATTATCGATGATTGCTCGCGGGAAGCTCTGGGTATAGACGTGGATACTTCACTTTCTTCAAAGCGAATCATCCGAACCCTAAATCGGATCGGTGAAAGCAGAGGCTTCCCAAAAGCGATCCGATCGGACAATGGGTCGGAATTCACCCGCTGCGGCGGGCCGCTCGAAAGATTTTACGATCTGGTGTGAGGAGAAAGGGATTGAAACCAGGTATATACAGCCTGGTAAGCCGACCCAAAACGGCTACATCGAACGATTTAACCGACTGTACCGAGAAGCAGTATTAGACGCTTATTTGTTCTTCGATTTGGATCAGGTCAGGCAATTAACAGCGGAATGGGTTGAAGAATATAACCAGCGACGACCACACGAAGGACTGGGCAATTTGACACCATTTGAATGGAAGGAATCGCTGGTGAAAAAGAAAATTCACCAACAAATGACTGTCTGAGAAACGGGATACTTACAAAATGCCTAACAAGAACAAAACGCGTGCCATACACCTATATACCCCTAATACATCCCTCAACGTCGAGCATCTAAATTACAGATCTGGATTTATAAACGAAAAAATAACGCCGTGTCCTAAAAGATCCCACATACTTACTCCTCCTTCCACCTATTTTATTGTCCTACCCAGCGTGGGTATCCCGAGTAATCCAACTTCCGCTAATTTTTTGTCCTGTCGCTAGCAAATAAGTGTGTTGCGGGATAGGACACTGAAAAATTCATCAAGAACAGATCTTCTAACTATTTTTTTATCGTCATAGAACGCCTTATGCCTTCCTAATAGAGAACAGACCATTCCAAGACTCAAAAATGCCTCAGAACGCAAAAATATTTGGTCTAAATGGAAACATAGCTCAATGTAACCATATCCCTGCCTCAACAAAAACTTTACTCTTAATGAAGCAGATAGCGAAAATGATTTTCGAAGAAACACCACTGCGAATTTGGTAGCATTTTTTAGTGAGTCTACCTCTCAGCCTGTCCTAGGTCGTCCTACGTACCTGGTTTAGAAACAACCTGAAATACCGCAGCGAAGCTTCCCAAACAATCTGTTTCCTGAATCTGGAGAGTGATTTAGCCAAACAAGAGCCTGTAATTATTTGAACATCGGATATTTTGTTAGCTCCCTTGGATAAAACTTAAAGTCGCCTTAGTCATCGATGTCTTTTCGAAAAGCCGATTTGGCAAAAGCCAAAAAATTGTTGAAATTAGTTCTGGGATTATGAATTGTCAACATAGCCCACACCCTCCTTAACTTGCTGAAATTCAGAAATATTAATAATATTTTTTCTTCAAATTTAGAAACACACAACAGGTATTTGAATTGTCGCATGAATGCATTCATCAACTATCTTAATGGCATAGTCGATCTATCACGGGAGACTCAAGAAGCAATCAATAAAATTACCGTTCATCGCCAGCTTGGTAAAAATACCACACTCCTTTCTAATGGCGAAGTTTGTAATGAATTTCATTTTTTAGCATCCGGCCTAGCTCGCGTGTTTTACTATAAGGATGGGAAGGAGGTGACTGCCTGGTTTGCTGCACAAGGGGGAATTGCCAGCGCTATTGATAGCTTATTCACAGGCTCGCCCTCTATTTATAACGTCGAAACACTGGAGGATTCAGAAATTTTCAGCCTCCAATATAGAAAGTTGGAACCGGTTTTCCAGAATTTTCCGATAGTTGAGAGGCTTGGGCGATTAATGGTAACAAGCAATTATTTGTTGTTGGATGAAAGGATGAAGCTGTACGCTTTCTGCGCCGCGGAAGAACGTTACGAAAGATTACTTCAACAACTCCCAGATATTTTCCAAAGGACAAAGCTCGCATACGTTGCTTCGTATTTAGGCATTACACAAGAGCACCTGAGCAGAATCCGGGCGAAATACAAAAACAGGCAATTTTGTTGACACGATTTTGATAATTATCAAAGGATGCTATCGTAAGTGATTGGAGATTTGAAGTCGGAAATAGTTTCAAACTTCAAATTAATCCCTTATGAAAAAGATTTCTTTGTTCTACATTTTAATTTCTTTACTGAGTTGTAGCTTTTGGGCATGTAAAGAAGACGACATTCGTGGAGGCAAACAGCTGGTTAACGATATTCAATCAGATTCAGTGGTTACTCTCGCAACTGCGAAAAATTGGTTCGAAAATGACTACCTAAAAAATAGTCAGGCATCGCTGTCTAATAATAGAGTGAGGAAGACTTTTTGGGAAAGAGCTTTTATGAGCAAAATGTCCAATGGGCAGCCGTTAGTGGTTGTTCCCATTGAACATCATAAGGCCGGACAATCTCCCAATAGAGATACTTACTTATGGATTTTTAAAGATGATTTTAATCGATACACACCGAAAGTCATTGAGTATTTAAGCAGAGGAGAATCGGTCAATAATGATCTTTCCACTTTTACAGGAGCAATGACGGTCAGGGACTGGGAGGGAAGGCTCTTGAATGGATTTATATTCAAAGACGGCATGCCTGCGGGGCTATTGAAGAGTGTCGATGGAGAAGAGCAGCTACGCTTACAGGAGGCTAGGAACGGGAAAGGCAACGGGACAGTCTGTGATCAGGTCTGGGAAACGAGGGGTACTTGTACCGATTACTATTACAAAGTCTGTATCAACGGAAATTGCACGGATTATACGCACAATGGTACGTTTTGCGAACTGTATGAAATTACATATCCAAAATGCTATTGGGTTGAAGATTTCCCTGGACAAACTTCTCCCTATGGCAGTGCGAGTTGCCGATGCGAGACAATGCTGCCCGGTGATATAAGCTTAAGTGACTATGAAGGAAATTACGTATTTGCCGGACCTAAAGTCCCGATTACAAATTTGACGCAGCGGTTCAAGAATGTATTTGGGATAGGCGCGGATGGAATGCCGAAAGATCCTAAATTTCAGTACAAGTTGACAATTTATATAGATCAACCGATCGCAAAAACCAAGGCATTGGTTCAAACAGTCCTCCCTGACCGTAAGCCGGGTCATACGTACTTAGGTTTGGAACAATACAACTCGTTAACAAAAGAAACAAAACGACTAGTTTTTGGTTTTTATGTACAAAAAGAATGGAAGGCAGGATTGTTGTTGTACTCAGCGGGCGCGTGGGGCGATGATGGCGGTTCGACTTATGACATTTCTGTATCGTCAAACCTCACCGCCGATCAAGCTCAAAAGGTGTATGATCAGGTGGCTTATATAGGGACGCCAGAGTATCATATCACGGAGAGGAACTGTACCAGCGTGGCAGCCGCCATCATGAACCCGTATGTGCCAATGCCTAGTGGTAAGGGAGAAATTGGCCCACTAGGGTTGGGCATGACGCCGGGAGCCCTAGGGCAAGATATTTACACTAATACCTCGACATATGGCCCGTATAATCTCAAAACGGGGGATAATTTGATAGCTCCTACCTCAACAAACTAAAATCGAAAATGAAAAGGCGGAATTTCTTTATTTTGGCAGCAGTGTTTGGAATTATCCTGATTTCCAATGTCCCCGTTGTAAGTGTATTTATCGGAATGGTTACTGCTACTGAATCCATGAAGAGTGAAAGCCCGCAGTTCGTCAGCGGGAGTGGAGATTTTGCAACAACCGGAGCTTACCTAGAAGGCGGAACACCTGAACATCAGTACAATGATTTATTACGCCAATTCAATGCGTATAAAGCCGAAAATCCGGGAGATACTATTCTTTATAGGACTTTTAAAAGTAATCCGCTCTACTTTTGGAAATGGTATCGGGACTGGGAAAACAGGCATAACCCGTTCTATCTGTTGCCATATAAGAAATATTCAGGAAGTTAAGCAACGTTGAAAACTCACGTGGCCAATCGAAAAATCTTCTGCTAGTAATTAGCAGGAGATTTTTCGATATCAACAAAAAACTAGTTTATAGATAAAAAATAGTACCCCTTATTGAACAAGCCCCCATCAGTATTTACAGGTTTGGGTACACCCCCTTTCAGGGGTTAGAACTTCTATGCGTGAAAGAGAGCACGTATGAACAAACGGAAAAATCCAGATAGAGCAAAAACAACCAAAACTAGTTAACCTATCACGTATTATAGCATATAGTTGTGCAACAGGAAGCTTAACGCACTCATTAAACACTCAAATTCAACGCCTAAAGCATCCTATCGTGCAAAACAGCGAAGGGCTCACACACAACCGAGAAGTCTCTCTAGAACGCAAATTTGAGGCGTGGCTAGACGTGGGACTAAAACCAAGATCAGCACTATCGACACGGTACTATTTGTCAGCAAAAAAGTGATTAAATTGAACCACAATCAGCGGCAATAGCTTAGCGCAAATAACAATCAGTAAAGAAGATAAGAAGAGCCAAGGACTCAGCAAGAAGGATGTTTGTGAAATTGTTTGCAAATAAAAAAAGCACTCACAAGTTTTATCTCATAAGTGCTTGATTATCAAGTGGTCTCGTAGGGATTCGAACCCCAAACCTTCTGATCCGTAGTCAGATGCTCTATTTTTGCCGATTTCTACAAACTTATATTTATGTATTGATTTTCAATTATTTAAAAAAGATAACTTTCCGGATATTTCCACATTTTTACTTACATTTACAAGAATTGTGTATCAAAATGTGTATCAAATATGGGAATCGCAGTGCCAACATTCAAGGTCGTACTGGACGACAGAAAAGAGAAAGCAGACGGATCATACCCACTGAAACTAAGGGTTACGTTCAATCGTAAGAGGAAGTATTACGGAGTGGGGATGGATTTGACGAAAGAACAGTATGCAAAGCTTGAAACTACAAAACTGGAAAAATTGAAGGAGGTTAGGCTGAAATGCAGAGCCATAGAGGTAAAAGCAGAACGCATATACAAATCTCTTTCAGAATTTTCATTCCCTGACTTCGAGAAATTGTTCCTTGCAAAGAAGGTAGAAGAAAATCCTACCGACGTTTACAGCATGTTGTCAGCATACATCGGGAAATTGGAGAGCGAAAACAGGGTATCAACCGCTCAATCCTACGATTGTACCCTCAACTCCCTCCAAAAATTCAAATCGAAATTGGTATTCACGGAAGTAACTCCTGATTTCCTGAATAGCTATGAGAAATACATGCTCGCGGAGGGAAAATCAACAACCACAGTGGGAATATATCTGCGTTCACTACGGACGATTTATAATCAGGCAGTTGAAGTAGGAATTATCAGTAAAGAACACTATCCCTTTAAAAAATCCAAATTTCAGATACCAGCAGGTCGGAACATAAAGAAGGCGCTTACAATACAGGAAATCCAGCAGATTTTCGAATATGAAACTGTTCCAGGATCTAGCATGGAAAAAGCGAAGGATTTCTGGATTTTCTCATATCTATGTAATGGACTGAATATCAAAGATATATGCAAAATTCAACACAGTGATATCGACGGTGATACATTACATGTCATTCGCGCAAAAACTATCCTCTCTACAAAATCTAACCAGAAGACAATCACCATTTACCTCCCCGAACAAGCAAAAGCTATCATCGCGAAATGGGGTACTACATCTAACTCTTCCTCCTCATATGTATTTCCCATTCTCTCAGAGGGAATTACAGCACAACGAGAGAGGGAGCTTATACAATATTTCACTAAGCTGGTGAATACCTACATGAAGCGGATCGGGAAATCACTGGGTATAAGCAAACCGATTACGTCTTATACAGCAAGACACTCATTCTCCACGGTATTGAAGCGTCGTGGTGCACCGATGGAGTACATTTCCGAAAGCCTCGGACATAGTAACTTCAAGACTACACAAAGCTATCTGGACAGTTTCGAGGATGATGCAAAAAAGAAATTTTCTAAGTTCCTTATAGATTTTAAATCTGAAGCAGATGGAAATAGCTGATACTGATTATCTCTCTATATGTGTTTCTCATTGGGAAAAAATACAATCACTGCTTTCGACATCTTCGTATGCCTTTTCAATATCCTACCGAGATAACTTCGATACCGATTACATGGATTCAGACTATTTATCAAATAATAAGGTCGAGCCGACCTTTCTTGGTCAAAGTACTTTCGTCTCTGGAATCTACAATGAGTATGCGTCACAAATAGTTTATGAGAAATATTTGAATTCGGAGCTTGCAAATTTTCAAGAAAGTTTCATTCGATTTATTGACGCAACTGCTTATTCTGTTGGAGAAAGATTGCAATTAGTAGCAAATTGGAAGTATGATTTAGAGAAGCAGGAATTAGTATTATTTAAAAAATACAAGGATTTTGTATTGCATAAACACACGAGGTTTAGTAAAAACAATGACCCTGAATGGGAAGGGTTTTGGGATAGCGAATTAGAATATGAAAGTGTCGTAAGGCAAGTATCTAGCTTTGTAAGGATTCAACAAGAGTTTTACGAGAAGCTTAATAGCTTGATGAGAACTAGTTTAGTTTTTCTTCCAGGGAGACTGCAAGACTATATCGACAATAACCCGGAGAAAAAAATCAATCTCTTATTGTCACGTGTAGAATCAATACAGCTACTTTTAGTTTTACGTCAAATCGGGATCATTTCAAGTTCAACAAAAGATAACGAGTTAGCACGATTTGCAGAAGCGAATCTACTTTGGCAACAATATCCGCTAACTAGTGTAAAGCCAACAATTTCACAGCTAAAGAATCACGAAATTTCCAGTTCACCCAGTACACAAACACTAATAGAAAAATTCAAGAACATAACTGTCTGATTATCAGTAGTAACTTTTTTTGGTTTCCATTTAGTCTCCATATCTAGGCCTAAATTTCGGTCAGAAAATAAAAATTAATATGGAAAACCAAAAAACAACAACAATTACAAATTCTGAGCTGGAAATATTGGTCCAGTCTATTATTGAGTCACTGTCGGCAAAAATTTACGCAGTTAGTCAGGCAGTAGTTCCAGAGGTACTAACGGTACGACAAGCTGCGGAATTCCTCCACCTCTCTCAATCCACCATCTACACGTATATCTCAAAGCGTTCCATTCCGTTCTGTAAGCGGAATGGATCAGTGTGGCTATTGCGATCCAGACTATTGGAATGGGTGAAAGAAGGGGAAAAACAAACATTTCATCAATTATCCAAGTAGATTATGTATTCATTAAAGAACATTTTCGGTTTTCCGAAACAAGCAAGGTACAGCACCACGTATGTATCAAAATTGATGGTCAATCCTGATAATCAAGGGAATATCAAATTCCGAAAGTTCCTTCGAGATAATAAACTGCTAGAAGGCGATCTGCCTGCTGAAACCTATCTTGAAAAAGGATATTTAGTCGTCGAGGGACGTTTAATTAAGTATGGGAAAGAATGGGTACCAGCAGTAAAGGTCACACCAGAAGGAATAGAATTTATCTTAAACCTAGAAAAGAAAATATTGAATGAAAGAAAGTAGAAATTGTACAATGCTAATAAATGACATAGTTTCTCAAATGGAGCATCCGATGGTCAACACGTCGGTAAAACTTCGCCGGTTTTTAACCCAATATGGTATCATAGCAAATGATAGACCCGATCCAGTATTAGTTGCTAAGGGGTTCTTCATCATTGAATTTAGACAAACGACCTTGAATTCTGGCCGTATCAAAAATTACTCCGTAATACTCGTATCACAAGCAGGAGTAGGGTTCATAAAGAAGCTCGCATTATTAATATACGGCTGATTATTAGCCAATTATCGCACACATCGAAAATGCATACAGATTTCAGAGGAGGGAGTGATCACAGGTCGAGGGGAACAATACAGATAATCGCCGGTACCGGTACGGCATAGATAGAGAATAATTGGAAGGTTCACCAGATGGCCACTGGTGGACTCACCAACATGATATAATATAGAAAGATGAAGAATGACAATAAATCTAACCTACAAGAATTACTACAAATTGAGAAGCAAGTAGCAATGTTAGCAGCAAGCGAAATCACCTTTCCTCCCGCACTTATTTCGCTAGGTACAATACCTGTGATTAAGAGAGGAACCGTAAATGTCATACAAGGAAGTTTTGGCTCTCATAAGAGTAGATTTGCCGAACTGATGTGCAGTATGATGATCCGCAACGGTAACAATCTCGAACTCTCTTTGGGGTTCGAAAAATTGGAAGATGAGGAAATTACTGTGTGTTACATCGACACAGAAAGGAATCGTACAGAAGAATTTCCCCAAGCTATCCAAAACATCAAAATGAACGCAGGTTACACTATTACGGAAGAAGCTAAAAACTTTCGGTTTACGTCCGTAAAGAGCATTGCTCGAAGGAATAGGAAAAATGCGGTAAAAAATTTCATAGAAGAAATACGCACAAAAATCACGAGTCCCCTTTTTGTAGTGCTGGATGTTGTAACAGATTGTGTCGCAAATTTCAATGATCCGTCAGAAAGCCTTGCGCTATTTGATTATTTTGGAATGTTAACAGAAACGTACAATGCTACAATCCTCTTGGTGATACATGAAAATCCGGGAGGAGACAAGGCTAAGGGGCATGTTGGCACAGAAGCGATTAACAAAGCTTCCACCGTCTTGAAAATAGGATTTACTACTACCAATGGGGTGAGGAATCCAGATTCCCTAACTCTGAAATTTTTAAAAACACGCCATTCCGGACCAATTCCGAGCATACCCCTCCAATTTTGTGAAACGACCAAATCACTAAGAATACGTGAATTTTCAAACACTCGGAGTGCAGGTAAACCAATGGTATCTGCTGACGGTCTGAGAACGAAACTTGGGGAGTATCTTTCAGAAGCGAGGGAAAGGAAAATACTCTTCGATATGATTGAGAAAGACTTCCAAGGGTCGGAAAATACAATTAAAACACGTCTTTCTGAAATTTCTAACAGTGGGGTGGAAATCGTTGATACACAGAACAGACCCACCACTTTAACGATCTCTGCAAATTCAGGAAAGAAAACGATGTACGAGTTGGCAGAAGTGCTAGTAGACCATCTTTAAAGATACGGAGCCTACCCAACCAATGTTTTTCCTATATGTGAAACGTGTTGGTTGGGTGGGTATATGTTGTTTAGTCGCGCCCCAAAGTAATTAGAGAATCATCACAACGTTTTGAACAAGAACCTGTTCACTAGGACTGTACCATGAGAGCAGTGGTATCAATGATGGTCTGTAACATGAAATCACTCCTACCCATTGTTAGTTTTCTCCTTCAGAAAATTGTAAACTATTGCCCCTGTAATAACTGCGGATATTAGCGGGAAAGTGGTATCGTGTGAGGCTACCATAACAAACGCACCCAGTCCAATTCCAGACAATACGGAAATTATCACATTGTATATCTTCGTTTCGTCCATAGCCATACATACTACCGGTAACAACATTATTTTTCGGGAAACGAGAAGACTAATCAATAGTCTTGTTTTTGTAATATGTCGCACAACTTTCACTTATTACGGTCGAGTAGGAACTCTCAAAGCCCCCCCTATGGCTCTTTTTTACGAGGTATGGTAGAAATGTAACTCGTATATAGTAGTGTCCTTTCTTATACCAGAATGAGTTTGGGTATAGCCTAGGGGCTCGCGATTCAGTCGATTTTATATCTAAGTGAAATCCTTTTTCATTTAAACCTTGTATCATGGAAAATGGCACGTAGTCTTTGCTAGAGTATCTACAAAGGGTTATTACATCGTTTGATTCAAATCGTTTAAGAAAATCGGTATTTACATCCTTTAAATCGCCGAGCCTTCCTCCCATCACATAAAAATCCCCAAATATATATTTCTCGTCAAACTCCGCTAATCTGCCCTTAAGCTCTTCCACTTGATCGGGATTTCCCCATGTATCCAACCTGTGATATCCATTTGCCAGTGACTTCTCAAATGTGCTCTTGTTCATCGCTGCTAAATTCATGAGTTCTCCCAGAAAATCAGGGGTCAAATTTCCGTGTTTTGACGTCTGAGCGATGGAGGACGAGAGTAAGAAACCTAAACAAAATGCAACTCCACCAAGACGAGTGCTACAACCTAACCAGCTCATAATTAAATAGATGCGTATATACTTTAATTAAATAAATTCGGATAGTACTCATTCGCTGAATCTGAGTATTTTATAATGTTTCTGTATAAATAAGTAATTTGCTTCTATAAGAAGTAAAACCCGATACCAGCATTTCGTTTCGTGAAATCATTTCGTTCACGGGAAAAATCTCTCTTTGTTTTTTAATAATTAAGAATTTTGTCATGTAGAATATCAGGAATAATACTTATTAGAATATTTAATTAGAAATTAGATATTCTCAAATAATATTAAGGAAGGCTTCACATATTTAAAAAAAAGGATCTACTACAAGCATAATCGTTCCGGTACTAATATTATCTCCTACATTCTAGACAATCTTGTTCATTCGATCGCTGCCTTCTTACTAATTAAATATCTCTCACGTGCCTTACTAGCTTCCTCGTAAGAGGAAAAAGTAAAAATCTCTCGGGAGTTTACGTTTCCTTCATTCACTCTCCCTTCGGATGAGCTCATATATCTGGACTGGAATTGGTCAAGTAGCCGATATTTACCGTCGTTATCTAATACCCCAACTTCGATGACGTCGGACACCTGATGGTATTGAACTCTTTGTCCGAGCCGACCATTTTCTTCTACCTCCATCAAAATAAAAGCAAAAGGTTCAGAGACGGATAAGGATTGAAAAGGCTCACGTTTCCTTTGGGCAGAAACACCAAATCGCAATGAATCTATCTGATGTTCAAGACTTTCGACTTGAAGTCTCAACCTCGCATTCTCGACTACAATAGCTTCCTTTTGCTGGTCTGTGAGAGTGTCAATTGGTGAGCCGGGATTGTTCTTTCCTGTACAACCGACAACTAAGAACACAAAAAGGGTACTTCTGATATTCATTGTTCTGATGCGAGGGGACGGTAAGGAATTCAGTCACTAATATCGACAATCTTTATAATACCCAATATATTGGGTGGTTAATTTTTCTTAAACGGCTCAGTTTTGAGCTGTGACTAAAATCCGAAATGACAAGTACCTCAAAGCGTTTGGTGAAAACGTCCGTAAGCTCAGAGAAAGTAGGAATCTGAGCCAAGAGGAACTATATGACCTCGCAGGACTATCAAAGAATCAAATCGGAAACATCGAACGCGGTGAAGTCAATACCACTATCAGTTCTGCATACGCTATCTCCAAAGCGCTAAACGTCTCCATATCAGAACTTTTCAGCTTCCAATACCGAGAAGTTTAGCAATATCCCCCGCCAACTAGCTGTTTAAATTACATCCCCCACATAAATGTCGGTGAGACTGTCAGTCTGGATTGTCTAAGAAGCCCGTCTGTTTGATGTCTCCTGGTTTCCCCCGGTTTAAGTAGAACATAATATTACTTACCGAGGAAACAGGGGTTTTCAAAATCAAACATTTCAAATTATGCTTACTGTAACATCTTACGCCAACAGGACTTCTACGACCGGTGGAAGCAACTATTTCTCATTGGAACTGACCAGTGACGAACCGGAAATCATCCTCTCACAAAACGGTAGATACTACATCACCGCGAAACGGTGCTTCATGAGTTCAACTTTCCCGGAGCAAATATGTAAATCGATGCTTGGTAAACAGATTCCCGGTTCCATCTCAAAGGTGGACTGTGATCCGTATGAATTCACTGTTCCGGAAACGGGAGAAGTAATCACAAGAAGTCACCGATACGAATTCCAACCGTTAATTCCGACGGATCAACATACATCTTCATTGTAAGATATTCACTTACAGTTTTTTAATGGGGCAGAGCTAAGAAAGCTCTGTCTTTTTTTATTCAAATCAACTGGAAATACCTATGCAATTACATCAAGCAAAACGCAAACACCTGAAAATCAAGATTGGAATTCAGGGGATGGCAGGAAGTGGTAAGACGAAATCAGCACTTCTTCTATCTTTCGGACTGGTGGGTGACTGGTCGAGGATCGCAGTGATTGACACCGAGAACCGCAGTTCAGAACTGTATGCTCACCTGGGATCGTTCAACGTTCTACCATTATGTGCGCCATTCACTCCGGAACGGTTCATCACAGCATTGCAAACCTGTATTGAAGCAGGAATGGAAGCGGTTGTTCTGGACTCCATTTCATCGGAATGGCAGACCATTCTTCAAGAGCATTCATCCTTAACCGGAAACAGCTACACCAACTGGTCGAAATTTACACCACGTCACCAGCAGTTCATAAGTGCAATTATTCAAGCAGACATCCACATTATCTGTACGGTCAGGTCGAAACAAGCATATGTATTGACGGAGAAAAATGGAAAGCATATTCCTGAAAAGGTGGGATTGAAACCCGTCCAGCGCGATGATGTAGACTATGAATTTTCTCTTGTTTTCCAACTGGATGCGAATCACCTAGCTACCACTATTAAGGACAGAACGGAGCTTTTTACCGGAAAAAGTAGCTTTCAGATCACCATTGATACGGGACATCGTATTAAAGCATGGTGCGATTACGACAGTCAAGAAGAACAGATATTGATATCTCAGATCGGAGAATGTCAGGATGTACCTTCATTAAAAGCAATTTTCGAATCACACCCGATTTATCAGGAGTCATTGCGCCAACATTTTAATCATCGTAAATACCAACTTCTATCACCCAATGGACACGTTAACAATTAATCAGCCTGTCATCCAAAAAACCTCTTCCAAATCCTTCATTGAAGCAAACACAATCAATATGTCCTTCGAGGAAATAGAGAGGAATCACATCATTCCCGTTTTCGCCAGAGACAACGAACCGTTGATTTCTCATAGGGATTTTATTCAGATTGTGGAAGATGCCGCGTCAAGTGTTTACAAAGACGAAATTATTGTTCCTGCAAGTATTCGTGTGTCACACCCCATCAAAGGACGAGTCCCATCCGCAAGGTACAAACCAGCTGATCAACTCGAGGAATGGGAAAAGACGATTTATTATGAACGCATGATGTTTCTGGTGGAAATACCATCTATTCGAGAAACAGTGGATGGCAATGTTCTGAATCTCACAATTGGAGGAGTTAAGAGCTATTCCCTTGACAATCTGTCTGGACGGAAAGGAGCTGACGAACACTTCAAAATATTTGTGGGGTTCAAAAATCAGGTCTGCTGTAACCTCTGTGTCTGGACTGATGGGTTACAGTCCGATATAAGGGTCAAAAACCAAAAGCAGCTGATGGAGGAAGTCAGCACTCTACTCGTAAAATTCTGCTTCGAAAAACAACTAACCGTTCTAAGCGAACTCCCTGATTATGAAATTACGGAATCGCAGTTTGCAACATTGATCGGAAGATCAAAGCTGTATCAGTATCTCCCTCCTAAAGAGAAAAGGAGCATCCCTTCCCTGCTATTTGGTGATTCTCAAATCAATACGATTGCAAGGGACTACTATCATGACACCTCATTCTGTAAGTCAATAGACGGTTCTATTAACCTTTGGAAGGTATACAACCTATTTACAGGAGCTAACAAATCGAGCTATATTGATGGGTTTCTTTCTCGTTCCTGCAATGCTTCGGAATTCGTCCTCACACTAGCAAATTCCTTAGAATCAGGAAATTGCTGGTTTCTTTCGTAACATCCAACAACCTCATAATCAGGACTTGTGAAGAATAACAAATATTTGTTAATTCATTAACATTTTCTGATTATGGGTTGCATCGCCGAATTCAACTCACATTACACGTAAACAATCCTCACATGAAAACAAGCGTTCTAGTCATTCTGTTGTCCATAGCGATGTTCAATGGAAATGCACAAAATGTCAGATGTACAGAACTGTTAGATTTTGTTGTTCAAAACGGTTACTACAAGGGAGAGGTCAGTAGTCTCATGTTGATCAATTCTTCTTGGTTGAGATCAGTAAAAGCGTATCAATACAAAAACAGTGTATTCGTTGTGGCCGAGATCACCACTGACAAATACGGATTTTCAACCCGGAAATACTTATTTTGTGGAATTCCTCCGAGAAACTGGGAAAACTTTGCTAATGGATTAGTTGATTTTGATCTCTCGTACGGAGAGAAATTTCACAAGTATATAATGGACTACAAGTGCGATTGCAGGTTACCCACCCAACCAAATTATTGCATATAAGGAGGTAGATAGGTTGGCTGGGTTCCTACAAAAAAACAAATGACTAATTGAGTAAATTACAAAAATTAGTTATTTTGGGAGTTGAAACGGGGTAGGGTGAAATATGTTCAACCTTGGTGGGTTATTCAAACATCCTATCCCGAATTCATTTCTTGCATTTTGGTTATATGGGCTAATCAATATTCAGAAAACTTTTTAAGTTTGGCGACAAACTGCCTGGTATTCAACCTGTATTTCTCACCTTTAACCCACAAATTGACGTATTCAGTTCCAGACCCATCCCCGTTCCCTGATTTTCGGAAACTGATGAAGCAGTCATTCGACACTGTGTAGTCATGATAAACTTCTTCGCTAGATCTTGGTTTCTCTTTTTTAATTAAATCTTGTAATACCTTATAATTCTCAAGAATTGACTTCGCTTGTTCAAAACTCAAATGAATATAGTCGATATAAGTTTCCGTCTCAGTATATATTGCTGTTCTACCTGTGATCTTTTTTGTGATGTAAGACCTATCAGCTCCAATTACTAGCCCCTTTCTATAATTGAATTTATATCCAGTCAATTCAACATACCTACCAGCATTTGCTGTATTTCCCTTGAAGATGCTGTATGTTCTAATGCTTGAAGAATTTCCAGGTTTATGCTCCTCAATATTATTTTTTATATATTGCTCAGTGATGTAGCGAGAGTTTCTACAGGATAGCTGGAGGAAAGCAAGAATAGAAATGACCAAAAGGAATAGATATTTTTTCATGAGCGGAGGAGGTACAATTAATAATGTTTCGATAATGTTTTTAAAGAGCCAAGGTTTGACTTATGGGTCAATAAATTGGGTCTCCATTGCATTGGCAGTGATCCAATCTATTGAAACAGAAAAGATCTCACTTGTCCGTATATATCTATAGTTCCATATATACTGCAATTGGATCGACTAGATACTCATACGGTAATTTGCCACCAAAGGTATTTTCAACGTTGGTAAGTTGTGTGACAACATTCATTACGGCCTCCTTCATCCGAATTGATTTTTCTTCATCCTGTTCAACTTCAACTTCATCATCTTCAAAGTTCTTATATAGTTGAATTCGTTGCGTGTTGTCACTTACCTGGGTGGGAATCCCGAAAACAACGAATTCGCGCTCGGTTTCCCGGGAGTATTTTTTTATGAGTATTTGCTCATCTTCTTTTAGCATTGTTCTATTCAGAATGGCAGAGAAGAGAACGTGATCTTTATCGTTAGTTAGAGGCAGTTGAATTTCAAACTTCCCCGAATATCCAAAGTTCAATACAAACGCTAGTTGCTCCAACCATGTTTCATCTCGAAGCAAGCCACGCTCATAAATAATCTCATTTATATTCAACTTGTTCGATATCAATTCCTTATGATTATTTCTCTTATTTCGGTCCTTAATATCCTTCGCTTTTCTAAGGAGTTCTTGCTTTGATGTACGAAGTTCCTCCGGAATTGCTACATACCCCAAAGCATAACCGATTCGGTTGTAGTCTCGCAATGTATTCTCAAGTATTTGTGAATCATTGAACACTATTCGACCTGTTATTTTGACAAACCGTGCGCCACCTATCCTGGGTAAGGCATCATGAAAATTTTCTCCGTTGATCTCCAGAATTTTATCCTTGTCAAAAAGGGCTCTTTCAAACAAGGTGTACGCATAGTCATGTAGATACCTTCTTTCCGCATGATTTTCAGTCTTCTCTATGATATCAACCATTTTCCTGCCCGTAGCAAATCCACCTTGTTGTTCTTCTCGTTCAGATGATAAACGCCCAGATGTGGTTGTGACATGATCTGTCAATCCAGAGAATAACTGTGAGGATATAGAATACATCTTATCTGTATCGAGATAGATAAAGGACTTTATCGAGTCATTCGATCCATTTTCGTCGTTCATTGCGGTCTCTTTTAAAAGATTCAATACTTTTTTTTCTCTTTTCAATAGCTACCAGAACACTATATATTGTAACAACAAGAGAGGCCGTTACTGAAACTATCAATAATATCTTCGAGATTGTTTCAAGAGTTTGCATCGTTGTCAAAATCTGGATGATAGTAAATAGCCAAGCTACAAATAAAACATGCAGATGCTAGGAAAAGTGTTGCAATTCTAATATTACCCTTATTAAATTGCTCAAAACCCTTTATATCAATGAGGTAACTAACTACTAACACGGCAGACATCAAGATAATCAACACAATTTGGCCTCCGATCATCTTAGTGCGATAATGTTGTGTAAGGTTCTCTTGCCCATCTAGCTCTTTGAGATTCCCAATGCATAAAACCAGTCCGAATGCAACGACGTCTAGCTCATTAAGGACATACGACGGATCTAAGTTCGAGACAAACAAGTACAGTAACAACCTTATAAACAAAGGGATAGCCCCAATGGCAATTGTGTAAATCCACCAATTGATTCTTCGCATATCGTCAGAGGTACGAGCAAACACACTTAACAACCTCGATAAAATAGCAATTTTCTAAACGACTTGCCAAAGGATTTATTAAGTGGCGATGATTACAAGGAAAGTTATCATGTATGCTTCTACGGGACAAGGAGTAGGAAACTCATGATGTGAGATTTAAATTTTGGTCGATGCGGTGCGATCAAACAAAACAGATCTAATATCCACAATTTTGGATCTCGATCGATTCAGAGAACAAATTGGCGACTTGACAATGCTCATCAAAACAAGTGTCATTAGGTTCGCAAAAGTCATCATGACCTCGAAAATGGCGCCCGTAACAGCACAGTGCAATGAGATGTGTCTCAATTTGTGTAGCAAACAAAAAAGCACTCACAAGTTTTATCTCATAAGTGCTTGATTATCAAGTGGTCTCGTAGGGATTCGAACCCCAAACCTTCTGATCCGTAGTCAGATGCTCTATCCAATTGAGCTACGAAACCATTTCCGAATCGGACTGCAAATGTAGGGGATAGTTTTTGCAGAAACAAATCCTGATAGATAAAATTAGCAAAATATTTTCACAAACAAGCCTAAGTACCCTGAAAATCAGGTTTCCTTTTTTCTAAAAAAGCCGAGACACCTTCCCGCACATCGCTTGTTCCAAAAAGCATTTCCTGACTTTCACGCTCCTTTTCCAGCATTTGAGGAAGGTTGGAGTGCATCGACTGATTGAACGCATGCTTCATCGCACCAATGGCCCGGGTCGGGGCATGGCGGTAGTATTGCAGTTGCTTCTCGACCAGGGCGTCTAACCCTTCTCTTTCCACGCATCGGCTGATCAGGCCGATGTCCACCGCGTGACTGGCGTAAATGCGCTGCGCGTTTGTAGCAAGATCAAAGCTGCGAGCCAGGCCGATCAGCCGTGGCAGGAAAAATGTAGCCCCGGCATCGGGCATCAGGCCTATTTGCACGAATGCCAGGCTTAAATAGGTGTCTTCGGCCGCGATCACCATGTCGCAGGCAAGTGCGAGTGAGCAACCGGCACCTACGGCCAGGCCGTTCATCCGGCATACCACCGGCTTGGGGATGTCGCGGATGGCGGTGATCATCGGCTCGTAATAGTCCCTCAGAATTTCACCCGCACTCTTGCCGGAAGCATTCGCTTCTTTCAGGTCGGCGCCGGAGCAGAAAGCCTTTTCGCCAGTGGCGGTCAGGAGCACTACTCGCACGGATTCATCGTCAGCGGCGGTCTGGATGGCGTTGATGATTTCGGCGATGAGTGCCGGGCTCAGGGCGTGGAAAACGTCTGGGCGGTTGAGCGTAATACGCACGACACCGTCGCGGTTGTCGAAAATGAGGTTTTGATACATGCCGTGAAGTGTTTTGTATCAAAAGAAGTAATACACGGTGCCGCTACTGACTAGCAAGCCGCAAAATACGCCCGCGAGGATTTGCAGGGGCGTGTGCGCATTCAGTTGCAGGCGCGCACTCATGAGCCAGCCGCCGATGAGTATCGTGAGCAGCAACGGCAGCAGCAGTGCGCTTTCATCGAAACGAATCATGAGTCCCGACAGCATACCAATAGCGCCCCCGATACCGGTAGCGTGAGCACTGATTTTCCAGAAATAGCTCACCATAGCCACCACGATCAGCGAAAGCGTCACGCTCGCCAGAATGACGGAAATCTGAGGGGCAATCTCGCCGATCGGTTGCAGTTGCCAGCCGAACAGATAAGTTGCTAACCCGTAAATGATCACACAGGCAAGGTAAGGAATGCGGCGCTCGGCGGCATCTTCCACGTAGAACGAGGTAATCATGCCCATCTTTTTAAAATAGAACATCATGAGCGCCGGCGCAATGAAGGTATTCAGCCAAAGCAAAAGCAGCAGGCTTCCCCGCGCGGGCAACTCGAATGCGCTCACGCCTACGATGTCGGGCACAAGGAAAAACAGTAATGCATAGAGATATGTGGTGAGTATCAGCGGGTGGAAAACCACCGATAATATCATGGCAAGTCGGTTATTCAAGGCAATTGGGTCTTTAATCGGGTTGATGCGGGTAAAATTACGTTGAAAACCAGACTGTACAATCATTGGGTTCCACAGAAAAGTAAGTTACAGCGCTACAATAGGTTTTCGGGACCGAATTTGTAATTTTGCGCCTCATTCGTAAAAAACCGGGCATTTCCGGGCTGACATTTTAAAGATTGAATTGAACAAAATGGGACCGTTGCAAATCAAAGACATTTTACAGACTGCGCCTGAAAACCAATCGGTTGTCGTAAAGGGCTGGGTAAGAACAAAAAGAGAAAGCAAAAACGCGATTTTCATCGCGTTGAATGACGGGTCGACCATCAATAATATCCAGGCAGTGGCTGAACCCGGTCAGTTTTCTGCCGAATTACTACTGACAGTAACCACCGGGTCATGCCTTAAAGTAACCGGCCAGCTGATCGCCTCACAAGGTGCGGGACAGACGGTGGAGGTGAAAATCTCCGACATCGAGGTGTACGGAACGGCCGACCCTGAGGAGTATCCGTTGCAGCCTAAAAAGCATTCATTGGAATTCCTACGCGAGATAGCCCACCTGCGCCCGCGTACGAACACCTTCGGCGCAATCCTCCGCATCCGCCACGCATTGGCGTTCGCGGTGCACCAGTATTTCAATGATAAGGGCTTTTTCTACCTGCATACACCGGTTATCACGGCTTCTGATGCCGAAGGTGCAGGCGAAATGTTCCGCGTGACCACCCTCGATCTGAATAATCTGCCACGTACAGAAGAAGGTACGATCAATTTTAAAGAAGACTTTTTCGGCCGTGAGGCCAACCTGACCGTTTCCGGCCAGCTGGAAGGCGAGCTGGGCGCGATGGCGCTTTCTAAAATCTATACTTTCGGACCAACATTCCGTGCGGAAAACTCCAACACTACCCGCCACCTCGCGGAGTTCTGGATGATCGAGCCGGAAATGGCATTTTTCGAGCTGAAAGACAATATGGACCTGGCGGAGGATTTCGTCAAAAAAGTAATTACCTATGCATTGATCCACTGCAAGGATGATTTGAATTTCCTCCAAAACCGCCTGACGGAAGAAGAAAAGAACAAACCGCAGAACGAGCGCTCGCTGCCATTGCTGGAAAAACTTGCATTTGTGGTGGATAACCCGTTCGAGCGACTGACCTATACCGAAGCGATCGACATTCTCCTGAAATCGAAGCCGCATAAGGAGGGCAAATTCCAGTTCCCGGTGGGCTGGGGTATCGATTTGTCGAGCGAGCACGAGCGCTATCTGGTGGAGAAACATTTCAAAAAACCGGTAATCCTGACCAACTATCCGCGCGAGATCAAGTCGTTCTACATGAAGCTCGACGAGGATGGTAAAACCGTGCGTGCCATGGACGTATTGTTCCCCGGCATCGGTGAGATCATCGGCGGCAGCCAACGCGAAGAAAACTACGGGAAGCTGCTCGGCCGCGTGAAGGAGATCGGTATCGACCCCGAAAACCTGTGGTGGTACCTCGAAACCCGCAAATTCGGAACCGCGCCGCATTCGGGCTTCGGTTTAGGCTTCGAACGTCTCGTGCAGTTCGTAACCGGTATGGGTAACATCCGCGACGTGATCCCGTTCCCTCGTTACCCTAAGAGCGCAGAATTTTAATTATTCTACAAGCTGTTACCTTTTTCATGGCTTTACGTAAAAAGTAAAGCAGTCAGTGTAAGTTTTACTTTAAACAACACGCACATGAAAAGGAACATACCATTCTTTGAGAGCAGTATTGTGGCCCTGGCCGCAGTACTGCTTTTTGTTTTGAATGCGAATGCGCAGGAGCCATTCCATGTCAAATGGACGATGGATTACACCCAGGCCGGCGTTTCGGACCACGCCAATTTCACGCCTTCAGATGCCTTTCTGGCCGGCGGCGCCAACACATTTACATTACCCACGGTTTACAGCGGAGGCGGCGGTGCTGTCGTGGTCGGTTACATCATCCGGCCATGGCCTGCGAGCTTTTCGACCTCGCGGTATATGGAGTTCACGTTTACAGCCAGTTCATTTAAATACAACATTACCTCCGTCGGTTTCCGCCTCCGCCGTTCGAACAACGGCCCCAACAGCATCAAAGTCCGGACGAGTATGGACGGCTTCGCAGCCGATCTGAATGCATTCGTGATCAGCAACAACGGGACATTCAATACCTACAACATCCCGGTGAGCTACAATAACCTGTCGAATAACACTTTCACTGTCCGCATTTACGCATACAATTCGGTCGACATTTACGGGACGTTATGGTTTGACGAAATCTCGGTGAATGGAGATGTGCTGGCCATTATCCTACCGGTTGACATCACTTATTTCAAAGGCCATTCGGAAGGGGGGCAGACTGCATTGGAATGGGAAACCGCCTGGGAAAAGTACAGCAGCGAATTCGTGATCGAGCGAAGCGGTGATATGAAAAACTTCGCCGCGATTGGAACAATAGCTGCTTCTGGGGAAACTACCGAACGGACTTCCTACGCATTCTACGACAACCATCCACCGGCGGGGATCTGCTATTACCGGCTAAAACTGGTAGATCAGGACGGATGTTTCACCACCTGCAAACCGATTGCCGTTTTAAACCCGGAACTATCGGCAGAGATTCGGATCGCGCCCAATCCCCCGACGTCCCAAATCATCAGCCTGACAGCCCCCAACAGCCGCGACGCGGTACTGACTCTGCACACATCCTGGGGAATGCCCGTCCCGTTCCGGCGTGAAGACGACGCCCGCGGGTACATTCATATTATCCCTATACGTGCGCTCCATTCTGGCATTTATTTTGTTACATATCAAAAGAATGGTCGAAAAGAACATTTGAAAGTGTTGGTTCCGTAAGGCATTCTGCGCTTAATTTGTAAGAGTAAAGTATAGAAAATGCTTCCGATCCGTCGTTAGCATAGCAACGTTCCGATTATAAAGGCCAAAAGCCTATGTTGAAAAAAGTGCAGCCGAAAGTGTGGTGGATGGCGGTTGCCGTCCTGATTATTTTGTTGATCTCCTGGGGGTTAGTCAGAAAAAACAAAACCGATTCCCCGGACGTGGCCGTGTCTGGCAAGTCTGTCAAAAACCTCGATCCCGTACCGGTGACGAATCCCGATGCCGAAACGGCGGAGAAAATCGCGAAGATCGAGGATATTTTCAGGCGCAAAAGGAACGCCGGGTTCAACGGCAATGTACTGGTAGTTCAGAAAGGCAAAATACTTTACCAAAATTCCTTCGGCTTCGCGCATATGAAGGCGAAAGACACGCTCACAGCGGACTCACGTTTTCAGCTGGCGTCACTTTCAAAGCCATTTACGGCGGTAGCGGTATTGAAGCTGGTTCAGGAAGGCCGCGTCGCGCTCGACGATTCGGTGCAGCGCTTTTTCCCCGATTTCCCTTACCATGGCGTGAAGGTCGATATGCTGCTCAGCCACCGCAGTGGGTTGCCGAATTACATTTACTCGTTCAACGACAGCGTCCGCCACGGCCGGAAATATCCTGATAACCTCGATATCATGGATTGGTACGCCAAAGTAATTCCTACCCCGACGCCTTACAACCGCCCGGGCCGCTCGTTCAACTATTGCAATACCAATTACTGCGTCCTTGCCGCGATCGTCGAAAAAGTGACAGGAGACTCATTCGGCAAATACCTGAACAACCAGATTTTCACGCCCTTGGGCATGCAGAATACCTACCTCGTAACGGACACGACCATCGCAGCCACCAAAAACCGGACTGACGGTCATCAGTACGGGCGCAGGCTGGAAAAGGATTATTACGATGAAGTCGTCGGCGATAAAGGCCTTTATTCGACCACGCTCGACATTTACCGGTTTTATAACGGCCTCACCAAAGGCCTGATCCTCGGAAAGAAGATGCTCAATGAGGCATTCACGCCCCGCAGCTTCGAGCGCGACGGTATCCGCAATTACGGTTACGGTTTCCGTATGCACATTAAGGAGGACCATACGCCCCGGTTTATTTACCACGGCGGCTGGTGGAAGGGTTACAACACCATGCTATGGGTATGCCCCGAAGACGACGCGGTGATCATTGTCCTCGGGAATACGTATAATCGCTCCACGTACGACTTGCGCGAACTGCTGGAAGTTGTCCACGGGTCGGTGAAGATCGACGATATTGAGAAAGACATCTAGCATTGTTTGAATTCGGTCGCGAATTCAGGATATTTGCCGAAATTAAACGCATTCCCGCACTTATGCCCGACACCGCATTCCACTTACCTGCTTATTTGCTGTTGGGCTTGCCGTTTTCGTGCTTTTTGTTGCTGTGGGTTGGTGGAAAAAGTCTAAATAAATTCGCAGGCTGGATCGGTATAGTGGCTACCGCGGCAGGACTGTTTATCAGCTTGACTTCCTCCGATCCGGGAGCCGATCATTACATCCGATTTCACTGGCTCACCGTCGGAAGCCATTCTATTGATCTTTCCTTCCGTTTCGATATGCTGTCGGCGATGATGCTCGTCATCGTGCATTTCGTGGCGTTGCTCGTACAGCTGTTTTCGACCGCCTACATGCACGACGACCGGAATGTGAACCGTTATTTTGCATTCATCCAGCTCTTCCTTTTTTCGATGCTCGGCATTGTGCTATCCGGCAGCTTGCTGGTCATGTACATTTTCTGGGAGCTGGTTGGGCTGTCGTCTTATCTGCTGATTGGTTTTTGGTATACAAAAAAAAGACCCGTTTGGGCAGCGCAGAAGGCATTTGTACTCAACCGCATTGGCGACGCCGCCTTTCTGACGGGGATATTAATGCTCTTCTACTATATCGGTTCTACGGACTTTGAAGTGCTTTCGCTTGAAATCGGGACCATCCCTCCCGGCATTCTCACCGCCATCGGCGTTTGCCTTTTTGGTGGTTGTGTAGGGAAATCGGCCCAGTTTCCACTTTCAGGCTGGTTACCGGATGCGATGGAAGGCCCTACCCCCGTTTCAGCATTGATCCACGCGGCAACGATGGTCGCGGCAGGGATTTTTTTGTTGGCAAGAATATCGTTTTTGCTCACCGTTGATGCACGATTAGTGATCCTTATCATTGGAGCCATTACCATGGTTACCGGTGCCGTAAAAGCATTAAAAGGCTGGGATATCAAGAAAGTTCTCGCCTATTCGACGATGTCGCAATTGGGACTGATGGTGATGGCCGTCGGCTTTGGAAGCTGGCAAACGGCCTTGTTCCATTTGGCAACACATGCATTCTTCAAAGCAGGCTTGTTCCTTTCCGCCGGTTCGGTGATCCACGCGGTAACGCCGGGCGATGAATTGCCTGATTATGATCCGCAGGATATGCGCACCATGGGCGGATTGCGTAAAGCGCTTCCCATTACATTCATTTGCTATCTGATCTGCGCGGCGGCTTTGGCCGGGTTACCGTTCTTTTCCGGCTTCCTTTCCAAGGATGCCATTATCACAGAAGGTTTCCTCTGGGCTTCGGAATTTGGTGCATTAGGCTACTTGTTCCCAGTACTGGTCATTGCATCGGCCGGGTTAACGGCATTTTATATGACGCGTCAGGTTTGGCTGGTCTTTTGGGGAGAAAAACGGTTCCCCGCAAGCGTACACCCGCACGAGTCGCCCGTAGCCATGTGGCTCCCAATGGCATTGCTTTCCGCATTATCGCTGTTCTTCTGGTTTTCCATTAATCCATTCAATGCCGAGGGCTGGTTCCTGCATTGGATCGGGAAAGAGCATGGCGAGCATTTGGAATGGGTGCCGTTTGTGGCAAGCGCCGTTACATTCGTTTCGATCTTCCTGGCTTACCGCGAAACCAGTGCCGAGAATCCATTCAAAGTGAATGATCCGATACAGGCGGGCGAGCCCGCTCAGAGCCCGTGGAACTGGCTGCGCGGTTATTCCAATGAACGATATTTCCTCATTCCCTTTGAATTTATCACGAAGTACCTCAAAGCCTTCGAAAAAAATATTGTCGATGCCTTGGTCGATCTGGTCGCGAAAGGCAGCCTGGTGTTCGGACATTTCATTGCCTGGTTCGACAGGACGTTTGTCGACGGTGCCGTAAATCTGCCCGTTTTCTCCATCCGCTCCGCCGGGCAGGCTGCACGGAACATGCAGAGCGGCCGGATACAGTCGTACTATATCGTGGCGGTAATGGGCGTCTTTTTATTGATATTGTGGCTGGTTGCGATATAATGCAGCCCGGCCGGTTAAATTAATGCTTGATGATTGATCATATACTCACCTTCTTAATTGCCATACCACTACTGGGCGCTGCTGCCGTCGCATTCTGGCCGGTCGACAGTCAGCATAATTTCCGGCTCATCGCGCTGGTTGCATTGTTGTTGGAAGTAGTGGTTGTTGGGGTATCGTATTTGTCATTTAATGGTCAGGAGGCTGCGTTGCAACTTTCAGAGGTAAGGGAGTGGATCACACTGCCGATCGGTTCGCTAGGCGTTGTTTCGGTCGACTATGCATTGGCTGTGGACGGGATCAGCTTTCCGCTGGTGCTGCTGGCGGTGGTCGTATTGCTGGTGGGCGTTGTCAGTTCGTGGAATGTCAATCATAAATCGAGGGCGTATTTTGGCCTGTACTTGCTGCTGAGCGGTAGCGTAATGGGCTGTTTTCTCGCCCAGGACTTCTTCCTGTTTTACCTGTTCTTCGAATTCATGCTCTTGCCGATGTACTTCCTTATCGGCCTTTGGGGCGGCCCGCGGCGCGAGTATGCGGCATTGAAATTCTTTATTTACACATTCCTGGGCTCATTGCTGATCCTGATCGTCATGATCGGCCTATACCTTTCGGTGATCGATCCGGTAGAAACCGCACGTGCCGTTGGACTCATCGGCCCCGAAGACGCGGTCCATCCCGACATGATCCCGCAGATCCAGCAATGGCTTTTTGATGGAAAGATCGCGCCGGAGCAACTGATCCATACATTCCGTTTCACCTACCTGGCCGATCCTGGCAACTATATTCCGGGCTCGATCCTGAGTGCCGCGTCGGAGTTTTTCATTGCCGATATTCCGGTCCGTCTGCTCGCATTCTGGTTCCTGTTTATTGGTTTCGCGGTGAAACTGCCCGTCGTGCCCGTGCATACGTGGCTGCCCGACGCGCACGTGGAAGCGCCTACGCCCATTTCAGTCGTGCTGGCAGGTATTTTGCTGAAAATCGGTGGGTATGGCTTTATCCGGATTGTCGACGGCTTCTTCCCGACCGAGGCACTGTATAGTGCCATTCCGCTTGCCATTCTCGGTATGATCTCGATCGTTTACGGCGGTTTCAATGCACTGGGTCAAAACGATCTGAAGAAAATGATCGCCTACTCGTCGGTCTCACACATGGGCTTCGTACTGCTAGGTATTGCGGCATTCACTCCTGAAGGTTTCAATGGTGCCATTTACCAAATGGTTAGCCACGGTATATTGTCGGCAATGCTCTTCTTGCTCACCGGCGTACTCTACGACCGCACCCACGATCGTCGTATCGACCATTACCGAGGCCTGATCACCGTGATGCCGCAATACACCGTCGTCACCGGCATTGCATTCTTCGCTTCGCTTGGCTTACCAGGCTTCTCTGGCTTCGTCGGAGAATTGTTCACGCTGATGGGTGCATTCCAGTCCGACGCCCTGCCCGTGTGGATTCCGGCGATGTCCACGCTCGGTATCGTCCTCGCTGCCGGCTATTTTCTCTGGACCTATCAACGGATGTTTTTCAGTTCGTTCTGGTACAAAAACGCCACCACACAAGTCCTCACCGACCTCACGCGCCGGGAGAAGTTCATGCTCGTGCCGCTGGTCATTCTGACGATCCTCGTCGGTATTCTGCCGGGGTTGCTATTCGATTTGTCGGGGCCGACGGTTGAGGCTTGGCTGGAAGGGTTGAAGTAAGGGTCGTGGGTGGTCAGGTGTAGTCATGAATAGTCATTGGGTCAGGTGTGGTCAGGGATTGTCAGTGATAGTGAGTTTTCGATGTTTGTTAAACGTTTAGAACTCCGGCGAGGTTAGAAACTGATCGCGGTTAGCAGGAGTTACCAGCGTATTTTTTGCTTTGGGATAGTTATTTAAAAAGGTCGACGGAAACTTTGCAGACGCATGCGGATTCCATTTGAACTCAACCGCACGCAGTTCCCCTTTTACTTCTTCTATATAATCCACCTCCTGCTGCTGGGTAGTCCGCCAGAAATATATTCTTGCATCTAGCTCTTTCGCGTTCAAAAACTTTTTGCGCTCGCTGATCAGGTAATTTTCCCATAATGCACCCACGTCATTTCGGTTTTTAATGGAGTTGAAATTGTTGGTAACTGCGTTGATGATTCCGTTATCGTAGAAATAAATCTTTCTTCCCTTTTTGATTTCATTGCGCACATTACCTGAAAATGCAGGAACAGTGAAGAGTACAAATGCCTTTTCCAGCAAATCGATGTACTTTTCCACGGTCTTATTATCTGCCTGAACCAACCGCCCGATTTCTGTAACGCTCACCTCGCTCCCCAGCTGCAATGCAATCGCTTTGACGATCTTTTCCAGCAAAACAGGTTTTTTGATCTGTTCAAGCACGAGCAAATCTTTATATAAATAGCTATTCGAAATCAGTTTGAGATGCTTTTCAGCATTCACAGGATCGGTGACGATTTCCGGGTACGAGCCATAAATCAGTCGTTGTTCCAAAAGCCGTTGTTCAGTGAGGTAATCAGTGTATCTAACCAATTCCTCATATGAAATGGGAAGCAGCTGCATTTCGTACCGCCTACCAGTGAGTGGTTCATTAATATTGCCAGCCAACTCAAAGGACGACGAGCCTGTTGCTATTACCTGTACATGCTTAAAGCGATCGACTATAATTTTGATCACAAGCCCCACATCCTGAATGCGCTGTGCTTCATCGATGAATACAACCTCGTTATCCCCGATTATCCTTTCGATGAGCGTGGCATTCGGACGGAGAAAAGCTTCCCTGGTATCGGCGTCGTCGCCATTGAGCCTCAGTGTCTTTTTAGCAACGATTGCAAGCAGCTGTTCAGAGAAAGTGGTTTTCCCTGCTTGCCTTGGACCGTAAATAATAAGCGCTTTGCCTTTAAAAAGATAGGCTAACGCCGCCTCTTGTTGACTTCTGACTATCATAATTCAGGAATTGAATCCAATAAAATTATGATATTTAAGGATTCAATTCCAAAAATATTATGATTATTCTGGATTTTAATCCCAAATTATTATGAGTTGACGGTATCCTAAGTCCTACTTTCCAAACAACTGATCAAAACTAAACCGCCCCTTTTTCGAGAGTGCTTCCAGCGTCTGCTGCTGTCCGGGGGTTAGTACCTCAATGATTTCAATGCGCTTCTCTTCGGCCAGGCGTTTGCGGTCGCTGCGCTTGTTATCGCCCCGACGTTTCATTTTCCTTTCCATTCTCGCATATCGGCGGTCGATCTTTTTGAGTTGTTTCTGCTGCCGCTTCGTGAGTTGAAGCTGGTCGGCGTACTTGTCCATATTCTTTTCGAGGCGCCGGTTGTTGAGCTTGCTATGGGTGGTGGGTTCGTCGCTTTGGAAACTTTCGTCGTCGTGGCGAACGTCGCTACGGCGATCGTCGCTACGGCGGCTCTGTGCGAATGATGTGGAATTGGCAAAGCCGCCAAGCAGCAGGCCGAGGGCGAAGATCAGCGTCAGGATCCTTTTCATGGGGTGATGATGGGTTAAAAATTCGAAGCTTATAACGGTAGTTGTGTATACCATCATATATCACTCCCATTTTTCATTATCAGCGAGACTTATAGGCTTATTCAAATAAATATAGTTTTTGCTGGAATCACGGATGGTATTTTTTGCAATCTTTACAGTAGTTGCTATTGGTTTTATTTCAAACTCCATTCTATTTTCCAAATTTTATTTCCCTACACCCTGTTTTATCAGATGAAAGATAGTGCTCCTTCACAAAGGTTATTGTCCCTGGATACGTTGCGTGGTTTTGATATGTTCTGGATTTCGGGTGGCGAAGAGATTTTCCATGTGCTCGCCAAAGCGACCGGCTGGTCCTGGGCGATATTCCTGGCCCACCAGTTTACCCACCCCGAATGGAACGGTTTCAGGGCTTACGATCTTATTTTTCCCACATTCCTCTTCATGGCCGGTGTTTCGACGCCTTTTTCGCTCGGAAGCCGCCTCGAAAAGGGCGTACCACCATCGCAACTAATCCGCAAGGTGATCCAGCGCGGGATTATCCTCGTGATTTTAGGGATCATTTATAACAACGGCCTTTTCGAAACGGAATGGTCGCAGATGCGCTACCCGAGCGTACTCGCGCGCATCGGGCTCGCGGGCATGTTCGCGCAGATTATCTACCTCTATTTCGGCTACCGCGCACGGTGGATCTGGTTCGGCGGACTGCTGATCGGCTATTACCTGTTCATGATGTTCTATCCCGTGCCGGGCTGTGGTGCCGGCATGCTCACCATCGATTGCAACCCGGCCAGCTATATCGACAAAATGCTGATCCCGGGGCGCCTCCACCTCACCATTCACGATCCGGAAGGGCTCGTCTCGACAATCCCGGCTATCGCAACTGGACTGATGGGTATCTTCGCCGGCGAGTTGCTGCGGACCAGCGGTGAAGTCATTTCTCAGAAAAGTAAAGTCACCTACCTGGTTTTCGCAGGAATCGTCAGCCTGCTGTTGTGCCTCGTTTGGGACTACTTTTTCCCTATTAACAAAAACCTCTGGACCAGCTCGTTCGTCTTATGTGCAGGTGGATTCAGTACTTTGCTGCTGGCACTGTTCTATTGGATCGTCGATGTGCTCAACTACCGCAAATGGACGCTGTTTTTCGTGGTAATAGGTATGAATTCGATTGTGATATACATGGTCGGCCGGTTCATCGACTTCGGGTACACCGCCCGTGCATTGTTCGGGGGCCTACTCAGCTATTTCCCGCATTCAGTGGAAATGGTAGGCGAAGTAATTGCATTTATCGCGGTACAATGGGCATTTATGTATTTACTTTACAGGAATAAACTGTTCCTGAAAGTCTGATCGACGCCAGGCGTAGTCATGAATGGTCATGAATGGTCAGGCGTAGTCATGAATAGTCAGGTGTAGTCATGGGTGGTCAGGCGTAGTCAGGTGTAGTCATGCGTGGTCAGGAATAGCCCATCATGTCAGGATACAAGAAACAACACATGACCATACATGACAATTCCTGACTTCTTATTCAATCATTCATTCATTCACTCATTCAAAATTAATACATGATCGAAGTCACCAATCTGACGAAGGTTTACGGAACGCAGCGGGCGGTCGACGGGATTTCATTTAGCCTTCAAAAAGGTGAAATCGTAGGTTTCCTGGGTCCGAACGGGGCAGGGAAATCGACTACGATGAAAATCCTGACGGGTTACCTCAAACCTACCGAAGGCGTCGCCAAAGTTTCGGATTTCGATGTGATGCAGCAGCCCATGCCTGCGCGGAGGGCCATAGGCTACCTGCCCGAGCACAACCCTCTGTACCTGGATATGTACGTAACCGAATTCCTGCTTTTTTCGGGAAAACTGTACGGAATGCATGGCGCCGCACTGAATGCGCGGGTAGATGAAGTGATCGCGATGTGCGGGCTGGAACCGGAGCGCAGGAAGAAGATCGGACAACTCTCGAAAGGTTACCGGCAACGGGTGGGACTGGCGCAATCATTTTTGCACAATCCGGATGTGCTGATCCTCGATGAGCCAACAACGGGCCTAGATCCCAACCAGATCCAGGAGATTCGTGAGGTGATCCGCACGGCCGGTAAGGACAAAACAGTGCTTTTCTCCACGCACATTATGCAGGAAGTGGAGGCGTTGTGCGACCGGGTGATCATCATTAACAAAGGAAAAGTAGTCAGCGATAGCTCATTGCAGGCACTGCGCGAAACGGGCGGTTCACTGGAAGATATTTTCAAAAAGCTCACGCAGCAAGCTTAATGTACCGACAGTAATTACCAAGACGATATTCGGCCAGACAAATATTAGAATTGCATTAAAACGATATTTTTCAGGATTCAAAGCGCCGGAAAATTGTTATTATTGTAACTTTTGATAATCAGTTGTTGAAGTTGTAAAACCTAACATTCCCTCGTTAAGTCAGTGTTTCCAGGTATGAAAAATTGGTGGTTCGGCCGGTTTCGTGTTGTAGTGATTGTAGTGGCGCTGGTAGTGCTTACCTCCATGGCATCTGTCGCGTGGAAAATGATGTCGGTCAAAACGGTCGCTGTCAATCCTGTACCTGCTGCCGCTCCCGAATCGAAACACAAAGCCCCTAAAAAGCACCGCGATCCGGTCATCGTCCTCCCCGAGAATCAATGGGTAGACAGCACCCTCAAATCCCTGACCATCGAGCAAAAGATCGGTCAGCTTTTCATGGTGGCGACTTTCTCGAACCGCGACGAATCCCATTACAAATACATCGATAAGCTGATCAACGACTACCAAATCGGCGGCCTGATATTCTTCCAGGGTGGCCCGGTGGGGCAGGCGCAGCTTACCAACCGTTACCAATCACATTCAAACATTCCGCTTTTCATCGGTATCGACGGCGAATGGGGCCTCGGTATGCGCCTCGACAGCACCATTTCCTTCCCGAAACAAATGGTACTCGGCTCGATCCAGGACGATCAGCTGATTTACCGCATGGGCGACGATATCGCACGCCAATGCAGACGCCTCGGTATTCACATCAACTTCGCACCGGTTTCAGATGTGAACAGCAACGCAGCTAATCCGGTGATCGGTATACGTTCGTTCGGTGAAGACAAGGAGAACGTAGCCCGGAAGTCGGTCGCGTACATGAAGGGCTTGCAGCACAACCGCATTATTGCCACGGCTAAGCATTTCCCCGGCCATGGCGACACGGATGCGGATTCGCATTTCACATTGCCGGTGCTGACACACTCATTGGAACAGCTCAACAACACGGACCTGTACCCCTACCGCGAGATGATCGCGGATAGCCTCATGGGCGTCCTGAATGCCCATTTGTACATTCCCGCATTGGATAACACGCCCAACCAGGCCAGCTCACTTTCCGATAAGGTCGTTAATGGCCTCCTGCGCAAAGACCTCGGCTTCCGCGGACTGGTATTTACAGATGCCATGAACATGCGCGGCGTGCTGAAAAACGGGAAAGCCGCGGACGTAAACCTTAAAGCATTGATAGCCGGCAACGACGTGCTGCTTTACCCCGAAAGCATTGCAGAGACGGTGGCGCGTATCAAGGACGCCATTAACTCTAAACAGATCAGCGAGAAGATTATCGACGATAAGGTCAAACGTATTTTGCAGGCCAAATACTGGGCCGGATTGAACAAATACCAGCCTATCGACACTAACAACCTTTATTCCGACCTGAACAGCGAGAAGAGCAAAGAACTATACCGCGAATTGTGCGAGGCTTCGGTGACAGTTGTGAAAAACGACAATAACCTGCTTCCGATCGGCTCGGTAATCGACAACACCATGGCGTCGGTAAGCATGGGGGAAGGCAGCAGCGCGGCATTCCAGAAAATGCTTTCGACCTACAAACCCATGCGGAACTACTCGTTTTACGACGGGCCGTCGTCGCAGGAGCAGATCACCGAAATGCTGGGGTACCTGGAACCTTACAACACGATTATCGTCGACATTCATGGCATCAGCTCCAAGCCGGCCCGGAATTATGGTGTTACCACGGGCATGGTCGATTTTGTAAACCAGCTCAAACAGCAGAACAAGAAAGTCGTTCTTTGCCTTTTCGGGACGCCTTATGCCATTCAGTATTTCCCTGCCACCGACGTGCTGATTTGTGCGAACCAGGACGGCAAGGATCAGCAGGAGATCGTACCGCAGATTATCTTCGGCGCATTGAGCTCAAAAGGGCGCCTTCCGGTGTCGGTATTGGCCTACAAAACGGGCACGGGCGTAAACATTACTTCTATCAACCGCATTGCATTCGGTACACCTGAAAGCGTGGGTATAGACGGCATTTCTCTTAAAAGAATCGATGAAATTGCTACCGCGGCGGTGAATGACCATGTTTTTCCCGGTTGTGAAATACTTGTAGCCAGACAGGGCAAGATCATTTATGAAAAACAATTCGGAGGGCTAAGCTACCGTACCAACGACCGCGTTACGCCCGAAACGATTTACGACCTGGCTTCGCTCACGAAGGTTTCGGCTACATTGCAGGCTGTCATGCTGCTGTATGACCGGAAGCAGATCAGCCTGGATGAAAAGGCATCCAAATACCTCCCGGAGCTGGCGGGCACTTCCAAACAGAACTTCACCGTTCGCGACCTGCTCCTGCACCGCTCCGGCCTGATCTCTTTCTATCCATCGCTTTGGGACAGAACCAAAACCAGCGCAGGAGGGCTGCTGCCTGAATATTACAGTTCGAAACAGGACACCGCTTACTATCTGCAAGTCGCCCCTAAACTTTTTGCCAAAGGCGCATTACGCGATTCTGTCTGGAAATGGGTGGTAGAATCGCCCATGAATAACCGTCGCGACCGGGCTGGCAATTATGGTTATTTGTACAGCGACCTCGGCTTTTTGACGCTGCAAAAAATCGTAGAAAGAATAACGGGGCAGCCGCTGGATATTTTTGTGGCTGCCAACATTTACGAACCCCTCGGATTGCCCTACCTGGGCTTCAACCCATTGCGCCGTTTTCCTGAAAAACAGATTGCGCCTACCGAACAGGATTACCGCTTCCGCGGGCAATTGCTGCAAGGAACCGTGCACGATCAGATGGCCGCGATTGTAGGGGGTGTTTCAGGCCATGCCGGTCTTTTCGGTACTGCCCGCGATCTGGCTGTTTTACTTCAAATGAACCTCTGGAAGGGCAATTATGCCGGAAGGCGCTATTACGAACAGGCTACCGTGCCCTTCTTCTCGCGTATGTATGACGAGTCGCACCATCGCGGGCTGGGTTGGGACAAGGCGCCGGCGGACGGGAACAGCTCCTATGTTTCGCCGCAAGCCTCGGTCAACTCGTTCGGCCATACGGGCTTTACGGGTACCATGGTGTGGGTGGACCCGGAGGAGGACCTTGTATTTATATTTCTTTCCAACCGCGTCAATCCCGATGCCGAAAACACGGCGATCACGACCCAGCGTACACGTCGAAAAATCCAGGATGTCGTGTATAGTTCATTGATTCAACGGAAAAGCCAGCTTCCTTAAATCACCTTCAGCGTATTTGAAAAATATCTCTAACTTTACCAATCAAAAGGTTAGCGGAAAGATATTAAGACAGATACATGAAAAAAACATTTATTAAAGAGAGTTTCCTTACCATTTTCGCCACGCTATTCTGCCTGGCAGCTTCATTCGGACAGACAACGATTACCACGGGGGCAATAACGCCAGCTAGTTATTGCGTTGGAACAGAAATCTCAGTCCCCTTTACATTCTCGGGTACATTTGGCGCCGATAACGAATTTACTGCCCAGCTATCGGATGAAAACGGTGATTTCACTAAACCATCAATCGAAAAGTCTGGAACATCGTCGCCGATCAAACTGTCAACGGCTTCAGTTAATCCGGGAAAAGGTTATAAGGTTAGAGTGATCGCGTCTTCCCCATCAACTATTGGATCAGTCATCAGCGGAATTACCGTAAATTCAATTCCGCAACCTACGGGAATCCCTCCACTTGCATTTTGCGTAGGAGAAAAACCTGCCTTAGTTCCAACAATTCCAGGAGAAAACGTCAAATGGTATTCCGGCGATAACGGTAGTATCGAAATTTCTCCCATAACTTCGGTTAATACGGATGCGCCGCGTTCTGCCGCAGTTCCCTTTGCCTATGTTACCCAGACAGTAAATGGGTGTGAAAGCAGCAAGACTCAAATCATTTTGGGCGTATATCGCACCGCATCAACTCCAACGGTCACTCAACCAAATCCCGTTTGTCAAAATGCGACTCTATCGTCAGATGTGCTGAAAAACGCCGTTAAGGCATCTGAACCTAATTCTTCCTTCTATTGGTCAGAATCCATCGATGGCCCCGCGTCTGTAACTGTGCCGACACCATCGACAGTCACTGCCGGTACAAAAGACTATTATGTTTATAACTATCCTTCGCAAACTTGCCGTAGCGAAAAGGTCAAAGTCACTTTAACCATCAATGCAGCATCCCCTATTCCTACCTATACTAACCCGACCTATTCCACAGGCCAAACTGCGTTAGCTTTGACAGCAACTGGCTCTCAAATAAAGTGGTACGAAACCAAAACAAGTCCTGCACCATTAGCATCGGCACCCGTTCCGACCACTACATCCGTAGGAAAAACAAGTTATTGGGTCACACAAAATAGTAATGGCTGCGAAAGTGAAAGAGCTGAGGTTATCGTAACCGTTACTGCATGTACTCCTCCTGCTAAACCAGGTGTTTCTAATAAAACTTACGAAGTAGGTGAAAATGCACCAGTACTCACAGCGATAGGGACCAATCTCAAATGGTACGCCGATGCATCTACTACGACTCCTTTACCATCCGCTCCAAAACCTGCGACGACAACGATAGGTGTAACAAGATACTACGTTACTCAAACCAACGCTATTGGGTGCGAGAGCGAAAGAGCTGAGATTATCGTAACCGTTACTGCATGTACTCCTCCTGCTAAACCAGGTGTTTCTAACAAAACTTACGAAGTGGGAGATAACGCACCTGTATTAACAGCCACGGGAACTAATCTCAAATGGTACGCTAATGCGTCTACCACAACTCCTTTGCCATCTGCTCCTAAGCCTTCAACAACGGTAGCTGGGGAAACAAAATACTACGTTACACAATCCAATGCTATTGGTTGCGAGAGCGAACGGGCGGAAATAGTGGTTATTGTTTTGTGTAAAGAGTTTGCTGGTCCGGCGGTAGTTACTCCGCAAGCAATCTGCCAAAGCCCAACAACAGCGGCTCCATTAACAGCGACTCCTTTGGCTGATCACACATTACTATGGTATAATACAGCTACTGGGGGGACAGGTTCTGTTAATGCGCCAATTCCGCCCACTGGAGAAGCAAAATCATATTCATACTTTGTCAGTCAAAAAAACTCAATATCGAAATGTGAAAGTGCTCGCAAAGAGATTGTAGTTAATGTGAGAGAGGCTGCTAAGCCAACTGTTTCACCGAATGAGTACTGTGAGGACGCGCCAGCCAATGTACTACTTCCTTCGGGAAATACATACAAATGGTATACTAGTGAAACTGGTGGCACTCCGCTCGCGTCTACTTTCAAGCCTTCTACTACAACTGCTGGAATAACAGCTTACTATGTTACGCAATCAACGACTTATGGCTCGCTGGTCTGTGAAAGTGTTCGCGTAAAAGTAAATGTGGTAGTGAATCCTACTCCCGCCGCATTAGCCCCATTCTCGGAAGCACTCTGCCAGGAGCGCTCGGATAAAAACTATACTTTCCCTACACAGGCATCAGCAGGTAACACTTTGAAATGGTATACGGCTGCTACTGGTGGAACTGCCAGCACAGCAACGCCTTCAATTAACTTGAAAGAACCGAAAGAAACTACCTTCTATGTAACTCAGCTGAGTAACAAAGGTTGTGAAAGCACCACTCGTGTTTCACAGAAAATCCTCGTGAAGCCTCTTCCAGGCTTGCCAGGTATCTCTCAGTCTCTCATCGAATATTGCCAGTTTATCGCTGCAAAGCCGCTTGAAGCTACGCCATCCGCCAATGCAACTTTGGACTGGTACGGAACCAATGCATCCGGCGGCTCTGCGAGCCCTAATGCACCGACACCGTCAACTGCCGAGGGGGGAATCACTTCCTACTATGTGGGACAAACGTTGGCAGGCTGTGCCGGCGATCGTGCGAAGATCGATGTCAAAATCAACACAACTCCTAAGCCTGCGACTAAAACATACCTGGAATACTGCCAGAATGAAGTTGCACCCGTGCTTGATGCAACCGGAACGATCCTGAAATGGTACCGTGGGGCAAATGATACCGAGTTCCAGGGCGTTCCGTTCACTCCGTTTACAGAGAAGGTTCAGGATTACTCATTCTACGTAACGCAAACCGGCTCTAATGGCTGCGAAAGCCCGAAAGAAGAGATTAAGATCCACATCAAATCATTGCCTTCCGCGACGATTTCGGGTAACCCGACCATCGACCTTGGACAGACAGCGACGATCAATATCAAATTCACCGGCGACGGCCCGTGGATTTACATCTTGTCGAGTGGCTTGACCGATACCACCGACCAGGCCGACCACCAGGTGCAGGTTAAGCCAAGCACCACCACGAGCTATCTCCTCACCGAAGTTTCCAATGCTTGCGGTAAAGGGACGATCAATGGTTTGGCGGTTGTTACTGTAAAAGTACCGACCATCAACTCAGGAAGTCCGTCTGTATCCGAAATCTGCGCGAGCAAGCCGTTTACGGTGCCATTCCAGCAGTCGGGCGATTTCCCTGCCGGCAATACCTTTAAATTGCAGGTAGCGAAAGAAAATGTCGATGCCAAGTTCTATACGATCGCGTCGACGGCGACAGCGAACTCCGTTTCGGCGACATTCCCGGACACTACCAAAGGAGGGACCTATTTTGTGAGAGTAATCAGCTCGGGTACCAATCCCGATTTCACCGTAAAAGGAAGCGTGAGCGCGATCACAATCAATGTAAGCCCGCTGCCGGTTGCTACATTGACGGGAGCACAAACCATTCTCGTAGGTGAATCCGCCAACCTGAAAGCCGACATCACCGGAAAAGCACCATGGACAATCACATTGAACAACGGAACGAAGGATACGCTGATCACCGCAAACGCAACGCCTTTCAATTTCAAACTGGCGCCAAAAACGACAACTACCTATGCGATTACCAAAGTGACCAATGGCTGCGGCGTCGGGACGGGTGTGGGTACGGCAAGAGTACAGGTTGACCCCATTCTGGGTGTAGAGCCGCCTGCCCCGGCAGACTGGGCGAAGGTTTACCCGACGGTAATCAACAGTAAATGCACCGTGGAAGTAATCGGCACCATTTCACCGAAACAGGCGAAAATCGAAGTAGTAGACCTCAACGGTCGCCCGCGTTCGGCCCAGGTTATCAAACAGCAAAAAACAGAGGTGGATTTCGCTAACTATCCTTCGGGACTTTACCTGCTGCGAATCCAGAATGGCAACCTGAGCACCGTCCAGCGTGTGATGAAGCCTTGATCATTGATTTAATCAAACACCACGGGACATTTGTTGCAATGCAATGGATGTCCCGTTTTCTTTACCGCCCTATGGACATACAGGCAGACATTACTGATCACTACTTTATGGAAGAAGCCCTCGCGCTCGCCCATAAGGCATACGAAGAAGGCGAAATCCCCGTAGGCGCACTCGTGGTGGCCAAAGACAGGATCATCGGCAGGGGATATAACCAAACCGAACGGCTCAACGACGTCACTGCCCACGCCGAAATGATTGCCATCACCGCTGCCGCCGACCACCTCGGCTCCAAATACCTCACCGATTGCACCTTGTACGTGACGCTGGAACCTTGCGTGATGTGCGCGGGCGCGCTCTACTGGACGCAGGTAAAGCGTGTGGTAGTAGGCGCAACCGACGAAAAGCGGGGATTTTCAAGGATCAGCCAACCGCTGCTGCACCCGAAAACCAAGCTCGTAACCGGCATTATGGCAATGGAATCCCAGCAGTTACTACTCAAATTTTTCCGGGAGTTAAGAACATAAAGCGCCATTCTGCTGTTAGCCTATCTGTTAAAACAATTTTATTAATCATTAAACTACACTGAAAAATGGCATTTACACTGGATCCCTTACCTTACGCAAACAATGCATTGGAACCGCACTTCGACGCATTGACCATGGAGATACATCACGACCGTCACCACCAGGCATATGTTACCAACCTGAATGCAGCAGTAGCAGGCACTGAGCTGGAAGGCAAAACCATAGAAGAACTTTTGGCTGGCATCAGCAAAGCACCGGCTGCTGTGCGCAACAATGGCGGCGGTCACTGGAACCACTCATTTTTCTGGAAATCACTTTCATCAAACGGCGGCGGCGAGCCAACCGGCGAGCTAGGCAAGGCCATCACCGCTAAATTCGGTTCATTCGCTGCATTCAAAGACGAATTCAAAAAAGCAGCTACCGGCCGTTTCGGATCGGGCTGGGCATGGCTGATCGTAAAAGAAGGCGGAGAAATCGCGATCACTTCTACTCCTAACCAGGACAACCCATTGATGGACATCGCGGACGTAAAAGGTACCCCGGTGATCGGTCTCGACGTATGGGAGCACGCCTATTACCTGAAATATCAAAACAAGCGCCCCGACTACATCGACGCCTACTGGAACGTTGTAGACTGGAAAGCTGCTGACGCACTGTACACTGCGGCTAAATAATCAAGCTCCGGCTTGCCAAAGGGTTTGCAGTTCGCAAAAATTTTCTAAGATTTTCTTGCAAGCTGCAAACCTTTTCCTAATTTTGTGTCCTCAAAACGGAGGTTGTAGCTCAGTTGGTTAGAGCACCAGATTGTGGTTCTGGGGGTCGCGGGTTCGAGACCCGTCTCCCTCCCGGTAAAGGTCCTGAAATTTTCAGGGCCTTTTTTTGTGCTCGAAAACGGAGGTTGTAGCTCAGTTGGTTAGAGCACCAGATTGTCGTTCTGGGGATCGTGGGCGGCGGCCGATGCCGTTCGAGACCCGTCTCCCTCCCGGTAAAGGTCCTGAAATTTTCAGGGCCTTTTTTTGTGCTCGAAAACGGAGGTTCTAGCTCAGTTGGTTTGAGCACCAGATTGTGGTTCTGGAGGTCGCGGGCGGCGGCCGATGCCGTTCGAGACCCGTCTCCCTCCCGGTAAAGGTCCTGAAATTTTCAGGGCCTTTTTTTGTGCTCCGAAACGGAGGTTGTAGCTCAGTTGGTTAGAGCACCAGATTGTCGTTCTGGGGATCGCGGGCGGCGGCCGATGCCGTTCGAGACCCGTCTCCCTCGCTAGTTTTGGTCCTGATTTTTCAGGGCCTTTTTTTGTGCTGTTCAAATGATAGGCAAGGCTTGCTTCACCAGGCTCATGATGTATTCAAGATTAGCTGTGTCCTTGACAACCAATTCATAATCTCCATTTCCCCAATGCCCGGATTGGGACACGTCCCTGGTCAATCCTTTTTCATCCAGAAGCTGGCCCTTCTTTAAGTTAATCCACATTTTCAGCGACTCCGACTGAATGCGGATGTCCACTACATTCCTGGGCTTTTTGAAAGCCAGATACAGCTTTTTTGCTTCTACCTCGATATCTGGTGACAGATTGAGAATTGCCGCCTTGTAAGCCTCATAAAGCTCCTTCACATGATCGCTCTTTCCAGCCAGATGATCTTCCTCCGTATATACTTTAATTTCCTCCGTCACCTTACCGATTTCCGTATCGATATTCTGCTGCACTTGCCGGATGCTGGGGGCCGACTTAGATTTCTTTAAATGGTTGACGGTTATGATATCATTCTCAAACCGTTTGATCTCCCAAAGCTCAATAGCCAGGTCCTTGAAATTCGTAGACTGCTTTTGAAATTCCGTAAACGAGGGAGAAACAAAAATAATGCGGCTCTGTGACCAGTCCACATCGCTGCGTTTCAGATGTGCCTGCTGCGCTTCGTTGTATTCGACGATGAAGTCGGCTTTGTATTCCAGCATGAGGTTCAGATACGACACGCCCTGATCCACTACGCTGTAATTTTGGCTGCGTTTGTATTCAATAATCACAAACGCCTTGCTTTCCGGATCGAACGCCAGGGTATCAATGCGGGAATGCTTGATCGTAAACTCCGACTTCACCAATTTCAGCGAAGTGAGCACTTCCAGATTCTGTTCAAAGAGGTTTTGAATTTCCCTTTCGAGCTTGAAAGGCATTTCGAGGAGCGTGGAGAGGGTTTGCTTGTTGTTTTTAAAGATTTGCATAGACTACTGTCAATAACCGGGTCACTTGAACTTTCACATATTTGAAAATAAAAAAGGACTGCCACCGCAGCCCCTACTTCCTAAACATTTTCTCCCATCTTCTCGAAGCCCTCCCAGAGCACTTTCAGATCAAAGAGGGCCGACTTTTCTTCCGCATTAAACGGGACGTCTGAATGATAAAGCGCCAGATCGTGGACCATTCGGAGCGAATGCGCCAGCTCTTTGCAGCCTTGGGATTCGATGAGGTACCAAAACTCGGCTTGTGATTGCGTCAGCGGGGTGCTGATGTTTGATGCGTGACGTGCATCATTCGCGGGGTTGACTGAATCCTCGTTCGAGCCAACACCAGGACCATTTGAAGTTCGCATTTCCTAAATGGATTTTGATGAATAAACAAGGAGAGGTCACTGCGAACTTCATCAAAGCAGGTGCTATGATAGGTCTCGGGACTTTCACCCGTATGCCTCTCCAAGACCATTTTTCAAACCTAAATTGTAACATGAGCACCATAAAAATTGAATAAAGTTCGCAGGGCAAATATAGGAGAATATTAAATTAGGTGCATAGCATTCAAACGATCGATCACCCATGCCCATACACGTAGCCATCACCCGCAAAGTCCTCCCCGGAAAAGAACAAGAATTCAAAGACGCCCTGCGACGTTTCCTCGGCGATTCGTTCCTCCATGGCGGCGTCCACGGGGCGGCGATGATGACGGCGTTGCCAGGCAACGACAGCCGGGAAATCGGGATATTAAGAACTTTCGCCGATCAGGCTGAGCGGGATGCATTTTATAATTCAAAGCTCTTCAAAGATTGGGAAGCCTACGCATCGACGCTGACGGAGGAACCGGTTTACCGCGAGCTGACGGGTCTGGAAGCCTGGTTTCGCTCTCCTGTTCCTCCACCGAGATGGAAAATGGCGGTGGCAACACTTTGCGGGGTTTATCCTACGAGCTTGTTCTTAACTTATGTTCTTGGTCCGCACATTCAGGAGCTGCATCCTGCACTCAAAACTTTGATCGTGGCCGGATGTATGGTAGGGCTGCTTACGTGGGTGGTGATGCCTCAGGTGACGAAGGTGCTGAAACCATGGCTTTCTGGACACTCGGCGATTAATAAATAAGACCACCGGGACACCTCCTGCACCTCAGCACGCCCCCAGCTCTCGCACGCGCGCTGTGAGGGTTCATTACGGATTGCTCCTTTCTTCACCCACTGCCGTTTAATAAATACTTTAAGTAAATCGAGGTAGCGGCAACCTTCGGAGTGCGTCACGTAAACTTAATATCAGCAATGGACTTCAAAGATCAAATCAAGCAATTCAGCGACCGGGTATCGAAATTGAAAGAAAATATCCACACAGAGGAGGCTACCAAGAACGCATTCATTATGCCGTTTCTTCAAGTTCTCGGATACGACGTATTCAACCCTCTGGAAGTTGTTCCTGAATTCATTTGCGATGTCGGCATTAAGAAAGGCGAGAAAATCGATTATGCGATTTTTCGGGATGGAAATCCAATCATTTTAGTTGAGTGTAAGCACTGGAAACAAAAGCTTGACGTACATGATGGGCAACTGCTTCGGTACTTCCATGTATCCAAAGCAAAATTCTCAATTTTAACAAATGGCCTGATATTCAGATTCTATACCGACCTCGTTGAACCAAATAAAATGGACGATAAGCCATTTCTTGAATTCAATATTGAGGAAATCAAGGATGGTCAGATCGAAAAGCTTAAAGAATTTCACAAAGCATATTTTGATGTGGACAACATCTATCAATCCGCTAGTGATCTTAAATACATTAATGAAATCCGCCATTTAGTCAGCCAGGAATTCTCTGAACCGAATGATGAATTTGTTAAATATTTTGCCAAGCAAGTTTATCCCTCAGTAGTAACATCCAAAGTTTTAGAGGCTTTCCGCTCTCTTGTCAAGCGGACGATTACCAATATTATCAACGACACTATCAACGATAGACTAAAATCGGCCATATCCAGTAATGATGCGCCGATTCAAGAAGAGCCTGCACCGGGGACACTTACTTCCAGCCCGGCTCACCAGGACAAAGAAATCGTCACAACTCAGGAAGAGCTTGAAGGGTTTTACATTGTAAGATCTCTTTTAAGGCAAAAAGTGCAGTCAAATCGCATCACACATAGAGATGCACTGTCGTACTTCGCAATTTTCCTGGACGACAACAATCGAAAGCCATTATGCCGACTCTACCTCAACAGCCCTACCAAAAAATATCTCGGGCTGTTTGACGCAGATAAAAAAGAGACAAAAGTAGAAATCAAGTCAATTGATGAAATTTATAATTTTGGCAGAGAACTGGATAGCACTGTTGAAGTTTATATTAAATAGTACATAATTATTGAGGACGAAAAGAACGAGCTCGAAGAAATTCGGGCTTGTCTTCGCTTAGCAACAAGCGCCCGATTGTCAAGGCATTACAATCTCAAATACAAACCGCCCACCCATGGACAAATCAAACGGATACGAAGCCAACGCCGCCACATTCATCCGCTGCCGCTCCAAGGGCATTGATGGAGTCGGCGCGGCGTCCGTCAGGCACTGGGCCAGGTCGCTGCCTCTGAATGCCACGGTCCTGGATGTAGGTTGTGGTGCAGGCGACCCGATTTCGAAGGCATTGGTAGAGGAAGATTTGACCGTCTACGCGATGGATGCTTCACCTTCAATGGTTAAGGTTTTCCAACAGAACTTCCCTAATACGCCCGTCGCCTGCGAGGCGGCAGAAGATTCCCTCTTTTTCAATCGGCAGTTCGATGCCATCATTGCCTGGGGCCTGATGTTCCTTTTACCGGCAGAAACACAGAAAGTAGTAATTCCCAAAATGGCCCGTGCGCTATACTCCGGCGGAAGGCTCTTATTTACGGCCCCATCTCAAAAAATGAAATGGAACGATGCCATTACAGAAATAGAATCGGTATCGCTTGGTGCAGAGGAATATAAAGAATTGCTGGCTACATCGGGACTTTCACTTATCGGGGAATTCGAGGATGAGGGAGAAAACCATTACTATCATGCGGTGAAGCTTTAAGCGCATGAGCAAAATACCGTTTTGATACTTTTCCCTTCCCGTAACTTCTGCACAGCATCGAGCGTATCGACAAAACCATCACTTAGCCCCAAAATGAGCAATACTACCTATGAAAATGGGCGGTAACCTCCATTTTATGCGGGTAGCCGGGCTGGTAATTTTGTGATGTCGAAAGACAAAGACATTTATCTGAATCACAAAGTCTGTCAGCCATGAAAACATTCTTCAAATCCATCCTGTGTATATCGCTGTCCATCCTGAGCCAGTCGCGCGAAACAACGACTGAATCTGCGGCTCCCGCATGGGCAACTTCGGGACAATCCGCGCAGATCAGCAACGGAGCTTTCGTGAGGGAGGAGGAAGCTCCGTCCAACCCGCTTTACGGCACGAAAAGCGTCGAGGTCGCATTCATCTTAGCAAATATAAACTGACTTTTCACCCCCACATCAATGCATTAAATATCAATAACATACATCTATTTTAAGTAAAATCAATTTGAGTTAGCCATGAAAAAAATACTGTTTGCCAACATGCCTTACGAAGGCCATTTCAATCCGCTCACGGGTATCGCCATGCACCTGAAATCGCTCGGCCACGATGTGAGGTGGTATTCGGGGAGCATTTTTAAGGACAAAATCGAAGGCCTAGGCATCCCTTACTACCCTTTTAAGAATGCCCTTGATTTCAACCAGCACAATGTACACATCCTTTTTCCCGAGCGCGACAAAATCCGCGGGACTATTGGTAAGCTGAAATACGACCTGAAAACCGCATTTATCCTCAGATCGACAGAGTTTTATGAAGATATCAGGGAGATCAACGAATCGTGGTCATTCGATTTACTGATCAGCGATATCGCATTCACCGGTATGCCGTTTGTAAAGGAAAAACTGCACAAAAAAGTAGTGTCGGTAGGCGTGTTCCCGCTGGTCGAAACCTCCCAGGATTTGCCTCCAACCGGGCTTGCTATGACGCCTTCAACCAGCTTTTTCGGACGCAGGAAACAGGATTTGCTTCGCTTTTTCGCCGACAAGGTCATCTTCCGGGAAGCTGCTAGCCTCTTCGCCAGTCTTTTCCGCGAGCACGGAATGGTTCCGGTCGGCGGCAATATCTTCGATGTACTGGGCAAGAAAACAGACCTTCTCCTGCAAAGCGGCACCCCGGGATTCGAGTACAGTCGCTCCGATCTAAGTAAGAACATACGGTTTGTGGGACCGCTCCTACCGTTTTCAAAAAGCAGCAGAGGCGCCACCGATCTCGGCGAACAACCCGGGAAATATGGAAAGGTGGTCCTGGTTACGCAGGGCACACTGGAAAGAGACCCGGAGAAAATCCTCGTCCCAACATTGGAGGCTTTCAAAGACACGCCCGTGCTGGTGATCGCTACCACGGGCGGAACGGGCACGGCAGAGTTACGGGCGCGGTACCCGCAGGAGAACATCCTTATCCGCGACTTTATTCCTTTCAATGCCATCATGCCGCATTGTGATGTGTACGTCACGAACGGAGGCTATGGAGGGGTAATGCTGGGCATACAAAATGAGCTGCCGCTGGTTGCCGCCGGTATTCATGAAGGTAAAAACGAAATCAATGCCAGGATCGGCTATTTCAAATTAGGCATCGACCTTAAAACGGAATTCCCTACACCGGCACAAATCAGGGCGGGTGTGGAAAAGGTGCTGGCGGACGATACCTATCGAAACAATGTCAAAAAACTCAGCCGGGAATTCAAAGATTATAACCCTCAGTCGCTTTGTACACAGTACATTAGTGACCTTCTCAATATTAAAACACCTGTTCTCAGCTGATACAATGTTACCCGCCGGTCGATTCGTAGTCATCTTATACCTGCTGTCTGCCATGACCGCAATGGGTCAAACCATAGAACCGCCTGTAATCGAGCTCGCTTACGGGCGGCCCAATTACCCTGTCGGAAAAAATATGCTGGTGCTGGAAGATCCTACTCATGCATTGCAGCACAGCGACGTGGAGGCTAAGCCGGAATTATTCCGGCCAATGACCCAGGAAACCCTGAATGTAGGCCCGAGCGCTTCTACTTTCTGGCTGAAAATGCGGGTCGTCAGCAAAACGCCGGCGGAGTGGTTCCTGCACGTAAAAGCACCGTTCCTCCAACAGGTCGACCTGTTTGTAGAAACGGCGCCTGGTTACGACAATATGGTTAATTACATCACGAATGTAGGCTCGGCAATGCCGTTCCGCGAACGCCCCGTCCTCAGCAACCAGACGGTCCTGCCGCTTAACCTCGTCTGGCGGGACACCACGACGATCTACCTGCGCGTGCGCAGCAACTCCATCATACGCGTACCGCTTGAAATATCGAGCCTGCAATACATTTATGAAAACAGCCAAAAGACTGACATCGCCCACGGATTCTATTACGGGCTGATTGCCGCGCTGATTATTTATAACTTGTTCGTATTCATCTCCATACGGGAGCGTACTTATCTGTACTATGTATTTTATATTTTCTTCGTAGCATTGAATATTGGTTACAGTAAAGGCCTTTTTCTGCAATTCATCGTTCCCGATTTCCCGCAGGCCAATCATTCCAATTATACCGGCAGCCTCGCTTTTATATTCGCATTGCTTTTCACCAATTCATTCCTGAATACGAGGCACTACTGCCCGCGTTTGAGGAAAATGGGCTGGCTGATTGTCGTATCCTGCATGGCCGTCGTCGGGTTTTCATTTTCCGGTCATTTACTGCTGGGCTTTAAAATCAGCTGGCTCACAGTGGGCTTCTTCCTCATTTACTCAAACTCCGTCGGGTTTGTGGTACTTAAACAAGGATTCAAACCGGCCAGATATTATCTGATGGGCTTCACCGCATTACTGGCAGGTATTGTTATTTTCATGATGAAGGATATGGCTATTTTTCCGGAAAACTGGTTTACGGAAGGCGCCTACCAGATCGGGTCCGGCCTGGAAGCGATTATCCTTTCCTTTGCATTGGCCAACAAGCTCAATACATTTAAAAGGGAAAAAGAGCTAACGCAGGCGGAGGCGCTGGCACAGGCAACACTTTTTTCGCAGCAGCTGATCGGATCGCAGGAAAGCGAGCGCAAGCGCGTGGCAGCCGAGCTGCACGATAGCCTGGGACAAAGTCTTGGAATGGTCAAAAACAAGGTACTGATGATCAAAAGAGACACGGAGAAACCTGAATTGCGTGAAAAACAGATCAGAGATCTCGAAGAAATGGTCGCTGAAGCCATTCAGGAAGTTCGCAATATCTCTTACAACTTGCGCCCATTGCACCTGGAATTGCTCGGGATCACGCAATCGCTGCATAGCTTGCTGGAAGATGTGATCGAAACCGACCTGATCGAACTGGAAACAGATATTCAAAACTTTGATAATATACTCTCTAAATCCAATGAAATGAACGTTTTCAGGATCGTACAGGAGTGTTTTAACAATATTCTCAAACATGCGCAGGCGACGGCGGCGCGCATTCAGATTAACAAAACCAATACCATGATTACCATACGTATAGAAGACAACGGTGTCGGCATCGGCCCTGCTTCAACCGGCAAAGGGGGCTTCGGAATGATCGGTATCCGGGAACGGCTCAATATCCTCAACGGACAAATTGAGATCCTGGGAAACAAACCGTCCGGTACCATTATTTATATTCAAATTCCCTTTTGACCATGGAAATCAGACTGCTTATTGCCGACGACCACCCGATATTTCTGAAAGGGCTCAAAGAAGTGATCGAAATGGATGCCGATCTGAAAGTGATCGTCAGTGCAAAAAATGGTCAGGAAGCGCTGGATGCATTTCAGTCGCAAAACCTGGACGTGGTGGTGCTGGATATCGATATGCCCCGTATGAACGGACTGGAAGCCGCCGAAAGAATGCTCCAAATCCACCCAGCCCTTCCGATCATTTTTCTTACAATGCACAAGGAAAAGGCCCCTTTTCTGAAAGCCCTGGAAATAGGCGCATTGGGTTATGTGCTCAAAGAAAACGCCGTTTCAGACATTGTACATGCCATTTACAAGGCCAACGACGGCGATCTTTACCTTAGCCCCGAGATCTCAGCTTATCTTCTTAAAAAGACATCGGCCCTGCAACGGCAATCGAAAAATGACCTGAAAGCATTGCTTACGCCTTCCGAAACGCACATTATGAAGCTGATTTCGGAATACAAATCCAGCAAGGAAATCGCCGAAGAACTTTTTATCAGCGAAAAAACAGTGTCTAATCACCGGATGAATATTGCCAAAAAGCTGAATCTGACGGGGAAGAACAGTCTGCTGCGGTTTGCGTTGGAGCAAAACTGGGGGTAACGGGTTATTCCCCGCTCATCATCGCCACCATCTGAGCTATCGGATCGGCCGAATGCAGCATTGCTGTCATTTCCAGGCTCATTTGCGTGATTTGCGACGCCCTTTTCAACATCCTATCTTCATAATCAGCAATGGCGGCGTGAATGTCGGTAAATGCGCCGCTTGTGAGACATTCCGCCAGTTCGAATGCATCTTGCATAGCCATATTTACACCTTCGCCCGCGTAGGGAGGCATCCTGTGCGCGGCATCACCGAGCATCGTGAGGTTCGGGAGGGATTCCCAGCGCTGGTCGAGCGGAAAATGATATTGCGGCCGGGGAATAAGTCCTATTTCATTGTTCGTGAATAACTCCTGCCAAACGTCGTTCCATGATCCGAATGCTTCCTTAAACCAGGCGAATACCGCGTCCTTGTTGTTAAAATCGATACCACTTTCCTGTACCCAGTTCTCACCAACCTTACATCCGGTGTAAAACGACAGGCTTCCTTCGCCTTTGGCGCTCAAAATCAGCGACTGCTCATCGCCGAAAGCGAAGATTTTCCCTCCTCTTACCAATTCCCAGAGGCGCGGGGCATTCGTCGATGCATTGTAAATGTTGCCTTCTACGATCGTCACGCCGGAATATACGGGAGTTATCGCCGTTAAATACGGGCGGATTTTGGAATTGGCACCGTCCCCGGCAATGACGACGTCGGCGTAAACCCGCGTCCCGTTTTTGAAATGCATCAGCCAGCCTGCGTCCTGCCGCTCCATGAAAACAAACTGGCTATCCCACACTACAGTACCTTCTTGCAGCGAGTCCAGTAAGATCTTTCGCAAAGGTGCCCTGTCGATCTCCGGTCGCTCTTCTGCAAAAGCCTTTTCGTCTGCGTGATCATCCACATGAATATCACCATGTTTATCCAAAATCCGCATACGCCCGGCATCCGGCCGGTAGTTATCGTAAAATGCATCCAGCAGACCGGCCCGCCGCAATGCCTCTAATCCTGACTCCTCGTGCAGGTCGAGCGTGGCGCCCTGTACGCGTGCATCTTTGCCGTAGTCACGTTCATACACACGTACGTCAGCGCCCGACATTTGGAGCAATCTTGCCAAAGTCAACCCACCCGGGCCGCCGCCGACAATCGCTATTTTTTGATGGTTAAGTATCATAATTGCTGTTGTTTATGACACAAAACTAGGCTGGCGGCAAGGTTGAAAATTGGATAAATCGGTCGTTTTTATTTCGCGCGAGCTCTTTGGGAACAACGCCCGCGTATTTTTTGATCTCCCGGATGAAATGGGATTGGTCGGCGTAGTTCTGGTCGGGAAACAGCCTTCCTTCCCTGATATGCTGAAATGAAGCCCTGAAACGGATGATATTGCAATAGGTCTTCAAGGAGACACCGATGGTGTCGCGGAAATAACGATTGATCTGTCGGCTGGTCCAGAAAGTCTTTTCGGATAACTCCCCTACACTAATGGAGCCATTGGTTGCGTAAATCAGGTCAAAAAGCTTCCTTTTGCGCTCATCGATGCGCTTTTTTAGCATGCCTGTAATGTTCTCCGTAAGCACCGCACAGAACTGTTCGATATCCTGAAATCCATCCATGGTTACTCCAAAGAAATCGGCAGGCAGTACCGTGGCGCTGTCGGGCAGGATCGGCAGGAAGTCTTTGAATAAATAGCCGGCAGCGAGCGGTCGAAAGCTGATGCTAAACAGGGTGAAATCCGGCGGGATCTCTGCCCGCGACGGCCCGCTCTCTAACCCGAGCAGCACAATGCCTTGCCTGTCTCCAAACGAGAAACTGGCATCGATCCGGCCGTCGGGCAATACCGTAACTGCCAAAGGCTCTCCCGATTTGTTGGTCAGCATCCAAAAGCTTTCCACCAAATGACTTACGGCCTCAGCCGGAGGCATTGACCAATAGTCGATATCGCCCTTTTTATAGAGAAGCGGTTCCATTAATAAGGCTGGTTAATTCCCCTCACCATTCACTTTTACATCTTTAAACATAAATGCATTATCGCTAATTCTCACGGCCTTGCCGCTGGCCGTGGTAACATTTCTCAGGACAACGCTTTTGGTTTTAACATACGGGTACTTTTCCTGGTAAGTGCCGTCCGTCATTTCGGGGTTGAAATTGGCAAATATCGCCGGGCCCTGGTAGTTTTCAGAATGGGCGGCATCGTCGATACGGAGATTTTCAATGGTAATCTTTTCGGGCATGTAGCAAGTGTAACCAAAATCATGCTGGCCGGAGTAAGAACCGCTGATGAGAGAAGCATTCGCAGGCTTACCATTCATGGGAACGAAGATACAGTTACGGATCACCACTTCGCCTTGCCAGGTACTGCCGTAGTCGGGCCGGAGGTTGACGATACTTCTGCCCCGGATGGTGGAGTTCTCGATCAGCAATAGCCCGCTGCCGATCGCATTGATCCCCATATGGCCGAGCGTCGAATTCCGGATGGTGGCATTGGCAACGCCCTGGTGGGCATCAAACCGGGAAAGCGTACAGTGATCGTAAAGCAGGTTCTTGCAGAAATTAGAACCTAAAATGCCCCAGTAGGTATTGTCGTTGATGTCGTTGGTCTGGCTGCAATTGACAAACGACACATTGAGCGCCCGGTTGGCTGACAGGTCGTAGGTGCCCATTGAAACGGGTTTGCCCGCCGCACCGATCGTGCTGTAAGTCTTATGCCCCGTTAGAATCGCGTTCTTCACCGTCACGTAGGAACAATCACCGATATTGATAAAGCCGCCATAAGGCGCACCATGCTCCCCTTCGCCGGTAATGCGGTGTTCCAGCCCCTCCACGAGCACATTCGACCGCCGGATCGCGATGTTACGGTTATAATAGGTGTATTTCGACTCGGCCTGGTTGGCAATGGTGGTAAAATGCCCGCCAGTGATTTTCAGCGGCTTTTCGTCGATGGGCAGCGCGGTAATATCCGTGATCTGGTCAAAATCCCAGATGATCGGCGCTTTCATATCCACCCTGCCGCTTTTATCCACTACGAAAATATCCGTTTGTGAAGATCCATTGTTCTGGTTAAGCCCAAACCGGATGTATTGCTTTACGTTGGAATTGGTGACGGTGATCAGGCAAGGACCTGGCAAAGACGCGCCGATTTTTTCCTGGTTCCTTCTTAGTGAAGTAATGGATTCCAACTTAAAAGGTTTAAGCCCCGAGCTCACTGTAAAAACCGAGGCATTGCGGTTTTCCACTTCGCTATCGTCGATGATAAACGCCGCCTTTCCGAAATCGGTGTCGGTTTGAATTACTACCGTACGTTCTTTCCCTCCAATGTAGTAAGTCGCCCCGTCGCTGGCTTTCACCGGCAAACCATGCATGTTGGCAAATGCGTGGGTGGCGGCGATCGCGTCCACATCATCCGTTTTCCCATCGCCCCGCGCCCCAAAGTCGCCATAGCGCACGACGCCTGCAGCCTTGTATTTGCGGATGTCCCGGGGCGCTACATTCACTTGCAGTTCACCATTGTCGCTGGTGTACACACCGGTTTTCGTGTTTTCGGAGGTAACCGTTACATTTCCAACCGGGTCCTTTTGCTGGGCCCGCGCCCCAAACAAAAGGGTTAACAAAAAGAGAATCAGGAGTCTGTATTTTTTCATAAGGGTTAGTTAAGTCGCCGTTAGTTTCAAAAGACGCCTTCCTTAAAAAATACTTTTCATGACCCGATTCCCTTTGAATTTCAGTCTAATACTTCAAATCCCTGATTTTTTGAGCAACCCTGTTCGCTATGATCCGATAACCGGAATCATTAAGGTGAATCTCATCCGATTTATTCGCCGGGCGCATTCGGGTGGGGAAAATCCCTTTTTGAATGTCCTCCAAATCGCTGGCAGTCGGCGTGAATCCGATGGCGTTCATCTCCGATTCAGTGGGGGGCGTCATCGGAACATATTTGTCGCGGTACAATAACGCGAGCTCATCGTTGAATGCGGTGAGTTTCGCATAACCTTCAGTTCCTTTGCGATCGGTAATTGCAGGCAATATCCCGAGTATGAGGTACCGCCGGGGCTCTGCAATGTAGTCCACCGAACTCTTGATCGCAGAGAGAATCCCTTCCTGTGGTTTTCCCTGGCCAATGTCGTTCCGCCCGTACCAGAGGACCTGCGTAGCCGTCCGCATTTTCACCGCATCGTCCAGTTCAAAAACCGAATCATCGGGAATCTCGACATCAACCGGCGCTTCGGCCGGTGTTTCCGTCTCGTTTTGTGCCAACGGCTCTACCGTATAGCGTTCCCCTAAATCCGGGATGAAGTTGCGCGTAATAGTGCATCGCACGCCTGCGAGCGTACCGGTGCGGCTATAAACGTTGCCATTCAGCGGGGTCGAGAGAAACTCATTGTTGATCTTCGTGACTGCCACTGGCTTCGTTCCATTGAATTTACCTCCTGCGACAGATAAGGTTAAAGGTACCCCGCCCTGCCGTATCGCGATCGATAATGCAATCTGACCGTTGATGCCATCACTGTATACCGGCCGTTCCGAAAAAACGTCGCCTACCCAGGCGCCCATCGGCCTGCTGCCGCCGGTCCCGATGGTGAGGCTGTCGCCGAAGAAAGCGAGCGTTTTGTCGCGTTTGTCCTTTTTGGAAGGGATGATTTTGTCGAGCAGGTTATCGCAGGACGTCAGAAGGATTGTTGACAAGGCCGCTACCCCAGATTGACGAAAAAAGCGTCTGCGGCTCATTCCCCCGTCGTTTGTCGGGCGGGGGTTAGTGTGTCGGAATGACTTCATTTTCATGGATGGAACGTTGCAGTAAAGGTGCTTTCGGGTACACGCAGTAACGCGCGCAAAGAATTATCGCAATAATCGTTCCACAAATGGCCTGCGGACGCCTTGGGTTGCTGTCAGGAAATTTCTACAAGAGTAGGGGCAAAACAATTTGGATCATATCCAATAATATGGAATAAATCCACTATCTTTGATCATCCAATATTGCCATACATAAATTGGGTTTTAGGGTTGTATAATGATCACATTCCGGAAGTGTTGCTTCCGGAATGTCTGTTTTTGAGGTATTCGCTAAAAAGGATTACCTCCACACCAAAACCTTTTGCTGTATCACCCGGTCGGCCCCCGCCATTCTCACCACATATATGCCGGAAGCCGTATTACCGAGCGGGATGTTGACAGGTCCGCTCCTGCCCCCGATTTTCTCGGTAAGCACTACCTGCCCGCCTGCATTCACAATTTCGACAGTTTGAAAAGGCTCTTCCACGAACAAATTCATTTCGCTCGTGCTGATCAGCGAAGGCCGCACAAAGAGCTCACCCTGGCTCTCGGTTCCCCGGTTGACCGTGATTATTTTGGAATACCTGAAACTCTCATCCATGTCCGTCATTTTCAGACGATAATAAAGCTCCCCGCTTTCCAGAGTAGTGTGTGTAAATGAATACCGGTTATCAGTCGCCGCATTAGCTCCCTGAATCGAGCCGATATGCTCGAACTGACGGGCATCGCGACTGTACTGAATGTCGAAAGACTTGAAATCCTTCTCCATGGAAGTCTGCCACGCAAGCCGGACCCCTTCCGCGCTGGGCACTCCCGAAAAGTCGACCAGCGTTACGGGCAACGGATTCTCGGCTTCAATGCGATAAACAGCTGTGGCTGTAACGGCATAGATCTCGCCCGACTGGTCTTCCCCGATATCTCTCACGCCCGTAAACGTCGACGTTTCATACTCCTTCACAGACCCGTCCGAATTGATTTTATGAATATCGCCCGAGCCATAATCCATTCCGATGTAGTAACCCTTCATCACTGGCCATGCATTACCGCGGTACACCACCCCGCCGATTACAGAATTACCCCTCGCTGTACGCGTCGGATAAATGTAAACCGGCTTGGTAAAACTCGCCGAATCGGGGCATTCGTTGGTTGCGATACCCGGTGTGTAGCCGTTTCCTTCGAAGCATCGCCAACCGAAGTTGGTCCCGGATGCATTACCGGCCGTTACATGGTTGATTTCCTCCCATGTATCCTGCCCCACATCTCCAATCCACAAGTCGTAGGTCTCACTATCAAAACTCCAGCGGAACGGGTTTCGCAATCCGCGGATAAAGATCTCATTCCCGAAAGGATTGGAAGGAGGTATGACATAAGGCAACCCGGAACCCAGCGGCGGGTTTACATCCAGCCTGAGTATCTTTCCCAGGAGGCTGATCGTACTCTGCCCGTTCATATTGGGGTCGTAACCGGCCCCGCCGTCACCGGTAGAAAGATACAAATAGCCGTCTTCCGGGCCGAAATGCAGCTCCCCTCCATTATGATTGGTGTTGACCGGATGCGGGATTTTCAGGATCTCCACACGCGTGTTGGCAAGCACGACGTTTCCCAATGGGTTCGCTGACGTGTATCGGGCGAGCACCAGGTCACCGGCGGTGTCGGTATAGTAGGCATAAATAAATCCGTTGGTAAGAAAATTGGGATGGAATGCGATGCTTAACAAACCTCCCTCTCCCGTCTGCGAAACTACCTGCCCGCCGCTATTCATATCGAGATACTGGATAGGGGTCGTTAAAGCCCCCGGATTGAATACGGTAATAACGCCGGAGCGCTCGACAATAAAAATCCGGTTCGAATTATCACCTGCATGCACGAGCTGCATCGCCGAGGTCAACCCGCTGATGACGGGCGTCGGGTTAATTTTGATATCAGGAATTTGCGCGTAAATGCGCACAGCGACGAGAACGAAGCAAAACCCCAGGACATGGCCCCGCAGTATTGGATAGTTGTTGATATGTTTCATATGAAATAAGGTTAATAAACAACACTATTTCTATTATTTCTACGAAATCATACTACAATTGTCATGCCTGAATTTTACTGCCGGAAATGCGGAAAACAAAAAAGCCTCCGGAAGATAACTCCCGGAGGCTCAGTATTTTGCAATAACGAAGGACAATCAGTAATAGAAAGTACCGTATTCGCTGCTGATGGTCAGTTTTTTCTCATCGGAAGCTTCCACACGCCCGATTACCTGCGCAGCGATCCCGAACGATTCCGAGATTTCAATCACGCGCGCAGCGTGGGCTTCCGGGAGGTAAATTTCCAGCCTGTGGCCCATATTGAACACTTTGTACATCTCCTGCCAGCTCGTTCCGCTTTCTTCCTGAATAAGCCTGAATAACGGTGGTACAGGAAGCAGGTTATCCTTGATAATGTGAAGGTTATCAACAAAATGTAGAATTTTGGTCTGAGCCCCTCCACTACAATGTACCATGCCATGGATTTGCGGACGCATTTCGTCGAGCAGGGCTTTGGCCACGGGCGCGTAGGTACGTGTAGGCGAGAGGATCAGCTTACCTACATTCAGAGGCGTTCCCTCGACTTCGTCGGTCAGTTTTTTGCTTCCGCTGTAAATGAGGTCGTCGCTTACTTCCGGGTCGAAGCTCTCGGTATATTTGGAAAGGTATTTACCCAGAATATCATGTCTTGCGGAAGTAAGACCATTGCTGCCCATCCCCCCGTTGTATTCGCTTTCGTATGTAGCCTGTCCGTAAGAAGCAAGCCCTACGATCACATCACCGGCCTGGATATTTGCATTATCCACCACCTCCGAGCGCTTCATACGGGCAATTACCGTACTGTTCACGGTCACGGTCCGCACGAGGTCACCTACGTCGGCCGTTTCACCGCCGGTGCTGTAAATCTCCACGCCATAGCTGCGAAGCATATCCAGCACTTCCTCTGCGCCGTTGATCACCTCTGCAATCACTTCGCCGGGAATGCGGTTTTTATTGCGGTCGATCGTCGATGAATAGAGCATTGGGCCCGTTGCACCCACGCAAAGCAAATCGTCGGTATTCATCACGATCGCGTCCTGCGCGATGCCTTTCCAAACGGAAATATCGCCGGTTTCTTTCCAATACAAATACGCCAGGGATGTTTTGGTACCGGCGCCGTCGGCGTGCATGATCGTGCAATACGCGGGATCACCAGCGAGGGTATCCGGTACTATTTTACAAAAAGCCTTTGGAAAAAGCCCTTTGTCGATCTTTTCAATGGCCTTATGCACATCTTCCTTTGAAGCCGATACACCGCGCTGGAGATAACGGTCGGTAGTTTTCATCTGAGCGTATTAATTAGTAAGCTATCCTGATTCCGTCACAAAAGTAGTCAAAATGGGGGCTTAAACCTTTACTTTAACGAAAGTAACCCTTAAATAGGCAAATCAGTGATTTACAAAATATTGCAAAAATTAACGATTTGTTAAAATAAGACAAATGCAAAAAAGTCGTTAGCTTTACAAAGCTGAGGTATTCGTATTATAAAACCATAGAATCTCCTGTTTGACCTTTTAAAGTCCTGAACCCACTTTCGATTTCATGCATTTTTTGATTCGTTCAGTCATTGTATCCGCGTTATTGTTTGCTGCCTGTTCATTAAGCAACCGTTCTTTCGCACAGATCCCAAAGTCTCAGGAAGCTTCCGCCGACACCCTGAACCCGATGCAGTCGCTGGTATCGTTCGCGACCAAGCACCTGCATATCCCCTATCGTTCAGGCGGATCGTCCAAACGAGGCTTCGACTGCTCCGGTTTTGTCCGGTATTGTTTCAATCAATGGAATATCACGCTCCCGCATTCCAGCGCAGCGCAAGCTGAGCACGGCGAGGCCGTAGAGCTCGATGATGCCAAGCCCGGCGACCTTATTTTCTTCAAAGGCAACAGCACCAAAAGCAAGCGCATCGGACATGTGGGCATTATCACCGAAGTAGCGCCTGGCTACGTCAAATTCATCCATTCGGCCTGGAAAGGCGGCATCCGCTACGACCTGCTGAATGCCGCTTATTACAGCAAGCGGTTTGTGGCGATTAAGAGAATGATTGAATGATTGAATGATTGAATGATTGAATGATTGAATGATTGAATGATTGAATGATTTTTAATCAACAATAATTTTCTTTCTCTTCTGATAAGGAGTGTTTAGGGCTTAGTTCTTGTTGGAATTTGTCCAGCTATATTTTTGCATGAATTTGTTGATTTCTGTTTCAAAGGTTTTGCCTTTGTGGTGCTCTTCCTGTTTTAAGATGTAGCGCCTCACAAACGGAGCATGGCGCTCGCTGACGCTTACAGCCAAATAGTCGTCCTGCCAGACAAACTTCGTTGTCGTCAGCTTGTTCTTATTTATCCAATACGCCGACTCTCCCTTGACGATCTTCATTACCTCCGCTATCGTTTGTTGCCGGGTAAGACAAATGAGGCAATGCGCGTGATCGAAGTAGCCGTTGATCACATCCAACTCGATCCCCTTCGACATTGCATATTCCTTGATATGCATAAACACTTTCATTCGAATCTCGTCCCGCAGTACCGGCGCACGATATTTCGTCGCAAAAACAACATGAATCCAAATCCGGCTCCAACTCATACCAATAGAAGATTTAAACGCGTCCAACAATAAACCCCTGGCAGTCTCATGGATACGCTAAACCCTGCATTTGGTAACACATCAAAAAGATTTCTACAACAAAAAATCCCCTGGCCGTCGACTTCAGTCGACGGAAAAAGGGAAAGGAATGAGCGAATGGTGTTAAATTTGTGATGAAATTTTAAATCCATAAATTTTATCATTCCTGCATTTTGAAACTCTGGCAAAAGGAAAATACTGTCACTTCTGAAAAAATAGAACGTTTCACGGTCGGCCGCGACCGCGAGATGGATTTGCATCTGGCCGAATTCGATGTGCTGGGCAATATCGCCCACGCCACCATGCTCGAAACTATCGGGCTTCTCACTGCGGACGATCTGGCCGCATTGAAAACCGAACTCAAAGCCATTTACGGGCAAATCCAGAAGGGCGAATTCATCATCGAGGAAGGTATCGAGGATGTGCATTCGCAGGTGGAGCTGCTGCTTACCCGCAAGCTGGGCGATACCGGTAAAAAAATCCATTCCGGCCGCTCCCGTAACGACCAGGTTCTGGTGGACATGAAGCTATATACCCGTGCCCGGCTTTTCGAGGTCGTACAGGCTACCGAAAAGCTTTTCGACGTGCTAACCCGTAAATCGGAAGAACACAAAAATGACCTGCTCCCCGGTTACACACACTTGCAAATCGCCATGCCGTCGTCGTTCGGGCTGTGGTTTGGCGCCTACGCCGAAGGTCTCATCGACGATACTATCCAGCTGAACGCTGCCTACCGCCTCGCCAACCGCAACCCGCTGGGCTCGGGGGCGGGCTACGGCTCGTCGTTCCCACTTAACCGCCAGCTCACCACCGAACTACTGGGCTTCGAAGGTATGCATCACAACGTCGTGTACGCGCAGATGAGTCGCGGGCGTACGGAACAAGCCGCATTGAGTGCAATCGCATCGCTGGCGGCAACGGTTTCGAGACTTGCCATGGATGTTTGCCTCTACAACAGCCAGAATTTCGGCTTCATCGTGCTGCCCGACGACCTCACCACCGGCAGCAGCATTATGCCGCACAAGAAGAACCCGGACGTGGCCGAACTCCTCCGCGCTAAAACCAACCGCATGAAAGCATTGCCGATGGAGGTGACTATGGTATTGAGCAATCTGCCATCCGGCTACCACCGCGACATGCAATTGCTGAAAGAGATCCTGATGCCTGCATTCGACGAGATCCTCGACTGCCTCGACATCGCCGCATTCATGCTGGAACATCTGAAAGTAAAACAAAACCTGCTCGATGATCCGAAATACGACCTGCTGTTCAGCGTGGAGCGGGTGAACGAACTTGTGATCGCCGGAGTACCTTTCCGTGATGCCTACAAACAGGTTGGGGCCGAAATCGGCGACGGTACTTATGCCGCACCGCGCGAGCTGAAACACAGCCACCAGGGAAGTATTGGCAACTTGCAAACCGATGCCATTCGTGCACGAATGAAGCGGGAGATTGGGGCGTTTGGGTATGATAAAATAACCACCGCTTTTGAAGCACTACTAAAATAAAAGTCATGCGAACCCGGTCCGCCATCGTTTGGATGCTATGCTTCATGGGTTTCGGACCGGTAGCGGCCGCCAACGGCCATGCCGGACCGGGTAGCCTCAAAGTCGTCTTCTTCCTCGACCCCGAGTGCCCCGTCTCGAACGCCTACATGCGCGAGATCAAAAGTATTTGTTCGGATTACTCGAAAAGGGGTATAGCGTTTGAAGCGGTATTCCCTGTCCCAACCGTCAAACGGGCAGATATCCAACAGTTTTTAAATAAATACCAGGCCGCTATTCCCGGCTATCCGGATCCCGGTTTGAAGAAGGTAAAACAATACCAGGCGACTGTCATGCCCGAAGCCGTTCTCGTCAATGCCAAAGGGGAAATACTTTACCGGGGTGCAATCGACAACTGGTATTATGCTTTGGGAAAAAATAGAGCGAAGGCCACCGAATTGTATTTAAGGAATGCCATTGAAGCGGTGTTGAATGGAGAAATCGTTCTTAAAAGCCGGGCTGACGCGATTGGCTGTGTGATCAATCAATAAGCATTAACTCATTGAAGCCATATGTTAATACAAAAAGGCAGGCCAATCGGCCTGCCTTTTGCGTTTGTTAACTAAATCTATATTAATAAATCAAGGCTTATCCCACCATACGCGGCCGGTAGCGTCCTGTGGATCCTTTCCGAAACCCGGGATCCCTGCCATAGCGTCGTATGCTGCTTTTTGATTCGCATAATTTTGATCATTCTCGTTAAGCAGAGAAAGAGGTGCCCGACGCGGGATGATAAGCACAGCATTGTTGTTTGTCAATACTGGCAACGCAACGGCGCTTGTGGCATTCGGATAACCCGTACGCTTCCATAGAGCCCATCCCTCGGAAGGCTGCTTCAAAAAATGCAGGTAAGCTTGTGAAGCGATTTGATCCAGTGCTTTGGCTGTATTAAATGCAACCGCCGGTTTAAGCAAATAAGCATCTATTTCAGCCTGGGTAACAGGTGTATAATTGGTTAGCTGAGATTTTGTACCAATCATATCATACCATTGAATCGAGCTTATCACCCCTTTTTCATACCACTCCTTAGCGCCTGATCCAAGTCCGCGGGCAGCAATTTCAGCCCTCATAAAGCAATAGTCCGAATAGGTCAGTACCGGAATATAAACCAACCCTGTTCCAGCCTTGCCATTGGCATCCGCTTCCGCGGGACGGAATAACCTTGGCTGCAGATAGCTCAATGTATCCACAACTATCGAATTCTCTCCCGATTTTACGGTACGCGTAGTGTAATATCTAGCCTTGATTGTCGGGTTCGTTGCCTGATCCGGGCTGGTGAAGCTACCCAAATATCTGCGTGCAGGTTCGGTAGTTCCCGCAGGCAACTGTTTGTCCGCAATGAGCAGATTGATGTTAGTCTGGTTGTACGAATTAGGTGCCACAAATGCATCCAGGCGTGGATCCTTGTTTTCCCACATAAAATCTACCATCGGCTTGGTAGCCCTCAAACTGGTAGGATTCCAGTTTCCGCCTTCAGTGAATGATTTGCTTGCGGTGAAAACCCAACCGTCTTCGTTTGAACTCATCAGATCCTCAACCGGCATAGCCAGTACTTCGCCAATCACGGCTGCTGCTTTTGCCTGGTCGCTTTTTATCTGCCTCAGTGCAATTCTCAGTCGAAGTGCATTACCCGCTTTAACCCATTTCTGAGTAGCACCATTGTAATACGAATCATAATTTCCAAGCGCAATCTGAGGAGCGCTTTGAGTTTGCTTCAATACAGATACGGCCTCTTTCAGTTCCTCATCCAGCTTGGCAAACAATGCCTGCTGTGTATCGTAAGCAGGTTTCAATGTTCCGCCGTAACGACCCTGGAAGGCTTCGCTGTACGGAATGCTACCATAAATATCCGATACGTAGAAAGCATAATAAGCTTTCAGGATACGGGCAATACGAATCATGTGAACAAACCTCGGTTTCTCCGACTCGCTCATTTTTTCAACCAGCTTCTCAACATCAACAAGCTGCGTACCGGCGCTATACAGGGCTCCGTAGCGATTGGAAAAGTTGGAAACGTTGGTAGTAAAAGCTCCCTGGTTGCCCCGTACGTCCGTTGCATACTGCATCCATGGCATAATTCTGGTATAGAAGTCATAGAAGGCTTCGAAATCCTGCCCGTGGATACCCCTTGAGGCGTTCGCAAACTGATTCTCCGGCGGAATGGAGGATAATGCGTCCGGATCAATGTTCGTGTCGACAAAATCTTGTTTGTCGCAAGACGACAGTACCCCTACCATTAGCAGTATTGTCGTACAAAGAATTTTATTATATACTTTCATCGTTACTTCGTTCAATTTTTTTGTCAATTCCTGTTATTAAAAGCCGACGTTTACAGAAAAACCAAGGTTTCTGGTGAATGGCGCACCACCATATTCAGCAAATTCTCCTGCATTATTGCTCTTTAATCCTTCCGGATTGACTCCATCCTTAGCAGTCATATAGAGGTAAGCCAGATTGCGGCCGACCAATCCTACTCTTAAAGACTGAATCTTAAATTTATTGATCAGACTGGAAGGAACATTGTATCCAACTGATACTTCACGAAGAGACACCCAGGAGTTCTCGAATACTGAATATTCACGGATACCTGAACCCCACTGCGTTAGGTTCTCATAGTATGCGTAAGCTGGAATCGGCTTCAGGTAACCTTTTGAAACAGCTTCTGAATAAGCCATTCCTCCCAGGTCGATTTCCTTGCCATCGACACTAACCTTGTAACCATCTGCCAAAACGCCTTCCGGAATAATACCATCGTCGCGTGTTTTGCCTGATGCATCGGTAAAGGTTACACCGCCCAATGCAGCATTTCTTCCTGGCAAACTATTTTTCAAACTTCCGTTAGAAGAACCATACTGGTGGGTAGCAGATGCCATGAGCCCGCCAATTTTGGCATCAACCTGAACATTGAGATTGAAATTGCCGTATTGTACGCTGTTGGTGTTGCTCAGGAGAAACTTCTCAAGCATTGTACCCAAGTCACGTGACCCCTGGCCGTATGCCCCGCTCCGCAAATAGGTGGGATAGCCATCCGTTGCGTTACTCGAAGCACCAATTACCTTTTGTCCATTGGATGGATGGGCAATGTTATTTCCGCTGGCATCTTTCGCCTGATACAGCGCATATGCATACGCCGAAGTAATCGTTCCGTAATCTCCGCCTACGCGTGCGATAGATCTTACGTCGTTTCCGAATGCCAGACTCAACTCATAGCTATCAACTCCCGGTACAAGTTCAAGTATTTTGTTTCTGTTGCGGGAAAAGTTGAATGTTGTATTCCAGGTAACTTTTTCCGTTTTTACCGGAGTGGCAGTCAACAAAATCTCGATACCCCGGTTTCTGATTTTACCGGCATTAATGATACGTCCCGTTAATCCCGACTCCTGAGGAACACCCACAGTGAGGATTTCGTTGGTTGTGATTTTGTTATAGAAAGTAAAATCAATTCCTAAACGGTTATTGAAGAAACGGATGTCGGTACCCAATTCCAGTTCCCGTGCCAAACGGTTTTTAAGGTTTGCGTTAGGCAAAGTTCTGTCTCTGAAGCCATATGATGCCAGCGGAGTTCCGTCAGGAAGCGTATAGTTGTCTCCTGGGTTGTAAATACCGGTGCGGTTGGTGCTCCATGCATCCGTGTCTCCACCAGTATATCCGAAGCTGGCGCGAAGTTTACCAAATGTCAGCCATGACGGAACATCTTTGATAGATTCGGTCGCGATCCAGGAAAGGCCCACAGAAGGATAATCATACGACCAGTCGCCGGTTCCGTTTTTGTATGTCAGGGTAGAAGTCCAGTCGCGACGGTAGCTGGCATTAAGAGTCAGCATGCCTTTATAGGTCAGGTCACCATAAGCATACACAGCATCTGTTCTCTTCGAAGGAACAAGCGCGGCACTTGCAGTAGCAACATTAATAGAGTTGGAAAGCGAATATACTTCCGGAATTCTCAACCCGCCGCTGGTACCATTTTTAAATTCTCTGCCTCCGTTGATTTTGTTGGTCTCGGCCCCTACACTGAAATTCAATTCAAAATCTGAACCAAATGATTTAGCAGCGGAAAGCAAACCTTGCACACGATACTGGTTGTTATTGGTAGCATAAGTACTGTACTCATCGTTGCCGGAGAAACGCGCGCCGTCTCCACGCTTCTTATATTCCCCTGTATAAATCTCGTTTTGAAGATTGCTTCGAAGCAAACCAGTCAACCAGGGAGTGATTTGGGCTGTCAAGTCAATATTTCCCCGGAATATCTTCTCATTCCGCGTTCTCTTGCGTTCGTTAATCTCCCACATAAAGTCTGTAACGCTGTATGGGTCGTTTGCGCCTCTTCTACGTCCTCCAACTGTCGGATCGGTGTAATTATGCATCCAATAGTCGATGTCCAGGTTCCTTGGACGATAATATACAAACTTGAAAATAGGGTTGTAACTACTTCCCTGGTTGGTCGGATTCAGAAGGTTATTGCTGGTATAATCCGCAGACACATCAAGGCTGAATATTTTCCCGATCTTCTGGGTGCCCCTTACATTGAAGTTGTTTCTCTTCATTTCCGTACCCGACGGCATCACCGAAGTATTGTACAGATTTGAATAAGACACCCGGAAACTAGACCGGTCATTTCCGCCATCCACAGCAACGTTATGGTTTATGTACTTACCCGTGTTGAAAAACTTGATGGGATCGTTTGCCTTCCACTGTACCATTCTGCCGTCGATATCCCGTACTTGCTGCCCTTTGAACTCTGGTCCGTAAGAATAAAACCAGTTATTAGCATCTACCTGATCTACACCGTCCGTTCCTTTTGAAAAAGTAGGGTCCAAGCCAGCGCCGAACTGATTTTGCAGGTCGATGATCTTATAAGCTTTTTCAAATGACGATGAATGGTTATACGAAACACCCAATCCCTTGGTTTCTCTCCCTTTTTTGGTTTGAATAAGCACAACACCATTCAAAGCTTCCGAACCGTAAAGTGAGCTGGCGGCTGAGCCTTTCAGAACACTCATGGATTCGATGTTGTCAGGGTTGATATTTTTCATAATGTTACCAAAATCCTGCGCACCACCCCATGAATCGGCCCCGGTAGTTCCCGGACGGATCAAAACACCATCAATTACAAACAATGGTTGGGTGTTAGGGCTTAACGAGGCATTTCCCCGGATACGGATCCTGGAAGATGACATCGGTCCACTAGCACCCTGGTTGATCATCACACCGGCAATCTTGCCTTGCAAAGCATTCACCAGGTTGGCATTATTGGTGCGGGACAAAGAAGTTCCTTCCACTGTCTGGGCAGAATAAGATAGTCTCCTTGCATCCTTGGCCATACCGAAGCCGGTAATAACTACTTCATTAAGCGTTTTGCTGTCGTCCTCGAGGTTGACAGTCAGCTGGGTGGCATTGCCCACCGGTACTTCTTTAGTGATAAATCCAATTGATGAAAATACTAGCACAGCTGAACTGGAAGGCACAGCCACGCTGAACTTTCCGTTGGCATCTGTTACGCCGCCCGCGCTGCTTCCCTTGATGAGGTAGGAAACGCCGGGCAAAGGATTTTGATCCTTGTCAAGCACCGTCCCGTTGACGGTCTTTCTGTCTTGGGCCATACTCCAGGTACTTCCGGTGAGGAGGAGGAGCAATATTACCAGACGTGTTAAAGTAGTACACTTTTGTCTCATGGTAAATTTGGTAAATTGAAATTTTAGGTGGTTTAAGTTTAAAAGGATTACATACTCTGATCCGAAGACCGGCAACCAGCCGAAGCCAATTCCCATTTTGCACATCAAAAGCATTGTAATGTCAAAAATAAATATTTTTGTTAATAAAAATATAACATTTATTAAAAAATATTAATAATTAACATACAATAGTGATAGACTATTTGCTTATTGTATCTTTTAGCCGTATTTTCTGAATAACCTGTAATCCAACCCCTCTACCCTGCTTTTGTCCGTTCGCGATGGCCGAGCGGTAATGAATTCCTCCATAAAGCCTGCTGATCGCCGCTTCCTCAGCCGCCGCCGCGAAAGATGCGAAATGCCGCACCGGCAACCCGTAAGGTGTCTCGGTGTCATCGTCAAATGCGAAGCCTCTTCCCAGCTCCGCTTCCAGCACTTCGGCAGCGGCTGTTGATATCACGCTGTGCCCGCTGGTATACTCCGGAAATGGCGGTGTTTGAAGCAAGGGGCGCCACTTTTCATCCACATAGGCATTAATCACCGTTTCGGGCCTGATGAACTGGCTGCGGTACTTTTCGTCCCAGCAACTGATAAAGCCGTCGAACAATGCGATAGAAGTAAGCAGGTACACGGCCGAGGATTCAATCCAGCTTTTCCCGACGCTTTCGGTGGCTTGCCCGGCAATTGAAATCCAGTGGCCTCCTGGCGAAAGTTTCTTCGTTGCGAAGTTCAAATGCCCCTGTGTATTAAGATAGAACGGATTACAATCCCAGAAACTGGCAATCAGGATTTCTTCCCTGCTCAGACCGCGTGTTTTGTCATAAACCTCTTTCAATTCCTGCATAAACACGCTCGAGGGTTCGGTACTGAACGCCGGAGGCGGAACGGGCTTGAATTGCCCTGCCGAATCGAGCGCAACGGGGCGGATCTGGCTCCAATAAGGCTCCACGGCGTCGATATAGCCGGGCGGCGTAGGCGTCCATTTTCCTCTTTCCTTGCTATATGTGTACCTGCGTTTTTTCCTCGTGGCTGCATAATTATCGCGCGCCGACCATGCCAGAATGCTATCGCTCACCATTTCGCCCAGGCGCAGGGAATTTTGATAAACGATCTCGTCACGCTCGCCACAGTTTGCCAGAATGCTCTCAATGCTGTCTTTCAACATCGGTTCTGAAAACACAAGCCGCCCGCCAGTCCTGAAAAAGGCATACAACGCAGCCAGTTTATAATTAATATCCCCCGATGCAGCCCAGCCTTTATCGCGCGGAGCTTCTATTTTGGGGAAACCGTTAGCCTGCCCGTAAAGGCTTTTATAACCTTCATGGCCCAGTACCAGCGTTTCATAAGCCGCCGCATTGGCATAAAGATAAATGCGGCTCGCCACCGGCGGCGAAAATATGTCGTGCACGATCACCCGCGTAAGATTCTGCTCTGCGCGGTGCAGCAGGGCCGTACCCGGTTGTGCATACACACCCGTAAGCATGCATAATGCATACACGAAGCATTGGAGAGCCCTATTTCGTATCACTTTTTCCATTCGAGCAAGATGGGCTGGTCGTTATTAACGGTAAACAATATACGCTTATTATTTAACAAAACCGAACTCCGGATGTCGCCGCCTGCCCACAAGCCGGTTTCCGAGGGCTGAAGAACCTCAAATTGAAAAGGCGCTGTCTGCTTCAACACGACCCCAACCGACGCATCGCAAGGCCCGAGCTGAACCCGGTAAGGTAAAAAATTACCTGCCAGGACCAGATCCGTTTTACCATCGCTGTTTAAATCCTGCGCAATAATGCTGCTCGTTCTTGAAAACTGAACGGTTTCAGGAAGCGCATGCCGTTTGAACCCGAAGTTTCCCAGGTTCTCCAACACAATGCTGCTCAGTTCCTTGCAATACACTTTCTTGCTCTTTTCGACGGCATCTTTGCCAAAAACGTCTTCAATGGTAGCATCGGCATAACCGGCGTAGTTCGTGTATTTCCTTTTCAAAGCAGTCATCTGGTCGAGCATCTCGTCGCGGGAGAACATGGGGTAGCTCTTTTCGCCGATATAGTAGGTACAAACCGGGTCTATCACGCCGTTCTTGTCGAAATCGTCGTAGTAGATCGTTACCGGGCGTTCGGGTGTAGGTTTGTATTGGTTATTTACACCTGCATTACCGAGAATGAAATCGACGTCGCCGTCACCGTCAAGGTCTGCGGCTTCGACGGCAGCCCACATCCCATCGGAGTTTTTCAGCTCTTCAACTGTCTGGTTTTCAAACGTATCACCCGTATTTTTAAAAGTCATTACAGCCATCCAGTCACCTGCTAGCAGCAGATCCGGCTTTTTATCCGCATTTAGATCTGTGAAAACAGCTGCTGTAACCATACCAGGGCTTAGTAGCGCAGGCACACCAGCGGTAATATCCGTAAATTTCACATTAATTCCCTGAGAATCATTCCTTAACAAATAGCTCCTCGCGGGTGTGGGAAATGAGCCAGGCACTGCGCGGCCTCCTACGAAAAGATCTAGATCTCCGTCACCATCCACATCCGCCGCCGCAACGCATTGTTTAGGGTTACGCATGGACGGGAGCGCAAGTACTTCCTCCCTGAAAACGCCCCTTCCGTCATTCAAATACAGGTGATCCCGGTATTCAGGGGCATTTTCGTCGAACTCATTCCCCCCGCTTACCACATACAAATCGAGATCGCTATCGCGGTCAGCATCGAAAAACAATGCATTGACTTCTTCACAAATTACGTTCTGACGCCATGGCTGGGCGCTAGCGCCTTCGAATGTACCATCCTGCTTTTGAATATAAAGCACGCTGAATTGATGCGAGGCGCCCCCCAGAAACACGTCATCGAGACCGTCACCGTTCACGTCACCCTTTGCCAGTGCCGGGCCCAGCCGCGAAAGCTGGTAAGGCAATAAAACCTCCACTTTGAAATCCACAAAATCATTCTCCTGGTGCACAAAATCGATCCCCGATGTTTGTGCAGCCACTTTGTGAAACCAGGGAGCAGAGGCAGGCGCATTGGGCTTTGCGTCAATACTTTCCGTTTCATTCAACGTCAGCAATCCGGCCGCTTGAGCGCCCAGGAAAGTAGTTTTTCCAGAAGGCCATTCTATTTTCACTGAATCGGCATTTCCTGCATTACCCAGGCCGAAATGCAGGTCGGTAGTGACCGTCGACTGGTACCCCCGCACCGCATAGAGCTCGGCATATTGCATGATCCCTCCTGCGTACACGCGCGCCTTCGCGCCGAACGCCCTGGAGTTGGCATTCTGGCCGAGCAGGCGGAGCGTCAGGCCCTTCCTATTCGTTTGATTCTGATAAATTGAAACCGGGTCGTTAATATGCGAAATGACCATGTCCAAATCGCCATCACCATCAAAATCCGCATATGCAGCCGCATTGGAAACCGCCAGCTCATTCATGCCCCATTTTTCAGAAACATCCTCAAAACCAAAGCTTCCAGGTTTGCCGGTATTCCGGAATAAATAATTTCTGAGCTTGTTGGACGGCATTTTTTGCACCAGATCATAGGTTTTGAAATTCAGGTTGCCTTTGGCAGCTTCCTTCATTTGTTCGTCGGCCACGATGTATTTCAGGAAATCCATATTGGTAAAATCCCGCAAGTAGCCGTTGGTAATGAGCAAATCCTTCCAGCCATCATTGTCGAGATCGGCCATCAGGCCTGCCCAACTCCAGTCAGTATTGCTTACGCCTGCCAGCTGCCCTATTTCGCTGAAACGCACATTACCTGCCTCATCGGCTCCACGGTTGAGATGCAGCATATTGCGCATATTTTGATGATAATATCCGCTGTCGAGCAGCAAATGGTACTGATCGTATACGTCCGGACCTTTGAGCAACTTCTGGCGATGATTGTCCTCGGGCAGCATATCGAGCGTCAGTACATCGGGACGGCCGTCGTTATTGAAATCAGCCACGTCAGCCCCCATCGAGAACTTCGAAACGTGCGTAAACGACTTGCGCAACGACTCGGTAAACGTACCATTCCGGTTGTTGACATAATAGCAATCCACCTCCGTGTAATCGCTCGTCGTGTACAAGTCCGGCCAACTGTCCTGGTTGATATCCGCCACCACCACGCTTAGTCCGAAGTTCAGGGCATTGTTGATAATGCCCGCTTTTTGCGTTACATCCTGAAATTTCAACTTTCCTTTTCCGCCGACATTCTCGAAAAGCCGGTTGCCGAAATAAGGGTTCGGTGTTGCCCGCATTTCCCTGGTATTCAGGAACGGATTGACAGTGTGATTGGAGTGATTGAGCAGGAACATGTCCAGGTCCCCGTCTTTGTCATAGTCAAAAAACGCAGCTTGCGTCGACTGCGACCCGATCGCATTCAAACCCGCCTCCACCGCTACTTCCTTAAAAACCGGCACACCACCTTTCAGTCCCTGGTTAATGAACAGCTCATTGTTCTTATCCGCCAGCTTCCGATAAAACCCGGAGTGGCAAACGTAGATATCCGCCAGGCCATCGCCATTTACGTCCGCGACGCTCACGCCTGTTGCCCATTTACCATTACCTTCCAGCTTCGCTTTGCGGGTGACGTCTTCAAATGCAATGCCTCCCTCCCGGGAACGATTGAGGAACAGCTTATTAGGAACCGTATTGCCGGAAATGAACAAATCGGGTTTGCCGTCGCCATTGAAATCGCCCACACCGATCCCGTTTCCGTTGTAGAGATACTCATACCGGAAAATGTGCAGCGAATCGTTCTCCTCGATCCGGTTTATGAAATTCACCCCAGTTTCTTTCGGGGACAATTTCTTGAAAACAGGTTGGGAGAAAACGGAAAATGGCAGCAAAAACAACAGATAATAGAGTTTACCCATGCAATACCGTTTATAAACCAGTAAGAATCAATTCCACTTGAAAACAAGCTCCTCGTCGCCAGGTTGCCTGTCGACATACATCAGGATGAGCGTCATCATCTCCTGATCGCTCCGCATATTGCCCGTTGACATCACCAACTGCGGCGGGTTGTGCGGATTTGCGGGGTTACTTGCCGTATTATCGTAAGTAGCCTCCACCGTCACCACGGCCCCTTTTGGCAGCAATACCGGCTTTTTGTACTTGTAAATCTCCTGCCAGCGGAAATCCCACGCAGGCACATGCACAAGGCCGACGGTATCGCCTGTAGCCAGCGTCGCATAAGCCTTGAACTCTTTCCCCAGATAGTGCATGTGAGGCCAGGCGTACAGCAGTGAAATGTCGGGCTGGTTGTTCGCAATACGCAGTTTGAAGCTGCTCACCTCATTAGCGAAGATCATCAGCGGCGGTGTAATATCCTTTTCACCAATACCTCCAGACCCAAGACTGATCACCTTTACCTTACGCTTAATAGGAGTCTTTTTGAAGAAAACATTCAGGCCGTCGATGCTTTGCGCATCCACCGAGCTGGGCCCGAAATGCACCGTGAGCAGCACTACGCCCCGCTTGGGCATTATCCAGCCCATATCTTCGGGGTAGGCTTCCACCGTCGTGCCGGGGATCCAGCCGCCATAGTAGGTCATTTCTTTTTTGTATTTGACCCATTCGTAATACTTGTCACCTTCCGGACCGCTCAGATCTACAAAATCGACCGTGTTATATAGGTCGACCGACGCATCGGGCACGGGATGGATCGCGAAATTGGCGTGGTGGATGAGCTTTTTGTTGTTGGAAGTAAACTCGATCGCCTCTACATTCGCCTCCTCCGCCATTTCAAATGGGATCTTGAACATCACAAAGCGCTCCTTCGTATCGCCTTTCAGCGTGAATGCGTCTTTCATGCTGAGTTTGAGATCCGGCTTGCGTTTATAAGCCGTTCCGGCATCGAGGCGCGCCTGCAGCTCCTGCTCGGCTTTTACATTAGCCTTGCCTTTGGGTGTACCGGCATCGATCCACCCGACGATCGTTTTAATATCTTTTTCGCTCAGCGAGCGGTCGTTTGCGAAGGAATTATAATGGTTATCGGCCTTCCAGGGGGGCATATACCGCGAACTGACTACCTGTTTGATAAACTTGGAGCGTTTGGTAACGTCCTCGAACGTCACCAGCGGAAACGGAGCTGCCTCGCCCGCGCGGTGGCACGGAACACAGTTAGCGTGAATAATCGGTTGTACATCCTTATAAAACTCGGGAGCCTGGCCTGCACACCAATCACACAACAACAGCAAAAAAACCAGAACAAGGCCTTTTCGAAACAGCATGGTAATGAGTGGGTTTAACTCATGCAATTTAAGAACTTTAAATTAAATTTTAAGAAAATTTAATAATTAGGCTATAAAATTGACCAGAATTAATATGTAACTAATCAGATACAATCGCCGTCCCCGCCCCACCGGAAACCGCATTCGCCAGCTCATCCGCATGGCAAATCGTCACCTGCTTCACACCTGCCTTCAATGCCGCAAATGCATTATCGAGCTTCGGAATCATACCTTTATTAATCGCACCGGTTGCCTTATACTCTTCATAAGTAGCCGGGATAAGTTTGCTGATCACCGCATCATCGTCGTCGGGGTCGGAAAGCACGCCCTTTTTCTCGAAACAATAAATCAGATTAACTTCAAATGCTTCCGACATCGCTACGGCTGTCGCGGAGGCCATGGTGTCGGCATTTGTATTGAGCAAGAGGCCTTCGGCGCTGTATGTCAATGGCGCGATGATCGGTGTGAGGCTGCTAGCCAGGATTGCGCTGATCTGTGCTCCATTCACGGCTTCAATATCGCCCACAAATCCGTAATCGATCGTTTTGACAGGTCGCTTGACCGAACGTATGATCCCCCCGTCGGCGCCGGTGAGACCGATGGCATTGCAGCCGGCAGCTTGCAGTTGTACCACCAGGTTTTTATTCACCAATCCTCCGTAGACCATCGTTACCACATCCAGCATCGGCTGGTCGGTAATGCGGCGACCGTCGACCATCTGCGTTTCGATCTGCAACTTGGCCGCTACCTGTGTCGCCACCTTCCCCCCGCCGTGGACGAGGATTTTGGGTGCGTTGAGTTGCGCAAAAGCTTTCAGGAAACGGGTACATGCTTCGGGATTATCGATCACATTACCGCCGATCTTGACTACGTATAAGGTCTGGGACATGTTAATAACTGTTAACTTATCTGGATTTGAGCCGACAAAGGTAGCAGAAACGCGAATCGCTGAAAAGGGAATTTCAATTGATGAATTTTTTTGTGAAAATTACGTTGGTTAAGAAAGCTCTATCAAAATTGTAGATTGATCGCCGGGTGTCCGCTGACAGTATCCCGGGCAAAGCCATTACCCCAAAACATCGACATGAAACGCGGTATAATACTCATTCTCACCATTTGCCTTTTAGCAGCCGGCTTCGCGCAGGCGCAAGTCCAGAAGGCTAAAGCACACTGGACCTATTCATTTTCCAAACCGGAAGTTAAAAAAGGTGAGACTGTCGACCTGGTTTTTACCGCAACCATCGACAAGGACTGGTATATGTACTCCTCTGACTTCGACCCCGACCTGGGCCCGATGCTGACTACTTTTACCTTTGAAAAGAACAATACTTTTGAAGTGGTCGGCAAACTGAAACCACAGAATCCGAAGACCAAATTCGAAGAAGTATGGCAGGGTAATGTGCGTTATTTCGAAGGAAAGGGTGTTTTCAAACAAACAGTCAAAATCCTTGCGGACAATCCGGTTATCAAGGGAACTTCCGAATACCAGACTTGCAGCCATGTGAGCGGGCTCTGCATTCCGGGAGGAGAAGATTTCGAGTTTAAAGGATTGAAAGTCGCCGCCGCTGCCAACACAACTGAGCAGCCCACTGTTGGAGCCACTACACCGGCAGACAAACCGGCCCTAACACCTACTACTGCGCCGGCTGCTTCCGCCAACTCGAATGATACATCGATAGCCGTTTCGGCCGGAGACATTCCTGCCACAGGTGATAGCTCGGCCGTTGCAGCGACCCAAAAATCTGCGTCCGGTACTACGGGTGCCGAAGCTTCGGCGGCCGAGGCTCCTGCCGGCGGCTCCTTACTCGGCTTTGCGTTGGCCGCATTCCTTTCAGGCTTATTAGCGTTGCTTACCCCATGCGTTTTCCCGATCATCCCGATGACCGTGAGCTTTTTCACGAACCAGGAAAAGGGCAAGTTCAAGGCATTTGTATATGGTATATCTATTATTCTGATCTATACATTAATTGGTACCGTCGTTTCGCGGCTGAATGGCCCGGCGTTTGCCAACTTCCTCAGCACGCACTGGCTTCCTAACCTGCTGTTTTTCGCGATATTCATTACGTTCGGTCTGTCGTTCCTGGGCCTTTTCGAGATCGTGCTGCCGAGTGGTTTTGTGAATAAAATGGACCAGAAAGCCGATCAGGGCGGCTATGCCGGCGTTTTCTTTATGGCATTCACATTAGTGCTCGTGTCCTTTTCCTGCACCGGCCCGATCGTCGGTAGCTTGCTGGTAGCGTCGGCGGGCGGCGAAGTGGTGAAGCCTATTGTGGGCATGGCGGCATTCTCAGCTGCATTTGCGATCCCATTCACCTCTTTTGCATTGTTTCCGCAATGGCTGAAATCCCTGCCCAAATCAGGCGGTTGGCTGAATACCGTGAAAGTGGTGCTCGGTTTCCTTGAACTGGCATTGGCTTTGAAGTTTTTCAGCATTGCCGACCAGGTCTATCACTGGCATTTGCTCGACCGCGAAGTATACCTCGCATTCTGGATTGTCATTTTCGCATTGCTGGGCTTCTACCTGCTCGGTAAGATCCGCACGCCGCACGATTCGCCTATTGAAAAAGTGAGCGTTCCGCGCCTGCTGCTAGCGATTGTGACCTTCACATTTGTTGTGTACATGATCCCAGGCATGTGGGGCGCTCCATTGAAGGCGTTGGCTGGCTATCTGCCTCCGCAATCGACACTGGACTTTGACCTGAATAAAAGAAGCGTTGCGGCTGCCACGCCATCAGCCTTTTCCGGAGAAGCGCGTAAGTACTCCGACCTTTTCCATTTACCCCACGAGCTCGAAGGCTTCTTCGATTACCAGGAAGCATTAGCTTATGCCAAAAAAGTCAATAAACCTGTTTTCATCGATTTCACAGGTCACGGCTGCGTCAACTGCCGTGAAATGGAGGCCCGCGTGTGGGTAGATCCCGCCGTTCTGCAACGCCTCCGCGAAGATTACGTGATCGTCGCATTGTACGTCGATGATAAAACGGAACTTCCCGAGTCGCAATGGTATACTTCCAAATATGATAACAAGGTGAAGAAAACCATCGGCGCCCAGAATGCTGACCTGCAAATTGTCAAGTATAACAATAATGCACAGCCGCATTACTGCCTCGTGGATCATGAAGGCAACTTGCTTGTAACTCCTAAAAATTACGATTTGGATCCGGTGAAGTTTGCTTCGTTTCTGGATAGCGGGAAGGCCGCGTTTGCGAAGAAGTGATCGTCATACCATGACCCATACCCCCTAACCCACCAAAACTATGCCCAAACGCTGGCTTACCGCGCTGACATTACTCACAACTTCAACGATTTTTGCCCAATCCATCCGGCCGCCAGCCACGCCGCTGGTAACCATCGACCCTTACACCAGTGTATGGTCGTTCGGCGACGAGCTCGCTGGCTCCGTCACCAAACACTGGACCGGCAAACCCCATCCGATGGACGGCCTCATCCGTGTCGACGGCAAAGCCTACCGCTTCATGGGGGTTGCTACCGCTGAAATGAAAACCATCCTGCCGACTGCCAAGCAGGAAGCTTACAACGCCAAATTCACGACCACTAAGCCGGATCCCAAATGGTGGTTCAAAGAGGGCTACAATATCAGCACCTGGAAGCAGGGGCCCGCGCCATTCGGTACGCATGAGCGCAACGATGCTATGCTCAAAGGCGGCACAGAATTCCCAAAAGAGCTCTGGTACCGGCGTGATTTCAACCTTACTAGCGTCGATTTTGAAAAACCTGTCCTGAATATCTTCCACGACGACGACGTGCAGGTTTTCATCAACGGCGTGCCTGCATTCGACTGCGCGCCCTGCTACACAAGCGATTACGAATTCAAACCGATGAGCCCAGCGGCCGTGAAGGCTTTGAAAAAAGGCAAAAACACATTGGCCGCTTATGTAAAAAATGGTGCAGGACCGGGCTATATCGACATTGGCCTGGCAGATGAAATCGCCCCCAAAGGTGCAGAAGCCGTAGCTCCGGCAAAACAAACTGGTTTGGAATTGAAGGCTACGCAATCGATTTACCGTTTCGATGCAGGTCCGGTGAAACTGACCGTCCGCTTTGTGGCGCCTTTGATTTTGAGAGATCTGACTTTGTTATCTCGTCCTGTAAATTATGTTGTATATGAAGTCAAATCAGCAGACGGCAAACAGCACGATGTGAGTATTCTCCATTCAGTCTCCGGCCTTTGGGCTACCAACGATGCCAGCCAGTCGGTACTGGGCAAAGAAGCCAACCAGGATGGTTTGACTACATTATCTCTGGCTAATTCCGTCCAAAATCCGCTAGCCAGAAAAGGCGACGACGTCCGCATTGACTGGGGGCAGGCCTATCTCTCCGCACCACAAAGTACAGTGAAAGGTTCTGCGATCGGGATCTCAACAGATATTGTTAAAGAGTTTGCCTCCAAAGGCACACTTAGCGTCGATCAGGCCGGTGCCGCTCCTGCGGATACCAAGTCAATGGGTTTAATATTGAATGCGGGAAAAGTAGGAGCTGAGAGCAAATCGCTGCATGCATTACTGGCTTATGATGATGGCTATTCGGTACAATATTTCGGCCAGAACCTCCGCCCGTGGTGGAACAAGGACGGCAACAAAACCATCGCCGGTGAACTGAAAAGCGCAGAAGCTGATTTCGCCAAAATCCTCCAAACCTGCGAAGATACCGACAAGGCGATCTACGACGATGCATTCACTGCCGGCGGCAAGCAATATGCCGAACTTTGCGTACTCGCCTACCGCCAGGCCATTTCGGCACACAAGCTCGTAGCCGACCCAACCGGCACGCCGCTGTTTTTCTCGAAAGAGAATTTCAGCAACGGCTCCATCGGAACAGTCGATGTCACTTATCCATCGGCTCCATTATTCCTCCTCTATAACCCGACGTTGCTCAAAGGCATGATGGAACCCATTTTCCACTATTCCGAAAGCGGTAAATGGACCAAACCTTTCGCCGCGCACGACGTGGGCACTTACCCGCTCGCAAACGGGCAGACCTACGGCGAGAACATGCCCGTGGAAGAATCCGGCAATATGCTTATCCTTACCTACGCGATCACCAGAGCCGAGCGCAACACCGATTTTGCCAAAAAACATTGGAAAGCCCTCACTACCTGGGCCAATTACCTGAAAAAAGAAGGTTTTGATCCCGCCAACCAGCTCTGCACCGACGATTTTGCCGGGCATTTAGCGCGCAACACCAACTTGTCCATTAAAGCCATCATGGGGCTAGCCTCCTACGCCAAACTCGCGGAGCAGCTTGGAGATGCGAAGGAAGCCGCCGAAGTAAATGCATTAACCAAAGACTTCGCCCAAAAATGGATGCAAATAGCCGCCGACGGAGATCACTACGCATTGACCTTCGACAAAAAAGGCACATGGAGCCAGAAATACAACCTCGTTTGGGACAAGCTGCTCGGCTTAAATGTATTTCCCAAAACCGTCGCCCAGAAAGAAATCGCTTACTACCTCACCAAACAACAGCCTTTCGGCCTGCCGCTCGACAGCCGCAAAACCTACTCCAAATCCGACTGGATCGTCTGGACTGCTACCCTGGCCGACAAACCCGACGATTTCCAGGCTTTGATCCTGCCTGTTTATAAGTATGTCAATGGGACAACAGACCGCATTCCGCTATCGGACTGGCATGAAACCACCAATGGGAAGTCGGTCGGGTTTCGGGCGCGGTCGGTGATTGGGGGTTATTGGATGAAGGTGCTTGGAGAGAAGTGGAAGTAGGCCATTTCTTCTTGTCATTAAGTCATGGGGTCAGGAGTTGTCAATCGACAGTTGCTGGCCTTTTTTCTTGTCGTCTACTTAACTGTTTGCTCACTTATTCCCACACGCTACTCATTGGTGATTTGAAAATAGATTAATGTAAGCACACACAAGGCCTCATGCTGATACGAGCCGAATACCAGGCTTGACAAATATTAAGTTACAACTTAACTTTATGTCAAAATTCAGCATCCGTTTATCTGACAGGCTCGGACCTACAAGAATTAAATTGTATAAGCTTGTCATCAACAAATCGTGCCAGATCGGCGAGTTTGAACACGAGATTTCGCCTAGTCTACCTTAGCCAACGAAGTAGATAAGCTTTACAACATCCTGAAAAAGGTGTGTGATCTGAAAATGCTGCCTAAGACTATGTTTCGCCTCATTCACTCGAAAGAATTACCTTTCCAACTTTACGAAGCTAAAAGTAAGAATCTGCGCTTTTACCTGATTAAACTGGAAAAGACTGGCAAAGTAATCTTGCTCGGCGGCCGCAAGAATAACCAGAAAGCCGATCTGAAATATCTCATAAAGCTGGTAAATGACATTCATTCAGAAGGAGTAACTACATATTAATATGAAAACCCGCGAGGATCTTTTAAGGAGCCCTACCTATTGGTTGACAGATGTTCAGATTGAGGTTTTCAATCTGCTCAAAACTTACATGGAAGAGAACAACCTCACCCAAAAACAGGTCGCAGAGAAATTGAACGTTTCTCCTTCCTACGTATCCCAGATTTTGAATGGCAATTTCAACTTTACGATTTCCAAATTGATTGAACTCGCGTTACTCGTCGGAAAGGCTCCGATTATTCAGTTTGAAACAATTGAACAAATCATGAAAGCCGAAGCGGCGCAAATGCAAGCGGAAGTTAAGCCCAAGAGGAGAAAAGTTGCCAGTCAGGGTAATCCGGCTCCAAAGATTTCGGTCAATTAAACTGCTCATTTTGCTTCTGGAGTTTAAGTTTAGAAATCAACAACGAAACATCCGTTCGCCATCTAGCTTCCACCAATTGCATCGTCTGCGACTATGCCGGACTGCTCTTAGAAGCTTTAAGTTGAATGGTTCTTTGCCAGATGGGTAGTACCCTGCTTGGTCTTGCACTTCCCGAACCCAGGATGCCTAGCCAACCATGATCAATCAAAATTCCGCCACTCATGAATACGATTGCTCCCATAGGCGAGCGGGTCGTAACTTGAATATCGTACAGTGCCTGCCGCGCACGGAGGCTATCAACTGGTAATAGCTCAACTGGGTTTGTCGCCTTTTCAATCCATTCCAAAACCAAAGGCCAGCCTGGGTCTTCCTTGTTAATCAATGCTTCGACTGACCGCTGCTTTTGTTGCCCGAAAGCATTCATTTGGGTAATGATCAATAATGATGTAAGACAAATTTTGATTCTCAAATTGGTCGAAGCTTAGGTTAAACCGAAAAATACCAATTTTCGCGCATTCTTACCGTTTGAAAATTGCAATCGATTCACTTTGCATTTCTCCAAGTAGCTTCCCAACTTATACCCTCCTTAAACATTATCAATCATGAAAAAGCTACAATGTTTTGCCCTGCTATGGTGTGGGTGTTTCGAAAGTCCCCCGGACGCTGATAATGGCGTTAGGACACCTAATGCAGGGCATTTTCATTCATCCTAACACATTATCAACATGATAAAATCACACACAACCGAATCCGAGGATTCGGTATGCCTCGCTTACGGCAGGCAAGTAAAAGAACTTTTGAACGTAGGCAGCCCTGCAGAAATGCTCGACCATCTATGGTGCATTTACAGCGATGCAATGGCATTTCAACAGGAGGCTGGCTACAATCCGCGCGTTAGTGACATTTTTATGACTTTCCGGGAGCTGGTGTTCTTTATCCAACGCATTGAAAGCGTGAGGGTGTAACGAACCATCCCACGATTGTCTTACGGTGCGCGGCACCTTCCGATTTTTTTAATTTCATCTATAA
>NZ_JBYCZM010000015.1:0-110952 GCF_057586235.1 Dyadobacter sp. SRI_021
CACCTAGTATACGGACGAAACTCCCACATTACCAAGAAGTCTCCTCAGAACGCCAATTTGAAGAATGGCTACTGCCGTTTGTATCCTCACAAATGACCAGGCAATTGTGATAAATAGGTTTGTTTAACCGTCGACTCCACTCGTAAGGTGCATAAATAGCTCGTAAGGTAGTTCGTTTACAGAAAGGAGGTGTTTTTTAGAAAATCAACCAATTCTACCAATCCGTTGATGCAAAGCCTTGACAAGCATGTTGAGTGTTTGCTAGTCTTCTTCTACTGTGACGCGAATCGGGGCAAACCCAAAAACGCATACAGATGGAAGACAGCACTCCTTATTGAACAAGCCCCCACTAGTATTTACAGGTTGGAGTATACCCGGCTCCGACAGACGGAGTTTATATGTGAAAGAGCTTGCGTGTTTCTGAATCTATCATTCTGAGCAAAGTGACAACGGCCGAAAACCCGCGAATCTATAAGCATTTATAGCATAATAATTCTGCACAAGAAGTTAAGAACACCGTTAAGCACTCAAATTCTCACACCTGAAGCGCTTTGCAACACAAATAAAGAGGGTTGCCCGCGTATACAAGAAGTCCCTTTAGAACGCAAATTTGAGGCGCTAAATGGAGGTTGTATTAGTAATCGGATCAACTCTTTCACTACAAGTGTCAGGAGTCAGCAGAAAATTCTTAAATTCAACGTACAATCAGCGGCAGCACAAGTCTTGCGTTAACAGTAGTCAGCTCAAAGAGAAGGCATGCCAAGGACTAGAAAGGAGGATGTTTGTGAAATTGTTTGCAAATAAAAAAGCACCTACAAGTTTTATCTCGTAAGTGCTTCATTTTCAAGCTCCCGAAGCTGGGCTCGAACCAGCGACCCTCTGATTAACAGTCAGATGCTCTAACCGGCTGAGCTATTCGGGAATCATTATCCGGTTGTTGTACTCGAATTGTGGTGCAAATCTAGCAATTCAAGTTATACGGCGCAAGTGTCGGCTTTAAAAAATTATTACGCCTGAACCTTCGCGAGGATTAACTCCTTGACTTTCTTGGCATCTCCCTTCGTAAAATTATTGATAATTATTTCGGGACGCATGCGCGGGATGACCCTGATCGTCGAAAAAAACATGCCGCTGTCAATCTCTACGCCGGAGATATCTGAGTAAAACACGAAATTATCGTTACTTCTGAAAAGTTTTCTGACTTTGAAGGTTACCCCCTTCTCTCCGAACGTAATTTCGTCCGGAAAAAATGGGTTCATGAGCCCGCTGGCGCTGAATCGCTCGTTCATATTGTGGATAGGTTATTAAATGAATGCTTACAAAGGTACGTATACGACTTTCTTAGTTTCAAAGAATTCCTCCCCGAAAAAGTCGGAAAGCGCGTAAACCTGCGGCCTTTCTTTGATTTCCGAGAGCTCTTCGGCGAGGTCGCCGCCTTTGAGATATAAAATTCCGTTCCTACGGTCGTGAAAGGAATTGCGGCTGATGTTCTTTTTCACCCAACCCACAAAAGGCGCCATACGCGTCACGGCGCGGCTTACCACGAATTCGTAACTGTCGTCGAGCTTTTCGGCGCGCACCTGGTCCGCGCGTACGTTGTCGAGCTTCAATGCGTTGACGACTTCCTGTACCACTCGGATCTTCTTGCCGATGCTATCGACGAGGTGAAACTGCGCTTCGGGAAACATAATAGCCAGCGGAACGCCGGGGAAGCCGCCGCCTGTGCCTACATCGAGAATAGCCGTGCCCGGACGGAACTCCTGCACTTTGGCAATACCCAGCGAATGCAGCACGTGACGTTCGTATAGTGTGTCGATGTCCTGCCGCGAAATCACATTTACTCGGGCGTTCCAATATTCGTACAACTCGCCCATTTGCCCGAACTTGTCGCGTTGATCAGCGGTGAGATTCGGGAAATATCTATCAATCAATTCCATGATTTACGGGGTTTTCTGCTCGTCATGGTCAAAAACCCGAAAACGAGATAATAAACAAAAAGTGCAAAGTCCATCAGTAAAAAGCTGAACCATTCCACGGTTTTATCCAGCTTTACATTAATCGTGATAAGCAGGAACCACTGGATAGCCCATCTTACTCCAAAAACGATACCGAGGTATTCCAGCAACAGCATATCCTTCGTGATCAGCCCCCAGGCCAGCGTCAGCAATCCAAGCATCCAGGTAGCAATGTGCGCACCTGAAAGCATTCCGAGCAATATCTTGTTCCGGGGTTTGTAGAACCGGCTAACGGAAATATGCCGACGCTTCTGGCGGAACCAGTCTTTCCAGTTGGTTTTAGGAATGGAATAGACAAACGAGTCCTCTTCGATGGAAATCGTGGTGTTCGAGCTGGTTGCTACTTCGTTCAGGAAAATATCATCATCCCCCCCGAATACATGTTTGTGCGTGTAAAAGCCCTTGTTGGCAAAAAATACGGAGCGCTTATATAATATGTTACGGCCGACGCCCATGTACGTCATTCCAGCCAGCGTAAAAGACAGGTATTGAACGGCCGCATAGAAGGTTTCACACCTAATAAACCAATTGAGCAAGCCCTTCTGTTTGAAATAAGGAGAAAAACCCAGAACAATATCCTTGTTTTCGGTTACCCGGGAGGTCATGGCGGTTATCCAGTGGTTTGAAGCTGGTCGGCAATCGGCATCGGTCATGAGGGCGATCGGATATTTGGCCTGTTTCATTCCGACAGTCAACGCGTATTTCTTCGGCGTGACGTGATCAAACTGGTCGTTGATGCGGATATAACGGATGTTCTTCCAGCGGTTGATATTCTCCCGGATATACTCTTCACTCCCGTCGTCGGACCGGTCGTCGAGCAGGATCACCTCGTATTCGGGATACTCCTGCGCGTCCAGCAGCGGGATGAGCTCCGTCAGGTTCTCTCTTTCATTCCAGGCGCACACCAATACGGTTACTCCGGGCATGGCATTGCCATAATTAGCGCCCTTTCCGTAAAATGCCAGCCGTGTAAAGAAGAAAAGATAATAGAATAACTGAACAGCTACGAACGCTCCCAGCGCATAGAGTAAAGAATCGGCCACAACAGAAGAGAGATGTAAAATTTTACCATATTCATGCAAATATACTGTCATTGACAGGAATGTTCGAGACGTTCCTTCTATTTTTGCACACCAGCAATTTAAAACCTTTTAATGAAGTTTACATTACAAGTTGAGGATCCCCATTCGAAAGCCAGGGCCGGATTGATCGAGACGGATCATGGGGTAATTCAGACGCCCATCTTCATGCCTGTGGGTACGGCAGGAACTGTGAAGGCGGTTCACCAACGTGAACTGAAGGAGGATGTCAAGGCACAAATCATATTAGGAAACACCTATCACCTATATCTCCGCCCCGGACTTGACATTCTCGAGAAAGCCGGCGGATTGCATGCATTCAACGGCTGGGACCGGCCGATATTAACCGATAGCGGCGGTTACCAGGTTTATTCGCTGGCTGGAACAGGTCGCAAAATAAACGAAGAGGGTGTGGTATTTAAGTCACACATTGACGGTGGGGTACACACCTTCACACCCGAAAATGTAATGGACATCCAGCGTACGATCGGCGCAGACATTATTATGGCGTTTGACGAGTGCACTCCTTACCCCTGCGATTTCGGGTACGCACGAAAGTCTATGGAGATGACCCACCGCTGGCTCACGCGCTGCTGCAACCGGTTCGACAATACCGAACCGCGCTATGGCCACAGCCAGACATTATTCCCAATCGTCCAGGGAAGTGTTTATAAAGATCTGCGGAAACAATCCGCAGAATTTATTGCATCAGCGGGCCGCGAGGGCAATGCAATTGGCGGTCTTTCGGTAGGAGAGCCGGCGGAGATCATGTACGAACTTACGGAGGTAGTTTGTGATATTCTGCCAAAAGATAAACCACGCTACCTCATGGGCGTAGGCACGCCTGCAAACATCCTCGAATGCATTTCGCTGGGCGTGGACATGTTCGATTGCGTCATGCCGACCCGGAACGCACGCAATGGCATGATTTTTACAACGGAAGGAATTATTAACATTCGCAACGAAAAGTGGAAGGATGACTTGTCACCGATCGACGGAGCTCTTGGCGGGTACGTTAGTACATTTTACAGTAAGGCTTATCTGAGGCATCTTGTAAAATCCGGCGAAATGCTGGGAGCGCAGATCGCTAGCATCCATAACCTGACGTTCTATTTGTGGCTGGTTAACAGTGCGAGAGAGAAAATTATCGACGGAACTTTCGCTTCCTGGAAGCGGGAAATGGAAAAAAAATTGAATCAACGGCTTTGAAAGTTCAAAAAAGGAGGTTTCTTTCGGGTAAAATTTGAATTAAATATCAGGAAACTTTTCCATTTGTATCAACTTGCGGTTGATTAAGTGATATTGTTAACCTATTTTTGTGCGCACTAGGCATTTGGTTAATGTTACGATTAGCCGTGAAAACAATATATAACTTTACTCATAAAATTGGATATAGATCAATCCTAGTTAATCTTAATAACGCTAACTTGAATAGTATGAAAAAAGTATCCCAGTTGATTGGTTCGTTTGCCTTGGGAGCAATGATGGCGCTGCCTTCATTCGCACAGCCACTGGTGCAACCGAATTCTCCGGATTACAATCCAAAAGCGACGTACGATGGCCCCTACAAATTGAACACCTGGTCAATTTCCGCACACTTTGGCCCGACGCTCTTTTTTGGCGATTTAAGAGAATATGACTTCTGGCCTGTTACCAAAACCAACTCTGACAGCCACAAGGAATCCGGAACTTTTCAAGGAGGCCTCACACTGAACAAACAACTTTCTTACCTGTTCGGCGCTCGCCTGGACGCATCTCTGGGTAACCTGAGAGGGATGAAACGTCGTAGTTATAACCGTTACTTCGAAGGCAATTACTTTGATGTTTCGCTTTCCGGAACCGTGAACCTGAAAGGGCTTCTGATGGGTCCTAACAAAATGAAGCGCTGGAAAATCGATGCGTATGCAGGTATCGGTCAGGTGTTTTACGATGCTACGGCATACGACCTGGCAGGTGGTGTAGAACTTCGTAAAACAGGCAAAATGAACGACTGGATCGTTCCAACCGGCTTGAACATCAACTACGAAGTAACTCCAAGAATCGACATCGGTCTTGACTTCCGTTTGACTCACACCAACTCTGACTACCTCGACGCTACTTACGGTGGCGACTACGACAGAACTCAAAACAAGGTAGAGATTAAAGATCAGGTTAAAACTTCCCACAAAGGAAATTCTGAACTTGACAGCTACGGATACGGTGCGATCCAGGTAACTTATAAATTGGGTAAAAAGCCTTTGAAAGTCCAGAAAGTGGATGGCAAATGGGATTACAAACCAGAAGAAGGCGGTTATTACCACCTGCGTTACACAGATCCACGTGTACTGGTTAAGCCTCCGAAAATCCTTACACTCGAAGAAATGGACTCCGTTGCAAAAGCAAACCGTCCAAAAGATATCGACCCACGTTTGTTGCTTGATACCGACGGTGACGGTGTATCCGACTTCTTCGATAAAGAGCCAAACTCACCGGCAGGAAGCATTGTTGACGGTGCTGGTCGCGTGCTAGACTTCGATTCTTACGTGAAAAACGCATTGGCAACAGGCGCAGCTTGCTCCGAGATCTTTGCTAACGTAACATTCGATACCGACAAAAACGTATTGAAACCTGAATTCCAGGAATTGCTGAAAAACGTAGCAGCGTTGATGAACAAAAACGGATGCCGCTTGCAGCTGGCTGGTCACACCGACCGTCGTGCATCTGACCGCTACAACATCGCGCTTTCAAAACGCCGCGTAGATGCAGTGAAAAACTTCCTGATCAACGAAGCTGGTCTGCAAGACCCAAGCAAAGTGATCGTAGATTACTTCGGATCATTCAAACCTATCGCCGACAGCGCAACCCGCGCAGGTTTGCAGAAAAACCGTCGCGTAGAATTGAAACTTCTTCCCTAATAGTTGAAGGAAACGACTTAAAGAGAAAGGCTCCCGTCGGGAGCCTTTCTCTTTTTAATATATTCACACGCCAAATCAATTAGCCACATCATAACAACGCAACAGGGAATTAATGAAACAATATGATTATCTGGTAGTAGGAGCAGGTTTGTGGGGATCGGTATTTGCCCATGAGGCAACCAAACGCGGAAAGAAATGTCTGGTAATCGACCGACGCGATCATATCGGCGGCAATGTGTATTGCGAGAATGTCGAAGGCATTAATGTGCATAAGTACGGCGCCCATATATTTCACACCAACGACAAGGACATCTGGGACTACGTAAATTCCTTCGTGGAATTCAACCGGTATACCAATTCTCCGGTGGCCAACTTCAACGGTGAACTCTACAACCTTCCGTTCAACATGAACACTTTCTACCAGCTATGGAAGGTGCGTACACCGGAGGAAGCGAAGGAGAAGATCCGTCAGCAGGTGGAAGAGGCCGGTATAAAAGACCCTCAAAACCTGGAAGAGCAGGCGATCTCGCTGGTCGGGACGGACATTTACGAAAAGCTGATCAAAGCTTACACCGAGAAACAGTGGGGAAGAAAAGCGACCGAACTTCCAGCGTTCATTATCAAACGGCTCCCCGTACGGTTTACATTCGACAACAACTATTTTAACGACCGCTACCAAGGTATCCCGATCGGCGGTTACAATAAGCTCACCGAAGGACTGTTAAAAGGCGTCGACGTTCGCCTCGGTGTGGATTTCTTTAAAGAAAGAGAAGCCTTAACTGCCCTCGCAGAAACCGTCGTTTACACCGGTCCTATCGACGAGTATTTCGATTTCCGTTTCGGCCAGCTCGAATACCGCAGCCTTCGTTTTGAAAACCAACTACTGGATCAAGACAATTATCAGGGAAATGCAGTGGTGAACTATACAGATGGCGAAACGCCTTTCACCCGTATTATCGAACATAAGCACTTTGAATTCGGCACACAGCCTAAGACTGTGATTACCCACGAGTACCCACAGGAATGGGTGAAGGGCGCCGAGCCCTATTACCCAGTAAACGACGATAAGAACACGGCGGTATTCAATCAATATAAGGCCCTGGCAGCCGAAGAGCCAAACGTCATTTTTGGTGGAAGGCTTGCCGAATACCGGTACTACGATATGCACCAGGTGGTAGCGTCAGCGCTAAAAAAAGTGAAGGTACACTTCGATTCCTGAAAAATATTTTCACTAACAAAAACCTGTTTCAAGCCTCTGAAACAGGTTTTTTTTGTTTTTCCAGGAAAATTCTAAAAAATTTTTTGTAGAAGTCGCGTTACCAAAATTACAAGCCAGCGTCTAAATGCTATCACCTAAAACGTGCAGGCAATGTTGGCATCCACAATTCAAATTGCAGATTTCGCAGCATTTCAGGATTGGGCGGACCACCCACTCTGGAAGGCGATCCGATTCCGTTGGTACTGGTTCCTCATTTCACCGACGCTGTCAGTACTCGTCGGATTAACTTTCCTGCGATACAAAACGCCGCATTATACTATCACCGCGTCCTTATTAGTCCAGGACGACTCTCGAGGCAGTGATTTTCATGAAACTGCCCTATTGGAAGAACTCGGGTTACTCACCGCTACCAGCAGTGTGGAAAACGAAATTGAAATACTCAAAAGCCGGACCCTGCTGAACCAAGTTATCGCGGACCTGCACTTAACCACTCAATATTTCGCTTCCGGTCATCTCAAAACAACCGAATTGTACGAGAAAACACCTTACAGAATCAGGTTTATCAAATTTCGCCCGTCAAAGCCAGAAACCTATTACCTCAACCGACAAGCCGGCAACACATTTACGCTTCAAACGCCTGACGGTAGTTACAAAGGGTATTTTGGCAGGAAGTTAGAACTCCCGCACGGGACCGCGGTCGTCGATATCACCGGCTTCGAACCCGCTTCGGATTATCGATATTCTTTCAAAATATTAGGAACCGAAGCGGTACTCGATCATTATTCCCGCGTTTTGAGCATTCAGGCGCCCAACAAAACGGCTAGTCTGGTCAATCTGACAGTGCAGGACGTCTTGCCTGTGAAAGGCGAAGCCATTTTGAAGCAACTCATTGCACGGTACCAAAAGGCAAGTATCGGGGATAAGAACAAAGTAGCCGATAACACCATTGCCTTCATTAATACCAACCTCGCTCGCGTGTCGCACGAACTAACCCAGGTTGAGACAGACATCGAACGCTTTCGCAAACGTCACAGGGTTATCGACATGGCGGAAGACAGCCGCCAGGCGCTTCAAACAGCCGCTGTTAACGCAACGGAGGAAAAAGAGTTGGCTATCCGCTTGAAAATCGTTCAATTGCTGGAAACGCATTTGCGCGAAAAGCCGGCTGTCGTTATTCCTTCCGCATTGTACCCACAGGAAAGCAATTTTGAAGCATTAGCAGGACAATACAATGAGATGCAGCTGGCAAGGATCAGGGCGCTCGCCACACTGGCACCGGAGCATCCTCAGTTGAGATCGCTCGAAAGGCAAATAGATGTCTTGAGAAGCTACCTATTCAACGCAATTCAGCATCAAATACAGGAACTCACATTGAGCGCTGCCGCTATCCGCAAATATGCCCAAAATTCGGAGGCCGGGGTATACCAACTACCTGGACGTCAACGCGCATTTCTCTCACAATCGCGCGAGCAGGGTATTCAGCAAGAGCTGTATTTGTTCCTGCTCAAAAAACGCATGGAAACGGCGATCTCCCGCTCGGCAAACATTGCTAATGCAAGGATTATCGATCCTCCAAAGGCCAGCCGGCTTCCCGCCTATCCTAACCGCCAGTTGACCATTCTTGTAGCAGTGTTCGCAGGCATCCTGGCGCCTGCCGGCATACTGTATACCAGGCAAATCTTCAATAATAAGATCACTTCGCAGGAGGATATTCTACGGCAATGCGATGTGACGATACTCGGGGAAATCAGCCATCAAAGCCGGGCTACTTTGCTAAAAATAGAGGGCAATCGCAGTCTTGTCAGGGAGCAGTTCCGTTCCTTACGTACAAATATCCAGTTTGTGGCAGGCGCAAAGCAACATAAGGTACTATTGCTGACCTCCGCCATGGCCAACGAGGGAAAATCGTTCGTTGCCATGCACCTCGCGCATTCACTCGCACTCACAGGCAAGAAGGTACTCCTCGTCGATTTCGACCTAAGAAAACCGTCCCTGGCTATTCTGTTAAACTTACAACCCGAAGGCGTTGCAGAATGTATCGCATTGGGAGACGAGCCGCTCATTCAACGAAACGCGCCCGGAGCACCTTTTGACTTCCTCGCAGCCGGGCAGCAACATCCGGGAACGGGCGAAATAATGCTATCGCCCAAAATCTCCGACCTTATTTCAACATTTAAAATCGCCTATGATTATGTACTATTGGATAGCCCGCCTGTCGGCCTGGTAGCCGATGCCCGTCTCCTCGGCGCACATGCCGATATGACATTATACATCGTCCGGCAGCATTTCACCTTCATTCGTCAACTCGCTGAAATACAAAGGACTCGTAATCAGTCGCTTCTACCTGATGTACATATCGTTCTTAATGGCGCCCGCAGCTTGCCTCCATATCAATACAATTACTATTAATATCCATTTAATCAACTAAACACACCTATGAAACAACACATTTATGTTATCGGCGAAGTTGGCCAGGCGCACGAAGGCAGCATCGGTCTCGCACATGCGTACGTTGACGCGCTCGCCCACGCAGGAGCCAATGCCGCTAAGTTCCAGGTCCACATTGCCGACGCGGAGAGCAGTATTTACGAAGATTTCCGGGTCAAAATGCCCTACCAAAACGGCTCGCGTTTCGACTACTGGAAAAGCATGGAATTCAGCCCGGATGAATGGGACGGACTCAAAAAACACTGCGAAAAAGCAGGGCTGGACTTTCTCGCAAGTCCGTTCTCGCTGGCCGCAGTACAATTACTCAACGAAATCGGAGTGTTCGGTTTTAAAATCGGCTCCGGGGAAGTGGATAATCTACCCATGCTCGATAAGGTAGCAGGCACCGGAAAGCCCGTCATATTATCGTCGGGGCTTAGCTCATGGAAAGAGCTGGACCAGGCCGTTGATTTTCTGCAATCGCGCGGAACGCCGGTTTCCATCCTTCAATGCACAACGGCTTATCCCACCAAGCCACATCAATGGGGGCTGAACGTCATGTTTGAAATGAGCCAGCGCTACCAGGTTGCGGTGGGCTTCTCCGACCACTCAGGCGATATTTTCGCATGCCTCGCCGCGGCTGCTCTCGGCGCGCGCCTGCTCGAATTCCACGTTACGTTCGATAAGCGAATGAGCAATCCCGATGCCTCTTCGTCACTGACTTTGCGACAAGCAGCCACCCTGATCGCGGGCGTCCGTAAAATCGAAACTGCCTTGAACTTTCCCGTAAATAAGGATGCAAATGCCGCTTTTTCAAGGATGAAGAGCATGTTTGGCAAGTCACTGGCCGTTAACCGAGATTTGCGGAAGGGCGAGCAAATTCAATGCTCGGATCTCGAAACTAAAAAGCCGGCTGGCTTCGGAATGCCGGCAGCAAGGTACCAGGAGGTTTTGGGTAAAACACTCGTGAAGGATATCGCGAAATGGGAGTTCCTCACCGAAAACCATCTTTGCCATGCGTAAAATCTGCGTTGTACTCACCGCCCGGGCCAGTTACAGCCGGGTTAAAACCGTACTGACGGCCATCCACGCCCATCCTAACCTTTTATTACAGATTGTTGTAACCGGCAGTGCTTTAATAGATAGGTTTGGAAACATTCTTCCGCAACTGGAAGCGGAGAACTTACCGGTTTCAGCCATTATACCAAACCTGCTGGATGTGGAAAGCGACACCGCCTCCGCCAAAACAACCGGACTGGCTGTCGTCGAACTGGCTACGTTTTTTGCCAATCATCGTCCGGATGTGGTGGTTACCGTCGCCGACCGGTTCGAAACCATCGCAACGGCTATTGCGGCTGTCAATATGAACATCCCGCTCGCTCACATTCAGGGCGGCGAAATTACCGGCAACATCGACGATCGGATCAGAAACAGCATTTCCCAACTGGCCGACCTGCATTTTACAGCGACCGAAAGTGCGCGGGCACGTCTCATTCACATGGGGCTTTTACCGCACAAGGTTTACCACACCGGCTGCCCATCAATAGACCTGGTATATCAACATAAAAATCTTGATTTCAACCCGTACGCAACCTATGGAGGTGTGGGATCAAAACCGGATTTGAGTGCCCCGTATCTGATGGTCCTGCAACATCCCGTAACCACAGAAGCAGCACATTCCAAATGGCAGATCGACAATACCTTACATGCTATGGCAGCTCTGAATATGCCCGTCCTTTGGTTCTGGCCCAATGCCGACTCTGGAACCGCTGGTACCGCCCGGGGCATACGGGCATTTCGAGAGCAGTATCCCGGTCTTCCCTTTCATTTTTTCAAAAACATGGAATCTGCTCACTTCATGCAATTGCTCAGAAAATGTGCATGCTTTGTTGGTAATTCCAGTGTCGGGATACGAGAATGCAGCGCATTGGGTGTGCCGGCGGTGAACATCGGAAGCAGGCAAAACGGCCGCGAACGCGGCCCGAATGTTACGGATTGCATACCGGAAACCGAGATTATTATATCCGCCGTCCGGCGCCAGCTTGCGCATGGGCCTTTCGCGCCTGTAACGCTATATGGGAAAGGCAACGCCGGAGAGCAGATTGCCCGGCAGCTCGCGACGATTCCATTTATCCTCAAAAAACACCTTCTCACTACCTAATGACGGCATTTCAAAAAGTCCTGGGCCTCATTCCGGCGAGAATGGGGTCCAAAGGCGTTCCCGGCAAGAATATGAAGTTGCTTGACGGAATGCCGCTGATCCAGTACACTTTTGAAGCAGCGGAGCGGTCGCAATTGCTGGATACGATCCTGGTTTCAACAGATTGCCCGGAAACCGCATTCTTTGCCAATTGTTTTGCCAAAATAACCGCGCCGTTTTTACGACCGGCGAACCTGGCGACGGACTACTCGCCTATGATCGATGTGATTACCCATGCGCTGAATTATGCGGAAGAGCATGGAGGCTGCTTTGAATACATCGTATTACTCCAACCCACCTGCCCGTTCCGCGCACCAGGCATTATCGACGACACTGTCCGCTACATCGTCCAGCAAAATGCGGACAGCCTCGTCACCTTGCGAAAAATCCCCGATGCCTTCAACCCCTACTGGGCGTATGCTTTCGGGGAAAACGGGCTTGAAAGAGTATCCGAACATCCAACATTTACCCGACGGCAGGATCTCCCCGCGACCTATCACCGCGACGGTGAGATCTACATTACGCGCACGTCACTCATTTGCGAGGGGCTGATTACCGGTGGTAAAACAGCGACCTGGTTGAATAATCATGCATTTGGGATCAATATCGACACGCCAGTCGACTGGACACTGGCAGAAAACCTTGTTCAACAATGGAAAGAGCTAACCAAAAACATATTCTCGTACTAATAACCAACCCTTTTGCGATCATCAATGTAATTCATTCCGGGCTGTTGGCCGCGCTTGAAGAGCATTACAGGATTTCCATTATGTCGGATTTACTGACAACCGCCGATATCGAGCGGTTCAATAGGCATTTCCGGTTAAATATGAACCTGCTGCCGTTGCCGGTCCCGACCGTTTCAAAGCCTCTAAAATGGCTTAGGAGCATCCAGATGCTGCTTTTTGGCCATTATTTTAATCTGGAAACCATCCGTATCAAACTCATGGAACGGAGTCTGGTCGCTCATCGGCTTTTCTGCATTTCCCAAAGGAGCCTCACACTCACATTTCTCAGCGGCTCGCTATTGAGCTTTATCAGGAACTGGCTCATTCGTCGCACCACGTTGCCGGGTGTTGGTACCTTGGCTGCCGAATATCACTTCCAGGCATTGATCTCAACTTCCCCACTCGATCTGCGCGAGAATACTGTGACCAATTCGCTCCAAGCGCATGGAATCCCCTGCATATCGATCATCATCAGTTGGGATAACCTGACTTCCAAAGGCGTCATCAATGCTAAATCTGACATGGTACTGGTTTGGAACAAACAGATCGCTTTCGAATATGACCGGTTCTACACCACTTTGGGAGATCGTACGCTGATACGCATTACCGGCGTCCCGAGATTCGACACCTACTTTCGGGAAGTATCGTATCGAAGTCAGCGCTCCGTCGATATATCAGCGATCGGGCTGCCGACACGAGTCATCCTTTTCGCGACAGGCGCTACCAAACACCATTCCTGTCAAAACTACATTATCCACGACCTTCTCGACTACGCGGAAAAGCACGCCGACATTGTGATTCTGGTAAGATGCCATCCGGGTGACGATCCGAGGCGGTACGATCACTTCCGCGATATTGAAAACGTTCGCTTTTTCCAACCATTTGGTCATCATAAAAATCAGATACCGCCCACCGATTTCCTTGAAATACTGTACTCGCAATTGGCAAGCTGCGCGGTATGCGTGCAGGTCGCATCCACTATGTTGCTGGACGCCCTGGCCTGTAACAAACCCAGCATCAGCATCGCCTATGATGCACATACAGGCGTGCATTATGCGAGATCGGTGAAACGGTTTTACGATTATTCCCATCAACAGCTGCTTCCTGATCATCTGAAAGCGCAAACCGTTTACCATCGTCGGGAGCTGTTTAAGAAACTGGATGAAATATCACTGGGCCACAATGTTCGCGGCAACCTCAGAAATGTGGTAAAACCAGCGATTCACCAAGCTACACCCGATGCTGTGCAAATAACCACCCAATGCATCCGGGAATGGTTAGGATGATCATCGCGGCGGGAACCATAGGCTTGCTATCCATCGGCATTGGATGGATTATCCTATTGCTGTTCGATTCATTGCGCATTTTCGGTGGAAGTACATTTCAAACTGTATTCGTCTTCGGTTTCTATACTTATTGCATTGCCGTACTGATCGTCCCATCGGAACACAAACTTTTTTATGTGCTAAGCATCCCGGTTCTGAGCCAGTTTTTACACCTGTTTCAGAAATATGACTTCCCTGCCGGAGCCAATTCACTATGGCGGCTGCTTCCTTTTCTAGTGGCTGACCTCTACATCTTATCCGTCCTGATCCGGTTTAAAGCGAACCTTACGAGGGCTGAAAAGAGCCTGACAGCATCGTGGGTGGCATTTAATTTCCTGTCTGTCGCTATTTCTCCGAACCTCGCAGGAATCATCACCGGCGCTTTTACTTTGCTCCTCGTCACCATTCCCTTGTATTTCCTATATCTCAGCATTATTTCGCGGCATCCGGCGTTTCCGGTCAATCTGGAACGATCGCTTTGTCTCACCTTCATCGTGCTGGCTATCGGGACATTGGGCCTCGTGTATTTCGGTGCACAATACAAAGGCGCGAGCAACCTTTTGGTAACCCGTAACATTTCAGATACCAACGTAACAATGGCCTATTTCATACTTCTTTGGCCATTTGCGATAGGTTACGCTATGCGCTCGGCACATTCCTGGCTCGCAGCACCACTATTGATTCTTCTTTTTCTGCTGGTGGTTATATTGTCCTTTTCACGCGGCGCGGTCTTTATTGTGCTGCCTTATCTCCTCGCTTCAATTTGGGCTGTGAGTGATTGGAAGCACAAGCTTCGGTTTGTGACGCTAGTTGTTGTAATCAGCGCAGGTTTCAATAATCTGATTCATCTTATTAATTCGGATCTGGCGTATTCATGGCAATTGCGTTTTGCGGACTTTCGAACTGTTGGGCCCGATTTGCAAAAGATTCAGGAGGTTAGCGGAAGAGCCGAGATCCGACGGCTGGCATACGACCTGTTTCTAGAAAGTCCGCTTTTTGGGCATGGGACAGGGAGTTTCGAGCTGCTCGGCCCAGGCTACCGCGAAGCGCATTCAATGTTTTTCACGATTCTGGCGGAGCAAGGGCTAATCGGGATATTGTATCTGTATGGGCTGTTCTCGGCATTGGGCTATTATCTGGTCAAAGCGACAGCGGGCCCATACCGGATACTACCTATGGCCTTGAGTGTCTACCTGGGGTTTGTCCATTCGGTTGGATATGTCTTTGTAATCATACCCGCCAAAAGCCTCACAATCAATTGCATTGCACCTATACTGCTTGTCTGCATTTATTATTATTCCAAAAGCATCAAAAACAAATCTGTTCCTACCGATGGCTAAACTGTTGATTATCGGAAAAACACCACCGCCGATCGGAGGCGTGAGTATACACGTGCAGCGACTTATACGGCGTCTGCGGCAAATGGGATTCAACTTCGAATTTTGCGACTGCGGAAGGACCTCGGCACTGAAAATTCTCTTCAAAATAGCCACACATAGGACCATTCACATCCATTTTTCGAACCCCGCGGCGCAAGCGGTGTTGGCCGTTTTGTGCCGGCTCACAGGCAAAAAACTGATCATCACCTATCACGGATGCTGGGACAGATACCGGGCTCCCGGAAACTGGGCAGTCAAATTATCAGTACGCCTCGCGCATGTGCCGATTGTACAGGAGCGCATGAGCCTGCTTCACGCGTTACGCTACAACCCTCGCACACGCGAGATTTCAACTTACATCGCTGACCACGAAATACAACCGCTACCCGGCCCCTTGCAAGCAATACTAACATCCCGTCGCAAGTATTACCGCGCGACCTTCTGCACGAATGCCTGGAATGTGACATTTGATAAAAACGACCGGGAGATCTACGGCATTTCCGAAATGGTCAAACGCTTCACACGTTGCCCAGCGTATCAACTTCTCGTATCCGATCCATCCGGCCGATACCGATCGTATATCGAACAATGCGCTACACACATTCCAAGCAATGTGTTTTTTATCAACCACTTACACGATTTCAAAAGTATTTTGCTGCTCTCCGAGGCATTTATCCGAAATACTACTACCGACGGCGTATCCTTGTCGGTTCACGAGGCCCGCGAACTGGGAATACCCGTCCTGGCATCGGCGGCAGTACAGAGGCCACCATTTTGCAGTGTTTTCAATAACTTTTCGAGAACCGATTTGGAAGCAAAACTGGAAGAAGCAAAACGGCTGATTGCCGTACCCTGCGAATCACCCGACGTAGTAGCCACGCTTGTTGAGTTGTATCGCGAAATTGAGGGAAGTGATACTAATTAACTGATAAACAGCCTATAAAAAACAAAGGCATAGAAAAATTTCCATGCCCTGTTTCACACTATACACACACTATATTTTTAATATCTATATATCGCTCAGATAAATTTCAAATTGAATTTCATTACCGCAAAATAACAAACTAAAGTAATCAGAAAAAAACTTTAGAATGCGAATTTCTAAATTCTCCTCAGAAAATAATGGACATTTCCTTAAAAATTTTCTCACTGAATGCCTTGTACCTCAAAATTACGGAAAATTGGCGTAATTATTGCTCAAACTACTCTGCCTGATTACTTTCGTACAATTAACACTCACCGACTCATTCATGGAATCACTTTTTACCACCGACGCACTCATCAGTTTACTAACCTTGACGTTGCTGGAAGTCGTCCTTGGGATAGACAACGTAATTTTCATCACAATCGTTTCGGGTAAACTGCCTGTCAATCAAAGAAAAAAAGCACAAAACAATGGTTTGCTCATCGCACTGGTGCTGCGGATCGCGCTTTTATTTGCCATTTCGTGGGTCATCGGGCTCAAAGAGGACGTTCTAACCCTGTTTGGCCATGGTTTTAGCGGACGTGACCTGATCCTGCTCGGCGGCGGGCTTTTCCTGCTTTACAGCACCACCAAGGAAATTCACCACAAACTCGAAGGTGAGCCGGAAGACCTGCCATCGGGCGATATTTCGGATAAAAAATCGATGTCGTTTGGCAGCGCCCTCGTTCAGATCGCATTGCTGAACATTATCTTCTCGTTCGACTCCGTGTTGACGGCCGTCGGTCTGGTGAAAGAGGTTCCGATTATGATCATTGCCGTGATTGCATCCACGTTCATTATGATTGCTTTTGCAGCCAAAATCGGAGATTTTGTAAATAATCACCCTTCCATCAAAATTTTAGCGCTGTCATTTTTGTTGATGATTGGCACGCTGCTCGTGGCAGAAGCATTTCATTACGAAATTCCGAAAGGCTACGCCTATTTCGCGATGGCATTCTCGTTCTTCGTAGAATTGCTCAATATGAGGCTGGATAAGAAGAAAAATCCGGTGAAGCTGCGCGATCGCGTGAACTGACCATTTATAAAATTATGCGCATTAACCCCGAAACGGTAGAGAGGATCAAGCACGCTGCGGATATTGTGGAAGTGGTAGGGGATTTTGTGTCCTTAAAAAAAAAGGGCGCCAACTATTCGGCTTGCTGCCCGTTTCACAATGAGAAAACGCCATCCTTTAACGTCAACCCTGTAAGGCAGATCTATAAGTGTTTTGGCTGTGGGGCTGCTGGCGATTCCATTAAATTCGTGATGGACATCGACGGTATCGGCTATGGCGAAGCATTGCGATACCTGGCCGGTAAGTACAATATCGAAATTGAGGAAGAGGAACTGACCGACGAAGAAACTATCCGGCAGAATGTGCGGGAGAGTTTGTACATCATCCTCAATTATGCCAAAAACTATTACCAGCACCAGCTCCACAACAGCGAGGAAGGCCAGGCGATCGGCCTGAGCTATTTCCGGGAGCGCGGTTTTACGAATGAAATCCGTAAGAAATTCGAGCTGGGTTACAGTCTTGATAACTGGGATTCTTTCTCCAAAGAAGCATTAGAAAAGGGTTACTCGGCCGAAATTCTTGAAAAAGCGGGCCTCTTAATCCATAAGGAAGGTAGCCAAACGGCCGGTTACGACCGCTTCCGCGGCAGGGTTATTTTCCCGATCCATAACATCGCGGGTAAGACGATCGCATTCGGCGCAAGGATATTAAAGACTGATAAAAATCAGCCGAAATACCTCAACTCGCCCGAAACGGAAGTTTACCACAAAAGCGAAGTCCTTTACGGCATTTACCAGGCTAAGAACGCCATCCGCAGCCTGGAACATTGTTATCTGGTCGAGGGATACACGGATGTTATCTCCCTGCACCAGGCGGGGATCGAGAACGTCGTCGCTTCATCCGGAACTTCGCTCACTGTCGAGCAAATCCGGCTGATCGGTCGTTTTACGCCCAACATCACCATTTTGTATGATGGCGATATGGCGGGTATCAAAGCGGCTCTGCGTGGTCTGGACCTGGTTTTGGAAGAAGGTTTGAATGTAAATGTCGTCCTTTTTCCTGACAATGAGGATCCCGACAGCTACGTCCGCAGAGTTGGCGCCGAGGCATTCAAAGCGCATTTGAAAAAAGCCTCGAAGGACTTCATCACTTTTAAAACGGAAATTCTGTTGCAGGACGCAGGCAACGATCCTTTCCGGCTGGCAGCGGTGATCCAGGAAGTCGTCAACAGCATCGTCAAAATCCCCGATGCGATAAAAAGGCAGGTGTTTTTCCACCGCACATCGGAAATGATGCGGGTGGACGAGCAAATGCTGATCACCGAAGGCAATAAGCTGATGCGAAAGCAGCAGACTGCCAAATCAACCGAACGGCAACCCCGGCAAAGCAATACAGGTTCAGGGCTTGCCAGTCCGGGGTTTGCACCTCCGGAACGGTCCGTCCCGGAAGGGCCGAACGACCTGGACGCATTGTTCAGCGATGGATTCGGGCCGTTTGCGGGCGAGCCGGATGCCAATCCGTTCGTGCCGGAAGAAACTGCTCCCGAAACATTCCAGCGGACGAAGCTGCATTACCAGGAGGAAGCCTTCGTGCGCCTGCTCGTCGTGCACGGCGCGCGCGAGTTGGAGCCGAGCATTACAGTTTGTCAGTATGTGCTAGGTCAAATCGAGGGAATCGAGCTGAAAGACCCTGTTTTCAGCCACTTGCTGACCCTGTTCCGTGAAAATTTCACCCGGAACCATGTCCTGACCACCGACTACTTCCTGCAACACCACGAAGCGGATATCAGGAACCTGACCATCGAGTGGCTGACTCAGAAACACGAACTCAGCGAACTGTGGCAGGAGAAATACGAGATTTACGTGCCGTTTGAGACAGACGTGCTGGACAAAACGGCATTCAATAATATTCTCAGGCTAAAAAAAGCATTCGTTGAAGAGAAAATGAAGGTTTGCCTGCAACAAGCGGTACACGCGCAGACGGAAGAGGAACAACATGCCATTATGACGGAATTTATGTTCTACAAAGGCATTAGCATGGCAGCCGCCAAGGAATTGGGAAGCGTAATCGGATAATCAACCTAAATATTCGCTGTCATGAAAAATACCCTGGCCTTCTTGTGCCTTTTTTTGCTGATTACCGCGTGCAGTCCATCCTATAAATTACTGAAAGTAAAAAAAGAAGACTCCTTCAAGCTCTCTGACTTCCCTACTTACGGCTTCTATGATATCGAAGCCAAAGGCGATACGGTTTCCCAAAACTTTGAAAAAAACGTGAACATTATCAAGGAAGCCATTGCCAAAAACCTGCAAGCCCGCGGACTCGACGAGGCCCGTGACCCCAGCCTGAAAATCAATATTGCATTGAATGTGCAAGAACAATTGCAAACCCGGCAAACAGATTTCCGCACCGACGGCCTGCCGCGCTACATGGGCCAACGACGCTATTCCTGGAAGAGCGAAGAAGTCGTAACCGGCAAATACCGTGAAGGTACCATTGTGATCGACCTGGTGGACGCTGCGAATAACCGGATGGTATGGCAAGGAGGAGCGAGCGGCATTATTCCTGAAAAGACGAAGAGCTTTGCTCAGGATATCAACCAGGTAGTCAGCGAAATAATAGCCAAAATACCTTAATTAAGGGCAATAAAAAGGGTCGCTTCATTATCGGAAACAACCCTTTCAATGTCGTGAATATCGGAGTTACTAAGCATTGTTGTTGACTACACCGCGCGCTTTTTCACTTACGCTATCGGCCACACCATTTGCTTTTTCTTTCGCGCTGCTTACGTTTTTCAGGAACCCGTCTTTAAGTCTGTCGGCAAGGTGAGACAGTTCTTCAAGGCTTTTCTCATATTTATCCTTCGCGTTTCCGCCCAGGTCATTTGCCTTATTCTTGATCAATTTGCGGGTTTCTTTTCCGTTTTTAGGAGCTACCAAAAGGCCAATCGCGATGCCTGTCAACAGTGCTCCGATCGAGCCAATCAAAAATTTTTGGTTCTTGTTCATACGAATTCCCTATTTTGTGTTGATAAAACATTAGAACTGAAAATAACAAAATACTGTGCCACTTCGCAAGTCAGCGCGCCGATTTTCCACAAACGGCATTTTCACATTCCTGCTTTCGTCCCTATTACTGATTACGGCGGGTGAGAGCACGGCGCAATGGAAGGTCATCGATATCAAAACGAAGATCCATATGCGTGCAGTACACGCGGTATCGCCTACCGTCTGCTGGATTGGCGGCACACGGGGCACTGTTTTGAAGACTACCAACGGCGGGCATACCTGGACAACCTACAAAGTTTCCGGCGCCGACTCGCTCGACTTCCGCGACATCCACGCATTCGATAAGCAGGTCGCGATCGCAATGAGCGCCGGTGAATCGGAAAAAGACAAAGCGAAAATCTACAAAACAGAGGATGGCGGAGAAAGCTGGAAGCTTGTGTACCAAACTACACAGAATGGGGTTTTTCTGGATGGAATCGACTTTTGGGATAAAAATAAAGGCATTTGCCTCGGCGACCCGACTCAGGGCAGACTGTTCATTCTCACAACTGAAGACGGCGGTAACAACTGGCAGGAACTCCCGCTCGACAAACGCCCGGTAGCCGAGGCCGGCGAAGCATGCTTTGCGGCGAGCGGTACATCCATCCTTACCAACGGCAAAGGCGTGGCCTTCATAGGCACCGGCGGCAGCAAAATGGCGCGGGTCTTCAGAACAGAAGATTACGGCCAGAGCTGGCAAGTATCCTCCACGCCACTACCCGCCGGACCGACAAGCGGCATTTTCGGATTGAGATTTTGGTCTAAAAAAAATGGAATAGCCGTAGGCGGAGATTATAAAAAGACCACCGACTCTACGCAAAACGTACTTCTCACGGCGGACGGTGGCGTTACATGGACACTATCAGGCATGACCAAACCCACCGGCCTGAAAGAATCAGTAGCCATTTACCACAAAACCAACGCGACCTGGAACGGCGACACACAAATCCGCTCGGACAACTATGCACTGGTGGCCTCCGGCCCTTCCGGCAACAGCGTCTCCCTGGACCGAGGGAAAAGCTGGATTTCGCTCGGCACAGAGGGTTTTCATGCACTAAGTTTCGCTGGAAATGTGGGCTACGGAGTTGGAGCCAATGGTTTAATTGGTAAAATCGAGAAGATCTCCTCCAAAAAGAAAAAGAAGAAGCTGGTGCTGGTGGAGCAGTAGCTTCTTCTCTTGCAGTTTAATTCGTGTTCATTCTCGGTCGGCCGCAGCCGTGCCTTTGTAGCATCAAATCCGGTCAATCAACTCCTTTACTTTCCGGACTTCGCGGCCAGCCAAATGATCAGCGATAGCTGCCGCATGCTCGCGGCCGTTTTCTATAAATACCTTTTCTGTAAATACTCCTGCGAGTACAGTCCCGCACAAATACAACCCTGCCACATTTGTCTCAAATGTTTCCTTATCGTACTCCGGCACCTTAGTAACCGGATCGAGCGTCACGCCGCAACGCGCGAGTAAATGCTCATCGGGCAGATAACCTACCAATAGAAAAACGAAATCGGCCGGTAGCCATTCCTGTTCGCCCGTTTCGAGATTTTCGATCAAAAGACGTCCCGGCTCGATCGCCCGCGTCACCGAATTGAAACGTGTGTGGATCTTTCCTTCCTTCACCCTGTTCTTCACATCCGGTACCAGCCAGTACTTCACTTTTGTGCGGAAGTCGGCGTCCTTATGCACGATCGTCACTTTCGCGTCATGGCGATACAGCTCCAAAGCAGCCTCCACCGAGGAATTGGACCCACCCACCAGCACGACATTGGTGTAAGAGTATTTAAACGGCTCATCATAATAATGTGAAACATGCGGCAGGTTCTCTCCCGGCACATTCAACATACGCGGCACATCGAAATAGCCCGTCGCCAGGACCACATTTTTGGATTGAAATACCTGACCATCATTCGAATAAGTCAGAAAAGTGCCGTCTGCCTGCTTTTCAGTCCGATCCACATCCACAAAAAGCCTGAAGTTCAAGTGATAATACCCCGCTACCTTCCGATAATACTGTAAAGCCTCATTGCGGTTTGCCTTTACGTCCGAAATCGCAAAAGGAATGCCGCCTATCTCGATATTTTCGGCGGTAGAGAAAAACTTCATCCGTCGCGGATACCGGCGAATGGATTCGGTGAGGTTGCCTTTTTCGAGGATCAGGTAGTCGAGACCGCTTTTGGCCAGCTCTATACCCATTGCGAGGCCACAAGGGCCACCGCCGATAATGATTGCGTCGTAAATGTGCATTGTATGGTCTGTCGGCCTTTTGCTTGCGGCCGCCCTTAGTCTTTTAACCCTCTAATTTAGCTATTGGTTTCTGAACTTTGTAAATTAGCTAACTGTTCAGAAAGTCTGATAATACCACTTTTTAGCTTGGAAAACGCGGCCGGGGACTTTACGGAGAAACTGAATGAATGGGGCAAAAACAAAACCCCGTTCTTTTTTTTGGTGGACTACCAATTCCAAAAACCGCTTGCCTGGAAGCTCGATGACGTCGATCCGAACGAGATCCTCTTCAATTTGAATGGTTTTACCAACGACGTTACCGGGTTCAGCGACGATCTTCCCGAGCATATTCAGTTCGATAAACATCCGCTCGCTTTTAAAGATTACCAGCCCAAATTCGACTGTGTACTGCGTCATTTGAATGCCGGCAACTCGTTCCTCGTCAATCTTTCAGTACCGACGCCAGTTGACACCAACCTCACGCTGGAACAGATATTCCGGCACAGTGAAGCGCCTTACCGGCTCTTGTTCAAAAACCGGTTCGTTTGCTTCTCTCCGGAAATTTTCGTGCGCATCCAGGGCAATCGCATTGCTTCGTTCCCAATGAAAGGCACTATCAACGCCTCGGTACCCCATGCGGAGCAAGTCATACTTTCCGATTACAAGGAAGCTGCCGAGCATGCTACGATCGTGGATTTGATTAGAAACGACTTGAGTATGGTGGCCGAAAAGGTGTGGGTGGAGCGCTATCGCTATATTGATCGCATTCAGGCTTCTGATAAAACCCTTTTGCAGGTTAGTTCTGAAATTGCAGGCATATTACCGGCAGGTTTCGATGGCCAATATGGCGATCTTTTGAAAAAGCTGCTACCTGCCGGCTCCATTACCGGCGCGCCGAAACCGCGTACGCTGGCAATCATTCAGGAGGCCGAAGAATATAACCGTGGTTATTACACCGGCGTAATGGGATATTTTGATGGGGAAAACTTTGAAAGCGCGGTAATGATCCGTTTTATCGAAGAACAGGGACAACAACTGGTTTTCAAAAGCGGCGGCGGAATAACGGCATTGAGCAATGCAAAAAGTGAGTACCAGGAAGTAATTGACAAAGTTTATCTCCCATTTAGCCACACCCCGCATGCTGTGCTTTGAAACCATTTGCGTCGAAAACCGGCAATTGAAAAACCTGTCGTACCACGAAGCACGCCTGAACAAAACCCGCCGGGAATTATGGGGTTACGATGATAACTGGAATTTAGCGGAATTGCTTCATATTCCCGATCTCATCGACGACACAATGTACAAATGCCGCATTGCCTACAATAAAACGGTCGACAATGTTAGGTGGGAACCTTACTCCCGCCGTATAATCCGCAAAATCAGACGGGTTTATCACGATGAAATCGACTACCGGTACAAATACGATGACCGCGATACCCTGAATACGCTCTATGCGCAACGCGGGGACGCAGACGAAATATTAATCATCAGGAAAGGACTGGTAACCGACTCAAACTTTTGCAATGTCGCATTCCTCGACGGCACTCGCTGGCTCACGCCCGCGAGTCCGCTCCTGCCCGGCACCCAACGTGCGTTGCTGCTCGACCAGGGCATTATTGAAACTGCGGACATCCATGAAAGCGACCTCGGATCATTCAGCCAGATACGGCTTTTCAATGCAATGGTCGACTGGGCGCACGCCGCCGCGCTTGATGTTTCGTTGATTGCTTGACCACAAATTCCGAACTTGCGCCCGAATTAAAGCATTGAACCAATGACCTCCCTTTTTGAGGAAGAAATCACCTTATTTGCCGATCTGATCCTTCCGGTACCGATTCCGAACCTGTTTACATACCGGGTCCCGCGGGAAATGGCCTCGCTGATCAGGGTCGGGGCGAGAGTAATCGTGCAATTTGGTCAGAAAAGGGTCATTACGGCCGTGGTGGCCCAGCTGCATTCCAATCCTCCTGTGAAATACCAGGCAAAGTATATCCTGGAATTGCTCGACGAACAGCCTATCGTTACCCAGCAACAACTCGAACTTTTCGCCTGGGTGGCTGAATATTACTTGTGCAATATCGGTGAGGTGATGAATGTGGCGTTACCCGCGGGGTTGAAAATTACCAGCCAGTCGAGAATTCAGTTAAATCCTGAATTTGAACACGAAGAGCTCCTGACTGACCAGGAGATTCTTGTTATCGAAGAAATCAAAAAGCACCAGACGCTTTCCTACGAAGAAGTGGAAAGGCTTTTGCAAAAATCCAATATAACCTCGATTATCAAATCGCTGGTCGGGAAACGGGCGGTGATTTTGTATGAAGAAGTAAAAGAGCGCTATAAGCCGAAAGTCGTCAAGAAAATCAGGCTGACGGCTGCCTATACGACCAATGAAGCGCTTTCAAAGCTGGCTGCGGACCTCGACAAAACGCCCAAACAGCAGGAAATCCTATTAAAATACCTCAGTTTCATTCCGGTTTACAACAATCCGGATTTGAATTACAAGGGTTTGGATAAATCGGTGTTCAGCCAGGACGATACCATTTCGGATGCTTCCCTGAATACGCTTATAAAAAAAGGCATTTTCGAACAGTTCGAAATATTCGTTTCGCGTTTCGACGATATTCCTACGGGTAATATGGGCACCATTACGCTCACTGAAACACAGAAAGAAGCTTCACGGCAAATACATGAACTGTTCCTCGAAAAAGAAGTGGTGCTCCTGCATGGCATTACCGGCAGCGGCAAAACCGAAGTTTACATTGAGCTGATCAAACAGGCTCTTGAAAGCGGGTCGCAGGTATTGTTCCTGCTTCCTGAAATCGCGTTGACGACGCAGATTGTGGTCCGGCTCCGGAAAGTTTTCGGCGATGTAATGGGGATTTACCATTCCAAATTCTCAGATAATGAGCGGGTAGAAGTTTGGAAAGGCATTCTGGATGGCAAGTTTCAATTTGTAGTCGGCGTGCGCTCTGCCATTTTCCTGCCATTCGATAACCTCGGTTTAATTATCGTGGACGAAGAGCACGAAACTTCTTACAAGCAGCACGATCCCGCACCGCGTTACAATGCGCGCGACGTGGCCGTGATCATGTCGTACATGCACAAGGGTAAAACGCTGCTCGGCTCGGCGACACCTTCACTGGAAAGCTATTTCCACGCACAAAGTGGTCGGTACGGGCTGGTAGAAATGAAACAACGGTTCGGGAATGCCGCACTACCGCGCTTTGAACTAATCGATACCAAAAAGGAAAAGCGCCAGAAGCAGATGAAGAACGAGTTTTCTTCCGTGTTGCTCAGCCATTTGGAATACAATCTTAAAAATAAGGAGCAGACCATTCTCTTCCAGAACCGCCGCGGTTACTCGCCCTATTTGCAATGCGAGGAATGCAACTGGATTTCGGAATGCGCCAACTGCGACGTGAGCCTCACCTACCACATGAAGGCGCGCGAGCTGCGCTGCCATTATTGCGGTCATAAGGAGGAAGTGCCGCGGACTTGCCCGCATTGCGGCTCGCCCAAAGTCAAAACGATGGGATATGGAACAGAAAAAATCGAAGAGGAAATCAATGTGATGTACCCGGAGGCCCGCGTGCAGCGCATGGACCTCGATACAACGCGTGCAAAAAACGCCTATCAGCAAATCATCTCGGATTTTGAAGAGGGAGGCATTGACATATTGGTAGGAACGCAGATGGTCAGTAAAGGCCTCGACTTCGACAATGTGAGCGTGGTGGGCATTTTCGATGCCGACCGTATTATCCACTTCCCCGAGTTCCGCGCTTCGGAACGGGCATTCCAGATGCTTACGCAGGTGAGCGGGCGCGCAGGGAGGCGCGCGGACAAGCCCGGGAAGGTTTTGATACAAACGGCTAACCCGTCGCAGCCGTTGCTCGAAAAGATCATCAATAATGACTACCAGGGAATGTATGAGACCGAAATTGCGGAGCGCGAGCGGTTCAGTTATCCGCCATTTACACGGCTCATTAAGGTTACTGTAAAGCATATCGACGAGGGTACCGCCGCGAGGGCCGCGAAAGCGCTGGCCGAAAAATTGACCGCGCATTTGGGGGCCAGCCGGGTTCTGGGGCCGCAGCCGCCGCTGGTCGAAAGAGTAAGAAATCAGTTTTTGTTCGATATTCTCATCAAACTTGAACGAGAAAAGATTAATTTTAAGGCGGCAAAGTCATTTATACAGGAAAAAGTAATTGACACTCTGACTGACAAGACGCTAAAAAGCATCCAGGTCGTGATCGACGTGGATTGTTTATAAAAACATCATTTACTGCACATTAACTTTATGTCTTCCAAAAAAACCAGAATTGTTGCAACCGTAGGCCCTGCCTCGGAATCGAAAGAAACATTATATGCATTGGCCAAAGCAGGAGTGAACGTATTCCGGCTCAACTTCTCCCACGGCACCCACGCCGACCACCTGCAAAGACTTACCAACATCCGCGAGATCAACGAAGAGCACGGCCTGAACCTCGCTATTCTGCAAGACTTGCAAGGGCCTAAAATCCGTATTGGTCTGGTGGCTGAAAAAGACGGTGTTCTGATCGAACCTGGCAAAAAACTCATCCTTTCCAACACTGAAGTACTCGGTACCGCCGAGAAAGTGAGCACGCCTTACGACGGAATGTACAATGATGTGAAGATCGGTGACCGCGTGTTGATGGATGATGGTAAACTGGAAGTACTGGTAACAGGTATTGAAGGTACGGATGTGATTACCGAGGTTATTTATGGAGGCTACCTAAAATCAAAAAAAGGCGTTAACCTGCCTAATACAAAGGTTTCGATGCCTTCGGTAACGCCAAAAGACTACGAGGACCTGGACTTCGGGCTGGAAAACAATGTAGAATGGATCGCATTGTCGTTCGTACGCACGGCTGAGGAAATCGCAAAAGTGAAAGAATACATCGCCAACAAAGGCAAACAAGCCCGCGTTGTAGCGAAAATCGAGAAGCCTGAGGCTATTCTGAATATCGACGAGATCATCGAAGCAACGGACGCTATCATGGTAGCACGCGGTGACCTCGGGGTTGAACTTCCTGCCGAAGAGGTTCCGATGATCCAGAAAATGATCGTTGAGAAATGTAACCGTGCCGGCAAGCCTGTAATCGTGGCTACGCAGATGCTGGAATCCATGATCGAGAGCCCGCGCGCAACCCGCGCCGAGCTGAACGACGTGGCGAACTCAGTACTCGACGGTGCGGACGCCGTAATGCTTTCAGCTGAAACTGCTTCCGGTAAGTACCCGATTCTGGCCGTAGAAAGCATGAGCCGCACCATTGAAAAAGTAGAAGCCAGCACGAATAGCATCTATTTCAGACATCACGCAGCCGTTAACGACGCACCTGGTGCATATAAACTGAATGACAACGTGGTAATGAGCGCATGCCGTCTCGCACGTGACACACAAGCTGCGGCGATCATCGGCATTACCCGTTCGGGCTACACTTCTTTCCGCCTGTCGCACCACCGCCCAAAAGCCAACTTACTGATCTTCACATCCAACAGAATGCTGATGAACCAGCTGGCATTGTACTGGGGTACGAAGGTCTTCTATTACGACCGCGACCAGGGCGTTTCAACCGACGACCTCATCGAGGACATCAAAACTTTTCTCGTTGAAAAAGGCGAATTGCAGAAAGGCGACGTGTTCATCAACACATTGAGCATGCCGGTTTCAAGACAGCGCAAGACGAATACGGTGAAGTTGAGCGTGGTGGAGTAAACATTGCGGACATTCATATCGCAAGGGCGACGGGATTTGATTCCGTCGCCCTTTGTTTTTCCCGATGGCTCATCGAGCCTGTTATGTTGTACATCGTTTTGAATATCAGCAGAAATTTTTTGTATATTGGGTTATGAGCTAAACGATTCAACCTATGATAGCTTCACCAAAACCTGGCTTCGACATTCCTGAAAGTGCATTGGAAAAAAGCATTCCGACATCGCTCATCCGTGAGATTATCGATGGGAAGCCTTATTACTATAAAGGCTACCAGGAAGTGCTTGCGGGCAATGTCAATGAAGAGGGTGTCATGGGTTGCAGTAGTTTACAGTCATTCATCGTCAGTTATCTGGTACGTGTTCTTCTTCGTTCGATTGACGAAAGCAGATGTCTCGTAGCTACTAATGAACCCGGTCTCCACGTCGATAAAAGAAACAATCTGGCTTCTGACATTCTGGTTTTTGACTATAATGTATTGACAATCGATCAGATCAATCTGAATTACGCACGAGTTCCTCCCGTAATATCCGTCGAAGTGGACACGCGGATTGAGTTGGAAGACGTCACCGAGAGCAAGTATGTGGCATTGAAAACGATGAAGCTCCTCGAATTCGGTGTAGAGAAAGTTATTTGGTTTTTTACTGAAACAAAACAAATCATGATCGCCACGCCCGGTAACTGGACAACGTTCGGCTGGGATCATGAGGTTGTGTTAATGCCCGGCGCGCTATGTAATGTGGGCCAGTTTCTTCGCAGTAAAGGTTCAAGATTCGCCTAGCAACCTCCTTTTCCAGCACTGATAATCAAGCATGAACCGTCACATTTCCAGTGTCGGTTTTTTATTTTTTCATTATAACTAATAAAATAGTTTTAAAACTAATTAAATAGTCATATATTTGAATTACCCATTACTTATAACCCATTTTAAAGAAAGAAACATTATGGAAATGCGTAACCTGACGAGGGCAGAGGAAGAGGTCATGAGAATTCTCTGGCAACTGAAAAAGGCTTTTGTGAAAGACATTCTGGCGGAAATGCCCGAGCCCAAACCAGCCTACAACACCGTATCTACTATCATCCGTATTCTCGAAAAGAAAGAGGTGGTAGGCTACAACGCGTACGGGAAAACACACGAATACTACCCGCTCATTTCGGAAGAAGAATATAAGCGGCACGAAATGAAGCAGTTGATGGTCAACTACTTCGACAATTCGCTACCCAACCTGGTTTCCTTTTTTGTGAAGGATAACGATCTGAATACCAAAGATCTGGATGAGATCATGAAGCTGATCAACCAACACAAAAACGACCAGTAAACCGTCTGTTAGCCATGGAAAATTTCATATACATCGGCAAGGTTAGCCTTTATTGGGTGTTGCTATATTTCTGTTACTGGTCGATGCTTCGCAAGCATACATTCTTCCAATGGAACCGCTGGTACCTGCTGGGCTCGCTGCTTATCGCGTTCGCGTTGCCGGAGATCATTTATCCGGCCTCGGCGCCCGAACTGCCTGTGATATACGAAGTGAATGCTTCGGCATTCTCGGTGATCAGTAAGGCACGCGAAGAGCCGGAAGCGTGGACGTGGATGCAAGTCCTGACGGTGATCTACATCGCGGGGTTGACTATCACCGCTACGCAACTGGCCAGGAACATCGTCCAGCTGGAGCAATACCTACGTTCGGGCGAGCGCATTAAGTTGGAAGATTGCACGGTGATCCTGATCGACTCCAACCAGGTAGGCTCCTTTTCATTCCTGAAATGGATCGTCATCAACCGCAACGACTATGAAAACCATTTCGATGCCATTTTGCGGCATGAAATGGTGCATACCGAACAGCGGCATAGCCTCGATATTCTTTTGATTGAAATCATAAGGACCGTTTTCTGGTTCAACCCGGTGCTGCTGTTGTACAAGCGGTCACTGCAAGAAATTCACGAGTACCTGGCCGATGCGCAAGCCCCGAACCGTGATTATTACGCTCAGTTCCTCGTCGCGTATGCGCTTAATGCGCCTGTTGCCTCGCTGACCAATCACTTTTTCAAACCATCTCAATTAAAAAACCGTATTCAGATGATCTATAAGAACCGCACATCCAAATGGATGCTGGGCACCTACGTGGTTGCCGCAACGATGATCGGAACCAGCGCATTGCTTGTGGCCGGCTGCGAGAGTCAGGTTTCAAAGGAAAATGAGGCAATAAAATCGGGGGAACGTTTGGAAGCCAGCCCCGTTTTGGAGGCCGTCGAAGTTGCACCGGAGTACCCGGGTGGAAATGCTGAAATGTTCAAGTTTTTGGCCCGGAATATCAAGTATCCCACGCGAGCTTCCAAAGCTGATGTAGGAGGCAAGGTATTCGTCAGCTTCGTGGTAACTTCTACCGGTGATATTGAAGATGTAAAAATTCTGAAAGGCATCGGCTATGGCTGCGATGAAGAAGCGGCCCGCGTCGTTTCTAAATTTCCCAAATGGACACCTGGCAAACAAGACGGGAAAGCAGTCAGTACGAAATTCACAGTGCCTATCAACTTCATGCTAGCGGAAATAGGCGACGATACGACTGTCGGCGCCGACAAAGCGAAAGAGACAACAGTTGTCGGATTCAAACCTGCCGCACAACCAGTTATTCAAAAACCGAAAGAGGGAACCATACTGCAAGGTGAAACTTTCGAAGCACAACCCGAAATGCGCACAGGCGATAAATTTGAGTCAAAAATACAGATCCGTGGGCGGGAGGAATCAACTCGCGCCGGCAGCCAGCCTTTGTACATACTGAACGGTGAAGCATTGGAAGATGGCAGCCTGATCAAAACAATGGATCCCAATACCATCGAAAGTATCAACGTACTCAAAGCCCCTGAATCGACGAAAATTTATGGCTCTCGTGGTGCGAACGGTGTCGTTTCGATCATCACCAAAAGCAAATAACAAGCGTAACGCTGCCCTGCATGGAAACACTCCTCTATCTGGCAAAAGTCAATGCATACTGGCTGCTATTTTATGCCTGCTATTGGCTTTTACTTCGAAAACATACCTTTTTTTACTGGAACCGCTTCTATCTGCTGGGCACGTTACTGATCGCATTTGCATTGCCTGCCATCCATTTTGCGGAGCCGGTCACGACAATCCACGTCCCGGAGACCGTCTACCAGAAGGCAACGATCTCCGTTGCCGTAATCGCCGATCAAACACCTGAAAAACGGATTGACCTATGGCGCTGGATTTTCGGGCTGTATGCAACCGGCGTATTGATCCTGGCCTGTAAATTCATTTCGAATCTTTTCAGGCTTTTCAAAATGGCCAGTCGGAACGAAAGGATCGAAATGGGCAACTATTCATTGGTGATGTTGCCCGAAAACACCGGTAGTCGGAACGGGAGCTCATTTTCATTCTTTCGCTGGCTCTTTTTAAGTCCTCATAACTACCGCCATAATTCCGACACGATCATCCGGCACGAGTATGAGCATATCCGGCAATGGCACACCGCAGATATCCTTTTGATCGAACTGCTGAAAATAGGTTTCTGGATTAACCCCGTTGTCTGGCTCTACAAGCGCTCTATGGAAACCGTCCACGAATACCTGGCCGACGAGTCGGTGCCAAACCGGAACGGTTACGCCTCATTCCTGGTCGCCTACGCGATGCGCAGCCCTGACATTACGATTGCCAACCATTTTTTCAATGCATCATTGCTAAAACGCCGGATTCAGATGATTTACAAACAACGCAGTTCGAGATGGCTACTGGCCAAATACTTGATGATCCTGCCGGCAGCCGCATGTTCGGTTAGCATCTCAGCCTCCCGGTCGCCGCTGCAGGCTATCGATCGGCTTAAAACGGAGGCTGAAAAGACGATACGTGTAAGAGGACTCATCGTGGACGAAACCGACGGACCGGTCGAAGATGCAACCATCATCATAGCCGGAACCACCCGTGGCACAACTACTGATCACAATGGCCGGTTTGAGCTGCAAAATGTACCCGCCAATTCCAGGCTCGTTATCACACACGTTGCATATGAAACACAGGAATTTAAGTTGACGGATAATAATCAGGAGCTCGGAGTGATCGTCAAAAAGGCTGTAAATCAAATTACCGGCCCGGTAGTTGTCGGTCAACCGATCACCGACGGCGATACGGCTGCTACTTCTTCGCCGGTCAGCGATAATATGAAAATAGCTGAGCAACGGCCCTCATTTCCTGGCGGTAACGAGGCATTGATGCGATACCTTCTTCAAAACCTGCAATATCCGGAAGCTGCTCGCAAAACGAACGTGGAAGCGATCGCACTGGTGTCTTTTACTGTGGATAAAAATGGCGATATCCGCAATGCGAAAAGTCTGAAAAACATTGGTTACGGCATCGATAAGGAAGCATTGCGCGTCGTAAATGAAATGCCGAAATGGAGTCCCGCAGTACAGAACGGCAAGCCGGTTGAAATGGAATATACTTTGGAAGTCAATTTTAAGCTGGACAAAGAGGATCAGGACAAACGGCAGGGGTTTCTGAATTTTGGCTCTAAAAACCTCCTTGCTACTCCCACAATGGAAGAAATCGGTTCTTTTCTCCATGGAACGCTCAACTTGTCTAAATCCGGAAGAGTTCCGGATATTGCCTATGGCTGGTCATGGAATCTTCTTCCGAGAACACCTTCGATGAACGCTACCGACGACGAACAGGCCGGCAAATACCGACATCTCAATTACAGCGACCCAGACCTGAAAATCAAGAAGGCTGTTTGGAAGTATCAAAAACCAATTGAACCCTGACTTACCTGTTTTCTTGTCCTAAATCCGGATATTTGGAAGAATAATTAACTTATTCTTCCGATTCATGTCAATCCTGAAAGCCGCTATCATCGGCGGCGGGCACATTGCCGACCAAAACCACCTTCCGGCATTAGCCCTATTGCCCGATCGCGTCAAGGTCGTATCGATATGCAGCCGTGACATCCATAAAGCCCAGACCCTGGCCGACAAGCACGGTGTGCCGTTTGCGTACGACAACCCCGACGAAATGTACCGCAGTGAAGGCAAGCCGGATATTGTGATCAATTGCACGGCCAATAACCTGCATTACCCGTTTACCATGCAGGCGCTTGAAAATGGCTGTCATGTATTTTGTGAAAAGCCGCCGGCCATGCATGCCCGCGAGGCGCGCGAAATGGCCGATCTGGCTCAAAAGAAGGGATTAACCCTGGCCTACAACTTCCAGCGCCGTCATGCGCCGGAATATTCGACGCTGAGAAATTATCATGCACTCGGCAACCTGGGTGATATTTACCACATCAAGGCCAGCTATCTGCGTCGCCGTGGCATTCCGGGCTGGGGTAATTTCACCAACAAAACGATCCAGGGGGGCGGCGCATTGATCGACCTAGGCGTCCATATTCTCGATTTAGCCCTTGGCCTGACAGGCTACCAGCTTCCCACGCGCATTGTAGCCAATACGTACGATTTCATCGGTAAAACCGGTGGAAAAGGCCTGAAAGGCGCCTGGAACCCTGCTACATTCGAAGTGGAGGATGCCTGCTTTGCACATCTGTCATTTCCCGGCAATGTCAGCATTGCGCTATCTACCTCATTTGCTCTGAATATGGAGCAGGAGGAGACGATCAATCTGGAAGTTTTCGGGACAAAAGGCGGTGCCAAATTATTTCCGCTGTCGGTATACACCGAAATCGCCGGCGAGCTGGCCGATATCCGCTTCCCACATTTGGGTGCTATCGACACTCAATTGCGGAACACCCTCGCATTCATGGATCTCTGCGACGGCAAACCTGCCAACATTTGCGACGGAGCGCAAGGAGCTATCCTGCAATCCATCGTGGAGCAAATCTATCAAAGCGCTGCTAACCATTAGAAATAGCAAAAGGGTTTGAAGATCAAAACCTTCAAACCCTTTCCATTCTCCTCTCTCCCTCCTCCTTTCTCCCTAAAAATCTATTTAGCCGTAGCCATTACCATCTTGATATCGTTCTTGGCCCCGATTTCGAGCACGTCCACGAGATCCTGCACGGCGAGGTTCTTATCTACCCGCAGCACCACCGTTCGTTCTTCCACACCGGCAAAAATACTTTGCAATTGCGTTTCCAGATTATCAAAAGGAACAGGCTCTTTATCAATAAAATAGGCCTTATGCTCATCGACCGAGAGCGTAATCTGTTTTTTGTACATCTGTTGCGTCGCCGATGCTTTGGGCAGCATCAGTTTGATTACGTTCGGATTGGACATCGTGGAGATGATCAAAAAGAACAGCAACAGGAAGAACATGATATCGTTGAGCGAGTGCGTGAACACCTCCGGGGCAAACCGGCTCTTCCGACGTATTTTCATATCTATAATGAGGTTTAAACCGGGCAACTTTGAAACCCTGCCTGGTTATCAATAGCTATTTTGCAGCAACCGGCTTTGAAAGCACATCCAGGAAGTCGGATGCGGCCATTTGCAGGCGCAATGCAAAACGGTCGATTTTCATGTTCAGCAAGTGGTAACCCGCGTAGGCGATCAGACCAATGATCAGACCCGAACCGGAAGTGATCATTTTCTCATACATACCCCCTGCGATAGTGCTGATATTAAAGTCGTTGGAGATCGAAATATCGTAAAAAATACGGATGATACCGGAAATCGTACCCACGAACCCGAGCATCGGCGCGATACCCGCGATCACCCCCAGGTAAGGCAGATTTCCTTCCATACGCTGGATCTCGATCTGGCTGGCATTTTCAATCGTTGTTTCAATGTCTTTGATCGGGTAACCAATGCGGCCGATCGCCCTTTCCAGAATGCGGCCGGCGGCGTTACGCTGGTTTCTGCAAAGCGACTCCGCCGATTTCAAATTTCCCTGTTGAATAAAATCCTTCACATTGTCGACAAATTGCGGCTCGATCTTACCATTGGCGCCGATACCCAGGAAACGTTCGATAATGAGGAATAGCGTCGCCAGGAACAACAATCCCAGTGGCAACATTACCCACCCCCCTTTGGCGAGCAAATCGATTACAGAAAGGCCCTGCTCAGCGACGGGTGCAGCCGCAGTAGAGTCAGTAAGTGCTTGCAGAAGCATCATATCAGAAATAAAAAGTGAATGGTTAAGCGAATGAAACAGAGGTCGATTCTATTCAAAAACAATTTTGATCTTAAACGGAGCAAAAAGCCCCTTATTGTTTAAAGGGCAAATATAGGAAAATTACTCTTCGGGCGGGGATAAGAGGCTGCTTACATTCTCGATACCATCATAAAGATCGGCCATTTGCAGCGCAGCACCGATTGTTTGAATCGTAATTGATTCGCTAAGGGAGAATGCGTCGTCGGCTAATATCCATTGATTATCGGGCATCCGGCGGAAAACCTGCGCGTAGGGTTTGCGGGAATCTACCAACACATATTCCTGTAAAGTTTCAATGTCACGATACAATTTGAATTTCTCACCTCGGTCGTACTCACTCGTGGAAAGAGAAAGGATTTCGATGATCACTGATGGATTGGTGATTGTAATGCGATCCAGTTTTGAAAATTTGTTCGGCCCGCAGACGATAACAATGTCAGGATAGGTGTAAAGCGAATTGGCCGGAATGTGAATCCGTTGATCACTTGAAGAACTTCGGCACGATTTCCCCTTTTTCAGAACCGAATAGAGTTCCCCAACTATATTCTCCTTCACACGATTGTGATTCGGTGTAGCTCCGGCCATTTTGATAATCTGCCCCTGAAAATACTCGCTCTTTTCAAACGCGTCGTTTTCAATGCGGAGATATTCCTCTTCTGAATACATGGTCGGTTGTGAAATTGCTAATGCCTGTGCTGCCATGGTATAGTGTGCCTTTTTTCTCAAATATACTTTTAATGTCCCACACTAAGTACTGATTTAAAGTGCGATTATCCTGCGGCGGCAACGATGTTTTAGGAAAATGTGTCTCACCGGTTAGCTAAAACCTTCCGGACCGTTTTGATGAAGCATCTTCATCATCTTCATATTGTCAGCAGTCGGCGTCCAAAGCTGCATCGACTGCGGGCCGCAAGCGGAACTGTCCGCAAGAATCTATTTTGGAGAAGATTCCCTGATATTAGATTCGATTTACGCTCTGAATGCGGTGAGCCAGGAGGCCATCAGGCAGCAAACAGACAACTTTACACCCCAACATTACTACTCCATCTCTCTACCCATTTCACTCGTTTCCGACACCACTACTTACGTGTTCCAGTTTTCCGAACGCACCGATACACTTGCTATCTACTATCAACGCGTATTCCGATACAAAGGAGGCTGCGGTTTTATCACCGATGCGCAAGAGCCAACCACGGTCAACAAATACTATTCCACTTTCACTGAAACGAATATTTACTTCGACCCCTATGTTAACCCCGGCCCGCAACCCTGGTTAAATGCTGAACCCGGTGCAGGAATCACAATACGGATCAAGCCATGAAACGATTTTCAATATTAATGATCTTTGTAAGCGTGTCGTTCGTTTCGCAAGCGCAGGACACGCTAGTCAAAAGATCTTCCTACATGGGCCTCGACGTAATCAATAGCGTGCCCTCATTCATTTTTTCAAACAAGTATTACATCCGCAATACTTTCATTGCAGAACCCTATTACCTGCTCGATTTGAAGAAGCCCGGCCGGCGCTTGTACTTTGGAGCAGGTTTTGCCAGTGGCGACACGCGACAATACAACGACTTCAATCCTTCGCAGGCATTCAAAGGCACATATCTGCGCGCCGCATATGAGGTGAGGCGAATGCGCAGTACGCGCAGGATCCTCTACGCCGGCTATGGTCCGGTCATTTCCATTGCTGGGTATAAAGGGAGCTACCGCTTTAAGGGCCCCACATTCGGTGATTATGAAGGCCGGTTCAAGGAAACAAACAATGTCGCATTGGGATTCGAAGGTTATTTCGGGTTTGATTTCAACCTGGCAAGCAACTGGCTCCTGCGTTTAACCTTCAGAAATGTAATGGGGCGGCGGACAAAGGCAGATACTTATGTTCAGTACTTCCCCGGGTTTGGTTACACCCCTGAGGGATTCAATAACCGATTTCTCTATTCCGGTGGATTATCGCTACAAATTCATTATAAAATCCGCTAACGGGAGGCAGGATCATTCAATAATTCGATCGTTTCTGTGCATTCATCATTACCTTTGTGCGCAAACACCATTTCAACCGGTTTGTTCGTTTTTGATATCGTGAGAAATTCTGCAAAACAATGGATATCCCTCAGCCTGCTTGGCCTTCTGCTGGTCAAAGTATGGGTGATTCCGTTGTTGTACCTCGATTTTGAGATCCGGCGCGAATACATCGTTGCGAATCTCTGCGAAAACAGGAACCGGCCGCAAATGCATTGCGATGGTAAATGCTACCTCGCCAAACGCATTGCCGCGCTGGATGAACAGGAAAAACGCCAGGCCGAAAAAACTTATATGTCGCGACTGATCGACCAGGTAATGGACCAGCGTGCGGATTTTTCCTTTGCGCAACAACCCGTTGTCGTCGAACTGCTGCCACAGGCGGTTTTCTCTCTTACCTCTTCCTTCACACCCCGCATTGCGGCGGACGATATTTTTCATCCCCCGCTCATCTGATTTAGCATAAAATCACCCCGTTTACAGTTCTATCATTAGCTGGAACAAATTCTGTTTGCCATTTTGCCGGCTTAAAGCACGCCTATGGGCTGTGTGCAAACTTCATTTTACAAAAACTACATGATGAAAAGAACATTTTCATGGCTGTCTGCCTGGGCACTGGCCTCGGGGTTACTGATGTTTTCCTGCTCTTTCCCGGACGAAGACGACGATACCGATCCGATTGAAACCGGCACCATTCAGCTGCAATTCGATAACATCGTAGGTGACAAGGATTTGCAGCTCGACAGCACACGATATATAAATGCGGTGGGCGAGGATTTCACAGTCAGCAAGCTCAACTACTACATTTCAAATATCAAACTCATCAAATTGGATGGCAGCATATTCGCGGTGCCTCAGGATTCGAGCTACTTCCTGATCCGCGAGGCGAATAAGGAGTCGCAAAAACTTACGATCCGGAATGTGCTGACTGGTGATTATACCGGCATCGAGTTTATGGTAGGAGTCGATAGCGTACGTAGCGTAATGGAACCGGATTCGCCTGGGCGAAAGGGTATTCTCGACATATATACAGGCCCTACCAATGAAGAGGCCATGTACTGGGACTGGAACCCGGGCTACATTTTCCTGAAACTGGAAGGTTCTTCCGATTCCGCAACGACTGCCAATGGCAAGTACTACTACCACATTGGTTTTTTCGGGGGCAGAACGGAAAAGACCATCAACAATCTCAGGACTGTCAAACTGGCTTTCCCTGGCCAAAAGGCAATCGTTACGACAAGCATTGTCTCCAATGTGCTGATCCAGGCCGATATTCAGAAAATTTTCAATGGTTCCACACAGTTGAGCATCAAAAAAAGCTCATCACTGATGTTTACCGATTCTTCGAAGTATGTCGCCGACAATTATGCCGGAATGTTTAATGTCAAGGAAATAAAGATCAACTAAACAGCGCGCTAACAAACAAAATGAGGAAGGTTACGGGCATATTGGTTTTTTTGGCGGCGCTGCTGGCGTTGGCTGTTTCTTGCAAAAAAAGCAGCACCGACGAGCCGGGACCTAAGCCAACAGACAATACGCCTACGCCACTGCAATGGACAAAGCCTTCCTATTTCCCTGATCCGGTTTATGATTTATCTAAAAATCCACTGACCGTCGAAGGCGTCGAATTGGGAAAATTCCTGTTTTACGATGGCATCCTTTCACGGACCGACAATATCGGCTGCGGGACGTGCCACCAGCAACAGGCTGCATTTACGCACCATGGCCACGACCTCAGCCACGGCGTGGATGATAAGATCGGCACGCGTAATGCGCCGTCGGTGCAGAATATGGCCTGGAATACTTCATTCTTTTGGGATGGCGGCGTACATGATATGGATATGGTGCCGCCGGTACCCATTCAAAATAAGGTGGAGATGGACGAGCGGGTCGGTAATGTGATTGAGAAGTTGAAAAAAACGCCGGTAACGGGTGCCGCCAAGCAGGTGGATTATCCCAAAATGTTCAAAGCGGCGTTCGGTAGCGATAGCATTACCGCCGACCGGATGATGAAGGCGCTGTCGCAGTTTATGATGACCATGGTTTCGGCTACGTCCCGGTACGATTATTTCCTAAAAGGCGACGCTTCCGCGCTCACCGCGCAGGAGAAGGATGGTTTATCTGTTTTTAAACAAAAATGTGCTTCCTGCCACGCCGGTGAGCTTTTTACGGATCAGAAATTCAGAAACAATGGACTGGTACCCAACCGGATCAACGACCAGGGCAGGTATGCCATTACTTTGAATGACGGCGACCGGCTGAAATTCAAGGTACCGAGCCTGCGGAATGTGGGCCTGACCGCGCCTTACATGCACGACGGCCGTTTTACAACGCTGGAACAGGTACTCGATCATTACGCGAACGACAAACCCGGCAACAAGGATAGTATTTATGTTTCGCCCACATTAGACCCATTGCTGAATATAGCGGGCCAAAAACGCGGGATTAGCCTGACAAGCGCCGAAAAGCAATCGATTATCGCATTTCTGAAAACACTGAATGACGATGATTTCATCAAAGACAAACGTTTTTCCGATCCCGGCGTAGGGACATCGTTTTAAATGTATTTCGGCCGTCGGCTATCGGCTTTCGAACTTTCGTTTGGACAAAAAAGCCGACAGCCGAAAGCCGAAAGCCGAAGTAAAATATGCGCTCCGTTATAGCCTACATACTGCTCGCAGCTATTATGCTACCCACGCTCAGTCCGTGGGGAACGATCGCCTATTTTAAACTGAACCGGGAATACATCGCCAAGGTACTTTGCGAAAACCGAAAACGTCCCGAGCTGCATTGCGACGGCAAATGTTACCTGGCGAAAAAGCTCAAACAGCAAAAGGAAAAGCAGGACAAGGAGACTTCGGAGAAAGTTCACAACATCCCAGTCATCCAACTATTTACCCCACAACCCTATTCTTACAACTTTGAACCGGGGACCACAGAATTCCGGGAACCGGTTCGTTTCTTCCACCAGTTACTTTTTTACTCTGCGCCAATCGGCAAATTGCTGCGCCCGCCCAGGAGATCAAATTCATGATACCTAACTGAATTTTAATCTCTTAAGCCATTATAATGAACCTGAAAATATTTTTACAGGCGCTATTCCTGTATGTATGCGCGCACGCGGCTGTCGCGCAGGGCATCGAAGGCAGTGTATTCGATACCCAGACCAAAGAGCCCATTCCCGGAGCCACGGTGCAGATCGTCTCGGCCAACCTCGGTACCACCACTGACAACAACGGCCATTTTGCATTCAACAGTCCGGTTTCCAATGCAATACTCCGCATTTCCAGCATCGGGTTCTCTGCCAGAGAAGTCCAGATCGAAAATGGTAAAAGCGTTAAGATCGGGCTTGACGCGGCTGCGGAAAACCTGCAATCGGTCGTTGTGACGGGCAACCGCGAGGCAACTTTGCGTACCGAGAGCCCCATCGCTATTTCCAAACTGACCCCACGGATGATCGACGAGGCCAAACCTACGGCCATGTACGAAATCGTGAACAAAGTACCCGGCGTGATGATGGTGAACCTCGGCAACGAGCAGCATTCGATGGCGATCCGCCAGCCATTTACCACCAATGCCTATTTCCTTTACATGGAAGACGGCGTGCCGATCCGGCCGATGGGCGTTTTCAACCATAACTCCATTCTGGAATTCAACCAGTTTGCAATCAGCTCGGTGGAAGTGGTGAAAGGCCCCGTTTCCTCTATATACGGCCCGGAAGCCGTGGGTGGTGCGATCAACTTTATCACGCAGCGACCTACGATATTACCGACTGCCAAAATCGGCGTGCAGGCTGATCAATGGGGCTATAAGCGCATTCAGTATGGCGCGGGCGGCATGATCGGGAAATTCGGCGTTTACGTGGGCGGATTCGTCGCCAATCAGCGCGACGCTTGGATGAAAAGCTCGGATTATGACAAAAACGCGATCAATGCACGGCTGGAATATCATTTCACACCGTCGACGCGCCTGATTTACACGCTGGCTTACAGCAAATATGATTCGCAAACGAGCGGCAGCGTGGACAGCCTTGCATTTTATTCCCGCCAGTATGTGAGTACTACCGACTTTACCTACCGTAAAGTGAGCTCGCTGCGCAGCCGGCTTACCCTTGAAAAAGATTGGAAAAATGGCTCACAGACATTCGTGACCGCTTTTGCAAGAAAAAATGAACACGGCCAGAACCCGAATTACGGCATTCGCTGGACCTCCGGGCAAACAACAGCCAGGGGCGAAATCAATTCGAGCGACTTCAAAAGCATTGGCATACTCGCCCAGCACAGCCAGCGGTTTAGGTTCCTTAATTCCAAACTGATCACAGGTGCCGTTTTCGATTTCTCACCATCCAACTACTGGTCCTATCAGATCGACCTGGCAGCCCAACTGCGCCCGGACGGAAAGTCGGTGGAGAAATATACCATCGTACAAGAGCGGCCGGACATTCGAAATGCGGATTATGATGCGGATATCAAGAACACAGCGGCATACACACAATATGATTTCGAACTCTTGCCGAAACTTCGTGTATCGGCAGGGGTACGCTATGACCGGATGTCGTTTACCTACGCCAATTTCCTCGATAATACTTCGGGCAGCAAATCGTACAGTAAGGTTACGCCAAAAATCGGGGCTACTTATGATTTAGGTAAAGGAAAAGGGATTTATGCCAATTATTCGAGAGGGTTTTCTCCTCCTGGACTGACGTCGGTGTTCCGCAAACGTACCATACCGGTGGAAAACGGTGATTTGTTCTACTACAATCTGAAACCAGCTGAATTCAACAATGCAGAAATCGGCGGCTGGGCATCCCTGGTCGATAACAAGGTTTACATCGACCTGGCATTCTACCAAATGAATGGCCGCAACGAGCTGCTGAATGTGCGGCTGCCGGACAACTCGTACGATTACCAATCGGCCGGAAAGACTTTGCACCGCGGCGCGGAATTCGGAGTAACCTACAAACCGACGAAGGAGTTTTTCCTCCGTTTTGGCGGTACTACGGCCATTCACAGGTACGAGGAGTTCATTTTGAGCAACCGCGAGTCCGACGCCGTGAAGAATGTCAATGGCAAGGATATGCCTTCCTCGCCGCGCTGGCTTTGGAACACAGAGTTCAGCTATTATCCCAAATGGTTTAAAAATCTCCGGTCGTCGGTGGAATGGCAGCATGTGGCTTCCTATTATCAGAATCAGATCAATTCCGTCCGATACGAAGGTTATGACATCCTGAATCTGAGACTGGGATATAACTGGAAAGGCATTGAGCTCTTCACGAATGTGCTCAACCTGACCGATGTGCTTTACGCCACCAATGCAACCCGCGGCAACAACGCTACCGACCGCACGACTTACAATGCTGCGGCACCGCGTACATTCGTTTTCGGCGTGCAATACACTTTCACCGGCAAAAAATAACAGGTTATGATCGAGGATATTGCTATTCAACCCAAAGAGTCATTCAAGGCAAAGGCCGAAAAGACGATCCGCAGAAACATCTATCGCTGGCACCGGATATTGGGGCTGCTGGCACTTGTTCCCACTATTTTCTGGACCGCATCGGGCGTCATGCACCCGTTCATGTCGCATTGGTTCAAAACCACCATTGCCCATGAGTTTTACAAAGCCGAACCAGTGGCGCCCGCCGACGTAACATTACAGCTCGGGCAGGTTTTAACCCAAAACAAAATCGCGGAATTCAAAAATTTCCGGCTGATCAAATTTGACGGGAATGCATGGTACCAGGTGAAGGGCGTCGATAATAAATTGAGGTATTTCAGCACCACCAACGGCTCTGAACTCCCTGACGGCGACCAGAAATATGCCGAACACATGGCACGCTCCATGCTTGGCGAGCCGAAATCGAAGATTATTTCCAGCACGTTGCTGACCGAATTTACCGATCAATACAAGTATGTGAACCGGTTTCTGCCCGTGTGGAAAATCAGTTTCGACGACAGCCGGAAGATGGATATTTATGTCGAAACCGGCCAGAGCCGCTTTGCTACATTTAACGATAGCGGGCGTAAAGCGTTCATCTGGATATTCAGCACGTTTCATAACTGGGGTTTTATGGACATGATCACCAACAATACCATCCGCATTACGGTAATGGTGACTTTCCTGAGCCTCATTATTCTTTCGGCAGTCGCAGGAGTGCTGGTGTATGGGTTAATGTGGAAAAAGTTCAAAACCGGCCGTTCGGGCAACCAGCGGGGCATTCTACGTAAGTACCACCGTTCGATCGGCATCTGGTGCAGCATTTTCACATTCACGTTCGCATTCTCGGGCGCCTACCACGCCATCCAGAAACTCGATCCCGACCAGCGGCAGAAATATGTGTACGACCCGGTCATCAAAACGGAGGAAATAGCCCAGGCGTCGATGATCGATCTCAAAGGCGTTACCAACATCGGGCTGATCAAATGGGGAGAGAACATTTTCTGGCAAACCGTTCGAAAGGATTGGGAAACCGACAAAACAGTGGTGGATTACACTAACATCCAAGATGGTAAAAAGCTGGAAGACGGCAATATCCGTTTCGCGAAATACCTTGCGCGCAAGTTCGCCGCGCAGGAGGAGCGCAACGCCGAAAGTTGCTGCGACCTGATGGAAGCCCAGATTTCTTCGCCCATTTCGGATGCAGAAGTAGATAAAGCTTCACTCGTAACCAGTTTCGCCGGTGAATATGGTTTTGTGAACAAACGGCTGCCGGTGGTAAAACTGGCCTACGATACACCCGATCATACGACGTATTATATCGAAACCACTACCAGTCGCCTTTCAACGAAAGTGGAAGATCGCGATCGCCGTGAAGGTTTCAGCTTCGCATTCCTGCACAAATACAGCGGGCTGGACTTCCTCGGCAAGAATGTGCGCGACGGTGTGATGACGGCCGCGGCTGCAAGTGTTTTGGTGGTGAGTGTGCTGGGGTTACTGGTGTTTTTGAAGATTAAATAAACGACCCGCCTTTCACGAACTCAACTATTAAACCTTCATTAAAACCAAGGATTTTTGCGATTCGCATTGTTTCTTTGCAGGAAATTCAGTCGCAGTCAATACAGTAACATATGCAAAGCGGAGAAAAGAATGCACAGCCCTGGTTGGGTAAAATGCAGGAAAAATGGGGATTGGAAACAACCAGGCAGGTTTTATTGGTACTTGCAGTTTTCAGTTTGTCGGGTTCGTCGGTCGTATGGCTCCGCAAAGGGCTCTTTTATTTGCTGGGGTATGACGACACGACGCCAATGTGGCTCAAAACGATTACCTACATTCTGTTCATTTTCCCGACTTACCAAAGCTTGCTGCTGTTGTACGGTTTTCTCTTAGGCCAGTTCTCATTTTTCTGGGAAAAGGAAAAGAAAATGTTCCGCTGGATCGCCGCCAAATTCAAGAAATAAGCGCAATACAAAGTAACCCCAAAGGGCGGGCAAGTGGTAATCAGCCATTGCTCGCCCTTTTTTCATGATATTACTACCTCAAATAGAACAAATTCTACTCGAAGATTTTACCCACCCCATTGCTAATGTCTGCGGAATGAGTGACTTTGCAATTGAATGCAATTTGAAGTCACAAACGTTTCACACATCACATCTTATCAACAAAATCTCTACAACATGAATTTTGACATTATCAAAGCGCAGATCTGGACGCTGGCGACACTCTATGGCGGCAAAATTTTGCTCGCTCTGCTGGCATTTATCATCGGCCGTTTCATTGTGGGCAAAATCAGCACGATGCTCAGCAATGTAATGGAAAAACGCAAGGTCGACCGTGACGTACAGCCGTTCCTGAGCTCACTAATCGTCGTTTTGCTCAATGTAATGCTGCTATTGAGTATTGCAGGCATTGTAGGCATCGAAACTTCCTCATTCGTTGCGGTACTCGGTGCGGCCGGTTTGGCAGTAGGTTTGGCATTGCAAGGCAGCCTGGCCAATTTTGCGGGAGGGGTGCTGATCCTCATCTTCAAGCCTTACCGCGTCGGTGATCTCATTAATGCCCAGGGATTTACCGGAACGGTAGAAGGTGTGCAGATTTTCAATACTATCCTGGTAACACCGGATAACAAGACCATTATCCTCCCGAACGGCGCATTATCGACCTCGCCGATCACTAATATCTCAGGAAAAGGCAAGATCCGCGTCGATATGGTGTTCGCTGCGGGAAGCCAGAATGGAGTCGATAAGATTAGAGCATCGGTACAAAAGGTAGTCGACGCCTGCCCTACCGCATTGAAAGATGTGCAGCATGATATCCTGGTAACCAAGCTTACCGAAAACGCCATTTTCTTCGATGTACGTGTATGGACGCCCAGCGCGACCTACTGGGAAACTTATTACGACGTACACGAGGGCATCAGCCGCCAGTTCGCGATCGACGGCATTCAGGCACCCAAACCGGCCGAATTGAGTGTTGCGGTGAAGCAGTAACGAGTCCGAAGCGGAGCTTCGAACGAGCGGGAGCGGGAGCTTCGAACCAACCGAATATTGAGGAGTACAGGAGGTAACCTTCCCGTACTCCTCATTTTATTTATACCTTTGTGTTTTATTTCAAATTCAGGTTCAGATTCATAGATATTATTCCATGTTTGAAAACTTACAGGACAAGCTTAATAACGCCTTTCGCACACTAAAAGGAAAGGATCGCATATCAGATATAAATGTTGCCGCTACTACCAAGGAAGTCCGCAAAGCATTGGTCGATGCCGATGTAAACTTTAAAGTAGCCAAAGAAATTACCGACCGCATCCGCGAAAAGGCTATCGACAGAAAAATCCTGATTTCTGTTGAACCAGGGCAGATGTTCGTCAAAATCGTGCAGGAAGAGCTCACCGAATTGATGGGGGGCAATGCAGAGGGGATCAATATCAAAGGCGACCCGGCGGTAATCCTCATCGCAGGTTTGCAAGGTTCGGGTAAAACGACTTTCTCCGGAAAACTCGCCTCGTTGCTTAAAAAACAAGGTCGCCAGGTGCTTCTTACTGCCTGCGACGTGTACCGCCCCGCGGCGATCGACCAGCTGAAAGTGCTCGGTGAGCAGATCGGCGTAGAAGTGTACTCAGAGCCTGAGAACAAAAATGCAGTAAGCATTGCACAGAATGCGGTGGCTCACGCGAAAAAGTCCGGCAAGAAGATAGTGATCGTCGATACAGCGGGCCGTTTGGCGGTGGACGAGGTGATGATGAAGGAGGTGGAAGACATTAAAACTTCCGTAAAACCTTCCGAAATCCTCTTCGTGGTCGACTCGATGACGGGTCAGGATGCGGTGAACACGGCCAAGACCTTTAATGAAAGACTCGACTTCGACGGTGTCGTTCTAACCAAACTCGACGGTGATGCCCGCGGTGGTGCGGCGCTTTCGATCCGTCAGGTGGTGGAGAAACCGATCAAATACATCAGTACCGGGGAAAAAATGGAGGCGCTCGACTCCTTCTACCCCGATCGTATGGCAAGCCGGATCCTCGGCATGGGTGACGTGATCTCCCTCGTTGAGCGTGCGCAGCAAGCATTCGACGAAGACGAGGCGAAACGCATTAACGCCAAAATGCGTCAGAATAAATTCGATTTTGACGATTTCCTCGGCCAATTGCAGCAAATCAAGAAGATGGGTAATGTAAAAGACCTCATCGGAATGATCCCCGGAATGGGCTCGGCAATTAAGAACCTCGATATCGATAACGAATCGTTCAAGCCTATCGAGGCGATCATCCAGTCGATGACCAAAAAGGAGCGTGAAAACCCGGATATTATCGACGGAAGCCGTAAAAAACGCATTGCCAATGGTAGCGGCACCACCATTCTGCAAGTCAACAACCTGATCAAACAGTTTGATGAAATGCGGAAAATGATGAAAAAAATGAATACCATGCAGGCGGCAGGCAAACTTGGAAAAGCAATGCGCCGTTAATAAACACTCCTCGATGAAACGAGTTCTTTTTGTGCTGACGTTGATGCTGATCGCAAGTTTCGGAAAACTGCGGGCGCAGGCAACGGTGGGTTACTACCCTTGGAGCAGCCTGCTGACCGTCAGCACGAATGCGAAAAAGGCGATCTGGCTGGACACCCGCTTGCAAACCAATTCGCTGTTCAGCAGCCTGAGCATCGATTTGCTTCCGATGATTAACCTCAAAAGGGGCGAGGTAGCGCAATGGTACATCGGTGGTGGCCTCAGGCTAAATCCGTTGTATCGCATTGCGGATGCCGACGCAGACCTGATCACCATCGATGGCTACTCAGTGAACGTGGGTGTGCGCATTGCGCCGCTTCCGATGAATCGTCGCATTATGCTTGCATTGGAACTGAATCCGTATGTGAAGGACAAATTCGATAGCGGTGTGCTCAAAAGCCACTTCGGGATCGTGTATGCATTTGGTAAAAAGAAGAAAACAGACGCAGCGCCGGAACAGCCGGTAAGTCCCTAAAAAACGAATAAGAAATTTTGAATTAATAACAATTTCTTAGTCTGAAAATCCCTCAAATTCGGCGAATTAGCCGTTAATTTGAGGGATTTTTTATTAAACAGTCATTCAATTTATGAAAACCCGTTTTTCCTTTCTGCTATGGCTAATGTCGGCCGCCCTCATTGCCCCTGACGCCTTCTCCCAGGTTAGTAAAACTAAAAAGGTCGTGTTTGTGATCGTAGACGGCATTTCCAGCGACAGTAAGGAAAAGATCGCGACGCCGCACCTGGACGCGATCGCGGAGGTGGGCGGGTATACGCGCGCACATGTAGGCGGGGGTAAAGGCACGTACTCGCAAACGCCGACTATCTCCGCCGTGGGCTACAACAGCCTGCTCACAGGCACGTGGGTAAACAAGCACAATGTTTGGGATAACGATATTAAAGACCCGAACTACAATTACTGGACGCTTTTCCGGTTCCTGGAAGAGCAATATCCGCAAAAACGCAGCGCCATTTTCTCGACCTGGCTTGATAATCGCACCAAACTCGTAGGTACCAATCTGCCGCAGACCGGCAAACTGCAAATCGATTACTCATTCGACGGTTTTGAGCTCGATACCGTGCATTTCAGACACGACAAACAGAGCGAATACATTCACAAAATCGATGAAAAAGTCGTAGACGAAGCCGCCTCCTACATTCACGACAACGGGCCGGATATGTCGTGGGTGTACCTCGAATACACCGACGACATGGGGCACAAGTATGGCGATAGCGAGCAGTTTCATAAAGCTATTCAGATGATGGACGACCAGATGGGCCGCATTTGGAAATCCATTAATTACCGCGAAAAAAGCTTCAATGAAGACTGGCTAATGGTGGTCACCACCGACCATGGCCGCGACGCCAAGGGCGGCAAGGGCCACGGCGGCCAGAGCGACCGAGAACGCAGCACCTGGATCGTCACCAATGCGAAAGGTTTGAACGCAAGCTTCAATGCCACACCGGGCATTGTCGACATTTTCCCAACTGTGGCGCGGCATATGGACATCAATATTCCAAAAGAACAGGCATTTGAAGTGGATGGCGTGGCGTTTACCGGCAAGCTTTCGGTCACAGCGCCGGTGCTGCAAAAATCAGGTGGCAAAGTCAGCATTACCTGGAAAGCCGTTGAAAAAGAGGGAAAAGTGAAGGTTTGGCTTTCCACTACAAACCATTTCGAGAAGGGCGGCCGCGACCTTTACTACCTGATGGACGAGGTGGATGTGACCAATGAAAAAGCCGAAATAGATATCTCAAAATATCCTTCCGGCTTTTTCAAGATCGTGCTTGAAGGGAAATATAATAGTGTGAACCGCTGGATTGTGGAAAACTAGGCTAGTTACCGCCTCGTCCGGCTTTATAAGAATCGTATTCTTCGAGGAGGCGGACCAGGTCGTCTTCACCGGCAAAATCCAGTTGCTGCTCTTTGATAACATAGTTCAGCTTATTGCGCTCATCTGTAAGCAATTTCAGGAAGCTGTTGCGGTTATTGAGCTGCACCGGATTCATTTTGCCATCTTTCAACAGAAATAATTTTGCGCCGGCGTCCATTTCCCTTGTGGCGCTGGCTTTTTCCACTTTAATGGGATTCGTGTATTTTTTCAAAAGTTTCGTATTTCCATCGTACAGTACTCGGTAAAAACTCTTTTCGGTGTAATTGCCAGTGGCAGGATAACCACTTTTGAAAGTATACAACTCGACCCCACTCGGAATGGTGAATTCCGTTACGCCGGACGAAACGCGGTACAGGCCTGAGCCCGCTTTGTATTCTATTTCGTCTTTCTGATAATCATACCGGAGCTGGACACCGTCATGAACGCGGTCGTCACTGGTACGGACCGCCCCTGAATACCATTCTTTTAAAAGGTAAGGAGACTTTTCTCCTGTCGCTAGTTGTGTTTCCTGATAAGGCGTTCCCGCCAGTCCCGTCGAATCCTGTGCATGCGCCTGAATGCTCATGGTGCAGAATACCAGCGAGAAAATTCTTAGCAGATATTTCATGATTTAAGTTGGTTAATTTGATAAGTTCGAGGTTTGGAAGCCGTTGTTTCCGTACTTTTGCACAAAAATTGTACCTGCTCTCTTGGATATCAACGACCAGCTCATACATATACGCCAGAGCCTCGGCGGAATCATCCCTGAAATTTTTCTGGCCGTATTCTTTTGCCTGTTTCTACTCACCGAACTGATTTTCACCAAGCGTTTCGGTAAAGAAAAATCACCATCCTATTTGCTAAATGTAGCGCTTGCAGGGAGTTTAATCACCTTATTGCTAGTTATCGGTCAATGGAATGCGGAGCCGTCATTCAGGTTCCAACCGTTGCTATTCCTCGACAGGCAGGCAGTGTTCTTCAAAATTCTGATCACACTTGCCTGGATATTCACATTACTGCACGTCCGCATTCTGAAATACGACTTCCCGGCCGAATACCACGCATTACTGATCGCCGCCGTGGCGGGCATGCATTTGCTGACAATGTCCACACACCTGCTGTCGATCTACCTCTCGCTGGAACTGATTTCTATTAGTTCATACCTGCTAGTAGCATTGTCCCCTTACAAAAAAGCAGCCGAGGGCGGCATTAAATACCTGCTTTTCGGAACCGCCAGTTCGGCTGTCATGCTTTATGGCATTTCGCTCATTTACGGTCTCACGGGCACGCTCGACATCACCAACGACGCCCTGACCGTCGGCCTCAGCAATAACTCCGACCTCGTCGTAACGGTTACCATTGTACTAACGCTTGCCGGCCTGCTTTTCAAACTTTCACTTGTTCCATTTCACATCTGGACGCCAGATGTTTACGAAGCCGCACCCACACCGTTGGTATCGTTCCTTTCCGTGGCGCCCAAAGCCGCAGTTATCCTCGTGTTAATGCGCCTGGCAGGCATTTTACCGGCGCAATATTTCCCGGTTTTAGGGGGAATCGCGTTGATCAGCATGACCATCGGCAATGTGGCAGCCCTTTGGCAAAGCAATGCACGCCGCCTGTTGGCGTATTCATCTATCGCGCAGGCTGGTTACCTCCTCGTCGGTATTGCTGCATACAGTCGTTTCGGGTTCGAAGCTGCTGTGTTTTACACCGCAGCCTATCTGGTCATCAACCTCGCTGCCTTCTTCCTCGTCGACCTCTTGCAGCCAAGGCAAGAAACCGAACTCAAAGATTACGAAGGCCTCGGCCGCAACTACGTCTGGATTTCCGGCATTCTGACCGTTGTGATGGTCGCATTGGCAGGCTTGCCTCCTACCGGTGGTTTCACTTCCAAATTACTGGTATTCTCGGCGCTTTGGGAAAGCTACCATGACCAGGAACTGACCTGGATGCTATGGCTGCTCGTTGGCGGCATTCTGAATGCAGCCATTTCCCTGGCCTATTATATGCGATTACCCTACCTCCTCTTTTTCAAAACCGTGAGAGCTGAGGCGGTTAGCACCAATAACAGTGCTTCCGGCAAGTTGGTTGCCGGCGTGTTGCTAGTGGCGTTATTAATGCTGTTTTTCAGCCCGGAGTGGCTGACGCGGTGGATTTCGGCGTTTTAGAATTACTCTTGTGGCTTTTTGTAGTTACTTAGAAGCTCTTTCGGGATGGGGTGCTTCTCTAAGAATTCTATCGCCCTCCTCTTCTTTTCCAAAAAAAATGGATGATTTGAATAATCGGGCATATCCGGATCTATCTTAATTTCCTCTCCATTGCCAAAGATACTTTTTTGCTTCGTTTCCATAGTGGTGCAGTTTGTTTACCTCTAATTTAATCTTTTCTTTTTTAACATGAAAGCATCGTAATTGGTGTTGCCTTCAAACAACTCCCAACTACCATCGAAATACCCTTCTACAACAAACTCTTGCAAAATTTCATTTATGAACCGGGAAATATTGATTTGATATAATCGGGTTCTCGCTGGCGTACTGCCTACCGCCACAATTGTAGCATTTGGAAAATCTTCCAAAAATTCGACCACTGCCTTTCCTACGGTCGCAAGAACCACCCGTGTATCTCCATTATTGGTTATAACAAGATCATTTAAAATCTCAGCACCTTCGAAAAGATCTCCGAATGCAAGATTGTACAGTGCCTGTTCCGGATCAACCAACTGAAAAACAATAACTTTTTTAATCGTACCGTTGGGACCTGTACTCCAAAAGTAATAGGATTTCAGATCTTCGTTTTTCAACAAAGGATAAGTATTTAATTGCATAGTGGTGTATAAAAATTTTTATCATAAATAACTACTTCACCGCCCTAACCACAAACCCTTCCTTCCTCAGCAAAGCAATCACCCCCTTCTCCCCGCCCAAATGCGCAGCGCCAACAGCGAAAAACGTCGGCTTCGCGCTCGCGATCCTGCGTATGCGGGGAATCCATCTCTGGTTCCGATCGAAGAGCATCACTTCTTCATTACCTTCCATCCCGAATTCGCTTTTCAGCGTCATTCCGTAGAGTTCGTTGATGTTTTGCGCCTTGTATAAAGCAACCAGGCTTTTGAATTCCTTACGGGCGGAGGGCAGGCTGTCTATCAGGTTAAGAAGCATTTTTGCCTGATCCTTATAAGGGATTGTATCAAAAATAGCCATTTGCTCTTCCAATGTCTCAATCCCGATCACTTCCGATTTTTGCTTGCCGGCAAGTTCCATCAGCGCCATTTCATAAGATTGCGGCTGGCAATCCAGCACAGTGTTGAATAGCGGCCCCATCAGCACGAACGGCTTCGCCCGCTCGAACATGGCCAGGCCTACATGTACGGAATCCTTAAAAAAACGGTCGAGCCGCTGGTATTCCTGCTCGGTAACGAGCTTTTTCAACTCGTTACCGGCAGCCATATTCATTGTTTTCATCATCCCGGCCATCATGCCCGGGTCGTCCATATCCATTTCAAGCGCCACTTGCTGCGTACGCGAGAGTGTACTTTTCAGGGAATCACTCAGGGAGAAATCGGTTGGACAAATAAGGTGAATGGTACCAAACAAATAGGAAGGTTTCGCCAACCCACGACCGCTGATTTCCCAAAGCAGCGAATTCTCCACCGGCACCTGCGCCCATGAGGCGATGCTTAACATACAAAAAACCAGCAGCAACAAAACCCGTTTCATATTCGATAATTAGTTTAAAACAACCTTACCCCTACGCGGGCCCGCCCTTTCCTCCTTCCTCCCTTTCCTCCATTGTCCCAAAATTCACTCCTTATGACTATCCACCACAATGCGCTCGTCACGGTTCACGAGCTCCCAAGCCGTGTAGAAGACAAGTTTGACGATCTCGGATTGCTTGTCGAACAGGATTTTCTCCACGTCGTCGCCCGGGCGGTGATAGTCTTCATGAACGCCTGTGAAATAGAAAATCACCGGAACGCCCATTTTGGCAAAATTGTAGTGGTCGGAGCGGTAGTAGAAGCGGTTAGGATCTTTCGGATCGTTGAACGTATAATCGAGTTTAAAATTGACGTATTTTTTGTTGGCCTCCTCGCTGATCTCATGCAGCTTGGAAGAAAGCTTATCCGAACCGATAAGGTAAACATACCTCGGATCGTTCTTATGCGCTTCGTCCACACGGCCGATCATATCGATATTCAGGTCTGCGATTGTGCTTTTGAGCGGCAGCAGTGGATGTTCAGAATAATATTCCGAACCAAAAAGCCCCTTTTCTTCCCCCGTAACATTCAGAAAGAGAATACTCCTCCTCGGTCCTTTACCTTCGGCTTTGGCTTTACTGAATGCTTCCGCCAATTCCAGCAGCGACACCGTTCCCGATCCGTCGTCGTCGGCGCCGTTATTGATCTCCCCATTTTCGGAAATACCAATATGGTCCAAATGCGCACTGATCACCAGCACCTCATCCTTTTTGTCGGAACCCTCCATAAATGCCGCCACATTCTCGGTATCGATCGTTTCGCTCACCCGGCCGACCTTCAATGAAACCGTATTCGCGAAGTTTTCCGAAGCAGGTTTACCCGACTTATCGATCGCGGATTTCAATTTCATGAGCTTCGTAACCGAAGTTCCCAGCATTTCTGCCGCTCCTTTCGCTGAAAACACAAACGCCGCTGTCCCGGAAGGGTTTTCCTGTACCGGTTTCAACGTGGGTGCACTGAACCGCCGGGCCATTACCGCACGCTGACGGATTTCCTTGTCCAGGTCTTCACCGGTTTTGTCGGTAATAATGAAAACATATTTAGCCCCTTTTTCCCTCGCCAGTTTCGCTTTAACCTGCCACGAAACGGGGCCGCTCCATTTACTCTTCTCCGAATTACCGCTGATCACGTATTTACCGCCCGAAGTTTGGGGCTCGCCATCGAACATGATCACGGATTGCCCTTTTATATTGATATTGGCATAATCACTATAATTTCCGTCTTCAATTCCGTAACCTACCGAAACCAGGTCGGTCGTAACCTCCTCAGGAACGTCCAGTAATCCGTTCAGGTAAAAGTCCTTATTGAATTCATACTTCTTGCCATGCGCCGTTACATACACTTCTCCCCAGCTGCGCTTATAAAGCTTGTATTTCTGCAAGTAGCTTTTGGAACCATCGGCATCGATGACAATAGGCTGCAATCCGTATTGCTTATAGTACTTTGAGACGTATTCCGCCGCCTTTTTCTGGCCGGGCGAACCGGTGTCCCGGCCTTCCAGGCTATCGGAAGCAATAATAACGAGATGTTTTTTGAGATCGGAGGGGGTTATGCTTGCCGCATATTTGGCTGCATCGTCTTGCGGCAGGCGGTCCTGCGGCAGGCGACCCTGCGCCACTGCCAAAGTACTGATAGACAGGAATAATCCAGCCAATAGGTTCTTGTTCATCATGAGGTTTAATGGTATTTCAATCCTTACAAATTAACGAAACGTGTGGGCGAATGCAAAACCTAACGCTTTCACTAATTTCGGTATAACGGAAATCTAGACTATGCTGCACTACATCAAAAACATCATACAGATACATGATCACGCCGTGACATGCGAGTTCAACACAGGTGAAATACGTAGCGTGGATCTAAAAGAAGTCATTGAAAAATACCAAAGGATAAATGATGGTTTGATCAGCAAACTCTCAGATCCGAATTACTTCAAAACCGTTAAACTTGATTCCTACGGGACGCTTACCTGGGACAATGGCGTCGACTTTGATCCGGATAACCTCTACCGGATGTCGGAAAAAGAAATCTCAACCCTTTGACATTTTAAGCCCCTTTTTGCACTTCTTTTAGTTTAAAGGCTGTTTTTCACGGGATAACAATAAATTAATTGTAAAATACTGTTATTCAGAGGAAAACTACGTACCTTTGCACCCTGTTTGGCCTAATTACATCCAGACAAAAGCCAAATCGGTCCTGACACGCATTCAGAGCATTTCGTAGCAGCACCGTAAACAACTGATCCATAAAACAATGCAAGCCATTCGTAACATCGCAATTATTGCGCACGTTGACCACGGTAAAACGACTTTGGTCGACAAAATCATCCACGCGTCAAAGCTGTTTCGCGACAATCAGGAGTTCGACGACCTGATCCTCGACAACAACGATCTGGAACGTGAGCGTGGGATTACAATTGTTTCCAAAAACGTATCGGTGCGTTACAAAGATGTGAAAATCAATGTAATTGACACACCAGGTCACGCAGACTTCGGTGGTGAGGTGGAACGCGTACTTAAAATGGCGGATGGCGTATTGTTGCTGGTCGATGCATTCGAAGGCCCGATGCCACAAACCCGCTTCGTGTTGGGCAAAGCCATCGGCCTCGGCCTGAAACCGATCGTGGTTGTTAATAAGGTAGATAAAGAAAATTGCCGCCCGGAAGAAGTTCAGGAAAACGTATTCGACCTGATGTTCAACCTTGGCGCTACCGAAGACCAGCTCGACTTCGTGACCGTGTATGGATCGTCGAAACAAGGCTGGATGGGCCCGGATTGGCAGAAACCAACCGAAGATATTACTTTCCTTCTCGACACGATCATTGAGCAAATCCCTGCTCCGGTTGTAACAGAAGGTACCCTGCAAATGCAAATCACTTCGCTCGATTACAATGCATTCGTAGGTCGTATCGCTATCGGACGTGTACACCGCGGAACAATCAAAGAAGGATCGACTGTAACGCTTTGCAAAGCCGGCGGTGTGAACAAGAAAGTGAAAATCAAAGAAGTACAGCTGTTCGAAGGCTTGGGTAAATCCAAAGTAAGCGAAGTAAGCGCTGGGGATATTTGTGCGGTAACCGGTATCGAAGATTTCGAAATCGGCGATACGATCGCTGATGCTGAAAACCCTGAAGCATTGCCACGCATCGCGGTGGATGAGCCTACGATGAACATGCTCTTCACAATCAACAACTCGCCATTCTTCGGTAAGGAAGGCAAATTCGTTACCTCACGCCACATCCGCGACAGGTTGTTGAAAGAAACTGAGAAAAACCTCGCATTGCGCGTAGAACCAACTGATACTGAGGACAAATTCCTGGTTTATGGCCGTGGTATCCTCCACTTGTCGGTATTGATTGAAACCATGCGTCGCGAAGGTTACGAATTGCAGGTTGGTCAGCCACAGGTATTGTACAAAGAAGACGAAAACGGCCAGCGCCTCGAACCAATCGAGACATTGGTAGTAGACGTGCCGGAAGAAACTGCCGGAAAAGTGATCGAATTGGCTACACAGCGTAAAGGCGAGCTGTTGATCATGGAACCGAAAGGCGATTTACAGCACCTTGAATTCGAAATCCCTTCACGTGGTCTGATCGGTCTTCGTTCGAACGTTCTCACTGCAACACAAGGTGAGGCTGTAATGACGCACCGTTTCAAAAGCTTCGAGCCATTCCGCGGCCCGATACCAGGCCGTCAGAACGGATCGATCATTTCGAAAAACACAGGCCCTGCAACAGGCTATACCCTTGATAAACTGCAAGATCGCGGACGTTTCTTCGTAGATCCGGGTGATGAAATTTACGGTGGACAAGTAGTAGGTGAACACAACCGTCCTAACGACATCGTGGTAAACCTGCAAGAAGCGAAAAAACTGACCAACATGCGTGCTTCCGGCTCGGACGACGGTCTGCGTATCGCTCCGAAAATCAATTTCTCTCTGGAAGAATCAATGGAATATATCCAGAAAGACGAGTACCTCGAAGTTACCCCGCAAAACATGCGTATGCGGAAAATATACCTGGATGAAAACGATCGCAAGCGTTACGCATCCAAACTGGAAATGGCCTAGTCAAGGTCCGGCATTCCAAACCCGAAAAGGAGGCAAAATTTTGCCTCCTTTTTTTTATTTTTCCTGCATTTCAATATTTCGCCCGATCCCGCCAGAAAATTTGGGATTCCCGTCAAAACCTGTGGTATAATTTTAATGTTTGTCACTCCCCTGAAACATTCTACTTCGCTCATATTTTATTACTATTTCAAGAAAATTTAGTTTTTTGTTTTTATAACAACAAATAGCGTAGTTTGTATCGTCAGCTCAGTCCATTTGAGCTAACTATTTTAATATCAACACCTTAAAGATCAAATGATGTCTTACATAGAGCCGGCTCCGATTAAGGATAAAGACAATCCGTTGGAGTCAATGATGCAGCGATTTGACAAAGCCGTAGACCTTCTCGGGATATCCGAAGAAATGTATTATATCCTCAAAGTGCCTCGTAAACAGGTGACGGTCGGCCTGCCGGTAACCATGGATTCCGGGGAGATCCGGACATTCGAAGGTTATCGAGTGATCCACTCTACCATTCTCGGCCCCAGCAAAGGCGGCATCCGCTTCGATCCTGATGTAAACCTCGACGAAGTCCGCGCATTGGCTGCCTGGATGACCTGGAAATGCGCGGTAGTCGATATTCCTTATGGTGGTGCCAAAGGCGGCGTCGCGTGTAACCCGCGCGAAATGTCGCCCGGTGAGATCGAGCGCCTTATGCGTGCATACACGACGGCATTGCTGGACGTTTTCGGGCCCGACCAGGATATTCCCGCGCCGGACATGGGTACCGGCCCCCGCGAAATGGCGTGGTTGATGGATGAATATTCCAAATCAAAAGGCATGACGATCCCGGCTGTGGTAACAGGCAAGCCGCTCGTACTTGGCGGCTCACTGGGCCGCACCGAAGCGACGGGCCGGGGCGTAATGGTATCTGCATTGGCAGGTATGGAAAAACTGCGCATTAATCCCTACCGCGCCACGGCGGCGGTGCAGGGCTTTGGCAACGTTGGTTCGCACGCGGCACTGCTCCTCCGAGAGCGCGGCACAGCCATCCACGCGATCAGCGATATTTCGGGAGCATATTATAATGATAAGGGAATCGATGTGGCGGATGCCATCGCCTACCGAGACGCCAATAAAGGCTCGCTGGAAGGTTATGCCAAAGCCGAACTGATTTCCGGCGACGACCTTTTCTCACTGCCAGTGGACGTGCTTGTTCCGGCTGCGAAAGAAGATGTGATCACCCGCAAAAATGTATCCAGCATTCAGGCTCGCATGATTGTGGAAGGCGCCAACGGTCCTACTTCCGCCAAAGCCGATGACATTATCAATGAAAAAGGCATTATGGTGGTACCCGACATTCTTGCCAATGCGGGCGGCGTGACGGTTTCTTATTTCGAATGGGTACAAAACCGCATCGGATACAAATGGACATTGGAGCGTATCAACCGTCGTACCGACCGCATTATGAAGGACGCTTTCGACAAAGTGTACGAAACTTCGCTGAAATACAAAGTATCGCTTCGCATCGCGGCGTACATCGTAGCGATTGATAAGGTCGCCAGTACATATAAGTATCGCGGAGGGTTTTAAGGTCAAGTGTTGTCAGGTGTTGTCAGGTGTTGTCAGGTATGGTCATTCATTGTCAGGTATTGCTTGGGACTGAAACAAATCCTGACTCCCCCTGACAACATTTGACTATCAATGACTACACCTGACAACAAATGACAACACCTGACCATTCCTGACTACACCTGACACATCCTGACCATTCCTGACTACACCTGACACATCCTGACCATTCCTGACTACACCTGACACATCCTGGCCATACCTGACAAAACAAGCGTTAACAATTTCTTAACAAGCCACTTCGGAAGCGAAACCGAATCTAAACCGGTTTCAAAGTGTTAACTTTAAGGCTAAAATTTCAACAGATTCGCCTCACGTGACAGCTTATAGTTTCGCATGAGGCAAGCTTTAAAGTACCATGTCGTTAAGTCCCCGTTTCATTGCCGTCATTTTAGCATTCCTGATATCCCTCATTACCACCACATTTCTCGCATTCGTGGATGGGGTTTCAAAAGGGATGCTGTTCGTCGCCGCCATCTCCTCCTTCATTTCCTCGTTTTTCCTGGTACTTTATGCGGTCGATATCCTTGTTTTCCGTGAGGTGAACAAAATGTACCGGACGATCCACAAGCTAAAAATGCGGGATTTCAACATGGCTCCGCGGAAAAAGCTGATCAGGGAGTCTAATCCGCTGAAAACGATCAATGATGAGATCTTTGTTTATGTGACCAAAAAACAAAAGGAAATCGATGAGCTCAAAAAGCTGGAATTATTCCGCAGGGAGTTTCTGGCCGATGTTTCGCATGAGTTCAAAACACCGATTTTCGCGGCGCAGGGGTTTATCCACACGCTGCTCGACGGTGCAATGGACGATGAAAATGTGCGCGAGCGCTTTTTACGCAAAGCCGCCAATAATCTCGACAGCCTTGACGTGCTCGTGAAGGACCTTCTCGTGCTTTCGCAAATGGAGACCGGCGATATCAAAATGAATATCGTCCCGACCGATCTGCGCAAATTGACCCTCAGCATTTTCAGCCGGCTCGAACACATTGCCAAAAACCGTAACGTGACTTTGAAAGTGAAACCGGACGATATGCCCGAAGTCTGGATCAAGGCCGACGCCGACCGGATGGAACAGGTTATGCTCAACCTGATCGAGAATGCGATCAAGTATGGTAACGAAAATGGGAAAGTGATCGTCCATTTCAGCGAGAGCAAAAAATACATTGAGGTGGAGGTAAAAGACAACGGCCCAGGCATTCCGCACGAGCATTTGAACCGTATTTTCGAGCGTTTTTACCGGATCGACAAGAGTCGGAGCAAAGAAATAGGCGGCACCGGTTTGGGACTTGCCATTGTTAAGCATATATTGAATGCCCACGACACGAAGATCGCCGTGATGTCGAAGCCGGATAAGGGAACCACGTTTTCTTTCAAGCTCGAGAAAGCGTATCATCAGCAGTTGCCGGAAGCAAAAACGGACGATGTCGCCAATCAATTGAATCCATAATCAATTTCTAACACCATAAACCATTATCCATGTTTATCCACAATGTATTCTTCTGGTTGAAGGAGAAGGACAACGAAGAAGCAAGACAAGCCCTGCTAGCCGGCATCACGTCACTGGAAGCAATTGAATCCATCGAATCGGCATATATCGGCCCTCCTGCCGCCACCCGCAGACCGGTTATTGACGCCACTTATGATTTCGCAGAGATCCTGATTTTCAAGGATGAAGCTGCGCACGACGTATATCAGGTCCACCCTCTGCACAAGAAATTTGTGGAAGAATGCGCCCATCTTTGGGAGAAAGTCGTGATTTACGATGTTGAAGCTTAAAGCCTAATATTTGTTAACAAGTTATCCACACGCAAAATGTGTATAACTTGTTGACAACTCTCAATAATCCGGATTATCAGCCAGTTAAAGCGATTTTAGAGATTATCCACACTGTGGATAACTTTTTCCACCGATGGTAATATCCTTGTTACCGGCACTATCCTACGATCCAATTCGTTTTAGAATTAGTACAAAACGAACTAGAACCGTGAAAAAAAACCGTGTTTTGCTGTCGGTCATGTTTACCCTGATCGCAGTCATTTCGATTTCCTCCTGTACCTACCGCTCCTACGGGCCGGGCTATGACTATGGCTACCGGCATGGTTACAGACATTATCACGCCCCCCCACCGCCTCCACGTGTAGTAGTGGTGACGCCACCGCCGCGGGTCATACATGCCGACCGCCACAGGTACCGCCGCCATGACAACCGTGCTTACCGTAAGCAATACCGCCACAACGATCATTATGGAAACAATGGCCGCCATCGCGGACACAGACGATAATTTGAAATACCTTTCGATAAAAAAAGGCCAGATACTGTGCATTAAGCCACTTTTATCTGGCCTTTTCTTTTTATTTTGCAGTTTATGGATATACTCGATGTACTAAGAACCAATGCCGGATTACATCCTGACAAACTTGCCTACGGCTATATTGGCAAAGAGGGTGAAATCACAGAGCAACTTCATTATAGTGACCTTCATCAGCATGTACAGGCCGCATCCGACCTTTTGAGTGCCAAGTTTCCCGTCAACGCGAGGGTAATTCTTTTACTCCCTGCGGAAGCGGCTTTTGTATGTTCATTCCTGGGCGCTCTGCATGCGGGCATTATTGCAGTCCCTGCACCCATCAGCTATTCCGAGCCGGGAATTAATCGTATTCTCAGCATCATGCGCGACTGTGCCGCTTCGGGAATTATTACCAATACGAAAACGTACAAAATGCTGTTTCAGCGGAAAAACGATGCTTCCTCTGCCTTACAGGAATACGACGCCGAATGGATTTTTACCGACGACCTGATGACCGCACCGGCCGCACCCGGCGCTATCCGCCGACATAAGGAATCCATCGAAACAGCCTATTTACAATACACTTCGGGTTCCACCAGCCAGCCCAAGGGGGTTATGATCAGTCATACCAACCTAACGGCCAACCTGAGAGCCATCAATAATTGCTTCGGACGCACGGCCGACGACACGTCGGTTACCTGGCTGCCGCATTACCACGATATGGGGTTGGTAGACGGCCTTCTGTCCCCGCTTTTTACCGGCGGGACCGGTTTTGTGATCTCTCCGCTGCTGTTTATTACCAAACCCGCATTGCTGCTGCAAACAATCAGCACCTACCGTGCCGGTTTCTGCGGCGGGCCCGGCTTCGGGCTAGACCATTGCCTTGCACGCATTCCGCAGGAGCAGCTGGATGCATTGGACCTCAGCCCCTTACGCGTCCTCTACGTAGGCGCCGAGCCGATCCGGATTTCGACCCTCGAAAGATTCGCTGCCGCGACACAAGCCGCCGGTTTCAGGAAAAATAGCCTCGTTCCGTCCTATGGCCTCGCCGAAGCCACGCTGGCAGTCAGCCTGCATTTGAACGGCACACCTGCCACCTATCGCAAATTGGGGGACGCCAAGGAAGTTGTCGCTTGCGGCCCTCCCGTGGAATTTACCGAAGTCTCGATCGTAGATCCGGTAAATAACGCAATTTTACCGGATGGAGAAGAAGGAGAAATATGGGTAAAGAACAAAGGTGTAGCAGCAGGCTACTGGGAAAAGCCCGACGCAACCAAAGCTACTTTCCAGGCTTACACCAGTGACGGGAAAGGTCCCTATCTGCGCACCGGAGATTTAGGTTTTATGGAGAATGGTCTCCTTTTTATTACCGGCCGTACCAAAGAGTTGATTATCATTCGCGGGGTGAACTATTATCCGCAGGACATCGAAGAAGTAGTGAGCGAAAGCCATCCGGATATCCAACCCAATGCAGCGGCGGCATTTTCCATTGAAACAGACCAGGGTGAAGCACTGATGATTGTGAGTGAAGTGCGGCGGGTAGCACAAACACCGGACGATGAGAAAGTCATCAAAAACAAAATGGCGCAGAGCGTCGGATTGGCATTCGGGCTTATTCCCCATGAAATTGTCCTGATCCAGCCGGGTAAGCTGCCCAAGACATCAAGCGGCAAGATTCAGCGTTTGAAAGCACGTGAGATATTCGCCAAAAAGAGTATTGTAGATTAATATCGGTTACTTAAAAAGATCTCTATTTTTTTTAAAAACCTGCAAAAGTACTATTTTCACGTAGCATTCAGTGCTTGTTACAAACGTCAACTAAATGAGTAAAACATTTACCGAAATTTCTGGCTGGATAGTTGAGCGTATTGCTCACCATGCGGAAATAGATCCCTCCGAAGTAGATCTGGACGCCGAAATCATCGATTACCGATTGGATTCCCTTCTTATGGTCGACATCACAACCGAGTTGCAGGAATGGCTCGGGATTGAGTTAAGCCCATCTATTTTCTGGGAAATGGGCACCATCAATGCTACTACTCAATGGATTGTAGAAAACCAGGAGGCCTGAAAGCATGCTGGCCTTTTCCATTCTGGCATATCTGCTGGCAAACCTGGGAATAGGCCTTTGGGCCTCCAAAAGAATCACCACCACTCAAGACTTCGTGTTGGCAGGGCGTCAGCTACCATTGATCCTCGCCGCCTCCGCCACGTTTGCTACGTGGTTCGGCTCGGAAACCATCATGGGTGCTCCCACCGAGCTTATCGAACACGGCGTGTTGGGTATCATCGAGGATCCGTTTGGTGCCTCGCTATGCCTTCTTCTGGTAGGATTGTTCTTTGCGCGGAGATTTTACAAAATGAATATTATCACATTTTGTGATTTTTTCAGGATTCGTTACGGGCGCAATGCCGAGTTGCTCTCCGCCATCCTCATTATTCCGTCCTATTTCAGCTGGATAGCTGCCCAATTACTGGCCATGGGCATTGTTCTGAAAGTCGTGCTGGGCTGGTCGTTGTTGACATGTATTCTGACAAGTTCGTTCGTCGTGATTCTATACACGATCTGGGGCGGAATGTGGTCGATATCGATTACCGATTTTATCCAGACGATCATGATCATCGTCGGCCTCGTCATTGTGGCAGCGGTGCTCTACAAGGAAGTGGGAGGTTTTCAGCCGTTGCTTGACGCCGCTCCAACCGGCTTCTTTCGCTTTTTCCCTGAAAATACCCTTAAAGACCACCTCGAATATTTCGCAGCGTGGATCACGATCGGGCTCGGCTCAATCCCGCAGCAGGATGTATTTCAAAGGGTGATGTCGGCCAAATCGGCCCGTGTATCCGTACAGTCGACGCTGCTTTCATCACTTATGTACCTCACCATCGCTTTGCTGCCGCTATTCATCGGACTTTGCGGGCACCATCTTTACCCCGGCGAAGAGAAGGACGGGCAGATGATCATCCCCAATATGGTCCTGAAACACATGAACCTGCCGCTTCAAATCCTGTTTTTTGGTGCTCTGGTTTCCGCGATCCTCAGTACGACGAGCAGCGCTATTATGGCTCCCGCAGTTGTATTAGGAGAGAATATTTTCAAATACTTCAAGCCAGACCTCGACGATAGAGAACTGCTGAAAATCATTCGTGCAGGCATCATCGGCATTACGCTGGTGTGCATTTTCATGGCAGCAACCCGGGAAAGCATTTTCGAACTCGTCGCAGAATCGTCCGCATTCAGTCTCGTTTCACTGTTTGTTCCATTGGCAGCGGGGCTTTACTGGAAGTCCAGCAATACGCTTGGCTGCGTACTCTCAATGGTTATCGGGCTGGTCGTATGGCTGGTTTGTGTTTTCATTGAAACCGAATACCCTGCCCTTATTTACGGATTACTCGCCAGTTTGCTGGGTATGATAATCGGGTGGATTGGGGGAAAAATTGCAGGCGAACCATTGCGCGTATCCTGAGTAAATCAGGCGGTCTCAGCTTCGGCTTTGCGGTCCCAGCCGGCAAGCGCATTCAAATGCACCGCATCTCTATCGGCCTGCATAATCATTTCCAGCTCTTCCATATGCTGCCGCGCGGCATGGATGTATTCTTCATCGTTCCGGATGCTCGACAAATGCTTCAATGTACGTTCGTCATGGATAAAGAATGTCTTGGCCATGCGCGTCGCCTCATGCGCGCGATGCCCAAGCAATTTCAATGCATCTACACCCAGGCGGAGGCTCGTATCGAACGTCTCCCGGTAGATATGCATCATCCCCGCATTCATGAGGTCGTACGCATCGTTGCGGTTGGTCGAGCGCACGAGCATATGCAGGTTCGGGAAATGCTTTTTCACTGTCTCAATTAATTCCAGCCTCTTTTCCTCATCACTGATCGCTATAATGATCATTTGGGCGCGGCCTGCACCGGCAATATCCAGCAATTCATAGCGGGTAGCATCGCCATAATACACTTTGAGACCCATCCGGCGAAGAAAATCGACATTATCGCTATCATTATCAAGTACCGTCGCCTCCACGCCATTCGCCCGCAGAAAACGGCCTACTATATTTCCGAAGTGCCCATAACCGGCGATGATCACCGGGTTATCCTCTTCTTCCACATCACTTGGTCGCTGCGCCGTTTGCAGTCCCGCGCTCACGAGGCAGAATCGCGTCAGGATAAATTTCTCATTTACCATCATCGCCAGCGGCGTCATGGCCATACTGATCGCCACCACGGCGGTCATCGTATCCGAGATTTCTTTACCCAAAACACCCTCCTGAACCGAAAAGCTGAGCAACACAAACGCAAATTCCCCGATCTGGCTCAAACCGATGCTGAATATAAAGTTCTGCGCATTCCGTACTTCAAATGTTTTGCCCAAAACAAAGAGAATAGCCATTTTCAGCAGCATCAGTCCGGCCACTAATCCGATAATCAGCAACGGCTTGGAAACCACCAGTGAAAAATCAATAGAAGAGCCTACCGAAATGAAGAACAGCCCGAGCAGCAGGCCTTTGAAAGGATCGATAGAACTTTCCAGCTCATGGCGGTATTCGCTGTTCGCGAGTACCACACCAGCTACAAATGCGCCCAGCGCGGGGCTAAGGCCCACCGATGTCATGAGCACGGCAATACCTACCACGAGCAGCAATGCCGTGGCGGTGAACATTTCGCGCAATGCGGTACGGGCCATCATCCGGAAAACCGGCCGCAACAAGTATTTACCGATCAGCACTATCGCCGAAACAGACAGCAATACCACAACGGCCTGCTGCCACGCGGGCAATGCGCTCACCAGTGAGCCTCCGTCGACATGCCCGTCGGCCAGCCCCGCATGATCGGCGAGTAGCGGGAACAACGCGAGCATCGGGATGATCGCCAGGTCCTGAAACAGGAGCACCGCAAACGAGCTTTGCCCGGCTACGGTTTTCAGCCAGCCTTTTTCATTCAGCGTCTGCATCACAATCGCGGTTGACGACATCGCGATAATCATCCCCAGCGCGAGTGCTTCTTTCCAGCTGATGCCGAATAGTATGGCAATACCCGCTACGAGAACGGTCGTAACGCCCACCTGCAATCCCCCGAGGCCGGCGATACTCTTCCGCATACGCCACAGGCGCGAGGGTTCGAGTTCAAGGCCGATGACAAAGAGCATCATCACCACGCCGAACTCGGCAAAATGCATAATATCCTGGCCTTCCATTCCTATGAATTTCAGGCCCGCCGGACCGATGATCACCCCAGCAACCAGGTAACCCAACACCGATCCCAATCCCAGCCGTTTAGCAATAGGAACCATTACCACCGCGGACGCGAGGTATATCATTGCCTGGAAAAAGAAGGATTGTTGCATGATTCAGTGTGGAAAAAGTTCGTTCAGATATTCGACTCCGGCCAGCTCAGACGAGTCGATGCGGTCATTTACAAGCGCGTCCAGCAGTTCGGCATATTGTTCGCCATAGGCTTTCAGCGTGTAGTCTTCAATCGTATAAGTTTCATGCACCACAAACGGCGGCAGGTAGTCCATTCTGCACAAATAGGCCGTCTGGTTGAATGGCAGCAGGTACTGACCGACGGGAAAACGATTGTACCCCGACTCAGTGTAGGCATCACGACCGCCCCCGCACGACAGCGCATTGAATATCTTCTTGCCTTTCAGCGCATGCCCTTTTGGTCCGTAGGCCCAGTTGTATTCCAGCACGAGATCCTGCCACTGTTTCAGGATCGGAGGGCTGCTGTACCAGTAGAACGGGTGCTGAAATATGATGATATCGTGCTTTGCCATTAGCTGCTGCTCCCTTTTGATATCTATAAAAAGATCCGGATAATGTTCATACAGATCATTAAAAGTCACCCCCTTTACCTTGCGGGCATATTGCTCCAACGTCTTTTGTACATTGGATTTACTGTGAGTGGGATGGGCAAACTGGATCAGGACTTTGGACATAACATGGAATTGATGCAAAAAACTTACGGTACCAAAATTACGGAACCTGTTGTCTTCCGCGCTTCGAGATCGGCCTGCGCCTGATGTGCTTTGGATAATGGATACTTTGTAATGGCGAGCTTTCCGAAAATTCCGCTACTGAATGCATCGAACGTATCGGCTGCATATTCTTCCAGCGCCTCGCGGTCAGTGATGTACGCGCTGAGCGTGGGGGTTGCCATTACGATGGACCTTTCACGCAGCAATGCATGATCGATGTGCTCGGGCTGGCCCGACGACGATCCATAAAGCACGATTTTGCCACCTTTTCGGATCACATCCAGCGAATAGCTGAATGTATCTTTTCCCACCCCGTCGAATACGACATCGACACCGTGGCCTTCAGTAATTTCCAGTACTGAGTGCACAAACTCCCGGCATTCGGCCAGAAACACGTAGTCCGCGCCATTAGCGAGTACAACCTCTTTCTTCTCTTCTGAACCCGTCGTACCGATCACCGTGGCACCGAGCGCCTTGGCCCATTTGGTAACCAGGGTACCTACGCCGCCAGCGGCTGCATGTACCAGCACCACATCGCCCGGCTTAATAGGGTTCACTATTTTCACAAGCATCCTGGCGGTAAAGCCCTTCACGAGCATGGCCGCCGCTTGTTCCGACGTGATATTGTCCGGAATATGGATCAATTGCTGCGTCGATAATACGCGGCTTTCTGCATACGCTCCGGGGATGAAATGGTAACCCACGGGGTCGCCCACATTGAATTCCGTCACCCAAGGCCCTACGGCCTCGATCACGCCTGCTGCCTCTACGCCCGGCGTGTAGGGAAACGATTTGACAGGAAATTTCCCGTCGCGGTAATAAGTATCTACAAAATTAAGCCCGATGGCTTCCTGCCGCACTCTTACCTGTCCGGGCCCCGGTTCTGTAATAGCCTCCCGTTCATAACCCAGCACCGAAGGCGCTCCTTGCTTGTAGATTTTTACTATACCTGATTTATTTGCTATTGCTGTAACTAACCCTGACATGTCCGTAAGCATTGTCATTATGGAATGCTTGTTCCATCATTGGACAAATTATTTTTTGATAGATTTTATTAAAAATTCGGCTTGCTGCTGCACCAGCTCCCCATCACCATACACCAGGAAAGTCTGCCAGAAACCGGTAAAATTCGACACGACGAAATTCGCTAACATTGCCGGATCTCTTTTACTGCTGATTTCTTCTGCTTTCTGTGCTTTTTTCAGAAGGTCTTTCAGCAGGGCTGTTAGGTTACTGGTGTTTTGTTTTAATATGGCGTGCACTTCTTCGTCCACGGAACCCAGCTCGAACGTCGATTTCACCCCCATACAGGTCCTTTCTTCTTCTGTCGTCCTGATCGCCGCTTTTTTGATGATCTTTTCGACGGCCTTAATGGGAGACTTTGTTTCCTCCGCCACTTTCCGGTAATCTTCGAACATGCCTTCGGTATAACTTCTGAGGCATTGAAGGAACAAGCTGTGCTTGTCGCCGTAAGTGTCGTAGATACTTCCGCGGTTCAACCCCATCGTATCGACGAGGTCTTGCATGGAGGTGGCGTTGTAGCCCTTTTGCCAGAAAAGGCATTTAGCCCTTTCCAACCTTTCTTCCGGTTCGAATGCTTTGTTGCGTGCCATGACTATCAGACAATTATTCCAGAACGAACGTTCCAGAATTGCCAAATTTTCTGATCACATATCTAAAACACGGACCGTGCAGCGTCTCAGATAATGAACTTAGCCACGCCGCCGTCCACTTTCAGGGCCGCACCGTTTGTGGCCGACGAGAGCGGACTTGCCACATAAGTTACGAGATTAGCAATTTCTTCCACCGACGCAAACCGCTGCAGCAACGAGGTGGGGCGCGCATTCTTGAAGAAATCCTTTTCCGCCTGTTCCGCTGACATATTGTTGGCTTCTCCCAGCTGTTTGATAAAATCGGCCACACCTTCCGACTTGGTCGGTCCGGGCATTACGGTGTTAACAGTAACGTTCGTGCCCTTGGTCAATTCCGCCAAACCGCGGCTTACGGCGAGCTGGGCTGTTTTGGTAGTACCGTAGTGAATCATTTCTTCGGGAATATTTACGCCCGATTCGCTGGAAATGAAGATAATCCTGCCCCAATCCTTAGCGATCATTTTTGGAAAGAAATGTCTTGCCAGACGGACACCGCTCAGTACATTCACTTCAAAGAACCGAAACCATTCATCATCCGAAATCTCGGTGAATTGCTTCGGTTCGAAAATACCGGCATTGTTAACCAGGATATCGATATCTGGCAGCTGTTGCAGCAGTGCATTCACTTCTTCCGCTTTTGAAAAATCGGCCGCAATCCCGCTCACATTCGCCCCTGGTGTTGATTCTTTCAATTTCTGCACCGCTTCCGCGACTTTACTTTCCGAGCGGCCATTAATGATCACATGCGTACCCTCCTTCAATAAACCTTGTGCAATGGCAAAGCCGATACCTTGTGTAGAACCGCTGATGAATGCGATTTTCCCGTTGAGTTTCAAATCCATAGAACTTTGATAACAAGAGCGTAGATGAATGTTTGACCTGGTAGGATGGATAACGATTGCAATAATCCCCGGAATCCATAATTTTATAACACATCACCTAACAAAATGATCGCATGAGACACATTTATCTTTTGTTATTATTGCTGCTTCCTCCGTGCCTGCACGCTCAAGGCCCCCGCGTTCTGATCGTTACCGCGCACCCCGACGATGAAACCATGTTCCCGGTGACTGTTTTTAAAATCACCCATGAACTGAAAGGCTCGGCCGACCTCGCATTGATCACCGACGCCTCGGGCGGCTACAATGGCCTTGTGGCATCGAGTTATTACGGCCTGAACCTCGTGGATTCTGCAACAGGCAGGAAGCATTTACCCTTAATCCGCAAAAAAGAGCTCATGGCTTCCGGAGAGGTGATGGGAATAGGTAATTTCTTCTTCCTTGACCAGCTCGACGATTACTACAACCGCGACGAGAAGCCCTATTTACAGGGCAAGAACTGGGATATCGCCTACGTGGAGAAAAAGCTGGATAATATCCTGACCAACGGCAACTATGACTTCATATTCTGCCTCATCCCGCATGAAGGTCAGCATGCACATCATAAAACGGCGTCCATCAGCGCGATACGGGCCGCGCAGCGTTTTAAAGGATCTAAAAAGCCAATTGTCCTGGGGGGCCAATCCCAAAATAAGAACTACACTTTCCAATTCGCCGGACTGGCAGGTTATCCCGAAACCAATATTCTCAAAACCGCCCCTGTATTCGAATTCGACCGTTCTTACGCCTTCGGGGAGGACAAAAAACACAGCTATATGATCGTCGCCGACTGGGTAAAGGCGGCTCACAAGTCCCAAAGCGGTGATATGAACCAGGCCATGCACCGGGGCGATCTGGAGGCGTTCTGGTATTTCGCGGTCAATGGCGAAGATGGTATTGGAAAAACCAAGGCGCTATTTGACGCATTGAACTCTTCGGGATATTCCAAGAAGTGATCAGGCGGGCTGGAATGTTATGAACAGCGAGCTGCCGAAAGGTGCTTTGCCGAGAATAGAAGATTCCGTTTTGGTAATGGCTCTTAAAACCGCATTCACCGTATCTCCGGGATATTCGACATCCGAGTCGAGGTGATCGACGTTGATTTTCTTCTTGCGGATCTGGTAATTCTGCCATTGCCGCACGAGCAAAATGGGTAGTGAAAGCGCAAATGGCCAATAGGTAGTATAATCAATGCGCAGCCCGGCAGCCCAGCCAAATGCCTGAAATTGCTCCAATTTGAAGCGTCGCGAGCTCCCTACGGCAAGGTCGTGCGTGCCCGAGAAGGCTTCGAACGCGTGAATATTAATAATGATCAGCCCGTTGCGGTTCAGGCGATTTTTAAAGGCAGTGAGTGCGCGGATAATCTCCTCGTCAGTCAGGAAATAGAGCGCGTCGTTGCAGGTAATGACGTCGAAAGTTTCGCCCGGCTCGAATGCATCCACATTCCGGAGGTCGCCGAAAACGACATTCAGGCCACGCTCATTCGAGAAATCTATCGCATGTGGTGAATAATCGAAGCCCCGCAGGTTGGAATAGCCATTTTCCTTTAAAAACGACAGTAACCCGCCTGTACCGCAGGCAGCATCGAGGATTTTGAGATCGGGATCCATGGCCCTGAAATGCCTGCGGATCTGGCCCAAAACCTTGCCGTGGAGGATCTGATACCACCACAGCTTGCGCTCGGTTTCGTACATGCGCTGGTATTCGAGCCGGTTATCGATCATACGCGCTCAGAGCTGTTATATTTGATCACATATTGCGGCTGGCCGCTCTGCGCCATAAAACTTTTGCCGATGTATTCCCCTAAAACGCTCAGCAGCATGCATTGAATCCCCCCTATGAAAATAATGGTGGCCGTCACTACCTGCCAGCCTTTCGGATCGGGGCCGATAATCCATTGGATAGTCAGGAAGAGCAAAAGGAAAAAGCCCAAACTGAATAACCCCACGCCGATAGGTACAAAAAGGCGAATCGGCAGCGACGAATAACAGAAAAGGATATTGAGAAAAAGGGATATCAGCTTATGAAATGTGTAGTTGGAAGCCCCTTCTTCCCGCTTCTGGTGCGCTACCTGCACTGTACCAATGTTCCGCGTGATCCGGAATATCAGCCCGTCGATATAAGGATAAGGCCCGTGGTATTTAATAATCTCCTGCACCACTTCCTGCCGGATCAGCTTGAAGCTCGACAAATACAGATCTTTGGGTTTATTTAAAAGGTAGCTGGTGAGCCAGTTGACAAACCTACTGCCCATATTCCGGCCAACAGAATGCTGTTTCTTGGCATAATAGGTATAAACAATGTCGTAATCCCCCGATTCGGCGGTTTCCACCAGTTTCAATATCTCCTCCGGCGGGTTCTGAAAATCGTCGTCGATCATTACGCAGTAGTTGCCGTAAGCCCAGTTGAGTCCGCACATAACCGCATTGAACTCCCCGTAATTCCGGCGCAATGAAATGAACCGCACATTGGCATAGGCATCGGACAATTCGCGGCATACTTGCTCCGACCGGTCGCGGCTGCCGTCGTTGACCATCACGATCTCGAATGATATTTCTGATAAAGTGGCTTGTAGCTTTTCGATCAGCGGTCGGATGGTTTTTTCGCTGTTGTAAACCGGGATAATGACCGATAGCTTCATTGACGATCGAATTGGTTGACGGTTTCTATGATATAGGCCACCTCATCGTCCGTCAGAACCGGATTAAGCGGCAAGCTGATCACCTGCTGGTGGATTTGCTCTGTCAAAGGCAAATGTAAATCTTTATACGCTTTGTAGGCCAATTGTTTATGGATAGGCTGCGGATAATGCACGTTCGTCTGCACGCCGCGCGCATCCAGGAAAGCGATAAATTCCGCGCGGCGGGGATGCCGCATCACAAAAAGATGCCACGCATCTTCCAAAATCCGATCGGACGGTGGCAGTATCAGTTCGCTGCATTTCAATTCCTGCAAATACCGGCCGGCGATCTCCCTCCTGCGGGCATTTTCAGGATCGAGGTACGGCAGCTTGACGCTGAGGATAGCTGCTTGTATTTCGTCCAGACGGCTGTTTACTCCCTGGTATTCGTTCTGGTACCGGATCACGGAGCCGTAGTTGCGGAGGTAGCGGATTTTTTCAGCCAATGCAATGTCATTCGTAGTAATGGCACCCGCATCGCCCAGCGCACCCAGGTTTTTGGTAGGGTAAAAACTGAATGCCGTCGCGTCCGCCCACGTACCCACCTTCCTGCCTGCATGCGTGGCCCCGTGCGCCTGCGCGGCGTCGGTGATCACTTTCAGGTCGTGCTTCTTTGCCAGATTGAGTATTTGTGCAATTTCACAGCTTCGCCCGTAAAGGTCGACGGTGATAATGGCTTTCGTTCGGGGTGTGATAGCTTGCTCAATCAGCGCCGGGTCTATCAGCATCGTATGCGGGTCGGGTTCTACGAAAACCGGCGTCAGGTGCAGGTAACTTACCGGCAGCACCGAGGCGATATACGTATTGGCGGGAACGATGATCTCACTGTCTTCCGGCAGGTCCAATGCTAGTAGTATCAATGTAATCGCATCGAGCCCGTTGGCGGTCCCTACGCAATGCTCCGCTTCGCAATACGCCGCGAATGCTTTTTCGAATGATTTCAACTCATTGCCCAGAATATACCACCCCGAACGGATCACCCGTAGGGAAGCATCTTCGATCGCTTGCAGATAAGGGGCGTTTACCTGATTTAAATCCAGAAATGGGATCATTGATACACTGTCTGGATTAGCTGATTCAGGGGATAAGGATCGTCGATATAATCGGCCTGGTCATAATATTCGTTGGACAATACCAACAAAATAGCATCGTCTGAGAAAGAATCCATGATATGCCAATCTTTCGGTTCGAGGATCAGACAGGACACAGGATTATCGAGGATGAAGATCTCCTCTTTCTCGCCGTCGTTGGAGTATATACGACAACTTCCGTGAATACAAACCAGGGCATTCCACGTTTTGTGATGCCTGTGGCCACCGCGTTGCGTCTCACCCGCACCGTAAATGTAGAACACACGTTTAATTGTGCCGGGGATGATTTTTTCAAAGACTGTGAGGTTGCCCGATCCGGTGTTAAATGTATCCAGCTGTACTAAATGCGGCATATGGAAATTTCTAGGTTGTTAGGGTGTGGTTAAACTCTTTCAAATACGCGATCTTTTTCAAAAGTAACCGATTAATAAATGTCAGACATTTTTTCCTTTAAAATACAAAAATACCTTCCACATAAAAAAATCGATTATCCTGGGGTGAGGCTTAATGATCTTTTAATGCGTACCGACACGAAGTGCTGCCGCTCCCGCGGTGACCAATGTTACCTGGTATTGGTTGGGAAAGGACGAAAATAATCGACGCTACCCCTATCCGGGTGACCCTATCCGGGCGACCCTATCCGGGTGACCCGGGCAGGGCAACCATGCCTGGGCTGCCTAGCTGAACAGCCCCCATTGCAGCCGGTGGTCGATCAGCATGAAGAGTTTAACGGGCAGCGGTTCCAGCCAGAGTATTTTATTGTAACCCATATAAAAAACCTGTGGATGGACCACACATACGATCATCGTGAAAAACAGGATAAGGCGGACCGTCGATGTGGAAGAGGTTTCGATTAATATAAAAACCGCAAGCAAGATAAACGGGAAGCCGTACGACAATGCCCTGTCTATGTCGTGGACGTAGATCCCCGTGGCCACCAGCACCGCAAAGCCGGCCATAAGCGCCAGCAGAAGCCAGTAACGCCTCGTAAGGCATAACACCGCAAAGGCCGCAAGCAGAATCAGCCAGGTTCCTTCAAATGCCCCCCAGATACTGCTTCCCAAGCCATTGCGATGGGCATTGGCAAGCAACACGGGTGTTCCGATTGTCGAATAGGAATGATGCGGAAAATAGGTCGTCTGTACGTATTCCCGGATCGTAAAATAGATCGCCCATGCCACCCAAACGACGAGACTCTCCCCTGTAAACGCCGATTTAAGCAAACCGGGAACACCAAAATTGTTATTACGATAAGCTTTCGTTCCCATCCACCAGAGCAATAAATAACCACCTGCCACCACCGCCCGCTCATCGGTAAAGAATGCGATCAACAGCGAGAGAAATATCACGAGCGAATTGTTGCTCAATAATGCCAGCAGGAGAAAGAAAAAGGCAAATTCATCGCCATACCCGTGCACATCCGCGAAAGCCCACACGCTCACGAAGATGTTCGCAATGGCGGTCACAAACAGCGCGGTAATGACTTTATCCCCCGACACCGAAAAGATATAACCGGCGGTTTTGTAAAGGAACAACACCCCCAAAACAGCCTGGATGATCAGGATCAGCAGCACATTATGGCCAGTCAGAAATGAGAGGGCGGGCAGTGTCCAGCGGAAGATCATATTCTCCCGGCGGACGTCGTAATCCATGTCTTTCGGATGCAGTATGTCCTGTGCCTGATTGTGGATAAAGACCCAGGCATCGAGACTGACTCCATTGCTTCTCAAATGGTCGAGTAAGAGCGAATAGGGAGGAAATGCAAGAAAAAGCGAAAGTGCGACCGCAAAAAAAGTGAGCTTCCACAACCAGTTTTTTCCAGACAATTGTGCTTCAATCCAAAGGAGAGACGACCCGTAAAAGTTTTCCAAAAGCATAGGACGGCTTGGCCAAATACGCTCAAATATACATTTAATGTGCGATACTCATTTCCAGCTCGGCACGATCCGGCTGCCTTCTTCGCTTTCGGTAATGCGCAGGTATGCCTGGATTTCCTGTTGCAGGTCTTCCACGTGACTGATAATGCCCACGATCCGGTTCTCCTTTCTCAATGACTTTAACGTTTCAAAGACCGTTTGTAATGCGTTTTTATCAAGGGAACCAAAACCTTCGTCGAGGAAAAAAAAGTTGTGTTTCGATTCATTTCTGACGTGAATGTGATCCGCCAGCGCCAAGGCCAGCGACAGTGCCGCCTGAAATTTCTGTCCGCCCGAAAGCGTTTTCAGCAATCGCATATGGCCGCCATTGAGCAGGTCTCTTACCCAGAAACTGTTTCCCTCCCCTAGTTCGAGATGCAACTGCTGATGGGTCATCTGGTGGAACCGGTGGTTAGCCGCCTGGATCAGGTTTTGGAGGTAAATGCTCGAAGCATAATCCACAAAACCGCTTGACCGGAAGAGTTTCGCCAGATCGTCGAGATGTTCTTTTCTGAGCTGCAAACGGCCTTTCTCTGTCAAAAGCGTAGCTTTTTTGGCCAGATCTTCCGCCATTTGTTTCAGCCGCCCACCGATATTTCCTTCTTCTTTTCGTTGAATATTCAGGTTTTCGGTCAGGGCGTTTTTTAATGCAGTCACTTCCTCATGTTTTGCGGCGTCGTATTGTTCGCCGGCATGGTCTTCAAGTAAGGTTTTCAACTCTGCGCCGGTTGTTTCAAGCGCCATTTTGAACTCGTCGATCGCCTTCCGCTCGGTATCGATGCGGATCGGCTTTTGCAGTATCTCCACCACCTGTGCCTCAGTTTCAAAAGCATATGCGACTAGTTCGCGATCGATCTTGTCCTGAACTGTCACGAGCTCCCGCCTGCTTCCCTCCAACGCGGCCAATAATGTCGCCTGACTTCCCGAAAGCGTATTTTGCTCTTTTTCAAATGCATCTACTTGCTTTTCAGCCTCTGCAAATGCATTTGATAGTTGTTGGTAATCGGCTTTCAAGGCAGCTATTTTTTCTGCAATGACATTCTTTTCAACTGTTTCGAAATCCGCCAGATTAACCCGCGAAAGCTGCTCGGAAAGCGTTTGCACCGTGTTTTCAAACCTTAAAATCTCGTCCCTCAACACTTGCAGCGGCTTCTCGATCTTTTCTGTTTTCTCTTTGATAGCCGCGTCGATTTGCTCCGCCGATACTTTCAAAGTTGCCTCGGCGGCCTTAATTTCAGCCTGCAAACGGCTGCTTTCCGCAAACCGTTTTTCGAAACTTTCCCTGTCTGCTTTATTGAATGCAGGCCAAATAAAAGCCTCGTCATGCGCTTTCAACCGGCCTTGTGCCTCGTTATAGCGCTGTCTGATGGAACCTTTCTGTTTCTCAAGGCCTTCGATTTGGTTAAAAATGCGCTCGATCGGCGACTGCAAGCGCCTTAGCAATCTTTCTTTTTCATCCAATGCATTCACCTGCTTCTCGATCGCCGCTATTTCTGCGGCTAATGCGCCGTCGGCGGACAATACTTCGGGATGGTGCAGCGAGCCACAAAGCGGGCAGGGTTCTCCGTCTTCGAGATTACCCGCATACTGGTGCAATGCGACGCGGGTATTGATGTGAAATAACTGGCGGTTCAACTCCTTCCGACTGGTTTCTCCGGTTTCAAAATATGCCGCAATGCCCTTTTGGAACGCATCCAATGAATGTTCCTCGCCAAACTCAATGCCGAAATCGCCGGTAATCTCCTGCAAACGCTGGCCCAATCCTTCGGTCAACGTGGTGATTTCGGCGGCTAGCGCCTTCGCCTCCGTCTGGATCGTCTGACGGTTCTCCGTAAGTGCGTCGGCAGTGACAAACCACGATTTTACGAGTCCCATTTCGAGCACGTCGCCCAGGCCCGCTTTGCGCTGCTCATTAGCGGTTTCGAGCTCCTCCCTTTGTTGTTTTTGTATCTCAATGGCGTTTTCCTTCTCCTTCAACTGCTCTTCGCCACGTGCCAGCGCCTCCTTCCTTTTGATAACAGCCTGCGAGTGTTCGATAATCCGTATCACCTTTTCAAGCTCTTCCGCCGTCGCGAGCAGTTCTTCCCGCTTTTCGTAGCGCGGTTTCAGTATCTGTAATGTCTCCTGCTGCTTACCGAGCAATGCAGCCAGTTCGGTAAGCTTCGTCTGGTTAGCCGCCGAAATGCGCTCGTCCCTTGATATAGCCGTCAGCAGGTTAGTTTTCTGGTCAAAAATGGATTTAAAATGCAGGGAGCAGGTTTCAAAGGTCTTTAATGCGGCCTCGCGTTCCCGCATAATCGCCCGCTCGGAGTCGAGTAATGCCAGCCTGTTTTGCAGCGCCAGAATTTTTTCTCCGGCGAGTTTAAGCTTTTGAAAATTACTTTCCAGCTCCGTCTGGATCGCCAGCTCATTCGCGATCTGCTGAATTTGCTGCCGGACTTGTTCCAGCCGTTGCTCACCTTCCGCAAGCATTTCCGGCGTCACTTCGCCGAGGCCCATCAACTGGCCGTCCACATTCGATAATGCGAGGTCGTTCTGCTTGCTTAACGAGCCTACATTACGGCTAAGGTCATATTTTTCGAGCTGGAAGAGCTCCTTCATCATCCGGGTGCGCTCGGCGTCTTTCAGTTCGATAAATTCCTGAAAGCGCCCCTGCGGTATGATGATCGTCCGGCGGAAATTGTCATAACTGAGGCCGATAATGCTTTCAGTCGATTCGCTTTCAGCCAATGGCACCCAGTCGTTCTCCCGCCAGACGTAACCTTTTCTGTCAAAGGTCTTTACGTCCTTGAAATTTTTGCTATTCCGCTTGCCACGTACAGTAAACCGGTAACGCTCACCGTTTTTACCCGCAATGCATTCAAAGTCAATGAGCAAATCATCCGAGCGCAGGTTCATCATATTGTAAGTCCGGTCGTCTCCCGACTTGTTGAGCCGCTCCGTATCCCCGTATAATGCAAATGTGATCGCTTCCAGAATGGAGGATTTCCCGCTCCCCACAGCCCCGAATATCCCGAACAACGACGCGTCCGTCAACGGATCGAAATCAATTTCCTGTTCGGTTTGATAAGAATAGAGTCCTTTGATTTTTAAGCGTTTGGGGATCATGGATGGCTGTCGGCAGTCAGCTATCGGCTATCGGCCGTTGGCTTTGTGCCTGTCGAATACGGTTTTTATAAAATATTTGCTTAAAAAATCCGACAGCCGAAGCCGACTGCCGTAGTACTACAAACTGGCGAGCAGATCATCCAGATACTCCCGCGTATTGCTCAGCCTCGGTACCTTGTTCTGGCCGCCGAGCTTGTGCTGCTTGCCGAGCCAGGCGTAGAAGGTACCGGCCGGTGCGAAATGCACTTGCGGACGCGTGAGGGCCATATCTTTGTATCGTTTGGCATCATAATCGGAGTTTACTTCCCGCAACGCGGTGTCCAGCGCCTGCACGAATGCATTGCGATCCTCCGGTTCTTTGGTGAATTCGATGATCCATTCATGGCAGCCACGCGAGCCGTCACCCATGTACACAGGCCCGGCGGTATAGTTCGCTACCAGGGCGTCTGTCTGGTGCGCCGCTACCTTAATGGCATGATCGGCATTCTCGACAATCACTTCCTCACCAAATGCATTGATAAAATGCTTCGTACGTCCGCTCACCTTCACGCGGAACGGGTAAGTAGAAGTAAATTTCACGGTATCGCCGATCAGGTAACGCCAGAGCCCGGCGTTGGTAGAGATCACCATTGCATAGTTCTTTCCTACTTCCACTTCATCCAATAACAATGCTTTGGGATGCTCCTTACCGAGCTCTTCAATGGGTATAAATTCATAAAAAATGCCATAATCGAGCATGAGCAGCATTTCGCCTACCCTATTAATGTCGTCCTGGATCGCGAAAAAGCCTTCCGATGCACTGTAAGTTTCGAGGTACAGCACCTGATCGGAAGGGAAATATTTCGTCATGAACAAATCGCGGTAGGGTTCGAATGAAACCGCTCCATGCACGAAAACCTCAAAATCCGGCCAGATTTCAAGCATATTCTTTTTGCCGGTACGTTCGAGGATCTGGTCGAGCAACACGATCGTCCAGGTAGGCACGCCTAGAATGCTGGTCACATTCTCCTGCGAGCATATAGACGCCATTTTGTCCAGCTTGCTTTCCCAATGGTCCATCAGAGCCACCTCCAAAGGCGGAGTGCGCATAAATTCCGCCCAGGAAGGCAGGTTTTGCATAATCACCGCCGACACGTCGCCGATCTGGGTATAATCGTCAAAAGGATTGGCATGCAAAGTCCCGCCGATCGAAAGGCCCTTCCCGTCGAAGACGCGGGTATCGGGCCGGTTGTTGATCAGCAGGGTCATCATGTCCTTTCCGCCTTCGTAGTGGCATTCTTCCAAAGCCTCGGGCGAAACGGGCAGAAACTTGCTCCGCGCATTCGTGGTACCCGATGATTTGGAAAACCATTCGATCTGCGACGGCCAGAGCACATTCGGCTCGCCTTTCAGGACACGCTCGATGTAAGGATAAAGTTGCTCGTAAGCCGAAATGGGTACCTGCTCCTGAAATTCCCTGACCGATTTGATCTGACCGTAATTATAACGGCTGCCCCATTCGGTGTAGCGGGCAGTTTCGATCAATTCGGAAAATATACGCTGCTGGGTCTCAATGGGGTACTTCATAAACTGTTCGATCCGTTCGAAGCGCCGCTTCATAAACCAGACAGTCATATCATTTACCAGCTTCATAAAGGTCAATTAGTTAGAAATACGCAAGTTTGTAAAAATAGCAATAAAAAATGGTGAGAGAACAGTTGCAAGCCGTTCTCTCACCATTCGGGAAATTTTATCAGCAGGTGGTTATCTGTCAAAGAACATATTGCTGCCTCCCGCCTTTTGGCTGATCGACGACGACAGTTCCGCGTTTGCCTCCTCCGCCAGCACGCGCGCGCTCCGGAGTTGGCGCGTTACGTGCGTACCCGTGATCTGGAAGAGTGCCTCGCCCAGCAAGGGATCGCGTGGATCGCCATAGGGATAAAGGATATTGCCCTCGCTAACCTTCACATCCGGCTCAAAGCCAACATGGTAATCCGACTTCTTGTCCTTATTCAACGATTTGGAGACAATCGGCTGCAATCCCACTTTGATACCATTCTTCTCGTCGCTGATCGTGACCGATCCCACATTCTTACCCACAGTTTTACCTCCGACCAATGTTACCGTCATAAAAGGCTTCAATCCATTGATCACCAGTTCACTCGCGGAAGCCGTACGCGACGACACCAGTACCACGAGGTGTTTCAGGTCATTGCCTACATTCTGACTTTTGGATACAAACTTGTCGTAGAAATAGGATTCACCGTATTTTTTGAGGCTCGTTTCGGTTACCTGCTTGTTGTATTCCTTGTAATAAAATACATCGTTGGCCGTCACCTTACCCATAAGGCTTGCCAGGTTGGTCGCAGAACTTACATACCCTCCCGGATTATAGCGCAAGTCGAGGACCAATGCATTGATATTACTGTTTTTAAATTCCGAAAAAATCGCATCCAGCTTCCTATCATACGCCTTGTTACTGGTTTGGTAAGGCTCGGGAATAAACTGGTGATAAACGACATAGCCGATTTTGTTGGCACCGATCGTGTAAACAGAATCAAAGAACACCGGATCTTCCTGCAAGACAATGGGCGTCACGTCACGCTTCGTCGTAGTTTCCTTCAAAGTACCATCCTTAATGTCGGCCAGGGTGTAAGTAGCCTTATCCTGAGTATTGAGCAGTTTTGAGTAGTTCGAGTCCGTCAATTTCTGGCCATTCACACTGCTGAAAACATCGCCCCGCACAAAGCCGGCCTTGGCGGCAGGTGAGTCCGGGATCACGTAAAGCACAATGCCTACTACATTGCTGGTATTGGCAGGAAAATACACCAGCTTGTACTCCATGCCGCTTGTTTTGGATTCGCCGCCCAAAGACGCTTCTAATTCCTTCGCACTTTCCTGCATCCATGAAAACCGGTCGCCGTCCGGGCGCGCCGTCGCATCATATTTATAAAGCAGAGAGCTGAAAAAATCGCTCGGCGTTTTGTTGTAATCGGGCGATGCGGTGATGTGGTCGGTCCAGTAATACCAGTACTTCATGTTGGTATAGATCCACTCGTTGGTCTCGGTATCATTCTTGGGATCGGCGTTTTTTTCCTTGCAAGAAAAAACACAGGCAGCGATTAAAATGACAGGCAGGAGAAGTCTCAGTTTCATAGATTTCCGTTCATTTCTAAAAATACCTCTTCAATAATGCGGCAAGCTTCGTCCATCTGCGACTCATTGATCACCAGTGGCGGCGCGAAACGGATCTTGTTGCCATGCGTAGGCTTGCACAACAGCCCTTTTTCCATCATTTTATAACAAAGGTCCATGGCCGTGCTGCTATCTTCGGAGTCGTTGATCACGATCGCATTCAGCAACCCCTTCCCTCTAACGCTTTCGATCAGAGAACATTGCTTTTGAAGCTCCTGCATTCTCTTGCGGAAAATCCGGCCCATTTGTTCGGCATTTTCAGCAAGGTTTTCGTCCTGAACCACCCGTAATGCAGCGATGGTCACCGCGCATGCCAACGGGTTACCGCCATAGGTCGAGCCGTGCTCGCCGGGCGCGATCGTCAGCATGATTTCGTCGTCGGCCAATGCAGCCGAAACCGGCATGGTACCACCCGATAATGCTTTGCCGAGGACCAGGATATCAGGCTTTACATTTTCCCAGTCACAGGCAAGCCGTTTTCCTGTACGGCCGATACCGGTTTGCACTTCGTCGGCGATGAACAGGACATTATATTTTGTGCACAGATCACGCACGCCTTTTAAGTAACCCTCGTCCGGCACCACTACACCCGCTTCACCCTGGATGGGCTCCACCATGAAACCGGCGATGTCCGGGTCATTTTTCAGGAGGCTTTCGAGGGCAGGAAGGTCATTATAGGGTATGATTTCGTAGCCGGGCAGGAACGGGCCGTAGTCGTTGGTGGAAGAAGGATCCGTCGACGAGGATATCGCCGCCAATGTCCTGCCCCAGAAATTACCGGCGGCATACACGGTTTTTGCCTTTCCGGGCTCGATACCTTTTACTTTATACGCCCATTTCCGGGTTAGTTTCAGCGCAGTTTCGCCGCCCTCCACGCCCGAATTCATCATCAGGACTTTATCATACCCGAAATAGTCGCAAAGAAATTTCTCGCATTCGCCAAGGCGGTCGTTATAGAATGCACGGGAGGTGAGCGTCAGCTTTTGCGCCTGGCGTACCATCGCATCCACGATCTTCGGATGGCAATGCCCCTGGCTCACCGCGCTGTATGCCGACAGGAAGTCGAAATGCTGCTTTCCTTCCACATCCCACAAAAAAACTCCTTCGCCCCGCTGGATAACCACCGGCATCGGCTTGTAATTATGTGCCCCATACCGGTATTCGAGCTCCATAGCATGCTGAGAGGCACTGATATCGGTCGTGTCTGTATAGCTTTTCATTTTGGTATTCAAATAGTTAGGAACTTCATTTCGAGATATGTAAAATTACGGAAAAGCGTATTAATTTTGCAGCATAATCTCAAGGGGTGCCCTACCGAACGGGCTGAGATCATACCCATTTAACCTGATCCGGGTAATGCCGGCGTAGGGAGAGAAAGCCGGACCGGCTGTTTTCTGTTAATATTTTATCGAACTTTCTGATAGGTGGCCCCTGCCTGTTGTAATTATTGATCGCAATGCGAAAAATTACTACCTGTCTGCTGACCTTGCTGTTCAGCACCACCTCACTCGTCACTTTTGCCCAAAAGAGTGTTTCCGGCCGTGTGACCGATGCCGAGGACGGCAAACCGCTCCCCGGCGCGACCATTAAAGCCGGCGAAATCCGCGGTACGAGTACCGACAAGGACGGCCATTTTGTTTTGAAAAACATCTCCGAAAATACTGATGCCCTCGACATTTCCTACATCGGCTACCAAACTTCGAAAGTCGCCATTGGCGCTGCAAATCAGCTGGAAATCAAGCTCAACAAAAGCACTTACCAGGCTGATGAAGTGATCATTAATGCCACCCGCGTGAACGACAAAACGGGTATGGCTTACACCAATGTGACCGCCGCACAAATCGACAAGCAGAATATGGGGCAGGACTTGCCGGTACTGCTCAACTTTTCCCCTTCCCTTGTGAGCACGAGCGACGCGGGCGGCGGCGTGGGCTACACGGGCATACGCATACGAGGCTCCGACGCGACGCGGATCAATGTAACTGTGAATGGCATTCCTTATAACGATGCTGAAAGCCAGGGGGTTTTCTGGGTAAATATGCCGGATTTCGCCTCGTCGGTAAGCAGCATTCAAATCCAACGGGGCGTGGGAACTTCCACCAATGGCGCAGGCGCATTTGGCGCTTCGGTGAATATTAATACCAATGCATTCCGCGAAACAGCTTATGCGGAATTGAATAACTCTTACGGCTCGTTCAATACATTCAAAAACACATTGAAAGTAGGCTCCGGGCTGATTAAAGATAAGTTTACATTCGATGCCCGGCTGTCGCGGGTTTCTTCGGATGGCTTTGTGGACCGCGCTTCCTCAGAATTGCATTCTTATTACCTCTCAGGCGGATATTTTGGCAAGAAGAGCTTTGTGCGGATCAATGTGTTTTCGGGGAAAGAACGCACTTATCAGTCGTGGAACGGTGTGCCGGAGGCCAAATTGCGCGGCGATCGAGAAGGTATTCTGGCTTATATTGACAGAAATTACTTAGGAGAAAAAGATGCGCAAAACCTGCTCAATTCCGATAACCGGACTTATAATTCCTACACGTATAAAAACGAGGTGGATAACTACCGTCAGGACCATTACCAGATCGTTTCCTCCCATAACCTGAGTAATAAACTGACGTTCAACCTCAATGCATTTCTCGTCCGCGGACTGGGCTACTATGAGCAATATCGTTCCGGTGACGATTACAGCAAATACAACCTTCCCAATGTAATTATCGGTAAAGACACGCTCACCAGCACCGACTTCATCCGTCGCCGCTGGCTGGATAATTACTTTTACGGAACTACATTCTCCTTCGATTACAACAGTTTCAAAAAGCTGACAGCGAGCTTCGGCGGAGGCTGGAACCAGTACGATGGCGACCACTATGGTCAGATCATCTGGGCACGCAACGCGGGCAATATCGAGAATGAGCACCAATACTATTTCAGCACGGGGAAAAAGAAGGATTTCAACCTGTATGGAAAGGTTTATTATGCATTCACGGATCGGCTGACTGCATTTGCCGATTTGCAATACCGTCGGGTAAGCCACGCCATTCACGGAACAGATAATGATCTGGTTCAATTGGCGTTTGACGAGTCGTATTCTTTCTTTAATCCAAAGGCAGGTCTTACCTACCAGCTGGCTGAGCAAAGCTCGGTTTATGCCTCATACAGCATCGGTAACCGCGAGCCGAACCGAGACGATTTCACATCTTCAACCGCCAATCTTTTCCCTAAAAGCGAACGTTTGCAGAACGTAGAGGCCGGTTTCCGCACGCAGCAAGGCAAATGGGCATTCGCAGCAAATTATTATCTGATGAGTTATAAAAACCAGCTCGTACTCACCGGTCAGATCAACGACGTGGGCGGCTCTGTGCGTGTGAATGTGCCGAAAAGCTACCGCACCGGTATCGAGCTGGAAGGTGCTGTGGTATTCAACAACCACCTGAAATGGAATGCGAATGCCACTTTCAGCCAGAACAAGATCAAAAATTTCACGGAATACATTGTCGACTATGATAATGGTGGTTATAAAACCGTCGATCATGGTAAGTCGGATATTTCCTTTTCACCAAATGTAATTGCCGGAAGCCAGTTCACTTATTCGCTGCGCAAAAACCTGGAATTGGCCTTGCTGACAAAGTATGTAGGCAAGCAATATCTGGACAATACTTCCACAGAAACCCGCAAACTCGATGCTTACCTGACCAACGATATCCGTTTATCATGGACTATCAAACCATCGTGGGCAAATGAAATCGGATTCAATTTGCTCGTAAACAATGTCCTGGATGAGCAATACGAATCGAACGGCTATACCTACGGTTATATGTACGGGGGCGCACTCACGCAAGAGAATTTCTATTTTCCGCAAGCGGGAAGGAATTTCCTGATCGGGGTGAATTTCAGGTTTTGATAACCACTTTCTCCCTACCTTTGCCGCATGAATCTGAAAAATGACCTTTTGCTTCGGGCGGCGCGGGGGGAGAAGACCGAACGCACGCCTGTTTGGATGATGCGCCAGGCCGGGCGCATCCTTGCAGAATACCGGGCCGTTCGTGAGAAAGCCGGAAGTTTTATTAATCTTGCCACTACACCAGAAATGGCAGCAGAAGTCACCCTGCAACCTGTCGACTTGCTGGGCGTAGATGCTGCCATTATATTTTCCGACATCCTGGTGATTCCCGAGGCAATGGGACTGCCTTATGAAATGGTAGAGCAGCGCGGACCGGTGTTCCCAAGCACGGTTCACTCATTGGCCGACCTGCAAAAGCTGCATATCGCCGAGCCGGAAACGGACCTCAAATATGTGCTGGACGCCATTAAAATCACGAAAGAAGGTCTCGCGGGCCGCGTTCCGCTGATCGGTTTTGCGGGTGCGCCGTTCACAATTTTTTGTTACATGACCGAAGGCAAAGGCTCCAAGACCTTCTCGGTTGCGAAAAAACACTTATACGCCGATCCCGAATTTTCACATACATTATTACAACAAATTACCGACAGCACGATCGCTTATCTGAAAGCGCAGATCGCGGCGGGTGCCGATATTGTACAACTCTTCGACTCCTGGGCGGGCATTCTCTCGCCCGAGCAGTACCGCGTTTTCTCTCTGCCTTATATCAAACAGATCTGTGATGCGATTATCGAAGTACCCGTGACTGTTTTTGCCAAAGGTGCATTCTTTGCCAGAAAGGAAATCGGAGAACTAAGCTGTTCGGTAGTGGGCCTCGACTGGAATATGGACATCGCCGAATCGCGCGAGCTGATCCCCAACAAGACATTGCAAGGGAACCTGGATCCGTGCGTGCTCTATTCTTCCTACGACCAGATTCGCGCGGAAGTGAAGAAAATGGTGAACCAATTTGGCACGCAGCGGTACATTGCCAATCTCGGCCACGGCGTTTATCCCGACACCGATCCCGACAAGGTACGATGCTTTATTGAAGCCGTTAAAGAGTTTTCTTCCTTATAAATATGGCTTTACAGCAAAATAAATGCGTATTCCTCGACCGCGACGGAGTACTGAATGAGGATTGTCCGGACTATTTGTATAAGCTGGAAGAACTCGTTATACCGGAAGGTGTTGTTGAAGCGCTCCGAATGCTGAAAGAGGCGGGCTACCTGTTGATTGTCATTACGAACCAGGCAGGTATCGCGAAGGGACTTTACACGGCTGATAATGTGTATGCGATTCACGAAGCAATGCAAAAAGTGTCGGGTAATGCGCTGGACGACCTGTATTTCTCGCCGTATCACCCGGCCTATTCCGGCAGCTCATTGTCGCGAAAACCAGGTTCGCTGCTGATCGAGAAGGCCATGGCCAAATATGCTATCGATCCCGCGCAATCGTGGATGATCGGCGACCGGGACCGGGATATGGAAGCAGGAAAAAATGTGGGTTTGAAAACGGTTCACATCATCCCGAATGCAGAAGAATCGACGGGAGACTATGCCGCTGTGAATTTGCTGGAAGCCGCCAGGTTGATATTGCAGCAGTAAATTAAGCTTTTGCTACCGGCGCAGGCTGGGTTTTCTGTACTGATCCGTAAGCAGGGCAGGCGTGCTTGGTGCAAGATGATGCTACCGCCAATGTTCCGCAAACAGCCAGGAGAAGTAAGATCTTTTTCATTTTCCAGTTCGTATAAGTTTTTGTCACTACAAAAATATAAAATTAAGTTCTTTGAATGAGCGTTTTAGCCTGACTAATAACGAACTCATTCAAAGAACTTTATATGCGGCATCAGATTTTTGTTTCCGCCAACTCTTCTTCCGGCTCCACGCGAGGCTTTTCGATCGCCGGCTTTCCATCCTGTGCACCGAAAGGCTCCTCTTTGAAACCCAAAATCCTCAGCATCGAATCGCTGTTCTGTTCATCTGCAAAAACACGTGTGGTAATGCGGCCTTCTTCGTCACGGTCCACCAGCACGTGCTTCGGCGCCGGGATCAGGCAGTGCTGAATGCCCCCATAGCCTCCAAGCGATTCCTGGTATGCGCCGGTATGGAAGAAACCGATGTATTGCGGTTCGTTATCTTCAAAAATCGGCATGTACAAATCCGCGCTGTGCATCTCCGAATTATAGAAATCCTGCGAATCGCACGTTAGTCCACCAAGGTTTACCTTTTGATAAGGATTATCCCAGTTATTGATCGGAAGCATAATATACTTCTGGTTCATACCCCAAGAGTCGGGAAGCTGGGTAATGAACGATCCGTTGATCATATACCAGAGCTCTTTATCGTTCTGGAGTTTTTTGTCGATGATTTCATAGATCACCGCGCCGCTCTCTCCCACTGTGTAGCTTCCGAACTCCGTGAAAATGTGCGGAACGGGAACGTTGTTCTTGTTGCAGATCCACTGGATGTTCTCGATGATCTCATCGATCATTTGCTGGTAATCATAATTCGATTGCAGCGAAGTCTGGATCGGAAGGCCGCCGCCAATGTCGATAGAATCGAGGTCGGGACAGATCTTCTTCATTTCGCAATATTTGAACATGAAGCGGGTCAATTCACTCCAATAGTAGGCACTGTCTTTAATACCCGTATTAATGAAGAAGTGCAGCATTTTGAGCTTGAAACGAGGGTTCGGCTCGATCTTCTCTTTATAGAGTTGCTGAACATCGTTATAGCGGATCCCCAGACGCGAGGTATAAAATGCAAAGTTCGGTTCCTCGTCCGTTGCAATGCGCATTCCGAAATGCACCGAATCCGCCGTCACCTGCTGCTCGTACGATTCGATTTCTTTGAGGTTGTCCAGAATAGGCACCACATTGAAACCTTCGTTGATCAGCTCGCTCAGGTATTGCGTGTAGCGCGGCAGCTTGTAGCCGTTCGCCAGAATGTACGTGCTCTTATTGACCTTGCCACGGCGGTAAAGCTCCCGGATAATGGGAATATCGAAAGCTGAAGACGTCTCGATATGGATGTTATGCTTCAGAGCCTCTTCCAGCACAAAGCTGAAATGCGACGATTTCGTGCAATAGCAATAGGTATAAGTGCCTTTGTAATTATGTCTTTTGAAGGCATTCCGGAAGAACATGTTGGCATTCTCGATGTGTTCTCCGATCTTGGGCAGATAATTGATCTTTAACGGCGTACCATGTTCCTTGATGATATCCATCAGAGGTACATTGTTGAACAGCAATTCATTATTATCTACGTTGAACTCCATGGTAGGAAACTCGAACGTCTGCTGAATCAGGTCAATGTAGCTTTTCATTGATTTGTTTGTCGCGATGGCAATTAGTGAATTGGGTGTTAAAAAATAGGAACGAAAATGACCCGAAAATTGGTCAGAATATGTGTCATTTCCAAACACGGATCGCCGTCAAATCATTCCCATCCGAAAGCAATTTATCGCGCTATTTGCCAAGTTCATACCTGAAAATACCCGCTTAATAATTTTTTAATTGACGAACCGGCGCCACGCCTCCTATTTTCAGGCCGGAAATTCGGGAGTCACATCAAATTTTTCCGGTTCCGAGCTCATTCACAGCATTTTATATCGGACTATTTATTCTAAATATAATCCTATTTAAAATTTATACATTTCTCAACAGCTAAAAACCATTCCTATGATTACTCTCAAAACGGCCACGCTCTGCAAACGGCCAAAATGCCGCCGACGCTGCTAATTATCGGCGTTTAGGGGCCATTCTCAGCCCGACTTGTGCCTTCTTCGACGATAAACGACTACTTGTGCGTAGAAAACTTTAAACATTCTCGGAGTTTTCTTAGTTTTTGTCATTCGAAAATTTCAAATTTGTCGCTGTGAAAGAGCGAATTATCAAATCGGCACTGAACCTTTTCTGGCGTTACGGCATCCGCAGCGTCACGATGGACGACATTGCCCGCGACCTGGGAATTTCGAAGCGAACCATTTACCAGCATTACTCCGACAAGGAAGCCATTCTCGCCCTGGTGATACAGGAAGAGATCCGGATGCAGAAATGCGAAATGGAGAAACTGGAAGAGCTCGCCGAAAACCCGATCGAAGAAGCGATGTACGCTACAGTGCAAATGCAGGAAACGCTCGCCGACATGAACCCCACGCTTTTGTACGATTTGAAGAAGTATTATCCCAACGCCTGGGAGCTGTTTCAGAACTACAAACACGAGTTCATTATCAAAAACATGCGGGAAAACCTCCTGAGAGGGATCGAAATGGGCCTCTACCGCCCCGATATCGATGTAGAGGTGCTCTCGCTCCTGCGCGTGGAGCAGATCGTGCTCGCTTTCGACCCGACCGTTTACCCCGCCAAGAAGTTCAATATCATGCACGTGCAAACCCAGTTTCTCGGGCACTTTTTAAGGGGGATACTTTCGGAAAAAGGCTTTGAATACTACAACACCATAAAAGATAAACCAGCAACTGAACTCAATATCCATGAAAAATGCCAGAACAATACGTAGCACTTTGATGCTGCTCGCGGCACTCATTTATTTTGTACCACTTCATGCACAAACCGGCTATTCATTAAAAGAGGCCGTTGATTACGCGATCAAGCACAATCTGAATGTCAAGAATGCGCAACTGGATGCGGTTTCCGCCGAAGCGCGCATCGGAGAAATCCGTGCAGCGGGTTTGCCGCAGGTTACAGGAGCCGTTTCGCTAACGAACAACATTATTATCCCAAGGTTCTTCTTGCCGGCGAAAACCTTCGACCCATCGGCACCGGACGACGCGCCGCCGAGCGCCGTGAAGTTTGGGATTCCCTGGCAGGGCTCCGCTTCCGCCAACCTAAATCAGCTGATTTTCAATGGCTCCTATTTCATCGGATTGAAAGCAGCTGCTACTTACCGCGAACTGGCGCAAAAAAGCACCACTTCTTCGAAAGTGACTGTTGCCGAAGCGGTAACCAAGGCTTACTACTCGGCCCAGGTAGCGGAAGAGCGCGCCAAGCTGCTTGATCTGAACATCGCCCGCGTGGACTCATCCATGCGCGAAACAAAGGCGATGAATGCAAGCGGTTTTGTGGAGTTGCTCGATGTAAACCGCCTCGAAGTGCAGATTAACAATTTGCAGACCGAGCGCCAAAAAGTGCAGAACCTGATCGACCTGAGCTATGCATTGCTGAAATTTCAGATGGGTATGCCCGCAAACGAGCCTATTAAGCTGACGGATGATATCAATGCAGTAAACGTGGCCGAGCTGCGGTCGGAGTCGGAGAGCCTGGATGTTAGCTATGAGAAAAGAATTGAATATTCCTTATTGAACACTCAGGAAAAGCTGGCCATGCTCGATCTGCGCAATGTACGCTCCGGTTACCTGCCCAGCTTGTCGGCATCCCTGGGATATGGTTATAACGCGGGTATGGACAAATTTTCGCAGTTATTCAACAATCCGTGGTTCAACAACATGGTACTGGCCGTGAACCTGAACATTCCGATTTTCGACGGTTTTACCAAGAAATACCAGATTGCTCAGAAAAAAATCGCGATCGACAAGGTTAAGAACAACCAGAATTTGCTGAAACAGTCGATCGACCTGGAAAACAACCAGGCGAGCATTAACATCAAGAATGCATTTGCCACATTAGAAACGCAGAAACGGAACCTGACGCTCGCCGAAGAGATCGTACGCGTCTCGAAGATTAAATATAAAGAAGGCGTAGGCTCGAACATTGAGGTGATCAACGCTGAATCTTCTTTAAAGGAAGCGCAGACGAACTACTTCACCGCCTTGTATGACCTGATGATCGCGAAAGTGGATCTCAGCAAGGCCAAAGGCGAGCTATATTCCGAATAATACCATTAACACTTAACGAAATTTGAAACAGCTACTTACCAATACCATGAAAAGCAATATTCTGATTATAACCGCTATTGCCTCCATCCTCGCCTCCTGCTCGGCCAAGAAAGAGGGTTTGGAAGGCAAAAAGGAAGAGCTTGCCGCGCTGAAAGCGGGACAGGTTGAAACTGCTAAAAAAATCAAGGAACTCGAAATCGAGATTGCCAAGCTGGACCCTAAGAAAACAACGGAGGCGAAAGTGAAACCGGTGTCAATAACCACATTGAATGCTGAAACCTTCAAGCATTATGTAGAGCTGCAAGGCACTGTCGATGCGAAAAACAACGTGATGGTTACGCCTAAAACAGGCGGTGCGATCGTCGCAATGTATGTCAGGGAGGGTGACGCGGTGAAGGCGGGAAGCGTGATCGGTAAGATCGACAACAGCATTCTGACCGAATCCATAGAGGAATTGAAAACTTCGCTCAGCCTTGCCAATACGCTTTATGAAAAGCAGAAAAACCTCTGGGACCAGAAGATCGGTACTGAGCTGCAATACCTGCAGGCGAAAAACAACAAAGAATCGCTCGAAAAGAAACTGGCTACGCTGAATACCCAGCTTTCGCAGACCAACATCGTATCACCAATGGCGGGTGTGGTGGACCTCGTGAATGTGAAAGTGGGTGAAATGGCTTCCCCGGGCGTGGGCGTAGTACGCGTTGTGAACCTGGCCAACCTGAAAGTTCTGGCCAAAGTATCGGACGTTTATGCCGCCAGCGTAAAAAAAGGCGACGAAGTGATCGTCAAATTCCCGGATCTGAAAAAGGAATTCAAGGCGCGGATTTCATTCGTAAGTACTGCGGTTGATCCATTGTCCAGAACATTCACCATTGAGGCCAACCTGCCGTCCGATCGTGATATCAAGCCCAATATGATGGCACAGGTACAGATCAACGACGCCACCAGAAAAAATGCGCTGGTGATCGATCAGAACTATGTCCAGAGCACGGAGAAAGGGAATGTGGTGTATGTAGCCGTGACCGAAGGCAACAAAAAGGTAGCCAAAGCGCGGGAAGTAAAGACCGGCCTGAGCTACAATGGCAAAGTCGAGATCCTTTCAGGCTTGTCGGCAGGCGATCAACTGATTACCCTCGGCTATCAGGAAGTTTCCGACGGCCAGCCGATCAGCTACTAAATATGAATAAGAGTGACGGCCATTTGGTCAGTTATGGTCAGAGGTTGTCAGGGATTGTAGGCAAGATGCACTCCCTCATTCAGTCATTCAATCATCGCGCCGGCGACCCGGTCAATCATTCAACATTATGAAATTTAGCGAATATAAAACCTTAGGCTTCACCAACTGGTGCGTAGAGAACAGGACGACGATCTACATCTTTACGTTCATCATCACGCTGGCGGGGTTCATGGTGTACAATAATCTGCCGAAAGAGCAGTTCCCGGATATCAAAATCCCGCAGATTTATATCAATACGGTATACTTCGGGACGGCACCGGCCGATATCGAAAACACGATCAACAAACCGATCGAGAAACAGCTTAAATCCCTCAACGGGGTTAAGAAGATTAAATCCAATGCATTGCAGGACGTATCCGTAATCCTGGTGGAATTTACGCCGGACGTGGCCGTGGAAGTGGCCTTGCAAAGGGTGCGGGATGCGGTCGATAAGGCAAAGACCGATTTGCCCCAAAACCTCGACTCCGGCCCGACAGCCCAGGACGTGAACTTCTCGGAATTCCCGATCATGAACGTCAACATAGCCGGTAATTATTCTTTGAAACAACTCAAAGAATATGCCGAAGATTTGCAGGACGGAATCGAAGCATTACCTGAAATTACCCGTGTGGATATCCTCGGTGCATTGAACCGTGAAATCCAGATCAACGTGAACCTCGACCGTATGAAGTCGACCGGTTTGACATTCTACGACGTTCAGACGGCGATCCAAAGTGAAAACATCAACGTTTCGGGAGGAGAGCTCAACGTGCAGGGTGTTCGTCGTACGCTGCGCGTGAAGGGCGAGTATACAGATGTGAACGATATGGCCAACATCCGCATACGCACGTCCACCGGCGCGACTGTGCGCCTCGGCGACATTGCCGAAGTGGTCGATAGCTTTGAAGAGCAGCAGGATTTCGCCCGTCTGGCCAACAAATCGGTAATTACCCTGAACGTGATCAAACGCTCGGGAGAAAACCTGGTCGATGCAGCCGACAAAATTGAAAATGTAATCGCGGATTATAAAGAGAATCGCTTTCCTGCCGGTCTGGACATTAAAATTACGGCCGACCAGTCGATCCAGACCCGCGCCGACCTGCATGACCTGATCAACACCGTTGTACTCGGCTTCATTTTCGTGGTACTCGTACTGATGTTCTTTATGGGTGTACGTGATGCGATATTCGTGGGACTCTCGGTACCGTTGTCCGCATTGGTGGCATTTGTATTGATGCCGATCATCGGTCCGATGGTAGGTACCGAATTTACCCTGAACACGATCGTGCTCTTCGCATTTCTTCTGGGTATCGGTCTGGTAGTGGATGACGCGATCGTGGTTATCGAGAACACGCACCGCTTGTTCAATATGCATAAGGACTGGACGATCCAGCAAGCGGTAAAAGCCGCTGCAGGAGAAGTGTTCATTCCCGTACTTTCCGGTACGCTTACCACCATTGCGCCGTTCTTCCCACTGCTTTTCTGGTCGGGGATAGTCGGGGAATTCATGAAATTCATGCCGCTCACGCTTATTATCACGCTCGGAGCCTCGCTTTTTGTGGCTTATGTGATGAACCCGGTATTCGCGGTATCGTTCATGGGCCGCCATGAAGACGAAAAAGAAGCGCACGACACGAGTTTTAAAGCAATCCGACGGCCAGTCATCATCCTGGTGGTAGCCGCTTTGCTAGGCTATGTAATCGATCGTGGCGTAGGTAATTTCTTTGTATTTATATTAATACTCTGGATTTTCAACCACTATATTCTAACGCCGCGCATTCTGGTCCCATTCCAGGACAACTTGCTTCCTGCACTGAAAAACGGCTACCGCAAGCTCATCGACTGGCTGCTCAGAGGGTGGCGTCCGGTGGTAGCGATTATCGGCGTATTCTTCCTGCTGATTGCTACTTTTATAATCACCGGTATCGCACAACCCAAAGTGCTGTTTTTCCCTAGCGGAGATCCCGATTACGTTTATGTCTACAACAAATTACCGATCGGAACGGACGCCCGCGTAACCGACTCCGTAACCAAAATCATCGAAAAACGTGTTTTTGACGTTTTGGAGAAGGAAAAAGCCATGGATATGGTCAACTCGGTGATTGCCAATGTCGGCAAGAATGCAGGTGACCCATACAACCCCGACCGCTCGGCCACGCCGCACAAATCAAAAGTGACCGTGGCATTCGTGTATGGAACTGAGCGCGGCGGCAGATCTTCCGAAGTAATCCTCCGTAAGATCCGCGATGCGGTTTCGGGGATTCCCGGCGCTGAAATCTCGGTTGAACGTGAAGCAGTAGGCCCGCCGACAGGTAAACCTATCTCAATCGAAATTTCGGGTGACGAATTTGAAGTACTCCAAAAACTGGAAAAAGACGTTCTGAAAAAAGTGCAGGATTCGGGCATCGAAGGTATCGACCAGCTCCGCTCCGACCTTGTTACCAACAAGCCCGAAATCGTGATCGACATCGACCGCGAAAAGGCGCAACGCGAAGGCATTAGTTCGCAGCAAATCGCACTGGCGGTGCGTACGGCATTGTTTGGCCTGGAAGTTTCCAAATTCCGGGACGATAAGGACGAATATCCTATTATGGTTAGATTGGAAAAAGATGACCGTGAGCAGATTGAGAAACTGCTGAGCCTGAATGTAGTTTACCGCGACATGAACATGGGCGGTGCGTTGCGCCAGGTACCTATTACTTCCGTCGCCAATATCCACTACTCAACGACTTTCAGCCAGATCAACCGTCAGGACCAGCGCCGTATCGTGACGTTGGGTTCCGACGTACTGCCGGGCTACAATGCCAACGAAATTGTGGCACAGATCCAGACCCTGATCCAGGATATGGAAGTTCCCAACGGTTATATCATCAAAATGGGTGGTGAGCAGGAAGAGCAGGCCGAATCCATGTCGTTCCTCGGAACTGCGTTCGGTGCGGCCATCATGTTGATTTACCTGATCCTCGCGACCCAGTTCAACTCGGTGATCAAGCCATTCATTATCTTCTTCACGATCGTACTTTCGCTGATCGGCGTATTGCTGGGCTTTGTGATCTTCCAGAAAGACTTCTCGATTATCATGTCCGGCGTAGGTATTATTGCATTGGCTGGTATTGTGGTGAAAAACGGTATCCTCCTCATCGAGTTCATCGAGGAGCTCCGTGGGCGCGGATACCCGATGCGCGAGGCCATTATCGAAGGCGGCGCGATCCGTCTGACGCCCGTACTGCTCACAGCTTCCGCGGCGGTACTCGGTCTGGTACCGCTTGCATTGGGTATCACAGTCGATTTCGTCGGGCTGTTCCGCGACCTCGAACCCCACCTGATCGTCGGAGGTCCGAGTTCCGTATTCTGGAACATCCTCGCCTGGACGATCATTTTCGGTTTGACATTCTCCACCTTGCTGACGCTCATCATGGTACCATGTATGTACTACGTCAATGAGCGCATCCGCGACAAATGGTTCCGGAAAGGCAAGGTGGATGTCGTGAACCCGAACTGGCAGAACGAGTCGATCTAATCTGACAACCTATATTGTTCATTTCAGGGGAATTCAATTTTTTTCAACCTGAAATGAACAATAATCCAAAACATTCTTAGATTTGCAACCCCAAAGAACGGCCGAAAGGCATTCTCAGGAGTTCGGGATGTAGCGCAGTCCGGTAGCGCACTAGCATGGGGTGCTAGGGGTCGCAAGTTCGAATCTTGTCATCCCGACATTGAAAATCAGCCACTTATGACTTCGTGTCATAGGTGGCTTTTTCGTTAGGTCGAACATAGGTCGAACATAGGTCGAACATTTTTCGTCCCAAAGCTTCCTTTTTTTTAGGTCAGATAGACCGAAAACTTTCCGACTTTGAGTTTTCTTAGCCTTCTAAGGCTTGTAATTTCCTGCACATCTCACAAAAATCAACCGGGAAATTACCCTCGTCTTTCTCAATTAGATGAAATATAGCTAACGCCCAAAGTAAAATCCCGCCATGTGTTGTTCACTACAGCATAGCTCGTTCAACATAATCTTACGCAACCTAATGACCTGAAAAAGAACAGCCGAAAAGCAAATCTCCGCTTTCTTTTACCTCCAAAAATGACGATATTGCTTAGCTGGATAGTAGAATTTGGCTATGCAGAAATTTATGTTTGAAACGATTTGCCAATGAACCCGCACAGCCCGAAATACAAGGAAAATGGCGTAGTGTATTATCCCGACACGTGCAATACACTCGCCGCGGCCTGGAAAGCAGGCAGCGTGCAGCTGCATGCGCTCGCCAGGAACAACTACCCGGGCATGCCCATAGGAGATGACTCGCTTTCGGGAATAAATACAATTGGTTACTGGAGTTCCCAGTCCCAACAAGGCTGGGGCCTGGACTGGCATCGTAATGAAGGGCTCGAAATTACGTTCCTGGAGACCGGCTCCATGCCGTTTAACCTCGAAAGTGGTGAATACATGATGTCGCCCAATGATCTGACCATCACAAGGCCCTGGCAATTGCACAAGGTGGGAAACCCGTCAATAGGAGTAGGAAAACTGCATTGGCTGATTATCGACGTCAACATCAGGCAGCCGCATCAGGAGTGGAAATGGCCTTCCTGGATCATTCTATCCAAATCAGATCTGTTTGAACTAACGAAGATCCTCCGCCAAAACGAACAACCCGTTTTCTCCGTCAATGCAGATATAAAAAGGTGTTTTCAGAAGATCGGGGCACTAGTCCACGACGCAAGCAATAAAAATGTCGAATCGTGGATCATGATTTACGTGAATGAATTGCTCGTTCTGCTTTTCGAAATGCTTAAAAACGGCGCATTCACGCTGAATGAATCATTGACCGGCAGTGTGCGCACGGTCGAGCTTTTTATTAAAGAATTGCAGAGTTCGTTCAGTGAGCCATGGACGGTCGAGTCCATGGCTACACATACACGTTTGGGAATTACCCAGTTTACACACTATTTTAAGCAGCTGACAAACAGCACACCCATGCAATACCTGAATGCAATCAGGTTGGATTTTGCCGCGAAGGAAATCCTATCCAATCCCAAGCCCAGTATTGCCAATATCTGTTACGACTGCGGGTTTAACAGCACGCAATACTTCTCTACACTGTTTGCCAAGCGTTTTGGCTGCACGCCTTCCTCTTATAAGGATCAGAAGGCTAGCGATCGCTGAATGCTTTGAAAATGCCGTTCAGCTGTTCGCTATCAGGCTTTCCGCTATGAACAAAGACACGGTATTTCAAATCCATTTTCTTACCCGCTGCAAGTTCAAGAGGCTCATTATATAAGATTGCCGGCATAAAAAATGTGTGCTTACCGGCTGCATACCAAATGTACCATGGGCTGGGATACCTGGGATTTTTACGGTGATCGAACAACGTGATACCTCCGTGTTTTGCCCCGGAATTGTCCATTTCCGCTGTCATGTCCATCCAATCAGCACCTTGGCCGTATCCTGTCAGATCTTTGTTATTCGTCCAGCCGTTGGACGCGGTGAATACGGGGTTAACGAGCGAGCCGGCACCCCGATACCCTAATCCCGCGTAGCCACCATATGCCACCCCATTCCTTTTCAAGGTGGGAACGCAGTCGAACAGTAATGGCACATTACGCGCCTTAAAGTTCATTTGCCAATCGATGTAGTAGCAGCCCGTGGCATCGGGACGCGAAATGGTAAGAGTCCGATGTTCGTTTAGAATCGGTGCTTTACCTTCTGGCCCGTACGCCAAATCAATGACGATTTTCGCCGAAAAATCCGCGGCCAGTTTCACGTCTACCTTTGTGATCTTGCTTCGTCCCTCGGATACGCCCGTATGGCCTACTTCCTCCCAGTAATTGACCTTATTAATATCCCGCCAGGCAAACCATAAGCCCCGGTGGTGCCCATGATCGGCTGGTCTTTCCATGGTTACATCATTTCCGAGCACACGAAGCGGATGAAAAAAAGGTTTGTCCTGGCTTTTGCTAAAATTCAACTGCCATACCACCTGAGTGCCATCCAGCAATGCGCACGTCGAATCCGATTGCTTCCAACTGTATTGCTGGCCGGTTACCTTCCCCTGCATCCCCCAGGCGATCAGGCAGGACATTAACACGAGCGACAACATGCTTTTCATGGTACTTGCTATTTTAATTTTCGAGTAATAAGTAAACTAGCGACTGACTTTCAATTCGCCCCTCATGATGGTATAATGCCCGGGATATGTGCAAATGAATGGATAAGCTCCTTCTTTTTCCGGTGCGGTAAAATAGATCGTTTCCGAAGTCCGTGGCTGCAAAAGCGATGTATGGAACAACACACGGTCGCTTTTGGGTACATATTGCCTGGCCGGGCCATCCAGCCCCAGATTCAGCGCCAGGGTACCGACCTCGTCCACCGAATTCGGAAGCACCACTACCAGGTTATGCTGCATGTCGTCGTTGTTATTGAATGTCAATTTCACTTTTGCACCGGGTTTTACATCCAGTTTTTCGATGTCAAACTTCAACCCCGGCTTGGTCCCGATCACAAAAGTCTGGTCGGGGCCATTTTTCCAGGAGGCCGGCGTACTTGCTGCTTGCATTTCCGATCCGGATTTTCCTCCGCTCGCCGCTTTGTTATCCTGCGGCATTTGCATTGCATTCACTTTTATCACCGATTTATCTTCCAAAGAAAGCTTTTCTCCCGAAGGAATGGCATTCAGCGAATAGTAGCCGAAATCGTGCAGGAGCGGCGTATCAGCGTCGGATTTCAGTCCGGCACATTTGATTTCGTGAATGTAGCCTTCCCTGATCCCGCTTAAAATCAATCGCACTGTGAGCCCATCCTCCGAAATCCGGATTCCCTGTATTTCGCATTCCTTTTTATCATAAACCTCACTGCCGTATTTCTGATGGTAACGGTAGTCGAAACCGGTAATCTGGTAATTCGCTGCATTCGCTGCGGAAACTTTATTGGCCGGCGAAGTGAATTCCAACTCAAAACCATCTGGTTTCGCTTTGATCGTCCTAAATTCGAAAGGCATTTTCCCTGTCCATTCCAGGCGCTGCAAGCCATAGCGGAATGGGGCTTTTGAGTTCCAGCCCCTGTCGGACATCCCTACAAAAAGTGCATTGTCGGCCCCCCATTCCAGTCTCAATATGCCCGACATGAATCCCTGGCGGAAGGGAAATGCCGCCCCCTGATAGGCACCGTTCACCTTTTCCATGAACACACGCATAATGTTGGCGTGCCCTTCGTCCCCGATAAAGTATTGCCCCTGAAAAGGCCCGAAGCCTCCCTGGGTGTTGTCCTCGACAAGTCCTGCGAGGGAAATTCCCAAAATGCCGTGCGGGAGTCTTACCGACGGCATCTTCATCCCGGGAATTCTTTTGACGGCATCGTGGTATAATGGATCGTCGGTCGGGATATCGCCCACGCGCGCTTTGAGCGTCGAACCGGGTTCCGAAGCCGACTTCAACGAAGACGGGTGTCCAAAAAAATCATCCTTTTCTACCTGGCTGATATGGCCGGTAGCCACCCATCCACCCTGGTTTTCGGTATAAAAAAGCTCTCCTTTCGCATTTCTTCCGATTCCGGCCGGCGATCGGTAACCAGCTGCAAAGGGGGTCAGCTTTCCGTCGGGCGTTACCTGCACCATCCAGCCCCTCCACAATGCATGGCTTCCCATTTCCCCGAAGAACGGCTCCGCATTTTTGCCCATGCCATTATCTCCGAGATTGAAATTGATGTAAAAATTGCCATCCTCTCCGATCACCGGGCCGTGGTTGTACTCGCAATAGTTTCCCGAAAGCGGCCAGGTCGCCACGGTTTCGAACAAATCCGCTGTTCCGTCCTGATTGGTGTCTGTTACTTTTGTTAGTTCGGCCCTTTGCGCAACGTAGAATGCGCCATCTTTGTAAGCCAACCCCAGCGGTTCGTGCAAACCCGACGCGAAGAGTCTGAAATGCGGTTTGGTATGATACTGCATACCAGGGTTGTCGACAATCCAGATTTCCCCTTTGCGCGTCGAAACTGCGATAGCTCCATTGGGTAATCTGGCCAGTCCGCCTACTTCCAGTGCAGTTTCGGCAGGAATGGGGACGTTGGTAATTTTATAGAAATCGTTCTCGGTCAATGGCCGGGCATCGTGGTGCCCGCTATGCTGCGCACGCATCGCCGCTCCGTGCATCAGCATCAAAACCAGCAATGCACTCTGCTTTATATTGACTCTACTCTTTTTGAATCCTGTTAACATACCTTTTTATCTGCTTACCAGATGATTGTGTATTTAAAATCGTCATTCACCGCGGCACCGGGAATCAGAAGCTCCTGCCCGTTTGCCGACTTCCTGATTACCGGCTTATACTTTTTACCGGCCGTGTGTTTGATATAATACTGATGATCACCAACAATATACATATCATCCCCAAGCGGGGTAATCGTTTCGGCGGCAGCCAGTCTCAGCCAGAGGTTGGCCGGTACCTTTCCCGTGGCGACCCGCAATGATCGTGTAAGACCATTGTCGTTTGCATCAGGTACCACACTGTCCTCAATCTGCATATCGCCGATCTTGTAGAGAAAAGTGGGGCGACCGTTAGAGGCCAGCCGGTATCCCTTGAAGCTAAAATCAGGCGCTTTCGAATCTGGCCAGGCGTCATTCGCGTTAGCAAGTACTGCCAAAACCGGACTGGGTGCCATCTCAATTTTGCTTCCTACCGACTCGGCCACCTGGTATTCGCCACGGTCGGTCCACATGGAAGTGGCATCGATAAACCCGCCTTTCCAGAAGTTGATTACGGCTCCTAGCGAGAGGTCCATGGCATAATGGATCCCGGCAGGCTCCCCTACCGCGGCGCAGAACGTTTTTTTACGATCATCGTATTCAATAAAGCAGCGTTGAACAATCGTTTTCTGGGTCGGGGTAACAATGATGGGGCGCTCTCCCGCCCTGGTTTCTCTGCCACCCTTGAATAGATCGGCAAAACTCTTGCCGTCACGTACAACGGCGTAGCGAATATCCTTGAAAGCTACTGCACTGTTACTTGCGAAAACCAGCGGGCCTGTGGGCGCTTCACCCGCGATGGGGCTGTTCTTAGACGGGCTATCCAATTCGAGATTTTCATAGAGCATTACCCCGTTCAGCAGCACTTTAACAAAAACCGCCTTACCTGCCTTTTTCCCGTTCGCATCAAACTTGGGCGCCTCGAAAAGTATCTGCATGCGCTGCCATAAGCCCGGAGCCCGGCTCACGTTCATCGTGGGCGGTGTTGAGAAAGCTGCCGAAACATTCGGGCTCGGAACGACGCTCCCGCATGCTTCCGGGGCAGATTTTGAGTTGCCCCAGGTATCAAACAAACGAATACCATATCGGCCCTGCAGATATACGGTTGCCTCGGCGCCATTAGCCAGCATAAAACTGAATTCAATTGCCAGGTCTCCAAAATCCTCCGCCGACGTAAGCTTGTCGGCTTCCGCGCCCGCAGGAGCATGCAGCAGCACTCCCGCTCCGGCGACGACATTGGTTTTGAACTTCGCATCCGGCGCATAAGACACGTCGCTCGCCAGCTTCCACCGGGCGGGCGCCGCCTTGAAAAACGAAAGGTCTTTCAAAGCGACATCCGTGAATACCGGCGGGCCGGCAGTTTGTCCCTGTACCTGCGCACACAGGATGCACGCCAGCCCGTGAGCAAACAAAAATCTAAAAAAACTTGTGAGTGGATTTATGATCATGTTTTGTTAAATCAATAGCCTGGATTCTGTACAAGGCTCTTATTGTTGTCAATCTCCCGTTGCGGAATGGGGAAATACTTATTGTTTTCCTTAAAAACACCGGTTCCGCTGTTGTAACCTACCAATGGCCCCGTAATGGAGGTATTCGTCCTCAGCATATCGAACCACCGGTTATTCTCATAGCACAATTCCCAGGAACGTTCGTTGAGTACCGCCTTACGAAATGACTCCTTATCCGATGCGGATACCGCCCCGAGCTTCGCTCTTTTTCTCACCAGATTGATCGCATTTTGAGCTTTCGCCGTAGGGCCATTCACTTCATTTTCCGCCTCGGCCAGGATAAGCAGGGTCTCTGCGTACCGTATCCGGTTGAAATTCTCGCTGGAACCTCCTGCCGCGCCCGTATCAAAATATTTAAAAATGTGGGGCTCGAAAGTAACCATCCCTGAACCATTGGCTGCGGGATATTGCGTGTAGAAATTAACCTTCTTACGGTAATCGGCCACGTCAAAAGAGTCGTAAAACGTGCGGGTAGGGATAATCGCCCCAAACTCTTCGATCCCGCTCTGAATACCCCGGTAGCGGGGCAAAAACCATGCATGGAAATTGCTTCCGTAAATCGTTTTATCGAACTGAATCGAGAAAATATGTTCCTTTCCATTCTTGGTGGCCACTTTATATATATCGGCATAATCATCAAAAAGACTGTAAACGCCGGAAGCTACCACCTCCTCGGCCTTGGAAGCCGCAGCCGACCAGTTTTTCTGAGTCAGGTACACCTTGGCCAGCAAGGTTTGCGCGGCCCCCTTGCTGGCTCTTCCCTGATCGGTAAGGGGCAATGTGGCAGGCAAGTACTTTTCAGCTTCCAGAAGGTCTTCCACAATAAGCGCGTAAACCTTCTCCTGACTATCTCTCGGTACCTTTACATTGTTGACATCCGTCGTCGGTTCCTTCATCAATGGGACATCGCCGAACAACCGTACAAGATCGAAGTAGAAATAGGCCCTCATGAAATGCGCTTCCGCCAGTACCCTGTTTTGAAGGTTTTGATCCATGCTGATACCCGGAACATATTGCAGCACCGTGTTGGCCGCATTAATGCCGCGGTAGGAATATTGCCACCATAACCTGAAATGGCGTATGGCCGGGTCAAAATTGAAGGCATCCAGGCGGTCCTGATCGATCACCGACACCCCTACCCCCGAAATAGCCTGGTCTGTCGGCATTTCCAGCATAAAAAACGGGCTTTCGCCATAAGCGGGACTGGAATAGAACTGCGGCAAAATGGCGTACACCGCATTGATGGCGCTGATGGCATCCTGGCTGTTGCGGTAATAGGCGCCCGGACTTATAAAAGATTCAGGCTGCTCTTTGAGAAATTCCTGACAGGAGGACATGCCGCAAGCCAGAACAACAGCAGATAACGTACGTATAAATGAGCTTGATTTCATGATATCTGGATTACTAAATGACTACAAGTTGTTACAGTGAGATGTTTACCGAAGCTGTGAACATGCGCGGGGTCGGGTAACTGCTGAATTCAATTCCCTGCCCGAAATTCCCCGAATACGTGCTCACCTCCGGGTTATAACCGCCATATTTTGTAATCAAAAAGAAGTTCTGGACGCTAAGCGCAACATTGGCGCTTCTGTACAGTTTGCTTTTCTGAGGCGTAAACTGGTAGCTGATAGAAAGGTTTTTACCACGAATAAAGGAACCATCCTCGACATGTCTGGTCGATAACCGCAGGTCACTGCTCTTACGAACTTTGGCCACCGTATTGCTCGGGTTTTCCGGCGTCCATCTGTCCAGCAAGGTGGCATAGCTGTTCGCTTGCGTTTGCCTGTCTTCCAGCACGATCGGGTTCAGGTTCATATTGTCATTCCCGTGAACGCCCTGAATCTGAATATCCAGTGTGAATTTTTTATAGGATACCCTGTTTGAAAGTCCGAAAATGAATTTCGGGTTGGTATTGCCGATAATAGACTGGTCTTTTGAATCAATGACACCGTCCCCGTTGATATCCTTGTAGCGGATATCTCCCGGCTTCGCATTAGGCTGGGCACCTCTTTTCACTTCTTCCTCATTCTGGAAAATACCGTCACGGGTCCATCCCCACAAAGATCCGATGGGCTGGCCTACTCTCAGGATATTTGTTTCTGTCACAAAATTAGGACCGGGGAAAATGTCGTCGCCTTCGGGCCCCAGGGCCAATACCTTATTTCTGTTGAAAGATATATTGGCATCTGTCGTCCATTCAACGGCACCGCGGATATTCTCCGTGCTGACCATTAACTCGATCCCTTTGTTTTCAACCTTTCCGATGTTCTTAAAGATCGAAGCATAGCCGGTTGTAAAAGGCAGTGGTGTGCTAAGCAAAAGGTCGCGCGTCACTTTGTAGTAGGCATCGGCAGTAAATGTAATCCGCCGATCGAGCACACTCAGGTCAATACCCAGATCGGTTTGAGCCGTTTTCTCCCATTTCAGGTTCGGGTTGGGCACGGTGCCCGGCCCCAGGCCTATTGCCCGCTGCCCGCCCACGATGTACGTGAAAGTAGACAGCGACGGGATAGATTGGTATACACCCACTTCCTGATTACCGGTGATTCCGTAGCTCATGCGGAGTTTCAGGTCATCGATGACAGTCTGTTTCTGCATGAATTTCTCCTGACTCACCCGCCACGCAAACGCACCCGAGGGGAAAAATCCGTATTTGTTGCTGGCACCGAATTTCGAAGAACCATCGATACGCCCGGTGAGGGTAAACAAATACTTGTCGTCCAGGAAGTAGTTTACTCTGCCCAGGTATGAGTTCAGCGACCACTGATACGCGTTGGACACGGGAGGGTTAGGCCGGTCGCCGACACCCAGGTTGTTATACTTAAAATAGTCATCATTGAAACCGGTACTTGAAGCTTCGACGCTCTCCCTTTTGAACTTCTGCCAAGTAACACCGGCGAGCAGGTTCAGTTCGTGCCGCGTGTTGATTACCTTGTTGTAGCTCAATGTGTTTTCGTTCTGCCATGAGAAGTCGTTGGTGTTTCCGACCAATGCCGAACCACGTACGGCCCGGGTTCTCCGCAAAGTCGAGGGGCTGAAATAGTTACGTTTCGTATCATTCAGGTCGGCTCCTGCGCTAACTTTCAATTTCAACCCCTGCGCCAGCTCATATTCCGCGAATAGGTTGCCCAGCACCCGGTTCACCGTGTAGATGTCCTTGATCTCTGTGAGAATGGCGACAGGATTGTCCGTGCCCTCTCCGCCCGGATGGTCCGAGCTGTTCGAGTAAGTACCGTCGGCATATTTCACAGGCAGAAAAGGAAACATTTCCAGCATCGCCCGGCTCGCATTCAGCCCTCCGTTATCGGTGTCAATCTTATTGTCTTTCGATCTGTTGATCGTCAGGCTTGTACTTACTTTCAGCCGCTTTGTAACCTGGTTATCAAGGTTCAGGCTTAGATTCACTCTGTTCAGCTTCGAAGCAAGCATAATTCCCTGTTCGTCGAGGTAACCGAGCGACAAAGCGTACCTGCTTTGCTCATTACCACCATAAATGCCAAGTTGATGGTTCTGCCTGAAAGCCGTGCGGGTAGCTTCGTCCTGCCAGTCGGTATCGTACTCGGGGTTGTCAATCTGCGACTGCGTAAACTGGGGTTTGAGCCCCGAGTTTATATAAGCTTCATTTTCCATTTGCATGTACTGTGAGGCATTCAGCATCGGAATCTTCCTGGCGATAACCGACAGTCCGAACTGGCCCGAATAGTTGACCTGCGCGGTTCCGGACTTTCCTCTCTTGGTAGTGATCAGTACTACCCCGTTGGCACCGCGCGCACCATAAATGGATGTCGAAGACGCATCTTTCAGGATTTCCATCGACTCGATGTCGTTCGGATTGATGTACTGCAATCCACCGACACCGATAATGCCATCGATCACATACAGCGGCTCGTTGGTGGCGCTGATCGAATTGCTTCCCCGTATCCGGATAGAGACGTTCCCTCCCGGAGCGGCCGAATTGTTCATCACCTGCACACCCGGCACCCGTCCCTGTATGGCCTCCCCTGCGCTCGTGATCGGCCTGCTCCGGATCGTTTCCGAGCTTATGGATGATACCGACCCGGTAAGGTCCTTACGTTTCTGCGTACCGTATCCCACCACCACTACCTCATCCAGGCTCGTCGAGCCTGCCTCCATCAGGATATCCACCGCCGATTGCCCTTTCAACGGAGTTTCCACACTTTTATATCCGATAAACGATGTTACCAGCACCGCATTCACATCGGGTACGGAAATCGAAAATGTTCCGTCGGGGCCTGTCTGGGTCCCAACACTGCTGCCCTTTACAACAACGTTAGCGCCGGGAACCGGCCCACTGGCGTCCTTGACCGTCCCGCGAACGAGAATCTGCGCAAATGACTCCTGTCCGAGAAACAAAGCGAGCCAAAACAGCATACATGAAAATAGATTTTTTAGCATTTCGCAATAGTCAGATTAGTGGTTAGCAATAGATTTCAGGTTTTATTTGAGGGTAAGCATTCATCAATTCTCATTAATCATTCAGCAAACGATTGCCCAAGACTTTCTTTAAAAAGCCGATACTCCGCTCAGCTTCGTCCAGTTTGCCGCATTCAACGCTCAGGAATATCTCACGATCCACCGGTTCCAGTATTTCAAAAACCTTTTCCCAGTTCACAACGCCCTCACCGCAGGCGCACCCTACCGGAGTGCCAGTCACACTTCCTCTTTCGCTGTTGCTTTGTTCCATGCTGATGTCTTTTGCATGGATGTGCAGTACCCGGTCCCTTACCATGGTGAGGCCGTCATACGGATCTTCCACGCCGGCCAGGTAAGAATTGCCCGTATCCCAGTTAACACCGATCCATGGAGAAGGAACGAGATCGACTATACGCAGTAGGCCTTCCGCGGTTTTGGTGTAGACGCCGTGCGGTTCGATACATAGGCTTACTTTGTGACGTGCAGCCACCATGGCCGCTTTTGTCAGCGTGTATTTCATTGTCTGGTGCGCAAAATCATCATCCATCCATTCCGGTTTAACCATTTCATCGGAATTGACGAATTTTGCGCCCACCGCATCGGCAAAGATGATCGATCTCGTCAAACGCGTCACAGCTGCTTCGGGCTTCATAAGCGGACTGTGGCCGCTGATACTGCTAACTTTGATGTTGTACTTGTCGCAGATCTCCTTCATGAGCAGCGTATCTTCTTCCATCGAGAAGGAATGAAAGTAATCGACTTCACTGAGCAGCTCCCATCCGGTGTGAACCATTGGTTCGATATAATCGTAACCCAATTCAGAGGCTAACTTTACACCTGCTTCGAAACTCATGTCCGAACTCCTGCAATACTCCATGTTGAGGCTTATCCTAAACTTTGCCATTCTGTGCTTATCTAAAAATCAGTTAATAATTGTTTTACAATATTATTACCTGACATAATACCATTTGTTCGTTTTCTTTCGCTGAAAAAAATCAAACAAACGGCAGGGTTCGATGACAATTTTAGGCCGCCTCAACTAGTGTGGTTTTTATTGCATATGCTTACATTCTAGAAATTTGGGATTTTTAGTGACTCTGTTTTATCCTAAGCACTTAGAAACACTTCTTGTTTATCACTGTAAACTTCTCAAAAAACAGAAAGGGCAGGAAATCCGGCTCGAACACTCGGCCACAACACACTTATTATCAACCAACAAGATTATAAAGTAGAGAATTATAGTCAAATAATCCGAAACGCGATGTCTATGTCGCTGATAATAGCAAATCCGGATTTCAGCGTAATATCTGCTGACCTTTCGATCTTTTCTTCTCTTTTTTCCTAAGGTTTTCTGGAACCAGGTCAGCGCCGGTTGTATAAGACGGTTCCAACATTATTTTCAGAAAATCTGCTGTTGATTTGCCTGTTTCGGCTAGCATATCTGATGTACGATTAAATGCCCGTTGGGCAATACCTCGGGCCAGTTCATTGGCCAACGACCTGCTCTGGTAATTTCTCGAAGCAGTTTTGGCCAGAACCCCGAGTTGCTGCCGCTGCATCAATTTGCCATTTTTTTGGATATTAGCGTAAGCAAGTGTTTCTTTAAGCTGCCTTTCAAACCCGAACTTGCGATCAAAAAGGCTTTCTCCGCTTTGCTTGAAAGCGACCCTGTCAAATTGCCCCATCTTTTTAGAATGCTCAGCATTCTTTCCCCGCGAGGTATTCATAGGGCTAAGCTTGATTTTATTAGTGGCATCTTTCCGGCTGACAATGACCTGCACGTGCATCTGCTCGCCCTCCTTGCGCTCACCACGCATTCTGATCCCTTGTTTGACCTCGGGGTCATTGTAGCCATAGTAACGGTAGTTTTCCAGTTTAGCAAACCAAACCAGGTCTTGATGCCTGTCAATGCCGTCCCGGTTAAAGTTCCGGGCATAGGCATCCATCACACTGGCAGCAAATTCTTTCATTTGCTCTTTCGCATCATGCTCGCCATACTGCTTTTTCAGGAACGCAATCTCTTTCTGACTCGGACTGATATTGACCAAAAAGAATTTGGCATCACTCCTGCCTAGCTTGGCGATATTGTTATCGATCTTGGTGACAACCTCATAGGGCCGGATTTCGGACCGCTGCCCGTTAAACCAGTGCTCTACTTTTTGCCTAGGGGCTAGCCGGTTCTCTTTTTCCAGATAATGAACTAGCCCGCCACTGCTGCCTTTATTGTTGGCTTCCTTGTTGTCGGTGATGTTGATAAACATGGTATCTGTTGCTGCTTTACTTACAATAAATTGACTTGCATTTTAGTAGTAGCGATCAGCTCTTCTTTCTCCTTGCCCGGTGTCATCATGCCAAACGAGTCCCTGGATTTGATATAGCTGTCCAGGATATATAGGAATTGCGCTTTCAAAAGCTCCTTGCTTCGTTGGCTTTTCCTAATCATTTCCATAAGCGCATCCGTTTCCTTGAACTTGCGCGCCAGTTCATTTTGATTGTTGAGGAGATCCGAGTTGGCTTTGGCTATTTGGGTGTTAAAGCGCTGGACAATCTCGTCCTGCGATTGAGCTACCCGCTCCATTTCGGTCTTGATCGGGATGAGTAGTATGTCTTCTTGCTTTCGGATAAAGCCGATGTAATCCTTGTGGCTTTTCATCAAGGCACTCTTCAAAAGTTCATCATTTAAATCAGACGGATCCTTCTTGCTTTTATAGAAATAGTCCACCATCTGGATGAAGACATGCCGCTTTGTCCGTCCCAGTTTGCGAGCGATTTTCTCAAACTTTTCGTCGACGGTAGCAGGGTACCTGACCGATTTTACATTGATATCCTCCATAGTTAGTTTTGTTTTGCGGTAAAGGCCGGATAGGCCCGAATGCCTTTGATTTCTGTATCAGGAATACCTTGTGGTATCCCGTTTTCTTCTCTTTCACCAGCGAAAACACAGCGGCGTATCCCCGGAGGATACGCAAAACCCCATTTGCAGCGCAAATGGCAAGCAAAGTAGGGCTCTGCCCAACTTCCGCTTGCTCCTTTTCTTTGACAAGAAAAGGACACGATTGGCAGCTGTCGCCGCCATCTGATCTGCGGACGGTTTTGGGGAACTGTTGAAAGTAAAACTCACATATGCAGTCCACGCGACCTTTTTGTCCCTTCCTGTCTGATCTGCTCTTCATGCTGTTTGCTTGCGACCAGCATATGGTTCAGGTCCTTGTAATTTTGATAAATACCAGACGCGTCGACACAGTTGATCCGCGCATGCTCGAGCTTTTCCAATAGCTTGGTTCCGGCAGCATCGTGGTCTGGATAAGCGAAAACTGTGCGGTAGCTTCTGAGGATATCCAGGCTACGATCTGCCATGTTCACCGAGTTCAGAACAACAAAGTCGCTGCGCACTGGCTCTGGCTTTCGTAGCGTGAGAAGGGAAAGGAAATCGGTGAATCCTTCCAGAACGCAGACCGATTTATGGCCGCGCTCGATATGGGTTATGTCCTTCGGGGAAGAGCTGCCTTTGAAGTACTCACTTCTGAGTTCATAGCCGCCCGATCGGTTTTCAAAACCGGCGGCGAAGTAGCTTTTATCGCCGACCTGATAATAAACCTCCCGGCAAAAGGATTTGGCAATGTCCAGATCGATGTGCCGTGACTTCAGATATCTTGTGATCGCCGGGTTGTTTCCTAAGCCCATTGTGCCGGTAATCTGGATAGCAGGCCGATCCGGTACAATCTTAACGTTCCGGCCTATATGTAAACCAGCTTGTTTGAGATGTTGCGGTTGAAAAGAAAAAAGCTCTGAGCCTAACTTTTCGAGCAGCTCTTTGGTATCGCAACGGAAAAGCGCTTTCCCTAAATCGATGATATCTCCTCCCTGACCGTTTCCGTGATCATAATACAGGTTCAGCTTGGCGTTGACCTTGAAGGAAGGAGTCTTCTCTTCCCGGAATGGAGAGATATACCAATGGTCTTGTCCGCGGACATAACTGGGATGGATATGGCAGTGTTTCAAGAGATCTACAATAGGGATCTCTCTGGCTTGCTCGCAAGTCATAATTTTACTTGGGTTAAAAATTGAAAAAATTGATGAATTGATGCGAAAGGCCCCTAACCTTTTGTATTTCAATCGCTTATATCCGCATCAAAATGCATCAGGGCTTGCATCGCTATTTGGGGTTTGATGCGCGTTGATGCGGATTTTGATGCGCTGTAATTATTTATTAATCAATTAATTAAATATGATGCGCATCAAATCATCAAAAATCAGGGCAATTCGTTAAGCTCATTTATGCGTTTACGGGAGAGGGTATAGTACCTGCCTTTTCCGGTTTGTTCGAAGACAGTGCCATCGGTCAGAAACCGGTATAGCGGGTATGCAAGCGAGTTGCTTGCAGGGCTCAATTTCCAGGCACTTTGCAAGATCCGCTTGATCTGGG
>NZ_JBYCZM010000016.1:0-99284 GCF_057586235.1 Dyadobacter sp. SRI_021
ACAGAATTTTCACCAAAATCTTTTAACCGATTGATAAACAAAACTGTATACTCAATAAAAATTTCAAACTTTTTTCAGCACCCCATGCCCGAAAACGAAAAAGGTGCCCGATCTACGATCAGACACCTCTTCGCTATTGCGATTTTAACCTTAATTACGATCCACAAGCTTCGCACCCTTCCGGATCATCGAGAGAGCATTGCATGTCGGAGCGATTATCACGCGGCGCGACCGGCTTAGCGTGTTCCTCCGCGTACTGCACGTAGTTGAGCTCCTTTTCGGCCACCACAGCAGTAGCAGGTTCCAGTTGCGGCTCTGCTTGCTTGCTCACGGTGAATTGTACCGGGTCAGATGCCGCGCGGGTACGCAGGTAGTACATACCGGTTTTGAGCCCCTTCTTCCATGCATAGAAGTGCATCGAAGTCAGTTTGCCGAAGTTCGCTTCTTCCATGAAGATGTTCAGCGACTGCGACTGGCAAATGTAAGCACCGCGGTCCGCTGACATATCGAGCAGGCTGCGCTGTTTGATCTCCCATGCCGTTTTATAGAGTTCCTTGATATTTTGCGGGATATTCGGGATGGCTTGTACCGACCCGCTGGCGCGAACGAGGTTGTTTTTCATTTCCTCGCTCCACAGGCCCAGGCGCACGAGGTCTTTGAGCAGATATTTATTCACAACCACGAATTCACCCGACAATACCCTTCTTACATATATATTGGAAGTGAATGGCTCGAAGCATTCATTATTACCGAGGATCTGGCTCGTAGATGCCGTCGGCATCGGTGCAAGGAGCAACGAGTTGCGCACACCGTTTTGTACCACTTCTTTCCGCAGCTTCTCCCAGTTCCAGCGCTTACTTTCCGGCGTCACACCCCACATATCGAATTGGAACACGCCTTTCGAGATTGGACTGCCTGCCCAGGATTCGTACGGGCCGTGCTGTATGGCAAGCTCCATCGACGCCTCCATTGATCCGAAATATATCGTTTCGAAAATATCTTTGTTCAATTGACGTGCCTCGTCGGAGTCGAATGGCATACGCATCATGCAGAATGCATCGGCCAGGCCTTGCACCCCGATACCGATCGGACGGTGGCGTTTGTTGCTCTTCTCGGCTTCGGGAACCGGATAGAAGTTCAGGTCGATGATCTTGTTCAGGTTGCGCGTTACCACTTTGGTAATCTCGTACAACTTTTGGTGATCGAAACGCATGAAACCGTCCGCGCCTTGCTCTACAAATTTCGGCAATGCGATAGAAGCTAGGTTACAAACCGCTACTTCATCAGGAGCTGTGTACTCGATGATCTCCGTGCAAAGGTTAGAAGACTTAATGGTACCCAGGTTCTGCTGGTTGGACTTGCTATTGGCGTGGTCTTTATACAACATATATGGTGTACCTGTCTCGATCTGCGATTCCATGATCGCGAACCATAGGTCCTGCGCCTTGATAGTCTTGCGCGCTCTTCCTTCGCGCTCGTATTGCTCATACAGTTTTTCGAACTCCGCGCTGTGCGTATCCGCCAGTCCCGGACATTCATGCGGGCAGAAGAGGGACCAGGTATCATTCGCTTCCACGCGCTTCATAAACAAATCCGGAATCCACAATGCATAGAAAAGGTCGCGTGCGCGCTGCTCTTCTTTACCATGGTTCTTTTTCAAATCGAGGAAGTCGAAGATATCGGAATGCCATGGTTCTATATAGATGGCAAAAGACCCTTTGCGTTTGCCGCCTCCCTGATCTACGTAACGCGCAGTATCATTGAACACGCGAAGCATCGGAACAATACCGTTCGATTGCCCATTCGTTCCTTTAATATATGTACCCGTCGCGCGGACGTCGTGAATGCTCAAGCCGATACCACCCGCCGACTGCGAGATCAATGCGCAGTTTTTGAGGGTATCATAAATACCATTGATGCTATCCTCCTTCATCGTGAGCAAGAAGCACGACGACATTTGCGGCTTCGGCGTACCTGCGTTGAACAGGGTAGGCGTAGCATGGGTAAACCATTTTTCTGATAGCAAATGATAGGTTTCAATCGCCGCTTGCACGTCTTCCTGGTGGATACCGATCGCCACTCGCATGAGCATATGCTGAGGGCGCTCGACAATTTTCCCTTCAACTTTCAGTAAATACGACTTTTCGAGGGTTTTATAGCCGAAATAATCGTAGGAATAGTCGCGGTCATATATAATAGTAGAGTCGAGCAGCGATGCATTCTGGCGAATCACCTCGTAGACCTCCTTGGAGATCAACGATGCATTTTCACCGGTTTTGGAATCTATATATGTATAAAGACGCTTCATTGTAGCCGAAAACGACTTCAATGTGTTCTTATGGAGATTTGAGATAGCGACGCGGGCAGCCAGGATTGCGTAATCAGGGTGCTTGGTGGTCATGGAAGCTGCGGTTTCGGCAGCGAGGTTATCCAGCTCGGCAGTGGTAACACCGTCGTAAATGCCGGAAACAACCTTCTTGGCTACTTCCACGGGCTGAACATAAGCAGCGTCCAGGCCGTAGCTCAGTTTCTCTATGCGGGCGGTCACCTTGTCGAATTTTACGGATTCGCGGCGACCATCACGCTTTATGACATACATAGACATAAGTAATGTGGTGTTTGATAGAACGTTAGTGATGTATATTCTTGGAAGATCAGTCGGAGATGACTTTAAAAATCTCTTGAAATAACACTAAAGAAATCAGATTCGCAATCAGGATTTATCTACAAAACCATGCCTTATCAGCATAGTCCAAATTACTAAATTGTTAAGAAACTAATACCTAGTTGTTTACGGAAAGCTTACACTAAATTGTTTCAAAGAAAAAAAATTCAGAAAAATGCACTTCAAATTTTGCAAACTTTTTCAAAGAAAAATTTTTGCCAAAGAAAGATTGACATGACAATAATTGCTGAAAATCAACGATTTAATATCGGTCATACTATTTATAATAATTCTAAACTTGTAAACTTTGTAAAACATAACACATTTCGTTTCAACACAAAATAGCAATCAGTAGCCATAAAATTTCAAACATATGAGCACAATTATCGAACAGGCCGACAGACGGACATTCCTTAAAACTACCTCCGGAATCGTCGCCGGCCTTGCCATGGGCGGATCACTAACCGGCGCCATGGCCAAGGCCACCGGAAACGCCGCTTATAGCATTCCACTCGGCGTGTATGCGGCCTACGACAAAGCTGACTTTTTACGCAAATCGGGGTGTGCCTACATTGAAGAATCCGTAGCGGGTTTCTTAATTCCCGAGGGTGGCGATCCCGGCTACGAAAAAAACCTCCAGCAACTCAAGACCGAACACTTTCCTATCAAATCTTACGTGATCCTCCTGCCGGCAAGTTTGAAAACACTAGGCCCGGAAGCGAATCACGAAGCAATCCTCCAAAGAACGGAGACCGTCCTGAAACGCGCCAGGGAGTGCGATTCGCAATTCGTCGTGTTCGGAAGCGGTGCTTCAAGAATCATACCCGAAGGCTTCGATCGCGCAAAGGCAAAGGCTCAGCACATTGAATTAACCCAAAAAATGGCGCCGATGGCCGAAAAGTACGGGGTTACCATCGCCGTAGAGCCGCTGAACCGCGGAGAAACCAATTTTATCAACAGCCTGGCTGAGGGCGTCGAGATCGTAGATGCCGTGAAAAGTCCTCGCGTGAAGCTGCTTTGCGATATATATCATATGTTAAAAGAGGACGAACCGGCGTCGGAGATCGTTAAATATGGTAAGCACATCGTGCATTGCCACATTGCCGAGAAAGAGAAGCGCACACCACCGGGTGTGAAAGGCGACGATTTCAGAGCCTACCTGGCAGCATTGAAGAAAATCGGCTATAAAGGCGGACTTTCCATCGAATGTTTCGTGTACACCGATTTTGAAAAGGAGGCAAAACGCGGCGTCGAGGTACTCAAACAGCAACTTAGTGAGGTCTAGCGCGTTAATTTTCGCCGTATTGCATTAATATTAAAAAAGATAGCGTTTCAATACTTGATTTACAAATCTGGATTTTTTACTTTTGCAATCCTTTTGGAAATCGTATAGAAACAAATAATACCATATACCAATGAAAAAAGATATTCATCCCAACTATAGAGAGGTAGTTTTCTGGGATCTATCAAGCGACTTTAAATTCATTACTCGCTCTACCATAGACACTAACGAGACTATCACTTGGGAAGACGGCAAAACCTACCCAGTGTACAAAGTCGAGGTGTCTTCTCAGTCACACCCTTTCTACACTGGTAAAAACGTACTGGTTGACACAGCTGGTCGCGTTGACAAGTTCAGAAAGCGTTACGGAAAATAAGCAACGCATTGGCTTTTTCCTGTGTGGTCGAACACATCAGGAGAACAGAAAAATACGATGGCAGTCTCCCGACAAATATGTCCGGGAGACTGCTTCTTTTTTTGCCGTAACCAATAAAATGCCCGAACTTTGGCAGGCACATACGACTTAATTTATGCCCAGTACCATTCTGTTCGACGATCCCAAGATTAGAATCCAGCTTTTACCTTTTACCTATACAAGACCTGTCGCCGGCATCCGGTGCGGCATCCATACACTGGCCGAAAAGTGGGCCGACAGATGCCACTCCACGGTCTCATTCCAAACAGAAGCTTATCTCGCCACCAAATACCCGGAACATAACTCCGGAGACAACCTTTATATCAACGGTGCATTATGCCCGGATGATCACCTGACCGGCATTGTCAAAGGCCTGCCGCACGGCAATGCGCTTGTTTCCAACAACAGTGAAATCCTCGCAGTACGATCGCATTCGGCATGGAAAGCTTCGGATGGCACCAACGGACTTTCAGTAGTGAAATACTCGGAGCCTTTTACAATGATCCGCAATGTATGGGATATTTTCGGGCAGAATGGGGCGCAAATCAAAATCGACTATGAACGCATTGCTTCCCTTAGAAAATCGGTAGGCATTACCGATCCTTTTACGCATTGCTACAAACCGGAGAATATATTTGTAGAAGAAGGTGCGGTAATCAAAGCGTCCATTCTGAATGCAGAGAACGGGCCTATTTATATTGGCAGAAACGCATTGATCCAGGAAGGATCGATGATCCAGGGGCCATTTGCAATCGGTGAAAACGGGGTGCTGGCGCAAGGAACGAAGATTCGCCCCAATACTACCGTTGGCCCGTCGTCCAAAGTCGGCGGGGAAGTGAGTAATTGCGTGGTTTTAGGGTACAGCAACAAGGGCCACGACGGCTACCTGGGCAATTCCGTGCTGGGAGAATGGTGTAACCTCGGCGCCAATACCAACAATTCGAATTTGAAAAACGACCACACGAATGTCAAGCTGCATAGCTATGCAACGAATATGCTCACCGACACCGGCTTGCTCTTCTGCGGGTTGATGATGGGCGATTATTCTAAAGCGGGAATTTCGACCATGTTCAACACCGGAACGGTTGTCGGCGTAAGTGTGAATGTATTCGGTGCCGGGTTCCAGAACAAGCACGTCCCATCGTTCACCTGGGGCGGCGCGGCGGAGGGCTGCATAGAGTATCGTTTCGATAAGGCCGTGGCGGTAGCAAAAGATACGGTGAGCCGCCGGGGCATCGCATTCGGGCAGACCGAGGAAGATATCATGCGTGCCATTTTTAAAAACACGCGCGGCCAATAGGCGTTTTTACTCACCCATTAATTGATTTAAATCGTGCTTTTCAGAGATATTCCAGGACTTGAAAATATTAAAGCGACATTGCGCCGCTCGGTCCGGAACAGCCATCTGGCCCACGCCCAGCTTTTTGATTATCCCGCAGGCGGAGCAGGGCTGGCAATGGCCCTGGCATTCTCTACCTACATTAACTGCGAAAACAGAAACGAGGAAGACGCTTGCGGTGCCTGCGCATCCTGCATGAAAATGAGTAAGCTCATCCACCCCGATTTCCATTTCATATTCCCCATAGCCACTTCCAAAAAAGTGGATGGCAAAACGAGTGAAGCATTCCTGCCGCTCTGGCGCTCGTTTTTGCTGGAAAACCCCTACCGCGTCCTCCCCGACTGGCTCGACCATATCGGTGCAGACAACAAACAGGGTAACATTTCAGTAGAAGAAGCGCGCGGGATTTTGAGAAAATTGTCGGTAAAGGCCTATGAAGGCGAGTACAAAATCCTGCTGATCTGGAAGGCCGATATCATGAATGCGGCTTCTTCCAATGCGATTTTGAAAATTCTGGAAGAACCGCCTGAAAAAACATTGTTCCTTTTGGTAAGTGATCAATCCGATAAGTTACTGACGACCATCATTTCCCGGACGCAGCGGATTACTATTCCCGCATTCACCGATGCGGAAATCAAAACCTACCTGAAACAAGGCGATGTGACCGACGCCTTGGCCAGTCAGGTAGCGTTCCTGTCCGACGGGAACATGGCCGAAGCGTTGAAACTCGTTCAGGAAGAGCAGGATGACCGCTCGTCATGGTTTGCCGACTGGATGCGCTCTTCTTACAAATTCGATGTTTCGCATTTGGTGAAGCTCGCCGATAACTACGACGTCATGAGCAAGGAAAAGCAAAAAGGCCTGCTCGAATATGCATTGCGGCTGTTCAGGGATATGCTCGTGTGGAGCCACGGCGCAGGAGAGCTTTTGCGCGTTCCGCAGGAAGAGCTTACTTTCGTACAGAATTTTTCCAAAACCGTCAATTTTGAGTCGATGGAAAGGATGATCGGGGAAGTAAATACGGCCTATTACCACATTGAGCGCAATGTGCGGGCCAAAATGGTGTTTCTGGACCTGTCACTGACGGTCGCCCAGTTTTTCCAGCGCAGATGAAACGTCCTTTGGAAATTATCGGCGCGACCGATATTGTGGATTTACCGGAGCTGGGCTGGCACAATGTGCCTGTGCGTGTGGATTCGGGCGCGGCGACATCCGCTATCCATTGTTCCCGGGTGAAGTTGATAGAAAACGAAGGGTGCAGGGAACTCCACGTGTACCTTGATGCCAAGCGTGGCGCACCTCCACATTTCTTTATAGTAACCGATTTTAAAGAAACCGTGATCCGAAACTCCTTCGGGAAAGAAGAAAAACGGTTTGTGATTAAGACACCAATCAGGCTTTTCGGCCGGAAAATACGTACCGAATTTTCGCTGGCCAACCGGCAGAAAATGAGTTACCCCATACTACTCGGGCGAAAATTGCTCAAAAACAGGTTCATTGTGGATGTCTCCCAAAAGAACCTGTCAGCGGCAAGGCATTCGCTGACACCAACTCGTTCCCAAAAATTACCTCAGAACTAGACCGGAGCACCAAGACCAGGGCGTAAAACCCAACCTCCACATTTTCTAAAAACATTTTTATGAAAATCGCCGTATTATCCACCAATCCGGACCTGTATTCAACCAGGCGTCTGGTGGAGGCAATCAAACAAAAGGGACACGAAGCAGTTGTGATCGACCACGTCAAATGCTTTGTCATGATCGAGGGCGGTAAGCCAACGGTCGTCTACAAAGGCAAGTCCGTTACGGGCATCGACGCCGTCATTCCCCGCATTGGCACGTCGGTAAATGCATTCGGCTGCGCGGTAGTGCGTCAGCTCGAATTAATGAAAGTATTTACCACCGTCAAATCGCAGGCCATCCTGCGCTCGCGCGACAAGCTGCGCAGCATGCAGGTCCTCGCGAAGGCCGGTATCGATATTCCAAAGACCGTTTTTGCCAAAAATCCGGCGCAAGTGAATGAGCTCATCCATATGGTGGGCGGCCCGCCGGTGATCATCAAACTGCTGGAAGGTACACAGGGCGTGGGCGTTGTACTCGCCGAAACGATTAAAGCCGCCAAATCGACCATTGAGGCATTCTACGGCTTGCGGGCAAACTTCCTGATCCAGGAATATGTGGCAGAATCGAAAGGCGCCGATATCCGCGCATTTGTGATCGGCAACAGGGTAATCGCCGCCATGAAGCGCCAGGGCGCCGAGGGCGATTTCCGCTCCAACCTCCACCGCGGCGGCTCCGGCTGTATGATCGAGCTTTCACCCGAAGAGGAGCATACGGCTATTGCAGCGGCAAAGGCTTTAGGTGTGAAAATAGCCGGCGTCGATATGCTGCAATCCGAGCGCGGGCCATTGGTTATGGAAGTCAATTCTTCCCCGGGCCTGCGGGGTATCGAGGAAGTAAGCGGTATCGACATTGCGTCGCTGATCGTGGCTTACATTGAAGACAAAATCGTTACTGATGAGGGCGATACCGTCGGGGTTTGAGTTTTGAATGAGTGAATGATTGAATGATTGACCGGGTCGCCGGGGCGATGATTGAATAAACTGCTGCTTAAAAATCAACGGGTACGTGAATCTGCGGGAGTAGTGCTTCCAGATTTTCCTGTGATTTCCGGAACTCAGCCTCCATTTTATCTTTTTTGAATAGCTGGAACGCCAGCTGCTTTAATGGATTCTTTTTCAGATAGTATTCCAAAGTGAGGCGCGTGCGGTTTTCGGCCAGCTTTTCGAGTACGAAATAGAGCGTGTTGGTGAGCTGTTCGTCCGATTCGCTGAAAATGATGCGGGATTCGGGGTCATAGGTAAAACCGCTGGCATACATGATCGTTTCGCCGTCTTCTCGTATGCGCCGGTGGCGCGAGCCAACGCCCGGCAGGAAATGGTCGAGCTCTTCAATGGATTTCACACCGGCCTGCCAGCGGTGCCGCAGTTCCAGGTGGCCGGTGGTGAAGAACAGTTTTTTGATATCCGCATCATATTCCTTCGAAACCGACAGCACTTGCACCTTGTCCTTCGGCTCCAACAGGGGCGGTTCGTAGGGAGGAATGCTGGCTTTCAACGGGCCTATCTGGGTATACTGGAAAGGAATCTGCTCGGTCTCGGTCGTTTTGGAGCCGGGGTACCATTGCATCCAATCCGTAAAACCATCCGGCTTCTGTCCCTTGAGCAGGTTCTGGGTTACCAGCCAGTACTCGTGCTGGTCGATTTCGTTTTTGAGCAGCTGGTGCGCTACGATAATGTCTTTCCCAATCAGTTTCCTGAAATTCTTGACCTGGTAAGTGGTAAACTCTCCATAATGCGTCACCACTTTCAGAGTAAGATTCACCGCCGAAACGCAGGCCTTGCATTGGCAAAAGCGGCGGTTGTCGTAGGCAATGAGATATTTGTGAAAATCGCAGAACATCCGTTCCACCTGCCTGTACAGCGCTTCCAGCTCCGGTGCCTGGCCGAATTTGAAAAACAATATCGCGTCCCCCTCTATCTCCGAAATCTCTAACCCGATCTGGTTCGCATTCACGAGCGTTTCGAGCAATTCCTGTATAATATGCCGGCCATGCTCGATCTCCGTTTCATGCATAAACCGCGTAAACCCGCTGATGTCGGGAATGAATATCAATCCTTTATTTTCCATGGTGCTCATTTTGATTGGGTTAATTTACGGGGAATTCGGCAATCTTTCACTGGTTGATTTGAGAGTATCTCCATAACTTCGCCGTTCGAAAGCAGCTCGCTGAAACTGTCTCATCCAACGTTCCATCTAAATAACGTAACCAAAATGGTAACAAATCACTTATCTTTGTTGGAACGATGCGCATCATCGCTGTACAGACATTACGCCATTACATGAAGGTTTATCCAAAAGCAGAGCAATCGTTGCTTGCCTGGAACCAGGAAGTAGAAGTAGCTAGCTGGGAATCGCCTAATGCTTTGAAAGTACATTATCGAAATGCATCCGTCTTAAGCCAGAAACGGGTGGTGTTCAACATCCACGGGAACCATTACCGGCTGATTGTTGATATTGAATACAGACTAAAAATCGTCTTTATCGTCTGGTTCGGGCCACATATTGAGTACGATAAAATTGATGCAAGAACAATTAGCTATGATCGGACCCATCAAAAATAACGAGCAATACGACAAGTACCTGGCGCGCATTTATGAATTGATGCAAACCGAAATCATACCGGATTCGAAAGAGTCGGATGAGTTGGAACTGCTTTCCATTCTAGTGAAGGACTATGAGAACGCGCATTTCCCGATTCCCAAACCAAACCCGCTGGAAGCGATCCGCTTTCGATTGGAGCAAATGGGTATTTCGGAAAAAGAACTCTCTGAAATATTGGGGTACCGATCCCGAAAATCTGAAATCCTCTCCGGCAAAAGAAAATTGAATTTAAGTATGATCCGCAGGCTTAATGAGAAGCTTCATATTCCGGCGGAGATTTTAATACAGGCCTACTAATAAACATTTCGGCCTTATATTGTACAAACAACCATGCATATAAAAATAGGAACCCGCGGTAGCAAGCTCGCGCTTTGGCAGGCATATTACGTCGAAGAGCTGTTGCAGAAGGGCGGGATTGAGACGGAGATCGTTATTATTGAAACGAAGGGCGACAAGATCCTCGATCGGTCGCTTTCGAAAATCGGTAGCAAAGGTGTTTTTACAGAAGAACTGGAAGACCAGCTCCGCAGCAGCGGCATCGATATTGCCGTGCACAGCGCGAAAGACCTGCAATCGCAGCTGGACGATGCATTTGAAATCATCGCATTCACCGAGCGCGAACACGCAAACGACGTGCTCGTAAGCCACGATACCACATTATCGTTGAAAAGCGGCGAGTCGTTCACGGTAGGAACGTCGTCCACGCGCAGGGTGGCAGTTTTGAAACACTATTACCCGCATATCAAGACGGTGGATATGCGCGGCAATCTGCAAACGCGCCTCCGCAAGTTGGAGGAAGGCCAATGCGACGCGCTCCTGCTCGCATATGCAGGCGTGCACCGCATGGAATACGACGACAAAATCGCCGAGCATTTACTCCTCGACGAATTTACCCCGGCAGTAGGCCAGGGCAGCGTCGCCATTGAATGCGCGGTTTCACTGGATGCCCAGAAAAAAACCAAATTGAGAGAACTACTCAACCACGAACCTACCGAAATATGCCTGCTGGCAGAAAGGGCATTCCTGAAACGCCTGCAAGGCGGTTGCAGCATTCCGGTATTCGGAATGGCGACATTGCACGATGAGGAAATCCGGATGACGGGCGGTATTATCAGCCTCGACGGCTCCGAACTTATCCGCAGAGCAGAAAGCGGCGGACATGCGTTTCCACAGGAACTGGGCACATCATTGGCAGAAGAATTGCTCGCAGCGGGCGCCGACCGCATTCTGGCAAGCATTAAGCAGCAAAACAGCTCCCTTTGAGATATTATTAAAACAAGAGAAGCCCGGTTGAGATCAGCCGGGCTTCTCTGCTTATAGAGGTCTGTTAATCTTTCTTGGTTGAATCGGCCGGTGTGGCTGGTTTCACTGGCAATGCAGTGGAATCCGCTGGGATTGCCGGGCGGGCTGTGCTGTCGGGTTTAATCGTGCTGCTGTCGGGACGCACGCGGGTTGAATCCGGCTTGAATTGTGTCGAATCCGGGCGGGGCTGTCCCGGGCGGCCCTGAAATCCTCCCTGGCGCACCGGGCGGGCTGTGCTATCCACAGCTGCTCCGGGGCTCGCGACTCCTTGCGGACGACCTGCACCTTGCGCACCTGCGCCACGGCCGCCTGCTGCCGGTGTAACTGCCGGCGTTTGTGCGCCGCCTTGCGCTCCACCGCTACCTCCGCCGGTATCCATATTACCACCGCCGTCAGACTTCTGGTCGTCGTTGTTGACGGATTTTCTTCTGCGTGTTTTCTGCTCCACAAACGTCATTTTACCAAAGCGGTAAGAGAAATTCACACGGAAACCGCGGTTATACAGGTAGTTGGTGTTGTTTTGGGTAAATGTCTTCGATTCCAGGCTGGTCTTCATTTTGAAAGACGGCGCCAGGAAATTCTCCATCGCGAAACCGATGCTTCCGCGTTTATTCTTGAAATCCTTGCGGACACCGAAGTCGTACATGCGGAAACCCGCCTGTGTACCCTGCAACTGCACGTCGCGGCCACGCATGAACCCGCCTGCCTGTAAACCCCAGCCATTTTTGATGGTAAGGCTTGTGCGCATACGGCCGCTCAACACGAAACCGCTGTTCGAGTTCTGCAAAGCAGGATCAGGGCTGTTGTTCGACAAATCAGCATAATAGAAATCGAAACCGCCGCCCAGTTGCCATCTTTTGAAGAATGTTACATTTCCGAAAATATTCGCACCATAATTCTTTTTTGAACCGATGTTGCCATAAGTGGTCGTGATCACACCGTCGGCGCTGGTGGTACGAATGCTTTCGATCGAGCTGTTGGTGAAACGCGCAAATGTCGAAACGTTGACATATAGCGAGTTTTTGAAGAAACTCGTCCCCAATTCAATCTGGTCGGTCAGCTCCGGTTTAAGATTCGGGTTACCGACGGTGATGTTCTGCGGGTTAGCCGCATTCACGTTCGGGTTCAGGAACTGAATACCCGGACGTTGCAGACGGCGGTTATAGGCCAGTTTAATGGTCTGTCCTTTTCCGAATGTCTGCGAAAGGTTAATGCTCGGCACGAGGTTACTATATGCCGGTAATCTCAGGTCTCCCGCCTCGCCCTGGCGTGCGTCGATGCTCGTGTATTCGTAACGCGTACCGGCTTTCACGGTAAACCGGCTTTTAGTAGTGTATGTATAGGACAAATATCCGGCAGCCACATTCTGGTCATAGTTCAGGTTACTGGCGGGTTGCGCTTGCCCGACTTCGCTGTAATAATCGTAATTACTCACAACCTGGCGGAAAATGCCTTTACCACCTACTTCCAGCATCTGATTATCCTTGATAGGCGTCTGATAGTCGACCTGAACGGTACTTTCCTGGTTATGGCTGCTGTTGTTGTTACCCTGCGCACCCAACAGCTCTTTCAATTGTGAGTTGCTGAGTGAGTAAATATCGGCATCGTAATCGTTGGTACGGTTGTTACGGCTGTACTGCGTCGAAATGCTCAACTCCTGACCGGCCTTCGCCAGTGTTTTCATATAATCCACATTCACGTCCCAGGTACCTGAAAGGTCCTTGCTACTTACATCGCGGAAGCTGGTTCTTGTGGTATCGTTTACAGTATTATAAGTATAAAGCTCCTGGTCCACTTTAGCATTCCGCATTCCGTAGCGCAGGCCTGCCGACAATGAGGTTTTGGAATCAATCTCCCAGTCCCAGCCAAAGTTATAGGAACCGAACGCCATTTTATTTTTGGAGTCACTCGTCTGGCGTACGGTGAATGGGCTGAGTTTCCCGATCTGGATATTCTCCGATTTGCCCGGCATATTGTAGTTGAACCGTCCGAAACCGCCCAGGCTGAAACCCATTTTACCGACACGGTAATTTCCACGCAAGCCGAGGTTAGAGCCGCGGTTACCGATACCCGTGTCGAGGTTGAGCGTACCGCCCTGGATCGTGCTTTTCTTGGTAATGATATTGATAATACCCGCAGAACCCTCCGCATCATAGCGCGCCGAGGGTGAAGTGATCACCTCCACCGACTTGATCATATCCGCCGGAATCTGCTTCAATGCGTCAGCCACGCTGGTTGCGATAATGGTCGAAGGCTTATTGTTGATCAGCACGCGCACGTTGGAGCTACCGCGGAGCGACACGTTGCCATCCAGGTCGACGGTCAGCATCGGTACCTTTTTCATGACATCCGAAGCATCGCCGCCTTTGCTGGTAATATCCTTTTCCGCATTGTAAACCAGCCTGTCTACTTTCTCTTCGACCATCTGAGCCATCCCTACTACCTCGACTTCGTTGAGCTGCACCACATCCGGCACCAGTGTAACGGTGCCAAGGTTCAATTCGGTTTTGCGATCGATCCTGACATTATTGATTGTCTTTGTCTTATATCCAATGAAGGAAATCAGGATCTTGAAATTACCCGACGCTACTTTCGTAAGTGTAAATTCCCCCTTTTCATCGGTAGTAGTACCATCGATAGGATTGTTGGTTTTGGTATCCACCAAAGATAATGCTGCAAATTCTACCGGTTTTTTGGAAGTCGAATCCACGAGTACGCCCGTGATCTTTCCGCTACCTTTAGGAGTGTCTTCTGCCGTTCCCGGAATGACCGTCTGCCGCTGCCTGTCGCCTCCGCGGAAATCTCCGCCGCCACCGCCGCGAAATCCGCCACCACCACCGCCACCGCCCGGAAACTGGGCGAATGCCGTCGATGTAAGCCCTGAAAACACAGCCAGGAATGTAAGTTGTAAAACAAGTTTCATGGTTGGGGTTTTAAAAGTGTACTTTTCGAATTTCAAAATAACAAGGTAGAATCCTCAGAAAAAAAAGGAATAGATGGATAGGATAGATATACCGATCAACGGGCGTTTTCAAACGATATATCCCTGGAAATGACAGGCAATCCGGCAGGGACTGTTTTACAACACCGCCGGATTTGGACTTGGCGGCCGCCGCAAGGCTTAACCCGCCCGCCTGCACATTCTTAATTAATAGATTGCGACGTACCGCCGGTCGGCGTTCGGGGTATATTGATCGATTGAAATAGGTGATTTCGTAAATTCACCGTAAGATTGCAGCGATGTGTTGCGTTCAAATCACATTGAAACTAACTAATTGCTAAATGGATACGCGTGCTGCCCGGAAATACCCCCCGTTATTCCTCCATTTACTCGGATGGAGTTTTCTGGCCCTGTTCTTGATGTGGCAGCCTTTGAGCTGGCAAATCGAGTTTCCCGTCAGTTTCTGGGTGAAACAGGCGGTATTGTTTTCACTCCTCATTACGATATTTTATCTCAACTACTACATTTGGTTCCCGAAATTCCTCGCCAGGAACAAATACTCGCGGTTCATCCTCTTCAATATCGTGTCGGTAGTGATGCTGGCAGTGATCACCGAGCAGGTGAAGATCGCGATCAACCACGGCGAGCAAATGGACCGTGCTTTCAAACTGGCGCGCGAAGCAAATGGCGATAAAAAACGCCACGACCGCCTCGATTACTTCGCATTGCTCACCGCCCTGATGATCATCGGGCTCAGTACCAGCGTCGCCGCTGTGCGCACCGCGCAGCTCGACAAGCAGTACCGCCAGAACCTGGAAAAGGAGAAGATCAACTCCGAGCTCTCGTTCCTGAAAGCGCAGATCAACCCGCACTTCTTCTTCAATACCCTGAATAACATTTATGCACTCACTGTAATCGACGTGGAGGCTGCGCGCGAGGCGTTGCATAAGCTCTCGCGTATGATGCGCTACGTGCTGTACGAGACGCAACACGGAACCGTGCTGCTGAGCCAGGAAATCGCATTTGCACAGGATTACATTCAGCTGATGCAACTGCGCCTTACCGACAAGGTTACCGTACACCTCGATCCGCCCAATCCGCTCCACGACGTTTCTATCGCACCCATGCTATTCCTGCCCTTTATCGAAAATGCATTCAAACACGGTGTAAGCGCCGTTCAGCCGAGCCGGATCGACATTCAGATCCGCCAGGAGGGCCACAAAATTTTTGTAGAAGTGAAAAACACGCTGTTTACCGATAAACGGGCTATTCTCGATGAAAGTAACGGCATCGGCCTGGCCAATACCCAGCGCCGCCTCGACTTGCTTTACCCCGGCAAATACCAGCTGGAAGTAACCGAAAACAAGGAGGAAAAAGAGTTTGAAGTACACCTCGAACTGGAGACGGCATGAGCATCACATTGGAATGCATCGCCGTCGACGACGAGCCGTTAGCGCTCGGGCTGGTGTGCGCATTTATCGAAAAGACACCGTTCCTGAACCTCGCAGGGAGGTATTCCAGCGCCGTCGAGGCATTGCAGGTGATCAACAGCAAACCTATCGACGTTATTTTCCTGGATATTCAAATGCCGGATTTGACGGGTATCGAATTGGCGCGAGTACTTGAAAAAGCGGGTACCAAGGCACCGAGGATCATTTTTACGACCGCATTTAACCAATACGCACTCGATGGTTTTCGCGTAGACGCCATTGACTATCTCCTAAAACCCTTTAACTACGAAGAGTTCCTCCGTGCCGCATCCAAAGCGCAGGCGTATGTGGAGCTGGTTCAAAAGGCTTCGTCGGCCGGTTCTTCGGAGCCTAAGGACGAGTACTTATTCCTGAAAGTGGAATATCAGCTGGTACGGATCGCCTACGACGATATTTTGTACACGGAGGGACTCAAAGATTACGTAAAAGTCCATCTCAAATCGGACCCGAAGCCTATCCTCTCGCTCACTAGCCTGAAAGCGCTGGAAGAAAAACTGCCCGCCTCCAAGTTCATGCGTGTGCACCGGTCGTTCATAGTTAACCTCGATAAAATCAGCGCTGTAACGCGGAACACGATTCAGATCGGCGCAACGTCCATTCCGGTGAGCGACCAGTACAAGGAGGCGTTCAACCAGTTTTTGGGTAAGTGGATGTAAGCGGAAATTTTTTCTTAACTTGACAACTGGTATTCCCCTATCAGTCATCAAGTTGTAGCCATGAAAAAACTTCTCCTGCTTATTTCTGCTTCACTGATGTGTTTTTTGGCATGTCAGAAAAAACAAAAGGATACGCCGGGACCGCAACCGGAAGAAATTAAGGTCACGCCGCTGACCGACCCGGCTTTTATACAATATATTGAAGTAGCCGGTGCGGAAAAGATCACTTTTGACTCCACGCTCGATGCCTACGAGATTACGCTGCAAGCCGGCTATACGCCCGACGAAATCGGCATTCAGTTCAAGTTATATCCGGGTGTGTACCTCAACTGGAACAATACGAAGTCGAGCACATTGGTTGATTTCTCATTCAAGAACAAACCTCCGTTGCGCCTGCAAATCACCACGGCAACCGGCCTCATGAAAACCTACGAGTTTTACGTCAAACATTCCGGCCCTTTGAAGGCGGCGATCGACGCGGGAGACGAATTTCAGCTCGCAAGTTCCGGCGGGTTCGAACTTTGGCTGGACCTCATTACCGGCATTGGTACCATTCCCGAAAGCCCGGGGGCGGAAACGAAGCTCATTCCCTCACTCACCGACGGCAGTACCGGCAGGGAAATCATCGGAAATATGTGGCTTAATGGGGTCTATTTCGAAAATGCGCGCGAATTCGAAAAGTCGGAGCAGCTGGGTGTGGTACTTCGATATGGCAACAAAACTTTTGAACTGGCTAAAAACCGGAAATTTTTACCGCTTCGCCCGGCCGTGAATTTGTTCGGAGAGTTTCCGCTTTTCTCGGCCATACCACGCAACAAACAAATACGTATTTCGGGGGCCGGCTTTTCCGTGAAAGCTGCTTATAAAGTGACTGTTCAAAGTGATTTCCTTCCCAACCCCGTCACAGCCCCGGTAACTTTCAGTGATTTTAACTCGCTCCAATGCACGCTCCCGTCGGGCATTCCCGATGGTTCGTACACCGTCAACGTTTTTGAGAATGATACCCTGGTCAGATCACTGGTGAGCGTCATTGCCGGCAATGAAAAAGAAAAGGCGATCGGCCAAATGTGGGTCTCCCAAAATGATTATCTCATCAACAGTTCCGCCTATTACATGGCAAAAAGGATTGTTGCCGAGCGGGGACAGGCCATTTTCGCGAACCCTTTCCCGGCCGTTCTCGGCCAGATGTACGCCGGATTTAATCCATACCAGGTCTTACCTGATTTGCAGTTGAAAAACGGGACCATGAGCGCGACGCTGCAAGCCGAAGTGAAGTCCGACCCTTCTTATGCCGACGGCACTTTCCATGTCTATTATGGCCAGTACATCATTCCGGCCACACTTCCGCCCGGCACCTACGAAGCCCGGTTATCCTATCCTGACCAATCGGTATCACTGCCGTTCTGGAACAAAATAGAAGTGCGCTAAATGCAAAACGCCCTGCATTGCGAACAATGCAGGGCGATCTTAAATGCCAGGGCTATTTCTATTTCAATTCTTCCTGCAAAAAATAGCCGGTAAAACTCCCCTTCACTTTCGCTACCTTCTCGGGCGTCCCCTCCGCAATAATGCGGCCGCCCTGCGCGCCACCTTCGGGCCCTACGTCTATAATGTAGTCTGCAACCTTGATTACGTCGAGGTTATGCTCGATAATGAGCACTGTGTTTCCTTTTTCGACCAGTTTATTCAAAACATTGAGCAAATGGCGGATGTCCTGGAAATGCAAACCGGTGGTAGGTTCGTCCAGAATGTACAAGGTCTTCCCGGTATCTCGTTTCGATAGCTCTTCCGACAACTTCACACGCTGTGCCTCGCCGCCAGATAATGTGGTAGCATGCTGACCAAGGGTAATGTATCCCAAACCTACATCATTCAGAGTCTGAACTTTGCGCAGTAATCTCGGCTGGTTCTCAAAGAACTCTAATGCCGATTCCACAGTCATATCGAGCACATCGGCGATGGATTTGCCTTTGAAACGCACTTCCAATGTCTCGCGGTTGAAGCGCTTGCCTTTGCACGTTTCGCAGTTGACATGCACGTCAGGCAGGAAGTCCATTTCGATCTTCTTCATACCAGCACCCTCGCAATCCTCGCAGCGGCCTCCTTTTACATTGAACGAAAAACGTCCCGGTTTGTAGCCACGGATTTTCGCTTCGGGCAATTCAGCAAAGAGCGTACGGATATCGGTAAAGAGGTTGGTGTAGGTAGCCGGATTCGAGCGAGGCGTGCGCCCGATCGGCGACTGATCTACCTCGATCACCTTGTCGATATGTTCGAGCCCTTCGATGGATTTGTAAGGAAGCGGCTCCCTTCTCGATTTGTAAAAATGCTGGTTCAATAACGGGAACAGCGTTTCGTGGATCAGCGACGACTTGCCGCTGCCGCTCACGCCTGTCACGCAGATCATCGTGCCCAGCGGGATCGAAACCGAGACATTTTTCAGGTTATGGCCTGTACATCCTTTCAATACAATGGATTCACCTTTGCCTTTTCTCCGCTTTTTAGGCACGTCGATGGCTTCACGACCGGCCAGGTAATCGGCAGTCAGCGAGCCATTTTGCAGGAATTTCTCCGGAGTACCAGCTCCTACGACGCTTCCTCCGTGGCGTCCCGCTCCCGGCCCGATGTCGAGGATGTAGTCCGAGGCGAGCATCATGTCCTTATCGTGTTCTACCACAAGCACCGTATTGCCCAGGTCGCGCAGGCTTTTGAGGGAATTAATGAGCCGTACATTGTCCCGCTGGTGCAGGCCGATGCTTGGTTCATCCATAATGTACAGTACACCCGTCAGCTGCGTGCCGATTTGCGTCGCGAGGCGAATGCGCTGGGCTTCGCCACCGGATAATGTCCTCAACGAACGGTTCAATGTGAGGTAATCCAGTCCCACATCAAGCATAAACCCAACGCGTTTCCGGATTTCCTTCAAAACCTCGTGCCCGATCACCCGCTGCTTTTCTTCCAGGCGGTCTTCGAGTCCTACCAGCCATTCGGCCAGTTCGCGAATGTCGCTGTCGGCCAGCTCGGCAATGTCTTTTTTATCAATTTTGAAATGCAATGACTCTTTCCGCAGGCGCTTGCCTTTGCATTCGGGGCAGGTTTGGGTTACCATGAAATCTTTCAGCCAATCCTGAATTTTCTCGTTACCCGACTCCTGCTGCCTTTTCAAAAAGTTAATGATCCCGTCGAATTTGGTTTCCCACTCGGTACCCGGGTATTTCTTCGAAGGCACCGGCACCGCCTCTTCGCTGCCGTAAAGCACGAGTTTCAATGCTTCCTCGGGGAACTTTTCGAGCGGGGTCGTGAGCGTGATTTTGTATTTCTTTAATAAAACCTCTAACTGCTTGAATATCCAAGCCTCACGGTACTCTCCCATCGGCGCAATGCCTCCCCGGCTGATACTCAGCGATTTGTCTGGAATAATGGAATCTTCAGTAATTTCCTCGATAATGCCCAATCCCTGACAGGTAGGACACCAGCCATAAGGAGAGTTGAACGAGAACGCATTGGGCGCCGGGTCGTCATAGCTGATGCCGGATTCAGGGTCCATCAGGTTTTGGGAAAAATAATGCGTGTTACCTTTCGCATCCAGCACCATCAATGCACCTTTTCCCTGCTTAATGGCCGTCGCTACTGACTGGCTCATCCGGTATCTCGACTGCGGGTCTTCTTCTTCCTTTTTCGGAATCACGCGGTCGATCACAATCTCGATATCGTGGACCTTATAGCGGTCGAGCTGCATTTTGGGGGTAATATCCTGTACCTCGCCATCGACACGCACTTTGGTATAACCCAGCCGGGCAATCTGCACGAAAAGCTCGCGGTAATGTCCCTTCCGGCCTTTGACAGCCGGTGCCAGCAGCACGATTTTCTGCCCAAGAAACTGCGTCATGAGCTGGTTCACGATCTGATCCTGCGATTGCTTGATCATCCGTCGGCCCGTCACATACGAGTACGCCTCACCCGCACGTGCGTAAAGCAAGCGCAGGAAATCATAAATCTCCGTTACCGTGCCCACGGTAGACCGCGGGTTGCGTGATGTCGTTTTCTGCTCGATGCTGATGACCGGCGAGAGGCCACTGATCTTGTCCACATCCGGCCGTTCCATTTCGCCGATGAAGCCGCGTGCATAGGACGAGAAGCTCTCCATATACCTGCGCTGCCCCTCGGCATAAATTGTATCAAATGCGAGCGACGACTTGCCGCTGCCGCTGATACCCGTCACTACCACGAGCTTGTTACGCGGGATAGCGACATCGATGTTTTTGAGATTGTGTTCTCGGGCGCCCTGTACCTCAATAAGGTCCTGTTCCGCCACTTCCAGGCCATTTAAATATTCCAAAATCTGATGATCGTTTGTGAGTTAGTCTGTAAATGAAGTTGTAAATGTGATAACCACAAAAATACACTTTGAGTTGCAAATTTTCTCACACGCAACCACTTGCGTATACCATTTGAAGATTGGTTTTTTCCAAGACGCTCACCTTTAATGCAAACGATTGCATAATAAGATTTTTCAAAGAAGAAATAGCTTGTAACCAGTTGTAGATTAATATTAATTATAAAAATATTACCAAAAACAGCGCTCTAATTTCTACCTTTAACAGTATATTGACATTTAGTAATACATTTTTAACATCATCCCAACTCAATTTATGAACAAACATTTACTAGTCCCGCTTTTCCGGGGTGTCATGATTATGCTGTTCGCAATAGCAGCTCATCTGTCCTACGCCCAGGATCATCAGGTCAAGGGTAAAGTATCCTCCTCTGCTGATGGAACCGGCATCCCCGGTGTGAACGTGCAACTGAAAGGAACGAATATCGGTACAGTCACCGATGCCGACGGCGTTTATTCGATCGAAGCGAAAGGATCCGGTGCAATCCTGGTTTTCTCATCCATCGGTTTGGTCAAGAAGGAAATACCTGTCGGCAACCAGACGACCATTGACGTGACGATGGAGGACGATATCAAGAACCTGAGTGAAGTGGTTGTAACCGGTTATGCCGCACAGCGTAAAAAGGATATTACCGGCGCTGTAACGGTGATTAATCCCAAAGAACTCACCTCGGTTCCTACTGCGAGCGTAACGCAAATGCTGCAAGGACGGGCTTCCGGGGTGACTGTCGGAAACGACAATTCTCCCGGCGGTGGTACGATGGTACGTATTCGCGGTTTTGGTTCAATCAACAACAACAGCCCACTTTACGTGATCGACGGGGTACCTACACAGGGTACACTGAACCAGATCAACCCGAACGACATCGAGTCGATGCAGGTGCTGAAAGACGCTTCGGCGGCATCCATTTACGGTGCACGTGCAGCGAACGGGGTGGTGATCATCACGACCAAAAAGGGCAAAACCGGCGCTCCAAACATTACATTCGACTTCTATACCGGCACCCAGCGCCCCGGCAAGATGCTCGACCTGCTGAATACGAAGGAGCTGGGTCAGTACCTCTATGAAGCTGACCTTGGCGCAGGCAAAAACCCGTCGGTAACATCTCCTTCCGCCCAATACAAGTTCGATGAGAACGGGAATCAGACCATTGCCGATTACATTTATCCGAACGTGTACGGCGATTTGCCAAGCAACTACACCTATACCAACGACATTGCCGATCCGGCACTTGGTAAAACCGCATTCAACATCACCAAAGCGAATAAAGAGGGAACCGACTGGCAGGATGTAATCTTCGACCCGGCTTCGATCTCCAACTACCAGATTGGCGCATCCGGAGGTTCCGATGCTGCCAAATATGCGCTTTCGGCGAACTACTTCAAGCAGAATGGTATTTTGAGATACACCAAATACAAAAGATACTCTCTCCGCGCAAACACCGAGTTCAAAAAAGGCCCGGTAACTGTGGGTGAGAACTTTACATTCTCTTACGACGAAAGACAGGGGATTACCAACAACGACGAAAGTAACCCGATCATGTTCGCGATCCGCGTACACCCGATCATCCCGGTATTCGACATTACAGGCGGCCCGAAAGCATTGGGTGGAACAAACACATCCGATTACAACGGATTTGCAGGAAGCCGCGGTAGTAACCTCGGTAACGCCCCCAATCCACTTGCGCGTCTGTACCGCGAGAAAGACAACCTTACAAAGGGTACGCACGCGTTCGGTAACGTATTTGCACAGGTCGACATTCTTCCGGGTTTGTACGCACGCACGAGCCTTGGTATTGAATACAACCAGTACAACCGCTCGGAGTACTTCCACCGCGATATCGAAGCTGCGGAAGCCAGAAATGCCAACAGCTTGAACGTGATCAACAATGTCGATCGCTCGTTCACCTGGTTTAACACTTTGAATTACGCCAAATCATTCGGCGTGCATAATTTCAGTGTGTTGCTTGGCACCGAAGCTGTGAAAACGTATGCCGCTGAATTCCGCGCCAGCCGGAGCGCATTCGCATTTGACGACCTCGATTACCGCTACCTCGATGCAGGTTCGGCAGCCGGTTTGAGCAATGCAGGCCCTGGTGCAACAGAAAGTGCGCTTTTTTCGCAGTTCGGAAAAATCAACTACGCATTTAAAGAACTCCTCCTTGCCGACGTAACCTTACGTCGTGACGGATCATCACGTTTTTCAGCTGTCAACCGCTACGGTGTTTTCCCTGCATTTTCACTGGGTTTACGTATGACCGAGTTGGCGTTCATGAAGCCTGTGAAATTCGTCGACGATTTAAAACTGCGTTTTGGCTGGGGTAAAACCGGTAACCAACTCATCCCTAACGTTTATAATGCTTACACCCTGTACGCCGCCGATCCCCAGAACAACGCCTACGACATCAACGGTACGGGTACGTCGATTGTAGGTGGTTTCGACCTGGTTCAGTTTGGAAACTCCAATGGTAAATGGGAAACCAATACTTCCACCAACGTTGGTCTCGACGCGAGTTTGTTCAATAGCAAACTGGAAGTGGTACTCGACGTTTATAACCGTATTACCTCCGACATGCTGACGCAGATCGCCATTCCGAGAACGGCCGGTTCCGGTACGATCCCTTATACCAATATCGGTGAGGTGCGCAACCGCGGTGTAGACCTTGGCATCACTTTCCGTGATAAAAAAGGTGATTTCAACTACATGGTGGGTATCAACTTTGGCCACTACAAAAACAAGGTACTGAAACTGAACAATGACCCGAATGCGACTATTTTCGGTTTCACAACCCGTCTTCCGGCCATGTCGGCTACCAAAGCTGGCCTGCCAATCGCGAGCTACTATGGTTATTTCGTAGATGGTGTGATCAAAGATCAGGCCGAAGCTGACGCGGCTCCGAAATTCGGATCTTATACAAGAGAAGGTACTTTCAAATTCCGTGACGTGAATGGCGACGGCGTAATTACTGCCGCCGACCGCACCATCATAGGCAATCCGCACCCCGACTTCAACTATGGTATCAACGTGGGTGTAGGCTGGAAATGGTTCGACCTGACATTGTTCGGACAAGGTGTGCAAGGCAACCAGATCTTCAACTATGTGAAATACTGGACAGACTTCAACGTATTCCAGGGCAACCGCTCGAAAACCATGCTTTATGATTCGTGGAAAAAACCGGGTGACAATGCGAAACTGCCACGCCTGAACTCGGGTGACGCCACCAGCCAGCAGGTTTCCTCCTACTTCCTGGAAGATGGTTCTTACTTCCGCTTGAAAAACATTCAGCTGACATTCAATTTGCCCTCAAACTGGCTAAAAAAGGCGAAACTGGGATCGGCACAGATTTACGTTCAGGGCCAAAACCTGTTTACATTCACGAAATACACAGGACTTGACCCGGATATTAACCTGAGAAGATCGGGCGAAAACAACCAGGATATTCACATGGGCGTGGATGAAGGCTCCTATCCGGTAGCCAAGTCTTTCCTCGGCGGTTTACGTTTCAACTTCTAGTCCATCTATTGATCTTCATTATACAGAACCATACAATGAAAAAGACATTATTAATGTGCATGTTAGTCGGTCTGAGCTTCTCTTGCTCTGACGACTTCTTTGATCTGAAACCTCAAGGGCGAGCCTCAAAAGAACAGCTCAGCAATAAAAACGGCGTTAATGCCCTGCTTATAGGCACCTACTCGCTACTCGATGGTGTGGGCGCTGGTAACACGGGTCGCCAATCGACGATTTCGAACTACGTTTTCGGGGGTATCAGTAGCGACGACGCCGTGAAAGGCACCGACGCTGGCGACCAGCCAGAGCAATCGTTTATCGAACAATACAACTGGCTGTCAGACAACACCTACTTCCTTGGAAAATGGTGGCATTCCTATGATGGTGTTGCCCGCGCCAACGAGACAATCCAGATAGCAGGAAGTCCGGACATAAAAGACATGACTGAGGCTGAAAAGACACAGGTAATTGCGGAAGCACGTTTCCTCCGCGGCCATTATCACTTCGAGGCAAAGAAAATGTGGAACAATGTCCCTTACATCGACGAGAAGATTTACAACGCTGGTGATCCCAACTCGACAAAAGTCCCAAATACGGAAGATATCTGGGGTAAAATCGAAGCGGACTTTCAATTTGCTGCTGATAACCTTCCGGCAACACAGGCACAAAAAGGCCGTGCTACGAAATGGGCCGCCAAAGCATATCTCGCCAAGGCGCTTCTTTTTCAGAAAAAATGGGACAAAGCCAAAGAACTGCTGGATGATATTGTTAAAAATTCCGGCAAAAAACTGGTTGCCAACTACCACGACAATTACCGCACGGCCGGTAACAACAATTCCGAGTCGATCATGGAAGTGCAGTTCTCTGTAAACGACGGTACGAACGGTAACAACGGTAACGCCGGTGATAACCTCAACTGGCCTTACTCTGCCACCGCTCCCGGACGTGGATGCTGCGGTTTCTACCAACCATCTCACAACCTCGTAAATGCATTCAAAACCGAGAATGGGCTCCCGATGATCGGTGCTGCCGCAGACGGTTCTTTGGACACTTATAATAAAGTGGACTTACCAAACGATGAGGGAATCGTCGCGTCGGCCGCATTTACTTTGGATAAAACCATTCCGGTTGACCCCCGGCTCGACTGGACCGTCGGCCGTCGCGGAGTGAATTTCCTCGACTGGGGCCCTATGCCGGGCTCAACCTGGATCCGGGACCAAGCTTATGCGGGACCATTTACAGGTAAAAAATGGATGTATTATTTGGCGGAAGAAAACAGCACTACCCACTCCACCAGCAAGCGGAACGTAAACAACAACTACCGCCTCATTAAACTGTCGCACGTGCTGTTATGGCTGGCTGAATGCGAAGTCGAACTCGGTAACCTGGCAGTGGCTCAGGATTTGGTGAACCAGATCCGTGTCCGCGCGAAAACCGGTTCTGTACAGGACCCAACCGTGACTTACAAAGTGGAACCTTATCCGGCAGGAACCTTCGCTGCCAAAGGTGCTGATTATGCGAGAAATGCAGTACGGATGGAGCAACGCCTGGAATTCGCGATGGAAGGTCACCGCTTCTTCGACCTTGTACGCTGGGGTATTGCTGAAAAGGTATTGAACAAATACGCGGCCGAAGAAGCTGTACCTGGTAAAGAACCATCGGGACGTACGTTCAACAAGCGGGGTTATATGGCGGGTAAAACATTCACCCAAAAGAACCTCTATTATCCTCTGCCACAGGACGAAATCCTCAACAGCCAGAAAGACGGCAAGCCTACCTTGAAACAAAATCCGGGATATTAATACCGGCATAACCCACTAACGCACCCGCAAAAAAGCCGGCCTTCGTGCCGGTTTTTTTGTGCATTGAAAAACAATGAAATACTTTTGAAAAAACATTCAAATACCTGCAATCATGAAAATCACGAACGAAACCGAATACGAAAAAGCCTCCGAACGGGCCGACGAGATATTCGATGCCAAAAAAGGCACACCGGAAGAAAAAGAATTGCAAGAACTCCTGAAAGCGATTAAGGAATATGAAGACGATTTCGTGCGAATGCTTCGTGAAAACAACTAGATAACCAGTTCTATGGAAAGCCCCTCGACTTTTTCCGAACGCGTCATAAACCTTTCGACGAGCGTGGAGCGGACTTCCACTTCCATAGTGCATTGCATTTCAAATGCTTGGACGCGTACAGGCAACTCCATTTCCTTCACGATCCGCATGACGTCGTTCATTTGCGGGTATTGGAACGACAACCTGTAAACACTGAAATAGTGCCGCGTGACTATTTCGGCTACGTCCAATGCCGCGTCGGTAGCGGTTTTGTAAGCGTTGATAAGCCCCGGTACTCCGAGCAACGTTCCTCCGAAATACCGCACTACCACCACTAGAACGTTCGTAACATTCCTCGAATATAAAGTATTGAGAATTGGCCTACCCGCGGTTCCCGATGGCTCGCCATCATCGCTCATGCGATAACTCATCCTGTCGGCACCCAGGCGATACGCGTAACAATGGTGTACCGCTTTGGGATGCAATTCGTACAGCTCATTCAGGTACGATTTCGCCTGTTCATCATTTTCAACCGGATAGGCATAAGCCAGGAATTTACTTCCTTTATCCTTAAAAAAGCCTTCTACCGGTGCAGCAATGCTTCGGTAAGTATCGTCAAATAACACGGGCACGTCGCTTTTTAAACTGGTAAATAACTACTGTATAGGAAAGCGCAGCCAATGCAAACGCAGCCATGCAGAAAAACACCAGTGGTAGGTTCTCCCGCTGGTTTTCAAATAATTCCGCGGACAAGAATGCACCAAGGCCAATGCCTGCTTCCAGGGAGATGAACATCGTGGCAATGGCGCGCCCGCGATTGTGATCGCCACTCAGATCGACTGTCCAGGCAGAAAGCACCGGCGAAAGAATGCCCATCGCTACCCCAAAAAAAGCCGCGCCAGCCAGGAACATGAATACGGACTCGGCAAAGCCTGTGAGAATCATCGCGACGATCAGGATGATACATCCCACGATCGTGACTGGCATGCGGCCATGGCGGTCGGATATTTTACCGGCAAAGAGACGCACCAGGATGGAAGAGATCGTAAACATCATGAAATATAACCCCCGATTTTGTAAGCCGAGATAACCGCTGAAATCCGGCGTAACCGTAGCCACTGCACCGAAGCCAAAGTAGCAAAGGAATGTAATAAGTGCCGGACTGAAGACATCGGGCTCGAAAATGTCCCTCCGGGTGATTTGAAAAGACTTCAGACTGAGTCTTTGCTTTTCTTGCAAAGTCTCCTTCATATTCAAAAGGATCGCGATGGAAAGGAATGCCAGTAACGACGATGTGTAGAAGAGCGCATTCAGAGAAAATTCCTCGCTGATCATACTCCCTATCGCCGGCCCGAAAGCCGAGCCCACGCTCATACACATGCCATGGATGCCCATCGCCTCTCCCCGGCGATTGATAGGAACAATATCCGCCACATATGCAGCGGTACCAGTCGGTTTAAAACCCGTAGAGAAGCCATGCACAAGTCTGAGCAGCAGAAACGGCATTACCGTCGTGAAGATCGGGTACAGAAACCCACAAACGAAACATACCAGCGAACCGAACGCCATCACGGGAACTCGCCCGACCCGGTCGGTAAGCCGGCCACTGAATGGTCTCGAAAGACCTGCCGTTAAAGTAAACAATCCGATAATTGCCCCTTTGTATTCCGCCCCGCCCATACTTGAAAGATAGGCCGGAAGCTCGGGGATCAGCATATTGAAGCTGGAAGAGAAGAGAAACGAGCTAAGACCCAGCAACCAGAACTGCGTCGTCAATATCCCACGTGAAGCTGTATTTTGCATCACGCAAATTTACGACACTTTCCAGAAAGAGCGGAATTTACTTGTAGTATTCGGACAATGGCTTTTTTTAAGTAGCTAAAACACGTTTTGCCTCTTCGACTTTACGGACAACCAATGGTAAAATTTCTCTTTCACAGTGTGTGTATTAAAAGAATACAAGTTAGCTTTAACCGTCGAGCGCTCCAAGCCAATGCGATACCGATGACCGAACGGTTGAGCTTCTGGCTTTTTTTCCCAACTTTAATCCATGGTACGCATATTCTATAAGGAAGGTAAAGTCATTAAGCGCGAAAACGATATCCGCGAGCTAGGAAAAGTCCCGAATCTCGTGTGGGTAGATTTACAGTCTCCAAGTGCGGAAGAGGAAGAATGGGTTGAAAACAAGTGTAATATCAGTTTTCAGACACCCCAGGAAATCGTGGAGATTGAAAGCAGTTCGCGTTTCTTTGAGCAGAACGAGACGATCAACGCTAACTCCAACTTTCTCAAAATAGAGCGGGAAGGTTATGAAACGTATCCGGTTTCCTTCATTCTGAACCAAAATGTGCTCTTTACTTACCGTCGCGGTGACTCGAAAACGTTCGCCGACACGGTCAAGAAAATGAAAGTGAGCCCGGAAAGTATACAGGGCGGGGTCGATTTCATGCTCTTGCTGCTCGAAACGCGCATAGAAGCGGACGCCGACGCGCTGGAAGGCATTTCCAGGGACATCTCGGCAATCAGTAAGGATCTTACACATGAGCAAAAGACGCGGCAGGAAGTTCTGATCCGCATCAGCGGATTGCAGGAAATCACCATGATGCTCCGCGAAACGAGTATCGACAAGCAACGTGTCCTTTCGGGTATCCTGCGAAGCCAGTATTTCCCCGAAGACCGTAAGGAACACCTGCGTATTATCCTGAAAGACATCAACTCCCTTCTCGAATATACCACCTTCAATTTCGAACGCCTCGAATACCTCCAGAACACCTTCATGGGTCTGATCAACCTCGAACAGAGTCAGGTAATCAAGATTTTCACCGTCGTGACGATCATTTTTATGCCGCCCACGCTGATCGCCGGTATTTTTGGGATGAACTACCAACACATACCGTCTACCGGTGAGTCGTGGGGATTCTGGCTTTCGCTGCTGCTAATGGTCTTTTCATCCCTCGTTGTTCTTTGGTTTTTCAGAAGAAAAAAATGGATTTAGAAAGGAACTTATCTCGAATACGTATTTTTTTTGATGATTATACGTTGCGGGTATAATTTTAATGTAATCTTTATTGTGGTGGGAGAATACAATAAATGTTTCGCCATAGTGTTAGTATAGAAGTTATATTTCGGCGTCCCGGGCTTATACCCGATGCAACCGACCCTCTTCCAACCATTTCCCTAACAGCAGAGTCATAAGTCAGGGCAGCGCAGCTCCGGCAAACGCTGGCTTGATATTTGTACAAAAAATATCCGTAAGGATATGGAAATGAGCTATATAATTTCACGAAAGGAGAAGATCATGAACGCCATCCTGTTACAAGGAAGTAGTAAAGAATCGGGTATTGAAAAAACGCTCAACTAACTTGATAACCGATTGTATATGAAAAGTATATCAGTAGTAATTCCCAATTATAACGGGAAACATCTGTTCGAAAAATATTTTGAGCATAATTATAAAGTCCTTCAAAAACTCGAAACCAGTGTCCAGATTATTGTAATTGATGATGCATCTACGGATGAATCTGTTGCATATTTACAAGAACACTACGCAGATAAAATCACACTCATTTGCAAAGAAACCAATTCAGGGTTTTCAGAGACTTGCAATATTGGCATCCAGAATGCCACCAATGATCTGATTTTTCTCCTCAATACCGATGTAACCCTTGAACCTGGATACATAGAAAAGCTTTATAAATATTTCGAATTGGAAGATACTTTCGGTGTAATGGGCAGAGTTATCGGTATGAACGATGATTTGATTCGTGAAGCTGCAAGGGAGCCTAAAATATCGGGAAGAAAAATAAAATCTTCTGACTTCTTTCACTTGCAGAACATTAATGCCTTTACACCTACATTTTATTTGTCAGGCGCCATTGCATTGATGGACACGCAAAAGCTGAAAGCCATTAACGGATTCAACGAAATGTTTAACCCTTATTATGGCGAAGATCAGGAACTTTCAATCAGGGCGTGGCGATTGGGTTGGAAATGCTATTACGAACATGACGCTGTTTGCCGGCATGAGGTATCGGCAAGCACCAAAAACCACAATCATAAAAAAGCGATCAAAAGAATCCATTTCAGAAACCGTTATTATGTGCATTACCTGCACCTGCAAGGAATGGATCTAAAATTATGGCATTTACAAATCCTGCTTTGCGATGTTTTACTCGGACTCCTCACGCTGCAATTCTTTAAAGTCGAAGCCTATTGGGATTTCTTTAAAAACCGCGATAACCTGCAAGCGAAGAAAGTAGCGTTCAACAGGGAGATGAAGAAACATCACTCAGATATCGGCATTATCGACGTGATTAATAACTTCCGAATGATGCTGAAATATCAGCAGGTAATTAAACTGAATTAGCAAGGCTCCGATACAAATCAAGGTATTCCGAAGCTGCCCTGTCCCAGGAAAAGAATCTGGCCCGTTCCCGGATTCTTTCTCTGGGTTTTGTTTTTCTATAGTCTTCAAGACTCGCAGTCAATACGTTACGCATATGCTCGGGCTCAAAATTGTCGAAATAGTAAGCACAGTCCCCACCGATTTCAGGTAAGGACGTGCAGCGCGACAAGATAACAGGCTTGCCATAGTACATCGCCTCTATAACCGGCAGTCCAAAACCTTCCGCGATTGATGGAAAGACAAAAGCAGTGCAGTTACTGAGATACCATTTCTTATCATTCTCTGACACGGGACCTGTAAAAACCAGCCTGTCGAGCACATTTAGTCTCTGCGCTTCCCGAATAATCATTTTTTTATATTCCTGACTGCTATCGATCCCCGCAATGACTAATTTGAACTCATTCCCTACCAGCAATGCGGGCAGCACATGAAAATTCTTCTTCCCGACAATGGTGCCAATCGTGAACAGAAATGGCTGTTCAACAGGCTTTTCGGGCACGTCAACAATTCCAGTATCGTCAATATTGCAGCCGTTATAAATCACCGAAGTCGGCTTGCCACCCAATTCAAGATGTCTTTTTAAATCTTCCAGAACATAATAGGAAATTGCTACAATATGATCTGCCCGGTCAATTTTCATTTGTAACCTATTCAAGTACTTGCTTATCCGCTTCTGTGATCTGTTTCCATCATAAAGGAAATTCAAATCATGAACCGTTAAGACCACAGAAACCTTCTTTCCAAAAGGAAAATATCTCGAACCCTGATAGGTACAATGCCAGATATCAACCGATTTAGTATCTGGGAAAAACAGTTTGTGAATAAAATGCTGGGAAACGTAATTAGCGTTCTCTCCGAAAGCATGTTCTGCCGAAGTCGGCAAATAAAAGGCAATCTTTTCTCTATCTTCTCCGGCTCTTTTTAAAAGGGAATTTCCTAATTGAAGGCAATAATGATAAAGCCCGGTATGAGGGTGCCTCATCCTCTCGCAATCAATCAGAATTCTTTTCAACATAAAATAATTATTCATTTTCTGCACGCTTCCAGCGCATAACAAAAGCCATTAATAGCCGTATAGTTCACCTCATAACCCAGTTCGCCGAGATACCGACTGATTGTATTTATATCAAACTGACTATCAATATCGTGCACTTCAATCAGCATTCGTTCGACCCGGCGTATGAGATCGGGAGATGTATTCAAGATAATATCATATTCACTTCCTTCGCAATCCATTTTCAGCAAATCGATTTTCGCCCTCGGGATGTGGGCCATTATTTCTGAGAATGAGATGGCCGGAATCCATAACTCCTTTGTATTATCAGTATTAAAACTTTTTAACGAAGAAGCGACCACCTGATTATCTTCCGTGTCCTGTACGTATAGCCGCAACATTTCACAAGACGTCCCTGTTACTGCAAAGGGATTGATGGTCACGCTTTTATCAAACCTGCGATTGGAGGATGCAACAGAACGCATTCGTTCGATATTACTGCTCAGAGGCTCATACGCATAAATTTGGGCATTCTTTATTTTAGATAAAAGCAATATATCAAAAAAACCGGCGTTGGCGCCGATATCGATCACCAACGGATCATCAGGCAATACGCGCACCAGCGCCCCGATGTTGTATACGTCAGCCATAAATATCTCCTTAAATACCTGGTGGAGGCTGGCGGGTACGTCGAAACCGAGCTTGTTGGGTTTCGTGACAAAGTGTAGCATCCTGCCACGATCGTGGAATTTGTCGAAGATGTATTCGAACGGGTTTCCAATATTCCTGAACAAATTTATGTATCTCCTTGGACCTGTAACGGGCATAGCTTATGATCTTAACTATATGGAGTATTTCGGGGCAGACATCCAAAGCATTGCCCTGCTACATTATACCCACTGTCTCATTCGCACCAGGTTAATAATGAGCAAGTGCCTGGGTTCGAGTTTTCCTGCGGCTTCATGTCCAATGCATTGTTTGATTTTTAGCCCAAAGCGTGTAGCTTTGTTTTCTTCCGGCCCGGCTGTCAGAGCCAACGGCAAGTACTAACGTTATATAATTCTGATCCCCGTAAAATACTCTAACTAACTATGTCACAAGAACTTACCAGACAGGAACCCCTGTTGACCGAAGATCCCCTGCGGTTTGTTTTGTTCCCTATCAAACATTCCGATATATGGGAAATGTACAAACGTCATGAGGCTTCGTTCTGGACAGCCGAAGAAATCGACCTGTCGCAGGATATGAAGGACTGGGAGAACCTGAATGACGGAGAAAGGCATTTCATTTCCCACGTACTGGCATTCTTTGCGGCATCTGACGGAATCGTCAACGAAAACCTGGCTGTCAATTTTCTTAGCGAAGTGCAATATGCAGAAGCAAAATGCTTCTATGGATTCCAGGTAGCGATGGAGAACATCCACTCCGAAACCTACTCACTGCTGATCGACACCTACATTAAAGATCCGGTTGAAAAAGACAGGTTGCTACGTGCGATCGAGACGATTCCCTGCGTACAGAAAAAAGCTGAATGGGCATTGAAATGGATCAACAGCCCTGTGTTTGCGGAGCGTATCATCGCATTTGCAGCGGTGGAAGGGATTTTCTTCTCCGGATCGTTCTGCTCGATCTTCTGGCTGAAAAAACGCGGCCTGATGCCCGGGCTTTCATTCTCCAACGAGCTGATCTCCCGCGATGAAGGCCTTCATTGCGAGTTCGCATGTTTGTTATACACCAAACATATCCTGAACCAGTTACCACAAGAACGCGTAATCGAAATTATGCTGGACGCGGTGGCAATCGAAAAAGAATTTGTAAGCGAGGCGTTGCCGGTATCGCTGATCGGTATGAATGCCGATTTGATGAAACAATATATCGAATACATCGCCGATTTCTGGCTCGAAAGGCTCGGCTGCCCGAAACAATTCGGTTCAGCCAACCCATTCGATTTCATGGAACTGATCTCGCTTCCGGGCAAGACCAACTTCTTCGAAAAACGTGTAGGAGAATATCAGAAAGCGGGCGTAATGAGCGGTGTGAAGGACAAAGAATCCGCGCACAAGATCTCCTTCGACTCCGATTTCTAGACTACTATTGTCACCCTGAGCGCAGTCGAAGGGCGCGTGCATGATGCATGTGCTTCGGCTACGCTCAGCATGACATCCGTTATAGCTCACCCAATTCCTTCCACACCAGCTCGCTCTCATAGCCTTTTCCCAGCGCGAACCTTGCCAGCTTCTGTTTCAATTTGAAAGGATCCGCCTCCGTTTTGGATAGCAGATCCCGTTTCTTTGAAAGCAATTCCCGTAAACCTGATACGTAATCCTCGTCGCCGATTTCGTTCATTCCCTTTTCAATGCTGTACGTGCTCAGGCCGCGACGGTTCAACTCCTGCCTGATTTTCATCCGGCCCCAGTTTTTGACTCGGAATTTGCCGCCGGCGTAGGTTTTCGCAAAACGTTCCTCGCTCAGGTAATTCATGGAAATCAACTCAGCGATGATCTCGTCGGCCTCGTCGCCCCACACATTCCATTTTTTCAGCCGCTGCTTCACCTCGTCCTGCGTTCGCTCCTGGTAGGCACAGTAGGAAGCCGCTTTTTGCAGAATAAGCCGGTCCATGTATTCAGGTTTTTATTAAATATGCTTAACAATGTACAAGATTAAGGAAATATCACGGACGAATAACTATTTTTGAGAGCACAAGAAACCCCTATTTCCGTTCATCCAAACCCTTTGAACCATGACTTTCCAGAGACGGTCTTTTCTCAAACTCCTGCCTGCATTATCCGGAATTACCTATTTGTCGGAGCCCGCCAAAGCACAGCCGGCTGCAAATATTGCGCTTCGTTTCATCGTCGCGTCCGACGGGCATTACGGACAGCCGGACACCGAGTTCAAGGCTTTCCACGCTGATCTGGTTGGCTGGGTAAACCGTGAGAAATTGCAAAAAGGCGTTGATTTCCTTTTCCTCAACGGAGATCTGATTCACGACGATCCGACTTTGCTATATGATTTCAAAAACGCGATCTCGAATCTGAGTGTCCCCTATTATGTCAGCCGCGGCAACCATGACAAAGTGGGACTGGACGTGTGGCAAAGTACTTGGGGCTATCCTACCAACCACAGCTTTGCAAAAGGCGAATATGCATTCGTAGTAGGCGACACTTCCAACGAGAAAGGCGAGTATATATGCCCCGACGTCACCTGGCTCCGCAACGAAATCGCGAAATACAAGGACAAGAAGGGAGTTTTTATTTTCCTGCACATTACCCCGGCCAAATGGACAACGCACGGCATTGAATGCAAGGAAGTGATCGATCTTTTCGAAAACACGCCGAATGTCAAAGCCATATTCAACGGCCACGACCACGACCAGGATAGTACCAAAATGTACGGCAAAAAGCCTTATTTTTTCGACGGCCATTTCGGAGGCAGTTGGGGAACCGCTTACAAAGGCTACCGCATTGTCGAGATTTACAATGACCACACCTGGCAATCATACCAATACAACCCGACCGCCGCGCCGGTTTTGAATACGTTTAGCGGGAAGAGCTAGCTGGAACTAATCGGGAGAAAACTAATTTGCTCTTGTTTTAGTCTGGTACAGAATTTTAACCACCCGATTCATCAGTCAACAAAAACACCCGATGGATCTACTCAGTGGCCAGCCTCATTGGTTTTATAAAAGTGGGGCACTCTATTCTTACCCTGCGCTATCAGAGAATCTAACAGCAGAAATCGTGATCATGGGCGGCGGCATTACCGGCGCGTTACTGGCCTGGCATCTTACGCAGGCCGGCTTTCCCGTAGTTGTGTTGGAAAAACGACATATCGGGATGGGAAGTACCTCCGGCTCCACGGCGTTGCTTCAATATGAAATCGACACCATGCTTACCGATCTGATCGGGCTTGTCGGGGAAAAGCATGCCGTCCGCAGCTATCTTTTATGTGTGGAAGCCATTCACAGAGCCAGGGAGATTGTAGATTCGCTACCGGTCAAAACAGGCTTTTCACTGGTTAAAAGCGTGTATTACGCTTCAAAAAAAACAGATTTACCATTATTGGAAAAAGAATGCGAAGCGCGCCGTAAGATTGGCATCGATGTCGAGTGGTGGGACCGGGCCACATTACGTTCCCATTTCCCCGGCATTCGCAAAAGCGGCGCGATCCTCTCGCATGACGCTGCGCAGGTAGACGCATATGCGCTCGCACATGCGCTCTTGCAGGAGTGCATCCGGAAAGGCGCACGCGTATATGATACCGTCGAAATCACCGACATCCGGCATGAACGGGGCCGTGTAACGCTGATTTTGGATAATGGCAGCGTTGTCAAAACCAAAAAGCTGATCGTTGCCGCGGGCTATGAATCCCAAAAGCTGATATCACATAACTTCGTTCGCCTGCATGCTACGTACGCGATAGTCAGCAAGCCGATGCCTCAAAAGAAGGAGCTGTGGTATGAGCATGCATTACTTTGGGAAAGTGCCCGGCCTTATTTGTATTTGCGCACTACGGAGGATCATCGCGTGCTAATCGGCGGCAAAGACGAAATGTTTCAAAGCGCTATTAAAAGGGACAAGCTGCTTTACCGGAAATCCAAAGAACTCGAAAAGAATGCCAGAAGCATGTTTCCGGACTTGCCTTTCGTAACAGATTATGCCTGGTGCGGCACTTTTGCGGAGACAGAAGACGGACTTCCGTTTATAGGCAGCGTGAAAGAGCACCCGAACACCTGGTTCGCATTGGGTTTTGGCGGGAACGGCATCCTTTTCAGCATTATTGCCGCCGGCATTATTACGGATCTTATCGCGGGAAAGAAAAATAAGGACGCCGAAATTTTCAGTTTTAAACGGCTTGGCAAGTCATAATTGACCGCCAAGCCGTTCAATACATTATATTACCTTGATCAGGTGGTTCTTCTTGCCTTTTGAAATTAACAGAAACTTATCTTGCAGCAATGCAAAATCGCTTAATGGTTGCTCAGCCGCAGTCACCTTTGATTTGTTCACACTCACCGCATTCTGCTGGATAGCCCGACGAGCTTCACCTTTGGAGGCATACACTTCGCCCCGGGTTACTGTGGAAACCAGGTCCGTAATATTCGCGCACTCGTCCCATTCTGCACGGGTAATTTCCGTTTGCGGTACACCATCGAAAATGGTGTCGAATTCATCCGCCTCAATGCTTTGGAGCATTTCCAGCGTCGCCTTGCCGTACAACACTTCCGAAGCCTTCAATACGAGATCCAATGCCTTTTGCGAGTGAATGCGGATCGTAAGCTCGGATGCCAGCGCCTTTTGCATAATGCGCAAATGCGGCTCGGCAGCATGGCTTGTTTCCAGCGCTTCGATTTCCTCCCGGCCTTTCAGCGAGAACACGCGCAGGTAACGCGGCATATCGTCGTCACTCTGGTTGAGCCAGAATTGGTAGAATTGGTAAGGCGAAGTTCGCTCCGGATCGAGCCAGATGTTACCACCCTCGCTTTTCCCGAATTTGGAGCCGTCGGCTTTGGTAACGAGCGGCGTCGTCAATGCATAAGCCTTGAAATAGCCTTCATCGTCACCTTCCTTGCGGCGGATGATCTCCGTACCAGTCGTAATGTTACCCCATTGGTCCGAACCGCCCATTTGCAGCCGGACATTTTTGGTTTTATATAAATGATAGAAATCGTAGCCCTGCAAAAGCTGATACGAGAACTCGGTAAACGAAATACCGGTTTCCAGTCGCTTTTTCACAGAGTCTTTCGACATCATATAATTCACACTCAGATATTTCCCCGCATCGCGCAGAAATTGTAAGAACCCGATATCCTTGAACCAGTCGTAGTTGTTCACCATTTCCGCCGAATTTTCTCCCGAATTGAAGTCCAGGAACGATTCGAGCTGCTTGCGGATACCCTCCTGGTTGATCCGCAATGTATCCTCATCAAGGAACGACCGCTCGGCAGCCTTGAAAGAAGGATCTCCGATCATTCCCGTAGCGCCGCCCACCAATGCAATAGGCTTGTGACCCGCACGTTGGAAATGCACTAAAAGCATAATGGTAGCCAGGTTACCGATGTGCAGCGAAGGAGCCGTCGGGTCGAAACCGATGTAACCGCATGTCATCTCCTTTTGAAGTTGCTCATGTGTTCCCGGCATCATGTCGTGCAGCATGCCCCGCCAGCGTAGTTCCTCTATAAAATCAATCGCCATTCTAAAAACTGTTGCTTATTTCAAAATCGACCGCAAAGGTACAGGTTATCGGTTTCAAAACTTCTTTATCTCGCGATGGTTTTGCCTGCACGAAAGATTATTAATGCAAAAACAGGTATTTTTGTAGGATTAAAAGGATAATATGCACCCTATCATCAACAAAATCATGTTGTTACGTACTCTCGGAATATTCATCGGTTTCGTTCTCCTGTTCAAGGCAATGCCTGTTGCCGCCCAGAGCACTTATTGTAATCCGATGGACATTGATTACAAATATAATTTCGAGCAGCTCAACGAAAACATCAGCTACCGGTCCGGCGCCGACCCCGTGATTATTAATCATAAAGGCGAATACTTCCTTTTCGTCACTATCTCGGGCGGCTACTGGCATTCCAAAGACATGATCAACTGGAAATACCTGACCGCCAACCGCTGGCCTTTCGAAGATATGTGCGCGCCCGCGGCGGTTTCAGTGCGTGATACCCTGTTTTTATTCCAATCTACTTTCGAATCCCGTCCGATACTGTACTCGGTTGCACCTGAAAAAGGCATTTGGGAATTCTACAACCGCTGGACGCCGCGGCTGCCGAAGGATATCGGCCCCTGGGATCCCGCATTGTTCCACGACCCGGACACCGACAAATGGTATATGTATTGGGGTTCTTCTAATGTGTACCCCATCTTCGGCTCGGAGCTGGATTATTCCAAACGGCTTGCATTCAAGGGGCAATACCAATCCATGTTTTGGTTAAATCAATACGAGCACGGCTGGGAACGCTTCGGGCCAAACCACTCTGACCCATTCAAACCATTCACCGAAGGTGCCTGGATGACCAAGCACAAAGGCAAATACTACCTGCAATACGGCGCACCGGGTACCGAGTATAATGTATATGCCAATGGCACTTACGTATCCGACCAGCCGCTCGGGCCATTTACTTATGCGCCTTACAATCCCGTCTCCTACAAACCGGGCGGTTTCGCCACCGGTGCCGGACACGGCAATACATTCCAGGACAACTTCGGCAACTACTGGAACACCGGCACCTCGTGGATCGGCCTGAACTGGGCTATGGAGCGCCGCATTGTGCGCTACGCAGCCGGTTTCGACAAAGATGGTCAAATGTTTGCCAACACTCGTTTCGGCGACTTCCCGCACAAAATGCCTGCCAAAGCCTGGACCGGCAAAGGCGATGAGCTTTTTACGGGTTGGATGTTACTTTCGTACAAAAAGCCTGCAACAGCGTCCTCAACGCTTGATACCATGGCTGCGCAAAAAATCACTGATGAAAATCCACGGACATTCTGGGCAGCGAAGCAAAACAAACCCGGCGAAACGCTGACGATAGACCTGCAAACCGAACAGGAAGTAAAAGCGGTGCAGGTCAATTACACCGACTACAAATCCGATATTTTCGACAACAAACCTGAAAAAGTATACACGCAGTTCAAAATCTGGACTTCAAAGGATGGTAAGAAGTGGGAACTCGCGAGCGACCTCACCAAAGAGCCCAAACGCGACCGCCCATGCGCCTATATCGAGCTCGCGGCACCCGTGCGTGCGCGTTACATGCGCTACGAGCACGTGCACGTAGCCTCGCCAATATTAGCTATCAGTGAATTCAGGATTTTCGGGAATGGCTTCGGCAAAGCCCCACAAACACCGGCTACCTTCACCGCCGTCCGCCAAAAGGATGCGCGCAATGCGGATTTGAAATGGGAAAAAGTACCGGGGGCCATCGGCTACAATGTGCTATGGGGCATCGCTCCCGATAAACTGTACCAGACCTACCAATTTTGGAACGACGAGCCGAACACCTTCGAGCTGCGCGCATTAAATGTGGGAGTGCCTTATTATTTTGCTATTGAGGCTTTTAATGAGAATGGTGTTTCGGTAGCGAGTAAGGTGGTGGCTGTGAAGTAGCGGGCGGATTACTCTTCGGGAGCGAATTCAATGGTTTCATAAACTTCCCTGACAGGTATTTCGAAACCAAACGCCTCCAATTGGATTACGTCGTCCAGGCTTTTGAAAGAATGGCATGCCCAAAGGTCGCTGCCTCCAACTTGCGAATACAATTCGACCTTTCGTTCCGCCTGAGAAACGATAAGATAGTATTGAAGCGAAGGTATGGTCTTGTATTGATTTAATTTAAAAACCCGGTCCCGCTTGGTAGACGACTTGGATATGACTTCTATCACGACGCTAGGCCGCTCTACAATATAAGTCCCCGAAAGATCCTTTGCTGCACAGGTGACGACCACGTCAGGATACAGATAGCAAATATCCGAGACTTTTAATTTTACAGTTTCGGCAAAAACCCGGCAGCCGCGCGGTCGGAAAAACGTCCTGAAAGCGCCCGATACGTTCCCAACAATGTCATTATGATTGAATGTAGTGCCTGACATGGCGTATACTTCGCCATCATAATATTCATAACGGATATCGCTTTGTTCATCCAGCTCGAAATATTCCTCGACAGTCATCTTCCTGGTAATTAGCTTTACACATCCCATAATTTACTGTTTTTTAACAACAAATTGCGGGAAAAATCAACTCATGAAACTAGGAAGCATTGTCAATTAGCCAGAGGAGCGAAGAATCCCCATAGCTTAAAAAACGATAGTCATTCGCTAATGCCTCAGAATAGATCGTTTTCCAGTCTTTTCCGACAAATGCGGCAACAAGAAGGATGAGTGTGGAGCCAGGTTGATGGTAATTAGTAATTATCCCGCGGCATAAACGAAAACGATAACCAGGAAAAATGAATATCTCCGTTTCGCCTACAATCTCTTGAAGCGCCGAAGCATCCATATAATCTGCAATGGCTTGCAGGGATTGTGTTGCCGACGGAAGCTCTGCCTCTTTCCACGGATATGGATAGAGCTTTTCAATGCTAAATTCTGTCGTTTCCTTTTTAAAAAGCTTTACGCCATACCAATATAAACTTTCCAGCGAGCGCAGCGAAGTAGTGCCGACCGGCACAATATGATCCACCGATTGAAGCAGATTCCGTATTAATTCTCGTGTAAAAACCACCTGCTCGGAATGCATCCGGTGCTCGGTAACCTTCTCTACTTTAATGGGTTGAAAAGTACCCGCTCCGACATGTAAAGTGAGGAACGCTTTGCGAATGCCTTTTTGCTCCAATGCATCAAAAACCCGTGGCGTGAAATGCAGCCCGGCTGTCGGGGCGGCCACGGCGCCGTCATGGTGCGCGTACACGGTCTGGTACGTTTCCTTGTCCGGCTCTTCGATATCGCGGTTAAGATAGGGCGGCAGCGGGATTTCCCCCAATGCTTTCACCAGGTCCAGAAATGTAACGTCGGCGTCCCAGGCGAGCTTCACCAGATTGCCTTCATAATCGTGGTAGGAGACCTGTAAATGTACTTCCCTCCCATTTACAGGAATAATATTGAATAACGTATCGCCGGCTTTCCAACGCTTTTTGTTCCCGATCATACATTCCCACACGCACGAATGCCGCACGAGCATGGCATCGTTGATTACCCTTGTGGGCAGTTCCGGATGTAATAGCAGCAGTTCTATAACCGCGCCTGTTTCTTTCTTGAAATGTGCCCGTGCGGGAATAACCTTGGTGTCGTTAAAAACAAGGAGCGTATCAGCAGGCAGCTGGGAAGTAATATCGATAAAGCGCAAATGACTGATTTCACCATTTTTATACACCATCAGCTTCGACTGATCACGAACTTCCATGGGATACTTCGCGATGCGGTCGTCTGGCAGGTCGTATGTATAGCTTTCCAGATCAATCGCCTCTGCTTCTCTTCGCCACAATGCATCCTGGCTCTCCTCAACCTCCTTTTTCCCTTCCATACCCGGCAATATTAGAGTTTATCGTCGTGCACAGGCGGCCACAGCAAGCGCAATGGAAGCAGGAATACAGCCAGAACGAGCGCAAGGCTTGCATAATACAGCCAGGAGAAATCGAACACGTCCATTTTGTAATTGGTGCTATTGATCGTCGCCAATGCCAGCAAGCTGAAACCAGTGATTGTATTGATCACCGCCACGAGGCAGAAAAGCCAGTTGGTAAGGTGCTCGTTGAGCTCTGCGCGGTGCTGCGCCCACTCCTTGCGTTTCAGGATAGGCAGGTTCATCGGGTCAACATTCGGGATGTGGCGGGCGATGCCCGTGATCACCACGTTATTGAGCAGAAAAAGGCCCATTACGATATAGAAAATGTGTCCTTTTTCGACGTAACGCTCCGCGAGTCCGCTATCCGCGAAGTCGACGGCCACCATTTCGGGGAAAAGCGAATACGTCCAAACGAGCGCCCCGATAACGAATAATAAAGATGCCCAGCGCCAGATCTTTATTGCAAATGTTGTAACTTTCATGAATTGGTAACCTAAATAGAGGTCTTTTCGCCATAGTAAATCAAGCCGCAAAATTAGGTCGGGGAGTTTCTAAAACCTAATTGAAAAAAGCAAAGACCTAATTTCCACAATGAAAATCTACACCAAAACCGGTGACAAAGGCACCACGTCTCTCATCGGAGGCACGCGCCTGAGTAAGGCACACGTGCGCATAGACGCATACGGGACGGTCGATGAACTGAACAGCTACATCGGAATGCTTCGCGACCAGCCGGTGAACGAAGGCCGGAAAGACCTGCTCAAAGAAATCCAGGACCGTCTTTTCACGATCGGCGCACATCTGGCTTCAGAATCCGACCAAAAGAAGAAAATTCTTCCCGATTTGCTCGACGAAGACATTGCGCTACTGGAAAAGGAGATGGATCTGATCGACACCCGGGTGCCCCCACTGCGGGCATTCATCCTGCCGGGCGGTCACGCTTCTGTATCCTTCGGACACATCGCGCGGACGGTTTGCCGCCGGGCCGAGCGGGCGGTGATCCATTTGCAGCAGGGTGAGGAAGTGGAACCCATCGTAATCCGCTATCTCAACCGCCTTTCCGACTACCTTTTTATGCTCTGCCGGGCGATGACGCATGAACTCGGAATTGAAGAAATCACATGGCAGCCGAGGGTTCCGCGGCAAAAATAATTGTTATACTAAATATCAATTATTTGTAGATTAAATTATTTAAATTGCGGGACTTAGAGCGAGTGCGCCGGGATCTCCCAATCCCGCCTCTCTCCAAGGATAAGCTTCGGAAAGCGTTTGAAAAATTAAATTTTTGGCATCATGACAGCCGACACAGTACAAATAGAAGTTCAGCAAACCACCCAATCCCGTTTGCAGGAGGTTGACTTCAACAACCTCGTTTTTGGACGGAACATCTCCGACCATATGTTTATCGCCGAATACAAAGCCGGACAATGGCAAGATCTGCGCATCGTCCCTTACGGCGACCTCTCACTAAGCCCTGCTACCGCCGCGCTACATTACGGTCAGGCTATCTTCGAGGGAATGAAAGCCTACAAAAACGACGCAGGCGAAGTGCTGCTTTTCCGTGCGATCGACAACTGGAAACGCCTCAACAAATCGGCTGAGCGCCTTTGCATGCCGCAGATCCCGGAAGAAATTTTCATGAACGGCCTTACCGAACTGCTCCGCCTGGATGCAGGTTGGGTGCCTTCGCAACCCGGTTGCTCGCTTTACATTCGCCCATACATGTTTGCTACCGACCCTTACATCGGTGTCAAGCCATCGGAATCATACTATTTCATCATTTTCACGAGCCCGGTAGGCACCTATTATGCCAAACCTCCGCGCGTGAAAGTAGAGACGCATTTCATCCGCGCCGCGGAAGGTGGCGTAGGCGCTACCAAATGCGCAGGCAACTATGCAGGTTCGCTTTACCCGGCGAAACTGGCCCAGCAGGAAGGTTACGACCAGTTGATCTGGACCGATGCCCGCGATCATGCGTACATCGAAGAATCGGGAACGATGAACATCATGTTCATGCTGGATGGTAAACTGCTTACTCCGCACGTTTCTGAAACCACGCTGGATGGCATTACCCGCAAAAGCATCGTGGCGATCGCAGAGCACTGGGGTATTCCTGTGGAAGAACGCCGTATCAGCGTAAAAGAAATCATCGATGCATTGAAAGCCGGTAAACTCGAAGCCGCATTCGGGGCCGGAACTGCGGTAGTAATCTCTCCGTTCGCAACGATCGCGTACGAAGGCGTGGATTACGCATTGCCTGAAATCAAGGAAGACTCGTTCGTAAGTAAAGTAAAAACTTATCTGACCGACCTGCGCACTGGTAAAGAACAGGATATCTTCGGCTGGATGCTGAAAGTTTAATGACTGAATGTGTGAACTTGTGAACGTGTAAGACAGCCGCGAATTCATAGGAGAGTTCAAAGCCAAGGGTTATCCCAAAGCTTTGAACTCTTTTTTATTCACTCATTCACTCATTCAAAATTCATTCGCGCAAACGTCCGCGAATAGATTCCCGCAAGGCACAAATAGGAAAAATTAGCAGATATAATTCAAAAGGTGCCCTGAATATTTGGGGCATTTTTTTGTTTTTTATCCTAATTTTGAAATTCACCTGAATTACTAATTACTCACGGTCATGATACAATCTTTTGCGGCTAATGCCGATAAAAATGAGGTTTTTGAAAAAGTACAACAGTTTATAGATGAGCAAGGATTCACCGTCGTAGCCAAAGATCATTCGCGCCCATGGGGTGGTTTCTTCGTACTCGACGAAAGCCAGGCCCCCAAATTCATCTCTACATTTTTCCCGCATCTGTCGCTCGCCGACTTTGCCGGTTATGAAAAATTGAGCCCCAAGATTCTCGTGGTGGCTCCCAACAAACGCCTTTCATGGCAATACCACCACCGCCGTGCCGAAATCTGGAAAGTAATCGGCGGAAGCGCCGGCATCGTGATCAGCGATACCGACGAAGAGACCGAATTGCAGCAACTGCCTATCGGCACGGTTATCAACCTCAAAAAAGGAGAACGCCACCGCCTTGTGGGTGTAAATGAATGGGGTTTTGTAGCTGAAATCTGGCAACATACCGACCCTGCCAACCCTTCGGACGAAGATGATATCGTTCGCGTGCAGGACGATTTCGGAAGATAATGCCATTATCCATGTCCGGCAGGCCGAAGTGGCCTGTCGGATCGGTTCTTACTCATCCTAACCTGACCAGTCATGAAATTTGGAAAAGTTGACGACGCCGACAAAATAGATTTTACATTACCACCCGACAATCCCGCCAATAAAGCACTGCTCAATGCGGCAAAGAGCGGGAAACCCGGAATCTACATCGGGTGCGCCAAATGGAATAAAACCGATCTCAAAGGTTTCTACCCCAAAGGCACTAAAGACGAATTGGCCTATTATGCCACACAGTTCAACAGCATCGAACTGAATGCGACCTTTTACAATAATTTTCCTGTCGAAACCATCGAATCGTGGTATGCCAAAACACCTGCGGGCTTCAAGTTCTTCCCCAAATTGCACCAGGGCATCAGCCATTGGAAAAGGCTGAAAGATGCCAAGGAGCCGACCGACATTTACCTCGACGGTATTGCCCACTTGCAGGATAAACTCGGCATGCTTTTCCTCCAAATGCCCGACAATTTTGGTCCTAAAAACTGGGAAATACTGAAAGCATACCTGGAAGAATGGCCCTCCGGCTTTCCACTCGCGCTGGAACTGCGGCACACAGGCTGGTACAACGACTCTTTCGATAGCGAAGAGTTATACAGCCTGCTCGAAAAGAAAAACATCGCGCATATCGTCACCGACTCGGCTGGCCGTCGTGACCTGCTGCATATGCGGCTCACCACTCCGACCGCATTCATCCGCTATAACGGTGCCAACGTGGATTCTGACTACACGCGCCTGGACGACTGGTTTGAAAGATTGAAACTCTGGATCGACGAGGGTATTCAGAATATCTACTTCTTCGTGCATCAGAACCACGAAGAAGCCTCTCCGCTGCTATCTTCATATTTGATCCAAAAGTTGAACAAAGAACTGGGAATGGAACTGCAAGTTCCTTATGACCCGAGGGTCGCAAGCGGGCAGGTTAGTTTATTCAAATAGCAAAAAGGCGGGATCGATGCATCGGTGTCCGCCTTTTTAACTTCTATTTCAGGTCAAATTTTACACCTTGCTCGGGGAAGATCAATCGTAGGTCTAAATGATTGGCTGTTTCCAATTCCTTTCGGATCGTTTCTTCATTATTTCCTACGGGTTTAATGTGCGTAACGACCACATTCAGGTTCCGCAAGTGCTCCTTTCCGGCAAGTCGCCCCAGTACCTCAAACTCTTTTATAAACCATTTCGGCGTCAGGTGACCGTATAAATGGCGGTCAGGCTGCGCATTCGGATAGGAAACTTCCAGAAAAACGCCTTTCAATTTTCCCGATTTCACAAGCGGCGCGACCGCGGCCCAAACCCGTTTCATATGGTCAGTCTGCTCCACTTCATCCGGGCCAGTATCACCAAAATAGAGGACATACTCGTCACCACGCCTCACCAGAAACGCCGTACTCGAATAGGGCTTCGAATGGCTCAGCGGGAATGCCTGCACCGACATTTCCGTTTCCTTAACCGGTATTTCGACACCTTCCGTCAACTGTTGGTAGCGGTATTTGTTCAACGCGGGGGCATTGCCATCATTTGCCAGGTTAGGCCAGCTTTGCCAGTTGAAGTAATGCGCTTTCATCACACTAATGCAATGCTCCATCGCGTAAACCTGCTTCACCGTGTCGTCCACCGAATTGATAATCATTCCTGATATATGATCGAGATGTGGATGCGAAATGAGGTAGCCCTTAATGTATTTTTTCAGAACTGTTTCCGCATTTACTTTAAACGCCTTCTTCTCAATTCCTTTTTCGATCCCATTACTCACCGTGCCCGCATCCAGGCATACGTATGCGTCTGAGCCCGCAGGGGCGAGCATGTATGCGGAGAGATTTCCATCAGTTGCGCCGCCATTGACGCCTAATGGAATTATCTGAAAACCTGTTTGCGCAGAAACGGGGAAGCATACTAGGAGGAATATCAGCAAACAGAAATTACGTAACATATATAGGTAGGGGGTAAACGTCCCGACAAAGCTAAGGGACGTTAGCGTAAAATTCATACGTATGCGAGTACTCTCGGCTTGCATTGTATTCAAATGCACCGTTGGAACCAAATATTAACTAGCGCCAGCCGGATATTCATTCATCTTTAACAAGCTTTCAATAAGTGCTGTAATTAGTAATACTGATTGTAAAAAGCGCAACACCTATTAAAAAACCTGCTCTATGAAAAAAGTTCTTCGCGTATTGGCCATCTGCATAATAGGTATCCATTCTACCTATGGCCAGGTTTTTCCGGAAACTTTTACAAGTTCGGTGTGCAGCAACTGTGCGCCATCCGGATATAGCATCGTTTCCGGAGAGCCGGCCATTTCGAATATCGTTGGCTATCCTGGTGTCTCGTGGGCTTTCGGAGTTCCAGAGCCTCCCTCCAAAAATGAAGTACTTTTCCCCAACACTAATGGCGTATTTGTCTCATTAAAGAGTATTGGCAATCAAAGCGCCAAAGTCTCAGTCGTTTCAGGAGGCTTCGTCCCGGGGTTCCAATACACTCTAAAGTACTATGTACTTTCTTCAAAGGAGCAGTCTACACATTATGGTACCAGTGCCACCCTGCGCGTTGCCACCACTGATCAATTTCCGGCGATTATTGCTACTAAGGTAACCACTTTCGACGCGAGCAACATCCATCAATGGTTATTACAGGAGATAACCTTTACAGCTACGAACGCGCAACTCGAATTTACACTTTACGGAGCTTGTAATGCAGGCACCGGGTATGTAAACTTTGATATTTACTCAAGGCCGTTTACATGCAAGATTCCCGGCGGGCAGGTTAAATTCATAAGAGATTCGGATGTAACACCGTTTTCCTGTGCGACAGAAAATCTCTACGAAAATGTACAATTACCCATCCCGCCTGGCGCACAGGTGATATGGAAAAAGAACCCCGATGTGGCTTGGGGGACGTTAACAACTCAACAAGCCTCTCAGGCAAGTCCATTACCTGTTGGCCAATACTATTATGCATTTTATAAGGGAGAAAACATTTCTTACGAATGCTATAATACAGAAATGTCTTCGGCTGCATTTTCCTTCAACGTCACCGAAACTCAAGCTACGCTCAAAAGTAATTCCGCTGCCATCAACTGTGTCGATCAAAGCTCATTCAATCTGAAAAGCCAGGAAGCGCAATCGCCCTACGAGGTCCGGTGGTTTAACAACGACAGCCATGTCGGCCCAATGATTGCCGACCCGACTCAAGCTCCGATAGGTAGTTACTACGCGTTCTATTTTAACCCCAATGGTAACTGTTATTCCACCAACAAGGCTCTGTTAAGCTCCGCATTTTCGGTTACCGCAGCTACAATTTGCTGCAACAATCCCAACAATCCTTCAAGCCAGATCGCTCTTTCCGGATCCAATGCCAATATTGCCTGCCCGATGCAAACAGCTGATCTGACAAGTTTCCTTCCCCAGCCGCTAAGCTTGCCACCGAATACCGTTATTGAATGGTTTACCAGCCCGGACCATACTACCGGTAAAGTAGACAACCCCGCCGCGGTTACCACTGGCACCTACTATGTTTTTGCACACGATCTCACTTATGGTTGCTACAACACCAATGTCTCAACGTCTTACATCAATGTTACCACTCCTTGCGCTGCGCCAGAATTAAGCGTTTCTCTTGACATTGACGGACTAAACTTTAATGAAGGTGCGGAAAGGGACTTTGTCATCAATCTTCATGAAACTGCGGGGTTCGGCACTAACGGAAATGTCTCCTTCCGAATTAACAAGATTGGTGCATTTGACATTACCTACCCAACAAGCAGTGGAGTTTCCGGCGTATTCGGAGGCATTAACAACACGAATGGCAACTGGAGTTTTTCTGAAGACGACAATTTCATTACGGCCAGCTCAAACGTGGCCCTTCCGGCAAGCAGCGTATCGGTAATAGGTTTTAAAATCAAAAGAAAGGCAGACAAGCCGGCAGGCATTACACAAAATTTGACGGCTGTTATCGTAACTAACTCTGGTGGAGAGAAAAATGGCTACAACAACGCGGTTGTAACGGCTGTCTCAACAAACTAATGCCCCCATCCACAAGTTTGCGCTCTATAAAACCTTACCATATTGTCAAAATGAAAGTAATTATACAGGCGATGCTAATGACGCTATGCGTGCATTACGGCTTCACACAAGACCTCGACATCAACCTCAATCCGCAGCAAGCTTTCATTCTGGACAAGACAAAAGGTGAGGTGGAAGTCAAAATATGCAATTGCCATACAGCAAGCACCACCGCTCCAAGTGACAAGCCAAGGCCGCAAATCAGTTTCCCGGATAACCTTGTACTGAAAGAGATAACAAACATAGATGGATCAGCCCTCACCGGCTTTACCATCCAAAGTTCAACGAATGATCCCGGGAATCATACGGTTCGCCTTCTGGCAAACACGGCCTTGCCTAATACCTCATGCATTTCTTTTCTGATTCAGGTTCAAGGTAATGGGGCCGGTGTAGGGATAATAACGGCGACCCTGGGATCACAGGGGCCTCAGACAGACGGCAACTATACCGCAAATGACAACGCTATGGCTGCAATTCCTGTTCAGATAAATTTTCCGGTGACACTGAAAGAATTCAGGGCCAGAAAGGAAGAAGAGACGGCAATTCTGAATTGGACGACAACGGAAGAAATGAATGCAAGCCATTTCGATGTGCAGCGCAGCGGAAACGGTAAAAATTGGCAGACGCTCATCAGCGTTCCCGCAAAAGGTGACTCTAAGACCCGGACAGACTATTCATTTACAGACACCGACCCGTTGAATGGCCAAAATCTTTACCGCCTCCACATGATCGACATTGATGGGTCAGCGACTTACAGTGCCATATGCAATCTGAGGTTCGAATTTCAGCCGCAGCTGGTCTTTCCCAATCCCGCAAACGACTTTTTGAACGTCAAAGCCGAAGATTGGAGTAAAATACAGCACATAATAATCAGAGACAACAAAGGAAGACAAGTCTATCATTCAAGCAGGAAACGAATTGACCGAATTGACTTAACCGGATTTGTTTCAGGCATTTACATAGTCGAAATAGCTAAAAGCAATAACGAAACCAAAATGTGGAGGATCGTAGTTGCAAGGTGATCCCTGGTCCATTTCTCAGGGGCAAAGTGTACCTTCGCGAAAATCATCAACCAAGGCATGTTTCACATCATCCGCACCACCAGCGACAATCCCGATTTCCAGAACCTCACCAGCGAGCTCGACGACGAGCTGTGCCGCATTTACAACACCAACAAGGAAGATTACGAAGAATACAACCGCATCACCCGTCTGCCGACAGTTATACTGGCTTATGAAAATGATGCAGCCATTGCCTGTGGCTGCATCAAGCAATTCGACACGCACCGCATCGAGCTAAAACGAATGTTTGTAAAACCCGGATTCCGCGGCAAAGGCATCGCCTCAATGATGGTCCATGAGCTTCAAAGATGGGGAAAAGAACTGGGTTACGGATCAATAATCCTCGAGACCGGCAAAGGCCAACCGGATGCCATTGCATTATACCGGAGGCTGGGCTATACCAATATTCCGCATTTCGGAGAATTTCCTGAGGAGTCCCGGAGTGTTTGTTTGGGGAAAGATTTAATTTAAGCGCGTCAACAGCACCAAGCGTAACGTGAACACCACCGCCCCCCATCCCTTCTATCAAAAATTCGCCCTAACCCTCCTCGCGATCGGGATCATTATGCTCGCGATTTATCTTGGGCAGGATATTGTTGTGCCGCTGGCACTGGCCGGGCTGCTGGCCGTGCTGCTCCGACCTCTCGAGCGCCTGTTTATTCGAATCGGAATACCGAAATTGCTCTCTATTACACTGGCATTGCTGATCGCGGTCCTGATCGTTTCGGCGGTAACAGTACTTATTTCCATGCAACTGGCCGATTTCTCCGACGAATGGCCAAAACTCAAAAGGAACATCGACCTTTTCTACCGCGATGCGCGGCGCTGGATACGCCGCGAGTACAGTGTAAGCTACCGCCAGCAAGCCGAATATTTGAAGAATGCTCAAAGCAAAACGCTCGAAACTTTCCAGGGGCCAGAAACACTTGGGGTAGTAACGGGGCCGCTCGGCACGTTGATCCTTATCCCCATTTATACGTTCCTGCTGCTCTACTACCGTGCGATGCTGATCCATTTCACAGTAGTGCTCTTCGCGGAAGAGCAAAAACAGCGCGTGCTGGAGATACTGGGAGAGATCAAATCCATTATCCAGAGTTACATGGTAGGACTCTTGCTGGAAACGACCGCTGTGGCAGTCCTCAACTCCGCTGGATTACTGATCTTGAATGTACAATATGCAATTTTGCTGGGCGTAATGGCCGCAATCCTCAATTTGGTACCCTATATCGGCGGCCTTGTTGCGACCGCACTGGCGGTAATGGTGACGTTCATCAGCCATCCCGAAATCGATGTGCTGCTGGGGGTTGTGGGGGTATTTATAGCCGTGCAGGTGATCGACAACAATTTCCTGGTGCCGTTCATTGTCGGCTCCAAAGTACGTATCAACGCACTGGTATCGATCGTGGGCGTACTCGTGGGCGGCGCGCTCGCGGGATTATCGGGGATGTTCCTTTCCATTCCGGTGATTGCCATGATGAAAGTGATTTTCGACCGGGTGCCGGGACTCGAACCCTGGGGTATCCTGCTCGGTGACCAAACGCCCGAGCAGGCCAATAACAACCTGTTCCGTTTCGTGAATCTGAAAAAAGTGACGGCCGGCGATCCGGCGACCGGCGATGATACTGCGGCAGGCGATCCGGCGGCAGGCGCCCCTGCGGCAGGCGCCCCTGAAGAGGAAAAAGAAAACCAGTCGTGAAAATTCCACGACCGGTTATGATTGGTGTCAGCTTACAAATTGCTTGGTATCCACCACCGCTTTGAGGTCATGCAGCAGGCTGAACAGCCCGAAAAATGTGCGGTTGATGTAAATAAAATGTTTCGAGCCACGATTCATGTTCATTTTGCGCAGCTCTTTGTCGTTGGCATATTTCTCGCCCAATGCGGCGAGTTTCAGGAAGAATTCTTCATCCGAAAAATCGAATGTCTCGGCCTGAAACGGCTGCGTCAGTAACGCGAGTATTTCCCTGAAAAGATTCGAAAAATAGATGGTTTCCGCCCGGGTATCTTTTTCTGTCAGGATTTCCAGCTCAACCAGTTTGGCATGAAAAACTGCGGGATTGTTCAGATTTTCAGGCTCGGCGAGCTCGAAATACGGGACGTAGAAATCCTCGGGAATTTCTTTGATGCAGCCGAAATCGATAGCGATGAGGTTGTCGTTTTCATCGATCAGGAAATTGCCCGGGTGCGGATCGGCGTGTACTTTGCGGAGCTGATGCACCTGGAACATGTAAAAATCCCACAATGCCTGACCTATTTTATTAGCTGTTGCCTGGTCCGGATTCGTTTTGCAAAATTCCGACCAATGCACGCCATCCATCCAATCCATCGTGATCACACGCTCGCTGGAAAATTCAGGATAGTATTTCGGAAAACGCAGATTCGGAATGTGCTCGCAAGCCTCGGCGATTTCGGTGCTATTGGCTATTTCAAGAATGTAATTCGTCTCTTCCGTCAGCTTCGTTTCGACTTCTTTGAAATACTTATCCGAATCTTTCGCCTGAATGTTGAACATTTTCATGGCAATTGGCTTCACGAGCGCGAGGTCCGAAGAAATGCTTTCCGCCACGCCGGGATACTGGATTTTCACCGCCAGTTCTTTTCGTCCATGTGTCGCTTTATGCACCTGACCGATGCTTGCCGCATTGATCGCATTCGGATTGAATGTATCAAACAATTCCAGAGGCGATTTTCCGAAGTATTTCCGGAAAGTCTTCACCACCAAAGGCGCCGAAAGCGGCGGTACTGAAAATTGCGAGAGCGAAAACTTCTCCACATAAGCCTGCGGCAGGAAATTCTTCTCCATACTCAGCATCTGGGCAAGCTTCAATGCACTGCCTTTCAAGCTTTTGAGGCTATCGTAAATATCCTCTGCATTGTTATTGTTGAGATTGTCACGCGCCGTCTCAGGACTGGTAATTTTTTCGCCGTAATACTTCAGATAATTCCCCCCAATCTTGACCCCCGTCGAAATAAGCCGGGTCGCACGCCTTATTTTGGAAGTAGGGATACTGTCAATTGTTTCCATTCCTACTTCAATTTTTCTTTAATCAAAAACTTCCCGAAATCGATCACGCTCTCGAGAGGCGTCGTATCTATCAGGTCGAATGTGGCACGGATCGATTTTTCGATGAAAAGGTCTGTTTTTTCAAAACCTACGGATTCGTCGTCGATCCAGAATTTCAATGTGAGCAGCAACTGAATCCACGCACCTTCTTCCAAGGCGTCCTGCTGAGCCTTGCGAATGCGTTCGCTTTTGGCTTTCAGGTAACCGTCGCTGATTTCGTGGATATAATCCTTGAAACTGCTACGGAATTCTTTCAGCTTCAGAATGCCGTTGAGTCTGTTCTTTTCCTCCTTTAATGCAAAAACCACGTAGCTGCGGTTTGCAGTCAGGATTTCAACCAGCGTAAAGTAATAAGCCAGCAACTTATCCCTGAAACCGACCCCTTCGATCTCTCCGCTCTGGTTGATCAGGTTTACAGCCAGGTTATGAAAACTCACAAAAACGCGTCTTTCAAGCGAATCGATGGAAGTAAAGAACTTGTAAAAATCCTTTTCAGCGAAACCGTGCTCCTTGGAAAACAGGTAAACCGATTCCGGCTTCTTGTGATTTTCCAGGCAGTAATGCATGTATAACTCGGTAATCTTGTCGGCGGTGAGATCCACACTTATCGGTGGTAGTGCCTTCGTTTTGGTAGCCATCAGAAGTATTTGTTTACTTATGGAAGATGAGTCACGTTAAAGTAAACGCTCGGACTAGCTATTTAATTCCTGATGTTGGTATGAAGCTCCTGCTTCATACCCATTATTCGCAGGCCTCCGGCCGGTCAGGTGAGCGACTTCGCGTAAATCGCTTTTTCCGACCGGCCGGAGGCCTGCGAATAGGTTGTACGAAGCAAGAGCTTCGCGCCATACTATGCTTTAAAAACATTCAAATTCAGAAACGCATTGCGGAATTTTCCTTTCGGATCCATCTGCGCAGCAAGCTCCCTGAACTCCGGTAGTTTCTCATACCGCTTTTCCAGCAAACCGGGCGAAATCGTAAACAACTTACCCCAATGCGGCCGTGGGCTGAACGGCGCCAGCTCCCTCTCGATTACCGGCAGCAGCTTGCTCACAGCCGGCCAATCCTGTTTCCAGGTAAAATGTATCGCCACGGAATCCTGCTTGTAGCACGGGCTCAACCAGAGATTATCCGCCGCGATTGTCCTTACCTCCGATGTAAACAAATGCGGGCTGATTTGGCTGCCCATTTTGGAAATGGCCAGGATCGCATCCACGGCATTCTTGCGTGGCACAAAGTATTCCGTTTGAAGCTCCTTACCGCTACTGGGCGTGAAACCCATTTTGAAATGCGGCATACGCTCGTACCACGGCCCCGGCACACCCATTTGTTCGGTACAGTTCTCGGCTGAAAGTTCGGGGATCGGATGCAAGTTTCTGGTAGCTAGTTTTCCTCCAAAAAGCTCCTTGTCCGGGCGTGCTTTCAAAGGCTTGTCACTATTCGTCTTATACTTTATCCATACCTCCGTTATGTCTTCCGTAGCCCAGTTTGTAAAAAGGCTTACGCTATCTCCCCTCGATTCAATTTCGTCAAAGTGCTCTTTCAGCTGGTTTAAAGGCAAATTTTCATACACGACCTGAGCCATAAAAAACGTCGGCTGCACATCCAGCGTCACCTTCGTCACCACACCTAACGCACCCAAATGCACTACCGCCGCATTGAATTTTTCCCCATCTTTCTCCCTGCTCAACTTCACCACCTCCCCGTCGGCTGTCACAATCTCCATGGCCGACACGGCCGTCGCCAGGTTCCCATTCTTCTCGCCCGACCCGTGTGTAGCCGTCGCACATGCACCCGCGACGGAAATGTGCGGCAGCGACGCCAGGTTATGCAATGCAAAGCCTTTCTGGTGCAGCAAAGGAGCCAGCTGCCCATATTTCAGGCCGCCGTTGACAGTCACGGTTTTATTTTTGGTATCCAGATCAATCACCTCCTCTCCACCGACGACGGTAATGAATTGGTCTTTCGTATCCGCAATGTCGTTGAAACAATGCCGCGTGCCGAGCACTTTCAGTTTGGGGTATTTCTTGACAAGCGTTTGTACCTGCTGCAAGTTTTTACCCAAATCGAGTTTTTCAGTGCTGTATTCCAGGTTGCCTGCCCAGTTGCGGAGCTTGTCGCTATTGCCCCAGCCGCTCAGTGGAGAAAGTAAAGGAGCCGTCATTAATGCGGATGAAAGTTTAATGAAAGTACGTTTGTTCATGCGGAAGTCGTGTTGGAATGCACGAATAGGAATTTATCCCAAATTAATTGAATAAATCAGCATTCCAACTACTGCGCTAGCTGGTCTTTTCCAGCGCTGCTTTTAGAATGGAAGTAGCCTCCCGCAACTCCCTCTCATCCAGACTGCCGAACCCCAGCCGTATCGCGCTGAGGCGCCCGGTCTGGAATAGCAATGTTTGCGGCAAATGCAGGTTTCCACGCAGGCACTCTTTACTCACGCGCATGAGGTTAATATCGCGCCGCCATTCCGTCCAGATCGCCAGGCCGCCCGGCGGGGCTTTAAACGTCAGGTAAGGTTTGAAATCATTTTCCAATAGTTCGGTAAACAAATCACGACGCTGATGGTAAACTTTCTGGGCTTTCTTGATATGCCGCTGGATTTCGCCCTCATCAAGCAGTTCCGCTAACGCCTGTTCCATCATCAGATCGCCCTGCCGGTCGATAATCCGCCGCATTTTGCCCAGTTCCCGGATCAGGTTCTGCGGCGCCACTACATAGCCCGAACGCAACCCCGGAGCCAGCGCCTTACAAAATGAGCCCACGTAAACAACCATCCCCGTCCCATCCGCGCTTGCCAGCGGCAACACCGGACTGCTGTTATAATGAAAATCATAGTCGTGGTCATCTTCCAGGATAATAAATCCGTATTTCACCGACAAATTGAGCAATTCCACACGCCGCTCGGCGCTGAGTGTGACCGTCGTGGGGTAATGGTGATGGGGCGTAATGTACAGCATTCGGATCGGCGTTCGCTCGCACAGTTGCCGCACGGCTTCCAAAGAAATCCCCTGATCATCCACAGGCACCGAAAGAATATTTGCACCAGCCTGCTGGAAAATCATATTGGCGACGTAATAGCTCAAATCACCCACCACCACATTGTCACCCTTTTTCAGCAGCAATGTCGATGCGAGGTAAATACCCATCTGAATCCCGCGGGTAGTGATAATATTTTCCGCACCGATATGCAGGCCACGGGTATTGTTCAGATAGGTCGCCAGCCGCTCGCGGAACCATACATTCCCTTCAACGTGCGAATAGGTGAGGTATTTCCGGTTGTTGTTTCTTCTTAAAACGCTGGAATAGGCCTTCGCGAGTTTGTCCATAGGCGCCAGGCGCACATCCGGGAGGCCGTCCGTAAATTCCAGGTCCACACGCGAAAGCGACAGCGGGCGGTCGAGCAGCATACTTTCCTCAAATGCGAAGCCGGTTTGCTGCGGGTATTGCTTCAAGTCGCTCACATTCGCCGGCAATGCGCTGCCCTTCACTACCGGACTCTTCCGGGTCACGAACGTACCACGGTTCGGCAGCATTTCGATCCAGCCTTGTGCATCGAGTTCATTGTAGGCGGCCACGACGGTTTTGCGGTGCACTTCGAGCATCTCCGCAAGTGCACGGGTACCAGGCAGTTGCACGCCCGTCACGAGCACGCCACGCTGAATGGCGTTGATCATCTGGTGCGCAATTTGCAGATAAACAGGTGTGCCGGACCCACGGTCCAACAGGATCACATTTTTGAATGGTATTTCAACCGGACTACTCATTAGATTCAAACCGGAGCATATAAACGGGCCGGCAAGATAGTAGTTTTGTATCGAAATCATCCCACTCTATGAAACTACATTACTTAGGCACCACTCTGTTATTATCATTCATCACAAACCTGGCCCCGGCGCAGGAAATATCACTTGACCCGGTTACGGTCACTTCATCCCTCGTCGAAAAGCGTGCATCACAAACGGGCCGCAACATTGCCGTCATCAAAGGAGAGTATTTCCAGCAACTGCCGGTGCATAGCATCGATGACTTGCTCCGCTATGTGCCGGGCGTCGAAATACAGGCCCGCGGCCCGCAAGGTTCGCAGAGCGACATTGTTTTACGCGGCGGTACATTCCAGCAAGTACTTGTGATACTCGACGGTATCCGCCTCAACGATCCTAATACCGGACATTTTAACAGCTACATTCCAATTTCACCCGCAGAGATCGAGCGGATCGAGGTTTTGAAAGGCGCTTCGTCGGCATTATACGGTTCCGACGCCGTGGGTGGCGTGATTCACGTCATTTCCAAAACTTTCGCAGCGCGGCTGATCGCTGCCAGGCAAAACAATGCAGGAGAAAGTAATTCAATACAAAAAACGCAAGTAAACGGAGGCATCAGCGCCGGTGAATATGGGTTGTTCAACGCCAATGCGGGCGCATTTGTGCAGCGGAACAAGCTGGCCATTTCGGGAGGGTTTCTTTCCAACAATGCTTCCGGTGTACAGCAGCGCGGTATCAAAGGTTATTTTCACAACAATACCGCTTCATTGTCACTGAGCTATGCCATTTCGCCAAACTGGAACCTCGCTATTCGCAGTTCTTACGACCACCGCGATTTTGCGGCCCAGAATTTCTACACCGTTTTAAAATCCGACACCGCCAGCGAGAAAGTCAAAATGTCGTGGAACCAGGTAAGACTCGGTTATCAGAAAAACAAAACGGCGTTCTCGATCGACGGCGGCTTTAAATCGGTGCAGGACACTTACCTGTTTAACCCCCATTCCCTTGCCAACAGCAGCAAATCGAAGTTATGGCAAGGGCTTGCGACTTTACAGCAAGGCATTACTTCCAACACTAATCTGATCGCTGGTGTCAATTTCCAGCAGCGTAATATCAAATCCAACGACCGCGGCAACCATACGCTCAATCAGCTTGCGCCGTTTGTATCGGTCGTGCAGAATATTGGAGGGGATTTTACAGTAACGCCTTCCGTGCGCATGGACTGGCGCGAGCGTATCGGGACAGAGGTTTCGCCTCAAATCAATTTTTCTTTCAAAAAAGCCGGCTGGCAGCTACGCGCAAGCGCCGGCAAGACGATCCGCGACGCCGATTTTACGGAACGTTTCAACAACTACGCGAAGAAACTCGTCACGGGTGGCAGCGTTGGCAACCCCGATCTGAAAGCAGAGCGCTCGTTCAGCTACGAAGCAGGCGCTGATTGGTTCCTGACCAGCAGCCCGGCTGCACAGCTTAAAGTTTCCGGCACATTTTTCCAGCGCCGCCAAAAAGACCTGATCGACTATGTGACGACTCCATACGCCCAAATGCCGCGTAAGGATAATCTTTCGCCCACGGGGACATTCGGCCTCGCATTGAATATTGCCGAGGTGAATACTACCGGTTTCGAACTGGATATCCAATCGGCGAACACCATTGGCGACAACCAGAAATTGCTGCTCAACGCCGGTCTCACCTGGCTCGATAGTGACAACAAAAGTCAGATCCAGTCATTTTACCTATCGTCGCATGCGAAATTCCTCGCCAATTTCTCTGCCATTTACCAGGTCGGCGGTTTTTCACTTAGTACAAACGGGCTGTACAAAAAACGGGCGGAACGGGAAGCCTCGGCAATCGAAGCGGCTATTTCAAAAAACTATTTTATACTCAACGTCAAAGCCGAATATGCATTCCTGAAACGCCAGCTGGGCATATTTATCCAGGCCGACAATGCCTTTGACAAGCAATACAGCGATATTCTCGGTTCTGTAATGCCCGGGCGATGGGTGATGGGCGGCGTGCGGTTCAATTTTGCAAAATAGCGGCATTATTTTTGCAGGAGTTCGTATATTCAAGTGAAAGCACTCCATCATGTTTTCGAATATACGTAACTCCTGTCTTCTATTGGCATTCCTTTCATTTTCCGGCACAAGAGCGATAAGCGCGCCTGATAGCGCAGCAACAGACGTTTCTGTGAAGAAAATGAACGTGTATTTTATCAGCGGCCTCGGTGCCGACGAGCGCGTATTTACCAAACTCAAGCTCGACCCGAGGCTGAATGTGAAGTATATCAAATGGGTAAGGCCTTTGAAAAAAGAGTCGTTGCAGCACTATGCGGCCCGTTTGGTCAAACAAATTGACACCTCCCAACCTTTCCAACTGGTGGGGCTTTCGTTCGGGGGCGTTGTAGCTTCTGAAATTGCGGATATCGCCTGTCCGCAGCAGGTTACACTCATTTCGAGTATGTCAACCGGCGTTCCGCTTTCGAAGTTTTACCAGGCCATGATCAAATTCCTGTTAATGTCGCCATTATCGGCGCCGTTGCTCAAATCGGCCAACCGGATCACTTACAACTATTTCGGAGCGGATACCCCTGAATTGAAACAGCTGCTCAAACAGATCCTGCACGACACCGACAGCAAGTTCCTGAAATGGGCGCTGACACGCATGAGCGGCTGGGATCGAAAAGAGCGGGTCGAAAACCTATTTCACATCCACGGAACGGCCGACAAACTCATCCCGATCATCATCGTGAAACCGGATATTATCATCGAAGGCGGCGGCCATTTGATGGTTTATGCGCAGGCCGACCAGATTTCAAAAATCCTCAACGACCGGCTCACGACCATTCATTCACCAGAATAATCTTGCCGACGTGATCGCTGGTTTCCATTAATGCATGTGCTTTTGCCGCTTCTGCCAGTGGAAATGTCTGCGCAATCACCGGTTTGAAAACTCCTTTTTCCAAAACCGGCCACACGTGTTTTTGAATATCAGAAGTTAAAGCAGCTTTGAAAGCATGATCGCGGTTTCGCAGCGTACTGCCGGTGACGGTCAGGCGTTTTCGCATAATCAGACCAAAATCCACCTCATCGGTGCCCTTCACTTTGCTGCCTTTCATGGTGTTGATAAAAACCAGCCGGCCTTCTTCGCGAAGCAGTCGCAGGTTTTTAGGAATATAATCCCCCCCCACCATGTCGAGAATCACATCCACACCCAGCTTTTTCAGCACTTCTTCGAAATCGGAAGTTTTGTAATTGATACTAATATCGGTCCCCAATGCATCACAGGCCGCACACTTTTCATCGGAGCCCGCCGTAATAAACACTTTCGCACCGAATGCCTTCGCCAGCTGAATTGCCGTAATGCCTATGCCACTGCTACCGCCGTGTACCAGAAAGTGCTCTCCGGCCTGCAATTGCCCTCTTTGAAACACATTATGCCAAACGGTGAACACCGTTTCGGGCAATGAAGCAGCCTCCGTGTAATCCAGGTTCGGAGGTGAGGGCAGGCAATGCGCCGCCTGCGCTAGCGTGTATTCCGCATAACCTCCGCCTGCGAGCAATGCGCACACACGATCGCCGGGCTTCCATTCGGTAACGTCGGCACCCACTTCTTCGATCACACCGGCTACTTCCAATCCGGGAATATCCTGCGGGGCACCGGGTGGGGGTGGATAATTTCCTTTTCGCTGGAAAACGTCGGGCCGGTTCACGCCCGCGGCGTATACTTTAATCAGCACTTGAGATACACCCGGTCGCGGCGTTGCACGTTCCCGGATTTGCAGCACTTCCGGAGCGCCGGGTTCTGCGATGACGATAGCTTTCATGAATAAATTTCTTTCCCAAAAGGAGCAAAAGAGAGGCTCATCAGCTTAAAATGCTGTTTTGCAAACGGCAAACCAATAATGGTAATCGCGAGCAGAATCCCGAAAACCAAATGCGTCAGCGCGATCCAAATTCCGCCGAGAAAAATCCAGACGATGTTGAAGATGGTCGATAAACATCCTGAGTCACCCGGCACCTCCCGCACATGCTGCCCGAAAGGAAAGAGCGTCATAATACCTATTTTGAAACATTGGACACCGAAAGGGATGCCGATGATGGTCAGGCAGAGCGCCAACCCGGCGGCCATATATTCGAGAAAAACGACAAATCCACCGAAAATAAGCCAGATAATGTTTCCAATGAGGTTCATGACGCGATCAGTTTAATATGAATGTGGATTAAAACTAATGCTGTCTGCCGCTAATATGCAGGATTTTCGATGGACGGCTCCAACAAAAAATTGTCGGACGAAATCGCTGACTTCCAGTTTTCTATTTTCAGCAATCTGAAAAACTCCTCCTCTTCAATCTCCTTCACGCCGCCCGGCGGCAGATCGCCCAGCTCCAAATCCTCGATACTGGCACGGATAAGGCGCCGGCAGCGGTGATTGGCTTCCCGCACCATCTTCCGCACCTGGTGGTACTTACCTTCTGTGAGCGTAATGCTCAGCCAGGTATTCGGGACGTCGGGCTGGGTTTCATTTTTATGTTTGCTCAAAATCGCAGGCCGGTCGATGATTTCCACCTCACAAGGCGCTGTAACGTAATAACCACCCCCCTTCACACGGATAGGAATGCCTGTGCGCAAAAGCTCCACTGTCTCGGGAGGCACAATGTGGCCCACATTCACCCAATATTTGCGCTTGTGCGGCACCTCTCCCAGAAAAAGCAGGTTGGTTACTCTTTTATTAGTAGTAAGGATTAACAGGCCTTCTGAAAGGCTATCGAGCCGCCCCACCGCATGCGTCCCCTCGGGAAATTCAAAATCCAACGCGCCCAGCAACCGCACATCATGCGAGCTGACGAATTGCGAAACCATGTTGGGAGGCTTGTTGATAATGAAGTAGCGGTGCGGTGTCGGAGTCATGTATGTTTAAAATTCCCACTCCAAATTTTCCGGATCCTGATGACTATTCCAAATTGTCAGAATATGTATTTCCGATTCGGTTTCTTCGTAAATGATAAAATAGTCCCGGACGATCTTGATACGGACATTTTCCACATCGGTTCTCTTCCCTATTTTGGGATGTATCGCAGCCAACTGCACAGCCTCCTTAAAAAGCCGATTAAGCTTCCGGCTGTACGTTTTTGATTTATTTCTGTTAATCCAGTACTCCAATATGTGTTTTCGGTCAGTGTGTGCTCTGGCAGACCAGATTATTTGTTTAGCCATTCGTCTATTTCTTTGTCGGCCTGATTATCGGTGAGGTAGTTCCCGCTTTTGATTTGAGCTCTCGCTCCCTCAATAGCAGCCTTTTGCTCAGCATTCAATGGGTAAGGCTCCTCCAAATCGGGATCCGTTCCCAGTAACCGGTAAGCCTCGGCCAGAATATCCTCGTCATCGATCTCTTTGATCCTGTCAATCAATCGCTCTTTCAACCCTGTTGCAGACATCTTATTTCGCATTTGTTTATCCGAATATACGAGTTTTTCCCTTGTCCTCCCTCACTTCTTATGCCCCGTTTCATAATGCGCCTGCAACAAATCCTCCCCAAAATCACTCGTCAAATCCCTTACCACCGAATGAATATGATTCCCGCCATTCTGTGTATTATCAAACTCAATGAGAAACGTCGGACCATGGATGCGGTAGTAATGGCCGTGGCCTGTGCCTATCTCAGGCTGTTGGTCGCCGAGCCAGGCGAAGTGGATTTTGTCTATACCGTTCTTTTCGAGTTCGGCCCATTGCTGGTTTTTCAGCGTGACGTGGTAGCGTTGCAGGTAGGCCATAATCAGTTTTCTAAATGCCGCTTTTTGTGCCGCGTTCAGCTCCCCCATGGCAATGCCTTCCATTTTGGAAAGCGAGGCCTTTCTGGCATTGGAAGTAAATATCTCATTGGGCGCTTTGGCGCCGAGGTTTGCTTTTTCGAGTTGAGAAGCGTCGAGGGTATGCAGCAGGTCAAATGCTAAGTCTTGCTCAGCTTTCAGGATCCGCTTGCCTTTCTGAGGCACGTCGGCCATTACCTGGCCCGGATTGCTTCCGAAAAAGCTCGGCGTGTAGGTAACCTGGTTATCGATCGACGAAAAATGCAGCGACAAATGGTGCCCCTCCATCCGCCAGCCCCATGGATCGTTACCCGGCGTGCCGAACACGAGGAATGCATAATTTTCGGGATCACGGTAGGTGTCGTTGGCGGGGCGGGATTCCACAACCCGCAATACATTTTCCAGGTCGATAATTTGCTCGGCTTTACTGTAACCTTCCTGGCTAAGCACCACGCGCACCATGGCCATCGCTACTTTACGCTGGGCAGGCGTCAGGCTCTTGAAAGTAATGCCTTTGCGGGCGCGCGGGGTAAAATTCCAGTCGAAACGGGCCAGATCGGCGTAGGGAAGTTCGGTTTCCTGCCGTTGCCCGGGCGTGAGGACTTTCAGGAATGTGGTTACGGCGTCACGCATTTCGTGGGCCAGCTCTTCATTCTTCTGGGCCGACGCTTGTGTTCCACTCAAGAGGTTCAAGATAGTCCCCAAAAGCAATAGCTTTTTCATAATGTCCGGTTTGAAATAAATCCCTATTAATGACTTTGTTAAAAGCCCGCGAAGCGCCGGTTTCTACCTGAAATCCGCATTACTGGTCTTTCCCTGCACATTTTCACCGAAAGCCATTAGTTTTGCCGTTTATTTCGAGATCAATATGATGAAGTGGGAACAATTGCTGTCGGCAAAGCGCTGGGGCAGCGAAGATAAATACAATTCCGATCCGACCGAGGCCCGCTCGGAGTTCCAGCGCGATTACGACCGGCTGATCTTTTCCTCACCTTTCCGCCGGTTGCAGAACAAAACACAGGTATTTCCTCTTCCCGGGAGCATTTTCGTTCACAACCGGCTCACACACAGCCTCGAAGTAGCCAGTGTAGGCAAGTCGCTCGGGCGGATGTTTTATAATCACCTGAAAACTGAAAACCATCAGGTCGACGACGACCTGCCGCTGATCAGCGAGATCGGCAATATCGTTTCAGCCGCGTGCCTCGCGCACGACCTGGGCAACCCTGCATTCGGGCATTCGGGTGAGGCCGCTATTTCGCATTACTTCACGGATGGCGATGGTTTGAAATACCAAAACAAAGTCAGCGAAGCACAGTGGGCCGACCTGACGCATTTCGAAGGCAATGCCAATGCAATCCGCATTCTCACGCACCCGTATGCAGGTAAAGGTTATGGCAGTTTCGCATTGACCTACTCCACTTTGGCCGCCATCGCCAAATATCCCTGCGAAGCCCTCGCCGGGCACAGGAAAGCCCATATTTACACCAAAAAATACGGTTTCTTTCAATCTGAGCAGGCCGGGTTTCAGAAAATCGCCGCCGAACTGGGCTTGTCGCAGGTTTCGGAATCGCCGGTGGTTTATAAAAGACACCCGCTGGTGTACCTGGTAGAGGCGGCGGACGATATCTGTTACAACATCATAGACCTTGAAGATGCGCACCGGCTCAAAATTCTCTCCTATCAGGAAGTGGAAGCGCTGCTCCTCGCGTTATGCAATGATGCCCGGATGTCGGAACGTCTGGCCTACATCGACGATGACGATGCCAAAATAGGCCTGCTGCGTGCCAAATCGATCAGTACGCTCATCGGGGCCTGCTCGGAACTGTTTATCAATGAACAAAATACAATCCTAAACGGCGATTTCAATGCAAGTCTGATCGACCGCATTCCCGAACCGTACCGCTCGGCGATGAAAGAGATCGAGCGGATATCCATTCAGAAAATCTACAATTACTCGTCGGTTGTGCAGATCGAAGTAGCAGGTTATAAGGTAATGGGCGGGTTGCTTGAAGAATTTGTACCGGCTTATCTCAACAATAACTCCCATTACACGCGAAAGCTGGTCGACCTGATCCCCAAGCAATTCATCACCACGAAAACGGACCCCTACTCCCGGATACAGACTGTCCTCGATTTTGTATCAGGCATGACAGACCTCTATGCAGTAGAACTATTCCGTAAAATCAAGGGGATTTCATTCCCATCTATTTCGTAGCAAAAACCAATTTATCACGACAGCTCAGGAGGAAGCGTAAAAATAATTCGTTCTCAAAAGTTTTATGTAAATTGTAGATCGATTTATCACGCTGCAACCTCCTGTCCCTATGCTGATTGAACAGTTTATCTATTCGGATAATCCCAGTGAAATCCTGTTCTCGTTTTCCCCACAATTGTTGTTCATTTTCGGTGATCGGGAATTGCTTGAAACTACCGGGATTTCACACCAGCTCGCGGCACAATATCCCGATGCCGTATTTTCCGGATGCTCAACCGCCGGGGAAATCGCTAATGAGTCGGTAATGGACCATAGTATTATTGTTACGGGTATCGCGTTCGAAGAAGTTTCGATCAAAAGCTCTAAAATCAGCCTTGAAGATATTGATTTTGACAGCCTGGAAGCCGGAAGACGGCTCGTTTCCCAACTTCCGTCCCAAGGCCTGAAACACGTCTTCGTCGTTTCCGATGGCCTCAAAGTCAATGGTACCGACCTGGTCAAGGGCATGACTGAAGGGTTGACCGACGGTGCTACTATTACGGGGGGACTGGCCGGCGACGGCTCGCATTTTGCCCGTACGATAATTATTGAGCCCGATGGAAAAGTCGCTACCGAAAGTGTGGCGGCTATTGGCTTTTATGGTGAAAAGCTTTCGATCGGTTACGGTTCGCGCGGCGGCTGGGACAGCTTCGGGCTTGACAGACGGGTAACGCGTTCCAAAGAGAATATCCTTTACGAAATCGACGGTGAGCCGGCACTCGACCTTTATAAATCATTTCTGGGTGATAAAGCGAAAGAATTACCTGCATCGGGCCTGCTTTTCCCGCTGAGCATGCGTGACAGTGAGGACCGCGCACCGGTGGTACGCACGATCCTGGGGATCAATGAAAATGAAAAGAGCCTGACATTCGCCGGAGATATTCCCGAAGGCTCGTTTGTGAGATTGATGAAAGCCAACAACGACCGGCTGATCAACGGCGCCGAAGAAGCGGCCGAGGAAGCCGTGCGGGGACTGGATAGCCAGGCTGAATTTGCTATTCTGGTAAGCTGCGTCGGGCGGAAACTGGTGTTGAAACAAATGGTGGAAGAAGAGGTAGAATCCGTCTCCGGAGTGTTGAAAGGGCCGGTTATGACGGGTTTCTATTCCTATGGCGAGCTGGCGCCGTTCAACCGCGATTCGTTTTGTGAGCTGCATAACCAAACCATGACCATTACCACTTTCCGAGAATAAGCGATGCAAACGCTCGAACTGACCGAAACCAATTACCACCGGCTCCTAAAACGACAAATCAGGAAGTCACTACCATCCGATCTTGCCGAACATCCCGACATGCAGGATTTCCTGATGGCTGTAAATCAAGCCTATACCGAATACCAGGACGATCTGACGCGGATGGAGCTGATATTGGAACAAAGCTCCGGCGAACTTTTCAAAGCCAACCGCGAACTAAGCCGCATTGCACAGGAAAAAACGGAAGAGGCCGCTCTCACCAGCAAACGGTTGGAAGAGGTAGTGGGCAGCATTTCGGAGGTATTGGTGCAGCTGGATCGCGAAGGCAATTTTACCTATCTCAACCAGGCTTGGGAAAGCATTACCGGCTACCCGGTGGCCGCCAGTCTTGGCCAACGTTTTGCAGGCTTTCTCCCCCTGCTCGAATCCAGGGAGAAGCTGGTTGAAATACTCCACGCCCAAACCCACGGAAAGGAAAATACCTTGCGCATATTCACAGCGGACGGGCAGGAAAAATGGCTCGGCGTGTCACTGAGCCCATATTATGTCGATGGTGAACACATCGGCTTCACGGGCACGCTCTCGGATGTAACCGCGCGCGTGACGGCGGAAACGAAGCTGAAATCCTATACCCACGACCTGGAACGCATCAATGCCGAACTCGACCAGTTTGCCTATGTCGTGAGCCACGACCTGAAGGCGCCGCTGCGGGCGATCAACAACCTTTCAGAATGGATCGAGGAGGATATTGCCGATATGCTCGAAGGCGAAACCAGGGACCAGTTCAGGCTCCTGCGCGGGCGTGTGCACCGGATGGAAAACCTGATCAACGGGATTTTATCCTATTCCCGCGCAGGACGGATCAAAACCGTGAAAGAGAAATTCCTGATCAGAAGCCTGGTCGACGAGCTCTGTGAATCGTTCAGTACCAAAAAACCGCTTTCATTCCGTATCGAAGGAGATCCGGGTACAGAGATCGAGGCAGAAAAAATTGCATTGACACAAATCCTGCAAAATCTGATTTCCAATGGCATCAAATACAATGACAAGGCGGAGATCCGGATTACCATCGGCTGGAAAGATCTCGGTAATCAGTTTGAGTTTTATGTAAGTGACAACGGCCCCGGCATCAGCCCCGAATTCCATGAGCGGATATTCGTGATTTTCCAGACCCTCCAAGCGCGCGACGAGGTGGAAAGTACCGGCGTAGGCCTCGCCATTGTGAAGAAAATCCTGGACGAAAAACACAGCAAAATAAGGATCGAAACGGTTATGGGCGAGGAGACGACATTCCTTTTTACCTGGCCGAAAAACGAAGCAAAAGACATCCAGTAATGTCGGATAACCCATTTTAACTACTATTCAATAAAAAAATGTCCTTTTCCAACCCTCTCCCGATGACCATACTACTCGTAGAAGACGACGAAGTTGATGTGATGAATGTCAAGCGGGCATTCAAGAAGAACAATATCTCCAACCAACTCGTCGTCGCATCCAACGGCATTGAAGCATTGGCGTTGCTCCGCTCCGAAACTTTGGAATATCCCAGGCCGAAAATTGTATTGCTCGACTTGAACATGCCCAAAATGGGCGGCATCGAATTTTTGAAAGAAATCAGGCAAGACCCGTCGCTCGCTTCGCTATCCGTTTTTGTGATGACCACCTCCAATGAAGACAGTGACAAGATCGAGGCTTTCAACCTGAACGTTGCCGGCTACATTCTCAAACCGTTATCGATGGACCGGTTTATTGCGGCGGTTTCCACGCTGAATAGCTATTGGACACTTTGCGAATATCCTCAGTAGTAACATCCGCCACTATAAGCCCTCGTTATGCCCCCGTTATCCATCCTGCTTGTTGAAGACGACGATATCGACGCTATGAAACTGAACCGTGCTATCAGCAGGGCGCAAGTGGAAATAGGGGAGGTCAGAATATGCAAATATGCGGAGGAGGCACTCCAGATGCTCGATGTATGGATGCCCGGGTGCATTTTCCTCGACTACCAACTACCCAAAACCAACGGGTTGGAGCTGTTGAAAGCCGTTAAGAAACGTGCTCCGCACCTGCCCGTAATCGTGCTTACGGCGCATGGCGACGAACGTCTCGCCGTTGAAATGATGAAAGCTGGTGCACTGGATTATTTTCCCAAATCGGAAGTTACTCCGGAAAAACTGACGAAGGCCTTCCATACCATGCGACAAATGCTCGAAATGGAAAAGGGCAGGGAGGTCGCAGAGCACGAATTAGCCGAAAAAGAAGAGTTTATTAACAAAGTAGCACTCCTCTCTCCTAATATCATTTATGTGATCGACATCGAGAAATGGACCAATATTTTCCACAACAAACAGATTTGGAAAATATTGGGCTATTCGGAATGCGAAGTCGAAACCGATACGCGCAAAGGCCTCGCCCAGATCATCAACGAGCAGGACCAGCACACTTTCCGCGAACACTACAACCATATGCGGTACCGGGTGAAGGACGGTGAAGTGGTGGAAAAAGAGTTCAGGCTGAAACACAAGGACGGCTCGGAAATCTGGATCATCACCCGTGAAGTACCTTTCAAAAGGAATGCTCGGGGACGTGTGCAGGAAGTGCTCGGCACGGCGATCGACATTACTGCACGCAAATTGGCAGAACAAGAGCTGATTAAAGCCAAAAAAGATGCCGAAGAAGCGACGCGCATCAAATCCGACTTCCTTTCGACCATGAGCCACGAGATCCGCACACCGATGAATGCGATCATAGGGTTTACGGATTTGCTCCTGTTGAGTGGTTTTACAGGAGAGCAACAGCAGCATTTGAACACAATCAAATACTCTGCCGATAACCTGCTGGTGATCCTGAATGACATTCTCGACTTCTCAAAAATTGAAGCCGGAAAGTTCGGGTTGGAAAACTTTGAGTTCGATTTACGCGAGAAGCTCGGCTACCTGATGAAAACCTTTGAAATCCGGGCCAGCGAAAAGTCGATCGATTTTACATTCCATTGCAGCAGCGAGGTCCCCCAAATCGTCATGGGCGACCCCTACCGGCTCAATCAGATCATGGTCAATCTGATCGGCAATGCCATCAAATTCACGGAAGAAGGCGGTTTTGTTAAGGTTGACGTGCGGCTCTCCCAAGACCACGGCGACAATATCGACCTGCAAATAGCAGTGTCTGACTCTGGAATAGGCATTTCGGAAGACAAACTGAGTGTCATTTTCGACAGCTTCTCACAAGCCCACAATAACAATGCCGCGCGTAATTTCGGGGGTACCGGGCTTGGTTTAAGCATTACCCGAAAGATCACCGAACTCATGAACGGATCTATTTCCGCAAGCAGCAGGCTTGGGGAAGGCAGCACATTTACCGTGGTGTTGAATTTTGGCAAGGGAAGTACCTCGTATGAAGAAGAAAAGACCGGCGCACCTGCCACTTTATCGTTGAAGGGCTACCGCATTCTGGCCGCCGAGGACATCCTGGCGAACCAGATCCTGCTCAAACATCTGCTCAACAAATGGGAGGCGGACTTTGTAATCTGCAACAATGGGAAAGAAGTGCTCCACGCCCTCGAAACCGCCGATTTCGACCTGATTTTAATGGATATTCAAATGCCGGTTATGGATGGTGTGACGGCCATGAAAAAAATCCAAAGCTCCTACCCCAGGCACCGGCACGTTCCGGTAATCGCCCTCACAGCGGACACCTTCGCCGAAAAGACCCCCGAAATAGCTGCCTGCAATTTCAGCGGATTTGTAACAAAGCCTTTCAAGGCAGAAGAATTGATCCGGGTGATCAGCAAGCATTTGAAAGTGAAAACCCAGCCTACGCGGGCGGCACTGAGCTGAGGGCTTAATGAGCCGCTTTTCCAGACGCATCGCTATTTCGCACACAGTGCTGCCCGGCAGATAAATCACAAACTGATATATTTGTAAAATTCGTAATATCAGTTTCTACAAAGCCTTTATTTCTTTGTAGAGTAATCTACAAATTCTATATTTGCAACGATGAAGTTTTCTTCAATCCCTGAAGCATTTGATTGGTGGTTAAAAAACGAGTACCCAAATCTACCAGCGGACCTGAAAAAGGGAAAACCCGTATCTGCATGGCGTGACTATACCCACGGGGGCGGTGTTTCAGAGAAGCGAATGAAAGAGATTTTAATTGAATTTGGCAGGTTCAAAATCGAGACTATTATCACCCATGAGCCGTAAAGGCTTTTTATTTGCACAGATTTTGTAGAATACTCTACAAATATATTTTTTACCTAAACTATTTTTATAACATGAGCACACTGCAAAACGAACACGAAATCATCAAAGCATTTTTCCAAACCGACAGCGCAAGCGAAATAATTAACTCTCTCAACTTCATGGTTGAAAGCCTTTTGGCTCCGGATGGAGCCTCCTTTTACCACGTATCGCTCCGGTCGCTATAAACGGGACGCTCCCCAGAACTACATCTACAAGATTGATTCCATACGAATCTTCTGTTTATAGCATGGCATTGTGTGAAAGGACGTCCTGGCTCCAGATGGAGCCTCCTTTGTGCAAAAGACGCTAAACACCCCGTTTCAATAACTCAAACCAATTCAGAACGGTGATCCCGTTCGAACGCTCTTCGATCTGGTTCCCGGCGTAGGCGATGTAGCCCTTCGTTGCGCCGCTCAACTTGTTCCAATAGGTGATATTGCCGAAAAACTCGTTGTTAACTGTCTTTCCGGCTTTAATCTCGACAGGAAGTAGTGAAAGGCCATTATCAATTATAATATCAACCTCATGCCCGGTTTTATCACGCCAGTAGTAAAGGTTGACAGGCCTTCCCGCATTCGTCCGCTGTTTTACGAGTTCCGTAACCACCAGCGATTCAAAGAGTACGCCGCGCAACGGATGAAGCGGCAATTGTTCCATACTGGAAATTCCGAGCAGCGAACAAACCAGTCCTGTATCATAAAAATAGACCTTGGGCCGCTTAATGAGGGTTTTATTAAAATTTTTATAATGCGGGCGCAAAAGATAAATGATAAAACTGCTTTCCAGAATGCCTATCCACGACTGCACGGTTTTTGTGTCCACGCCTGTGTCGACTGCAAGAGAAGTGAGGTTCAATTCCTGACCATTCCGTCCGGCAAGAAGTCGTATGAACCTTTCGAATACGATGAGATCGGTAATGTTTTTGATTTGCCGCACATCGCGATCAATGTAAGTCCGCAAATAGTTGGGAAACCAATCTTCCGGCGGGATTCCAGGCTCGTAAATAGGCGGGTATAGCCCTTTAAATATCAATTGGTCCTCATCAGGCACGTCATTGAATCCTGCAAAAAGCTCCGCGGTACTGAATGGCAATAGATTCAAAATAGCAACGCGACCGGCCAAGGTTTGCGAGATATTTTGCTGCAATAGAAAGTTATTGGAACCAGTAAGAATGAAACGACCGGGCTCTGGCGAGTCATCCAGGATTTCCTGTAAATAGGAAAATAGCTCGGGCGCGCGTTGTACTTCATCAAAAATGGCCCCGGATTGATACCTCGCCAGAAACCCACGCGGGTCTTCTAATGCAAATCGCCGAACGTCCGGGTTTTCGAGAGATAAGTACGCTTTTTCGGGAAACAATGACTTTGCTAATGTCGTTTTGCCGGACTGCCGCGGTCCGGTAACAGCCACAGATTTGAATGTGGCTGCCAATTGCTCAATTTTTGATGCAGCAATTCTTTCTATCATACATCAAAAATAAGCAAAATCGGAAAAATATGGAATCTAATTCCATATTTTTCCGATTTCAACATAATCACTTCATTGTCAACCACTAACAAACAGAAAACACTCGGGTCTCCGTCGTAATGTAAATCTTCCTATCATCAGCCAGCCCCATCTGGTATCCTCCTGTAAACACCCCAAAACTCGGCAAAATTGCCTGGTATTTATCAATCACAAAGCACGGCAGCCGCACGCTCTGGCGGCCTCTGCCATAGGAAGTGAAAACCGGGTGCACATGGCCCGCGAAAACGAATTTGGAAGTATCGAACTCCACTTTCGGATGATGTGTAAAAATGAATACATCTTCCTCGTAATCATCTGCATACACTTGTAAATCACATTCGAGCAACAGGCTTACGGGCAGGATGTCGTGGTTACCTATGACGATGATCATTTCGATGTAGTGGTGCCCGGCGCGCCATTCGCGGAACGTTTCCCATTCTGAATTGTATTCGCTGTGAAAAAGATCGCCGAGGAATATAATGCGGGTGGCTCCGGTCTGCCGGACCAGTTCATCGAGCCGCTCGAAGTTGTTGGCGGCGGCATTGTGCGGGATCGCTATTCCTTCCTTTCTGAAATGCGTTACTTTCCCTAAATGCAGGTCTCCGATCAGTAATGTTTGTGTTTCTTCCCAGAAAATCGCCCTCTGCGTCAATAATAAAAAGTGGTTGCCTCTGATCTCAATCTGCATTACCGTACTGTTTGATCATTCGCTGGATCCTGTCGTCCAGCTTTTCCGAAGTTAATTGCTCCCGAAGCCTGTCGACCATGATCGGAAACGAGAATGGCGTCGGTCTGTCGGTGTTTTGTATGACTATTTTCTGATGTTCGATCCGCGCAAGCGCCTCGCGCATGCGTACCTCTTCAAGCTGGTAAGTCAGAACCTCCTGATATGCTTGCTTGATCAGCAGGTTATTGTCTTCATACTTACTCATCACATTGAAAAGCAATGAACTCGACGCCTGCAATTGCCTCGTTTTGACATATTTACCCGGATATCCTTGAAACATCAGCCCCGCAATGGCGGCAATCTCGCGGAACTTCCGTTTCGCCATTTCCGTCGCGTTCACGCTCTGGTAAATATCGTCGACGAGATGTTGGGTCGAGAAAAGGTCCGTTTCACCCAGGATTTCGGCCAGATCCACATACTGATCACTTAACAACTCAAAACCGTAATCGTTCATCGCCACCGAAAATGTGATCGGCCGCAGCTGGCTAATGCGGTAAGCGAGCAAAATCGACATGCCCTCATGCACCAGTCGCCCCTCGAAAGGGAATATGAAGATATGATATCCCTCGCGGGTTTCGCATTGCTCGATCAGCAGTTCGTTAGTCTTAGGAATGACCGAGCGCTTTTCCTGCAATTTGAGTAACGGCTGCATTTTGGCCAGCTCCACTTCCTTATGCGGGTTTTCGATCGCGTCGGCGAGGCGTTCGCGGATGAATGCGGAGAGCTGGGACGACAGAGGCATCCGCCCTCCTGCCCAGCGCACGAGGTAACCTTTTTTACCCTCAGCCTTTTTGACGGTCACGGTCATTTCATGGATTCGTACAAATTCCACACTCATACCAGCAAAGAAAAATACGTCGCCGGCTTTCATCCACGTCACAAATGACTCCTCCACGGCTCCCAGGTATTTTCCACTTTGCAGCTTCACTTTCAGCGAAACTTCGGAAACGATCGTGCCCATGCTCAGCAAATGCCGATGGGCTATACGCCGGCTCGTCACCACATAGCGGCCATTCACTCTTTCTACTTTCTTGTATTCGTCATAAACCGTGAGCGACGAACTGCCCGTGGTGATGTATCCCAGGAGCCACTCCCATTCCTCCCGGTTAAGATATTGATAGCCATATGTATTTCGCACCTCTTCGAAAAGCTCCGCTTCATCGAACCCCTCGCCTACTGCCAGCGTGATCATCCATTGAGCCAGCACATCGAATGCATGAGCAACCGGTGGCCGGTCCTCGATCATATTCTTGATCACGCCCTCCCGCAGTGATACGGCTTCGATCAGTTCCAATGCATTGGTAGGGCAAAAATAGATCTTGCTATCGACGCCCGGCTGGTGACCGCTCCTGCCCGCGCGTTGCACGAACCGCGCAATGCTTTTGGGGCTCCCTACCTGAATAACCGTGTCCACAGGCCGGAAATCGACCCCCAGATCAAGGCTGGCAGTGCATATGACCAGTTTCAACCGCTCGTCGTGCAATGCCTCCTCCACCCAATCGCGAATCTCGCGGTCGAGTGAGGCGTGGTGCAGGGCCATAATACCGGCAAACTCAGGGTATTTTTCGATGATCGTACGGTACCAGATTTCCGTTCCCGACCGCGTATTGGTAAAAAGCAGCGTAGTACGGCTCCTGTTCACCACTTCCACCACCTTATCCACCAGCCTGATCCCCATATACCCCGACCACGGCAACGTTTCCACCCTGTCGGGAATGATACTTTCCACCAGGATCTTCTTTTCAGTATTCGCCCGGATAATCACCGAGTTTTCTTCCGGGAACCGCATTCCCAGCAGTACCTGCTTCGCTTCTCCCAGGTTTCCGATCGTCGCGGAGATGCCCCAGGTTTGCAGATCCGGGTTAATGGTCCGCAGGCGCGCCAGCGCAAGCTCCGTCTGCGTGCCGCGCTTGCTACCCATGAGCTCGTGCCACTCGTCCACGACTACCGTATGGAGGTTTTTGAAGAATTCGGAGGCGTTCTTTTGCGTAAAAAGCATGTGCAGGCTCTCCGGCGTGATAATGAGGGCGTCGGGCATTTGCCGCTTCTGCTCGTTGCGTTCCCGCGTACCCGTATCGCCCGTACGTATGCCTACGCGCCACGTGAGGTTCATTTCAAGCGCCGCCATTTCCATGTTCCGGAAAAGGTCTTTCGAAAGCGCCCGAAGCGGCGTAATCCAAAGTACTTGCAGCCTTTTTTTTGTTTTGAGAGGCTTTTTAGGAAGCGAATTGATATGCCTGATCAGGATCGGTAGCCAGAGCGAGTAGGTCTTTCCGCTACCCGTGGGTGCATTCACCAAGCCACTTTTCCCCGCCAGATAAGCCACCGCGGCCTCCTTCTGAAAAGCTGCCCATTTCCACTTTTTATCTTTAAACCATTGTTCAACAATGGCATGTCCGCGGGATTTGGTCAAGGGTGATAGTCTGATTAAATACAGGACTGATTTCACAATTTCTGTACCAATCTACAAAAGAAGTCAGTAGGGGAAAACTTCGAGGCCGTCTACCGTCGCAATGATCAGCCGGGCTTCGGGGAGATGGGATGTAATCTGATCCCAGTTGTTATGAAAAAAAGTATGAAGATCTTTCAGGAGCAGATTTCCTAACTTCAAATGAATCACCTTAGCAGGCTGTTTATCGAGCAGGCAACGATGGTAGAAATCAGAATCTTTCGTGACAATGATGAGTCCATGCTCCTGTGCATAACCCCAAATGTCCCGATCAGGCCATTTCGCATTGATGTCGATGACAAATTCAAATTCAGGAGAATGAAAAAAGCTGAAATATTTGGGAAGGTTAACGTCGATCAAATAGCGGTAAACCGACATCAGGCAGCCGTTAAGGAAAAATGTTCACCGTCAACCGTTTTGGCAGCGAACTCGATGCATGCCTTAATATCGTCTTCCTCCAAAAACGGGTAAGCAGCCAGTATATTTTCAATGCTTTCCCCTGCCGCCAGATACTCTAATACGGTTTTAACCGTCATCCGAAAACCCCGGATAACCGGTTTACCATTGCACACGGCTTCATCTATTGTAATTCGTTCCAACTTATTATTCATGTCTGCAAGTCAGCTTTTATACAAAAATAACAACAAAATACTGAAACAAATTGCTACTACTGGCTTACAACCGCTCGATAAACACTTTATGATCAGGCGGTCATTTATAATTATCCAAAATTTCCCTCATGATATTGATAAGCGAAGTAGCCACAACGCCATCACCCATAGGAAACGTATCCTTTCCCGAATAGATCACGAATTTTCTGTCCGGCTGAATGTCCTCGCAGGCAATGTGAAATCCTTTGGATAAATGCGGAGCCGAGTTTCTTTTGATTTCGATTGCCCATTTTTTACCGTCCGCAAATTCCAGGATCAGGTCAACCTCCGCGCCACCGGCGCTGCGGTAGAAATAGGGCTGCATCCGGGCCGGGGCAACGCTCATAATGTTTTCTATTACAAATCCTTCCCAACTACCGCCTACCACCGGATGGGCTAGCAGGTTATTGAAAGTTTCTATCCCCATTAAAGCATGGGTAATACCGCTATCTCTCACATAAATTTTGGGACTTCGCACCAATCTTTTGCCTGCATTCGAAGCCCAGGGCTGCAACCGTCTTACGAGGAGCAGATCGACCATCAAATCCAGGTAACGACTAATGGTCACGCCCGAAACGTCGAGATTTCTCGCCAGGTGCGATGCATTTAATACTCCGCCCTGATTATGCGCGAGCATTGTCCAGAACCGCTCCAAAGTTGTTGCCGGAATGCGCGGACCAAGTTGAGGAATGTCACGTTCGAGATACGTCCGGATAAAATCCTGTCGCCATTCCAGGCTGTCGCGATCCGAAGCCGCCAATAAACTTTCGGGGAAGCCACCGCGAAGCCACAATGTGTTAACCTGTTGAAAATCCTCGGACGCATATTCAATAACGTCTAGGGGGTAAAGTTCCAGGTAGGATATGCGCCCCGCGAGCGACTCGCTCGATTGTTGAAGTAAATCAATAGAAGCCGAGCCAAGGAATAAAAACAAACCCGATCTGTTGCCTCTTCGCCTCTCCTGATCGATAATACCTCGCAATTCGGTAAAAAGCTCAGGTATCCGTTGAACTTCATCAAGAACAATCAGCTGGTCCTTATTCGCCTCATAAAATGCGCGGATGTCTCTGACTTTTTCCAGATCCAGACGACTTTCCAGATCTAAATATAATGCAGGTGTAGCGTCAACCACATCGAGAGCGATTGTAGTTTTTCCTATCTGACGGGGTCCCATCAGAGCGATCGAAGCATTCTTTGTCAGAGCCTCCTTGATTCTATTTTCGAGCCTGCGTCTAATCATCTATGCAAATCTAACATAGAATATTAAATTTGCATAGTTAAAACACAAATAGTTATATTTTTTAATGTTTATCTATAATTATATAGAATCTCTCGCAAGCTACTCAAACTATCCGCTTCCTCTGCCTTCTTATCCTTCCGCCACCGCAAAATCCGTGGAAACCGTACTGCTATTCCCGATTTATGGCGCGTTGACTCATTGATTCCTTCAAATCCGATTTCAAAAACCAGCTCGGGCTTGACGGTGCGGACAGGACCAAATTTTTCGAGAACATTGCGCTTGATAAAGTAATCCACCTGCCCGATTTCAGCATCCGTGAGGCCGGAATAGGCCTTCGCAAACGGTACAAGCTTACCGTCGTCGCCCCATACAGCGAAGGTATAGTCGGTGAAAAGTTCGGCGCGACGACCGGAACCTTTCTGGGCATAAATAAGCACCGCGTCGATACTCAGCGGATCGATCTTCCATTTCCACCAATCGCCCTTCTTACGACCGACCTGGTAAGTGCTCGCTTTACGCTTGATCATGAAGCCTTCCGCGATATTCTCGCGCGACTGCGGGTGAAGGTCACGCAGGACCTGCCAATCTCCGAAATCGATCAACGGCGAAAGGTTGAAATAGCTTTGTGGGGGTATATTCGCATATACCGCTTCCAGCTGCGCGCGACGCTGCTCCTGCGTAAGCCCGCGGATATCCACGCCATTCGCTTCGAGCATATCATAAGCCAAAAATGCAACCGGTGCTTCTTCGAGCACCTTTTTGGACAAATTTTTACGACCAATGCGGGTTTGCAACACATTGAACGGCATAGGCCGGCCATCCGCATAAGTTACAATTTCACCGTCGAGCACGGTACCAGCGGGAAGAACCTCACTCAGGAAATGCAGCTCAGGAAACTTTTCGGTGGACAATTCCTCGCCTCTTGTCCAGATGAACAACTCCTTGTTCCGGTAAATGATTTGAGAGCGGATGCCGTCCCATTTCCACTCGGCAAACCAGTCGCCGGGCTCGCCGAGATCCGCAACGTCACCCTCTATCGGGTAAGCGAGAAAAAACGGGTAAGGACGCGACGCATTGTCATTTTCACCTTTATCAAGAATCAGCTGCTCAAAAGTAGTTTCCAACGGGTCCCATTGCCCCATTACCCGGTGGGCAATCACATTGGAATCGGTTTCGGTCGCTTCTGCCAATGCACGGACTACCAAAGTCTGCGAAACCCCGATGCGGAAGCTGCCCATGAGCAGTTTATTGAATACGAATGTCTCATGCTGCGAAAGCTGCATCCAGGCGCGGGTAATGTGATCTCGCTTTTGCTCGTCGGTCATGCCGGGCAGCATTCCCAGGTAGCGGAACCACTCCGAGAGCGATTTCTCAGAACTTCCGGGGCTTATCCGCGGCAAAAGCAGCGAAATCGTCTCACCCAAATCCCCCACGCTATGGTAGCTCTCCTGAAAAAGCCACATCGGGATTCCGGCCTCCTCTGCAGCCCATTCTTTCACCTGCGTGCGATTGACTTTGAATGAGGGCCTGCGCCCTGTAAACAATGTCAACGCCCACAGCTTATCCTCGTCCGAAGCCGTCAGAAAGTAGCTTTTCAACAAATCGACCTTCGCATTCGTCTTGTTCGTGCGGTCGAGGTTCATGAAGAGTTCTGCAAACTGTTTCATAGCCCGGTACCGTCTTTGTCTGTGTCCACTAGCCCGTCAAGCTCTCGTTTGTGCTCTTCATAGGCATTCTGCCCTGCCGAAACATCCTGCGCGGCTTCCTCTTCTTCATTTTCGTCCTCGTTACCGTACATCGTGTTCACTTCGGCCGCTTCAATGCCGTTTTCATTGAGCCAACGTGCATAAATGCTCGTATAACCATGCGTGACGTACACTTTTTCGGCGCCGGTTTCTTTCACAGCCCGGTTCAGATCAGGCCAGTCGACATGGTCGCTTAATACGAACCCCTGATCCACCGCGCGGCGGTTTTTAGCGCCACGCAGAGCCATCCAGCCAGAGCAATACCCGACCGAATAAGGTGCAAACTTCCTGATCCACGTGGTGCCGTCAGCCGAAGGTGGAGCCAGCACCAGCGCCCCTTTGAACAGCTTTCTGTCTATCTCTTTGGTAACCAATGTCAGCTCCGGCAGATCGAAACCAGCCTCTCGCAGGCGCTCATTCACAGTGTAAATGGCCCCGTGCGCGTAAATGGAAGAATCCTGCAACCGGATATTCCTCAAAATCCGCTGCATTTTCCCCAGCGAATAACCCATTAACACACTGGCCTTGTCTTCGGCGCGGTTCTGCGCCCACCAGTCGTCGATTTCTGTCATCACCTCTTGCTGCGGCTGCCACTTATAAATAGGTAATCCAAATGTAGATTCGGTGATAAACACATTGCATTTCACGGGTTCGAACGGCGTTGCGAAATGATCGTCTTCCAGCTTGTAGTCGCCGCTGGCTACCCACACTTCGCCCTGATACTCCACCCTCACCTGCGCCGACCCAATGATATGGCCGGCCGGATGCAAAGAAAACTTCACCCCGTTGATCATGAATTTCTCACCATATTGCACCGTCTGGAGATTAATATCCTGCCCGAGCCGTAGCCGCAGGATCGGCTCGCTATCCTTGTGTGCGAGGTAATGCCGGCTTCCCCATCGCGCGTGATCGCTATGCGCATGCGTGATGATCGCGCGGCCTACGGGCATCCACGGATCGATATGAACATCGGCAATGGCGCAATAAATACTTTTGCCGGTAAACTGTAAGAGAGGCTGTTTTGGCATATCCCGGAATTTATCAAAAGTATGCCAAATGCGCCACCAGCCCGGCTATAAATGCGATTGAGTGCTAACTTTTGCCACCCGACAGTAAAAGCTGATGAAATTTATTCAGAACTTGAATGTTACCTTTCCTGAATGTGTTCGTATAAAGAGTAAGATAAACCAACACACCACTATGCCGGAACAACACCATCTCCCCCTCACTCCCGCGCAGGAAGCCGAACGCTACCTTGAAAACGCACGCCAGATCCTAACCGAGAAAGCCGGCAAGAAAGACGGCCTCTATGCCGATGTCAAGTATGTTAAAATGGCTGCGGGTACGGCTTATTCGGCTGCATTGCTTATTCTGGATGAATATCTCCGGCAGAAGGAATGCATTCATTTTACGAAACCAAAGAGTATCGAGGATTATATGATACGGCTGAGAAAGTACGACAAGAAGCTTTTGAGAATTCTCGCTAATGTGTATGATGAGCTGCATTTGGCTGGCTACTATCATGGAACTCGTTCTGTGGACACTATGCAAAATGGGTTAAATAATGTCAGACAAATGCTGAGTTACATTTGACGAGAACAAATTCATTAACCACTGCAAACGCTTAATAAATGAGTAATTTTGAACGAGTCGATGACTCGTTCAAAATTACAAATGATGTTCAAAATCTTTTACCTGCTCATTTTCACAGGCTTGCTTATCCAGGGCTGCGGCCCATCAGGCGATGAGCAAAAGGGACAGAAGGCTTCCGCCGATTCAATCACCCGGTTTGTTAAAACTGAAATCCATCACGCACGAGGATTTAAGATTGCCTATTTCAAAGACTTCAAACTGGTCAGCATTATCAATCCATTCGGCGGAAAGGACGATACTTTACAATATATTCTTCAAAAAAAAGATGCTGCAATGCCCGCGGGTTACCCACGCGCTCAGCGCATTGAAATACCGGTAAAAAGCCTCGTCGCCATGTCTTCCATGCATATCGGATTATTGGGTTTCCTGAATGCGGAACACGTGCTGACCGGTCTTGGCAATTTGCAATACGTGTATTCTCCGAAAGTTATCGACATGATCAAAGCCGGCAAAATAGCAGAAGTAGGCCGCGATCAGGGTTTGAATGACGAGAAGGTTATCGAAATGCGACCTGACCTGATAATGACGATTGGCAATCCAGGCGGAAAAATGGAGCATTACCACATATTAAAGGAAGCCGGAATACCGGTGCTGATCAACTCCGAGTGGGTTGAACAAACGCCACTGGCCCGTGCAGAATGGGTGAAACTCATGGCCGCATTGCTGGATAAAGAAGAGTTGGTTAATCAAAAATTTACACAAATAGAAACAGAATATGAGCGGCTATCTGCCCTTGCCCAAAAAGCGACGAAGAAGCCTATGGTACTTTCCGGATTGAATACCAAAGATGCCTGGTTTCTGCCCGGAGGGAATAGCTACATGGCCCGTTTCTTTAAGGATGCCGGTGCCGATTACCCGTGGAAGAACGATCCCGCGACCGGAAGCCTTCCCCTTAGTTTCGAAGCTGTGTATCCATTTGCTCTCAAAGCAGATTACTGGTTGAATGTCGGCTTCGACAGTCGCGACACCCGGAAAAGTATCATAGCCCAGGATACCCGCTATGCCGATTTCAAAGCGGTACATACAGGCAGGCTGTACAGCTACAACCGCCTGGTCAACGACCAGGGTTCGAACGATTTTTTTGAATCGGGCAGTGTAAACCCAAATAGTGTTTTGGCTGATATGGTCCGGATTTTCCATCCCGAACTCCTCCCGGATCATCAGCTTATTTACTACAAACAGCTTCCCGAATGACGCAGCACATGCCAAACAGAAGCTGGATGTTACTCTTTTTAGGGATTTTTGCCATCGCCCTGTTCTGCCTTGATATCATGCTCGGCTCGGTGGCGATACCATTCAAGGAAGTAATCCGGATCGTGACCACCGGCGAATCCGAGAACAGGGCCTGGCTTTTTATCATTGAAAAAATACGTTTACCCAAAGCCATCACCGCTATGCTTGCTGGCTGTGGCCTGTCGGTCAGTGGGCTGCAAATGCAGACGCTCTTCCGTAACCCACTGGCCGGACCATCGGAACTGGGCATTACCGCAGGCGCCGGCCTGGGTGTGGCGGCCGTAATGCTTGCAGGCGGGGGCAGCGCGAGCATGTACGCGATCAGCCAGTTAGGAATTTCCGGAAGCTGGCTCATTATCGGGATGGCTTCGCTGGGCTCAGCCGGTGTTCTGGCATTGATTCTCCTGATCGCCGGGCGCATCCGCGACAACGTAATCCTACTCATAGTGGGTGTCATGATCGGCACCATTACGCTTTCCGTCATCAGTATCTGGCAATATTTCAGCCAGCCCGAGCAATTGCAGGAATACATTATGTGGACGTTCGGATCACTGGGCGGTGTTACAGGCTATCATTTATATGTACTTTCGGGTGTAGTTACAGGAGGCTTATTGCTCGCATTTGCATCCTCGAAATCACTCAATGCATTATTATTGGGTGAAAATTACGCGAGAAGCATGGGACTTACGGTCGGCCGGACGCGCTTGATGATCATGCTCAGCACGAGCCTTCTTACCGGCAGCGTTACAGCATTTTGTGGGCCTATCGGTTTTGTGGGCATCGCTATTCCGCACATTACCCGTTCGCTGCTCGGGACATCCAACCACCGCGTGCTTATCCCTGCAACCTGCCTCACCGGAACCGTACTGTTACTGTTTTGCGATATCATTGCCCAGCTTCCTGGCTCGCAAACCATCATCCCGATTAACGTCGTGACCTCGTTGCTTGGCGCTCCGGTCGTGATCTGGATCATTGTCCGACGCAATAACCTACGTTCGTCTTTTTCATGAAAAATCAGAAAGCCATTGTCGAAACCCACGCACTGGCGATCGGTTACCGGTCGTCCGGTACGGAACGAACGGTAGCAACCGATCTCGACTTACAGTTACGGCCCGGAAGCCTGGTATGTTTGCTCGGTTCAAATGGGGCAGGCAAATCTACATTGATGCGAACATTAAGTGGTCTCCAACCGGCTCTGACGGGCGAAATTACGATCGATAACCGCCCGCTCCACGCGCTGAAACCGGCCGAGCTCGCCCAAAAACTCAGTCTTGTATTAACCGACCGAGTCGATGCTGGCAATCTCACAGCCCGCGAGCTGGTTGCATTGGGACGCACGCCCTACACCGGCTGGCTGGGTACATTGACAAAAGATGACCATTTCCAAATAGCCCAAAGCATCGAACAAACCGGCATCGCCCCGCTGCTCGACCGCCATATGCACCAGCTCAGCGATGGCGAAAGACAGAAAGTAATGCTCGCCCGCGCACTCGCGCAGGACACGCCGCTGATCCTGCTCGATGAACCTACGGCCCACCTCGACCTCCCTAATCGCGTGGAAATGATGCGCCTCCTGCACACGCTCGCGCGTAACATGCATAAAGCGATCCTGCTCAGCACGCACGAGCTGGACCTCGCGCTGCAAACCGCCGACGAACTCTGGCTAATGCACCCCGATGGCAAAATTCTGGCAGGACTTCCCGAAGATCTTGTCCTAAACGGCGCATTCGAAGCCACATTTGCCCGAAACGGCTTTTCATTTGACCGCACTACCGGCACATTTATCATCCACCAACCCGTGGACAATGCGCAGATTTACCTCGAAGGTGCTGAAAAACCGCTCTTCTGGGTAAGGCGGGCGCTGCAAAGGGAAGGACTGGGTGTCGGCAGCTACCGCGATGCCCCCTGCATTATCAGGGTATTTGAAGCCGAAAACGGATTTGAGGCCGAAATAATCTTCCAGAAGGAACTGGTCAAAGTATCGTCAGTTCAGGCACTTATCGGGCAAATGCACTTACTTTTTCCATCCCCCGCGCATCCGCGTATGACGAGTTAATGCGATTCTTTGCAACGAAATAGTTAGTTTGCGGCTCATATTTGCCGAACAGGACTTCCTTAACTATGATCTTTTTGATCCCGACGGCGATGGTGCTGGCCACAGCGAATTGCTATGTGGCATTTTACAGAAACGCGGAGCACCCCTTCCGCAGTTCGCTGATTTCCGCCGCTATTTTTATATTCCTTTTCATTGCCATCAGCACGGAGGCACTGGGATTGTTCAACCTGATCAACCGGGTTGCTATTGCCAGCAGCTGGACCGTCTTCAATATCGTCCTGGCGGCAACGTGGTTCCGGCTGAAAAGTACTCACAGCATGACTTTCCGGACCATTGTGAAGCACTGGCTGAATGCTACCCGAAACTTTTGCCTGGAACTCGGCACCTTCACAACTGCCATGCTGGCGATCCTTGCGTCGATTACTCTGGTGGTTGCCCTGGCAGCTATTCCCAATAACCAGGATTCCCTCAGCTACCATCTGAGCCGGCTGGGTTACTGGATACAGCAGGGCAACGTGGCGCATTATGCCTCGCATATCGAGCGCTCGATCTCGTTCAGCCCTTTTTCGGAATATGTGCATCTGCATACCTTCCTGCTTTCCGGCTCCGAGCGCTATTTCCAGCTTTTGCAATGGTGCTGCCTCGCGGGCGTACTGGCGCTGGTTTCCATGATTATCCGACTTTTTTCAAATTCCCGTGCGGCGCTTCGTATCGGCATGTGCTTTGCCGCCACGCTACCTATCGTCGTCCTGGAATCAATGACGACCCAGAATGACCTGGTTGTAGCATTTTTTATCCTTGCGACTGCATTTTTTATTTTTGATTATATCCAAAATAACCATCTTACAAGCCTGTATCTGATTCCGGTATGCTGTGCAGTCGGTATGATGACGAAGGGGACATTCCTATTTTATGTACTTCCGTTCGCCACTTATCTGTTAATTTCGATGCTTCGAAAGCAGGCTTTTCAAAAACATATTATCGCGTTTCTCGCCTCTTCCCTCATCCTGACCCTCTCAATCAATATCCCCTACTGGTACCGTACCTACGAAATCTTCGCCTCGCCCGTAGGCACGATCAGTTCGGGGAATCGGAACACTTTTACCGGCCCGGCCGACTACATTTCGTCGGTCAGCAAGCATACTTTTCTTCACCTGGGCTTCGTATCGCCCGGTAACTACTACAACGATTTTCTCCTCAACCAGCTGCGAAACCTCCATACGGCAATGGGTATTCCCCTCGATGTACCGCGTCTCGGAATGCCATTCAAGATGAACAAGCTGAATTTCAATGAGGATTTTGCCCATAATTTCTTTGGTATCTGGCTGATCCTTTTCAGCATTCCGCTTCTTATTTTTACGCGCTTATCCAATACTGCCAGATGGTATGGCTGGCTGACTTTCCTCAGCATGCTGGTCTTCTGCTTTTTCATCAGCTACCAGACCTACGGTTCGCGGCTGCATATTCCATTCTTCCTTCTGGCAGCTCCTGTTGTGGGCTTCACCTACGGCTCGGTGCTACCCGCATGGCCGGCCCGGCTGCTTCCTTTCCTGCTTTGGTTGGCAGCGCTGCCTTTCGCATTGCTCAGCTCGGCGCACCCTTTTCTCTCCACAAAATGGTTTTTTGAAAAAATTTTCCCGCCTATCAATTCAGCATTGCATCTGAACATCCGCATTGACGCTGCTAACCTGAACCTCAAACAGGAGAGCGTCTTGTACGCCAGTCCGGGACGGCTGTTCTGGGGCGACCACTGGCCCGGAACCGAAACACTTTTGAAGCAGGTGAATGCACTCAATCCGCAAAAAATCGGTTTTGTTTTTACGGAAGCCAGTTTCGACTATGCCTACCAGTTCCTGTTGAGAAAACCCGGCCGCGCATTTGCACATATACACGTGGGCAATCCCTCCCGGGTGTTGGAAGATCCGGCATTTCAACCTGACGTGGTCATCGCCGAAAAGAATGAAGGATCCGGATTTAGATATCATGGAAAAAACTACCGGCTCGCGCTGGAAAGCGATGGCAAGTGGCTTTACGTTCCGTCCCAATGACCCTGTTTAATTGTTATGAAGTTTTTTAAGAATAAAAAGAACCTCTTGTTACTCGCGCTAGCCATCATTATCGGCTACATTGTTTACGACTCGGCTTCGCAGCCCACTGTGGCCGATCTGCAAGGCGGCTTTCGGGAAGTGGCCATGTACCGCAACGAGAACAACACGGGGCCGATCATTCGTGTGTATGCCGTGAGTGTGGGAGATACACTTTCGAAGGATATGCGCCAATACGGCGACCTGATGCCCTACACTAAATATGGCACCACAACAGTCTATTTTTTCAATGCCGCAAAACCGATCCCGGGCAACCTGGTCGCTACGGAGCCCCATTTCGAACCAAAATTCGCCGCCGGCTGCATTGCCGTGTACCGTAAAGACGCCAATGGGCAGGTTTCCTTGGGGCCCTTACCTTGAATATTTTTTGAACAGATATAATACAAATGACTGCACTCGAAATCGTACAACAATATTATGAAGCCTTCAATGCGAAAAACTGGAAAGGTATGCTCGCATTGCTCCACCCTGAAGTAAGACATGAAGCCAACCAGGGCGACGTGCGCATCGGATTGGAAAAATTCACTGCATTTCTCCAAAAAATGGACGAGGCCTACGAAGAAACACTGACCGACATGGTGTTTTTCAGCGAGCCGCAGAACAAGCGCGTGGCCGTGGAATTCGTCGTAAACGGTATTTACAAGCAGGCCGAAGAAGGCCTTCCCGAAGCGCATGGACAATCGTACGTGCTACCGGCCGGCGCATTCCTCGAAGTGACCGATGGCAAGATCAGCCGTGTAACCACCTACTACAACCTACCGCTCTGGATTGAACTCGTTTCCAAGCCATGACCGCCGAACTGACATTCGTTCGAAAAACCGGAGCGGGCATTGCCGAAGTTTTCAATGACCTCGCCAGGCTCCGCATTGCCGTTTTCAGGGATTATCCCTATTTGTACGAAGGTAGTGTGGAATATGAATTGGGTTATTTGCAAACCTACCTGCAATCGGAGCGCTCTCTTCTCTTTGCCGTTTATGACGGCAAGAAAATGGTGGGTGCCACCACCTGTATTCCACTGCAAGACGAGACAGCCGACGTCCGCAAACCTTTCGAGGACGCCGGCTTTGACATAGGCGCTATCTGCTATTTTGGCGAGAGCATTCTTTTACCCGCCTACCGCGGACATGGACTGGGTCACCGATTTTTCGACGAGCGCGAAGCGCATACACGTAACCTGGGCGATTTCGAAACTTGCTGTTTCTGCTCCGTCGACCGGGGCGACAACCATCCGCTTAAACCATCTGACTATCGCCCAAACGACGCATTCTGGCTTAAACGTGGTTACCGTAAGGAACCCGCATTACAAAGTACCATGGAGTGGCCCGATCTGGGAGAAACTACCTCTACGCCCAAAACCATGATTTTCTGGACCAAACCCCTCAACCGCTAGCTACCATGCAGCAAGTAACCATCGCTTCGGCGCAATATCCTATTACCGAACATGCGGATTTCGCCTCATGGCAGCGGCATACCGAGAAATGGGTGTCGGACGCCGCCATTCGGGGTGCCGAGCTAGTGCTTTTCCCGGAATACGGGGCAATGGAGCTGGTGAGTATTTTCGGGAATGAGGTGCGCAACGATATCCGGCGCCAGATTCACGACTTGAATGATCTGAGGGCCGATTTCTGCGCGACTTTTGAGGCATTAGCCCGGAAATACCGCGTCATTATAGTCGCACCGAGCATTCCGGTGATCGAAGGTGGCAAGAAACTCAACCGGGCCTTCGTATTCTCGGCCAACGGGTTGGCTGGTTATCAGGACAAATTTTTCATGACCCGTTTCGAAAACGAGCATTGGGGTATCGACAGCGCTCCGAAACAGCTTACAATCTTTGAAGCCTCGTGGGGCAAATTCGGCATTCAGATCTGTTACGATGTCGAATTCCCGATTGGCGCACAAAAACTCTGCGAAGCCGGCGCCAATCTGATTCTCGCACCAAGCTGCACAGAAACCATCCGCGGCGCCACACGTGTACACGTCGGTGCCCGCGCCCGCGCACTCGAGAACCAGGCATTTACGGTAGTGTCCCAGACCGTCGGCGAAGCATTATGGTCGCCCGCTGTAGACCTCAATTACGGCTACGCGGCATTCTACACTACGCCCGATAAGGATATGCCCGAAGAAGGCATTATCGCCACCAAAAACCCGCAGGAAGAAGGTTGGCTGATCCAAACCATCGATTTTTCGCTTACCGACGAAGTACGCAGGGACGGGCATGTATTTAATTTCAGGGATCAGTCACGTATGTCCATCGGACTGGCGGAAGAAGCGGTATCTATCGTTTTCAGATCCTTATGAAACAAAATAGCTGCACTCAAATTGAATGCAGCTATTTAACCTCTCTCTCGTAAACCTCTATTTCGCCGTTGTTTCAGCGCGTATTGAAGATAGCTGGTCAAGGCGGGCCGCTATGGTTGTTAGCTTTTGATTAATTGCTTGGTTATCTGTCCGGAAAGCGGCATTTTCCGCTTCCAGCTTCGCATTTTGCTTCGCCAGTTCCTTTACGGACTCAATCAAATGCGGAATCAAACCCGTATAATTCAGTGATTTGAAGCCCTTCTCGTCCGTTTTTACCAGTTCCGGAAACAGCGCCTCCACATCCTGGGCGATCAGGCCTGTCTGGAGTGATTGATCGCGATCTTTGTCTTTCCAGTAGTAATGATAGCCTTTCAAATGCGAGAACCTTTCGAGGCTGGATGCAAGTGGGGAGAAGTCGCGTTTGAGGCGGCGGTCGGAGGATTGAATTACATTCCCGTGCAAGTAGCCATCTCCTATCGCGTCGATCCAGAAGCGCCATCCATTGTTGATGTAAAAGCCAATTTGCGTATCTGTTTTCATGCCCATGAAGCCATCTACAACATTTTGAGAGTTATTGAAATGGATGCCGGATGTGGAGCCATTGTGTTTGATTCTTATTCTACCGCCTACGTCAAGTAAGAACTCGGGTGCGATTGTATTATTCCCTATCCCAAAATTTCCACTTCGCAACAAAGTCAATGCACTTTTCCTGTCGATACTTGAAGTTCCGTTTCCCATTTGGAACAAGACGTCAGTTGGTTTGATATTGACGGGATCTGCTACATCCGGAGTGGCATTAAACATTCCCGCAGCAAACTCCCCTTTAAACCTGCTTAGTATACCCAACCCGAGAGCAGTAGCAGACGGTCCAGAAGCGATAACCTCCTTTCCGATTGCAACAGCATTATCACCAGTCGCCGTCGCACTAAAACCGATTGCGTTAGATGCAAGCCCAGTTGCAGAGGTTTCAAGGCCAACCGCAAAGCTAAAATCACCTTTCGCTTGATTGTTCCCGCCGAAGGCAACCGATTTAGCCCCAATTTGAGAGCTTTCCCATTTCCCATTCAGTGACTCGCCTGCGCGGAATGCCCCTTGCAATGGGTACCAAATCAACCTGTTCCCATCGCCAATTGTCGGCAGCAAATACTTTTGAAGATCAGGATCGTTTATAGAATTCGGGTCATTCGGATCAACATCAGGTCCGAATTCAAACTTCTGCACCACCGGATAGCCATCGTTCCATTTAGTCGACTCCTTTGCTTGCATGGCATAAGGCACGCTAAGCATCTCCGTCGTACCTAAATCGGTATACGCCGAGCTGCCAAGCGGGTCCATTTCGAGTTGGAGGAAATGCGGGAACGTTTTCCACGGTATAGCGGCAAATGTGCCACTTACAACAGTACCGCCTCCAATTTGAATATTGCAAATGCCGATGGCGTTTGTCTGCGCGGTGTGTGTCTCCTGATAAACGACGGTTCCGCCCGTTGTTTCGGAATGAATCGTAAGACGGAGACCTATCAAGGTATTGGCAGCAACCTTCCCGTCCGCCTTTCTTGCCAACCCTTGAAAACTAACCTGCTGAGGAGCCTGCGCAATGCAAGTGAGACCTGAATTGTAAGAAAGGTGCAAATTAAAAGTGCTTTCATCATGTGCTGTTTTAAATAACGGAGAGAAACGGATATCCGACCCACCGCCAAAGAAGAGACGATAAAAGCAGGGATTGCAAAAAGAATGAGCAAATGGCAGAAATAGACATAGCATCGGTAAAATAATAACGTACTCAATGCAAAGGCCTGAATATGGCCTTAGGGCGCAGAGAGAACGAATTCATAATCTCCAATTAACAGGTTAACGTATAATGGTCTGATTACGGATATATGCATGTGAAGTAGGACTCCGCCAAGATAGCTTCGATATAAAGAATTGTACTTTTACAATACAGACCTCTTCCTGCCAAGATCATACCAAGTGGCTCCCTGATTTATTTATAAATAGTCTTATTATAATTAATTATTATTGTAAAACAATTTTAATAATATGTAATCATTTGTAAATCAATTAACTAAAAATATATGTACACATTTGGATACATATATTCTATTCTGACAAACAACTAAATTGACTCCAATAAGTATTATTTTTACAAACACGTATACCGCCAAAACGTTTAGTAAGAAATACTTTACCAAATTCACAATAATGTAACTATTTCAAGATATTGGAGGTATATTGGTCTAGCATTATTTAGTTACTAAACGTCCTCAATCATGAAAACTCTTTACCTATGGGTATGCCTTGCCCTCGTGGCGATTCACATCCCCTCCAAGTCCTTCGCGCAGTGCGCGTTGGTGGAACCCGCAATTGAATTAAACAGTGTTTCTTCCAGCGGCGGCAATTGCAATGTGAATGTCAACCTTTCATTCACAATCAATAAAAACAATGGCAACAAGTTCACCTACGTGCATTTATGGAAACCTACCGAGTATCCCGACATTGATTACAAAAAAGCGCCGAAAGCAGCTGACCTAGGCAGCGTACTTGCAACACTGGCCATCGATACAGACGGAGCTGTGTCTCTGTTATCGACTTACAGCGCCGATGGGACCGTCATACCTTTATATACAGGACTAACTATTATGGAAGAAGACCTGGGAGGAGGATTGACTCGTATAACCATCAATAATATCCAGTTCCCGGTGCCAGGTGCGTGTGAAGATCTCCCTATTCTGAAGGGAGACGTATGGTCGAGCCAGGCATCCAGTGCAAACCCTCCGGTTCACTGCTATTCCGAAGGCTTCAACTTGCAAATCAATGACCCGGTCATTACAGGTAAGATTAACTGCAATGAACCCGAAGGGCCTCGTACATATGACCTGAGTATCATTTCGACTAACCCAACCGCATTTGAGGTTTCGTATACATTATACCTGGACGACGGCGTATTGACAAACGGAGTAACGACTTTCGGTGCCGGTGACGAAGCTTTCTATACAAGCGGTCCGACCAACCTTTCCACATCACAGCCTATTCAAAGCAAGGACGAGAATTATCCATATGATTTCCTGGAAGACAAACGTACTATATGGGTAGTACTGACCGGCCCAAGCCTACCCAATGCAATCGTAGCTGAGTTGCAGAATGGCTGTACAATCACATTGCCCGTCACCTTGTCACGCTTTAATGGAACGCTGCTGAATAATGCGGTCAGTCTTTCCTGGACCACTACAGAGGAAAGCGGTAGCAGCCATTTCAATATCGAGAGAAGTGCTGATGCGAAAGAATTTATTCAACTGGGCCGCGTAGAAGCTAAGGGCAACTCGTCGGTAACCCAGCAATACAAATTCATGGATATCAAACCTTTGACGGGAATTAACTACTACCGCCTCAAAATGGTTGATGCCGATGGCAAGTTTGAATTCTCGCGGATGATTTCCATTGACAACGGCGCCAATAGCGTCGCATTCGAACTTCTGGGAAATCCGGCATCGGGGAAGGAAATCAAATTCTTGCTTAAAAACGAAAACGCCGCGAATGTGGGCCTTTTTGATTTGTCAGGCAAGGCCATACGGTTCTCGCTAAGTCAAACCGGCAACGAGTTTACCCTGAAACCTAAGGGTGGCATTTCCTCAGGGCTTTACATCCTTTCGTTGCAACGCAGCAATGCCAGTGCGATCACCAAAAAAGTACTGCTGCCGTAGTCCACTGAATCCCTCCCTTACAGAACGCCCGCCGGAATGTTTCGGCGGGCGTCTTGCTTTTATCAGTTACCCAATACCCGCTGCACGTGGTTTACCGAAATGCATCGGCGTCATTTCCGAAATTCTTCCGGATATAGATAAGTACCTACGCCGTTTCTTCCACCCCCAAAAAATCGTGTTCAGGCATCAAATCATCATAAGGTCTTACTCCCACTTGAATAGGCCCTTCCTGCCTTTGGGAAACTATTACCAACGATTATTCACAACCGCTGCCGCAACACCGGAGACTGGCCCCATCTCGGCGGCCTGTTCCAGAAAAAACGACACTCTGCACTCTCTGAGGCATGTTACTTTTAAAAGAACATTTTTGAATATTCACTTTTGACAAAATTCATTTTCCTCATTATGAGTATATTACGAAGTTGTAGAGATATTTTTATTTTGAAATTGAAATCTTATCCTTTAAACTTGTTGTAGATTTTATTTTACACATGGTAGCTCATAAGTAAAATAACGTCTACATATTGCTAGTGGAATTCCAATTTGAATGGAAGCTCTGTCTGGACAGTAACTCACTCAACGTTAAAAGACATGATGGAAAATCCTTACCAACGGCTCTTGCCACACGGCAATGTATCACCCAGTTCAGGGTGGGCCCATCCAGGGCAATTTGATAATCCTACCCTACGTTTTAAGTATCCAATTTCGTGGACTTCCGTGTCGGAAAGGTCCAACCTACTTCCTCTTACTGATAATTGCGAAAATTCCTTTTGGAATGCAGGAAAAGCACGTGCGGTCATGACCATGCTTCATAACCAAATGGGTTATCAGATGGTCTGACAGGGAACATATAGCAGTATCCGTTCGCTTCATGCAGCTTGCCTTACAGAGGCAATGCCTGGCATTATTATGCGATGGGATACCAGACTGTTTACGACCGGTAATCAGCCAATGTTGGTCAGGCCTCCACAGGCCCGCTGACCCGGGAAAATATTGAACTCATTGAACCAATTTAATAATCCGCCGAATATCCTTTTTCACTAAATCTAACTCGTATGAAAACACGTACTCTGAGATTACTCACCCTTCTGATGTTCCTCACATTCTTCCTTTATGAATGTAAGGACAAAGAAGCGGATTCACTCGAACCAGCCAATACCGAGCTTTCCAATCAATTGGACAAGTTGGAAATGGCTCCTACCACACTTGAAGAGACACCGGACGTCAAACTCGTACCCGGAAAAGTGGAAGCTTCGGCTAAAACGCAGGAACTCAACAAATCGCTCAGCACAGTTACTGCCAGCAACATTCCTGCAAGCGTTTCAAAAGCCGCCGAAGAGGTATCGGCTTCGCTTTCACAGGCTGACATCAAGGCTCTGAACGAAGTTTCACCTGCACAAGCTAGCAAATCAGTGCTCAACTCTGAGCAGGTGCGTGCTATCCTGAACAAGGCATCTGCCGATGCGAAACTTCAAAGCTATCTTTCATTGCTTACTGCGGCCAAGGTAGAAGGCCTCTCTGACAGCAAAAGAACCGGTGCAGTAACAGATGGATCTGTCACCAGCCCCGCGATCGAAGCAGGTAATACTGACGACTGTATCGCCCGTGCGAACGAGAAGTTTGAAAAAACCAAGGAGCGTCTGGACGACAGCAAAGCAAGAGAGCTGGGAAAGATCAATGACAACTACAACAAGGACCTGGAACGCATTCAGAGAAACCTTGAAAAGTGTACAGGCGAAAACAACGCTGCGTATTTCGAAGCGCTTCGTCAGGCTGGCATTAAGGTTGCAAACGACGCATTGGCCGCATTAGAAAAAGTAAAACCATTCCTGCGCCCTGGCCAGTACGAATACCTCAAAGCACTGATCAATGTCCAACTGCTCGACTATCTGGACAAAGTGAATCAGTTGGAAGCAGCGAAAACTGCTACCTGCACTGAAATCGCTGAAAAAGCGAAGGCACGTGCAGAAGAGACCAAAAACTCAAACACTGCCCGCGTGGAAGCTAATTACAATGATGCTCTTGCAAAGGCGATCGAGTTGAGGGATAAAATGATCGAAAACTGCCACAACCAAGGCGGCGGTAAATAACGATACGGCGGATGATTCAATTTGTTAGAGGCAGAAGGGGGAATGTATTGTTTCCCTTTCTGCTTGCTCTATGTTTGAGCTCCCATATACACGCACAAACGAACATTTCGGGCAAGCCAGGCCTGATCTACATTCCCTCGGCCCAACAGACAAACGACGCTGCGCTCCAGTTTGGCTACCATTTCAATCCGATCCGCTATGGATTCAGGTACAACCGCAGGAATTCGGAGGGAATTTATTTTGCCAATGTGACATTGCTGCCCAGGCTGGAAATCAACGTGAACCTGCTTCGGATCAATCACGAGGTAAAACGCGGACAGAAAGGCATTGGAGACCGCCAGTTGGATATCAAATATGTCTTTTTAAAAGAAACTGCTAAACGCCCCGCAGTCGCGATTATTCTTTCCGCTCCGTTCGGGATCGATAACTCCTTATCTACCAACGCGCTCATGGCGAGTAAAACGTTCTCCCTGGGTAACCGGATTTATGCAGACGTTACGGCCGGATTCGGCAGCCCTATTTACGTCCAGCGCGACGAATCGGAAAAAAGCAACTACAACATTTTCGAAAGTCTCGAGATCATTAAGAAAAAAGACCTTGCCTATCGCTATCTGTCGGGGCCGTTCGGCGGTTTCAACTTGCGGTTCGACAACAAAGCAGGCTTCATGGCCGAATGGGACAGCCAGCATTTCAATGCGGGCCTCTATGCTACCCTTTTCAAACGCTGGACCATTCAGGCAGGTGTACTGAATTTCGATCAGATTACCTTCGGCACTTCCTATGCGGTGAATATGCTGCCGCTTCCGAGGAGATTGCGCACCTATCAGGAGGCGGCCCGTGCCAAGCCACCCAAAACTGCACCGGCTTCTGAAAAAGAAAGATTACTCAATAATTTTGAAAATCTAACCATTGACTCTACGTCAGAAAAGGTAGTTTACGAGCAGCGACTTTACCGCAATCCGTACGTCGGCATGCTCGAAATGGAACGTGCTCTGCCTGATTCGGGCAGCAGGGAGTTTATCCCAATGTTCCAGGGGGTGCCCATCGGGGCTTACAAAATGGGCAAGCGACTCAGCTACCGCCAACTTGCTAAAGACGAAATGCCCCGCCCAGTTTTTTTGCTTAGTAAATACAAGCTTGATTTCTGGCTTCAACCAGTGTTTGCAGCCAATTTCGGCTACCGGGAAAAAACGCTGCAAAGCAACACAAGCCTTTTACTCCAAACCCAGTTTTACCTCTGGAAAGGACTAGCCCTGAATGCCGGCGTGCTGTTCCCGATTACCAACGACATGGACAACCGTCCTAAAATCATCCGTCCGGCCCCTGTTTTCCTGAACCAGTTTCTGGCATTCGGAAAACATTTTGTAAGTGCTTCGGCGGGCTATTTTTACAATGATCAATACGGCGCGAATATCCAATACCGCCATCACGACCTATCCGGCCCATGGTCCTTCGGTCTCGAAGGCGGACTTACGGGGCTCTATTATTACACCAGAAGCGGGATTTATTACGAAAAAATGAATAACCTGCTGCTCATTGCCGATGCCGCTTACCGACTTTCAAAACCGGACCTGACATTGAAATTGTCAGGTGGGAGGTACCTTGCCGGCGACGAGGGGGCTCGGTTTGACCTCATACGTCAGTTTACCAATGCGGAAATTGGTTTGTATGTAATGAAAACCCAGAACGGAACAACCGCAGGCTTCAATTTTGCGGTCCCTATTCCACCCGGAAAGATCGCCCAGGGCAAGAAAATCAGATTCCGGACGGCCGATGAATTCCGCTGGGAATATAGTTATACTCGTGGATTTCGGATAGGCGAACGCTATCGCACCGGTTACCAGTTGGATCAAAAATTGCGTCAATACCACACCGATTATCTCAACAGACAAAGACCGTAATGCACAATTGCCCTGCGAACCAAAGAGCGTTCCGCAGGGCAATTTACTTCAGGTTTTAAAAGATGCTATCGTTCGAACGTAAAACTCTTAATGTCCCCGTATGCAACCGATCCGTCCGAAAGCAGTGCATACGCACGGTAGAAAAAGAAGTATTTGCCCTGGAAAGCATTACCCGTGTAGACGAAATTATTAACACCCATGACTATCGGCTGGTCAAACTGCATTCTCGCACCATGCTCAATCCGCGGCGTGTAATCTGTATCATTTTCCGCCCGGAAAAAACTCAGGTGCAAAATTCCGTATTCCGTTACCGGCAGATCGCCCAGCGAATCAGCCTGCACTTTAAACCGCATTTTGAAATCATCGGTATACTCGAATGCGGGCGTACTCAGCTTTATTTTCTTTGGAACAACATGGTCCTGTAAAGAACATGCATTGAGACCGACCAGAAAAAAAAGCGCTATAAATGTTCGTAAATGGCCTTTCATGAGATTTTTTGACTAATGATAAATGATTTCCTCCATTATCACAGACCAGAATGCTCACCGAACCGCTGCCTACGCTACGCTAATTTCTCCTTAAAAAAGTCGATTGTACGTTTCCAGGCCAGTTCGGCAGCTGTCTTGTCGAAACGGGGAGTCGTGTCGTTATGAAAACCGTGATTGACCTCGGGATAAATAAATGCAGTGTACTCCTTATGGTTTTCCTTCAATGCCTTCTCATACGCTGGCCAACCTTCATTCACGCGCGTATCAAGCCCGGCGTAATGCAACAATAACGGTGCTTTGATACTCGGAACGTCCTCAGTAGCCGGCTGTCCACCATAAAAAGGCACTGATGCCGCCAGATCAGGAATGCGTACGGCCATCATATTGGCAATACCACCGCCAAAACAGAACCCTACTACGCCGATCTTTCCATTGCAATCCCTGTGGTTTTTCAGATACTCGTAAGCCGCAATAAAATCTTCCTGCATTTCATTCCGATCACGCTTGCTTTGCAATTCGCGTCCGGCGTCGTCATTACCGGGGTACCCACCCAAGGGAGAAAGCGCATCCGGCGCAACAGAAATGAACCCAGCCAATGCCGCTCTGCGCGCAACGTCTTCGATATGCGGGTTCAACCCCCGGTTTTCATGTACCACCACAATGCCTCCTAGTTTCCCCACGGCATTGGCAGGCTTAGAGAGCAGAGCCTTGATCGTCTTCCCGCCCTTGGGTGAGTCATAATTCACATAATCCGATTGCAAGCGAGGGTCTCCCGCCTGAACTTGAATCTGGTCTTTGTAATCCGGCATTAAAAAGCCCATTAGCGAGGCCACCGTCACGCCACCCACTGCGTAGGCCGACAGACTATGAACAAAGTTGCGACGATCAATACGGTCATGCGCATAGTCGTCGTAAAGGTCGAATACCTCCTGCTTGATATCTTCTTTTCTAAGCCGGGCCATGGGAAAAGGGGTTTGTGTGAAATGGATATTTATAAAGTTAGGAGTAAAATCAGTCTCACATACGTTTCTACCTAACTCCAACATAATGAAATGTTTATTTTGCAATTGTATCTGGTATTAGCAATTTTGTCACTACCAATATATACTTTCACATATTCCTCCAACATATCTAAATATGCTATGAAAAAACTGCTTTTACCATTTCTGCTTTTATCGTTTGTGTCAAGTTTCGGGCAAGGATCGCTGGAATCGGATCGCTTGGCATTAATCTCGCTTTATAACTCCACCAATGGTTCGGCCTGGTTTCAAAAAGCCGGCTGGAATCCAGCTGGTATCCCCGGTGATAGCCCCTGTGGTTGGTATGGAGTTACATGCGAGGGTGGGCGCGTAACCGGGTTAAACTTACTACAAAGTGGCCTTGACGGTAGCATTCCTCCCGCCATCGGCAACCTAGACCAACTAAAGACACTGATACTTGGCTGGACAGCTCTGACCGACGCGCGCACCGCGTATAATCCACCCTATTTGCCCATTCCTACCGAAATCGGCAACCTTACCAACCTGGAACACCTCGATCTGAGCGGGGATAACGGTATCAACTACGACATTTATGGCGGCTTGCCGTTGCCCGGCCCTCTACCCGCAAGCATCGGAAATCTTACAAAACTCACTTACCTTAATCTGAGTTGCATGCTACGGGATATGATGTACCATGGCTCGCTCGATGGCCCTATTCCAAACACGTTCGGCAACCTGGTCAATCTAAAATATCTGAATTTGGGAAATCAGCAATTTTCAGGTGCTATCCCGTCAGAGCTAGGTAACCTCACCCAACTCGAGTATTTAAATCTAAGCGGCGCCAATCAATTTAGCGGCACAATCCCCGCTTCGTTTAACAACCTTACTAACCTGCAATCACTAGGTCTACGCTACTCTAACTGCTGTGGCGAGAGCTACGGAACGCTCACCGGCCCCGTTCCCACGCTAACGGGTATCCCTGTCGCTGCGAACGTCGATATCAGTAACAACTCCTTTAATTTCGAGGGGCTAGATTCGAATATTAGCCGGATCGATTTTTACGCCAATCAAGCAAAAATTAACATTAGTTACGACGCCCAGGCGAAACTACTTACTGCCGAGGCAGGCGGGAATATCGCCAATAACACCTACAAATGGTATCGATATAATACACTGATCGCCACAGTAACCGGCAACAAAACCTATAATGTCGTCGAAGATGGAACTTACCATGCGGAGGTCTCAAACAGCACTGTACCGGGCCTCACACTTACTACCGAAAACCTAGTGGTAGCTATGCTTCCCGTAATACTCGTCTCATTTTCCGGCAGCAACGAAGGAGAGCAAAACATCTTGGCCTGGAAAACCACTTTTGAAAGCAATAGTCGGGGGTTTGACATTGAGCGAAGCTGGAACGGGACTGATTTTGCGAAAATTGGCTTTTTGCCAAGTAGAGGCGACGGTAACGCTGATAGAGATTATAATTTTGTCGACAAAAGCCCGCTTTTTACCAGCTATTATCGTCTCAAACAATTGGATTTTGACGGCACATTTGCCTATTCAAGAGTTATTTCAATTCAAAATCAGAACACGTACGTCATCGCATATCCGAATCCGGCTACAGACCATTTCTACCTCAAAAACCTGAAAGAAAAAGAGGAAATTGTGATACGGAATTTACAAGGGAAAATCATGAGCACGCAAATCGGTGAGCCGGGCAAGCCATTGACAACAGCTGGCATTGCGCCAGGCTTATACACGATCAGCGCATCTCGTGTGGCGCAGAAGATCGTTATCATAAAATAGGAAATAGAAGAAGAGGTGAACACCAGACCCCCAAACGCAAAAAAGCATCCTTTGCGGGATGCTTTTGTTGTTGTTAGTAATTGTGGCGGCTAGGCTGCGCGCCCCGCCTGCTTTACCGGGTTTGAACCGGGACGCGTAGTCCGGGACGCGTAGTTCAAGTATCATCGGCAGCGCCGCTTAGGCAGCCCCGCTTAGGCAGCCCCGCTTAACTTCTCTGTTGGGGCCGGGGTCGCGCTCGACCGGCTGGCGTACCACTGGGAAGAGGTGAACACCAGACCCCC
>NZ_JBYCZM010000017.1:0-97647 GCF_057586235.1 Dyadobacter sp. SRI_021
GTATGCTGCTATAAAAGTGCTGAATGATTTGTCGAATGACTTGTCAAGATTGTAATTGATCAGGAACGATAGGTAATCTTGCAGCTTTGAGCGAGGGACGTTGGTAAGCAACGGTGTGATATCGTAAGCCTTTTCACCGAATATATTCGATAATCCTATTAACTGGAATTCGGAAATTACTTTTGTTGGGTCAAGTCTGCTCATGGTAATCTAGATAATTGATTAGGAATTATTCACTAACCACCGTCCGTGTCGTTTGCAAGGGTCGGCAGTAGCTTAGCTCACCTTTGGTATCACTAAATTACGGGAAATTGACTTATTCCGGTCGAGTAGTGGAAAACTCCAAGATCTCTTAAATACTGCACGGTCTGGCTAATATCAGAATGTCCGCATTGTTCTTTTACCAGCATGAGGTCTTTCGTTGCTTTATATAGTGCAATTACGCCGGTGTGCTTCCATCCGTAAATGTCGTAACCCTGCTTTTCCAGTTCCATTTTCTCCAAGACCTTTCGATGTTTGTCGTAGAAAAAATTGTGGCTAACCAGCGTTTTACCTGGCTTATAACCATGTGAAAACAGGTAAAAATGCGGCGGGTATTCCCGCACATTCCATTCTTTAAAGATTTCCTCGAGACCGGGCGGTATCATTACTGAACGGTGATTTGTCTTTGATGTGTCGGCATAAATGATAATGTGATCGTCCTTGATATCGCCCACCTGCATTTTGCGTACTTCTTCCCAGGGCCTGCAAAATGTGTAGTAAATCATTCTGACGAAAAACCATAATTCCGGCAGCTCTAATTCGTCACACTTGGCTTTGTAGTCGGCCACCTGATGCGAGTTGTAGGCAATATGCTTACTGGTTTTCGTTTTGAGGTTAAAAAGGGTTTCTGAAATTGGATTTGACGTAAGCTTGTAAATCGGCTTGCTGTATATGAAAAATCCGCTGACAAATCCCTTATAGGTGTTATATGACTTATTGCCCATGTTGAGCGTTTCCAGCGCATGGGTGCGCAGATCAGCGGCATGTTCATTATTGAAATCCTGGATATTCAGGTTCATTAGCCTGTACGCTTCCAGGAAGTCCAAAAAGTAATTTGTCCACTTTTCGTAGGTTTTGACGGATTGCGGCTTTAATGTCCGTTTCTTATCCGCCATGAACTGGTCGAGCGCCACCACGAGCGGCATTTGTCCAATTTCTCTAAGCTTTTTTACTGGGTCAATATGCCCCCCTGCCTTCAACACTGTATTTATTTCCACAATTATTATTCGGGCGGTTTCCTTCCGTTCCTTTTGAGTACCGCCCTGTACTAACTTCTTTCTTCTTTTCAGGCTTTGATCCCTTTCCGAATACACATAATACTGCACGTACCAGGTGGATTTTTTCGGTGTTTTTAATTCGGCTGGCTCGAATGGAAAGACCTTTTCAGGGGATAGTTCCAGCTCGTATTTCGTTGCTAAAAATTGTCCCGAAATTGTCCCGAGCGCCGATTTTGAATTTTCAGACATAAAAAAAGTGCGTTTACAGCTCATAAACGCACTTTTTACAATGTGACCAGAAGGAGAGTCGAACTCCTATGCCCGAACGGGCACTACCCCCTCAAAGTAGCGTGTCTACCAATTCCACCACCTGGCCGTCAATCGTGATGCAAAAGTAGTATTTTAATGATTCGGCGCAACAGTTGTACCCCGATTTTTTTGAGAAAATATCGCGCATTGCGCAAAAAAACTTCGTGTTTGCGCAATTTGGTCGTAGTTTTATGCCCCGAAAACGGGATAGTACCCAAAGGATCAGACTGTTCAGCCTTTTGGCCGACGAGGGCTCAGAAATATTAAAAATTTTAGATTTAGTAATTAGCATAAAAGCCCTGGCATCGATCCAAGGCTTTTTATGTTAATTACCGTTATGTGAAATCCGGCGTCTAGGTCGACAATGGGCGGCCGGCAGGGATATTGATACGTTGGCGGTTGTTCGGAAAGGTCGCTCGTTTGGCAGTAAACTTCGCATTTACATATTCCACCATATCGATTTCGCCGGTAATGGTGTCGCCCGAAAGCTTCCCGTAGAATGTCATCGTCAGGTTGTCGCCCGGCACGCTGTACCGGCTCTGGAACCGGACTTCGTCGCCGTCGATGTTACCAAACAGCTCGCGTGTCGCGAACTCGCCTTTGTGGGTTCCGTACAGGTAGTTGCCATCCTGCCTTTCGATAATGAATGTATGCTTGCTGGTACTGGTGTAAAATTCGATGCTCACATCCCAGCGGCCTGCGATTTCAGCGGCAGGCGCTTTCATGACCGCTTCGGCTTTTGGTGCGCTGCGCTTGCGGGTGAGGATTTCGTAAATGCGTTCCGCCACAATCTTGTCGTTGCCGGGGCCCATCATATAAGCGGCTACGGTAATCGACGTGGTAGGAGGGCCCGATTGTGCTGCCTGGCCCCTGCGGAAGCCGGTTCCTACGGCCACACGCGGTTTGGTGGTTTGCAGCTCGTCGGCTACTTCCTGGCCGGTGATATTCAGCTTGGCAGGGTCCCAGGTTATGGTTAATGTCGGTGTAGCATTATCTAATGCCCCTTCTGCCGGCTCTTTAATTTCGAGTTTGGCGCTCGGGATACCGTTCAGTTTTTTGGAAATGTTTTCCAGCCATGATACCCAGGTTCTCATTTCAGCCTTATGGTCGCGCGTGGCCCATGCTTCCACGGCTGCGAGCATCCCTATCATTTCTTCGCGGCCTACTTTATTGTTACGGCAAGGTCCGTGGTGCGGCGCACTGGCCTGCCATGCCGACATGAGTACGTCCTTGTCGCCGAGCATCAAACCTGCGCATTGCGGCCCGCGGATTACCTTTCCGCCACTATACGCCACCACGCTTGCGCCGGCTTGCAAATGGATGTTAGGGATCGTCAAACGCTCGGCAGCGGCGTCCACCAGCAGCGGAACTCCCGCAGGCTTGGCGATATCTGCTACGGCCTTAACAGTCCACGGTTCGTCGCCAGGCATCATGTAAATCATCGCTGTGCGCGGAGTAATGGCCTTTTTGAGCTCTTCGATGGTTTCAACCGTAATGATTTTCACGCCCACATTGCGAATCGCGTGGTCATACACATTGCGCGAGGACCTGGGGATAATCACCTCTGTTTTTTCAAAACCTTCCAGATTGGGAATGCGGATCAGTTTCTCAGGATTACCACCCGCAATAATGCCCGCGGTTACCTCGTTCATCCCCGCCGCGCAGCCCGATGATACCATGCCCCATTCGGCGCCGGTGATCTCGGCAAGGCGCTGGCCAACCCCAAATGCCAGCTCGTCGATCTGTACATTATATTGGCACGCATACTCCATGGCCTGACGAACTTCGGGCAGCTCAATAGACGCCCCGATAATGGTAAATGTCCCCCGGCAGTTGATAATCGGCTCCACGCCGATCGACTGATAGATTTGCGGTCCCGGTTTCAATGGCCCGGGTGCCGACACGGCGCCGGCCGCCTTCTGAAACCATTTCGGTTTGCTGCTTTCGGCAAAGGCCGCAGACGTGCTGGCCGCCGCGCTCAGAACGCTTCCCGCGAGCGGGATCATGGAAAGATCTTTTAAAAGTTCTCTGCGTTTCATTGGTGTTAAGGTATTGGGGGTTTGAATGGTTAAAGGGCTTTCTCAGGAAATGGTCAGGTGTTGTCAGGTGTTGTCAGGTGTTGTCAGGTTGGTCAGGTATTGTCAAGTGTTGATTAGGTGTTGTCAAGTTTGGTCAGGTGTTGAGGTAAGGATGCCTGATTGGGTTTGGAATACCCTTTTTCTTGAATAAATATCTTCCTTTTAATTACCTGGGGCCTGTTCCCGGGGTTTGCGGGCCCTGGTTGGTTGCAGGGCGTTCCGGACGGGGCAGGTTAACGGGCTCTACGCGCGCATTGAGCGTGTACACGATGTTGCCGCCGCGGATGGTTGCTTCGGTTTCGATGCGTTTTTTGCCGGTGATTTTACCATCGCGGGCGTAGAAGCCGAAGTTACCTTCACGCAAGTTCAGTATGGCCACGTCGGCGGGCGAGCCTACGGACAGGTTCCCGAGCTCCTCGCGGCGGATCTCCTGTGCGGGGTTCCAGGTGCTGGCTTTGATCACACTTTTGAAATCCATGCCCATGGCCATAAACATAGACATGATATTATTCATATCCTTCATGGCCGAGTTCATGCTGCTTGTGTGGAGATCGGTACTGATCGAATTGGGATAAAAGCCCTGCTTGATCGCCGGCTGTCCCTGGGAGAAAAGGAAGCTCGCACCTCCGAAACCCACGTCAAATATCACCCCGCGTTTCTGTGCTTCGATCGCGTAGGATTTCACTTTATTGGTCGATACGTCGACGATAGACTCGCGGCCGCGGCCGCTGTTATTGCTATTGCCGCCGAAGCAATGGGTGTAAATGTCGCCTTTGCGGAATTTTTTCAAATACAATTCTTCCAATGGTAAAACCGGATTGGCACTGCCGAAATCGACCATAATAGGGATGTTGGCGAGCGTACCGGCCTCCAATGCGCGGTCGGTGGGTGTCCAGTCATGACCTACGAAATGTGCCAGCTTTACACCTACGACGTCGTTGGGATACTTTTTGGCCATTTCGGCTGTGGCTTTCGCGTCCATTTCTTCGAGGCTGTTTTCGAATTTCCCGCCGGCCATTCCTTCGCCCACGATGTTCAGGAATGCGAGCACGCGGGTTTTGGAAAGGTCGATGGTTTGTTTTTTGAAGGTCTCAAAATTTTTCCAACCGGAGCTTCCCGCGTCGACAACGGTGGTTACTCCTGAACGGAATGTGAAACCGTCTGCGGGCAGGCCGTTTGGACCATTGCGATAAGTGCCTTTGAGGTCGGTACCCCAGAAAAAGTGTACGTGAATGTCGATCAGCCCGGGCGTGACGTAGAGCCCTTTGGCATCCACCACCTGTACGGCCTGGCTGGCATCGATGTTTTTGGCCACGAGGGCGATCTTCCCGTCCTCACCGCCCGGCGTGCCATCGATGGCCACGTCCATAACGGCGTCGATATTGTTTTTCGGGTCGATCACATGCCCGCCTTTAATCACGATGCTGTATTTCTTGTTTTGCGACCAGGCTGGCTGACACAGCATCAAGAGCACCGCCAGGGCTGAAAGGGAGAAAGCTCTCATAAATATTAAGGGTTTAGGATAGATAAACGCTTCTGTAAAATGCCATTGCAAGCAGGCTGCATTCACAATGAGGACACATATTTCATGTTAACCCCCCCATCACTGGCGCGTAATTATTTTCACTGTGCCTGATATGCCGATAAAAGCAGCAGCGACACCGCTTTTACGCTGGTATTCAGTCCCAAACACAGGATTTTTTGTTCAGATAGTTTGCTTACTAGCCAATCCAAAAAGATTACCTTTTTCACTCGCCGGGGCTAAGTAATTTACGGGAAATCCAATTTCGCTGCTCCGATCCATCGGCTGGCTGGGGTGGCTCTGCCGCGGCCGGAAGATTTTGTCGGGTGTTTATGCCTGTAAAATCAGGGTAGAATTGACCAACGGTCGTTTTTGAACTACAAGGGCGTTGCGAGCCTGCTTCGCTGAGAAAAAAAGCGGTGGGTCTGTCCTGTTTCCGGCATCCCGTTTGTAATGGGGGTAGTTGAAACAATATTCACCTCAAAAACAAACCATCATGGGAAAGCTCATTGCCTACAATTTCACGACGCTCAATGGTTATTTCAAAGGCCCCGATAACGATATCAGCTGGCACCGGCATGGCGAAGAAGAAAACGGGTTTGCAGCAGACAATCTCGAAGCAAAAGCTACGCTGCTCTTCGGCAGGGTAACCTATGAAATGATGGCAGGTTTCTGGCCGACACCCATGGCCATCGAAAGTATGCCGGAAGTCGCCCAAGGTATGAATGAATCCGAGAAGATCGTATTTTCAACCACCCTCGAAAGCGCCGGTTGGGAGAATACCACGCTCATTAAAGGAGATCTCATAGAAGCCGTTCGAAAACTTAAAGCCATTCCAGACAAAGTCATGACCATTCTGGGCAGCGGCAGCATTATCGCGCAACTCGCGGAAGCAAGGCTGATTGACGAGTACCAGTTCATGATCGACCCCGTTGCGATCGGGGAAGGTACGCCTTCATTCCAGGGGTTGACACGGAAACTGGATTTGAAGCTGATTAACCACCGTGTGTTTAAAAGCGGGGTCGTGCTGTTGAGCTATGAGGCGATTTGAAATCTTTAAACTGGAACGATCATGGAAGAATATCTGATCCGAAAACTTCCATAGGTAAAAAATGGCATAAATTTGACTATTTAGGCCATTTTTATGATACATAGTGATCGTGTAACAATGAATGTTGCAATGAAATAAATCTGGGCAAGTACGCCCTAAATGTTCTTATGTGTGGATGGCAGCAATTTGAGGGCTTGGTTCGCCGGGGATTGCTGCAACGCAAAGCTAACTGCTTGGGTCATAGGAGCGACAAGGTCGATGAAGAAATTCGAAATTGTTGACAACTAGGCGAGTCGCTATCTTACACAGTGAAACCTTTTCTATTCAATCTATGGAGTTAAGAATACTGATATTTTCGACCTTTTTTATCTTTCTGCTAGGATGCAAGAAAGACGAGCGTGTTGCCCCGGAGGAGAACGCCCAGAGTTATGTCAGTTATTCCATCGATGGTAAAAAATATCGTTTGGAGCACAACAATGGAAGCCAGTATGTTAGCTATTTTTATGGTAATGAAGGTGGCAGTATTCTCTCCTACAAATTGGGAGTAGCTGCCAGGGATTCAGCAGGTAAAGTCCCTTCCTTTTTGATAACCATTTGGAGGGATGAACCAGTTACAAAAGGTGTATGGAAAGTTTCAACCGATTATTATCGAACTTCTAACGTGCTAATGAGCTGGGTACATCTTAAAACTAAAAATCCGCTTGTGTATCGTGCATACTGGTCATTTTATGAGGGTACAGTTGAGGTCACAGAGCTGACAGAACATACAATAAGAGGGGTATTTTCCGGTGTTGTGGAAGAGGATCCGAATAGTATCATTCGCTTTCACGAAAAATTTCAAGTAACTGACGGAGAGTTTTTTGTGAATCGGAGGCTGGGCTATTCAGTCGAATCCAAACATTAATGCGCCCGCTGTCCGACATGTGTTTTCGATCTATTGATCAGTGCCAGTGGAAGGCGAAGCAGTGGAGCTTTACTGAGTATTGAGCATAAATTCCCGGCGATAGTTCATTGTCCGGTCGTCACTTTACTAATGCAGCTATGGCTTTGTCGATCAATGAAAAATCAATGTTTTCAATCCTGCCAAACAATTCTAACTGATCACCCCTTCGGTAATGTTTGGGTTTAATGTCTGGCGTCAGCCCTGCTGCTTGGAACATTTCCCTCGTGAAATTGGCTAAGTCTAGCGCCTTTTCTTCGCTTTTGGGAAATAGTGGATCTACTTTGTTGAAAACCATCTTTATGGCATCGAAAACGGCATTCCTAATGCTTTGTAGGCTATCCAAGAATGCGATCTGTTCGATCTTTGAATTCAGGTTTCCGACGTACGCCGAGATATGGTATTTCGATCTAATTGCTTCTGACTTGTCTATTTTTAGGAGCGCATTGCGCCATCGATCAAAAACAGTATAGTCGCCATCCTCAACAGACTGCAAAAAATATTCCTTGTGTTCATTATAATATTTGATTTGCATATCGATGTAGGTACATAGTTTCGCTAGCTCCAAAAGTCCCAGGACCACCGGGCGGGGAAGCAGGTCCAGGTTCTCGTACCGGGCCTCGACCGAAAGAAGCCATTGGACGAATTTCTTCTTCAATGGGCTTTTCGAGTCGAGCGTGATTAGCTTTATAAATTCTAGTCTAAGTAATAAAATCTCCTTTGTATTCGGTTGGTTATCAGTGCTCATCGTATACGATGAGTAAAAATAATCATAATCTTTTACCGGAGTGGTTAGCTCAGACTTCCCTTGAAAGAGGTACTCGGCATTTATCCAGCCTTTTATGTCTCTTGAATAGTTTGATGTACGGAGTCTGAGCGCTTCATGTAACTGATCGCTATACCCGTAACGGTCGTTATTGTGGTAGATTATTTCAATCATTCCTCCTCTGTTTCACCATATTCATGAATAATTTCCTTCAGGGTTTCAGGAAGGTATATCCATACCTCATTTCCTCCATCAAAAAATCCATCACTCTTGGCATCGGACCAATATTTCCTTGCTTCCTCATAGTACGGTAGAGTCAGCCTTCTGAGAAATTCGATGTATTCTCTGACGTTTGCAACTTCGGGCACATACTGATCATCAACGAAATCGGGGCCACTATCAATCATTCCGTAAAGAATAGGTAAACCTTCCTCGCCAAGGAAGTATTCTAGATGGTTGTCGGATCTGTCTCCGCGGTTATCATAATGGTAACATCGAACTTGTCGAGTTCCGTCGCTTAATGGAGACACTCGCGAATGATGGACAATTTTGAAACCTTGATTCTTTCTTCGTCCCGTCGCTGGATCTTTCGTGTGAAGCCACTCAACCCAGCCATCTTCCGGCTTTTCGATTATTTGTCCGCATTTGTCGCAAATGAACTGCTTTAAAGGTTCTAGCATATTATAGAGGAGTTAAAATGAAAAAAAATCAATCAATCTTTCAGCCCGAAGTCAGCCTTCACGTTAGCGTAATCGTTGTAGGGCTCCAGGTTCACGCGCTTGCCGGGAGTTCCTTTGATTACGACAGCTCGAAAAACGAAGGTTGAGCCAGCAGGAAGAACGGTTTTGGTAATCTTACCAACATCCTACCAAATATCAAAATAGTTTGATTGAGCGGGAGTCGGATGGTTTGCTACTGCGAATTTTGATAACTTACTACTTTGCCTTTCTCTATGTACAAGTAAATGCTTCCATATACCCACTGCTCATGAACGCCCCAAGTTCCCACTGACTTATTTATTGTCTCTGGTTCGCCTAAGCTAACACGAGCCATTTCCGCGGTCATCCCAACCCAATAGTATCCATCAACTAATTTCTGACCTACTGTGTTGCCATATTTGGCAATTACTCCCTTTTTCCATTCTTCAATTTCTTTTTCTGTCTGTTTTTTTAACTTGTCGGATGCCTGTTTCTCCGCTGCCATTTTTTCGAGTTCGGCATTAATTGCAGCATCCTTGGTCTTCTTTTCAATGGCTGATTTATACTTTCTGGCCTCTTCGTTTTCGTCGATCATTATGTCCATTACATATCCGGAGGCATCCTCTTTTGATATTAACCAATAGTGGCCGGTGTAATCCAATAGTTTTACAATCTCACCAGGTTTTACCTCACCAACAACGGCCGACGACCATTCGGGTTGTCTGAATACTTTGCCGTCTCGCTTGACTTTTGCGGGAATAAAAGTGTCCGTTATTTCACGGTAGTACTTAGATGCGATTTGCTTCTTTTCCAGCCGGTCAAGTTCCTCCCAGGCTTTGTTGAGGGAATCCTGTTTTATGGAGATTTCACTTCGTAGTCGACTGACCTTTTTTTTCAAATCATCAATGGCCTGCTGAGATACATTTTGTGCCGACGCATAAAATGTGGGCGCGAGGAAAAATAGAAGTGACGTGGATGAGGCACATGCCAGTCGGGCAAATGTAGATTTATTCATTGCGTGGAGGGTGATTTCTTCCCTCAACTTAATGGGTTTCATCCAAATCCGCAAATCTATTTGCGCGGGTCGGTTATAGCGACTACACTATAAAGTTCTAATATGTCGTCAAAAGGAATGAGATCGTTTGGATAATGCTCATTCTCTGGCCCGGAAAACCTAATTGCCTGTTTGTCTCGATCGTAGTCAGTCACATGAAGCAGCAAGATTCCATGTTTCACTACTACGATATAAGTTGGGTACTTACGAAAGCTGATTCCTCTCTTCCAAGTGGATTTCTCAATCTTCTTACCGGTCGTTATCCACCCCTCACCGATAAAATCTTCAACGGAGCCTCCGTGATGCTCAATGGGTGTCTCAAAGCTCATGTATTCACCGAATTGCAAATCATCTACTGCTATTACGTGCTTTTGTAACTGGGAAGCGAAGTCGGTGTCATCCAGGTTGTCAATGTAAGCTCTTATAGCCTCGGTCCTGACTAGTGGACACAACACTAGGTATCTATCTTGGCCGAGATGGCGAAATTCTGTCACGCCTTGCGCTTTGATTAACTGCAAGTTTCGGTCTTCAATATGTAGCGAGCTTAGCATCTCACCACTGCCAGTAAGGAGCCATGAAAGATTGATACCAGGGAATCGTTCAGAAATCTGTTGGATGAAATGCTCGTTAACGGCGATTCTTCGAGAAATCATCAGATCAAACACTTTTTGGTCAATGTTAAGCTCAGCTAATATAGAATCTAGGTTATATTTCTTTGCGTCAATATATTCTTTAAATCTTTGAATTACAGAGTATTTAGGGTGGGCTGCGTGGACTGTCGTATCATTAATCAGGTCATAAACACTTACGCCCAGGCCTCTTGCGAATTCCTCTAATGTCTGCATGCTCGGCTTGTCGTTCTTCAATAGAAGCGAAATATTTTGCCGTGATTTCCCCAAAATGTCGGCCAAGTCGGATTGTTTAAGTCCTTGATTATTAAGTATTTGTATAACATTATCTCGAAATCCCATGAAAATTGTCAATTTTAGTAATAATATTATTGACAATAAATCAATAATATTATTTACATTTGTTAGTATACAACTAAGGTAATGTCAAACTATTGAGTGAACAAATAATTTGATTAATCGGTAAAGTTAAAAATTAACATGAAAACAGAAGAATTTGATTTGCGAACGCCATTTGCGATTCAGCGAGAAGCTCGCGACATGGAAATCTACACTGAATTTCAGAAGCTGTCGGGACAGCCCGGAGCGATGAAAACAAGGGTAAGCGAAATTATCTGCCAGAAGTATGGCATCAACTCTACAGTTACTCTCTTAATGCTCCGTAAGCGCGTCGAAAAACGTTTAGCCGCTCAAAGTGCGGTGCCCGCTTGACAATGATTCGAATATTTCATTGTAATCTACCTCATCATGGAACATCCCTATCAACCAATTTTTGACCGCTTGGATAGGATAGACGAGCGCCTCGACCGTGCCATATCCGAAAATCAAAATGAACATGGCCTTAACAAGTTTGAGTTTGTCCGGGCGGAACAGGCCGCGGGAATTCTCGGAGTATCGCTTCCGACGATCCGGCTCTACACGTCTTCAAAAAAGCTACGACATTACAAGCGTGGGCACTATGTATACTACAAAATCGACGACCTGAATGAGTTTGTCAAGAAAGGTCTGATCGAAACTAAGTCTTTCAAAAAGTAATCATTCATCTTCCCTTTAATCAAAAAAAACATGGAAACTTCTGTTAAAGTTACCGCGGGAGAAATCCGCGCAGACCTCTCGAATTGGTTTGGAAACGAGTCGTTTATCTCCGATGCATTCAATTACTCTAATCTGATCAATTACGCGTTTCGGCGCTATTTGATGCTTTCTGACCGCGATGAAAAAACTAAAAATCAAGTGATCTGGCTCAATGACTCATTTGTTTGGTTCATTCAGGATACAGTGACCGATCCGACGTGGCAGGAAACGGAATTCCGCTGCGTGATCATTCCCTCTGAGATTTTCGAGCAGACAAGCTGTGTGGTAGATTTTTTCTCAGCCAATGATGTATTGAATGAGGCATTCGACTCGCTAGCAATGTCAGACGATCTGGACGACATAGTGATACGGACTGATGTAAAGACCTGCCTGTTCAAGTCAAAATCCCTGCTGTATCATATATTGAAGGAATCACTTAACGGCCTTTTCAAAAGTGCTATCAATCGCTATGACCGTAAATTGCCCGCTGATTCTCCTACTAACGTATAGGCACTCTCGTCATGTCGTATTCGTTGAGCAATTTAATCCCGCCTGGTCGGAAAAGCCTGGCCGAACTTCCGGATTACAAGGATGATCTCGATCAGATTGTACACCTGTTTCTGAATCCGGAATTGCCCATCCGAACCGTACCAGTCTGCGGCTGGCGTCGTCTGATCCAGCTGGCCGGTACCGGGTATGATGGCGAATGGCAATTCTTCGCAATCGACAAGAATGGACTGACTTTTCGGTCGTATGTCGATGGATGCTGCCATCTCCCTTGTCTTAATGGGAAGGTCTTGGAGCTGCTGGACCGGATGGGATACATGCTTCCTGCTATGCAGCAAAAACAGGCCCGAAATTATCGTAAGTACGTAAGTTCAAATAAGTGATCACCCAGCCGGGTAATTTACCTCCTATCTATGGCACGACCAACAAAAAACAATGCGCCGTACTTCGGGCACGACAATAACATGCGTAACCACCGGAAGATAAAGGCTCTTCGAGCAAAGTTTCCGGTAGTCGGATACTGCGTTTGGTGCATGTTTTTGGAAGTTTTGACCGAATGCGAAGGCAATCGATGGGCAGAAAATGAGCTCGAAGAGGAGCTTCTAGCCGGTGACTTCGGGGTTTCTGTGACAGAAATACGGGACATACTGAATTACTGTATCAGTTTGGAGCTGATATGCCGCGATAACGGTGTATTGTATAGTCAAACCCTTGATGAGAGGCTTAAATTCTTCTATCAAAAGCGGGATTTATCACGCGAGAGGGCAAAGGGACAAGCCAGGAATGCGGGTAAATTCGACAGTGATAACCGTAAAGACGGGGTTTCTGTCACAGAAATACCGCAATCTAAATCTATATCTAAAGGTAATCTAAAGAATAAAGAGAAAGAGATAATAAATATCTCTTTTGTCGAAATCTGGGATTTGTACGGGAAGAAAGTAGGGGACAAGGCAAAGTGTCAAAAGCATTGGGAAACCAAACTCAACGACAGAGATCGGAAGGCGGTGCTTGACCACATTCCGATCTACCTCTCAACGCTCGACCCGAAAGACACTGCCCGAAAATATCAGTTGCAGCTCCAAACCTATCTCAACCAGCGTAGGTGGGAAACCGACGAATATGTGGCTGCGTCCCGCCCTGAGCCCGAACGCCCACCGGTTGCTCCGATGATTTATCTGAATGATCCGTCCCGCCGTCGCCAACGTCAAAACTCCGAAAATCCATCATGAAAAAGTCAAAATGTCGAGGTGAATGCGTTCCTGCCAGCGAGAAGCCTCAGAATCTCCAAGCTGGTATACTTTACGCGGTGGAATGCGAGGTATGCGGTTTTCACACCTTGTTTACGCTTCCTGGCCAAAAAACACGGCCCAACGATTTCGTAATGCTTGGTGATCAAAAGCCACTTATGCTGGACGGGAAGGTCGATAAATCCTTCCTCGAATTTGGAAGAAAATACGGACACTGCTATACGATTCCGAAAGGGATGATGCCGGAGGCCTCGAAGGAAGAACAAATCGATGCTCTTTACGATGCGCTTGCGAATGGGCTTTTCGGAAACGACGAAGAACGTGCTCTCGAATCCTTCAATAAACTTGTTCTTAAAATTTCAGTGCGATGAACCAAATGATAACCCCGCCACACTCCAAGGAGGTCGAGAAGGATGTACTGTCGGTGATGGTGAACCGTCCCGAGCTTATCGTTCGTGTTGAAGAAATATTGCATCCAGATTGCTTCTATGATGGCCATTACCGGTTCCTATTCGAGTCAATCTTTAAGCTGCACATGGAGGGGGCTGATATTACCCAAAGCAGCCTATTGCGAACAGTTGTCGAGTCTGGCAAGAAAGATTTGCTCGGAACCTACCAGGAAATGAAGCAGTATTTTACGTCTGACACGTTTTTATGGCGTAACGCGATGCTTCTATCAGATCTCTCCGTTAAGCGTGCCATGCTGCTAAAATCAATGGAAATTCAGGCGGCAATTTCTCAGAACGCAACCATCGACAGGCTTGATCAACTGGTGAACGAATCGTCACAGTTAATGACTTCGCGGAATCGACCGCTTACCAACATTACGTTCAGCCATTCGCTTGACGAGTTGGAAACGTTAATTGACAGGCCTGAAACAAAGCTAACCGGTATCACCACCGGTGTTGACGAATTGGATGAATTGACGGGTGGATGGCAGGTTGATGACATCGGTATAATTGCGGGACGGCCAGGCATGGGAAAGACAATGGTCGGTGTATTTCATGCGTACCATGCCGCATTGGCGGGGCACCCGGTGGCCTTCATTTCGCTCGAAATGTCCACGGTAAAGCTGACCAGCCGTATCATGTCCAACGTGTGCGGAGTATCGGCAAGCGATATGACGAAGGGAAGGTTAGCGATGAACCAAAAGTTACTTGTGAAGGAAAGCCGGAAGAAAGTGGACAGTCTGCCGATTTACTATTATGACAACAAGAACTCATGGGATATTGCTGACATATGCCTTCAAATGCGGAACTGGCGGAGAAAGCACGGCATTGAACTCATTTTCATCGACTATGTGCAACTGATCAAGGACCGGACTGTCAAGGATTCCTCCGATTCCACCAGAGTGATAACGTCGGTCTCTCAGAAACTTACCCATTTGAAGGGCACCTTGGGCGTTCCCATTATCGAGCTTGCCCAGCTCAGTCGGAACAACGAGGGAAGGGCAGACAAGAGACCGGGATTGTCCGATTTGAAGGGCTCAGGTCAGCTGGAACAGGATGCCAGTATTGTGATATTCCTTTACCGGCAAGATTACTACGATTCGATAGCTGCCATGGAGAAGAAGGAGAATTTCGTCCCATCTGGCAATTTAGAGTACATTTTTGGCAAGAACCGAGCAGGTGAGACCGGATCGACGTTGTTGAAGTGCGACATGCGCTACAATCGTATTTGGTCTCCGGACGATAGTTTCTTCCCGCCAGAGGCGTCGTCATTCAAGTTATTTTAGGCTTTCGATTTCGCGATTTTATTCCCAAGTTCATAAGGATTAATCACCTAAAACGATTGTGTTATGAACTACGAGTCAGTTAAAATTCGAATGCGCGTACGATTTCAACTTCGCTCAGCCCGCCCAAATAAAATGGGAAAATGCACTTTGGATTGCCGTGTGCGAGTTGGTGGTATTCCGACCAACACCTTCTCAACTTCGCTGAGTATTTACCCATCGACATGGGATTGTAAAAGGCAAATAATCAATGGCGACTCGGACGAAATTATCAAGCAGAACAAAAAGTTGGCAAAAATAAAGATGGCGTTGGAGGAAATCTTCGAGCTGAACTTAGCGCAAGGGAAGACAGTAACTGCCAAAGGAGTCGTCTCTCAATTCCAGGGAAAAACTAAAGTCTTTTTGCGCTTCTCGGAGTTGAGCAGGGAATTCAGAGATGATCTACGTGCGAGAGGACGCAGGAAACCAACTTTGGATAAGTATCGCCGATGCTACGAATATTTGGCTGAGTATCTAGGAACTGATATGCCGATATGGGCAATTGAGCGCAGTCACGTTGCGGGGTTCTGGACCTGGTTAAAGAAGAAGGGCTTTAAGAGGGATTACTGCAACAAGCTTATTCAGGCTTGTCATGGGGCATTTTTATATGCTATCAGAGAAGGGCATATTAATGCAAGTCCGTTCGCTAACATTCGGTTGGAGTGGGAAAATGACTTTGATATTACCTGCCTTGATCACGAAGAGATCGACCTGATCAAGAATAAACAATGGAGTGAAAAATTACAACGTGTCGCAGACTCCTTCCTCTTTATGTGTTACACCGGGCTTCACATCTCTGACTATCAAAATGTCATGGAAACAGACCGCTATGTGTTCCAGGGGATGGAATTTATGAGGGTAAAGCGGTTTAAAACCAAAGTAGAAGCAATGTTTCCTCTGGACCCCGAGGCGATCCGCATTATTGAAAAATATAACGGGATCAACAACCTACCCAAGATTTCAAATCAGAAATCCAACGACTATTTGAAACTGATTGCCGCAGCAGTAGGTATTGAGAAAAATCTTACCAACAAGGTGGCGAGAAAGACATTCACTGACAGATGTTTAAATGACTATGGTCTCAGCGACGAGGTGGTGGCTGTTATGTTGGGGCACACTTCGACCAAACAGTTGAAGCACTATGGAACAATCAAAGAGCGGAGAATACTGAGGGAATGGAAAGGGAAAGCCACGGCCGGTGCAAATATTTATATATAATATCTATTAAAAGATATTTATAATAACTTTTGTCTATATTTGAGTTCTCGAAGTGAGGTTATTGTTTTTAGAGGCTAAGTAACGGGGAGTCAGTTGGGCTCCCTGGCTCTTTGCAAAAATTCAAGCTCATGCATAACAAAGGAGATTTCAAAAGAGACACGTCGCCATCCTCCCGCAAGGTTGAGTCAGAGGGCGCAAAACGTAATGTAGAAACAGCTTCGATTGTGGACACTCGGAGGGCTGAAAGCCGCCCGTCTGTACGTGGAATCGAAACAGGCGCTATCACTTCATGACAATGGATTCAAAGAAACAACTCGACATTATTGTCGAGTAATACCGCGGTGTAGAGCAGTTGGCAGCTCGGTGGGCCCATAACCCACAGGTCACGGGTTCGAGTCCCGTCACCGCTACTAATTTCATCAACAAGCTAAATTGAACTACATGGTCCCCAGCCAGAGAAGGGCGCGGAGATCGAAAAAGACCGAGCTCGTCAAGTATGTGGACGAGCCGGTTGTTGATCGTTCGCCCAAAAATCAGGAAGTGGCCCGCATTGTCGGACTAAAACCCGGTGTACGTATGCTTATCGAGGTTGAGGCTTTGGCCGTCAACGATCGTGCATGCGTCGCCGGGAATTTGTGCATTATAGACGGCCCCAATCATCAGTCCTTTCCTGATCTCCTGTTCCAGATTCACGAAATCAAGTACAAATCATGAGTGAAGCAGCTCTACTACAAAAATGCCTCGATGATATCGCTGAGGCTGGAAAGCTTTATAAAAAGGCCTGCGACCGGCTGCGGGAAGTTGCCGAAGGGATTAGGAGGCGAAGTGAGCCCGTGAATACAAACGTTCGCGGATTCAGTAAGCCAACTCAGGTGGTATTTGACGAAAGTCAATTGAGACGAGAAAAGCAAATATTCCGGCAAGGTCAAACCGCTTTCTTTCTCGATCAAGCTGGAAGAGCGCATGACTGCATCGTTGATGGTTATCGCCGTGACGAAATTCTCGTTTCCAAGGATGGCAAGCCGCTCGGCTGGTTTTCTGATGATACATTGTTCCACTCCACAACCGAGGCATACGCCCCAATCATACGATGATTTTGTTCATTTCAGTGGCTTCCGGTATTGCCGCGAGCACCCTATGGTTCGTCATTTACGAATGGCGCAAAGGTCGTTGGTTAAAGGCCATTAAGCGACTCAGAGACGAGAAGCACCAAACCTTTCATGCGCTCATTTGCCAGTATGAAAAAGCTTCGTTGATAGAGAACCGATTGGTTAAGGAGGAGGCTGAAAATTCAAGGCTGAGGGCGATAATCCGGGAGTTGCGCCGCCACAAACGTTTCATTGAGTCATGAACATCCAGCCTATTCGCTTATATGATCATGATACAAAGATGGTTATTGATCAGGATTTATTGAGAAAGGCGGCGCAAGACCTCATAATAGCCTATCAACTTTTACAGTTGGAACTGGCTGTCAATACATTGGAGGCGGCCAAAGAATCAGCAAGGGCGTTTGGTCGTGCAGTCGGCAAATGCCTCGTTTTAGCAGCTTATGAACGAATTAACTGGACTTACCCCCCGTACCGCCGAAGAGGTAAGAAAAATACGCGATTGCAGAGAGTGGCGCGACAGGGTGCGGCCGCAGCAGCTGCTCGACTTTCCATACTGTCAGACCTGCGACAAAAAAGGGCGTTTGGTAGAGGCGGTTCAGGTCGATCATATAACACCGTTGGAGGTCGGCGGCGCTCCCTTCGATCCTAAGAACCTGCAAAGCCTCTGCAAGCGGTGTCACACCATCAAAAGCGCTGAGGAGGCCAGAAGGAGGAATAAATCAAAATAGCAGTTCATTTTTTCATCAATAAACAATTCAAGTATGGATTCCAATCAATCGTTTGGACAAAAAGCCGTAGGCTTATCTTTCAATCCGTCAGGTGACGATGCAGTATCACAGTGTAAGCAAGGGTTTGCGAATGAGATTGATCGCATGAATGATCTTCGTTCCAATACCAGTAGCGCAGAAGTGCGCCGACTTGCGTCTGTCGCAATCACTGAGTTGCAGACGGCTCAAATGTGGGCAGTGAAGGCGCTGACCTGGAAGGACTAACAATGATCAAGAGGGCGAAGCTTTCAGCTTTGCCCTAATCTTTGAATAATCATACGACTCAAAGTATCCCATGTGAATCGCACCCACGCTTAGAAAAGTTCAATAATTACTCATCAATAAACTATGAAAGCATTTAACGCAGTAATGAACCTATTGGCAGGCGGCATCGTCGCGGTTGTGATATTTGTTATCGTGGTCTCATCATGTGAGCCACGGCGCTACACAACGGAGATAGAATACTGCAATGGAAAGAAGGACACCCTTGTTTATGTAGCAAGATTCAATCCGACGATTGCTACCTACAAAGAAGCTGTTCCAGTCATGTATAAATCCATCTTTTGGGGGAGAACGATCAACGTGTGTTCCTGCCGGGTATTGAAAAGGGAGCAGATAAATTATTAATTCATCAACAAGCTATCATAATCATGAAAATCGAAAACGGATTGCTGTTTTTATCAGCGTATCAATTATCAGGTGACCATAGGTACTATGAGCAATCTTGCATAAACGCATGTGTTCCCATCAGGAACATATCTCACTTGAAGGAGCACCCGCACCGTGGGAAGGTGTACACCGTCCTACATCTTGACAATGGCGATGAGATAATCGCAAATGCTACCATCCCGGATTTGATCAAGCTCATTACGGAGGCCAATGTAATGAACCTGTTCGGCACCGTTCCTTTCAAGCTCTTTGAGGATCCCGAGATCGTCTTAAAGAGAGCCGAAGTTATAAATGGTACAGATTTGAAAACGGTGATAGAGCGGCAGGCTAAGCGGAATGAAGCCCCGTTCTCATTTGCTAAGGGTGGTGTGATAGAGCCTTCACATGAAGACTATGGCACCCATTGAACCAATGAGCACTGAAACAGGCGAGGCTTTATGCTTCGCCTTGTCCTATGTGCTGGTGCTATTGGGACTGTGCCGCATGATGGTCCCTCGAAAAGGGGCGAAAGAGGGGCAAGAAGGGGCAAAACGGGGCGCTTCTTTAAAAAGGCCGTTTCCAGCGTTCTGAGGCCGATTTTGGGGGCTTGTAGTAGGAATGCGATGGGGGAGGGGTCAAAAGTCTGAGAAGGCTTTTTTGACAACCGCCCTTGCCCCCAAACAAATATCGTGTCAAAATTGGAGCAAAATTCCCCGACAGAATGATGGATTTGACTCGCGAATAGACCGCCGACCTTGAAAGGGAGCTGGCAAAAAGGAAAGACAGGAATTGCGGCCGCTGCCCGAGCTGCGGAGGTAAGTGGTCGGCTTACATGGGATGCAGCCGATCTTGGCGAGAGGAGTTGCATTGCTTTGGTTGCCGCCGGCCCGTTGAAAATTGTACATGCTGATTAAAAGTTACCAATGGCAGGAAGAAAACCGAAAGCCACGGACACGCTCCGGGCGCAAGGAACGTACCGAAAGGACCGGCATAAGGATCGAATAGATCCCAATAAAGCTTTGTCGCCGTCACCGGTTGACTGGCTGACCGACGAGGAGAAGGAAGTTTGGGCCCAATGGCATGAATACCTTCAACGAAATGATATTCTGAAAGAAACCGATGAGGTCGCATTCGGAATGCTATGCAAGATTTTTGTCAGGGTTCAAAAACTGTCCAAGACACTACCGGGACCAACCAAGTTTGTGATCAATCACAAATCTGACTCAGGCGCCAGTGTGAAGAAGCGGAATCCGCTGTATGACATTCTTTCAGATAGTGAAAACAAGTTGCTGAAATTGCTGACTGAATTCGGCATGACGCCAGTGAGCAGGGCACGTGTGAAGTCGGCAATCCAGGAAAAGAAAAACCCAATTGGAGCGCTAAGAAATAGACTCAATGGAGGACAGGATTAATCCGATATCGAAGGTATTTGATTACGTTCGCGGGGTGGAGTCTGGTGAAATCCCACTCGGATTGATAGCGAAATTGTCCGTCAAGCGTTTTCAAACCGATCTGGAACGCGGGGCGGATCGGGGCCTTGTGTTTGATGAAAATGCCGCCCAGGTAGCACTTGATTTTTTTGAATGCCTGTGTTTTACCAAGGGCAAATGGAAGGGGAAACCCTTTTCATTGGAGCCTTGGCAAGCCTTCATCGTGGCTAATGTGTTCGGATGGAAGGATGTAATCACTGGCAACCGGAGATTCACTGAGATTTATATTGAAGTGCCCAAGAAAAACGGAAAAACCGAGCTTGCCGCGGGGATCGGATTGTACATGCTGGTGCTTGATGAGGAGAATACTCCGGAGGTTTACGCAGCTGCTTACACCCGGGATCAGGCCGGAATATGTTTCAAGGCTGCTAAATCAATGGCTCGGCAATCGGAATACATCCGCAATGAACTGGATATTTTCGCGAACAGCATCTACTGCGATTACAATGAAGGTTCGATGCTGGCTGTATCGCACGATGCCAATAACACTGAGGGAAAGCATTCCAGCTGCGTAATTTTCGACGAATACCACGTACACAAAACTGATGACGTGAAGACGTCGCTACGGTCCGGGATGGCAGCGCGGGAGCAGCCAATATTCTTTATAATCACAACCGCCGGCGCGAGCCGACAAGTCCCCTGTTTCAGTTACCGGACTGAATGTATCGTTGTTCTTGAAGGTCACTACGAGCGGGACAACCTGTTTGCCATGATCTTTAACCTGGACGAAGGGGATTCATGGGAAGATCCCGAAATGTGGTCCAAAGCAAACCCGAATTATGGCGTGTCGGTGCGACCGAAGTTTTTGGAGGACGAATTTAAAAAGGCGAAGAAGAACGGCCGCGAGGAAGTGGAGTTTAAAACGAAACACCTCAATATGTGGGTGGATTCGGCTGTTACCTGGATTCCCTCGGAGACCTGGAAGAAACTAGCCAGACCGGATTTTACTCCGCCCGAGGGCGCGGTTTGTTATGCTGGCCTTGATTTGGGCTATGCGAGGGATATCGCGTCATTCGCTTTATACTTTCCGGACCACAATTTTCTGACGGTAAAACACTACTGTTCCGAGCATGCTGCCGAATATGCTTCCCGGCCGGCAAATATCAACTATTTGGATTGGGTGAATGCCGGCTACCTCATCGCTACGCCTGGTATGACTACCAATTACGAGTACATTTTCAACGATATCGTCGAGGCTGCAAGCACTTTCGACCTCCGCTTTCTCGGATACGACCCCTTTTCTGCACAGATGCTGAAACAGAAATTAGAGGCGGAGCTCGGAACCACATATGCCGCCGTTCAAAAAGAAGACGGTTCAATCAATTACGATTACCACAACAAGGTTCAAGCATTCCGCCAAGGATTTATATCAATGGGGCCTGCAACGACCCTTTTCGAAGAAACCGTACTCAATGAAAAGCTATTTCATGACGGGAATCCCATCACGGCATGGATGCTGGGGAATGTTGCACTTGCGACCGATGCAGCTGGGAATATCAAGCCAGTAAAAGATAAGAGCAACGGCAAAATAGATGGGATTGTAGCCAGTATCATGGCTATGGGGGAATATTCGATTTGGCATTTAACAACTGATACTTACGCGAATAGCGACAATTATGGCGTTTTCTGATCAAGAAATACAACAAAGCGAGCTCCAAATCACGAAAGAAGGCTTTTTCCGGCTTTATGAGGAGTACAAAAGCAAAGGGATGAGTATGCAAGCGGCATACCTGAAAGTAGCGGCACGCTGCGAGAAAACCGGCATCAAGAGCTATTATTCCTCCTTTTTATCGTTCAAATACGCATTTTATACCTCGAAATAAAAAATACCGGTTATTGGGAATCACTTTTCTAGCGCACGCGTGCGTAGGGTTTTGTAATTTTCCGGTCAAATCATTACTTCGTTGGCAAACTGGATTACAAATCTCATCGGAAGAGGCGCGTTCGTGCCTAAGCCAGCCATTGAAATCGTCCCCATCGCTGAAAAACGGTCGGTTCTGGCTTCAACTGCTGATTCTGCTGATGTGTTTTTGCAAAAACTTGGACTTAACTCATTGCGTGTCCATGTTACAGCGAGCAATGCGATGGGTATAGCCGCCTTTTATGGGTGTGTAAAGTTCATCAGTAATCAAATTGCGAGCCTGCCGTATAATGTATACCGTTCGACCGGAAAGCGAGGTGCTGAAAAACAGTACAAGCATCCGTTAAACTTTGTTTTAGAGACTCGATTTAATAAAAATATGGGGCCGCTCGTGGCTCGAAGATCGATGCTCTTAAACTGCCTGGTTCATGGGTGGTCAGTTTCGGAAATCAAGCGGGACATTAACCGAAGGACCGTCGGAATCATCCCGTATCCGTGCAGCCAAGTGTATATTTTGCATGATATAGCTTCCGATAGCTACTTTTTTGAGATTCCGCATTTGAATAAGCGCCTTTCTCAGGATGATGTCATTTTCTTGAAGGATTTGGACTTCGATGGCGCGAAAGGGACTTCAATTATCACATGGCAGTCCAAAACCATCGAAATCGACCTGACAACCAAGGAGCACGCGCAACAGTTTTTTGCAAATCGTACGTTTATGGGCGGCTTTTTGCGCCACCCTGCCGTCGCGAACGTAAAGGACGAAAAGGCGGCCAAGGTTATCAAAGAAAGGGTGAACGACGCACTTTTGGAGGACGGATTGGCAGTTTTGCCGCCTGATGTGACCTACGAGCCAATGGGTATGTCTCCAAATGATTCTCGGTTGTTGGAGATTTTTAACATGTCATCAAAGGACATTCACAAAATGTTCAATCTGAGCCCATCGATGACAGGCGATCCGGATGTGCAAAGCTCATGGGGAAGCGGAGTAGAGCAGATGTATATCATTCTGACCAACTCGGTCCTTATTCCAATCGCGAGACAAATCGAGGAAGAGGTTAACTATAAGTGCTTCCGAACGGATGAATTGGAGGAGGGATATTACACCAGTCACAATTTTAAAGGTTTGTTGCGAGGTGATTTTAAAACGCAGTCGGAGCATATCTACCGAATGGTAACAGGAGGGGTTTACATGCCAGATGAAGGCCGCGCATATGACGATAAGGGCCCATTGCCGAAGGGAACAGGCGCAAGGGCATACATGAATGGTTCAATGACCCCACTCGATATTATCGATGAGGTAAAAACTTCAAAAAAGAATGGAAACAAGGGTTCTTCCGCAGGAGCTGAGCGAGGTAAGAGCGATCAAGAATGATGAAGGGGTTTGGCATATCCCAGGGAAAGCAATTGTTTTCAATCAGCGTTCCCGCAAAATCGGCTGGTTCTATGAGGTGATTGATTCGAGAGCTTTGGAAGGCGCACGTATCGACGACGCAATTTCCTGCTTTAACCACAATACGAGCATTATTCTGGGATCAGTTCGTAATCAGACTACGAGCTACAACATTACTCCTGGTGCGATGGAATACGATATCCTTCCTCCTGACAACCAGCACACGCAGGATGTAGTAATTGCACCAATTGTACGCCGAGACGTCACCGGTAGCTCCTTCATGTTCAATGCGGCGAGAAAGGGCGACGAATGGGTTGAGGAGGATGGTATCTATGTTCGGTATGTCAAAAAGATCGAGGAAGTGTTCGAGTTCGGGCCCGTCTCCATGCCAGCTTACATGAATACTTCCACGGAGATTGCCAAGCGCTCGTTTGATGACTTCATCAAGGAGCATAAACAACAAGAAATAGCTTTCAGAAGTCAGTTTGCTAAGATGCAGCTGATGCTTTTACGATAATTTTCAATTCATCAATAAACTACAAAATGGCAAAAAAAACGCTTAAAGAGTTGCTGGATGAGCGCGCGGCTAAGGCCGAGGCGGCTGAGACAGCTTCCAAGGTCGGGGATGCCGAAAACCGGAACCTCACCCCAGAGGAATTTAAAACGTTCGAGGACCTGACAGGAGAAATTCGGGCGTTGGATGTGCAAATTGATCAAGCGAGAGCGATTGAATCTTTTCAAGCTGGCCGCGCACAAGGTTTTCCTGGTGGCGGAGAAGAAGGCAACCGCGATACATCGAAAGCTGATCAGAGAGCTTTGGCAGGTTTTAACCTGAACCGTGCCCTTTTAGCGAAATTGGAACAACGCGCACTGGATGGTGTTGAGGCCGAAGTTGCTAAAATGGGAGAAGAACGTGCAATCGATGCAGGTTTGGAGCTTACCGGAAACAGTATCGTCGTTCTTGATTCTGTGTTCGAAAAACGCGGTCAGACAGTAACCGGACAAACAACCAACCCAGGAGACCAGGGTGGTTTGCTGGTTGAAAAAGACCTGCAAGGGCTTTTGGGCTTGATCCAGGCTGATACTTTCCTGGACAAAGTAGGTGCGTGGTTTATGACTGGACTGAAAGGTGATATCGTATTCCCTGTTCAGGAAACAGCACCAGCCATCCAGGAATTGACGGAAATCGAGCAAATGAACGATACGGAAATTCTGTTCAGTTCGATGGAAATGAAGCCCACTCGCCGCGGGACGACCGTGCCGATTTCGCTTCAAACTTTGCGTCAAACTTCGATTGAGATGCAGAACACCGTTTTGACTGCCATTTCCGAGGCTCTCGCACAGAAAATGAATGCGGAAGCCATTGCGACGCTATTGACCATCATCAATTCGGCCAACGGTAACTTATTGGCGCTTGGTGCCAATGGCGCTGTTCCAACTTACAACGACATCGTTGCGCTCGAAGGCCTTGTTGACAGCTTCAACCACAACAAAGGCGTGCCGAAGTACTTGACAAACACAAAAGTACGGTCAAAACTGAAAACGACTCAGATTTTCACCGGAACAAATGGCGCACCGGTTTGGAGCCCTGACAACGTATTGAACGGTTATCCTGCAATAGTTTCCAACATCGTTCCTTCGAACTTGACCAAAGGCACCGCCAACAATGCATCTGCGATCATCTTCGGAAACTTCCGTGATTTCCGTGTGGGTATGTGGGGTGGAACCGAGTACATCATCGACCCATACACCCAGAAAAAGAAAGCGCAGATTGAGGTTACAGCGAATGCGTTCTGGGCAATGAAGGCGGTCCGTAATAAGTCGTTCGCGGGTATCAAAGATGCCCTGACGGCCTAATCGAGGCTTGTGATATTGTATAACCGGGCCGTTTTCGGCGGCCCACATCTATAAAAGTAATGGCAGAACAATCAAAAGAGACGTCGGAGGCAAAAGCGGTCGAAGCTACGTCAGAATACAAAGGCAAAACCAAACAGGTCGAGATCATTAAGTTTCATCCTTTGATAGCTCACGAAGTTGGCGAGACGCCAATTTTGACCGAGGAAAAGGCCAACGAATTGATCGAGAAAAAGTACGCTAAGGCTCTGAAATGAACACCTATCCGGTATTAAAAGCGAAGTACACCTCTTCGCCTGTCACTGTTGAACAGGCGAAGAATTGGCTTCGTCTTGATATTCCGGATTTCACCGAGGATGATGCAAAAATTCAGGATCTGATCAACGCGGCTGTAAGCTATGTGGAGAAAGAGTGTAATTTGTCGCTGGGCGTATCTACCTACGAATGGTACACTGATTATCTCCCATGCAAATTTGCTGATACGTTCAATGTAGCCAGTATTGCCAGTATCGAACAAGAAATTGACGAAAATTTCACGTCGATCGCCGCAACGGAATACAAGCTCATTCCTACGAGTGAAACCACCTCTCGAATCAGGTGGAAATCATCATTCAAGGCAACAGGTAGCTTATTTCGAACAACTTTCACTGCCGGTTACGATGATGGAAAGATACCGCCCAGGCTATTACAGGCTGTTCGGGCACTCATCGCGGAATGGTACGACGACCCCGGCGACTATGTACGTGAAAAAAAGACAATGGCCGACCGCCTTCTTCAACCTTACGTGATAGCTTATGCGGGATAGAAGAGAAAGACGTAGAGGCCTGGGAAGGTATGATAGGCGCGTGCAGCTGATTCGTCCCGTCAACGTCGTAAATGAATATTATGAGCCGGGAACCGGTCAAGAGGTTGTTTATGACAAATATCCGGCCCATAAGCTCGAAAAGGCTTCCGCTCAGGACAATGAAAATTCGAATCAGCGGGTGATTTCTATCCTGTCGGTGGATTGGGACTTGCGGTTTATACCATCGCTCATCAGGGATAAAGATAAGACAATCAACAATACCTGGATTCTCAAAGACCTTACCGATAACCGGACCTACAAAGTTGTGGCGCCGGCATCTGAAATTGGCCGCGGTGATGGCATTCTTATAAAAACTGAACTGGTAGAATGATCAAGATAGATGCAGAAGATTTGAAAATGCTCGCCAGAGGCTTGGACGCTTATCAAAGCATGATGCCGAAAACTGTGGCCAGCTCCGCCTTGCGAAGGTCAGTTCGCCCAATGTTTCAGGCGGCTCGACGTCTCGCGCCGAAAGGCAAGGTGAAGTCGAGTGAAGGGTGGGGAAAATATAAGGGGCCTGAGTACGCACGCGGCGGGGTTACCCGCAGGGATGTTCGAACGAAAATGGTACCTGGTGTCGCCGGCGAAAGTGCCCGGGCGGTAATTGGCGTATCGAAGAAGAAAGGGAAGGTAGGTTGGAGAACACACTTTATTACTCAGGGCTTTACTGATCGTGGTGGCCGGTTCCACAGTGGCAAGAACTTCCTGGAAGATGCTTTTGAGTCCACTATCGGGGCTGTCCGGGACAATTTTGGGAAAGAGGTTTTGCTTTCGTTTCAAAAATGGGCCAGAGGGGTCCTGCCAAAGGGTAAGTACTGATGATCACGAAAGCATTTTTGGATAAGCTGCATTCCACGCCGGAAGTTTCTCAATTGGTAGGTGCCCGCATTCAGCCCAATTTCATCAAGAAAGGAACGGTTCTGCCCGCGGTGTATGTGCTTTCTGACCGAATGGAAAAGCAGGCTTGCTATGATTCGCAGGGTACGCATACAGGCATTATAGAGATAGGAGTTCACGCGAACAGCTATATAGAAGCTCAAAACATCGTTGACGCAATTCGCGAGACGCTCGATGAATTTAGCGGTACGGTGAGCAATGTCGGCATCGTGATCATGAATGGGCAGGTACTTGGAGACAACTCCGACGAAAATACGGAAGCACATATTAAAATAATTGAATACGAAGCGATTGCAGAACGAAAGTAATTCATCAATAAACCATAATAAATTATGCCAGCAAGAGACATATCCACCGTAAGGGGTAATGAAACCACGATGGCGGTGGACAAAGCGGATAACGACAATTTCGTGGTTATCAAATGTGCTACGGACATCAATATGTCCAGTGAACTCGAACAGCTGGAAGCGAACTGCTACGGCGGCAACGAAATTCTGATTTCTGGAAACGATCCGATTCCGGCTTTTACGCTGAACGGCATTGTGAAGGAATATCCCGCCGCTGAAAAAGCCACCAACGTTTCCGGTAACGATTTGGAGGACTGGCACCTTACAAAGGTGGTAAAAGATTTCAAGTATGCCCGGGGAATGACTGGCGACCGTGTCCGAAGCTTCAAGGGATTTGTTTCCGCATACGGGGAGGCAGGTACCGCGAACGGACTGCAAACATACAGCGCGACCATTTCGGCAATGCAAAAAATCACCATCACCGAGGCCCCGTAAGCCAATTTCACTTCATCAACAATCAAGCGAGGTTCGGAAACGGGCCTCGTTTAAACTAAATCGTTATGTCAAAGAAATCAACCACAAAGGCGCAGGCTCAGGTGGAGCCGGAAAAGCTCGATGTTATCAAAGCGCCAACCATGTTCAATATCGGACTGGCCGGGCAATCCTATAACGTCTTTTTCGGGACCAAAGCTTTCATTCGGATCATGGAGGAGCGGCCAACGCTTACTACCTGCTTCGATGTAATGAATGAAATGGTCGCCATTGAAGCGATCCCGTTCTTAATACACTGCGCAATCCGTCCACAGGACCGGACGTGGAAAAGCTTTGATGAATTCCTTGACTTGTACGATGAATGCGAGGATACGGAAGCGATCGCAATGGTTCTTCCCGGTTACCTGAGCGCATGCGGATCGGTCGTAAAAAAGATAACTCCCGCACTCGTCGCAATCGAAAAACTAAACGAAAGCGGGACGAAGTAAAATTTGATCCCGACGACTGGTACCGGGGCGCGGGACTTATGGGCCTGGCTCCCTCTGAATTGGATGCAATAACCCCGTACCAGTTTACCCTACTGCGGGAGGGATTCAATCAGCGCCAAAAGATTGAAAATGATCGATCGAGATACATCGCCTATTGGGTGTATAAGATGGCCGGCAAGGTCGTGGAGAAGCCAGTTTCGGTTGAGCAGTTCCTAAACCCGACTGAAACTGACATGACGATGGATTTGGAAAAATTCATCGAGGAGAAATTCACACCGGAGGCAATGGAGCAGTACGACAGAATATTTAATCCGAAGAAATATGCAACCTAGCGTTGGGGCAACCAACATACGAGTAGGCTCGTCAATTCAAGGATTGCTCGACGGTATGAAGCGGGCATCCGCAGCAGTCCGTTCCACTGTTTTTGAGATCAATAACAAACTTACCGACAGCTACAAACGTGCAGCCAAGGAACAAGCTGTGTTCCGAGGAGGCTTATCGAAATTGAGCGGGGATCTGACAGACATTAGCAAGAAAATGGCTATCGTCGGCGGACTCCCCGCGCTTTTTGCAGCTGGTAAAGCTTTCAAGGACTACGCTGAACTTCAAAAGCTTCAACGCGGTCTGGAACGTTACGGCGAGTCGCTTCGCGAGCTGGCCAAATTGCCAAACATTGGGATTTTCGACGGCGCGAAGGCTTTGATCGGCATGAAAGCTATGAAGCTCAATAGCGACCTGGCTACCCGGTCGTTGAAGGCCTTTGCCAATGCTATTACTGATGCCGGCGGTTCGGCGGTTGACCTGGAACCGGCACTCATTAACCTGAACCAGTTTGTTCGTGGCCGTCACATCAACCAGGTTGATCTTCGACAATTGGCAACTCGTATGCCTCAAACATACGACGCGATGGAGACTGCATTTGGCACCACTGATGTGGAGAAGCTGAATGCCAAAATGCAGAGCATCGGCGTCACTGCCTTCATCGACAAGTTTGTAACCGAGCTTGAAAAGATTCCTTTTGCCGGTGGGGGCGCAGCCAACGCTATGGAGCAGTTGAGCGACGCTACAACATTTGCATCTGCCGCGCTGGGTGAGGGTGCAGACAACGCGTTTGATATCACCGGAAAGATATCCGGATTAACCACGATCTTGGACAACCTTACATCGAACTTTCAGGCCCTCACTCCCGAAGCCCAAAAATCAATCTTTACCCTTGGCGCTTTGGCCGTGGGTATGCCCGCTTTGATAGGATCCGTAGGTGGGCTAATCAAACTTTTGCCACTCCTTGCAACTGGCTTTGGCTTGATATCCGGCCCGATAGCTGCAACCATTGCGGTCGTAGGGGTAGCGGCAGCAGCCATCATCACGAATTGGGACTCGGTCAAGAAATTCCTAACGGACTCGACATGGTGGACAACACTCACTGGACTTGGGAGTTCAGCCCTACGGATATTGATGGAGTCTTTCAAAGTCGTTCTGAACCTGATTCAAGGTGACTGGTCGAACCTTTGGAAGGCAATTGTCAATATTGGCAAAAATGCCGCCAACCTGGTTGTAGATACCTTGGGAGGACTCGTAAAAGGGGCTCTCGGCTTGTTTGGGACCTTCAACGAGGCATTGGGTTTTGAAGCGATTGGCAAGGGCGTGAGCTCGGCTGTGAAATACGTTGACGGGCTGACCCAAAAATTCCGCTTTGATGTGCCTGACTCATTCTCGGCTGCTGGCAAAGCAATCGATGGGGTGAAAGGGGCAATGAGTAAGCTGGGCGGTGAAGCGGCCGACCTGGCCCCTGCCGCTGGCGATGCTGCCGAATATTATGAGAAGATGTCAGAGTCCGCCTTCAAAATCTGGCAGATCGATCTCGCTGGTAAATGGGCAGAAGAGCGCGACGCATTAAAGCAGAAAATAAAAAGCTACAAGGAGCTGATTGGCGTGACCGCCTCGTTGTCCGCCGAGCAGTTGAAATTCAGGTCGCTAGAAATTCATGACAAAAAGCCACAGCTGGGCGATACAGTAGACGACGGCCGAAATCGGGCCAAAGCCTACGGCGCCGCGTTAATGGATTCCAGGCTAAAAGCAACTCAGGACGCAATTGCAAAATCTTCTGCCAAGTATTTCGGTGCTGGCAATCTGCAACTGGATGCCGCGGTTGATCTGAATTCAATGTTCGGCTCAGTGTTTGACCTGGATTCGGCAAAGGAATATTTCAAGGGTTTTGCAAAAGCTGCCGACGAATCTCTCACTCAGTACGCGGACCGGCTCCGAATGATCCTGAGCGTGACAGCTCAATTCAAGGATGCATTCGGATCGGCGTTCAATCTGGAAGATGCGAAGAAGTTCTTTAAAGAGCTCCCCAAGGCTGCAAACATGTCGGGTGAAAAGTATTCGGAATCGACCCAGAGAATGGCGGCGGCCACGGTCCAACTGAACCAGGCTTTCAATGACGCATTCAAAGATGCCGCTCGCGATGCGGCCGTTTCGTCTGGTGAGCTGATCGGCAACCTGATGACTGGCGCGGGAGGGATCGAGGATTTCGGCAAGCGTGTACTTGGCACTCTGTCAAGCCTGCTCAAAGATATGGGTAAGGCGCTTATTGCATCGGGTACCGCGGGGATAGCGCTGAAATTGTTCGCGAAAGTGCCAGCGGCCGCGGTGGCTGCGGGTATTGCACTCGTTGCCCTCGGTCAGGCAACCCAAAACAAAGTAAATAACCAGGTAGGCAAAGCAATACCCAAATTCGCAACAGGGGCCGCTGTTTATGGCCCAACAACTGCTATCGTTGGGGATAACCCTAATGCCCGTCACAATCCGGAGCTCATTGCGCCGGCATCGAAGGTCGATCACTATATCGAGAAAAGCATCAAAAAGCATGGCGGCGGCGGTGACGGCGGAAGTAATGTTTTCATACCAGAAGTGAGGCTTCGCGGCGAAGACATTTACGTCTCGTTCAAACGAACAGAGAAAAGGAACAAGGCAATCTACGGAGGATAATGGGATTAAAATATTTCACCAAGTATCGGGATTCTTTTGGAGATACAAGGGAAGTTAGATTTTTCAAAGACGGATTCGAAGGCGAGCCTATCGAGTGGATTAGTGAGCGTGGCGCGGTTCGATATACAAGGGGTGGATCAGACGGATTCTTTCCCGACCAGCCCATTATTGCCTCGCAAGCTCAAATTGGCCTGATTTTAAAGGAACGCTACGACCTGACCGAATTTGCCACGAACAGGAAAACCTTCTATGTTGAAATAGTAGATACAATATTTAACCGAGTTGTTTGGAGCGGATGGATTGAGCCTTGGGACGCTCGGCACAATTACCAAAAACCGCCCTTCGTGGTCAATCTTACTGCGAGCTGCGGATTAGCACACCTTTCGAAAAAGAAGTACGCAAACCCTGACACCACCTTCAAGAAAACCGGATTGCAGATCATTCAGGACTGCCTGGCTGTGATCGGCCGTGACGACCTTCCTATTCGGCTTTCGACCCACATGTATGAGAATAGCTTTACGGGAGATAGCAGGTTGGGGCTCACATCGTTTGAGGAAAACACATTCAGGTACTATGATGACAATGGGGAAGCGCTCTATTGCGACGTCATCGTGAACAATATCCTGAACCACTTTGACGCTGAGATAACTCAGTGGAATAATATGTGGGTGATAGTTTCCATTGTCGATAAGTCCACGGCTTTTGATACCTCTTATCTTGATCTTTCCCCTTCGCCACACCCAATGGCATGGCCCGGGACGTTTGTCGTAAATGGCGACATTTCCAAGTCGCTCGATGGTGGACAGATCAGGATTTTGCCGCCAATTAATAAATATCGGACCGAGATCGACTTCGGTCAGCAAATGCCGTTTTTCGAGAATGGCAACATGATCATTTGGAATGAGAATGGACTCGTCGGATGGGACTTTACGCACATGCCGAAAGGAAATCCGGGATGGGAACAGTACGGCCTTGGCGGAGAGAGTAGCAAATCCATTCTGAAAGTCAATGGTAAGGCTCCGCAGCCGTATCGGAAGCGCAAGAAGGTAGGACTGTTTAAAAAGCTGACGAACCAGGCGATCAATATCGCTATTGCCGGAACGGGTGCGGTTGGAGCTCTCTTCAACAAGCCCGTACTGAAAGGATCATGGTATGACGTTGAGCCATCAGAATGGATTGAAAGTCCAGGAGGGACAATTTCAAAGGCAGACAAAAGCGTAACGATAACCTTCGAATACGAGACTGAGGCGTTTTCTTCTGACTTACTGATTGCTATAAGAGTGCCTGTTACATTGCCCGACGGTTCGATTCGAAACTTTTGGGTAGATTCTAATTCAAACCCTGCCCAGGCTGGCTCTGACAAATCAAGTTGGAGCTTGGATACCAATTATCACATAATTCGCGTGCCGCCGGTTGATCGAGGAAGTCTGATCAACAAAGGCGAGATTAACGCTTCCAGCAATCCGAATTATCCAGCCGCGAGCGCGCCAAACTGGACTTGGGCAATTACAGGAGTTCCCGCGGGCGAATATAGAAAGATTGGTGGAGTGAACGGGGTGATCGTTGAGAATGGCGATTTGGTGATTGCCCGGGTAGCGAACGCGGGCGGTACGCAGGAGGCAGTAGGTGGCAGCTTCGAAGTGATCAGCGTCCGAAATAATACCAAGCAGGGCATTTTTAGTTGTACGGTGGCTCTCAGCAGCACATTTCTTACTACAAATCTCAGCGTTCCCTATCCAGATAAAGTCTACGTCCGTTTTTACAAAATGGCTGACGATGAAGGCAAGCCGGGGGATTGGTACAAGATTTACAATTTGAAGGGCGAGCTGGAAGGTTTTGTTGCGTCGAACGAGTCGTCCAAATATGCAACCACGTTGGAGCGAGGGGACGTAACAGACGAAGAGGCCGACACGATTAGCCTGATAAGCGGAGACTTTACACCTTGGTATGTTGGGGCTTGGACACGTCCCGGCAGTAACGAAGTTACTTCTTCGTGGAGGCGCAGGCCAAACCTGAACGAGGCGCTTTCGATTTACCGTGCCATGATGAAAGACCGGCTTTGCATGACTACAAAGCCTCTGACTGTTTTTGAAGGGAAGATATTCCTTTTGCCTGGCGATGGGTATGTACATTATTTGCACAGACTCTATTTCGAAGATCAGGACAAATATTTCCGGATCGTCCGCTTTTCTTATGATGATTCCCAAAAAGAGGCTGATGTTACGGCGGTTGAGATTCGGTACGAGGAAATTCCAGATTCTGAATTAAAGCAAGATTCATACATCCCAGGATCAAGGCAATTGAACACAGTTCCTGGCCAGGGTGACGGAATTTATCCGAGCAAGCAAGACAGCACGAACGGCCGGATCAATGCCGAGGATACGCCATTGACGGGCGAGGAAGTATTGGAAGCTATCCAGGCGGTAGGCAGAACGGGTGCATTGTTTGAAGATATCACGCCGCTGACATATGTAGCCGGCGTTGAAAGCGAGGATTCGATCGACCTTCACGATTTCATTTCCGAGGCGTTCACTGAATACGAGGAGGACCTGGAAGAGGAGGATAAAACCGACTTTTCGACGCTGACCTTCAAAATCGTTTCGAAGCCTACGTGGGTTAGTGCTGTCGATGTTGAGAACCTGGTCGTAACCGCAACTGCCCTGGCGCCAAAGTCAGGCTCGTTCTTTATTGACTTCGAGGCATACGACCCAACGGATCCGGAAAATGCGATCCCTATCCGCGTTCCGGTCCTGGTCGAGGAAAATGCGGATTACGTCGAGACATGGCCGCCGGAGTTCGAATCGTTCCCGGTTTTAAGTTTCGTGCTGGATAAGCTGACAACAACAGGCTTTAATTTTCGGGATTACATGCCCGATGGCCACAAGCTTTTACAGTACCGCTTTTTCTCCGTGCCCGAATGGATTACAGCGCGTAGCGTAGTGAATGATGACTTTTCGATCACCGGCCAGCCGCCGATTATTGAGAAGCGTCAAATCACGGTCGAAATATGGGATGGCGTAGCAGAGCACCGTCCGTATACCGACGAGATTACCCTGCAAGTTATTGAGGCAACCGAGATCACCGGCGAGCTGATGGATACTTCGGCGGGCGATGCCAAAATAGGCGACCTGCCGGGCGCTTTTGAGGTAGTGCCGCAATGGGATACCCCTATCATGGTGAAAGGCCTTCACGACCGAGTTTTGATAAAAATAACCGGGGGCGGTGATTTGGGCGACGAGTTGAATATCACCAAAGATTTCCCGTTATCCAGTCCTGCCGAGGAGGGTATTTATAGGCCTTTCGCCGATATCAGCGGAACTACGGCGGGAGTGGGGCAATACCTGATCGAGGTGACCGCATTCCTTGGCGAGAACGAAACAGTTCAACCGCTGGACCTGACGCTTTACGATGAGGAGTATCTGGCAAAAATGCATAAGTTCCTTATCAAGGCAGGTACCCAGGTGGGCGAGATTGCGCCCGATGGCAGCACGTCGTTTGTGTATCCAGGCGCGGCCAACCTTCGCGCGGTTGTGGCTGATCTCGACTTTGACGAAATATATCTCTCCGTCGAAAAAGATGGTGTGATCGTTGGCGTTGAAAAACACTTGACTGGACTTGACCCGCTGGTTGATACAAGCTTCGATGTGTTCGACGATGATACCGAGTTGGAGGCTGGCGTATATACATTTCCGGTACGACTTTTGAAGGTTGGTGTAGATGTTTTTAAACGGACGGACAAGTTCACGATCGAGTCGAAAGATGCAGAGCCGCAGCCGCTTTTGTCGCTGGCTACTTTTGCGCCTGGAACGACCAACGCGACAATTATCGCGGAAAGTATTCCTTTGAAGGGTTCCGAGTATGATCTTGTTCCTTGGACGCTGGTATTTAACGGTTTTGGCCCGGGCGTGGAATGCGTTACAGGTGAGTGGGAATTGGACTTTCTGCGGGGCGGTGCATTCGCTGAGGTAGACCTGGAACAGTTTACGGGATATCCCCAAAAGTTTGCTTATACGTCAGGGAAAACCCTTATATTTGGCAACAAATCATCTTTGAAAATCGGGGACATTCATCAGGCGCCTTCCCGCGTGCTGGCGAAGTTTATTGGCCGTGATGCCGACGGGAAAATCGTAGGCATCGCCCAGGCCGATTTTGGCTTTCGCGTTGCGCTGGATCCGGAAGACTATTCAGGCCTCCGGTTCCTGACATGGCCGGTAGGTAGCGAAATGACACTTATTGACGCCAACGTTCCGAAAACCGGACGTCAATACCTCATGCCTCCTGCGGGATCATGGTGGACTGTCTCAGCTCGCAGCTTCGGCGGCGCTGAGTTTGACGCTGTTAAAGTCATGCTTTCCAAAATAGTAGGAGGTATCGAGGAGGTCTGTTGGGTTTTTGGCTCGGACTACATCGTTTATCACAATGTGGGCAGCGTGGTTACGGAGCTTACGGCAGATGATAAGGCCTACATTTTCGGAATGGATACGGACGGCGACAAAGTTCGGGTCGTATTTCGTGTAGGGGATCATGCCGAAATGCCGCTCGACGGAACGGCGGGGCTCGGATTCTGGAAAATTACGATGATCGCTTACCTGGCAACGGTCGAGGTAGCGACGCTTTCAGCAACAATTGAGCTGATCGAGGATGTAGAGCCGCCTATTAAAGATTGCTGTGCATGCGACTGCGAGGGCGAAGCATCCGAGCAATTGGAATTCCAATTCAATTCGCCCGCTGAGGAGTGGATCGTAACGCATAACCTAAACAAGAAGCCTGATCCTCTGATTCTGATCGGCGGTAAGAAGGTAATGTCTGACGTGCAGTATATCGACAATGATGTTTTCAAAATTATTCATATCAAGCCACAAACTGGTTCTGTGTTAATTATATCATAATCAACAAACTAAGATGGAAATTTACAATAACCTTGATATGCAGCAGAACCAGATCATAAATGTGGTTCTGCATGCATTAGCTGTCCCCCCCAGCGCCCCGGTTGATGGTCAATTGTACTATAATACCAGTACCAAAATTACCTATCAATACGACGCGGTAGCTGCTGCGTGGAAGCCGCTAGGTGCTGGAAATGTCGTTGGTGGTGATGGGCTCGACGAGGTAACCGTTGGCGGAGTTACAACACTTTCCGTAAAGACGGATGGTGTAACCTTAGAAGTAGTGTCCGACGTGGTAAGGGTGAAAGATGGCGGTATTTCCGCTACCAAACTTGCCACTGATTCGGTAACTGCCATTAAAATTCTCAATGGCGCCGTGACCTTCGCGAAGATGCAAAACATCAACGCAATGACCGTAATAGGTCGGACGGCTGCCGGCGCGGGTGTTGCCTCGGAGATTACCCTGATCAATGATAACACGCTTGCCACGGCCACCGCTACCAATATTGCTACGGCGGCTTCAATAAAAGCTTACATCGATTCGCTGGTTGGGGGCCAAGGAAAACAAATTGGCGGGTTTGACGCGGCCACAGCTACAAACTTCCCAGGCACGGCAGCTACCAAAAAAGGGGATTATTGGTATGCAACATCAGCAGGGACGGTACAGGGGCAGAAATTCAACCCGGGTGATGTACTGATTGCCAATAAGGACAACCCATCGACAACCCTTGCTACCGACTGGATTTTCCTCGAAACGAACCGCGACCAGGCTACTGCTACCGTGTTGGGTCTGGTCATGCTTGCAACTGCTGCCGAGGTTCAGACAGGAACGGACGCAAACAAAGTTGTCACACCGTCCACGCTGAGTGCGCGGACCGCAACGGAAACTCGTACCGGTTTGATCGAGATTGCAACGCAGGCGGAAACCGATGCGGGCACGGACGACACCCGCGCAATCACTCCGTTGAAAATGGCTACCTACGTAGCGGCCAGGATCGCCGGCGGCGCATACGCTGCAACTATCGGGGACGGTACGGCCACGGCCTACACTGTCACACACAACCTGAATACGCTTGATGTTGTGGTGGAAGTCCGGAAAGTTTCTGACAATTCATCCGTCATCGTTGACAATCGCGCATCGACCGTTAACGCGGTGATTGTGACATTCGCCAAAGCTCCCGCCGCCGGCGCATTCCGTGTGATCATTAAAAAGTAAGCAATGGATTTTTTTAGCGACGCATATTTCGATAATGCTCTTACCGCCGCCTCCAAGATTCGGGCGGCGACAAGCTACGTCATGCTCGCGGTTGGCGTTGCTAATAGCGCCTACTCGAATGGTGCGTTTGAGGCATACACCCCGCCCGGAGCGTACACTGCTGGCGCCCGGCCTGGTATTGGGTTTCATGCGTCCGGCTCTTTCGGCACCTACCTTTATGCGCAGGCCGCTTCTGATCTCAGGCTGAGGACAGATGCAGGCCTTGATTATACATTATGGCATTCGGGTAATGCTCGGAGCGACGCACAGAACGATACGCGTTATTCTCAGCTTGGGCATACTCACGCAATCGGTGATGTAACCGGCCTGCAAGCCGCGCTCGATGCGAAAACCGGAGGTAGCGGCACGCCTGGGCGCTATGCAAAGTTTGCAACGAGCTCGACTTTTGCCGACAGCCTTTTGAGTGAATCGGGAATAAGCATTACCGCGAACGGCGGCGTGTTTGTTTCCGACGTCGCTCACAATCCAAACTTACGCGGTTATGGGTTGTGGGCTTCGGGGCTTGCCCGTTGGGGCATGGGTAAAGCGGGCACTGAATCGGGTTCAGATTCTGGCTCCGACTTTGTTTTGTGGGCTTACAATGATGGCGGCACTTTCCTACGCGAGCCACTTCGTATTTCTCGGGCGTCTGGCAACGCGACATTCTCGGGCACGATCGCGGTCAGCGGAGGCAATTCAACACAGTGGAACTCTGCCTTTGGGTGGGGTAATCACTCGGGTCTTTACGTTCCCCTCGCGCGCACCGTGTCCGCTGGCACTGGATTGACCGGCGGCGGGGCGTTGTCTGCAAATATTTCCCTGGCTTTCGATACCACTTACGGCGATGGAAGGTATGCAGCACTATCCCATACCCATACAATTGCAAACGTAACGGGTTTGCAGGCCGCACTCGACGCAAAGGTAACAGGAAGCGGAACGACCGGAAGGTTACCGAAATTCTCTGCATCGGCAACCTTGGCAGACAGTATCCTGAGCGAATCAGGAATTAGCATCACCGCTAATGGAGGGATTTTTGTTTCTGATACTCCAACCAACACCAACGTTCGCGGATACACAATTTTAAATGGTGGTCAAACGCGCTGGTCGTTTGGTAAGGCAGGTACTGAATCCGGCTCAGACTCAGGATCAGATTTCACTTTGTGGAGTTTTAATGACGCTGCGGCATTTTTGAGAGAGGCGTTGCGGATTTCCCGCGCAACAGGTAACGCGACATTTTCGGGAACAATTACGGCCAGTGGCGGCAATTCAGGAAACTGGAACACTGCATTTTCCTGGGGCAATCATGCGAGTGCCGGCTATGTTCCATCTACCCGCACGATCACAATCAACGGCACCGCTTTTGACCTTTCCGCGAACCGATCTTGGACTGTCTCGGGTGGTGTTGGAGGATCCGGCACGAACGGGTTTGTAACAAAATGGAATGGAGCAAACTTGACGGATAGCTCGATTAACGACTCTGATGCAAACTACTTGAACACGTCCAAGGGAATGAAATTTGGACAAGATGGATCCCGATGGTCACTAACCGCCGAGCCTAATCCCGGACAATCTTCCTTGATATTTTACAATCCGGCATTGAATGACGGGTATCAAATATCAGCAAGTCCTAGTGGCATGTCATTCGTACAAATTGGCGCCGGGTACATTATGTCGTTCCTTTCCAATAGAAATGTTCAGGTTACTCAGCAGTTGGAAATGCTCGTACCGACTGGAACCGCTCCATTTGTTGTAACCAGTACGACAATGAGCCCTAACCTTAACGCCGATATGGTGGACGGTTTGCACGCAAGTAGTTTTGCATTGGCTTCATCGTTATCCGGTTATGTGCCGACCACCCGTACCATTACTATCAATGGTACTACTCTTGACTTATCAGCTAACCGCTCATGGACAATTGCGGCAGGGATTGGAGGTAGTGCGACGACAGGACGGCTCCCGAAAATGGCTACATCAACGACGTTAACAGATAGTTTGTTAAGCGAATCGGGAATAAGTATAACTGCAAACGGCGGCGTATTTGTTTCGGATGTTGCTCACAATTCAAACGTACGCGGCTATGGACTATGGGCTTCCGGGGTTGTTCGATGGTCTTTTGGCAAGGCTGGCACCGAGTCGGGTTCGGATTCTGGATCTGATTTTGTTCTGTGGAGCTACAACGACGCAGGAACATTTTTACGGGAGCCTTTCAGGGTATCCAGAGCGACGGGCAACGTAACATTTACCGGAACGTTGACCGCATCCGGCGGTAACAGTACGCAGTGGAATGCAGCCGTGCCGAACAGCCGGACGATTACAATTAACGGTACAACTTTTGATCTAACAGCTAACCGATCTTGGACTGTGGCGGGAGGTGTAGGTGGAAGCGGAACTAATGGTTTTATTCCAAAGTGGAATGGGTCAGACCTGACGAATAGTTCGATTGACGATTCGAATAGTTCTTATATCAAGATTAACAAGGACTTCCGGGTTAACAACGACGGGTCTCGCTATTGGGTAGAATTCACCAGCAACACAAGTGCTGCTGGCCTGGCATTTTACAATCCTAGCGGATCATCAAGCTACGGTATGTATTTCGGGTCAGATGGACACTTCCTATTTCAGAGAGGCCCCAACCAACTAATGCGATTCACAAGCGGGAATAATGTTGAGTTTCTGAACGGCTCTGTTCCGTTTATCGTGAACAGTTCCACCACTGTCTCAAACCTGAGCGCGGATATGGTGGATGGCGTTCATGCGTCGAGTCTTGTCCAAACGAGCCGGACGCTTACGATTAATGGCACGACCTACGACCTATCAGCAAACAGATCCTGGACGATTTCGGGCGGAATTTCAGGAAGCGGCTCGACAAGCAAATTTACCAAATGGTCAGGCACAAATTCGGTGGCCGCTGTGGAAATGTATGAGTCGGGCAGTTGGATAGTAGTTGGATCAGAATCAACACGCAGGGATTTGATAATACAAGGGTCGCTCGTACCTAAGCAAATGACAACCTCTGAACTTGCCAGCTACTCGCCGGGCTTCTACGGTGCGCTTGTAGTGGTGACGGATGGCACCGAGGGGTTGTACAGAAGCAAAGACAATGGGTCGGGTGGGGTCACCTGGGTATTTGTAGGATAATCAATTTTTTCATCAATAAACTAAATCAAAAATGGAGACCAGCTACAAAAGTGCTTTCAGATTCGTGGACGTCGCGCAAATTCTGATCAAAGAATCGGACGAAAAAGACACAAAGTTCATCGCGGCGTTGAATTCAGTAATTGAACAGATCGACGAGCAGCGCGACGGGTATGGTAAAAAGCTATTGAAGATCCAGCGCAAGCACGCCGCCGAGGACAAATTCGGGTGTATTCTTCGTGACGAACGCGGCAACTACCGGTATAAAAAGGACCAGGAAGAGGCTATGGAGGAGAAAATTGAGGAGCTGTTCAATCACGAAACCAGCGTAGAGTTTGAACCTGAGTATGTCGATGAGGAATCGATCCCCGCGAGTGTCCCTAAGCACGTCCGCAAGTGGCTTGTTGGCTTCGTTATCGCACCTGTGGAGGAAGAGCCAACACCTGCTAAAAAGCTTTTGAATTCTTTACCAACAACAAACAATACAACCAATGAAAAATAGCAACATCGCGGCGCTGGTGGAAACAGAAACACCGGCGCCTGCCCCGCAATTCGAGTTCGACTACGCGAGCATCAACTTTTCAATCACGGGCCGGGAGGTGAGCACCGGCCAGCCCAAGGCATTTTCATTCAACGATTCGGCCAGTCTCAATTTTAATGACGAGAACGAGCTGAACAGAACATTGAACGACAAGGGCTTTCTGCTTGAAGTCGTGCCCGCCCTCGTTCGGAGAGCTTTGCAGTCGTACGATTCGGAGAACGAAAAGGCGAAGCAACTGAAACAAGCGCTCGGCGCATTGCTTCAATAGTACAATTTCATTTCATCAGCAACTAAATACCCATTCATGAAAAATCTGCTTTTAGCGGCACTCCTGGCATTTTGCCAGGTTGTTTCCGCGCAATCGATCGATCAGGTTATCGACGGAAAAATCAAGGCGTCTGAGGCCCGGCAAAAAGCCTACACGGATAGCCTATTCAAGATCAAAGGTGACGGCGGAGGAACGCAGAATCCGCCAAACGGATTAAAGCCGTGCCCGCGGGGGCCAAAGCCGGAGGACATTTACAACGTCACCACGACGACCGCAATGGTACTGTGGGACGGTGAGGATGTGCGCGGATGGGATTATTCCATTTACAAAGGATCTACTCGCGTTGCCTTCGCATCGGTTAAACCTACGGGCAACCGGGAGCCGATTACTTATGCAGGTCTGGAACCAGGCGAGTACACATTAAGCATGCAGGGGAATACCTGCAAAAGCGACGTGTACAGCAAAACGTTTGTAGTGCCGAAGCCTACCGGCGATAACGGAAACGGCGGGGATGGTGGTAATAGTGGCCCGCCTCCCACAAGCAAAGGAAAGCGGCAAATCATAATGAACCTGACCGGTTATGGGTTCGATGTTTCACAGCCGACCGGTATTAGTCCTGAATGGCTTGAACGTATCGAGGCATTTTGCAATCTCAGTTATAACGGCAAAAAGTTCCGTGGCATCGATGGTATCCGGGTTAATGTAAAGTGGTACAGTTACCAACCCAATGATAAAACGTTTCGCGACGACAAGATTCTCGACCTAATAAATTATTGCAAATCTCGCGGTTTAAAACTTTCAATTGCACTTATCCCTTGGCGTGTAATTGGCGATGGGATGTTTGAGCGGTCCGAATGGCTGGAACAATTACCGGATCCATTCTGGCAGCCCTCCGAAGAGGAGCCTACACAGGACCTTGTGTGGCACGAAGAGGGAAGATTACGTTCCACCGAGAGAACCTATATGCCGAGCCTGCACAGTAAGGAAGGCCAGAAGAAATTTAAAAATGCCGCGCGGCATCTGGCTGAATTCATGGCACAGTACCCCGATTATGTGGATTACATTTCAACGGCAACAAGCACGGGAGAGGAGTATGAAACCAATATCCAACGCGCCACGAATAACCAGATACTTTTAACCGGCTACGGGCAAGCCGATTTGAACGCATGGCGCGAATATTCGGGAGGTTTGCCCGTTCCGTATCCCGCGCAGAATAACGAAGAGCATTTAGCCTACCTGTTCAACAATTCGGAAGTTGGGAGGAAATGGTACGAGTTCCGCACCAAAGGACTGAAAGACTTTCACGCTGCATTCGTTCGCGGCGTGCGCGAGGGAGGTAAAGGGAAGGTTCGTAGCATGGGGATGTACGCCGGCGTTGGCGCACCAAGCGGGACCTGGACCGGCCTTTACAAACTGAATGAAATTTTCAGTGCGGGTACTTCGGATCAGCCGGATTTGATCTATTCCAGCGAGGGCGACGCGGGAAGCCAGAATAGTAAGTTGATGGCTACCGACTTGAATGCGGCCACGTTTCCTGGGGCCGGCTATGCCATCGAATTTGATCCAAATGACGTATCGGCAGATCAGACGTGGGATACCAGTAAGGATGAAGATCTCAATGGCGATATCCTCTATTTCTGGGGTGCCCCGTTCTTCCGACGTGGCGGTGAGATTATTCACTTTGCAATGGCTTACCCTGCCTCAAAAATAAATGCCCAGCTGGGACCGGCGATTTACCGGATCCGCTCCGAGTTCATTGATTCCGATTCCGGAATGACAGGCATCGCCCAGGGCGAAGGCTTCACGTTTCCGATCACTCGCTACGCAGGTTTGCAGGAATATCGGGAAATCTATTCGGGTCGTGGCGGCGGTATCAACAAGGTTGTAAAAATTACCCTGAAATGAAGCTCAACCATTGGAAGATCATCGCCAGCCTACTGGCGGTGATCCTGGTACTCGCCTGTATTCTCTGGTACCGAGGACTCCGGCAACCCACACCAAACCCGGACGCTCCAAGTTTTGCCGATGCAATCCGGGAGAACCAGCGCCGCGCTGATCAGCACGCCGATTCAGTCAATAAACACAATCCCGACTATGAAAAAAATCTTGAAGGGTATCGCAAAAGTGTCGATCCTGATTCTGTTGAGCGTGACGAGCTGGGCGCAAGGATCGAAGCCGAAGCCAGAGCGGACAGCATTCGAAAGCGCGCTCCTCGATAGTGCGTACCGCTACGAAAAATTGAAACTGGCCTTTATCCCACTGAAAACTGCTTATGAATACCAAGGCAAAGAAAATGAAGAGTTACGAGCAACCGTGCGTCTGCAAAACCTGCAAGCTACGGTGCAGAAACAAAGTTTTGAAGCCGCGATCAGCAAGGCGAAACAAGAAGGTGGATTTTGGAGAGGCTTTAAGTGGGGACTCGGCACCGGATACGCAGCAGGATTATTAACAGGGCTTCGGGCCCGTAAATAGCAATTACATGAAATTATTCGAAAAGTTGGATGTGGTTTCAAGCGTGCTCATGACAGCATGGTTGACCATCAAGGGAATATTTACCAATCCCATCCTTTTGCTGCTTTCCTCCTCGACGGTGGGAGTTATCCAGGTATTCATTTACCGGAAGGATCTGACCGTTAAGCTGGTTGCTGCGGTCGGCATTTGCTTTATTTTAATGACTTTCCTCGGGCTGGTTAAACACTACGCGGCCGGAGAATGGAAGGCCGAAATTTTCTTAAAAAAGACGGTTGAGCAGTTTATAGTTATGGTAGCCGTAATTCTCCTCGGCTATGTCGCGTCGCTTGTTGTAGGCGTGGTTTTTAGCGTCGTCACGCAAGCGGAGCCGGAAGCCGCTCCAATACCGAGTGTATCGCTATACTTCATTTTCGCGGGATACGCGGTAATGATCGCGTACTACTTCGTGAAGTGCTGCGACCTGATCGAACAGATTATTCCTAACCTGGTTCCGAAATGGTTTAGCGCACCCTTCCGGAAGTTCCGGGAGACTGGCAACATGAAAGACATGCTGAGTTTTCAGGATGAGGAAAAGGAGGTGGCGCCATGAAAACACAAGCGCAGCTGATCAAGCAGTTTGGTAACCCAGAGGTTAACCGGCTGCCATTCGAAAATAAATGGATGAAGGTGTGGATCGTGCCCGCCGATATCCGGGAGGCAATACCATGCATGCCTGAAAAAATCTATCTGAACCGCCTCATTGAAGTGCCGCTGAACAAGGCGCTGCGAAAGCTGATTGCGCTCGGCTTGCATACGGAAATCAAGACGTGGGACGGGTGTTTCAACATTCGCAAGAAACGCGGCAGTAGCGGGATATCAGCGCATGCATTCGGGATCGCCGTAGATATCAATGCGGCCACGAACCCGTTCAAAGGAAAAGTAACCTGGTCCGCTCCGTTTTTGAAAGTCTGGCGGGATATCGGTTGGATATGTGGTGCAGACTGGTCCGCAGCCTCGCGAGATGGAATGCACTTTCAATGGGAAGGATTTTGACTTTCGATTTAGTTTACAGGTATTTAATAAAAAAGGGGCTTTATGGGCCCCTGATTTGTTTCCAGCCATTCCTTCATGCCACCTTGCAATAATAGTAAAGTTTTGATATTATTGTAATCAATATTTTGATACTTAAAACTTCATCAACATGGAAAAGGACTTTGGAAAGCATGGCCCTCAGATCGTACAGATTCAACGATTCATGGAGGACTCAACACATTATTGGGAGAACGTCAAAGATTACGACGTGGAAAGCAAACAGTTAACCATGGCAGGGCCAGACGACAAGTTAACAATGGAAGAGGCCCAGGTTTTGATCAGGAAGCTTAACCCTACGGGATTCTCTGCTATTTATCGCGTAATTCATTGGCATTGGCCGGAACAGCGAGCGTAGTATGAAAGCCAGGGTTTACAAATCCTGGCTTTTTATTGGCTGAATGTTGAAGTGTTGTTGGACGAGAAGAAGGAATACGATAATTTGACCCCTACTGAATTTAACCATACCTATGAACCCTATACTACGAAATCTTGCTCTTGAAAACTACATGAACTTTGCTAATTCGTTCGATAACAGTAAAGAAATGTATTGGGATCAGTCAAAAAAACGGCTGCGGCACAGCGGCGAATTCGGGACGCACAGGGAAGAGCTGATAAGAAAATGGTTAACTCTTGTAGTCCCTCAACGGCTGAGTATAGGATCAGGTTTCATTATTGGGCCGAGAGGAGCGGTTAGCACTCAATGCGATATAATTATCTATGATAAAAGCAGAACTCCGCTTCTGCAAAATTCTGAAAACCAGCGATTTTTTCCTGTAGAGACTGTTTGTGGAGTGGGCGAGGTGAAATCTATAATATCCACGCCTTCCCAATTGAATAAGTACCTTAGAAAGTTGGCGGAAGTCAAAAAAATACGAGACGATATCGAGTATCAAACACCGTATTGGAGACATCCATGGGGAGATTTGTTTGATCCGAATACAAATCCCTATGATTCAATATTTACATTCTTGATTTGCAAAAAAGTTGATTTTAAGGTGAAGGGATTCGATTATCAAGATGTATCGAGGAAACACTTTCACAATCTCATATTTAGTATGACTGATGGCATGTGGGCATACATTCCAACGGAGATGTCGACCACAGTTCTCGAAATTCCGTTCCAGGGGCCTTATAATCACAGTCCTTGGTTTCAAAGAATGGAGAAACCCGATTTGGCTTCGGGAGAGAAATTGTCCGAGACGGTAGTTGACTTTATTGCTATGCTCAGCAAAGGTATTTCACTCACAACCTTGCTAAACATCGATATGGTCGATTATATATCAGCCAGAGTGTCGGACGAAGATCCTAAGGCAGTGCATAATAGGTAATAGCTGCGTTACGGCTGTCTTCACAGGCCGGAGCAGTGGGTGTAGTGAAAGGCCAGGATTTACGAATCCTGGCTTTCTTGTTTTTGCGGAATGAGTGCGCTGAGGTACTTCTGAGTCTGATCGAGCTCAAACGACCCAAGATATTTTTGTGTGGTTGCCAAATTACTGTGTCCGAGCTTTTGGGATATAAATGCGAGAGGAGCCTCGGCACGAGCCAATGTTGTCGCGAATGAGTGCCTGGCTTCATAAGTATTGAATTTTGCATTGATGTTGAGGTCTTCCGCAACCTTCAACATTCGCCTATTAACCCGGTTAACCAACCTCGATATTTTCTTCTTTTTGGTAAGCTCATCCATTTCCGTGTCAAGAAACGGGAAAATGAATTCATGATTTTGAGAGACCGGGTTGCCGCGCCTTTCAATGATGTCAATGGCCTCTGGCAGCAGGTGGATCACAACTTTGGTTTCGTTATCCTTCTTTGTTTCCTTGGTTTTTGTTCTCGTGAAACTAATCGTGTTCGATGATCTGTCGAAGTCTCCCCAAGTAAGCCGGGCCAGATCTGCAAAGTTCAGCCCGTTGCAGAGGTAGGAGAACAACCACATGTCGCGCGCAAAATTGCGGCTATCTTGATTGCTTTTGTATTCGATAATTTGGCTGATCGCATCAGAAGGAAGGGCTTTCTTTGTGTTTCGAGCCTTCGGTGCCCTATACTTATCTCTTCCAAACGGCCACGTCTCCTCTGAAATTACGCCTTCTTTGATTCCCCTCTTCATCGTCTTATAGACGCATTTCAGGTAATAATCAATGGTGGTAGGCGAGGCCGGCCGGGAGGTTGATTGTAGCCGATGCTTTGCGCCTTTCAACCTCATGAACTTCTCGTAGTCATTCAGGAATGAAACCGTGATCACCCCAAATGGTATTTTCGGCTTTTGCGTCGAGGTAAGGCTCTTACTTGTGACATATCTTATGAGGCTGGCTTTTGCTGAGGTAAAGATTGAGTGTTGTGAAAATCTTTCCTCCGCCAAGAGCTCGTTCGCAATGAAGTCCATTCCGGCCAGCAATTCGGCTGGAAAAACGGTTGCAGGGGCTGCGGGGGTATTGTATCGATGAGCGAACTCCTCGAAAGTGAAATTCTTCCCGAGATCGGCGATTATTTGCTGCGCGCGGAATAGTTGTGTCTCCCGGCGCTTGTCACTTATATCATCGTGGTACTCCCGATTGTAAACGCGATCCCACAGATTTCTTAGCCGCTCATCTTTGACTTTCCCCGAAAGCTTAAGTTCGTTAGCTTTGAGGAAATCGGCGTCTTTAGTAGGTATCACGAGGCCGGTGCTGAAAAGCTTTTGACGGTCCTGGAAGTATACGGATAGCTTTACCGAGAAATGACCTTCTTTGATTCTGCGGTTGTCGAAGTAAACGGAAACGGAGGGCTTTTTTATCATTGCAACATGGGTTTTGTAACAGTGAAAGTTGCAATGTAAAATTAACATTTGGGCAGAAATTGGTTATAACTGAACAGATACTAAATTTTAAAAACTTTCATTTTTGACCGTATAGGCCTATTTTTTGATACTTAGAAATTCATGAAATCTTTATGGAAGAATATCTGATCCTCATGCGCCTTGATCTCATGACAAAGGGTGCACAGCCTTCTCCCGAGCAAATGCAGGAATACATGAAGCAGTACCATCACTGGATCAGCGGCATTGTGAAGGAAGGGAAATTTGCCGGCGGGAAAGGGCTTTCTACGGAAGGAAAAGTTCTTAAAGCCAATAACGTGGTGACGGATGGTCCGTATGCTGAAACCAAGGAATCGCTCGCAGGCTTTATCGTGATCCGGGCGGAGAGCTTCGATGATGCGGTGAGGCTGGCGGCGCGATGCCCTATCCTGAATGGCGATGGGAATAGCGTGGAGGTGCGGAAAATCGTTTCTGTGCATGAACACTGAACCGCTGATCCCGCATTTGTTCAGAACGGAGTACCGGAAGATTGTTTCGGTGCTTTGCAGGCATTTCGGGTTTCGGGAAATAGAAGTGGCGGAGGACATTGCGAGCGATACATTTCTGGTGGCAACGCAGGCGTGGGGCATCGAGGGGCCGCCGCCGAACCCCGCAGGTTGGCTGTACAATACTGCCAAAAACAAAGCGAAAAATTACCTGCACCGGCATTCGATCTACGAGGACCGGGTATTGCCGAAGGTTAGGGCCGGCCTGGATGAGGATCTGGCGGTAGAGATCGATCTTACGCCCGGGAATATTACAGACAGCCAGTTGCAAATGTTGTTTGCGGTGTGTCACCCGGCGATCTCGGAAGAATCGCAGGTAGGGCTGGCGCTGCGGGTGCTTTGCGGATTTGGCATTCAAGAGATTGCCGACGCGTTTCTTACGACCAAAGAGGTCATTAACAAACGGCTAACCCGAGCTAAGGAGCGGCTTCGGGAGGTCGATATTCGCATAGAGATGCCGGCTGCTGCTGTGATGGACACGCGGCTCGGACCTGTGCTGACCACCCTCTATTTGCTTTTCAATGAAGGATATTATTCGATGAGTCAGGATTATACGCTTCGAAAGGATGTATGCCTGGAAGCGATGCGGCTCTGTACGATGCTGATCGAAAACAATGCTACGAACAAGCCGGAGGTCAATGCGCTGATGGCGATGATGTGCTTTCACGCGTCGCGGCTGGATGCGCGCAGGGGCGCTCCGGGCGAGCTGGTGCTATACGAGGAACAGGATCCCGCATTATGGAATGCCGATTTGATTAGGAACGGATGCGCTTTTCTGAAATCGGCAGCGAGGGGCGATCGGGTTTCGCGGTACCATCTTGAAGCGGGCATTGCATACTGGCATACCCAAAAGAAGGACAGTCCCGAAAAATGGAGCAGCATTGTTTACTACTACGATCAGCTACTGAAACTCAATTATTCTCCCGTAGCTGCGCTTAACCGGGCATTTGCAGTATTCAAATGGAAAGGGAAAACCGAGGCGATCCGCGAAACGGAGGCCCTGGCGCTGAAAGGCAATCATTTTTATTTCGCTTTACTGGGCGAACTCTATAACGGAATCGACCAGCAAAAGGCTTTGGAAAACCTGGAAAATGCATTGCGGCTTGCAAGGACCGCTACCGACCAACAGGCGATCCGCAAGCGGATTATGGCACTTTCCTGAAATGACGTCCCTACTTTTTGTTAGTCATTTTCATCAAACGCTTTTTCAACACCCGCTGATAAAGCAAATTATTCAGCCAGATGAAAATGATTACACCCAGGATGATAAACACCGCATTCAGTTTATAAGAGAAGCCCACGAATTTCTCCTTACCATCGAGTGAAAGTTCAAAGCGGAGCCAGGAGCGCTCGACGGTGGTGGTAACATGGTCGAAAGGAAGGGCTTCGTCGTAAATGATTTTGGTGATAAAACGGCCGGTTGTATCCATATAACCATACTTATCATCTATCCGGATCATCGAGACGCCATGGTTGTAATAGGAAGCAAAATCGTATTTCAGTGGGGTCCGTATCTTGCCCGACTTATCGATATGCCCGAATTTACCGTCAATAGCGACCGCAGAACGGTTTTCGGCGGTAAAACCCGTGGCTTCGTCGTATAAATGCGGGATGCGCAATTTGCCGGTTTTATCGATACAGCCCCATTTCCCATTCTTTTTAACCCAAAATAGGCCGTTGGTAGGTTTGCGGGTATCGGTGTATTCAAACGGGACAATGAGATCGCCGGTGAAGGGGCTAATATAACCGTACTTATCGCCGTATTGCACGCGTTCCATTCCCTGGCCCGAGTATTTGTAGTCAGGATCGATGTCGTCGAGTGCCACAGGGACTTTCAGCATCATATTTTTATCAATGATCCCATATTTGCCTTTGTAAAGGAAATGGTAAATAAATTTTGACGCTTTGATTTCCTTTTCGATGAAGCGGCTGAAATTGAAGTTCAGTATATGAAAATCCGTCGGCCTTTGTACCCACCATAAAACATCCTCTTTTGTGTCATGATTGCAGAGGAAATCGATATCGGAATCCTTGATCAGGTAGTCTTTGGTATAATGGTGAATAGGGATTTTGTAGATTTCATTTCCTTTGAGATCAATGTAGGAAAGTCCGTAATGTTTGCCGGATGGATATATAACCCAGGTTTTACCGTCGCGGAAGCGATCGGTGGAAGTGTATTTGGGTTCAATGACAATTTTCCCGCGTTTGTCGATAAAGCCGTGCAGGCCGTGTCCTTCCGGCCCCAGTTCCATCGGTACGAACTCGGCGAGGCCCTCGGCAAAGTCGCCGATGTCGCGGTAGGCGGGTGAGAGCTTACGGCCGCTTTTGTCGGTGATGAATGTCTCATACGACCGGCAGGGGATGCTCACCTTCTTCACGACATACACATCGTCGTATTCACGGTATTCATTGTATTCTTTCAGCCATGTTTTGTTGCCGACGGGCGTTGTCTGAGCCGCGGCCCAGGCCGATTGCAGCAGAAGAAACAGGCATGTAAGATGATAAAAAGTCGGTCGAAGCATTCAAAAAACGCAGGTTTCAGGTTAGTCGCGGCCACTACGCAGAACTATCTGCAAGTCGAGGAACGTGGCAGGCATTCAATTTTAACCTGCAAAAAACAAAAACTTGACAGGATTATCGATTTCCACAGGGGTAATTATTTGAGAAAATAGGTTTAAATTAACCTCGAATTTATTCAGAAATCATGTCGCTGGCCCGGAACGAACAGTTTTATTCGCGTTTGCCTGCCAACCATATTTCGTTGGGCGAACTGCTAACGGAAGAGCACCTTTTTTACAATGTGCCCGAGTCGTGGCATGTGGTGATTACCGACATCCGGAATTCGACCGGTGCCGTCGCGGGCGGAGTGCATGAGACGGTCAACCTGATTGCGACGGGCAGTATCGTGAGCGTACTGAATATCGCATTCAAGGCGGGCATTACCGTACCATTCTTTTTTGGCGGCGACGGGGCCACTTTCATCATGCCGCCTGCGATTGCCGACGCGGCCATGCGTGCGCTGGCTGTTTTCAGGAAAAATACCATGGAAAATTTTGCGCTCGATCTTCGCATCGGTATCGTCGCGGTGAGCGAAATTTATGCTAACGGATACGAGCTGAGACTTAGTAAATTGAGGGTGTCCGGCGCATTTTCGATTCCCGTCATACTGGGCGACGGACTGTATTATGCCGAAAAACTCATTAAAAGCGAGCATTACCGATTCGAGTACGAGCCCAAACCGGATGACGAGCTCGACTTGCGCGGCATGCAGTGCCGGTGGGACAAGATCGGTCCACCGGAAATGGACCAGGAAGTGGTGACGCTCCTCGTGACTGCCCCGGCCGGGAAAAAACAGGCGGAATTGTTCGCGAAGGTAATGGAGCATATCGACGGCATTTATGGGCCTTTTCCGAGTCGGCGGCCTATTTCTGTTGCGAGGCTGATTTGGCGGACGACTTTCAAAAAGATGGAAATGGAGATGCGGGTCAGGGAAGGGAGCACAAGCATGCTCGGCCTGGCGGCGTCCTGGATCGCCTGGCTCTTTGGTTACGTATACTTCCGGACGTCATATGGTAGAAGTTATCTCAACAGCCTGGTCGAAATGTCGGACACATTGGTCATCGACGGGAAGATCAACACGGTCATTACCGGCACACCAGCGCAGCGTGAACGGCTTCAAGCCGCCCTTGACGCCATGGAAGCAGCGCGGGAGATTCAATACGGATTGCATGTGAGCGGCGAATCCGTAATGTCGTGCTACGTCCATGACCTCAAAGACGGCCATATTCATTTCATCGACGGCGCAGAGGGCGGTTATACCAAAGCGGCGGGGATGCTGAAACAGAAGTTGCGGAATGCGGAAGCTTAGCGGCTACTGCGGAGGGCCCACCGGTAGCATATTCTGTACGTCCACCGGGAAGCTGTCATATTTCTGGTACAATTGCAGGTATTTCGCCGGGTCGATCACCGGCTCGGTCAATATAGATTTCAACCCGCGGAAAAAGCCTTCCCGCTGCTGGCCGGGGTTGAATATGAGGTTAATCACCACGTCTTCGTCGGATTGATTGGAAAACCCGTGCGCGGTCATACGCGGGACGTACACCACAGCGCCCTCGCGTGCGCGGATGGGACCATCGGCCAGTTCGACTGTGAGCGTGCCTTTGCGGACGATGAATGTCTCGTCCATAAAACGGTGATAATGCAGTCGTGCGCCGATCGTGGCCGGGGCCAGTTTGATTTCGTAGACGCCCAACTGGTCATTTGAAATGTCGCTGGTGACCTTTAACGTGACGCTGTTGCCGCCCATGGCCAGCACTTCGCCTTCGCCCGGTGCGAAGAGGACGGCTTTATTTTCAAGGGTGTCTGTCAGGAAATCGGTTTCATTTTTCATAGCATTTGTCATTGTTTTGGTTTGAACAGGACAAATGTCGGGCTCCCGTCGGCCGAAAACATTTACAAATGTTGAGACTTCGGAAAATTAATTTTCCGCACGGATGCGGCTGAGCTGGGTAGGGGTAATGCCGAGGTACGATGCGATTTCGTGCTGTTTGAGGCGCGGTTCGAGATTGGGATACTCTTTCAGGAAATTGGCATAACGTGTTTTGGCATTGTCGTACCGGAAGGAGATTTCCAGCGGTTCCTTTTCGATGATCCAATGGAGCTCCATATACCGGATATAGAATGCGGCCAGGTCGTGATGCTTCTCGGTAAGGGATTTGAAATCGTAGAAGTTATATTCCAAGGTCTCCGTAGGTTCAAGCGCCCTGATCGCGAAAATGCTCGGAGAATGCGTGAGCATGGCAGGTAGGGAGCCTGCAAAATGGTTTTCGGGGAAAAACTTCTTGACCACCATATCCCCGTCCGGCGACGCATAGTATTGTGAAAGGAGCCCTTTTACCACAAATCCGACGTTTTTAGGCGTTTGCCCTTCTTTCAAAAAGTAATCGCCCTTCGCATAGCAATGCGGCTTGACGAGCTTCGCCAGATCTTCCATTGCTTCTTCCGAAAGCTTGCCATAAGTATCAAATTTCGCGCGGAGCTGCTGCATTTGTTTTGGTAATAATGAGGAAATAAGGTTGCGATAGTATTCAGGTAAGCAGGTTTATTAAAACTATGACAATAATTACACGGTACAAAATCCAAGTTATGGTCGGCAAGTAACCTATTCCAAGCAGCCTGGACCGCCGCACGTGCTCCCGGATCATCAGTGCAATGATGATTAAACCGCTAATTCCGGCGATTTGCCAGCTAAGATTGAGGAGCATACAGGTAAGCGTCGTCAAAAAAAAGACTAATGACCCTGCAAGAGAGATCGTTGCGAGATTCCCGAGATAATCCCATATTTTGCTTTTTTTGCCGAGCATTAACATGAGACATTGGACCAAAATGTGCCCGGCACAGATTGCAAACTCCCCAACGAACATTTCGCTGGTCACAGTGCCGCCCAGTAACGAGGGGTAGGTAGCCATCACCAGTGACGTAACAACCCACCCTAATGTTATCCACGCGATGCGATACTTCGCATTAAACGACGGCTGGTACCCAAATTTATTTTTAGATGCCGCTGCCGGGATGATCACGCGGCGGTTGTAGGAAATGAATGCGTAGGCTTGCGAGGCAATCCATAAAAACGGTTTCCAGCGGAATAATGGCGCGAGGAGCGGGATAGCATTTCCGCAGACTTTCAGCAGACTTTCGATGCCGTAGGTAACTTCTCCGGTGGCCTGATTGACGAGCGCTATTTCGTTGACGGCGCGTTGCCAATCGAGATTGGGGCAGGCCGCGCCTGCATATTCCTGATAAGCCTCGCGACCGTGGGCGTCCAGCAGGCCGTTGCGCACAAATGCGCCCGTGTACAGATCGCACATCGGGCATTCGGCGTCGTACAAAATGGTGTAGTTATGCAGTGTTTTCATTTGTATAGTATATTTCGAATTTTCAGAAAAAATTGAAAGTTTAGTCTAAAAAAATATTACTTGAACAATTTGAAAATACCACCCCAAAACCAGCTCTCTTCCGCACCCAGCATGGTTTCCAGGGTTTTATCGACGTTTTTAGCCAGCTTGTTGATGTCCGTAACCGACTTGTTGAATGTGCTGAATTCGGGATCGCTGGTATCACCGGTCACCTTCGAGAGCTCGTCGAGTACCTTGATAACCGGCTCCAACTCACGTTTACGACGTTCTTTGGCTACTTGTTTGGCGATATTCCAGACGTCTTTGTCCGCAAAGAAATATTCCTTCCGCTCACCCGGCTTGTGTTGCTTTTCGATCAGGCCCCAGCCGATCAGATCGCGGAGCGTCATGTTGGCATTGCCGCGCGAAATACTGAGCGTTTCCATGATTTCCTCGGTCGTAAGCGGGTCAGGAGAGATCAGGAGTAACGCATGGACCTGCGCCATGGTGCGGTTAATGCCCCATTCCGAGCCCAGTTTGCCCCATGATTCGATAAATTTCCGTTTCGCGTCTTCGAGTTCCATGTTTCAAAGGTAGTGATGTATTTAAACTTTCAAAACTTTTTGAAAGTTTAAATACTAAAATTTTGCATTTGCCGGGTAAGGCAATAGAAAGTAAATCTGAACCGCAGTTGACTTGTAATCCGGCAGGAAATTGGCTGCTGTTTTAACCCAAACCCGATTTACCATGAAACGTTTTGTCATAAAAGGCCTCGCCGGGCTTGTGCTTCTAGTCATTTGCAATGCGTCAAGACCGCACAGGCCTGGTGCCGCGGCGGTAGTGAAGGTAGTGGAGGCATTTCCCAAACTGCATTTCGATTATCCCGTTGATCTTACCCACTCGAACGACGGTTCCAACCGGCTTTTTGTGCTGGAACAGGAAGGGACGATCCGTGTTTTCGAAAACGCCGCGGCAACGTCATCGGCAAAAGTGTTTCTCGATATCAAAAAACTGGTGAGTTATGGCGGTGAGGCAGGGTTATTGGGCCTCGCTTTTCACCCTGACTATAAAAACAATGGCTATTTCTTCCTGAATTACACCACGAAAGTATCGGGCAAGCTCGAAACGGCCATTGTACGCTATAAAGCGAGTGCCAGCGATCCCAATCAGGCCGACCCAGCAAGTGCAACGGTGCTTTTTACATTTGATCAGCCTTTTGACAATCACAATGGGGGAGCTGTGAAATTTGGCAAGGATGGCTACCTCTACATTTCCACAGGCGACGGCGGCAGTTGGGGCGACCCGGGCAATAACGGCCAGAACAAAAGCTCCTGGCTAGGGAAGATTCTGCGTGTGGATGTGAACAGCAAGACAAAGGGCAACTACGGAATTCCGGCCGATAACCCGTTTGCGGGCAACAAGGAAGGATTCAGAGAGGAAATATATGCCTATGGCCTGCGGAACCCGTGGCGGATCAGCTTCGATGATGCCACCAATACGCTTTGGGCCGGAGATGTGGGGCAGAACAAACGGGAGGAGATCGATATCATCGTTAAAGGCGGCAACTATGGCTGGCGGTTAAAGGAAAGTATCGACTGCTATAACCCCAAGCGCGATTGCAATGCCGAAGGGCTGATCGACCCTGTGCTGGACCTGCCGCAGGCTAACGGCGAGCATTCGGTCACGGGCGGGTTTGTGTACCGCGGCAAGGCGGTGCCGTCGCTCGCGGGCAAATATGTATTCGGCGATTACGTAAGCGGGCGACTTTTCGCGCTAGAAACCCAAAATGGCAAAGCGGTTCAGAACAGCATTATTGCCGAAGGCGTAGGGCAAATATCCGCCTTCGGCACCGACCAATCCGACGAACTTTATATCTGCAATTACGGCACAGGAAAAATCATGAAATTGGCGCAGCCTTAATCTGGCTTGCTTATGGCGAAATAGCGGGTTGGGAGCCTGGCGGTAACGTAGAAATTGGTGAGGCGCTGTGTCGCACAATGCTGAAAAACAGCGGTTGTTCCTCCGACAATAAAATCGGTAGCGCCGGTAATTGATAATCCAGTCAGAGAAAGCATTACTACACTGCAAAATTTTCTAAGTGTTATTTTATTATTATTTTTCATACATATTGTTCTAAATGATTGGATTCATTTTGCAATGCCATGGAAGCCCTTATCGTTTTTGCCCTCTATTTGTATTCGCATTTAGGAACCGACTTGCATAGAAATCGATATTATGCAGTCGATGACAGCCGTTTTTTTGCATTACCCAAATGCAATGAGCTGATTCCGTTGCGAAATCCCGACACGCTTTTTCTGGACGCGGCCGTTTTTCATGCCAGTAATGAAATGAGACGAAAACATGATTTACCGCCATTTGAATATGACCCCGGTTTGTACCTGGCATCGTCCGGGCATGCCACTGCGATGGTGTATCGCATGTTTTTCAACCATACCAACCCTTACAGCCCTTACGAACGCACGGCGCAGCGGCGGGTGGAATTATATACCAAAAGATTTAAAAGGGTTGCCGAAAACATCGGCAAATACCAAACACTGGTAAGCGGTGATTTTATGATCGCAAGATGGGACCGTCACTTGAATCAATATGAATTCTTAAATGAAAGCGACCAAAAACGCTGTATTCCGTACACTTATGCGGCCTACGCGCGGTTTGTTGTGGAGCAATGGATGGCGTCGGCGCCCCACCGTCATAATCTATTAAATCCCGTATATACTTATTTGGGTTGCGCCGCCCGGCTGTCACCCGAACCTTATCTTCACAAAAAAGCTCCTTACGGAAGCCTCGTGCAGAACTTCGGCGGGGAACGCTGAATGATTTAATGTATAAATTCGTAGAATTACCCATTAATGACATTTTACGGATTGATCTGCAAGTAATGTTTGAGGAACTCAAAACCCATTTTGACAAGCTGGTATCGCTCACACCAGAAGAGTTTGCCTACGTCAGTTCGCATTTTACGAGCCGTAAATTCAGGAAACACCAATTCGTTGTCCAGCAAGGCTCGCCGGTAAGTCATGACTTTTTTGTGGTGAAAGGCCTGTTGAAATCCTCGTTTATCAACGAGCAGGGGAAAGAGCATATTCTTCAACTGGCGATGGAAGACTGGTGGATCTCCGACTACCAGGCATACTTCAACCAAACCGACGCCACGCTCGATATTACCTGCGTGGAGGATGTGGAAGTGCTTTGCCTGTCGCTGGCGAACCGGGAAAAGCTTTGCAGCGAACTGCACCGGATCGAGCATTTTTTCATGAAAAAGTCGAATGCCGGCTATGTTGCCCTGCAAAGGCGCATTCTGTCATTTATGAACCAAAGTGCCGCGGAGCGCTATCATGAATTGCTGCAAACGTACCCTTCACTGGCACAGCGCCTGCCCAAAACGCTGCTGGCCTCTTACCTGGGCGTGTCGCGCGAGACGCTCAGCCGGCTGTCTGCCTAGCGTGATCTACATCACACCAAAGTTGTGACTTTCTTCCTATCGCTTCCCGGGTGCGGGCAGCAATTTTGTATTGTCAAAATAATTCAGGAAAACATGGCAAATGCTTTGGTAAAACTCGCTCTCGCGGCTTCTGTGATCAGTTCGAACAGTGACGCGATGGCCCAGACGGGACAAAAAATGGAAAAGAAAATTCTCTTCGTGGTAACGAGCCACGATACAAAAGGCAGTACCGGCGAACCTACCGGATATTATCTCAGCGAAGTGTCCCATCCATGGGAAGTGTTGAGTGATGCGGGATATGAGGTTGATTTTGTGAGCCCGAAAGGCGGTAAGGCACCGGTGGACGGTTTCGATCTGACGGACCCAGTCAACAAGAAATTTTGGGACAATGCGCAGGCCCGCCAAAAGGTGGAGAACACCCTCACCCCCGACGCCGTAAAACCGCAGGATTACCAGGCGATTTTCTACGCCGGAGGCCACGGGGCGATGTGGGATTTAGCCGACGACGCGAAAATCGCGGCCATTGCATCTGAGATTTACGCGCAAAATGGCGTGGTGGCGGCTGTTTGCCATGGCCCGGCGGGGCTGGTCAATATCAAACTCGCCGATGGGAGTTATCTCGTCAATGGCAAAAAAATCAATGCATTCACCAATGAGGAAGAGTTGGCGGTAGGAATGGAGAAGGTAGTGCCTTTCGCATTGGAATCGCGGCTGATTGAACGTGGGGCGAAATTCGAGAAATCGGGCAACTGGCAGACGCATGTCGTGACCGATCACCGGGTGATTACCGGGCAAAACCCCCAGTCGGCGAAAGTAGTGGGGCAGGCGATGCTCGAAGTATTGGGGAAATAAGAGACAGGCATTATTGAGCGAGCCGGTACCCGAAGGCAGGAATGGTTTTGGGTGCCGGCTTTTGTATGTAAATTAGCACTTATCTCTGTTCAAGTTCCCACTGTAACACTAAACCTGCATTGAAAAGCTTTACAAGTATGCGCTGGTTGTGGGCCGTTTTGCTGGCCGCGCCATTCTTCCTTCAATCTCTCCCTGAAAAGCAGCCCGCCCCCAGGCCTGCCGCCAAACCCAATATCCTGTTCATTTTCGCCGACGATCAGCGCGCCGACGCGCTGGGGATAGCCGGCAACAGCGTGGTGAAAACGCCGAATATCGACCAGCTGGCGAAATCGGGAACGCGGTTTGCGAATTGCTACGTCATGGGTGGGCATCACGGGGCAATCTGCGCGCCCAGCCGCGCGATGCTCATGAGCGGGAAGAGTCTTTTCCATGTTTACGATATGCTCGACGGCGTTCATACCATGCCCCAGCATTTCGCGGAAAATGGGTATGAAACTTTCGGCACCGGTAAATGGCATAACGGCGGGCAAACCTTCGAAGCCTCGTTTCAGAAGGGTAAGGCAGTCATGCTGGGCGGTATGAGCGACCATTTCCAGGTGCCTGTGCGGGATTTGAACAATGGCAAGCTCGGCGAGCCGGTAGTGAAAGGATTTTCTACCGACATTTTCACCGAAGCAGCGCTTTCTTATATTGATGAATATGCAAAAGGCGAAAAGACTAAGCCGTTCTTCTGCTACATTGCTTATACCGCGCCGCACGATCCGCGTTCGCCGCGAGAAGATTATATCGGTAAATACCCCGAAAAGGACATTCCATTGCCTGGGAATTTCAAGCCGGTGCACCCATTCGACTACGGTGAGGCGCAGGTTCGTGACGAAAACCTGGCGCCCTGGCCGCGTACGCCGGAAATCATCAAAGCCACATTGTCCGACTACTATGGCCTGATCAGTCACCTCGACGCCCGCGTGGGCGACATTGTCCGGTCATTGAAGGAAAAGGGGCTTTACGATAACACGATCATCGTTTATGCCGCTGATAACGGCCTGGCGGTGGGTAGCCACGGATTGCTCGGCAAGCAAAGCCTGTACGAACACAGCATGAAGGTACCTTTCATTATCACAGGACCAGGTATTCCAAAAAGCCGGGTGTCCGATGCGCTCGTGTACCTCTACGATATTTTTCCGACGCTGGCATCGCTGACAGGCCTACCCGAACCTGAGACGGTCGACGGCAAAAGCCTCTCGGAAGTGGTCAGCGGAAAATCCAAAGGCGTGAGGGAAAGCAGTTTTACGGCTTACCGAAACCTGATCAGGGCGGTGCGTGATGAGGAATGGAAGCTTATCCGCTATCCGAACCGCGATTACACCCAGCTTTTCAACCTCAAAAAAGATCCGCTCGAAACGGAAAACTTATCGGGCAAAGCAGAATACCGTCAGAAGGAGGAAAGTTTGAAAAAACTGCTGATCCAGTGGCAGCAGCAAACCGGGGATACCGTGGCCTACACGGCCAAAACGATTCTGCCGATGCAATACGACCCCACGAAGTACGACCGGACCATGGACAAATTCCAGCCGAAGTACACGCAGGATCGGTATTTTAAGAAGTAGGTTTTGAAGTAAACCCGATTGATCTCAAAACGGCCCCTTCCCATTTACACGGTCGGCGTGATTGGCGGCGCCGGGCATTTCGCCACGTTTGTCCTTTGCGGGGAGTGGTTCGCCGGTTTGGCGGTCGTACCAGTCGGGGGTAAGGTGTTCCGGGACGGTGTCGCCGGTGTCGTTCTGCCATTGGGCCAGCACCTTTTTTAGTGCCTTGATTTGCGAGACATAGGCATTGTTTTCCATCAGGTTCTCCGCTTGTGCCGGGTCTTTGAAATTGTCGAAGAACTCTTCCGACGGTCGCGGTACCTTCAATGCATCTTCCTGCAATGGACTTAGCTTGCCGGATTTCCGCGCGGCTTTCAGTGCTTTGGCCGACGGGCTCTGGTTAGCGTCGATCGGGCCGCCGTTGTCTAGTTTGGGCCTTTTATTGATGATGTATAAAAAATCCTTCGTGCGAACGGCGCGCTCGTAAGCTTCATAGTCGTGCCAGTTGTGTTCGGCGAAAACGTATTTTCTGAACTCCTGGGCCGGATTTTTGAATAATTGTGCGAAGCTTCTGCCCTGAAATGTCGGCCCGGCATCGATACCTGCGAGCGCCAGCAATGTGGGGGCAATATCCACCGCGCTGAGCAGGCTCTGGCAAGTCTGGCCGGTCCCAATTCCGCCCGGCCATTTTGCGAGGAAAGGTGCTTTAAGCCGGCATCCGTCAGTCGCGTTTTGCTTCCGGGAAACGGCCGGCCGTTGTCCGCCGTGAAAATGATGAGGGTATTCTCTGAAAGCCCCTGGGTTGCCAGTTCTTTTTCAAGTTCTCCCACATAGTGGTCCAGCCGGGCTATTTCATTGTAATAGGTCACCAGGTCCTCCCGCGTCTCTCGCGTATCCACGAGCGTAGGCGGCACCTCCACGTCGCGTACGGGATCGTGTTGCGGGCCGTTGGTCGAAGCGGACCAGGGCCGGTGCGCATCGTAGGGTGCCAGCCAGAAGAAGAACGGCTTGTTCCGGGGCCTGGATTTCAGGAGATTAATCCATTGTGCTTCACCGCCTTCGCCATTTTGCGCCTGGTTCACCAGCAAGGTATCGTAAGCGCGGCGCGTGTTGGGGCCCTCGTGCCATTTACCGGCCAACGCCGTGTAATATCCTTTCTGTTTCAGGAGTTCAGGGAAGTATTTCAAATGGGCGGGCAACGGTGAATGCAACTCGGCCGCACCGGTATTGTGGGGGTAACGGCCTGTAAGAATGCTCGCACGGCTGGGACTGCAAGAGCTGGCCGTGAGGAACATATTGGTGAACTTGATCCCTTCAAGCGCGAGCTTGTTGAAGTTCGGCGTCTTCACTTTGCCATTGCCATAGGCGCCGATGTCGTCCCAACTGATATCGTCACCGATGATGAATATGATATTGACCGGCTGTGCTGCCTGCGCGACGATGCCCGTCAAAAGCAATACAATCAGAAGAAGATAGCGGCGTGTCATGTTTCTGCATTAGTTTAAAATGCCCAATACACTTACGAAAAGTCATTTAACTATAAATTTTTCAAAAAAATTCACAAAAAATTTGCGTAGCTAAGTGGCTACATATAAATTCGTAGCCAAATAACTACGCAATGAACCTGAGACGAGATGTTTTTCAAGCCATAGCAGACCCTACGAGAAGGGCGATCCTGCTGCTGTTGGCGTCGCAATCCCTGACGGCGGGGGCGATCGCCTCGAACTTCGATACCGCCAGGCCGACGGTTTCCAAGCATTTGCAGATACTGACCGAATGCGAACTGCTGAAACAGGAGCAGACCGGCCGGGAAATTCACTATCACTTAAATCCCAGCAAAATGAAAGAGATTGCCGACTTCATCGAGCCTTTCCGGCAAATGTGGGATGACCGGTTCAACAAGCTGGAATCCATTATGAAAAACTATCAATCCAAAAAGTAGCAGAACATGGAAATGAAAACGAAAATCAATGCTGAGGACGGCCGGCAGGACCTGGTGATCACCCGGGAGTTTGATCTGCCGCTGGACTTGCTCTTTAAAGCGTACGTGGAGCCGGAAATCGTGGAGCAATGGATGGGTACCAAAGTGGTGAAACTCGAATGCAAACCCCACGGAAGCTGGCAGTATGAAACGTCCGACGCGCAGGGTAATGTGGTATTGAGAACGAATGGGGTCATCCATGAGTTTGTACCGGAGCAAAGGATCACGCGTACATTTCAGATGGAGAATACGCCCTTCCCCGTGCAGCTTGAATTTCTCGTGTTCGAAAAACTTGCCGAAAACACCAGCAAGCTTACGATGCAGATTGTGTATAAATCACCGGCCGACCGCGAGGCCATGCTGAAACTGCCATTTGCGAAAGGTATCAATATGGCGCACAACCGGTTGGAACAAGTTATCAAACAATTAATATAAACTACCATGGAAAAGAGAAACAGAATTATTTACTGGATTTTTACCGCCTGGCTCGCCCTGGGAATGACTTCGACCGGCATTGTACAGCTTATGAAAATGAAGGAAGAAGTAGATATGTTCGCACGCCTGGGCTATCCCGAATACCTGCTGACGATCATCGGTGTCTGGAAAATTTTGGGCGTGGTAGCAGTACTTATTCCTAAATTCCCGCTTCTGAAAGAATGGGCGTACGCAGGGTTCTTCTTTTGCATGTCTGGCGCGATTGTCTCTCACATAGCACTCGGCGACCCGATCGGTGAGGTGGCGCCGCCGCTTTTGCTGCTCGTATTGACCATCATATCGTGGTATTTCCGGCCGGCAAGCAGAAGGTTGGTCCCTGTTCAAATTTAAAAGCACTTTATCATGAATAGCAAAGTCGATGCATATGTAGTCCAGGCAGGACAATGGCGGGAAATAATAGAGGAACTGCGAACCATCGCGATAGACTTCGGGCTGACCGAGGAGTTTAAATGGGGCAAACCTTGCTACTCGTTCGAAGGGACTAACATCGTGGTTATTCAGGGTTTCAAGGCCTATTGCGCATTGCTATTCATGAAAGGTTACCTGCTGAGCGACCCTGAGAACATTCTCATCAAAACGGGCGAAAATACGAAGGTCGGACGGCAGATTCGCTTCGCCACGGCGGAGGATGTTGTCGCCCTGGAACCGGTGCTGAAAGCCTACATCCGCGAAGCGGTGCAAGCCGAGCAATCGGGTGTGAAGGTGAGGATCGATAAATCATTACCTACGCCGCCAGAATTGCAGGAAACCTTCGACGAAATACCCGCATTGAAAAGAGCTTTCGATGCATTGACGCCCGGACGGCAGCGGGCATATATTATCTATTTCACTGCCTCAAAACAATCCCAGACCCGCCAGCTCCGCATCGAGAAAAACATCGAGCGGATCCTGAATGGCAAAGGTTTGAACGACTAGCGTTTTTTAGAGACTTTTAATTAAAAGAAAATACATTATGGCCATTGATAAAAAAGAATTGTCGGCGGAAGGCCGCGACGAACTGTTCAAGACCTTAAAAGCACGTTTTGAAAAACATAAAAACCGCCACGAGGGCATTCAATGGGCCGACGTGGAGGCGAGGTTAAATGCTAAAAGCGAAAAGCTGTGGTCGCTTGACCAAATGGAGCTTACAGGCGGCGAACCGGATGTGATCGGTTTCGACAAAAAGACGGGCGAATACATTTTCTGCGACTGCGCACCCGAAAGCCCCAAAGGTCGCCGGAGCCTTTGCTATGATCGCGACGCGTGGAATTTCAGAAAGGAACACAAGCCGGAAAACACCGCATTGGACATAGCCGCCGAAATAGGTATCGAAATCCTCGATGAAGCCGAATACCGCCATTTGCAGACACTCGGAAAATTCGATCTCAAAACATCGAGCTGGGTCAAAACGCCGGCCGATATCCGTAAACTCGGTGGCGCGGTATTCTGCGACCGCCGGTACGACACGGTTTTCTATTATCACAACGGCGCGGAGTCATATTATGCCGCCAGAGGGTTCCGCGGGACGCTGCGCGTGTAACAATGGTAAGCTGTAAGCGTATGGCCTATACCCACAGCTTACAGCTTATAGCCTAAAGCCCAAACCCCAAAACCAATCCATTGATCGCCTGCAGCTCATCACCCGAAAGTGTGATATTCATTGCCTGCGCGTTGGAAACAGCTTGTTCTACATTGCGCGCGCCTGCGAGCACGACGGTAATGCCCTTTTGAAGCGTGGTCCAACGAAGTACCAGCTGGGTGAGCGTCGCATTCTTTTCTTCGGCAATCGGCGAAAGTTTTTCGAGCAGCGCCTGCACTCTGGCGAGGTCGAACTGGCCGAAATAGCCATTCCGATGGTCGTCGCTTTTCAGGGATTCGTTCCGGAAATATTTGCCCGACAGCAGCCCTCTTTCCATAGGGCTGTAAGCGATGATTCCGATATTATTCTCCACCGTGTAAGGGACCAGCTCGGTCTCGATAGCGCGGTTCAGCATGCTGAAAGCCACCTGGTTGGAGGCCGGTACGAATGTCTTGGATGCATCTTTCAGCAATGGCAGGCCATGGTTGGAGACGCCCGCCGCACGGATCTTTCCTTGCTGAATGAGCATTTCCATTGCCTCCATCGTCTCGTCAATAGGCGTGGTAATGTCCGGCCAGTGCTGCTGCAACAAGTCGATATAGTCGGTATTCAGCCTTTTGAGGCTTTCCTCCACTTCTTTAATGATATTCGCTTTCGAGGAGTATTTGTAAACCGAAAGATTTTGGCCATTGTCCTCCATATCAAAGAAATGCATTCCTTTTCCGTGGTTACTGCCATCCCAGACGAGCCCGAATTTGGTCAGGATCTGTACCTTTGTCCGGTCTTTGCCTTTCAGTGCTTCCGCAATCAGCTGTTCACTCAGTCCGAAACCGTAAAATGGAGCGGTGTCCAGCGAAGTAACCCCATGATCGATTGATGCATGAATGGCTTCAATCGAATCTTTCTTCTCATTTCCGCCCCACATCGTGCCGCCGATCGCAAATGCGCCATAGGTAATTGTTGATAGTTCAAGGTCGGTATTTCCTAATTTTCTGTATTCCATTTTGATCAATATGATATTTATGGCTACAAAATTCCCATGAATTGATGTATTCTCAAAATAACATAGATCATAGGTTTCTATAAGTATGGTGATAGATAATTCCCGACACGGCCGACATACTTTGAATAGACAGCCTGCCCGTTGAAGCTAACTGCTAGTTGCCCACCTGGCTTCCCCGCCATGTAACCTCCCGTCTCTTTTTTTTCAAAATCAAGCGATTTTTACAGCTACTTTCCAGGTTTCAATTTATATTTGTGAAATTTATTTAAACTAATTATAAATAATTGATTCCAAATTTCTCATAACCAGTAGCCTGAGACGCGTTTGTTCCCGAATGCGGTCTTTGAATCAATCCTATGTTCAGTACGATCTGTCTACTCTTTCTCCTCGGGTTCATGTTCTGGATGAACACGTCCATGCGCATTTCCTGGACCGATAAAAACGAGGTAATGGCCTTTATGGCCGCTAATCCAGTGTATAGCCGTTCGGCCGCTGGCGCGTTGTTTCTGATTGCCACTGCGCTTTGCGTCAGTTTACTTGGGGTAGGGAGCGGGTTGTTTGCCGCGGTGGTGATCCTGATGATGGCCGGCTCGGTATCCGTGCTGCTTTTTCCGTTCCGCCTCTTCGGCTCGGCAGGAGTTGCGATACTTTACCTGTGTGCATTGACGCTCGAACTTGCTACCAACTGATTTATGCCTGCCAATAAGAAATATCTGACCAAATCACCCTGGCTGCGGCTGAGCAAAATTCTCGCCGGCAGCGTCGGCGGATATGCCGTTATGATGAGCCTGCATTTGTTTTTTGCGGCTTTCCTGCCCAAAGAAAATGTCATTATCACCGCCTGTTTCACGGGCTATCTCCTTTGGGCGTTCCTGTTGCTTTACGCATTCATCGCTACGAACGTATGGCGTGTGTGGGGACTTTACATTCTCCTGACTCTCGTGTTTGCGCTGCCTTATCTACTGAAATTCAACTTCAACCATGGATCCTAGGAAGTATAACATCTATTTTCACACCCACACGATCAGCGGGATCATCATTGCCGCATTGTTGTACGTCATATTTTTCGCCGGGTCTTTTTCCTTTTTCAAAGACGACATTGCTGCCTGGCAAAAGGGGAGGTCGGAAGTAGGGCAGCGATTTGATCCACCCTACAATCACCTGCTCGATTCGCTTTCGCAGCATTATAACCTCAGGGGGCGTAACTTCAATTTTTACTTGCTTCGCCAGGGACAGGGGACATATGTGGATATGACGGCCTCGCAGGATACGACCATCAGCAAACCCAAGCTGAAACCTAAAAAGGAGGGAGGACGAAGGAGAAAAGGGCGGGGGGGCGACGATGACGCGGCTTATTTTCGCTACCATTTTGCCGATAAGAAAGCGGGTGATTATTCCGACAGCTACGACATGGCTGAATTCCTGTACCGTCTGCATTTCCTGGCGCAGCTGAATCAGGTTGGTATCAATATCGGCACACCGTTTGGTTACCTGGTGGCGGGTATCGTCGCATTTCTTTTCCTGTTTGCGCTGATTACGGGTTTGTTACTGCATTGGGACAAGATCAAATCCAATTTCTTCCTGTTCAGGCCGATGAGCAAATGGAAGACCGTCTGGACTGACATGCATACCGCTCTGGGCGTGATCGGTTTCCCGTTCCAGCTGGTATTTGCGGTGACGGGCGTCGTGCTGATCGTGAACTATGTGTTGCTGGCTCCATTTGCCAACCTGCTTTACAACGGCGACTCCGACAAGTTGTATGAAAGCCTGCAATACAACAAGACCATTAAGGTGGATTATACCTACAAGCCTATGAACGGAACGTTCGACATGGACGCATTTGTAGGGAAATGGCAGAAGGAGTGGAAAGACGCCCAAATCTCGCGCATTTACATCCGCAATTACATGGACGAGAGTATGCAGGTAAGTCTCGAAGCAAAGCCGAACGCGGAGACCAACTTCGCCGGATCGGGATTTGCGACGGTCAACATCGCCAGTGGAAAAGTGCTGGAACAAAAGTCGCCTAATACCGACGGCAACTATATCGACGGCGTCAAGAGCCTGGTGTACCATCTGCATTTTGGGGATTTTGGCGGGAGGCCGCTGCGGATCGTGTTCTTCTTGCTGGGACTGATGGGTTGCGCCGTAATTATTTCGGGTATTATGATCTGGCTCGTGGCACGCGACAAGGTCGCTACTGAACTCCGCAAGCGCCGGTTCAATTTTTGGGCGAGCAACTTCTTCCTGGCGGCTTGTCTGAGCATGCTGCCTGTGACGGCATTTACATTTATCATGGTCAAAATGCTTAACCACGTCGATCAGGCCGTGATTTACCGTACCTATTTTTACAGCTGGCTTGTGCTGGGTATTTACCTGATGGTCCTTCGGAGCCTGCCGCGGATGAACCGTCATACCTTGATCCTTTCGACTGTTCTTTGCCTGGGCGTACCCATCGCGAACGGCATTTCCACAGGCCTTTGGATCTGGAACACCTGGCAGCAGGGCGCTTTCGACATTTTCTTTATCGACGCACTGTTCATCGTCCTCGCCGGCTCGTGCGCATATGCATTCACCCGCGTGAATGCGGAGGCGAAGACTTTCAAGGTGCTGAGTTTGCGCAAAGCGCCCGAGAAAGTGTTAAAAGCAACCGTAGTCAGAGAATAACTGCGTCACCGGGTGACTCCTCACCGGGTGACGCCTCACCGGGTGACGCCTCACCGGGCTGGTTTTGCCGTTGGTAATCCTCGCCCCATGCACAAAGCGAATCCATAATGGGGATGAGGCTTTTGCCGAGCTCCGTCAATTTATACTCCACCCGTGGCGGTGACTCTGCATAAGCTTCGCGCAGCAGAATACCGTCCCGTTCCAATTGTTTCAGCTGTGCCGTAAGCGTCGCCTGCGTAATGTGGGGAAGCTTGCGGCGCAGCACACCGAAACGCATCGGGCACTCTTCCCGGATCCTGTTCAGGAGCATCAGCTTCCATTTCCCGCCAATGATGTCGAGCGCAATATTCATCGGATTATTTTTTTCTGAAAAAGATGCAGAATCTGCATTTGTAACCGGTTGATCTACATTAATAGTATCATTCGCCATACCTGGTATCGTCTTATAAACTACTTGATTACGAGCGTTGGTTGCCTGATTTTTGGCTGCAATGAATGCGGACCGACCATTTCGGAACGCCCTGATCATCCAACAACGCAATGAACATACAAATTTCAAAATGGCTTCTGCTGGCCATTATTTCGTCATCGGTATTCCTGTCGGTGATGGACATTTTCATCGTAAATGTGGCGATCCCACATATTAAAACGGGCATTCAGGGCGCGGATAGCGATATCCAGCTCGTGATTGCACTCTATTTGCTGGGCTACGCGAGTTTTCTGGTGACAGGTGGCCGGGCAGGGGATCACTTTGGTAAAAAGAAGGTCTTTATAGTGGCCATGCTGATGTTTGTGGTAACGTCGGCGGTGTGCGGGTTTGCGCAAACGCCCTGGCAACTGAATGCTGCCCGGTTTTTCCAGGGCGTCAGCGCTGCGTGGATGATCCCGCAGGGCATTACCTACATTCAGGAGCTGTTTCCCGCTGGTCGGGAGCGCGTCAAAGCCCTTGGTATTTACGGGACTATCGCTGGAAGCGCCTCGGTGATCGGCCAGTTTCTGGGAGGTATCCTGCCTGAAACGGACACGTTGCTGGAAGGCTGGCGGCTTATTTTTCTTATTAACTTACCCATAGGCCTGCTGGTGGTACCGATGGCGCTGTTTCTTTTGCCTCCCGACCGGCGTGGGCAGCGTAGCCGGTTCGATTTTTCGGGCGTACTCCTGTTCACGGGAGCGCTCGTGTGCCTGATATACCCGCTCATACGCGGACGCGAACTGAGCTGGCCGTTGTGGTGCATCTTAATGCTCGTCGCAGGAGGTATTTTGCTGGTACTTTTTGCAGGCGACCAAAGACGAAAGCGGCTGAAAGGCCGGTTGCCATTGCTGGACGTGCGGCTATTCGGTTTCCGGGATTTCAACATCGGGATGGCCGTTGTCCTGCTTTATTTCATGGTCCAGGATTCTTATTTCCTGATCAACGTGATGCTGCTTGAAACAGGGCTCGGATTCAGTTCGGCTGAAACAGGAATGTTTTTTGTGTTTCAGGGAGTTGGTTATGTAATCGCATCCCTCATTTCGTTGCGGCTGGTTCCGCTGTTTGGCAAGAAAGTATTGCAAGTCGGCGTGCTGATCATGATTGGTACATTGGTACTGCATATCGTCGTGCTGGATGGCCCGGAGGCCGATCGACAGCTGCTATACCCGATTCTTTTCGTCTATGGCACGGGCTGTGGTTCGGTACTACCTTCGCTGCTGGCTGTCGGATTGAAAAATATACCCGTAGAACTCGCAGGAGCCGCGTCCGGAACCTTTTCCACCTTTCAGCAAACGGCAATTGCGCTGGGAATCGGGGTAATAGGAGGGGTTTTCTTTTCGAGTTTAGGCCCGGTGCCGGATGTGGCGGAATACATTTCGGCATACCGCATTGCTACCGTCACCAATATGGCATTGCTAGTGCTGGTGGGGTTCTTTTTGTGGTTTTTACCTCCGACATAACTTTTTAAATACTTTGCTGCCGATTGTTTATTATTGGTTATGAAGATTCACATCATGGGCGCTTCTTGTGCGGGTTCGACTACGCTGGGAAATGCGCTGTCCGCGAGGTTAAAAATACCCTATTTCGATACCGATGACTTTTTCTGGGAGCGCTCGGCCGTGCCTTATACGGTGCGCAGGGATGCGCCTACGCGAAGCCGGATGCTGCAAGAAGCTATTTCCCGGAACGACAGCTACATTATCGGCGGGTCGCTGATCAGCTGGGGAGATGAATGGCTGTCGATGTTCGACCTCGTAGTTTTTCTTTACGTTCCTAACGAAATCAGAATGCGGCGCCTGGTAGACCGCGAAATCGAGCGGTACGGGGACATTATTTACACCGATCCGGTGCGTAGCCGCCTCTTCCGCGAATTTTACGACTGGGCATCGAAATACGATGACAGGGATTTCACCGGTCGTAATGTGGGGGTCCATGAAGAATGGCTCAGGAAGGTTTCGTGCCGGGTGGTCGAGATGCATGGAGATACTACGGTTGCGGAACGGATTGAGAAGGTGGTGGCCGCAACGAATGAAAGTTCAGTCGGCGAATGATTATCGTCGGAGCTGGCGGATAAGGAACGGTATTAAAGCAAAAAACACTTAGCAAAGTTGCTAAGTGTTTTTGTTAAGAGCCCCCAGTCGGGATCGAACCAACGACCTACTGATTACAAGTCAGTTGCTCTACCAGCTGAGCTATGGAGGCCTTTTTCTTTGTGATACCGTTTGTTATTCCGTTATCATGGTGCAAAAGTAGTCGAGCGGGATATACAATGCAACCTTTTCAAAGTAAATTTTTCAACTTTTTTTTCAGGTTTTAGATAGCCTCCTGAATAATAGTAAGTTGGTGTTTCAGCTCGTCCAACTGGCTTAATGCATTATTGATCTTTCTCTCGAACTCTGCCTTCAAACGATCCGACGTTTTCGATTTCGCGAAGAATTCGATGTTATTCTGCCAAAGCGCAATGTCGTTTTCGAGCTGGGTGATCTTGCGGCGGATGTCGTTTTCCTTGCGGTAAAGGTTGCGGCTGCTTTCGCCGTCGCGTACCAGCTCCACTTCGCTTTCGAGAACGGCTTGTTCTTTCTCCTTGGTCGAGAGCTGGCCGATGGCGCTTACATAGGTATTGATGGCCGCGATATAGCGCTTCTGAATGGCCTGCATGTCCTTTTTGGGTACAAACCCTATCGACGACCATTCCGACTTAAACGCGCTCAGCAAATTGAGCGAAGATTCGTCCTTATCCTTCGCTGCTGCCTCGATGCGTTCAATCAGGTCGGTTTTCAGCTTCAGGTTATTTTCGAATTCTTCTTCCACTTCCCGGTTTTTTGCGCGTTTTTGGTCGAAATACGCGTCGCAAGCCTTTTTGAAGCGGTCATAAATGGTGTCCTTGAATTTCTCCGGAACCTGGCCGATGCTTTTCCACCTCTTTTGCAGCTCGATCACCTTCTGCGTGGTGGCAGGGTTGTCCTCGCCGGTTGACAATACGGCCTCGGCTTCTTCGCAAAGCTGGTTTTTCAGGTCGAGGTTTTGCTCGCGTTTGGCTTCCAGCTGGCGGAAGAATTCGCCTTTGTTATTGAAAAACGTTTTCAGCGCAGCCCAGAACTTCTTGCTCAATTCTTTGCCTTCTTCACGGGGCATAATGCCTTTCAAAGCCACCCACTGGTCCTGGAACGCCATAATGTCCTTTGTTTTGGCATTCCATTCCTTAATGCTCCCCGAATTATAAGTAGTGAACGGAACAATCGCTTCGTAGATTTTCAGCTTTTGTTCATAGTTCTCCTGCATGGATTTCTTCTGCTCAGCAAACTGGCCGCGTTGTGCATCATAAAGCACGTCGAGCGCCTCTTTGAAGCGCTGCCACAGTTTTTCCTGGTCTTCTTTCGGGGCAGGACCGAGGTGTTTATATTCTTCGAAAATATGGTTGGCTTCGTTGAGAATCTCACGCGTCATCGGGCGGCTTTCCAGCGATTTACCAAGTTCTTCCACTTTCTCGCAGAGCTCCGCTTTCAGCTCCGCATTGCGGCGGCGGTCAAGTTCTTTGAGTTCGAAATAGATATTCCGGTTGCTGAAATAGCGGTCGATGAGTGCATTATAGGTTGCCCAGAGCGTACCGTTATGCGGCGATGCGACGTTGCCTGCGGCTTTCCATTCTTCCTGGATTTTCTTGAATTCTTCCCAGCTCGATTTCAGCCCGGTTGCATCCGTTTCGCGCGTACCTTCCTCGTCCACCAGCGCACGCAGGCGACCGAGAAGCGCGGTTTTTACGTTGAAATTCTTCTCTTTTTCCTTCTCCTGGCTTTGATAGAAGGCATTTTTGAGGCCACGGATTTCACGGCTCAGTGAGTCGATTTTCTGCGTGTCCGCGTCGTATTTGTATTCAAATCCGTCTTCGCCGCCTGTTTCTTCAATAAACGTTTTCAGCGCAGCTTCGCGGTCCTTTTGTTTGATCTGATCGAGCACCGTACGAACACCTCTGGCCACAGCCTCTGCTTTTTTCAGCTGAGCCGCGGTAGCGGCTTCTCCGCGGATACCTGCCAGTTCGTTTTCCAACAAGTTAACCAGTTGTTCCTTAGATAATTGGCTGTAATCCACATCAGGCGTCTCTTCCTCGTGCTCCTCCGTCAACTCATTGTTAAGATCAATTTCAAGGGTATCAATCGTTTTGGGTGCCAGGTCGTCCTGCTCTTCGCTTTTGACCCCTTCTTGTTGTTCTTGTGCCATCGTGATGCTTGTTTCGTACGTACGGTCTCTTATAGATTACAAATCTAATAATCTTTCCTCTGAAATGGCTACTTTTGGCATCCCAACATTGAACATATTAGTATCCAATGGATCATAACATTGCAAATATCCGTCACGATTATCAGCTCAAAGGGCTACTGGAAGCCGATCTCGATCCTGATCCGCTGAAACAGTTCAGGTTATGGTTTGACGACGTGCGTGAGGCCGACATTTCAGAAGCGAATGCCATGTTGCTCAGCACTGTATACGAAGGCCGTCCGACGGGCCGGATCGTGCTCCTGAAAGACCTCGACAGCAGGGGCTTTTCGTTCTTCACGAACTACAACAGTAAAAAAGGTCGGGAAATTGAGGCAAACCCGCAGGTTGCGCTGACGTTCTTCTGGAAAGAGCTTGAAAGACAGGTCCGTATCGAAGGGAAAATCGAAAAGACGTCCGAGGCGGAATCGGGTGAATACTTCTCCGTTCGTCCGCGCGGGAGCCAGATCGGCGCCTGGGCTTCGGCACAAAGCGAGGTAATACCAAACCGCGAATTTCTGGAAGAAAAAACAGAGGAATTGAAAGCGCGTTTCGAAGGCCAGCCAGTACCGCGACCTCCGCATTGGGGCGGTTACCGCGTAGTGCCGGACTACATTGAATTCTGGCAGGGGAGACCCAGCCGTTTGCACGACCGGTTAGCTTATACGAAGACGCCAGATGGCTGGAAGATTGAGCGGCTTTCGCCGTAGAAGTTCAGAGTTTAAGTATAGAGTCCAAAAGTGAAAAGTTCAGAGCCGAAGTATAAACCTATACTTTCAACTCTGAATTTTTCACTTTAAGCTTTGAACCCTAAAATTTATTTCCGCTCGCTCATCGGAACGAAATCCCGCTTGGGCGCTCCGGTGTAGATCTGACGCGGACGGCCGATCGGCTCTTTGTTCACCCGCATTTCTTTCCATTGTGCGATCCATCCCGGCAGACGGCCGATGGCGAACATCACCGTGAACATATTGGTAGGGATGCCCAACGCGCGGTAAATGATGCCTGAGTAGAAATCCACGTTCGGGTAAAGTTTGCGTTGTACGAAGTAATCGTCTTCCAAAGCCGCTTTTTCGAGTTTCTGGGCGATTTCGAGAACCGGATCGTTGATGCCGAGTTTGTTGAGCACATCATCCGCTGCCTTTTTGATAATGCGTGCCCGCGGGTCGAAATTTTTGTAAACACGGTGGCCGAAACCGAACAGGCGGAAGCCGCTGCTTTTGTCTTTCGCCATATTAATGTACTTCTGCGTATCACCGCCGTCAGCCTTGATCGCTTCCAGCATTTCGATCACCTCCTGGTTGGCACCGCCGTGAAGTGGCCCCCACAATGCGCTGATACCTGATGAAATGGATGAGAAAATGTTGGCGTGCGAAGATCCCACCAGTCTTACTGTCGAGGTAGAGCAATTTTGTTCGTGGTCGGCGTGGAGGATAAGCAGTTTATTCAATGCTGCGGAAACAACCGGATCCACATTGTATTTCGCTACGGGCAGCGAGAACATCATGTTCAGGAAGTTCGAGCAGTAGTCGAGTTCGTTTTGCGGGTAATTTACCGGGTGCCCCTGCGATTTTTTGTACGACCAGGTTGCGATCGTAGGCAGTTTCGCGAGCAGGCGGATGATGTGCAATTGCGTTTCCGCTTCCGAATTCTGAGCGTTGGCATCCGGGTAGAAGGCACTCATCGCGCTTACGAGCGAAGAGAGTACGCCCATTGGGTGTGCATTTACCGGGAAGCCTTCGAAAATCTTGCGCATATCCTCGTTTACGAGCGTATGCGTGCGGATTTCATGTTCAAATTCAGCGAATTGCTTTTCGGTAGGAAGCTCTCCGTAAATGAGCAGGTATGCTACTTCGAGGAAAGAAGATTTTTCGGCCAGGTCCTCGATCGAGTAACCTCTGTAATTCAGTACGCCTTCTTCACCGTCCAGAAATGTAATGGCGCTTTTGGTCGCACCGGTATTCTTGTAACCTGGGTCAATTGTAATATACCCTGTCTGGTCGCGCAATTTGGAAATATCTATCGCCTTTTCCTGCTCACTTCCTTCAATTATCGGGAACTCGTACTTTTTACCATCAAGGGTCAATTCAGCTATTGGGGACATAGAAATAAGAATAAAATTAAAAGGGTTAATGAACAGGCAGGCCAATCGGTCAATTCAACAAAGTTTTTCGTTAACAGCGATTTACTTACCCAACAAGTTAATTTTGTGTTAAATGGCTGCGGGTTTAACCATTTCCCGGTCCGACACAAGCCGCAATATCCTAAAAAACCGCGTACTTTCTATTATTATCCGTGGTTTATTTGTGAAAATTCAAGACAGAAACAATAATATTTCACAATTTGAAGGATTTATAAGAATATTCTATTGTCTCGGGCCCTCCGGACAACAATTTATGGGCTCGCAGCCCCATTATGGGGCTTCTGGGCCACTTTTTCCTCCTGCTAAGGCATCGTTATGCGGCCCTTTGGCGAGTATCCGTTTAATGAGATACCGCAGGTTCAGCCCCGTCAGGATGACCGGCAACAAATGCGCCCCGTAAATGAACGATTTGCCCGTAATCCGGTAGGAAAATGAAGAAAAAGTCACAAACACATACATAAACCAGAACAGCGCAATGCCCGTAAGGACGAGATAGCTGAATATCGCCGTTTTCTTTTGCGTAAATCTGTAAACCAGCTCACAAACAGCCAGCGATACGCCCACCACGAGCATGACGGTGAGCAGCGCCCTTGGGAAATTGCGGATATAATGATGCTTGTACACCAATACTCCGATTTTCCCAATCAGATTCGGATGCGCGAGGAGGTATGCATCCGTTACACTCAGTACCAGCAGCAACAACAGGCTGCTCCATTTGCGATTCATTGTTTAACGACGTTTTTTAGGTTGGTTTACACTGACATATTACCGGCATTGCCGCTTTTAAATTCCCGATAATGCGTAATGATGAATTGGATTTTTTCACTTTCAGGCCATTCGTCGGGTATCCAGTTGATTTTCAGACCATCCTTTTCCATTTTTCTGAAAAAGGTCATCTGCCGTTTGGCGAACCGATGGATTTCGGTTTCGAGCTTGGAATGCATTTCGTCAAAGGTCATTGCGCCTGTAAGGTACAGGGTTACATATTTGTATTCCAAACCGTAGTAGATTAATGAATCGGGTTCAATTCCTTGATTTAAAAGGTTTTGTACTTCTTCTATTAAACCTTGCTTTAACCGGGTGATGAGCCTTTTACTAACGCGGTCCCGTCGGGTTTCGACCGGCGGGTTCAGGCCGAACAGCTGTGCCGGATAGACAAAGGACGCTGCGCCAAAATCTATGTCTGTTTCAGGATGTTCGTTCAGGTAAGCGGCTATTTCCAGTGCGCGGATGAGCCTTTTGCGCGTAGAAATATCCGCTAATGCATGGTAACGGGAGTCGGAGGCGTGAAACCTTGCGGTTAGTTGTTCGGTGGAAAGTAATTCCAGCTCCGCCCTCAGCACTTCATTCACCGGCACCGTATCGTTGGCGTGCCCTTTTAGTAGGGCATAAATGTAGAATCCGGTCCCGCCGCAAACGATCGGAACGCGCCCGTTGGCGAGTATTTGCTGGTATGAATCGGCGAACTCGTGCTGGAAATCGTTTACATTATATTTCTCGCCGGCATCGCGGATGTTGATCAGATGGTAGGGGACTGGGGTTCCATTCACCACGTATTCTTCGAGGTCCTTACCCGTACCGATATCCATTTGCCGGTATACCTGCCGCGAATCTGCGCTAATAATTTCTCCGCCGATCACGTGCGCGACACGGGTAGCCAAATGTGTTTTGCCCGAGGCCGTTGGGCCCAGAATGATTAATAGCGGGGTTTCAGGACTCATTTTTGTTAATTTTAATGTCCCTCACATATTTGATACTGCCCAAATTATACACTGTCAGATACTCGACCGGCGGTCGCCCGTCAGCTTGATAGGTTTGCTCGCGCGTGCGTACGCGACGCATATGTGTCACGTCCACATAGGCCTTGCGCGGGGGCATATTCCCCCTTTCCTCAAATCCCAGCCGTTTATAGCTCCGGCCGTCGGACCATTCAAGATCGGCGTACGTCATAATATCGTCCGGTGATTTGTCACGGATGAATGCGTTCAACAGCTTGTCCAGCGCGCCTACTACGTTTGTGCCCAATAAACTGGCGAACCGGATTAGTTCATGCGACCGGAATGGTTCATCGTTTTGCTCAAAAATGCGGGCGTTGCTGAAAGTAGCGACAGCAACCAGCAGTTCGTCTGCCGATGCATTGAAAAGGAAACCTTCCGGCAATACACGGTAATATCGTTTCGGTAAAAACAAGCCGTACCGGAATTTCGACATCGTACTGCCATTCAAATGGTTGGTTTCCAGGAACTGGGCCGTGGTGGCATTGTCGATTCTCCGTGCCAACGCCAGGCGCGCAGGGATTTTGGTCGATTGGCCCAGCATGGCCGCCAGCCGTGATTGGACGATACTTTTTCGGGACAGCCAGTAATCTTCCCAAATTACTACTGCCGGGATCCCTACGCTGCGAAAGGCTCCCAGGCATTCTTTCAACTGATTCAGCAAGCTTTCATGCCCCTCTTTTTGCCAGGTAGCGAGGCCTACCGGGATCATTTTCATAACCACTTGATCCCCATTGGTTACTTCCAGAACCGGTAATACAAAATCTGGCTGTTCTCCTGTGCTGCATTGAAACGAAATGGATGTCAGCCAGTTGCAAAGCTGTTCTGGAAATGATGTCGGTTCTGCCAATGGGTTGCTTGTCAATGAGCAGGCAAGTTAATGCCGGATTTGATCACAACAAAAAAACGCGCCGGGATGGCGCGTTTGAGATTTGCGTGCATTGCAGAAAATTACTTGCCGCCCAGCCCGAATATGAGGCCGACATTTACACCACCAAATTTCGAAGTGGATTCGAAATCGATGTTATCCACGCTGCCGGTTTCGGAGCTGTGGTTTTTGTTACCAAATACGAAATGGTAGATACCTTCCACCTGAATGCCGAGGTTTCCGAATGCGAACACCACACCCGCTCTCGGCGCGGTACCGAAGTTGCTGTGTTTGGATGATTCCAGCACCGTTTCCCCATTCCATTTAGCTTTGTACTTCGAGAAATACACGCCGGCATCACCACCAATATAAGGGCGGATCGCGCCGTCGGTGAAAAAAAAGTCGAGCGTACCGGTTACCGGGGTGAGCGTTCCTGTCGTGCTTAGCTTTTGCCCGGCAACGTTATAATCACTGCCGTCGGCGTAGATTTTACCGGCGACACCGACAGCAAATTGCGGTGAAGCAAATACCCGGAGGTTCACGCCACCACCAGCTACTGTCTTGGAATCTTCCACGTTGGATTTGGCGATTCCGCCCTGCAACCCGAGCGAGAACTGCGCAAAGCTGGCCGACGTCGCTGTTACGATCAAAGCAAAAACTGCCAGCATTAGGATCAGTTTCTTTTTCATGTTGATGTTTTGATTTTGGTTAATAGTTTGAAAACTGCTCATCCATAATCAGTCCAACACGGAAAAGTTGCATTGTTTGCAGAGTTATTGGGTTGTAATACAGAATGTTGTAATGATAAATTATCTTTATTGTACTATTTCAATATGGTGTGCTCCTGTGCAAAATATTCCTCATCCTGACGGGCTGCCTCCCAACCAATCAATGCCTTTTTACGTAAGCTGCCCCATCGGTACTCGCCCAGAACGCCTTCTTTACGGATCACGCGGTGACAGGGGATGATGTAGGCAATAGGGTTGTCGCCCACGGCCGAACCTACCGCGCGGACGGCTTTCGGATGGCCGATACGCTCTGCGATCTGCTGGTAGGTGGTCACGGCACCCTGCGGAATGCTTAGCAAAGCTTCCCAAACTTTCAACTGAAAGTTGGTGCCCTGTACGAGCAACGGTAACTTTTCAAGCGACTGTTGCGCAGAGTTGAATATGCGCTGTACGTATCCTGCCGTCAGTTGCTGGTCGGGACGGATGGTGGCGTAGTGCCATTTTCGGGCGAGTTCGATGAGTTGAAAGTCACGTGTGGCCTCGTCCACGAACGCCATGGCGCAAATGCCCCTGTCGGTGGCGGCAATGAAACAATCGCCAAAGGGCGTTTCGTGAAACCCGTAGTTGATTACCAATCCTTTGCCGGCACTTTTATATTCCTGGGGAGTAACGCCCTCGATCGAAATAAAATGGTCGTATACACGGCTCTGGCTTGAAAGCCCGGCCGATTCGGCGAGCTCGACCAGGTTGTTCGATTCCCTGATCCGGTCTTTGAGGTACCCCGCAGTAATGTATTGCAGGAACCGCTTCGGACTCACGCCCGCCCATTCCGAAAACATGCGCTGGAAGTGAAACTGGCTGATACTGACCTCGTCGGCCACCTCATTGAGCGTGGGCTGTTCTTTGGCATTGGCCACGATATATTCGATGGCCTTCGCGATTTTGTCGTAATTATAAGTTTGCTGGTCCATTGGATTTTTTAATTTGTTGATACAAATTTGGCTTGTGTAGCCCGGGTAGCCAACCCGAAACTTGCGCACTATCTGCACCAGTCACTAAGCCGGGCTGGGACCGTTTATGACGCAGCTTTATATTCGCATCCGTTTTAAGCCTCAACAGCAGGACATTCATTATAGCCATGAAATTACTTTTTGCCAGCTTTATTACCATACTGATAACCCACAGCGCTCATTCCCAAAACTTCAAAGCGGAGCTCCGAAAGCTTAACAGCCAAATCGAAGCCGCATATAAAAGCCACAAGCTGACCGCCAACGAGTACGCCAAACTGAAAAAGGAGCGCAATGCAATCGAATTGACGATCGACAAAGCGTTGGCCGACGACATCCTCACACCGGATGAAAAGAACAGGATCCATTCGAAAATCGTCCGCTCGCGGAAACGGCTTTCCAAATACAAGACTAACCGGGAGATCTACTAAAAGCGAAATGGCTCCTGCATTGCGTTGCGGGAGCCATTCGGGAAGGGCGTTCCGGAAAGGTTAGTAATCCTTCTTGCCGTCCTTTTTTGCCTTCTTATCGGCTCTTTTTTCTTTCAGGGATTTGGTTGCCTCTTTTTTGGCGCTCCCTTTGTCCAGGTTTTTTCCTTTGGCCATGACTATTGAATTTGAGTACTAATAATCTTTTAAATAACAGCAATATCCCGTGCATTTGTATTCTGCATCCTAAAATTATTGCTTTTGCGTAATCCGGTCCATGATCAGGTTCGCCCGTGCGCCTGTATCTCCGCTGCTCGGGCTCTTTCCTTCGCCACGCAGTTCTTTCACGATGGATTCGATGAGCGGCTGCTGTACGTGCTGCGGATAAGGAATGTGGAAGACTTCGATACCTTCCGAGGTTTCGACGTGAATGTCAAATTTCTCGAAAAACGAAAAGGTTATGCGGCCCTTGGAGCCGATGATCTGCGTTTCGTCCTCGCGCTGGTCCTTGTCGATGGTGTAGCACCAGCTCCCTTTACCCAACACGCCCGATTCGAATTCAAAATTGGCGACGACAATATCGTCGGCCTCGTACAGGCCCGCCTGGTTGCGTGCGATCCCCGATGCGTGGCGGATAGGCCCGAAAATAAATTCGAGCAGGTCGAACTGGTGCGAAGCCAGGTCGTGGAAATGTCCGCCGCCTGAAATTTCCGGTTTGACGCGCCAGCGAGGCTTTGCATTCGGCCCGACCTCTTCATCGTAGGGTTGCCATTGGAGGCAAATATCAATAAAGCGAATATCTCCGATTACTTTTTTGTCGATCAATTCTTTTACTTTCAGGAAGTAGTCCAGTGCGCGGCGGTAATAGGCCACAAAAACGGGTACGCCGGTACGCTTGCTTTCGGCGTTGATGCGGTCGCATTCGGCGGCGGTGCGGGCCATGGGTTTTTCGATATAAACGGGCTTCCCCGCTTGCATTGCCTTGAAAGCGAGGCTTTCGTGGGCATCGGGCGGCGTGGCGATGTAAATCGCGTTGATATCAGGGTCGTTGATGAGCGCTCCGGCGTTGTCATACCATTTGGGTACGCCGTGGCGTTCGGCATAGTCTTTGGCCAGCGCGCCATCGCGCCGCATAACGGCTACGAGCGAAGAGTTGGGTACCTTATTGAATGCGGGCCCGCTTTTGACTTCGGTCACATTGCCGCAACCGATAATACCCCATTTAATCTGATCCATCGGACAGGATTTAGGTTTTGAACTAATCAACCTGCATAATAATTATTTAAGAACAGAAATCTACTTTAAAAGACACAGCAACATTTTTCAAATGGTACGCATGGAATCACAACCCAATAACCCGCTGCATGGCAAAACGCTCGAAGTGATTTTGAATGAACTCGTTGATTATTACGGTTGGGAGCAAATGGGTTATTATGTCAATATCAATAGCTTTCAAAACGATCCCAGCGTGAAATCAAGTCTCAAATTTTTGAGAAAAACTCCCTGGGCGAGAAAGAAGGTGGAAGATTTGTACATTAAAATGCTGGCACGGAAGTAGGGGACTGTTTTATAAACCATTATTCACTTCAACAGATTGAATATTTATGGCTTTTGTAGATTATTATCAAATACTCGGACTTGACAAAAATGCTGACGATAAGGCCATTAAGAACGCTTACAGGAAACTGGCGAGAAAATACCATCCTGATCTGAACCCGAACGACAAGGAAGCGCAGAAGAAGTTTCAGGAACTAAACGAGGCGAATGAGGTGCTGAGCGACCCGGAAAAGCGTAAAAAGTACGATAAGTACGGTAAGGATTGGCAACATAGCGAGGAATTCGAACGGGCGCGGCAGGCGCGCAGCCAGGCAGGAGGGCAGGAGGGCCAGTGGTATGGCGGTAGCAGTGAAGGTTTCTCCGATTTCTTCGAATCGATGTTCGGTTCCGGTTTCGGCGGCGGCAGGCAGGCTCGTTTCCGTGGACAGGATTACCAGGCCGAAATCCATCTGAGCCTCCGCGACGCCTATGAAACGCACAAGCAAACCCTGACGGTGAATGGCAAAAACATTCGTATTACCGTGCCGGCAGGCGTTGAAAACGGGCAGACCATCAAGATAGCAGGCCATGGCGGACCTGGAAGCAACGGCGGACCTAACGGAGATTTATACATTACTTTTTCGGTAGGAACCGACGAAAAATTCAGAAGATCAGGCAATGATCTGCATTTGAAAGCAGAGCTGGATCTTTACACGGCAGTGCTGGGCGGCGAGCTGGTGGTGGAGACAATGAGCGGGAAAGTGAAGTTGCCCGTGAAACCGGAGACACAGAATGGCAGTGTGGTACGCCTGAAAGGAAAGGGGTTTCCTGTTTACAAACAAGAGGGCCAGTTCGGTGATCTTTACGTAACTTTCGATGTCAAAATCCCGACCAACCTGACCGATCGCCAGAAGGAATTGTTTACAGAATTGTCTAAATCCTGAAAACGATATGGAAAATGATCAATTGATTGCCATCGAGGTGTTCTGCATGAATTATGATGTGGAATACGAGTTTGTAGAGTCATTGCAGGAACACGATCTGATCGAAACCGTGATTGTCGGTAACAACCGTTTTTTGCAGGTCCCGCAGTTGAACCACATCGAACGCATTATCCGCCTTCACCGCGAGCTCGACATCAATCTGGAAGGGATTGAAGCCATTCAGGGACTGCTTAACCGTATCGAACATCTGGACAGGGAAGTTGCTTCGCTTCGAAACCGCTTGCGGTTTTACGAGCCGGGCCTGTAATAACTCATGCATTGCCGGATAACCGGTTATCTTTGCACTCCCATTAAAACGAAGGGCAGGCCGGCGCCGGTCTGCCCCATTATTTGCTTATGAAATTTGAAGATTATCCCATTGCCGCGGAGATCAAGCGGAGCCTGGAAGCGGCCGGGTTCAAAAAACCGACCGATATTCAGTTTAAAGCCATTCCGGCGGTAATGAAAGGGGAGGATGTGCTGGCGATTGCGCAGACGGGTACCGGCAAGACAGCCGCTTTTGCGATCCCGGTGGTGGATAAACTGCATAAACAAAAGGCTTCGAGCCGGTCGGAGGGAATCAAATGCGTGGTCATGGTGCCTACGCGAGAGCTGGCGATTCAGATTGCCGAGGTGTTTGCAAGCATTTCGCGCCATACCAAAGTGAAAACTTTCAGCGTGTTCGGTGGGGTGGAGCAAGGGCCGCAGATCGCGAAGCTGGAAAAGGGCATTGATATTCTCGTTTCGACGCCTGGCCGGATGTTCGATCTCGTGAGCCAGGGCTACATCAAGCTCGACCGCGTGGATACGCTCATTCTCGACGAAGCCGATCATATGCTCGATCTCGGGTTCATTAAGGATATTCAGGACCTGATCCGGCGTTTACCTAAAAGAAGGCAAACGCTTTTTTTCTCGGCTACCATTGATGAAAAGATCAAGAAACTCGCCTATTCACTGGTCAGGAATGCGATCCGGATCCAGATTTCACCTAAAAATCCGGTTGCCAAGAACATCGATCATTCCGTTGCCTTTGTGGCCATGGACGACAAGCGCTTTTTCCTGGAACGCGTGATTCGCCAGAATGCAGATAAAAAGATACTCGTGTTCGTACGCACGAAGGTGCGGGCTGAGCGTGTGTACAAGGCGCTCGAACGTATGGAGATTAAAAGCCTGACCATTCACGGAGACAAAGAGCAAGCCGACCGCCTCACGGCCATGAACGAGTTTAAGAAAGGTAATGTAAAAGTATTGATTGCGACGGATGTGAGTGCGCGTGGAATCGACATCCCGAATGTGGATTACGTGATCAACTACGATTTGCCCGAGCAACCCGAAAATTACGTTCACCGTGTAGGCCGTACCGGTCGCGGGATGCAGAAGGGTATCGCGGTGTCGTTTTGCAGTGAAGAAGAAAAGCCTGTACTCGATCAGATACAGCAATATCTCGACAAGCCCATCGCGGTGGTGAAGTTGACCGCCGAAGATTATGCGGAGACGCTCGAATTCACAGCCGATACCACCGACGACCTTGGAGCGCTGATGCGGGAGATTGAGGAATTCGAATCGAGGCAGAAGAAGAAAGGTAAAAAGTAGGGCATAAAAAAGGCTTTCGGCGATTCCGAAAGCCTTTTTTGTATGGCGAAATGTTGATTACTTTTCGAATTTGTCGACCAGTATCTGTCCGCGGATTTCTCCGTAGTAGTACAGCTCAGTCGGGATATTTACATACATCATACCAGTGATAAGCTGGGTTTGCTGTTCCAGGTTCAGTTTCACCGAGCCTTGCACCTGGTTACCGGCAGGCTTATCAGCAAGTGGGAAAACAATACCGCCAACTTGCCAGGCAGGATTGGCAGCGTGGATGTTCACCGAGGTAGGAGTGATGTTCTGGTAAGTGATGTTGTATTTCAGCTCCATAGTAACCTTGTTGTATTCAAAAACACCAGTTCCCTGCGCGGAAGATGTAGATTTTGGCATCGTGGCGCTACTATTGATGACGGCCGACAGCTTTACAATGTCATCTTTATGAGGCCCCTCTTCTTTACAAGAAGTTACAAAACCTAACATCAAAACTCCTGCGATCAATAGTAAAAAACGTTTCATTGGCTTTTTCATACAGCGTTAATTAAAAAATTTGACTCCTAAATATACATACAAACTCATATGTTGCAAAAATGATACCAACCGGGTCTGTTAAATGTTCCACAGATCGCTTTTACGAATATACACGATCCGATTGTTCCAAATGACCCTGTCCCAATGGTCGACAGACCCAATAATTGTCAGTTTATGGCCTTTCCCAACTTTGTCGACCACACCGGCAGCCGAGGAAGGTTCGTCGCGGAGGAAGGTATTTTCATTCACAATGATGCACGTTTGATAAAGGGAAGGCACATTTAATATTCCCAGCAACGCGAGCAGATAAACGATAATAGAGACTTTGTGAATCTGCAAAATAGGCTCCTTCCTGCGTGTCTTAGTAACCATTATGACAACTATATAGGTGCCCAAAGTTAGGAGCAATATTGGAATGTAATCACCATATTTTCGATAAAATATTATGAAATAGTTGTAATCGTCGAATTCATAGCCACTTAGATTTTGCTCCTTGGCGAGCTTGTCCATTTTTTCAAAAAGATGCCTTGAAGGCTGTACCAGGGCTAATTTGCTGAGAAAAAAAAGGCAATCGGTGTAATTGTTGGTCTTTTCTGCTAAGAAAGCGAGCTTCAAAAGTAATACCTGGCTATTTTTTTCTGTCAGGCTGAAATTTTTTTTGTAGAGCGTTTGCGCCTCCGCATACCTCGCGATAGCGAACAGAGAATCAGCGGTTTTGAGCTCCTTCCGGTTGGCGCAAAAGGCCACATCTGGCACGAAAAAAGCCAGAAACAAAAACGAAAAAAACAGTTTTTTCTTGTAGGGTACTTGCATTATACTTTAAAGAATTCTACTTTTGCATCGCAATTACGGAAAACGCCACGGCTAATCCAAGACTTGCAGAACTTCGAAAGCCCAAAGCAAGTAGAAAATGATTCCGTAGCTCAGCTGGTAGAGCAATACACTTTTAATGTATGGGTCCTGGGTTCGAATCCCAGCGGGATCACAGAAGGCACACGAAAGTGTGCCTTTTTTGTTTAAAATGCATTGATAATCAGCACATTTTGCAAAAAGGCAGGTCAGTCTGAATCATAATGAACCAATCCATTCGGTCACCTATTCGGTCACCTGTTGGATTCGGTAAATTAGGTGACCGAATCAGATGTTTGATTGAGGCGGTTTTGATTTAAGGTTCTCCACGGACACAATTACCAACCTTAAAATGTGCGAGCATGAAGTTCAAACAAAATCTGTCACTGCTTTTCTGGCTATACCGGGGCAAGGCCTCCAAAGACGGAAAAGCACCCATCTATGTCAGGATCACCATCGACGGAACCGACACTGACATTTCCCTTGGCAAAAAGATCCATCCCGACTTCTGGAATGGCGATGCCAAGCAGGTGACCACCACCACCTCGGAAGCCAAGATGATTAACTTGAAAATCGTCCAGGCGCAGGCTGAGATCGAGAAGCATTTCCTGGTGCTGCAATCCCAGTTTAATCACGTGACGCCTGTGATGCTGAAAAATGCCTACCTGGGATTGCCGCTGTCTCATTCCAAATCAAAGCCCGAAAAGGCAGCCGGGCCCAGCCAAACGCTGCTAGCTGCCTTCGATGAATTCATCGCGATTTTCGAAAAGAAAGCCAAGAAAGGAATCCGCTCGGAAGGGACGCTTCGACACTGGCGGTCTACCAAACGGAAGGTAGAGGCGTTCATCCGTTTCCGTTATCAGCGGAAGGACATCGAAATGACGGAGATAGACCAGTGCTTTGCCGAAGAATTTTACGATTATCTAACGCTTCACCTGGATGAGCCGCTTTCCGAGGTCACTGCTAAGAAGCTGGTGAAATGGACGAGACAAATCGTTAAGATGGGCGTTAAGAAGAAAATCATCGCATCCAATCCATTGGAAGGGTTTGTTTGCTCGGGAGGTAATAAAGAGGTACTGCCATTGGAGCTATTTGAGGTCGAGGCCATTCATAAAAAGCAGATTGACATCGACCGGATCAGTGAAGTGCGCGACGCATTCATTTTTCAGTGCTTTACAGGCTTCGCTTACCAGGATATGTATAACCTTTCGCCTGAAAATATCGTGAAAGTCGGCCGAACTGGTGAAAAGTGGCTGATCAAAGATCGAGGAAAGACTGAGGTCACTGAAATGGTGCCCATCCTCCCGGTTGTGCAAGAATTGATTGATAAATACCAGGGCCATCCCTATTGCAAGGTCAATAACCGGCTGATCCCGGTCAACAGCAATTTCCGGTACAATGTCTACCTCAAAGAACTTGCGGTGATCTGCGGGATCAAAAGGCCGCTTAACACCCACCTTGCCCGTCATACGTTTGCCGATATGATGCTTAACAATGGCGTGCCGCTGGAAGACGTCGGCAAAATGCTTGGACACCGGAATATTAGAACGACCCAACGCTACGCCCGAGTCCGGAAGCAGCGAATTAGTGACCATATGGCCCTCGTTAAGCAAAAACTCTTTACTAACTCAGGGAAATTGAAGGCCATATCAATTTAAAAAGCAAAGCCGCTGAGCGTATCACCAGCGGCTTTGCTTTTCTTGTTCTTAACCTTGCCGGTCTGGGGGCCGGCCAATTACGTTTTACAGCGCATCCAGAACCACGAGCATATCACGGAGCGCCTTGCAAGGCAGAATGATCTTATGTGACAAGTGCACTCTACCGTTCCAACTAGTATGTAAATTGTATTTTCCCGGGGGCAAGGGCGCAAAGTAATAGATTGTTAACCTTTGTTTCCTGGGTCAATAATCTTCCCTGCTCATCGTATGATTTCTCGATCATGGCAAGCAACTCTCTTGATCCTGTCAGGTACTCGCCAATTTGCCTGCGGTTGCCAGAGAATTTGTGCTCAAAAGTCCTATTCACTTTGTCAGCAGCGTCATACCATGTTTCATGGTTCAAAACCCCATTTTTATAGCGGTATTCGACGCGATAGATTAAATTTCCTGCCGCATCTAACCATCGTTGACCACTCTTTTTCCCATCTTTGAATTCATTCAATGTGGACCTGGTCAGCGTTTTGGTAGCAGACGAATATGGAAAGCTGTATTGCCTTTCAACTTTCAACAAACCAGCATCATATTCAAACTCGGTTTGGCTGTAACGGTGCCAGTCCTTTTGATCGGCATTTTTGGCATAATCCGTTTTTGAGGCTAACAATCCCGAAGAAGTATAGAGATATTCGCTGTATTGATATGGGACCATCGTCCCATCAGCAGTAAGCACGAAATTATCTATACGGGTGAGCTTGTCATGATCGTCATAGGTGAATTTTTCTTCGCTGGACAGCCTCTTACAGTCCGAGTCGGCGCAATAACTCTTTCTGATAGCAGGGGCGTCATCGATGTATGATGCTAACGCAGGTTCAATACCAAACGTCGACTCGTTTTTTGAATCGCAGCCGAACCAAACAGAGGCAAAAAGAAGGAGAAGTAGATTTCTTTTCACAGTTTATACAGTTATGTTTTATCCGATGACACTTCTTGGCAGTATTTGGTTGTGACTGGTGACCTGCCAGAAAAAACAAGAATGTACATGGGTCAGGTAGTTCAGCAAGAATCATTCCCTGAAAATCAGGGAATGATTGGAAAATTTTACTCAACGTTAAACCAGCTATCCGGTTTAGCTGAGACAATTTTAGGAATTATCAGACTATGGCTTAGCTATTGGTGGGTAGATTGTATAGATTTTCGACAAACCCCCAGGTTTTACATGACGAATGATTTGGGAAAACATAAAGCCCAAGTCTTCTTTCGGCGTGAAGCTCGCGGTATCTCTGTATAGAAACTCCAAACGCAGGAATTAGCTGCCATAGTTTCATGGAGTTGATTCCCTGATTCCATCTTTGGTACAATTGAAACTTCAACGGTGTCCAACTCGATCGTAACATCGGGTTCTGGCGTTCCTACAAGTACATTTCCAGCTTTCTCTGCTTGTGCCACCCGCTATACCGATCTATTCCAAATCCATTGCCATGCCAGACGCTTCCAGTCTTGAATGACTTTCCCACTCAGGGAGCGCCAATAGCGCCCTGAGTAATGGAGGTAGAATTCAATGGCCGCCTCTTTAGTCTTGTTACATTGAAGAAAATAAATTTCCACGTGTTCCTGTTCGGGTGGAATATCACGCCCTCGCCCAGAGTTTTGATACCCGCTGTTCATGCATTTACAGGCAGGCTTGGCATTTTGGCTTTGTGAATCATGGCTTCGATGTCATTTTTATCGTAGTAAATAACTCCGCCCAATCTGACAAATGCGAGCTGGCGATTAGCTCTAAGGGCCAGCAACTTGCCCGCCGAAATATTAAGTATTTTTCTAACTTCGGAGGATTTGAGCCATTTCTTTACAACATCAGGCGACGACACTCTTATCCTGTTAATTGCGGCCAAAAGCTCATCGCGAACACCATTAAGGTCTGCAAGCGTAACTAATTGATCCTGCGGCAAACTGCCTTTCTCCTCACTCATTCTCCTGAATCTTTCCATTGTTTTTCTATTTTAGCATTGCGAAGAAAACAAAGCTAAAATCTGCACAGGGCGAATCCTAGACCCTTTCGATTTTCAAATGGGTAAAACATCTTTCGCTCGGGTACGTATCAGAATTGGGCAAAGCTCGGACGTTGGGGGCTTTAAGAGTGTAGACTATCAGCTTTTGTAGCATTAAGCTATCCTTATCACGCCACGTCTGTTATCGCATTCAATTTAGGAGCGTACCGACCAATAATCGCCTTCATTCTTGCGAGACGCTTGAAATTTTCAGGGTCGGAATTAACGCCGTGAACCTCCGCAAATAGCTCTTCGAGTATCTTAATCTTTGCAGGGTCGGGTTGAATCTGCTTCATCTCCCGTCTACGCTCTCTTGAAGTATAGGCTATTAATTCGTTCAGCAATGAGTTGGTGGTTTCTGTTAATACATACCAGTCCAGAGGATTTTCCGGAGCGGCAAAGTCAAGCGTCCTGCTTTCGACCAATTGCCACTCTGGGTCGTCGGTGCGCAATGAAGCCGCTTTACCATTTCCCTGATTGGTCATTTTTTAGCACATGACATTCGTATTCGATTACCTTAATGAAGTCTTTTAGAAATATTCACAGATAGTTAAGCGAGCGGAGAATGGCCAGTCGAGTGCCGATTTAGCTACGATTCGTTGGCAGCAATCGCTTGTTGCTGCAAAACCTCAGACCGAAAGTATCCCGCGTAATTTTAAAAGAATATAGGTAGGACAGAGCTTGCAACAATCCACCAAGATGAAACAGAATCACCGCCCTACCAAAGCCCCAAGATACTTTCTTTCAGTCGTTACACCAACGCTGCTTCATTTTTTCGAAGATCAAAAGCCGTTTCTGCTAGCCTGCCAAGTAGCTGGTATAGGGTAAGCAAGTCAATGTAAACTCCCCATTCCTGAGCAGACTGGCTACTTAGGGAGTAAAGGCAAATCCGGTTAAGTTCCTGCTTCCATTTCTTTAGGCTCTTGTACTCAAAAAATTCTGTCAAGAATTGGGCTGTACTGGTAGGTAGTTCAATTTCTCCTTCCGGTCTGACGCCAGCTTTGCAAGTGACTTCGGCGGATGGTTTCAATTTGGTTAGCCGTTTTTCCTTTTCACCGCTCAGAATCAGGTAGGCAGCATTGATGATCGATTCAACCTTTTCTAGAAAGTACAGCACATCGGCAGGACAGCCCTTCTCGTAATATTTTTCTTGACAGCACACCTGCAAAATATCGTACAATCTCGCCTTAAAGCTTGTTAGGTCGTACGCGTCAAAAAAGGAAGCAAGAATCGCGTACGGGTCATCGAATCCATCACGATGCCAGATCGAAAGGCGTTTAAGGCGCTTATTCAGCTTCTTAGGTAGGCTTCCTCGATTGGTCTTTGATGACTCCGATTTCCGGGAAAGTTCAGTAGGCTCAGTATGCCCACCTTCTCCTGCTTTTGCTTTTGACAAAGATCGATGCTGATCCAACACGAACGATGCTTCAAGGTACACCACTAGATTCTCAAAAAAGTAGATCTGCTCTCCAGGGCTGGCATCTACATGCTGGCCTTCGGCCGATATCGATGCTGAGAGCATCTGCCACAGAAAGAACCGGCAATCAGCAATCGTATAATTTCTCCAAAATTCCCGCAATATTTTCTCCGGGCGCTCGGTCTCCTGACTTGATATCCAGACCGGTTTCAGATCCTTGATATCTTCCGACATATATCTCATCATCACCCCTGTTTAAGTGGAACAAATGCTGAAAGTCGTGGCTAATGCACTTCTAAAAAAATCCAAAACTTGGTTTCTTAGCCCTAAAACAGCTATTTTAGGCTTTTGATCAAAACCAGAGACACCTTATCTTTTGGAAAATGAACACTTCGCCAGACATGACAAAACAAATTCACCACGGCCGGAACATCCGACGTTTTAGGGAAATGCTGGGTATTAAGCAAGAGGGATTAGCGTTTCAGCTTGGCGATGACTGGTCACAGAAGCGCGTTTCGTTACTTGAACAGAAGGAAGTCGTTGAACAAGAAATCTTAGACCAGGTTGCCCAAATACTCAGGGTTCCGGCAGACGCAATCAAAAACTTTAGCGAAGAAGCGGCAATAAACATTATTGCCAGTACCTTGAACGATAATGCAGGGTCGATAAATAACAACTGCACCATCAACTTTAATCCTATTGAAAAGTGGGTCGAGGCTCTGGATGAAAACAAAAAGCTTTATGAACGTTTACTTGCTTCCGAACAAGAAAAAGTCGAGCTACTCAGGCGATTGCTTGGCGATTCAAAATGATTTCAGTCGTGCATTTTTCTACTGATGAGTCCAAAGCAAAATGTGAAATCAAAATGCTTTGGGTTTTATTTTGTGTCTTCATATGCCTTGCACTGCCACCTAGAACCGGCATTTGTGAAGACGTATTATGTAAAGGTAAGTATGATCCTCAGGCCAAGGAACTGGTGTATCCAGCGCCAGAAGTTAATGCAACTTTTCCTGGCGGCATTTCCCAGTTCTATATCTACATCAATAAGGAGCTTAATATCACGGCAGAAGAGTTTGGAAACCTTGGCTTAATAACGATTACTTTTACAATTACGTCCGCTGGCAAAGCTATTGTTCACCACATAAGAGCCAATGGTTCTACTAGTTCGCAATTCACTCGGAAAGTCCGTAATGCATTTGCAAAAATGCCTCGTTGGACACCCGCCAAATGCGCCGGGCGAAACGTAGCAAGTAGCTATAGACTGCCAATTTACAATTGACTAGCCATTCCACTTCTCGCGCCTATTCTGAGGTTATTGTTACGGGAACGAATTTTAGCAGACTTTAAATTTTTTCTTACAACCCCTCCGTAGTTGTGAAAGGGGCTTGTAAGAAAAAATTTATTGACTTTTATGAATGATAAATGTTATGGTTCGAGGCGAAATCTGGTGTGCAATTTGGTCGCCCTTAAACTAACCTATGCCGAGAAGGTCGCTTTTGAGGTAAAATCATCCAAATCAGGCAGAAAGGGGTTAGGAAAGGATCAAAAAGAGCATTTTTGCTCCCAATTGGGCTTAAAGGCTTAGTTGGAACTATTTTTTTCTTTTGTTGCCGAATCTGGACCATTAGTGACCTTTTAAGGCGTAGACCTGCTTGTCGGGCATGACAATCTAGCTGTTTCAGACGTGCCAGATTTAGGTGATACCACCTGTCTTTCCGTGGTAGGCCAGATGTACAAATGTATCACGCGGATATCACCGCGCGCTTTATTTGAATCTGGCTCTGCGAGGCTGGGCTCACTCGAAACTCGTTACGCGCCTTGAGACCCTTAATACTAGGTATATATATATACCTAAACCGATATGAACCGGGGTGGGAAAGCATGCTAAGAGAAATCTATAAACGGTGGTACCGGCTTTCAGTACTAAAAGACCCATTGTTGTTTTGCCAATTAGTTTACGGTTTTCATCTAAGCCCATCTGTTCTGATATTATGCTTTAACAAAAGCGAATTTGCACCCAACATCTTTACAAACTTTCCCCCATTTGGAATACGTAGGAGAAAGACATAATCGGGAGCCAGTCCCAGCATGAAGGAAGTCATGAAGTTTTTCGCAATAGTCAATCGTACAAACATACTTTGACAATCATCATAGTAAGGCGCAAAATAACGGAGACAAATCAGCAGCCTCCAGTCCCAATAAATTAACCCTCTTTCCCTAGCATCAATGTTAAAAAAAACAATAGTTGTCAATGAACATGCTAATTACGAAACAATTAATCAGTTCCGCAAGATAATCAAGGAATGCAGAAAAGCCCCATCTTCAAAGATAACAATACACTTCACGCACATAGGGCCTTCAAATTCGAAAGATACTGGCGAGTTAGATCAATTGATATTAGATTATGGAGCTCTTTTATTAATAGACACACATGACTCAACAATAGAATTCCTATTCGATAACGGAATACCTAGTAGTAGAGTATTTAGCGTACGTGCCCAACTAACTCAAATACTTCATTTCCATCCCTCGCTCCACTCACGGCTCAAGCTCAGTGCAATGTTATTAGAAAAAGAGAGTGGGGAATTGAAACAAATAACTTACAATCTGACGAAAGGGGCTACGCACTCGATGCGTTTCATACCGTTAATACTCATTCAAAGCAAGGCTGATATTCAAAAATATCTCGTTAACAAATATACATCAGGAAAGGATGACAATCTTTGGAGCCAGTATCACGATAGTCTAAAATCCCACATCGATAAACGCACAAAAGAAAGCGACTTTAAATACGACGAAGACGGTACGCATCACTTGCATGAACTTAGTTTCTTTGAAACATGCCTTTTAAACATATTGCTTTCTGATGAGATATACCTGGACCGGCGAGTGCGCCAGTCATTCAAACAAAATGTAATCTCCGGAGACTTAGCGACGATAGAGAAGCATCGAAAATTTGTTGCTGACGTATCACGTAGTATTCGAGAACTTGCCACCAATATTTTAGAGCACAGTTCAACAGGAAGCGGCGTTATCAGCTGCCGCATTTATGATCGAGATCGCCTCAAAAAACTCAAGGGAAGGCTAGAGAACGAATACATAGCTCAACGAACGGAGAAAAATTTCATTGACCTCAACGTATTAGACCTTGGCGAAAAATCAATCCGACAAACCTATACGTCAAATCTTGCTAAGCTGAAGGCAACACACGGCAGAAAGCATCCATTTAAAGCCGAAGAAATTGACATAATAAGAGACGAATACAAATTTGAAGATTTCTTTCATGTTGACATAGATAAAATCAAAAATCTCACACATCAGCAAAACAAAATAATAAGTAGGTACGGCTTGCACTACTTTACCCACATAATTAGAGACGCCTATATGGGATACATACAGGTATCCTCGAACGAAGAATCGTGCACACTATTTAAAGGAAATGTTAAAAGAGAAGACTTGCAAGAGTATCCCCCCGCTAACAATTTTGGCACAAACTATCACTGTATAATTCCTATCAATGTCGCGCGTGCCCTGTCGCGTTCAGAGTTAAAAATTTGGAAAAATACAGATAACGATGCCACCAATCTTGACTTCTTTAAAGAATTAGACTACGTCCGGATAATAAACAATACATCACAAAATATCGATCAAAAAAATAAAAATTTAATTTATTACGAAATTCCAAGCTCAACAGATCGAGAAACAAAATTAAAATATGACCGGATTTTTCAAATATACGACCAAGTCGAAAGGATTTCGAAAAACAGACCCGGTGAAATTCTACTTTTAAACGGAAATTTCATCGAAACTGAGGGTGAAAGTCAATGGATAAGGCTGTTGTCTGGGGTAAGTCTGCTATTCAAAGATGTAATTGTCTATAACGTTAATGCAAGTATCGTTAGGGATATAATATCTCAGCGTCGAGCGATTAACCAAAGTAAATCTTTTTCATTCTGGACTTGGGAAAGCAGAGTATTGTTCTATTCATACAAGTATTCAGATATAGATCCTTCAATTATTAGATATGGAGCAACGTTATTAACAGGAAGTTCTGAGTTTGTATTTGACCATATAAATAAAAATATTTGGCGGCATCACTACTCATATCGTAAGGAGTTTTTAAAGGCTACAAAGAGAGAAAGTAACGGGGAGACAGAAGCAATTTATCAAGACTCACAACTATTCAAAAGAAAAAAACTTCTATACTTTGAATTAGTAATAAAAAACATTGATAAACATGGAGCACCGATTTCACTATTCGAACAATCGGTACAATTCTCACTAAATAAAGAATTCAATACGGGAGATTATCACAATTCGAATAATCGGGGATATAAGATATCTGATACTCATTTTCGGTTGGGGTCAAAAATTCATATCAAAGATTTTTACTATGCAAAGAGGTTGTTTCATAATAGCTTTTTTACAACCCCTTTATCCTATATAATTTCAAAATATATTCACACAAATCTAGAAGAAAAATCCAAGTTACTACTTCCACTTCCGCCGGGAGGCTTACATGACTATTCTATAACATTAGTTGGATATGAGGATTATTCAACATTCCTAACAAGCACAATTACAAACTTTCTTGCTTCATACTTGGGAAGTAGTAAATTCATTTTTAACCATAATACTATCAAAGATGGAAAGCTCTCAAAAGGGTTTACATCTACCCACACGAATATACTCTTCATTGTACCTATTGCATCGAGCTTCTCGACGTCACGAAAAATGTCGAATCAAATTGCCGAGATTATGCAAGCACCTGGCCCTGACAGGAATTCAGTCAAATATTCATTTTTTGATTTGCATTTGAACGTGATAATTGTTGGCCACAAATCTCCGTCAGCCACATTTGAGGACATTGCCCGAGATGGTAGTGACAGAATCGGGACGCTTCTGTTCGGAGGGGAGTACCGAACATTTCGTGATCGATTATTGAAAGAGACCTATAACTGGCATGCCATCGACGTTAAAGAAAAGATCGTGGTGATAAAGACAGTGAGTGAGAAACCTGAGACAATCTATCAAAAGTATTTAATACCAGTTTACACAGAATGGAGCGACTCAGACAATTGCACTTTATGTAATCCAGAAGAGATAACGAATGAAAAGTGCCTTATCGAGACTGGTAAGTCCTCTATCACGCCAAGTTTAATCTTTGGATACCCTAAAACCAAGTCTCGAAACATTTTTTCGACAGAACATATAAACCTATCCGGCGCATTACTCTATGGAAACATAAAAAAAGGTAGTAACAATTATCGATACTTTATCGATTCCTCAACTGTGGTAGACCTTAATATCAATTTGCTTAAAACTTGGCTTGCAAGTTTGAAACATAAAGTATTCAACCCAAGGTCGGTCCAGTATAAGAAGGTGGTAATTCTTACACCAGCAAGCGGCCTAAAGTCAAAGTTTATCGATCTTGTAAATGAATATATATTTGAGTATGCCGCAAACTGCCTCACAATTTCATTAGGTGAAGATTATTTAGAAAACTCAGCTTCGCTGTATTCTGATGGACTTCATCAAGCCGATCTCGTAGTATATGTCGACGATGTATTGTCGAGTATAAACTCGTTTTTGGAAACAAACTATATCACGGAATATATTAGAAGCAAAATAACATCCGGAAGAGGAATCGACTATTGCGTATGCTTACTTAACAGAATGACCTACGATTCAGAAGACAATCTGCTGCTCCGCCTTGGGCATACTCCGAATACTGAAAATAGATTATTATACTTCTATAAATTGAACAATACAGCTGTAAAAGAGCCAACTAGCAAGTTTCCGCTTCTAGATGAACGTAGCAGATACCATAGTCTTGCTAACGGTGCGTCACTTGATTCAATTAAGGAACTGTTCTTAATGAAGGCAAATAAGCTTCGGCTTGTTGATATAGAGAACAGTATCAAAGATAGGGCGCAAAGCCCAGAAGGCTTTGCTGGTAAAAAATTACATCAACTTCTAGTTCTGAATATCTTGCAAAAACTATTTGAGATATCAGGTATTTCAAAATCGAACGATGGAGCACCTATAGATCACTATAAGCTCAATCTAGCAGACTTTTTTGACGAGAATATTAGTACTCTTGAAAATATTGAGAGTTTCGTAAAATTTAATCTCAAGCAAGACACTCTAAATGAAAAATTAGCCAAGCGTTATGGTGGAAATATCAGATCCATTATATTAAAAACTATATGCTCTTCACCGCTAATATATTACAAGGAAATACGAATTCCCGCTTTCAGGTGGATAATTCATGAACTTGAGATAGCTAGGAAAGAAATGGAAATTCTAAATGATTTTAATCTATCAACATTCTTTATACATACCCGTAGCCAGTTATTTTCAAAATTCCAAAATCTCAAATTTCTTCTGAAAAGATCTGTGCAACTAAAAAGTAACTATATATTCCATCCCCAATTCCTGGCTGCATTAAAGAACTTCATTGAACTTATACATCGAAATGAGATGCGTCTCAATCCAATTGCACAGCGAGAGAATTTAAAGGTAGCAAAGAGGTTGTCTGCCTTGTATCGAGAAAAGGAGTCTGCGCCTTGGAGGTCAGATATCCTCGAATATGCAGATGAGCTATCTTCGATTACACACAATAATTTTAAACTTGGCAGTGTCCTGCCTAGCGACAACTTTCGTTCGGACAAAGCAAGTAAACATAGTTATGTTACTACTCTATTCGATGAGAGCCAGACAGAGGCCAGAATCAATGAAATACTAGATACGGGTGTCTATTCGCATATTTCATCTAAGCGCTTTATCTACCAGATAATTTCCCTTGTCAAGGAACTTGTTAGCGATCATGAAACTAAAGCTATTAAGCTTGAGGCGAATATAGGCACCGAGGATTTATCCATCTGGGGCTCGAGAAGGCACGATAATCGAAATGGCAATTTCAATCAATTTTTAAGACTACTCAGAATTGAAAATACCGCAATAATCGAAAGCTTCTGGGAGTACGTTAAATCCAAAGAAACAAGCGGAGCTACACGTCAGATATTAATACGCAAGATCGAGGATTTTAACCGAAAGTATCAAGGCGATCCCAAGTATCGAATGATAGTGGAGAATATGGTACCGAAAGCTACCAAATCCCTTGAACACTTCTTGCTACTTCGTTGCAATCTCTTTAATTGGGGGATCGCTACTAATCATAGTGAGCGTACGGGCGATAGCAACCTAAAATCCAAAATCAAGCAGATGCTTGGCTATATTGCTGGCATTGCTGGTGAGGAAACTATTTCAGTCCATTTCATTGTAAATCACCTGAACTTGGCGGATCCTTCGAATGATCAACTATATTCCTTCGAGCCATATCGCGGCGCAATTGTTGATTCGCAGTCGATTATCCTCGACACAACACAAAGTCTAGAAACCTCCCTGACTCAAAAGATGTTTGGTTCACCAATTGAAGGAAAAGTAGATCGCGCCCTTTCGAACCTGGAAATCTACAAGAGAAATGAAGAGATTCATTTTAGACAAGGGTTAGTAGATAGTAGCGAAGTTGGCCAATATTCTGAAGTCAAGGATTTGCAGTATCGCGAGAAATTCTCGCTACTTGTAATTCGGATATCTGATTCTATGGATGATTCTAGCCTGTATACGCAAGCAGTGTTGACTATCGTTTCAAATTTAGATGAT
>NZ_JBYCZM010000018.1:0-78262 GCF_057586235.1 Dyadobacter sp. SRI_021
TGGCAGGTACAGTCACATTGGTGGTTCCCCCTGGATTAGGCTGCGAAGGTTGCAGGTTAACCGCTGTCTCGGGGCCTTCTTCGATTCCGAAGTTGACATTGGGCAGATCGACTGTTGTCACCACGGCTTGCAGTATACCATCCACAGTGCCATCGCTTCCGGCAGCGAGTCCTACATTTTCCCCGGTGTTAACCCATCCTGTTGGCAGGCTCACCGATGTGGCAGGCGCCGATCCGCTAGCTGCTGGTGTGGTGCTAATCGTCACCACATAGGTTGTCGAAGGTGTTACGTTGTTGAAAATGTAGTTACCAGACGCGTCGATCGGTGTGGTGGCCACAAACACGCCCGCCTGAGTGAACAGGTTCGCATGCAGCGGCGTTCCGGACGGCGATTGGATCGGTGTACCATCGACTGTATTTGCTGGCGTTGGGTTCAAGCCGTTGACATCATTGAATACCGTTCCGCTTAGTGAAACAGAACATGTAAGCGTGGTAGAGAGGATGTTACTTGTATATGTGGGTGGGTCATTTATTTGTATACCCGTATAGGCCCCGGGAGAGAGCCCGGTTATTTCGATAATCCCAGATGCATTGCTGACAATACTGACCGAAACGGGCGCGCCGCCGTCTTTAACATAAGTAACCGGGTAAGGCGTGTTGGGTAAAAGCCCTTCTCCGGTAATGGTGATGATACCGTCGGGTGTGGTGCAGTCGGTTGGCTGGGTAATGATGCCCAGAGCCAGTACAATGTCCTGAGAAGGGTAATCGACCCCACTGAAAACGTCCACATCGCCAATTCCCGTTTTTTCTACGAACAAACCAAGAAAAGGGGTGTTGTCATCTATTACATAATGATTGAACGGACTATTGGTCGGGTAATTCCCCTGCGAAAGAGGGCTGACCTGAATACCGTAAACCACGCCGGAGCCTTCAATGTAATCGCCGGTCAGGACCGCCGCGTCGTAGTATGCTTCGGGGTTTTCAGAGTTGCCATAACCAAAGTCGGCACCACCGGTGTTATTGTAGCCGCTGTAAGTGTTACCAACGTGGTACTCCTCGTTGATGCTCCATGCCGTGCCATCGAAGCGGTATTCCCTTGCGATCGCATTATGTGACCCTTTTGTAAAACGGCTTTCGGATGTGGTAAGGCGGAATGCGGAATTGCCGGTCGACATCTCGCCCAGCAATGCAATGTTGCCATCTGAGGTAAATTCAATGTCGGTGATCAGCGAACGTTGGTCAAGCTGCAGAGCAGTAACCGGCAGGCGCACCTCTTGTTTGATTACATCGGCCGCATTGATTGAGCCGTCCGCATTCAATCCGATGGAGACGATTTCGTTGTGCGTGAAACTGTAACTTGTGCCCGCGGTCGTGTATCCGACTGCGTCAGGGCGAGAGAAGTAAAGGCGGTTGTCCCTGGGGTTCCAGGCCATACCCACCGCCAGGCGACGAAGGTCGGTTACGGCCAGCGCAGGATCTGCAACGCCAGGTTGATGATCGAAGGGCGTACCCAGGAATGTTCCCGTAGTCGCATCGATTGCATAAATATTTCCATTGTCAAGCGAGGAGGTATAAACAACCTTTTTGGCATAGTTATAGCCAATGTTGCCTACCCCGGTATAACGGTTGTTGATGGTAACGGTGGGGGCGTAGGTGTAATCCAAGCCGGCCGCGGTTATATTATATTGTGTTAATGTCCCGCCGCTGAATGCAGTGTTCACGCCTCCGCCGGTACCGTCACCCATAATGGTCGCGCCAAGGCTTGGGTAGCCCGCTCCACCCGAGGTGGGGACAATGACTCCGGTTTGCAGTGGATACCCCACCGTAACTGTTCCGGAAAAGCCCGTTCCACCGCCAGCCGACGTGACGCTTACCGTTAGCGGCTCAGGACCATATCCTGTTCCCTGGTTGGTTAGTACGATTCCTGTCACTACGCCCCCCGTCACAGTTACATACCCGGCAGCACCCGTGCCTGTGCCGCCGGTAAACACCAACGGGTCGAAAAGTGCATATCCCGAGCCGCCATTGTTGATTGCGACAGACTTGACCCTTCCCGCAGTAGTGTTCAAAGGCACTGTCATTGCTGACGCACCACGTCCGCCCGATGTGTGGTAACCGGTGCTGGGAATGCCGTTGGTAATAGTCGAAACATTTCCGGTGTTGCCATCAATCCGAAAGACATCGCCGCCCTGAGAGCCTACGGCAGGAATTGTCCGTCCTGCGTACTCGGCTGATCCATTGATGTAACCGACGAAAGTCCCTGTACTTCCTACAAATACCTGTGGGGTGGCCGGTACCGAGTTATCGATTTCGATTCCGAAGACTTCTCCCATTTTAGCATTGGTCCATTCCGGGTGACGGAAAATGGTGTTGGAAACTGCGGCCCAGTTGGTCAAAGCCGCAGGCGCACCGTTGTCACCGGGGTTACGCGCGTCGTAAACGCCGAGAACAAAGCCTTTCGGGTCTGAGCCCTGGCCGGGTACTCCGGCATTCGGATTGGAAAGGCGGCTTACCAGAGCCATTCCGCGTTGAAGCGGGAATGCGCCTTGCGGGGCCATGGTTCTGAGTGGTTCTGCCGCTGCTTGATCGTTTGCCGGTTTCGCGTTTTGTGGTACAGCTTGCTTTAGCGGCGCTGGCAAGACAATGTTCAGCTTTTCGATAACGGGCTTGAGCAGGGTTGGGCCGGTTATCGAAAAAGCAATAGTTGAACTAGCGATCAGGGCCGCGATTGCCGCAAGCCGCGCCGATCGCGGGGTAATACGCCGTAATACCGTCTCGCAATAGTTCGTGGAGTGGGACACGGCATTGCGCACGCGTGCGAAGAGTTTTCGGGGTGGGCCTGAAATCCACTGGCCCCACATGCCTGGCTTTCCTTCATAAAAAGTTTTCATGTTGGTCTGGTTAAGTTGATACTAATTGAGCGTTTGATAATATGTGCTGATCCGCGGCGACAGCGGTCAGATTCCTGCCAAATAATGGTCTGTGTACATTAATTGCCTTAGTTCGATAATGTTAGAAGTTTGAGTTTTGTTGAGAATCCGGTGCTTGTAGGTGCTGATCGTGGAGGGTTTGAGCCGCATCAGACTGGAAATTTCCGAGGTTCTCATTCCCTGGGCCAGGTAATGTGCAATCTCGAATTCACGATGGGAAAGGTCTAGCCGGAAGGCTTGGCGGTAGCTCCCGTTCGGCAATAAATACGATACGCTTTTCTTTTGTGGCAACGACAACAGCTCGGCAATCACCTGCTGGATTTGGTCGATTTCGGCTTCTTTGTTCAACACCGCATCTATGTGCCCTGGAAGCGAATGTAACGCCCGGGTTTGCTGACGTTCGTTATAGATCAGCAGTATACGTGCCCCGGCGGTGGCGGCCCTTCCAAGTTTACCGATAATTTGAAGCTGGGTACTGTTATTCAGTCCGGCGATGATCAGATCGGGTATTTCGACTGCAACCGAGACCATTGCCTCATAGGTTGCGAATTCTCGTATCCAGGCCCGGTGGATGCTTTCGCTCAATAATTGGCGTAATCCGTAACGAAACGAAGGATGGCTGTCGACGATAAAGATTTTGGGTAATGTTAGCTTCATAGCGAAGGACAACTGATATGGTAAGGGTATATTCGAAATTCTACAACTAGATTCGATTAATTGTAGAATTAATGTTACTTCTTCTCGCAAATATTTATCTTTTTTGCCTGCCGGACGGTTGAGATTTGGTTTTAAAAAGGTAGAAAATTGAGTTTATTCTCCTTTGGTTACTTGTGATAACCCCGGTTTTGATAGATTTATGTGTGAATGTGACAGATCGAATATTTTGTCATCGGGATTCGAAAAAATTTTACTTTATAGAAATAGGCCAGTTATTTCAGTATGCTGTTTCGTGTGTTAAGAGCAGTTTGTTACACATTGTTGCTCTGCAATTATGTGCGGGCGCAACCGATTACTTTCCATCATCTGACCCCCTTTGAAGGCCTAGCCCAGAATACAGTTTGTCAGATCGCCCAGGACACTTCAGGCTTTTTATGGTTTGCCACACCCAACGGCCTAAGCAGGTACGATTCTCGCGAAGTCAAAAATTATCGCCATCAGGCCGGCGAAACGAGGAGCCTTTCTTCTAATAATGTCCGCTCGGTTTTTTGCGACTCGCACGGCAGTGTTTGGGTAGGTACACAAACCGGCCTGAATCTGTATGACCCCATATCCGATTCGTTTACCCATTTTGCGAGCCAGGCCGGTGATACAAATTCTTTGAGCAGCAACTCAATCAGATCCTTTGCCGAGGATAACCGGGGACAGCTTTGGATCGGTACCGCCAATGGTGTCAATCAACTTGTAAGACTGAATGGAGGCGGTATTCAATTTCGCCGGTTTCTTATGTCTGCGCCACAGCAGGGACCGGAAGTCAAAAGATCTGATGGAACGGTGGTCTACGACTTGCACAGGGACAAATCCGGAATTCTCTGGGCCGCAACTTCGAACGGTCTTGCAAAGATTCAAGACAATGGAAAAAGAATCGGGCTTATTCGAGACGGTTTCGGTGATGTTCGCATCAGAGCAGTGGGTAGCGATAATTCGGGTAATCTTTGGGTGGGGACGGTCAAGGGGACGCTGACTAGGTTCAATCCAGTTGACGGCTCAAAGCAACTCTGGGAAAGCGCCCCGGGAAATCCATCTGAAAAATTTGACACAATTCTACGGATCTTCCGCGATAGCAACGGGCAGATATGGATAGGAACATTAAGCGGGCTTTTCCGTATTGATCCAAAACAACAGGTATCCGTCGCGTTTCGGCACGATGACACACAACCTGGTTCGGTAAGCGACAACAGTATTTATTGGATTTTCGAGGACCAACAGAAAATTCTTTGGTTCGGAGCCTATTATGGAGGGGCGAACTTTATTTATCCTCAAAGGCATCCGTTTCGGGCGCTTCGGCAGACGGGAAAAAAAATGGTGAATGCTGTTGCCGAAGATGCTGGTGGGAATCTGTGGTTGAGCCTTTACCGGGATAAGGTACAACGCATTGCCCCGAACGGGATGGTCACTCACACCATTACGTGGGACAAGAGCAATGTTGAGGAATGCAGAGTGCTACACCTGGACAAAAAGGGTAATCTCTGGCTAGGAAACAATTATAATAACGTCGTGCGGTATGATCCGGTAACAAGACGTAGTACCTCATTTCAGGTCAAGTTCCCGTTTAATGATGCTCAGGAACCCCACCAGCACCATATTACTGCGCTGCTTGAAGATAAGAGCGGACGGATCTGGGTGGGTACTTCAAAAGACGGTCTGCATTTGCTCGATCCGGTTACTGGACGCATCGAGCGTTTCGTCTCCACCGGACATATCGCACGCCTTGGCCACATTTCGTGCTTGTACGGGGACGAAAGCGGTACTGTATGGATTGGTGTCAGTAATGGGTTGCTGCTGCTCAGACCAGGTGAGAAAGTGCCAGTTTGGGTACCTGCGGCAGGTATAGACGCAATGACAACTTCGGAAGGCACGCCGTCGGCGATTTGGAAGGATTACAGAGGACGGGTCTGGCTGGGGACACAGTCTCGTGGGTTACAGCGATATGATCCGGTCAAAAATATTCTCATACCGCAAGCGCTTCCATTTGGTCTCTCCGAGACTTATATCGGCAATCTTTTCGGGGATCGACAGGGGTACCTGTGGATGAGCCTTGACAATGGACTAGTGCGGTTTCATCCCGACAACCATACCATTCAGGTGTATACAGCTGCCGACGGCTTGCCTGGTAACGAAATTGTAGCTGGCGCATGGTGTATCCGCGCATCTGGGGAAATTGTTTTGGGATTTACCGGTGGGGCCTTCCGGTTTGATCCGCGACAGATCGTAATGAATACGGCGGCGCCTAAAGTCGCGTTTACTGCTTTGAAGATTTTCAATCAGACCGTCTCAGTCAATGACAAGAATAAGGTATTGGCCAGCGATATCAATCACGTCAGGGAAATAAGGCTGAACCATCAGCAAAATATTTTTTCGATAGATTTTTCGGTGCTCAATTTTCACCAGCCGGAAAAGAACCTTTATGCTTACAAGCTCGAAGGTTTTGAAGATAAATGGAACTATGTTCGCAGTCCGTCGGCAACCTACACAAGTCTGCCACCGGGGCGTTATGTGTTCCTTGCTCGGGGAGCTAACAACGATGGTGTCTGGTGTGAATCACCTCGGCGACTCGTCATCATAATCCAGGGGCCGTGGTGGGAAAGCTGGCCTGCATATCTGGCATATGCCCTCATTTTAGCTGCCCTGGTTTTTTTCTTTATTCGTTTTTTCTGGTTGAGAGGAATCTTGCGGAAGGAAAACGAGCTCTATCAATCCAAGCTCGACTTTTTTACTAACATTTCCCATGAGATATGCACGCATTTGACGCTGATCGGGATTCCGGTCCGGAAGCTGCTTGAATCGCCCAACACGGATGCGGATTCTCTGAAATTACTCAGGACAACAAACAGGAACACCGAGCAGCTGATGGCGCTTGTGGAGGAACTACTTGATTTCCGGAAGTTTGAACAGCAAAAGGTCAGCTTGCATGTTCAGCATGGTGAGTTGGTAGCTTTTGTCCAAAACTGTGTTGCAGCATTTGAATACATCTCGGAAGCGAAACAAGTCCAAACAGAATTTTCGGCGAGTGACCGGAAAATTTGGGTATGGTATGATCCCGTCCAATTGCAAAAAGTGGTCTATAACCTGCTGCATAATGCCTACAAGTTCACGCCTGTGGCGGGTAGGGTAACTGTTGCAGTGGACGATAGAGATTCAGATGTAGTGATTACGATATCCGATGACGGGCAGGGTATTGCCAGGGAGCATCTCGACAAGCTTTTTACCAATTTTTTTCAAGTCTATGAGCATGAGGCTGTTAACACCGGATATGGCATAGGGCTTGCGATCGCCAAAAATATTATTGATTTGCATGGTGGTATGCTGGCCGTGAAGAGCTCGCAGACCGGACCTGACAGGGGAAGCGAGTTTTCGATCAGACTTTTCAAGGGTATCACCCATTTTAACGGCAAGGTTACCCTTTTCGACGATATGGATCACACGGCGGAAACTATCGAGTTGGTCAATTCTAGGAGTGAACCCGCCCATGGCGTACCACCGTCCGGGCCTACTGAAAAGCATTCTGTTTTGCTGGTCGAAGACAACGAGGAATTGCGTGGTTTTTGCCGGGAGGTTTTGAAGTCCCATTTTTACGTTTACGAGGCGGTTAATGGCCAGGATGGCTGGGATAAAGTGCTTGAGCATCTTCCCGACATCGTCATCAGTGATGTGATGATGCCCGGCACTGACGGTATCAAGCTCTGCGCGCAAATAAAGTCTGACCTTAGGAGCAGTCATATCCCGGTTATTTTCCTCACGGCCAGATCAACGCTGAACCAGCAAATGGAGGGGCTTCTGGCAGGTGCTGATGACTATATCGTCAAGCCCTTTCACATCGAAATTCTTGAACTGAAAATTCGAAATGTTCTTTCTACGAGGCAAGCCATTCAGCAGACTTATACGCGGCAGTTGCTTTCAAGGGAGCAATATCCGCAGGAAGATCGCAATAGCGAGTTTCTAAGCCTGATCACGCACACTGTTCAGCAGCAAATGGGCCATCCGGGATTCACCACTCAGCAGCTGGCCTCTCATATGGGGATGAGCAAAAGCGTATTATACAAGAAAGTAAAGGTTTTGACCGGTTTAACCGTGAATGAATTTGTCAAAGTGGTGCGTATGAATGAAGCTTCCGAGTTACTCAAACGTCCCGGGGCCACAGTCGGGGAGGTTGCACAACTAGTGGGATTTGAAGATGCAAAGTATTTTTCAAGGGAATTCAAAAGACAATTTGGTGTACTGCCAAAAGAATGGTCGATGCGTTTTGTCAATCACAACCAAATTTGACTTATAGAAATTAGTGTCCAAAATTCGAATTCGTTTAGTTAGCTCGTCCAAAATGCTCTTTCAGAGATACACACATTTGTTAGGCATTTGCAAGCATAGGTCAAACGGCCTTTTGTACATCCGTGAAATGATAGAATTTGACTATATTATGCAATGGATTGACGATATTTTAGCTATTAATATATTTAGTATTGTAACCGCTGTCGTGGGTGCGATAGGCAAACCTAGCCTTTGGCAGAGGTAATTTTAAATCAGATATCGTCTCCCGATTTCGGGAGATGATTCTACTATGCTATTGTATGGGAAAGGCCTGGCAGCCAACTTGGCTTGCGTAAAACAAGGTTTAGGGTGTCGGCGCCAAACTAACCAGGTGTGGATGTTTATTTGTCGTTTTTGGTCGCGCCGAATTGGTGCAGCCATTCAGTTAATATAGAGAAGCAGCAAAGATAAAAAACCAGGCACCTGACAAGATCGGGGCCTGGCCTGACTACTTCAACGTTATTTATGGTTAACTGTATGGTGATAGGTTCGATCCATTTTTACTTTAAGGTCCGCAACGTTGTTGACACCTAATTTTAAGAATATTTTTCTTTTCAGGGTACTGATTGTGGGACTTCTCAAATCTAGTAGCCGTGCAATTTCGGAGGTCTTTACACCGTCTGCAATCATGCGAGCTATGCTGTTTTCCCTCTCGGTAAGTTTTGTTTTTAACGACGAGCTACCTTGTTTGAAGGCCAAAGTATGGGCTACAATTTCGTCGACCAGGTCAGAACAGAAGAATTTTTTGCCGCTCAATATAGTCGGGAGCATGTCCAGGAAAACCTCGATTGGGTCCGATTTCGAAAAGTAACCCTTTACATTTAGTGCCAGATAATCGCTACAATAGTTATAAGTGGTGACAGGCAAGAACAATATTATGAAGGCGCGCGGACTAATCTTTGTCAGAGATCGGACAAATTCCGTTTTATCCGGCTCAAATTCATTTAACCCAAGGATGATCATGTCTGCTACTCCCACTTCCATTTGCTGAAATACCTCTACTTCGCTGCGACACGTAATTATCTCGATATGTTCCACAAAGCTTTCAACAGTTGACTTAAACCCCAATATTGATACGGGGTGCCTGTCATAGATGATAATTCTTTGCATGATATGTTGAGATTTAATGCGAACAAGACCTACTCTTGATGTCAAGGAAGGGACAACGTAATGTTGAAATAGCCATTACGCCGCCCTTTTCCTTCGATAAAAAGCTGGCTATGCTATCGGGAAACCAGTATCTTTTGTACATCGACGGTTCCGGTTGCGTATACCATATGTATCAAGTACATGCCGGCAGGGAAATTGCTGACATTAATTTTATCCGCTATCCGAACGTCTGAATTATAGACAGAAGTGCCTGACGAGTTGTAGATCACTACTTTTTCAAGTTTGGCTGATACCTGTTGACTTATGTAAAGGATATCAGTCGCGGGGTTGGGGTAAACCCGTATGGAGCGCCCTTCGAAACTTACATTACGTATACTGCTATACGCAAATGTGAAATCCCGGTCCACCATTTTCAGGCGATAGTAATTTTCACCCGGCGAAGGTAAAGTGTGTGTATAGCTGTAATTGTTTATTTGTTTGGAATCTTTGTGGGATTCTATCCTGCCTATCTCGGTCCATATCTTACCATCTACGCTATGCTGCATTATGAAATAGTCGCTGTTGACTTCTTCGACGGTTGACCATTTCAAGTCAGCTGTAGTTCCCTCTTTTGTAACCTCGAAGCTTGACAGCGTGACTGGTAGAGGGACGTCGGCTACCGTTACAACTCCGTTGGGAGAATTATTGCTCGGATCAGGGTCGATGTAGGTGGGAAGGATCCGTTGAATTTGAGCAGACCAGACGCCTTCGTCGACAGCTGCCTTGATACTCAAGGGAATTGCAAATGATACAAAACTGGCCGGAGGACTAGAGCTTACCGGGCCTACCTGCAGTAATGTCGCTGTCTGAGGGCCGGTTTTTGTATACAACCATCCTGTTGGTGCGGTGTAAGAGTCAGCCATTTCGATACCTGGCGGTACTACTGCTACAATTTGCAATGAACCCGCCGGGAGGGGAAGTTGACCAAGGGGGCCTGTTCCGGCAACATTATTGAAAAGTAAATTGAAAGTACCCGAGAAAGGATAACCCGGATAATCACCATCAGGTCCGCCACTTAGACCGAGATTTCTGGATGTTTGAGCAAAACTGCTATTTATCGTCAAGATTAAAGCCATCCATACGATAGACCGGATGAATTTTTGTGTTTTCATAGTGAATCAATATGTTTATTTGAACCAGATTTGTTCTCTTGTAAGTGCTCAATCTGTGTTGAGCACTTAGCCTGAAACCGCGTTAAGGATTGACATTCAGCGTGACATTCGCAGTATTGTTGGTATTGTCTATTTCACTGCCAGAACCATCTCCAATTACTGCTTGCAAATTGTAGACACCCTTGGTTACTCCCGAGCCTTTGGTGATCGTACCGGTGATAGATATGGCCCCTGTGAAATTCGCAGGTACTGTCTGTATACTCGTCAATGTATAGTAAGCCCCGCTGTCAACAGAACTCCATGGCCCTGCCGAGAAGACAATACTGAAATTGGGTGTCGGCTTGAGAACATAAACGGTAACCAGTCCAGACGACGAGATCGCAGACACATTATAAATGCTAAGCGTAAAGGTCCTCACCGTATTAGTAGCAGAAAAGTCCGGTTGAGGCATCAAAATAATTGGTGTAAGATCCGCAGCAGGTATCACTTTAGGCAACCCGCCAAATGTGCCTGGTTTTGTATCGATGACATCTGCGATCCCGTCTTTGTCGGCATCAGCCGGGTTATCAACTTTTCCGTCTCCGTTTGCGTCCTGTACTGCATTAGGTGTTTTGCTGATATCGTTACTTGTTCCATCTGATTTTGTGTTGATATAATCGGGGGCATCGGAAGTATTTGGTCCGGAGTTTGTTGGTACAATATCCCCGCTATCCCCCCATGTTAGGGGCGTACCGTCGGCCGCAGTCATGATTCCATCTTTGTCCGGATCGCTACCTGTACCAATGTCTATTGCACCGTCATTGTTGGCATCAGCGGTAAGGGCGACCGTGTTGCCACTTTCCTGTAAGTCGCTGATTGCGTCATTGTCACTGTCAAGATCTTTGTAATCGGCTTGACCGTCTGCATCGGTATCCCTGGGCGATGTGTTGCCATTAGCTCCTGCCGAAGAGGGTATGCCGTTGGCTTGAATAGTGCCGTCTGCCTGTCCGTCATTGTTGGTATCGGTGCTGCTACCACCTCCTTCGCGAACATCGTTAATACCGTCGTTATCACTGTCCAGGTCTCTGAAATCAGCGATACCGTCCCCATCAGTATCAACCGGCGTGGCGCTCGGACCTTTTTCTATGTTATCAACGATGCCGTCATTGTCGCTATCCAGGTCAAGGAAATCCGGGATGCCGTCTCCGTCCGTATCCGAGGAGCCTGTTGGTGTGTAACCTTCGTTTCCGTTCGTGATGCCGTCGCCGTCAGCATCCGCATTCAAGTCACAGGAGGTGATCGTTCTTTGAACCTGAGTCCTGGTTGCAGAAGTCCTTTGCGTAGGAAGCGGGCAATTGTTAGCTACGGTAGCTTCAACATAATAGCTTGTAGTGCCCGTTTGGGTCGACTTGGCGGGAGAAAATGATGTCCCGGTAAATATTGCCGATCCACCACTGGAAACATCGTACCACTTGTAGGTCAATTCTGGCGAGGGATTGACAATATTGAAAGTAGTTGAGGCGGAAGTAGAGCCACAAGAGGGAATGTTTGTGTTAACGCCCGAGACCTGAGGAGAAGCGGGCTGTGCAGGGACCCGCTTTACCGCGTAAATGTGCGCCAGATCTCCGGTAATACTTATTGCAGCAGGAGATTGGTAGAATATATCTACTTTGTTAAATTGCTTGCCAGGCGAAGGAAGATAAACACCATTTTCTACGTCGGTACCACCGACATTAATACCCCAACTGGCAAATGAAGCACCAATACTTACCTCTGAGGTAGTCCCGTCGGTAAAATAGTACACGATATTAAAACCTGAAAAGATGTTTGCACTGAATATACTGGACGATAACCCTGCTTTAATCCAGATTTGATCAGTTGCCTTTCCGTTGCTGTTCATGTTTACCGTCAAAGTATGCTTGGAGAAAAAACCACCTCCAAAGCCTTGGTAAAAATTTGCGTAGGTACCGCTGTAGTCTGTATCTATAGCGTTATTAGGGTTTTGAACCTGGCTTCCGAAAAAGATCCCAACCCCAGGTGTAAAAGTGCCGCTGGCCGATGCAGGATAGTCACAAGATTGTGCTGTTAGGTTCCTGGTACTGAAAATAACAAGCAATAAAATTGCGAAAGAGAAGGACTTTATGAGCCCTGTCGAAGCGCCCAATAATGGACCTAGTTTGTAATGGTTCTTCATAGTTTAACTGCGGATAGATAAAGTGGACAAGAGGTAAATGAGATGTAAGAACTACACAATAGCGCACAGGCTATCTGGCTTGCTTGATAATGGCTGCAAGTGTCAGGGTCTTAAAAATTGAATGTAAATATTCACCCTAGGTCAAAGGAGCCAGGAGGCGACACCACAAGAAAAGTACATCATGTTTTTCAGGCGAATGTCAAATGAATATGTTTGCTATAACTATTGTAACGATAGGTAGTATACGTTTATGCCATTCGTGCTTTCATTTTCGTTTTGTCGTTATGAAATATGTAAATCGTGACACTTCGAAACGCCTGTTACTCAATTCAAACCTATCCCTCCAATTGACACTTCAAAGTAAGTACGTCTTTGCTGAAAGACTTAGTCTGTGAATTTCAATACTTCGCGGAATTTTATCAATTTAGCGGTAGGACTTCCGATGTTTGATTGTGAAGACGATAACCACGTATACGGTAACAGTGTGGTTCCAGTTTGGCCGGTAGTTAAATTGTTCAGGAGTGGCTTTCCCTCGGACATTTCATCCAAGTGCGCTAGTTGCGGTTTTGATACAAGTCGTAGAACTAGTTTTGATTGACATTAGGCACTCGTGAGTATCGATCTTCCACGCTCGCGCCTAAATGGTGATAGGTACTGATAAACGGATAGCTTGACACTTTGTAATAGGAATTTATGCATTGTGATTTCTCGAATGCTTTTTGATTACATCGCCAAATCGATATAGAAGGTTATGTACGTTGGCAATAAGTGGCTCTCCTTCGATCTGGGATTTACGAAAAAATTCTATATTCAACTCGACAGATCGAAAGAAACTGCTATCATCAAATTCTAAACAAAATGGGTGCCTTCGAAATTCTGATTGTAGACGATGAAGAAGATTTACTAGATTTCCTCGGGTCGATGTTGTCGTCCCCGTATCATGTTCTCGCTGCCAAAAATGGACAGGAAGCAGTCGCCATGCTTTATCAAAGAACAATCGATCTGGTGATTAGTGATGTTGTGATGCCTGTTATGGATGGTTTTGAGCTCTGTAGGCAGATAAAAAGTTCCAGGGAAATTAGTCATATTCCGGTCATTCTGCTGACGGCGAAAAACGCATTGCAGTCGAAGATCGAAGGACTGGAACTAGGGGCAGACGCCTATATCGAAAAGCCTTTTTCGCCGGCACACCTAAGGGCCCAGATAGCGAACTTACTTGACAACCGCGAAAAACTTAGGAGTTATTTCACGATGACGCCGCTAGCGCCTGTGAGAGTGATTGGTCACTCTGGCGAAGACAGGAATTTCCTGGCGCAAGTGTCAGGTCATATCCTTCAGGAAATAGACAATACCGAATTTGGCATCGATCAGCTCGCCGAGGCAGTGAATATGACCCGAATTACCCTTTACAGAAAAGTGAAGGCGATTTCCAATATGACGCCCAACGAGTTTATTCACACAATTAAGTTGAAGAAGTCTGCCGAACTGTTGTCCGAAAAAAATTACAAAATTTTTGAAGTTGCTATGTTGGTAGGATACAAATCACAGACCCACTTTGGCAAAGCTTTTCTCAAACAGTTTGGTATGACACCAAGTCAATTTATCAATGATCATCCAGGTAATACAAGTCGTGAGCCTTAGGGACAAACACTCAGGCCGGCTGGAGTGGCTAAGTTATTAGTTTAAGCTTGAAGACCGAGATCCCCCCGGGACTTTCCCGGAAGGAAGTTGTGCAGTGGTTTTGAAATAGCAACAGCTGTCCATACCGGCGGAAGATACACCATACCAAAGATGTTCATTCCGATTTGTGAGGAATAGCCCGGCGCGGTCGGATGGAAGGTGGGCTCTTTAATGATTTGATGGAGAATATTTTATCAGGTTGCCAGACGCGCTATGCTATCGGTACGACGATATGTCAATTACGTATGGCAATTGGAGCGAGATTTGTATTCCAGCTTTACAATGAAAATAATTTTAAGAAGCTTTGTTTTGACTCTTGCGTTCCTGTTTTCCGACAGCTCCTGTTTTTCTCAGGTCGGAAGGCTTTACTTCAAAAACTACAAAGATTCCGACGGGTTGTCGTGTAACACCGCATCTGCCATCCTTCAAGATAGGAAAGGGTTTATTTGGATAGGTACTCATTGTGGTCTGAATAGATTCGACGGAGTCGATTTCAAAGTCTTTAGAAATAACCCATACGACTCGCGAAGTATCGGAAATGACTTCGTTTTGTCCCTGTATGAAGACCGGGCGGGTAGAATCTGGGTCGGTACAATTAATGGTATTTGTATTTATGATCCTGTATTAGAGCGGTTTATGAGCCTGGGTTCTATTCCTAAAAGCGAAGCATGGTTTATCAAGGAGGATAAACGCGGAGATATCTGGATAGTGGCAAGCTTTCAACTATATAAATATAATCCGAGGACGAATCAGGTCAGGCGTTACAATAATAAAGATGAAAAAATCCGTACACTAAATGTTTCAGATAGCGGAGCGGTATGGGCAGCAAACAACAAAGGTTCCGTTAGCTTATATAATGATAAGACTGATCGCTTTGTTTCTTTTCATATCCCAACTTTGTTTCCAAGTAAAGAAAATTTGGAGATATCTGATATTAGTGCAGCGGGGGATTCCTCGCTGATAATCGGCACAACAAAGACGGTATTATTATTGACAATTCAATCTGGATCGGTTACCGACATTTTGAAAAAGAATGGGCTCAATTCAAATGTATATGTCAGCAGGATATTTAGGAGAAAGCCTGACGAGTACTGGATTGGATCTGAAACCGGGATATTTGTTGTCAATTCGAAATCAAGGGCTATTGTACACGTTAAACGGCAGCCAGGAGATCCATATTCGATTTCTGATGACGTTATTACTTCATTTTCCGGCGATAGGGAAGGTGGTGTCTGGGTCGGAACACGCTATGGCGGCGTGAATTATCATTCGCCACAATACAATAATTTCAAAAAGTATCTTGCCGGCTCACACAAAGATGGCCTAAGTGGCAGCGTGATCCGCGAAATATGTAAGGATAAATCTGGTAATCTGTGGATAGCGACCGAGGATGGAGGATTGAATCGGCTCACGCTTGGTACCGGAGAGACCATTCGCTACCGACAAGGTAAAGGAAGTATCCATAGCAATAAATTGTTAGGCCTTCTCGCTGCTGATAATGAACTATGGATCGGGACTTATGACCACGGGCTGGATATCATGAATATCAGGACAAAGAAAATCGTACGGCATTATATTGCCAGCGATAAGCCGGGAGCGCTTAGAAGTAATGTTATCCTTGTACTTTATAAAACCAGGAACAACGAGGTATTGGTTGGTACGGCGCTTGGTCTTTTCAAGTACAATCCCAGTGAAGATAATTTTGTTAAGATGCCTTTTCCAGAGGTAAATATACAAAGTGTCTATGAGGATGGCCAGGGGACATTATGGGTGGGTACTTACGGGTATGGAATTCACTATCTTAATCGAAAAACGGGGCAAAATGGGCGCATCACAAGTTCAAAGAAATATGGATTACCAAGTAATTACATCAATACAATATATCAGGATGCAAAACATCAATTTTGGTTCGCGACAGAAAACGGGCTCAGCAGATACATGCCTGGAAAAGACCAAATTGTTAATTATACAGTCGCTGACGGCCTGCCTGATCGCCAGGTATACCGAATATTGGAGGATGCCTCTGGTTACCTTTGGGTTTCTACCGCTCATGGCCTGGCGATGTTAAATCCCGATTCCGGAAGGTTCACAAATTTTTACGTTTCGGACGGACTACTGGCAGGGCAATTCAACTACAACTCTTCTTATAAAGATGATGACGGAACGTTGTTCTTTGGAACAATCGCCGGCATGATCAGTTTCAAACCATCAATACTGCGCAAAAATAACATTGCTCCGCCAGTCTATTTTACGGGTGTGCGAATTTACAACAGGGATGTTAATGCCGGAACAAAGGGTTCGCCCCTGGTAAAATCTATTACGTATACGGATAATATTATACTTCCGCATGATAGCGCCAATATAACTGTGGATGTGGCGACCCTAAGCTATCCTTTCCCCCAACTAAATAGTCTTAGCTACCAAATGCACGGCTTGGATGAGCAATGGATAGCCTTGGGAAAAGAGCGAAGTATTAATTTCCCAAAGCTTTCCCCTGGTAAATACGCACTCAGGGTGAAGGGAGCTAATAGCGATGGGGTTTGGAATGAGAAAGGAGCAAAGCTTCACATAGAAATTCTACCACCGCTTTGGGCTAGCCAATGGGCATATGCATTGTATTGCTTGGGTGGGGCTTGCATGATCGTGTTTCTGGCAAAAAGATATCATGACAGGCAGCGACAAGAGAATCTGCGAGAAATGGAAAGAATAAAGGTTCAGAAAGAGAAGGAATTATACAACTCTAAGGTTGATTTTCTTAGTAGTGTTGCGCATGAGATAAAGACACCTCTAAGCTTGATAAAGGGTCCATTGGAACTACTGATGGAGAATCCCAACGACATCGAGCTAAACAAGAAGAACCTACTTTTAATGGAGCGAAACACGAGAAGACTGATTGAACTGAGCAATCAGATACTAGATTTTCGTGAGACAGAATCAAAGGAATTTAAGTTACATTTCTCACAGGTCAATGTTTCGACAATTGTTACTGAGGTGTTTGAGAATTTTCAAGACCAAGCGACTCGTAAAAAAGTTGCGTTTGACCTGCGGTTGCCCGAGAATCAGGTGTATTTGTATGCTGACGAAGTAGCTCTCTACAAAATAATAACCAATCTTTTTAGTAATGCAGTCAAGTATTGTGACGCCACTGTTCAGGCATATTTGTATGAAAAAGACTTGGAAACGAATGATATCCGGTTTGAAATTTCCAATGATGGGGTGCGCATTCCCTTGGAAATGAGTGAAAAGATATTTGAGCCTTTTGTGAGATTACATGACGCAAGGCGTAGCGCAAAGGGAACGGGAATAGGACTTGCCATTAGTAAATCTCTTACAATTCTGCACGGAGGGAGGCTGTTTCTTAAAGAAGGAGACTCAAATACTTTTGTATTAGTTTTACCGGATACGAATCAGGCTAAAATGTAAAGTCATTACTTTAAAAATAAAACCAATTGCTTTTCGTGCTGTACCCAGTGGCTGTGCCGGTCTATACTGATTTTAGTTGCGGAACGGCATTGAAATCTTTCGCTACTATTGCGCCATGCCAAGGCCGCTCAACTTGCCGTGTGTTGTCCGGACATGCATCGAGCTTTGTTGGGAATTCCAGCAAGTTCGCAAAGTTACCTTCGTCAGCGGCAATCTTTGGAACGGGTTAAGCTGTTGGCAGCGATTTAGGGTGCTACGCACCTATCATCCAAGGTGCAAGCTCGTGCAAGCTTAATATATACGGGTGTTTTAAGGCACTATCGGGCAGATCACGGTAGTTTTTTGCATAACAACACATTCACAGTAGAGAAGTGCGCCATTTGTGTGTAATCTTTTGATTAGGTAAATAGATAAGGAAGGGGGGCAGTGCAGGACGACACACCTGAAATATTCGATTGACTGGTACTTTCTGGACTTACCCAAGCATAGGTTAGCCGGTTATACCTGTGAATACGAGGTTGGCGCGAGAAATACGTTGCTAATTTTAGAAATCGTATTCGCATATTGCGGATCGGAGACCAGTTTTTTCCACTCAGGGTCCGCGACAAAGGCTGCCCACCCCTTATCACGTTCTTCCATGCTGTTACAGGAGATCAAGTAGGTAAGGCGGGGCTGTCTGTCGCCTGCAATTACCTCGGCGCAAAATACTGGCTTCAGATTTGCGCGATCGAAAATCGGAAACTCCCCGTCATGAAACATCTTGATTTTTCTTCTAACAGCGTCTTCGCTATAACCTTCATAGGTTCTTAACTCAAATATCCGCGCTTCGCCTGTCGGAACCACCAGCTTTGGAAAACCGTCGAATGCCATCATCAGCGTAGACGCAAAGCGGTTGTACACGGCTTTATCGACAGTAATAGCGTTATATACGGCACTATTCCGGTTATAGGCTTCATCAGCCTTTACTTTTGCGTTCACAGACAGGTAACTTTCAAATGAGGAGTAAGGTGTTAACAGAAAAACGCGCACCGGGTCCGATGGACGCCACTCCCTGAAGACCCCCACGGATTTAACTCCGTACTTATTCAGCGCCGGAATGAGCGCATTTTTTAGATAATCTTCCAGCAGTTTTTGACTGCCTCCGAAACGCATTTCATATTCGCGCCATTCATATAACTCTCTTTGAGCCGGATCGCTACCTCCAGCCAGAGGGTAATCGAAGGCCGCGGCTGTACCTGCGGTAGCTGCTAGTGAAGATTGGATAAATTTTCTGCGTTGCATGCTGATTGCGATTTATCTTGAAGAGGTTCTAAAAGTTGCGACTTGGTTTGTATGCATAGAAGGGAGAATCCACACCAGGAGTCCGATTTTCAACAGAAAGGTTGGTATGCGCAATTGATTGTTCCGTTATTTGTATCCGTACCATTGAAGCTGCGCCGACAGGTTTTCAACGAAAGAGCGCCTCCATATTAAAATGGAAATTGCTCCTATGAGTTGATTCAAGTGAAATACGTCCATTGCAAGCTAATACTCCATACACAAAGATATTGTCAAAGAGATCGAGCATGTTGGTCCGTCCTTATCAATTTATAGTCAAATTTTATCATTCCGTTGGATTTGCCTCGCTTTCTGATAGGAGGGGAATCAAATAGGCGCCAGTGCGGGGAAGTCTAATAACAACGGTATTGTCGGGATCAACTGCATCCAGCATTAACTGACAGCTCAACACCCTGAAAGCGGGTTATCAAGAAGCCGCGCGAGCTTGCCGTTATCTGTTAATCGAAACGAAAAGAAGATTCACGAAGTATGTTTTGACGCCTAGTCGTCTATGTGGAGAAATTTAGCAAAGAGGTGACATTGATTTGTGTCACATTTGGTGACCCGCTGGCATCCGAGTTGACACCCCATATATAGAGAATCAGTTGATTTCAATGTCCTAATTTGTGCGCGGGAGTATTGGAAAACATGGTCAATCCTCTAACTTGATGTCCCTGACAAGAGTTAACAACCTCGTTAAATGTTCGATTTGCATCCTCGCATCTCCTTAGGTTGATTTTGGTCTAATCGGTTGCGGTCTTTTTAAATTCGTTGTATTTTCACGTTAAGTTTACGCCTCGGGAATTCGAGTGAGCAAATCGAGAGCAGTTGAAAGGTATCGCAGGTAAAGTGTTGATTTATTGTGTGTTATAAAATAAGTGTTGCACCCTTCGGGTGCACCCTAAGGGACAAGTCGTTTTTAAACGCACTTGTCCCTTTTTTTTGCGTTCGTAACTTGCTCGTTATCTGATAAATAAGATCGATCCCTTCGTTCAGCCGAGCGGTTCGATGTTCCATTCCGTCAAACGTTAAATTTTCGGGGAAGATCGAACCAATTATCTGCCTTTTTTTCTTCTATAGTGCCTGATTTATAGAGCTTTGAGAGGTGTTCGAGTCCCGTGAGGATATGCTTTAAATAATCGAACACCACACGACGAAGAACAATGATAATAGTAGTAGTAAGTGCTTCTTCCTTTCGATGCGCTTCCTGATAGCATCCTATCGCATTTGGTACAACGTAAGAACCCCCGGAGTGGAAGATTATCATCGGAGACGATTTTGGGCTTTTGAAAAGGATTTCGTTTTCGTCCGGAAATGATGTCCTGCACTAAATTGAACGTTGAGAGCGACACGATTGGCTCGTGCAATCCCTTCACACGCTGTGCCTTTTCCCGACACTATCTCAAAAACTGTGTAAGTGAAAAATCGGGGTTACTGATCCCGATTTTTTATTTTTAACAAAACACAGCTTATGAGACCAGAGGATCTTTTAACGGATGATTTTTTAAAGCAGTTCAAGAGCCGCGACGCTCTCAATGACTTCCTGGGCCAATTGCAGAAGCGGGGCATTGAGAAGATGCTGGAAGGTGAGTTGGACGGGCATTTAGGCTACGACAAGCACGAACAATCGGCCAACAGTAATTCGCGTAACGGCTACGGCAAAAAGAAAATCAGGACCAGCTATGGCGAGTCCGAGATCAGTGTGCCGCGAGATCGGGACGCAAGCTTTAATCCAATGATCGTCCCCAAGCGGGAAAGTATGGTTGATGGCATCGAAGAGGTAATCGTCTCGCTGTACGCTAAGGGAATGAGCATCTCTGACATTGAAGAGCAGATCAAGGATGTTTACAATTTTGATGTTTCGGCTTCTACAATTAGCCGCATTACCTCCCGGATAGCTGAGGATATTGTCAGCTGGCAAAACCGACCTTTGGAGCCAGTCTACCTCATTGTTTGGCCGCGGCGGCGGACCGCTGGATGGGATTGTCTTCAAAGTGCGCGAAAACAGCAAGGTCATCAACAAGACAATCTACATCGCCGTCGGACTTAAACGGGATGGCTACAAGGAGATTTTGGGCATGTGGCTGGGTAAAAGCGAGTCTGCGGCCTACTGGATGAGCGTATTAACCGATATGAAGGCCCGCGGATTGCAGGATATTCTGATCACGGCCACCGACAATCTAAACGGCTTTACCCAAACGATCCGGTCTGTGTTTCCAGAATCTGCTACCCAAATCTGCGTCGTCCATCAGATTCGCAACAGCTGTCGCTACGTGGTCTGGAAAGACAAAAAAGAGTTCAGCCGCGACATGAAGGATATCTATGCCGCTCCCACCAGGCAAGCAGCTCTGGTTGCCTTGGAAAGTCTGGAATCGAAATGGAATAGCAAATACTCTTACGCCATTAAAAGTTGGCGGCAGAATTGGGATGAACTGACCGTATTTTTTGATTTTCCATTGGAAATCCGGCAGATTATTTACACCACTAACTTGATCGAGAACCTGAATGGGAAAATTAGGAAATACACCAAAAACAAGCTCTCGTTCCCTAATGATGATGTGGTATTGAAGTCTGTCTATCTGGCGCTCAGAGAGGCTTCTAAAAAATGGACCATGCCCATTCGGAATTGGGGCATGATCCTGAATCAGTCGCTTCGGCGATCCGATTTTGACTATTTTTGAAGATAGGGTCAGGCTTTAAGTTTTACCCAGCCCCGATTGAAAGTTTACACAGTTAATGCGATAGTCCCCTTTTCCCCTTCGAATTCGGGAATAAATATTTGTCCGCAATAGACCAGATTCCGAATTGCAAGCCAAAAGTTGTTTTTACTGCACTTTAATCCTTTTCTGACCGCTTGCTTCCATACTTGTTCTGAGTTAAACCTACCTAATGCAAGTTCTTCAAACGCCCATCTCATTATCGATGCCTTATTTGCGTCAGGCTCAATTATTTTTTTTCCGTCAAATGACCGGGCATTACGATATCCTATCGGGGCGGTGGCAACCCAGCGTCCTTCTTTCTTGGCGCGACGCATGCCGTGGAAGACATTTAACGCGCGACGGTCATTCTCAACTTCGGGCGCAGCTAAATAGAAAGCAAGCATGATCTTGTTTTCTGGAATTCGGATATCAAGTGGTTGTTCGATAGCCTGTGGTTCAATACCCGCTTTGCGAAGGACATTGATCATTTGGTACGCGTCACCAGCGTTGCGACTAAACCGGTCCCATTTTGTAAATAGGATTTGGTCAATCCGAAGTCGTTTATTCTCCCTTAATCGGGCAAGTAGCATTTGCCACTTTGGTCGCAAGAATGTTTTTGCCGAATGGTCCTCGAGGATCACTTCGACAACTTCCACGGAATTGTATTTACACCAATTTCGTAACCTATCCTCTTGATCTCGCTGAGAGTAGCCTTTTTCTGCCTGTTCATCAGTGCTTACCCTGACATATAGAATAGCTCTGGACATGGTATTGATTATTTTGTTGATGAATTGCGCTTCGAACCAGAAGCCTTACGAAAATACTGATTAATAGCCAATGTAACCAGGTGTTGCATCGATTCCAGCATCTTTTCTGCTTGCTCGATAGTTATGTCTTCGCCAATATCTTTTAGGTGTTTGACAACACTCACGACTTGCTCATTGTTAGGTTTACCTCGTTTCTCCATTTCCTCGCTCTTTTCTCCAAGCCGTAATATAGGTCTGTGAAAACGGGGAACAAGCACCCTTTCGATTTTCGAATGGGTCAATGCGGAGATGAACGTTCCAAAGAATAGCTTTCGTCATTTGCCTTTGGAGTTCAGGAAGTTGAGTATCCTACCTGCAACGGAATAAATGTCGCATCAAGTTGTTTTTGATCTTGAATCGATATCTAAATGGTTGAAAATGAGAGACAAGTTTGAGTGTCAAAAACCAAGTAGTGTACGCAAATACGGTGGTTTTTCTGTACTCTGCCGGTGTTGATTAGTCGATTGATAATTGTTTGTCTCTAAATGCAGTTGGGCCGACACCAACGACCTTCTTAAACAGCCGGCTAAAATACTTCTGGTCCTCGAATCCCAGATCCAATGCAATTTCCTTGATATCCAAATCTGTGTAAAACAGCAGCCGCTGCGATTCGGCGATCACCTCGCGATGGATTAATGCTGAGACGGAGTTAGCGGTGACGGCCTTCACGCACGCATTGAGATAGTTAACCGATATATTTAACTGACCGGCATAATCGGCAGGCTTTTTCAAGGTCTTATAATGGTTCCGCAGAAGCTTTTTAAAGTCTTTGGCGACAACGAACTGACGTTGCCCGCGACGTTCAGCCAGATGATTTTGCGTTTTACGGTAAATGATCATGGCCTCGTAGACAAATGCTCTCAGTAACGCGTGTGTAACGATCCGGTTGTGATCAGCACCTTTGTTCAATTCTTCCAATTGCAACATCAGGCCGATGGATTTTTTAAACCAGGCATCTTCGGTTTGTGAGAGCAGCACCGCCAGTACCTCGGTCACTGATTCATCCAGCGTAGACCTGATTGGCTCGTCGATCAATCGGCTGTCGAACGAGACATACCAGCCTGCTCCGCCAAGAGATGATATCACCTGATGTACCTGCCCTGGGTAGGAGATAAAAAGCATCCCGGGTTTAACCGTAACGGGCTGAAAATCGAGCATAATATCAATTTTACCCTTTTCCAGAAGCAGGCAGGTATAATGGTCATGGCGATGGGGTTTGAATGCTTCCGCGTTTTGTACATGATTGCCTACCCACCGCTCGACTTCTACACCTGTGTGCGTATTGACCAATTTTTGCAGGATAACGCCGGTGTTTGCCATAGATGTTAATTTGGGGCCGGACTCCCGGCCCCGGCTTGTTTAATATAAACTCCTAACCTGTGTCCCGAACGGGTTGTCGATGATGTACCGCCAGAAGCCGTCAGGGCCTTTTCTGGCGATATCGTTGGAGGTTGCCACCATGTGTACCGCCGTGCCATCAGGGGCTTTACCGGCAATGTTCCAGTCCAATACGAGCGATGCCGTGTCACCAGCAACAAAAATATGGCGGGCAATGATGTGCATGGGCAGCTGGACGCTGTAATATTTCAAAAGCTCCTTGCGGATCTGCTCGCGCCCTCGCTGAGGGACACCCTGGGCGTCGACGAGCACTGCATCCTGTTCGTAGAAATCCAGCATTATATCCACATCCATCGAGTTAAAATGCGCCAAAAGCGACGGGACGATTTCTTCGGGCGTTGTTGCGAGCGGATATTTTTCTGCGATTGCATTAACTGTGTTTTCGATTGAATCCATACTTTGCTGTTTCATAACTTTGGTTGATTTGTTTTGTTGATGCAAAGCACGGATGGTTGCGGATTTGAATTGTCCTACTATTCGGCGCAAAAGGTGGACAAATCAACTTAAATTCAGATATACCTCGCACAGATGAAGCAGTTTTCCAACCTGGATCAAAACAGTAATAATCATACAAATCTTGAATGGGAACGACAATTGCTGCTCGATCTGGGCAATGATATCACCAAAGTGCGCGACAAGAATGACCTGATCGTCCTGTTTTCGGATCGTATCAAGTCATTAATACACTTTACGCATACAATTGTAACCTTGATCGACCGCAAGGATGAAACCTACAAGCCATTTTTACTTGATCACCGTGCATCAGCCATTAAGGACCACCCCGAATATGATGATATGGTCAAGGCGTGTTTTCCGCTTGACGAGCCCTTTATCCAATCCGTTTTGGCGGCCGGCGGTCCTGTCGATTTCTTTCTCGCCGATATTGTCGATGCCCCGCAAAGCCCAGCGTTCCTGCGCGTAAATTTCGAGAAAGGTATCCGGCATGTGCTGATGACAACGCTGCGGACCGGCGACCAGCCGATCGGCTTTATCCATATTTACACCGATCAGCATGATGGTTTTTCGCAAGAATTCAAGGACATCGTTCAACGGATCACCCCGCAATTGTCAAGCGCGGTTTCCAACATTATCAAAAACGAAGAAATCCTGCAAAAGGAAAATGAAAAGTCATTTCTGCTTGATTTCAGCAATGATATGACCGCTGTCCGTAGCCGGGATGATCTGGCTGTCGTAGTTAAAACAGCACTACGAAAGCTCAACCCCGAGGGAGGATATGTGATCCGCAAGATCAATGAAGATGGGCTGACGATGTCGGCATACCTGTACGATACAGGCGCTTCTGCATTCGATCCGGCATTGTTGGAGCGGGTGCTTTCCGAGAAGTACCCGATCAATGACGGGCTCCAAAACCGCATCCTGGATAGTTACATCCCGTTGCTTTTCAATGTGGGCCGCGAGTTGCAGAGAGGCTACAATCTGTCCTACCTGAATCTTTGGGAAAACATGGGTTTCAAAACAATGGTTGGCATTGCATTGCGAAACGGCAACGCCAACATTGGTCTGCTTTGGCTGAGCATCGACGAGATCAACATTCCAATCTTGCAGGGCATCTGCTCGCAGATTGCCATTGCGATGGGCAACATTATGGCCAACGAGGACATTCTCCGCCGGCAGGCTGAGCAGCAGCTGATGCTGACGTTTTCAAATGATATTACCGGTGTTAAATCCAAATCCGACCTGGATCATGTGGTTTCGAATGTTTTGCAGGGCTTGTTTCAAACCCGGATCGCTGTTATGTACCTCTTGGCGGAAGACCAGGTTACCCTGCGGCCTTACCTTTTCGACCGGCAGTTTTTCCAGGAAACCGAGGTAGCTGAGCACGAAGAATTTTACTCTTTAAATATTAATGAGCAACATATAAAACTCGTCTTCGAAAGCAACCAGCCGATTTTGCTGGACATTGATGAAAACCTGGAAGCGAAGTGCCTGAAACTGTCCATCCAGCGTGAGCAGCGCGGGATTAATACTGTCTATGCATCGGCGCTGAGATTGGGCGAGCAGAACCTGGGCATGGTTTGGATGCTGGGTGAACGGATCAGCGGGCCGCTTTTGCAAGGTATTTGCGCCCAGATTTCGACCGCGGTTTCCAATGTGCTTGCGCACGAGCAGATACTGCGTTTGAAAAAAGAGCTGGAAAACGAAAACGACTATCTCAAACAGCAGCTCAATCAGGATTTTGAAGAGATTGTCGGCGGCGGTGAAGCGATGCAGCAGGTATACCGGCTGATTTCCCTGGTGGCTGAAAGCAACTCGACGGTGCTGCTGCTAGGCGAGACGGGTACTGGAAAGGAATTGATCGCAAAAGCCGTTCATAACGCGTCTTCCCGCAAAGAAAAGCTCATGATCAAGGTCAACTGCGCAGCTATGCCTGCCAGCCTGATCGAGAGCGAGTTGTTTGGCCATGAGCGTGGCGCATTCACCGGGGCCGTCGAGCGGCGCATCGGAAAATTTGAGCTGGCCAACAACAGCACACTATTTTTGGACGAGGTGGGGGAGATGCCGTTGGAAACACAGGTGAAGCTGCTGCGAGTTTTGCAGGAAAAGGAAATGGAGCGTGTAGGCGGTAAAACTACCATCAAACTAAACGTTCGGATCATTGCCGCCACCAACCGCGACCTGGAAGCGGAAGTAAAAGCGGGCCGGTTCCGCTCGGATCTGTATTACCGTTTGAATGTATTCCCTATCAAGCTGCCGCCGCTGCGCGACCGCAGGGAAGATATCGAAAGCCTTGCCGGATTTTTCTTATCCAAATTCAGCAAAAGTATAGGCAAGAAAACCGTCAAACTATCAGCCAACGCGTTACGGCAGTTGCAGGCCTATTTGTGGCCGGGCAATGTGCGCGAACTCGAACATCTGATTGAGCGCTCGGTGATACTGGCGACAGGTCCGATGATCACCGAGTTTTTCTTGCCGCAAGCGACAGGGGTAACGACCGAAGATCCAATGAGGCCATCCGATTTACCATTGGAAGAAGTGGAGCGTATGCACATCATACAGATATTGCGCCGGTGCGGCGGCAAAATTTCCGGCATCGGTGGTGCCGCAGAAATTTTGGGTATCCCCGGTAATACCCTTCATTCCAAAATGCGCAAGTTGGGCATCTCAAAGGCCGATTACTACGCTCATTAAGTCCTTTCACCAGTTGGGGCATTTCGTCTATGCTCATCAAATAAGATGATACTTTTGATGTTTTCACCAAATACGGTGAAAATGAGAGGTGTCTGTATTAAATATATTATTGATAATCAGTCTATTAAATATTTGGCATCGAAATGGCAAGTTTAGGATCATCTGTAAGATTTTAAACTTAAACATTTCAAAATTATGAAGATTGTTATTGTAGGCGGTACGGGGTTAATCGGAACAAGGGTTAGCGAAAAACTGCGGGTGTTGGGCCATCAGGTAGTCGTAGCCGCTCCTTCGACGGGCATCAATGCATTGACTGGCGAAGGCCTAGCTGAGGCCATGAAAGGTGCCGAGGTGGTCGTCGATCTGTCTAACTCGGCTTCTCCCGAGGAAGATACAGCCATCAATTTCTTCCGCGCAGCAGGCAGGAACCTGGCAGCGGCAGAAATTGCGGCCGGTGTTAAACATCACCTGGTGCTATCGATCGTAGGAACCGACCGGGCTTTGTACATCGGTTATCTGCGCGCCAAAAAAGAGCAGGAGGATATTATCAAAGAATCCGGTATCCCGTACACGATCATCCGCGCTACGCAGTTCCACGAACATATCACGACTTTAATTGCGGTGCAATCCGACGAGGAGGCCATCCACATTTCTACCGTGGACTACCAGCCCATTGCAGCAGAAGACGTGGCCGCATTGGTTACCCGGCTCGCATTGGAAGCGCCTAAAAACACGACCGTGGAAATCGCAGGGCCAGACCTGGCGCCCATGAACGAGTTCGTAAGCCAGTACCTTTCTGTTAAAGGCGGGGAAAAGCCTTTGAAAGCCAACGACGAGAATAAGTACATGTTCTTTGAAATCCCCAAGTCCCTTTTGGTCCCCCAGGGCGATTTTTACCCTGGCGCAATCCGGTTCAGCGACTGGATTAACGAATAACCAGCCTATCCTTTTAATTGATCCACAAAACCAGAAATCATGAAAATTGTAATCATAGGCGGCACGGGCCTGATTGGCTCAAACGTCACTAAAAAACTTCGCCAGCTTGGCCACACCGTCATTGCTGGTTCTCCTTCCACCGGTATTAATGCACTTACAGGCGAGGGGCTTTCAGATGCATTGGAGAACACGGACGTGGTCGTCGATCTTTCCAACTCTCCTTCGTTTGAGGACGCTCCGGCCATCCAGTTTTTTGAGACAGTGGGGCGTAACATTTTGTCGGCTGAGTTGAATGCAGGCATCAAACACCATGTCGTCCTATCCATTGTCGGCACGCACCTGATGGAAGGAATGGGTTATATGCGGGCGAAGAAAATCCAGGAAGACCTGGTAAAAAGCTCCGGAGTTCCTTACACCATCGTCCGCAGTACGCAATTCCAGGAATTTGTGCCCACCATTGCTGCGGGAGGCAAACAGGGGAGTGAAGTTCATGTCTCGAAGCTCGATTTCCAGCCCATTGCTGCCGAAGAGGTGGCGCTGTTCATTGCCCGGTTTGCGATATCTGAGCCTGCGAACGGAACTGTCGAGATTGCGGGCCCTGTCCGTGGGCCCATGAGCAAATTCGTAGAAGCTTATGTGAAGACAAATGACGCGGGTAAAACGGTGATCGCCAACGACAGCAATGAATATTTCGGCCTGGCAGTGCCGACATCGACGTTGGTTCCGGAAGGAAATGCGTATCTGGGTGAAACGCGGTTCCAGGAATATCTTCAGTCTCTTTCGCCCCAAGCCTGACAACCTTGCAGTTTTTAGATTGTCCTGATCATGCACGGTTGGTAGCAATTACTGACCGTGCTTTTAAACAACCTCGATTGCGTATCCCATGAATATTCAAAACGATAGAAGGGCATTGGTAAAATCCCTACATTACATATCCGGTGTTACATTGTCGGTTTTCATAGCATTTCACTTAATAAACCACCTTTTCGCCCTCGATGGGCCGGAAAAACATATCCAGATCATGGACCAGTTCCGGCTCGTTTACAGACATCCGGTCGTGGAAACACTTCTACTGCTGGTCGTTTTGTTCCAGATCGTTACGGGCATCAGACTGATTTACAAACGGGATGCCCAGACCATTGCCGAGAAGCTCCAGGTATATTCCGGCCTTTACCTTTCGTTTTTCCTCATTGCCCACGTTGGCGCAGTTCTTTCCGGGCGGTACATCGAGCACCTGGACACCAATTTCTATTTTGCTGCGGCTGGGCTTAACTATTATCCTGCAACTTTTATTTTTATACCCTACTATTTCCTGGCTGTGGCCTCAATCAGTTTGCACGTTTCGGCCATTCATTATTTGAAGACTAAATCGAAACCAGCGGCAGTTGGTATTGCTGTCGTCGGGATAGTGACTTCATTTATAATCATACTAGCCTTTACGGATAACTTTAAGTGGCTTGACATGCCACAACCGTATGAGCAGTTCATTCGGGCGTTAATTTGAATCATCACAAAAACTATACGTGCTGTATTAGCGATCATATTAAGGACTGATTCCCGATGATAGATTATGTCTATGATACTACTGCGCTAATTTATCCGGTCGTTTTTCTGTACTCTGCCGACGTTTATATTAACGATGCATTTTACTCCGAAAGCCGCCGAAATAGAGTTCATTTTAGTGGTACATGAAATCTAATTACATTATATTACCGTCATAGGGGTTAAAATGTAATTTGACATGATATTTGGTTACGTACGGGTTTCGAAGAATGAGCAGAACCAGGATCTGCAATTCGATGCTCTCTAGAAGGCAGGGTGCGAGAAAATTTTTCATGAGAAGATTTCGGGTGCTTCTAAGGAGCGACCCGAGTACGCAAAGATGGTTTCCGAGCTACGGAAGGGAGACGTGATCGTTGTATGGAGAATTGATCGTCTCGGCCGGGCCACTTACGAGCTGATCAAATTAATGGTCGAATGGAAGGAGATGGGTGTTGATTTCCGGAGTATTTCAGAAGGGATCGATACTTCGACTAAAATGGGCAGGCTATGGTATATGCTCAGTTCGGTTTTTGCAGAAAATGAGAGAGAGATTTTAATGGAGCGAACTTTGGCAGGAATGGAGGCAGCGCGTGCAAGGGGCAGGGTAGGGGGAAGGCTGAAGGGGCTCACCAAAAAATCCAAAGAGCTCGCGAGTTTAGCAGCAACCTTGTATCAAAGCAGAAGATACACAACGAAGCAGATTTGTGATCAATTGAAAATCGGTAGCAAAGCCACATTATATAATTACCTTAGACTAGAAGGAATAGAGATCGAGGGATGGGAGCGAACGAAAAAAGATCCGAGTGCCTAACATTTCCAACATTTGAACTCTCCGTCCTATTCTACTATGAATGACACTAAGAATTTTGAAGGAACTTGGTTTGTCCCACATGATTCACAAGTTTTAGAGAAAGTACCAAGATTCCAAGGATCGCTAACTTTTGACCCTGATAATGGAAGCATCCTAGTGTTACGTATCGATCAAATTAACAACCCGATTCTGAAGCAAGAAATCGATATTTTCCTTGGAAATACGTCTGAGGGACCTGTGACCCTTTATAAGTGTGTATGCTCTCGGCATGACTTTGGACGTGGAGCGGTGTATTACTATCATGTTCAATATATCATTGAGGGAGGCCATTTACATAACGAGAAAGATTTTCAATTTTCAAGAATAAATGCGGAGCTGTATGGTCTAAAAGAGTGGGTTGGAAAGACGGGTTTCAAGGTAAAATCCACGAATTACTCCACCAACTTTAAGGTAAACTACGCACTCCCGAAGAACATACCCTTTAAAATTAATGGATCATTAAGCGGAGTTATTCTTTTCGGTGTTAGTGGTATCAAGTTCGGTAATAGTCAATTAAATGTAAATCTCAGCCAATCTACTCAGGTAGCACTTGAAACTAAGATTCTGTTATCTCTGGACAAGATTTTAGACACCTTGACGGTTTTTAGCAATTTCCTCATGTTAGGATTAGATGATACTACTTATGCTACTCGAATCACACTTTACAGTAATATTCATATAGAAACTTTCGCACAAGGAGAAAGAATGCGACGAGTTCCGTTCCGCTTACTTATTCCGAGGCCAGTAGGAACCGACATTCGGAAAGTTGTAAACCCTCATAGGATGTTTTTTAAACTAGACACGGTCAATCGAAAATTTGAGAAATTGATTTCCAAGTGGTTCATTCTTTTCGAGAAAAACGAATCATCAATGAACTTGTTTTTTAAGCAATATCAGTGGAAGCACGAGAGTAATCCAACTATTTTTTTAAATTATGCGCAAATTTTAGAAGCTTATCATGCTGTAATGCAACAACAAAATAAAATAAAACATAGTAAGGAGTTTCTAAGAATGAGACGTAAAGTTTTAGCATTATCTAAGCAACAATTGCCACAGTATTTAAATTGGCTAAAAGAGCAATTTAACCGTTATAATGCGCTTACACTTCACGACCGCCTTCATGACTTAGTACATCAAACTAGAGGCACCCAATTATATGATGCTTTTGGAGATACCGAATCTTTTATTTCAAGTGCTAAAAATAACCGAAATCATTATACGCATTATAATAGGAGTAAAAGGCATCTGGCTTTTACAGGACTAGAACTGTATCAATTAACTAGGAAATTACATGTTTTAATAGTTTTTCATCTTTTAAAGGACATAGGTTTAAACCGGAGAGATGTTGCATCTCGCATAGTCCAATATTTTCATCTTTCTTAATGCAGTTTTTTCTTTCTATGAGTTCTTCGTACCCTTAACGATATTGTTGGCAATGAGCTTTTATTTAACATAAGATAACTTATAGAAATTCGAAGATTTTTATTTTGGTGAATCGCTTTGTTGATACTATTTGCATGATAGTGCTTCACAAACAAGGATATTCACTGGCACATAATTCAAAGTACAACCAGCCTTACACCGTAATACCTTGTGCCAATGGTAACATCATGATAGCGCCGGACGAGTACGTGGCTTACTTCTTCTTCGATTTGTAGCCTACTCTCTTCCATTGAAAGGTGCGAACGCAGGATCTTAATATAATCTTAGGTTCTTTCCAATATCTCGTGCATTTCCCCAATACTTTTAATTTCAAGTAGATTGCCCGTAATTAGATCCGATACATTTAACAAATTTCCTGTTTGGATCAAGTAACTGGCTGGTAATATGTGCTTTATCTAGAAATACAGGATTGGTTTCTAAGAATATCGAGAAATTTGCTGTCCTGAAATTGGTAGCATGGTTCTCGATCTTTCTGACGGTACTTGCCTTCATCGCCACCCTTGCAGAGACTTGCAGTTACTACGCTTTCAAGGATGTGCAGGAGGCACTGATCGAATTGGGTCCGTCCTTGACTGTGAAGCCGGCGCCTATTGCCGCAGATAGGCCATTGCCAGATTTGGTAAAGCCAATTTAAGAATAAAAAAGGTACATTCTACTTTCCCACAAAAGCTCTCGAAGGGCGCACATGTTATGCATTTTATAGATCGTTTTTTGAAGTCGGCGTTCTTGTTTGCAGGTGCATTTCTATGCGTCGCCTTACAAGCTCAACCCCTCAAAATATGGGATAGATCGTTGGGCGGCACTGCTTCCGACAACATGAAAGATATCCGGCAAACAGCTGATGGTGGCTACATAATGACCGGGCACTCCTGGTCGGTCATTTCTTATACGCCACCAGTAACGTTTCAGGATATTTATGTTGTTAAACTGTCCGCAAACGGCACCAAGCAATGGGAAAGGAGACTGGGGTCGGGTGCAGAATCCGTTGGCTCTATCCTTCAAATGTCTGACGGTGGCTATTTGTTAGCCGGCAGTTCCGCCGCTAACACCGGAGGGGACAAAACCGAAAATTCAAAAGGTGAATATGATTTCTGGTTAGTTAAACTCGGTGCGGATGGCACCAAACTATGGGACAAAACAATAGGCGGACCGGGAATAGAAGGAGTAACCAATTGCGAACCTACCGCCGATGGCGGTGCGATAGTTGGGGGTGTGACATTCTCGGGCAGTGGTGGTGACAAAGAAAGTCCCGCGTACGGCTACGACGACATGTGGATTGTAAAGGTTGATGCGAATGGTTCAGTCCAATGGGAAAAAACGATTGGGGGCAACAATATGGACGTATTTAAAAAAGTAAGTCCAACCCCGGATGGCGGGTATGTGGTTGCCGGCTGGACGTGGTCGGGGATTAGTGGAAACAAAACAAGCGCCTTGAAGGGCGAGGAGGATTATTGGATTATTAAGCTGAATGCAAATGGTGATATCGAATGGGATAAAACGATAGGTGGGTTATCCAGCGATTATCTTTATTCTATGGAAGTCACTTCTGACGGCGGCGCTATTCTATCAGGCACTACATGGTCGGGACCAGGTGGAGACAAGACGGATGACAAAAAAGGAATGACGGGCTATTGGATTGTCAAACTGGCGTCGGACGGAAATATTCAGTGGAATAAAGATCTGAGCTCTTCCGCGAGTGGAGGATTCGTGTATATATTGCAGATGACGGATGGAAGCTACATCAGCGCAGCGGATGTCGGCCCACCCGTCGATGGTGACAAAACCGCGGTCTCAAAAGGTGGAGGTGATTTTTGGCTTGTTAAACTAGATGCCAATGGGAACAAAATTTGGGATACGACTTTCGGAGGGACTGAATATGAGTCTATCAGGTGCTTTCGGCGAACGTCGGATAATGGTTTCGTCCTGGGGGGAGTTTCCGTCTCCGGAATTGGTGCCGACAAAACGGAGCAAGCTTTTGGCAGCGAGGATTTCTGGATTGTAAAGACTACGGACGAAGATCGCCTTCCCGTTACACTAAGTAAATTCAGTGGAGAAAATGAGGGAACAACCGCACTACTTTATTGGGAGACAACATCTGAAACTGGCAGTGACCGGTTTGAAATCGAGCATAGTTTAGACGGTAAGTCCTGGAATACCATCGGCAGTGTAAAGGCTGCTGCGACAAGTTCGGTGATTATGCATTACGATTTCAAACATAACTCCCCTTCATTGCAGCGAGTAAATCTGTATCGTCTGAAAATGATCGACTATGATGAAACCTATGGATACAGCGCTATCGCCACGGTGAAATTCGAAACAATGCCAGAAGTAGTAATGTATCCGAATCCCACCGCCCAAATTCTAAATTTGAAGCTCGCCGATTTTCGGCATGTGAAAAGCATCCAGATTATCAACGAAAAAGCTGCAAGCATATATGATTCAGGTTCGGCACCCACCTCGCAAATCGACGTTTCGCACTTGCAGCCAGGCAATTATGTTGTGCGAGTAATTCGGAGGGACGGCTCATCATTTTCACAGAAAATCGTGGTGAATCGTAATTAGATTGATAGGGCGATTTCAAGTAACAGAAATGCAACCTCTTGCAGCAAGAGGTTGCCGATATATCATAAAAAGTATTCTCCTTAGGATAACTCCCCAAAATTTGGAGATCTCGGTTGCCTCGGACAAATCCTTCCCTTCTAAGCAAAAACTGATGCATATTGTAGATGATGTGATATTAACAAGTCATCAGCACTTAATGGTAACAGGCTTCAAGTTTTTGAACATTGAGCCTTGATGAAATAAATGGAAAAGTCTTCTCGAGCTGACCAGATGAAAAAGTCGAGAGCTCTCCCAAATGTAACGAACATTTGCACGCCATGTTTGTCAGATCAAATTCGACCCTGTTATGGCGGGACTAATCGGTACTTACTAGGTTGGTTGTGAAAGTACGAAGGTTCAAAACGAATGTAGCCGCCGTTACACAGGTCCTTGAGAATCCTGGAATATGTCGAGCTGCTGTTAATTTTTGCTCCTTTCATCAGTGGCCGGCTATAAATCGCAAGGTGACCGGGGTTTTTCGATGAAATCGCTTCCTTCCATATCGTCAGGTAAAGCGCAATGTGCGACGGGCCGATTTTAGGGTCTTTTTGTATCCGCCTAAAGAAAGAAGTTAGGAATTCGAGTGCGGAATTTTGCGAATCAGAATTGATCATACCTTAACGCTGCGTTTCTTGCTGTTACCTTCACTTTTCTCTTCCTCACCCGACAATTCCTTGTTTCCCTGCTGATGGTTCTTTTTCTCTGTCTGCTCTATACTTTTTTGCGTCTCGTCAGCGCCTGACTGACGGATTCTTTTTTGATTCTCGTCGTAGACGGTAATAGATTTGAACTGGGGATTTGCTTCGATGAACCGTTTTTGGTCACCGTCGCCGGCGAAAGTTACAACCTGGCGATTCCCGCGTTCCAAGGATTCCAACAGCCTGACCCTTTCCTGCGGGTCTGAAAGCTCCTTAATCGGGTGCTTTTCTAGTGCTTTTTCAAGTTCAAAGCCATACTGGGGGCTGAATTGGCGAACTTTGAAATTGCCGTTGGAGGTTGTTTCCTTAAAGTCGAGCTTTAGCCATGCGTTGTGCAGCTGCCCGTCTTTATTTGCTAGGTCTTTATTGACCGATCTGCTATTCAGCAGGTTATACGCCTCCTTTTGGGTGATGTTCCTTCCTTCATTGTTAATGTAAAACGTCTGGCCGACTCTAGTCTCCGAGCCGGGCTTTTGAAGTTCGGCTCGGTAGCTGTTAAAAAAATACATATCTGAATTGGTTGATTTTTTGAAATTCAGCGACACAGCCAGCTCGTCCTTGCCGTATGAAGTGACCCGTTTAATGCTGAACTCATTTTGGGCTTTCATGAGCTGTTCGCGCAGTTGAGCCTGAGCTTCTTCACCAAAGCCGGTATATTTGACCTTATTGTGAATATTACGGGCAATGTGATCAGTGGCCAGGTCTTGGGTGACACTGCAAAGCATCTTTCCGAGCGTTTCGGGAAAATTCAGCAGGATCGCACGGCACTTTCACTGAACCGCTCCGATACTTCGATCAGCAAATCGATACAGTTGGATCTTGCTATTCCCGCATCTAAGATTTCATCAATGAGCTCAGGGGAATTTGTCGGTTTAGTCGCCGACAATCCCGATCAGTGCATTGACCTTAAAGCATTTTATAATCGTATCATGAACAATCATCAGGCCTTAGCAGCAGAGGCAGCGGCCTATAAGCCAATCCCAGTCGTCAGACAGGTGAATGCAGCGATTATCAAAAAGGTTTTCGAGCAGATTAAGGATGATGTGCGCGAAATCATAGAAAATGAAATTGCTAATATCAAACAGGATCCGGCACGGAAGCACTTGCTGGTAGATAAGAAAAAATAAAAAACGTTAATTGTACTATACTCCTTTGTGAGCGATCGGCCAACAAGCAGTGGCAAAAAACAGGAGAATGTAGCAGTTATTTGCATGGTGAAATATTCGTCGGGTCAATATTACGGATCAGGCAGTACATAGGAACATGACGTACCTTGGCTCTTTTGAACTAAAAAAGGTGGTTTTGTTAGGGTATTGTCTTGATATTCTGTGCTTTATTGTGTGTAAAAAAGGTGACATATGGGGCCGGAATATTTTCTGCGGAGCTATGAGCGATACGATCAAGATGTTGTCAAACTTTGAGTACAAAAGTTTGTTCCTACCAGGGTTGTCGGAAAAGATCTATTTCAACAATTCCAAACTGCAACTGTACCGGATCGAAAACTACCTCCGGAATATATTGATCCCGGTCCTTCCATACCGTACCACTTTCAATTTTATCATTTTCGTGACCAACGGAAGGATCAAGCAGCAGCTGGAAATATCTGAATATGAGATTGTCCGGGCTCCGTGCTTCTGGTCAAACAAGGAAGCATTACCCGCACGCTCGAAATTTCGGAAGATACTGAAGGGTTTTTTATCGTATTTGAAAACGAGCTGCTGGAAAACATATTCCTCGACAAAAGCACCGACTACCATTTCTTTAAAACATCGCCCTACGCCATGCTGTCCAAGCCGACCGAGAACTGGATGTCGCATTTGCTCCGGCTGCTCGAACTGGAACTAGGCTCTAACGACAGCATAGAAATAAGCGGGTTGTTATTGAAAGCTGCATTAATGAAAATGCGCCCCGATCAATCGCTGGAAGAGGCGTCCATCAAAAGGACTTTCTATATCACGCTCCAATTCAAAGACCTTGTCCAGCGATACCATCAGACGGAGAAGAAGGTATTGTTTTATGCCAACAAGCTCTCTATTTCCGAGAATTATCTTTGTAAATGCATTAAGGAAACAACCGGCAAACCGCCCAAGCAGTGGATCGGCGAGCTGAGCATATTGCATAGCCAAATCCTTCTTCAGGACATCAGCAAGGATATTTCGAGCATTGCTTTCGAGCTCAATTTCCAATCTACTTCCTACTTTACACGGCAGTTCAAACAATTTACCGGGATGTCGCCGACTCAATTCAGAAGAAGAGTGACAAAATTTTGAGTACTATTTTCGAGGGTTGACTATTGACCGCTCGTTACTTAAATTTCCTTGGTTGGGATACCTGCTTCCTGTTGCTTGAGGATCGAAACGATGGCACGGGCCACCCCGCTGCGTCTCTGTGAATCACGTCTTTTTCATCAATTCAAAATTCAGGTTTGATCTCTAATTTCAAACTGTCTGCCTTTTCAGGACACTTACATGGGTTCGATCTTTCCTGAAAATCTGGTGTTTGACGGATTTGAAGTTCGAACCCCTCGGCTAAAAAGAGATTGGCTTTATTTGCCAGATTTACAACAAGTTACAACGCAAAAAATGAAACAAATCCATTTAAATTGAGTTCTGAATCCGCCAAAAGCAAATACCCAAATTATACAATTTTAGTGCAACCAAAGTGTTATTTTGAGTTTGTTGTATTAATCGGCTGTGCCTTGGTTATTATAATGGAACTTTGAGGCGCGGATTAACCAATTCCAAAAGAAATTACATATACATGCTACCGCATAACCTCTGCAAGCAGTCTTGTTAATAAATCGTCACCTATCTTTTTTGAATTTAGGCTTTATATGAAATGATTAACAGACATGTCTCTACCTGCTATTTCTTAATAGCAGTGCTTTTTAGCGGATGTAATTCGGTAAAAGAGCCCCAACCTGATCCTCCATCAGAGGAAATCCCACAAGAGGTGGCCTCAAATGTTTACAACCTCTTCCCTCGTGCGACCGAACTGGTGGCCAGGACGTTTATCCGTGATAAAGTCTGGAAGGTGAATTTCAAGCAAGATGAGTCCCAGTTCATTTCCGTATTAAACAGGACTCAGCGCCTGGCGCATGCCAAACTATTAGATGAGCAGGTTCCGGAAACACTTCGTCGGATTACGGACAGCCAATTGATTCAAGGCGGCACGTATACAAATTTTAGGGAAGATGATTCCTCGCCTGGATATCCTCAGCAGTTTTGTGCAGAATACCGTTGGAACAATCAGAACTTCACCATTCGTTGGGTCAATTCAGTGGATGATTGGTCGAGCTTTGATAAGGCTATTTACATGTTCCCGGAAACAGAACTGACCTACTATTCTTCCTACGAAGAACTCCCCGATAAAATACAAAGTCTGCTCAAACCGCGGTATTTTCAGCCTGGTGGTGCGAAGGTCTATGTGCGAAACGGTATTCCATCCGTATTCGCAGTGGGCGGGCAATCGACTTCTCTTTCCTATAATGACATGCTCATCGACGATACAGGTAAAGTATTTTTTTCCATGATGGGCAACATTGAGTACTATAACGAACTTGACGAATTCCCTAAAAAGATTCGAGACTATATCAAAAATAATACCGCCTACGCGCCGATGGTTTATCGCTACGGTTTGCGCTTTGAAGACGGGCCATTCGGGGGGTATCGGGTGGACCTTACACCGGCCCAGGTCATGTTAAGCAGGCAAGAAGTAAATCTGTATTTTGACAAGGACGGCAATCTGGTCGAAACCTATTTTACGGCGCTTTTTAGGCAGTAGATACCGGCTTGAACATCACCAAATTCTTCTATCAATCTGTCGTAATGGACTTACCCCTTCACATTACGGCGAAACGAAGCAAACTGAATGCTTTTTAGAAAAAAGAAAAGATATCAATCTATCGAGGAGTTGGTCATAGGCTGTCAGAAATCGGAAGCCAGTGCACAAAGTATGCTTTATGAAATGTACAAAAAGCGAATGATGAGCATTTGTCAACGGTACGCCAGGACGTCAATGGAGGGTGATGAGATTTTTCAGGACGCGTTTGTGAAAGTTTTCAAGAATATAGGAGAATTAAGAAATATATCAGCGGTCGACGGTTGGATAAAAATGATCGTCGTCCGGACGGCCATTGACTACTATAAACGTACTACTAAGCAACAACTCATGCTGGCACCGATGGAAAGTATTGAGATTTCGTTGGAATCGGAGGACTACAAAAGAATCCTATCGGATATTGATATGCAAAAACTATTGGAGATAATCAGAGGTCTGCCCAACGGCTATCGCACCGTGATTAACTTGCATCATATCGATGGTTATACACACGAGGAAATCGGCGAAATGCTTTCGATTAGTCCAGGCACCTCCAAATCCCAAACGGTTCGTGGACGCAACCTCTTATTAAGAAAATTGGAAGAACAAGGAATTATCGAACATGACAGACTCGGAAGAAAATCTTGATGACATCCTTCGAAGGGGACTTCAGTCGCGGTTTGACAAAGAAGGAGCGGAAGTCAAACCTCAGCTCTACGATAGTATTTATGACCGTCTGCATCCTAATAAAAATACGGCTGTTTGGTATTTGCTGGGAGTGGTTTTGCTGATAGCCTGGGTTGTTGGAGGATCAATTTCCAGAAAGTATCGGGCAGTGCTCAGACCTTCCGCGCAGCAGCTCGATAAGCAAGCGAGTGTTTCTCCGATGAAGCAAACGGGGATAATTGAAAGCGCGGAACGCAACGCATTACCTGATAGTAGTTCACATGCAACGCTCCGGTCCGAAGCAAATCAAAAACATGTTGTATACCCGAAACATCCTCAGTCCGATGTCCACCAAGGTAATTCACGGGAACTTGGGCCTGATCTTATCGAAGCAGAGGCGATTGAACAGCCCCTGGTACCAGATAAGCCGGAAAGTCCTGCTCAATCCGATGAAATTATAAGAGAGCCTGCTATACCGGAAGTCGCATCGTTACATCCAGTTGCTATCAAACCTTATCCAGTTTTGCTAAAACTCCCTTCTGTGTCTGTGGTTGCAGATATGGGATTTCAAGGGAACACTCATGCGCAAGGCGATATTAAATGGATCTTTCTGGCGAATTCGTCTCAAACTTTTCTGACGCTTGACGCTCGCCCAAGCCAGGGTTTATATCAAAATTTTCGCTTTGCTCCTATTTGGTCGGGCAAATCCAAGGCGGTGAGAATCGCTGCCGGAATTGAGAAAAATGATATTCAGATACTTGCAGGATACACTTACCGCCGGAACTGGATTTATTATGAATTAGGTACGGAGGAATTTGATATCCGGCCTGATGGCAAGAATGGCTACCAGGTTCAACGCAAAGGTATGGCACAAACGTATGATGAAGCAATTCATACTGTGGGGATAGGGATAAATAAGGTTACCCACTTTAAAACAGGTTTTTTCAGAGATTATGAAGCAACTACCGGCATTCAGTACCAGACAACGCTTCATAAGGAATCACAACATTTTCTATCCGTAAATGCAGCACTGAGTAGACCAATTAAAATCGGCGACCGGATGGTTATTTCAATCGGGCCGTTTATCGAATACGGTCTCAATAGACAGCGCATTAGTGGGTTAGACTGGCAATATCGGCCTTATCAATTCGGTGTTTCATTAATAAACAAACTAAGTCATCTAAAAACCAACAAGTAAGCTAATATGCCTAGTATCTATAAAATTTCGACGTTTTTAATCACGATGTCGGTAGTCATTCTATACGGCTGCGATAAGAAAAAGAGTGACGTGTCTCCTAATGAAGACCCAATGGAGAGTATGGTCATAGCGACATTAAACAACAAGACTTTGGCCCTGGATGGGCGAACGGGAACTATTAAATGGGAAATCAACAAGGTCGGGAAGTTCGGAGTGGGGAACAGAAAGCTTTACATGGAAGCCGGCGATCGTTACAGGCTCAACAACCCAAATGATACTACGGCGCTCTACGCAATGCCAGATACAATGAAAAACCTGTTTATTCTGGATGGGTTCAACGGGAAAGCGATTTGGGCTAAAAATACACTGTTAAGGCCCAATTTCGTCCACGTTTGCTGTACACCCTCAGAGCAAAGCGAACTTATTGGCATTGCAGGAGATATTGCATTATTCCATTCAAAACGCACCGATGCGGTTGAGTATAACCATTCGAAAGCCATTTATGCCTATGATTTGACGGCGGAAAAGATCAAATGGGTGATCCTGATTGAAGATATGGTTTATCCGTCCCTGATCAATGGCAAAATACAGGTGGATGCTCCATTTAGCCATGAATGCTATTTTTTAGATGTACAAACAGGTAAGGAAATACAGAAGTACAGCTCGGATTCACCGCATATGATTTCCGGCGGGTATTTTTTTAGCATAAAAAATTCCGAAACTTTGATCGCAATAGATGAAATATCTAAGGAAGTCAAATGGGAGTTCCGCGGCGAGAATGGTGGACCAGCCTCCTACGGTTCTTTCGTGGCGGGGGATAATGGTGTGTATTACGGAACCGATAGGGGAATGATCTATGGTGTAGACAAAAAGACAGGCGCCCAAAAATGGGAATTCAGGACCGATCGACAGGACTTTATAGGCGAAGGGCGATTTTGGGGAGGCATGGTCATTTTCCCGGCGCGTGAAGGAAGAATATATGCCCTGGATGCCGAGACTGGTCAACTTAAATGGCGGGCGTGGGTTGGAGACGGGATATGGGAGTATCCGTCTCGTCTGACTATCAAAAACGGCCGAATCTTCACAAGTATTTCCGGGAAAAGACTTTTCTGTTTGGATGCTAAGACGGGTAAGAAGAAATGGGATTTCAATTTTACCACACCACAATATTACGGGATCGTTGATTTCTGGATCTTTGACAAATCGGAGTTGGATTTTTAAGTTTCAGATAGGTAGTCAAACCCTTCGGACACTACCACAAAATACACCATTCCATAAAACAATTAATTGTTTTCCTTTTTGCATGTGTATTATTTGTTAACTGCATGCTCGAAAGATCCGAAGCCTGATCGGGCGACACCATTTATTGGAGATTGGAGAACAGAGTTAGCAGACTCAGGCTTCGTTACTTTTCAGACGTTTGGGATGATGTTGATTATTAAACTGTGTCGAGGTTTATTCAACCCGTTCAACCGAAAAAAACGAATAACGCCCGCCATAGAGTTGCAATTGAGAATCCTCAGAGGTCCCGTTGATCGAATAGAAGAGCAGCAACTTAAGCTTTGTCCCCGCCGCAAAAAAAGTGCTGGCCTCCCCCGAGAGCATAGCTGGATAGGTATCTCCCGTATTATACTCGTAGCCCCACGACCGGAGCAGATAATCGTCCTGATTAGGGCTTTCATAGGGGGTGACCTTTGACACGGATACGTAGTAAGAAGACGGATAAGTAAATGTCGTGGACTGCGATGTGGGCCTGAAATACAGTTTGAAACTGGTCCGGTAAAGCCCGTCGGCCGGGACGACATATTCGTGCGTGGCATCGTTGAAATTCGTTCCGCCGTCATATCCGTAATTTCCATATTCGGGCCTTGTCGGATGCGCCACGAACGGAAGCAAATTGTGGTTGTTCTCAGTGAGTACGACATATGTTTCCGGGGCGGTGTCGAACAGGGACGTCATTGCTGTTTTGGCGGTAGGGAGCGGCTTCCAGCTTGCAACCCCGCTGGCGTCGCTGGTCAAAACCCTGTCGGAGGCCTGAGTACCATCCGCAATTTTTATTTTCCCATTGATTTCCGCCCCGCTGCCCACGGTACGGATGCCTGGTCCGCTCTGGCTGCTGAATATCCCCCCGGCGCCGCTTTGGGAATACCCTGAAATCCCAGCTCCGTCAAAAGCCTGCCCCACAATGGCATTGCCGCCAGCGTATCCATTGGTCAGTGCGAGCGCATTTCCATTGACACTCACATTTTTGTTATAAGGCAATGCCAGCCCGCCGACTTCGGTCCATGTATTGAGTTTGAAATACCACATACTTTTCGTGTCCGTATCATACACCATAAGGCCATCCGCGGGAGCACTTATAGCGGTTCTTTTGGCAGTCGTCATTCGGGGAATCAACAGGCCCTTGCTGTCGCTCTTCACATCCAGCATAGCACTGGGATCGGGATTGGAACCATCATTGCTGATACCCACGCTTTGCGCGGTCAGGTCCGATGCCGTAAGGCAGCTGACTGTTATCAATAAAAAAAGCAGGGAGGTTTTCATGAGCTCGGTTCATTAAAGTGAAAATTTTGATTCAATGTGCCACTACCAGCTTAATGATCTTTTGTAAACCGCGCCGATCGGTAACTTGTAAGAAATAAGCTCCGGACGGCAAGGTTTCAAGATGCAGGGTTGTAGCGGTCGTCAGGGTGGTATAGGTGAAATGGGCAACCCTGTTTCCAGCCGCATTCAGCACGCCAAGGCTGCTGATCCCCTCCTGATTGAAAAGCCTGGCAGTGGAAGTCGCAGGATTAGGATAAATAGTGAAGCGCGGCGAGCCGGAAATTTCGGCCGAGATGATTCGACTGAATGCAAAAGTGTCATCCGTATCAACCATTTTAAGGCGATAGTAATACTTCTGACCAGGCCCGGCCGTTAGATCGGTGTAGTCATATGCGGCACCGGATTGGTTGTTTGCGCTTGCCACACGGCCGATCAGCGCAAAGCCGTTGGCAGGACTCATACTACGTTCAACCAGAAACTCCCGCGTATGCGACTCGAATGTCGTCTCCCACCGGAGCGAGATCCCTTCGGAGCCTGTTTTAACAATTTGAAAGCTTGCCAGGGAAACCGGCAGCGGATTGGACGACTTTGCCAGGGTCCAGGTGGAAAAAGCTGATATCCCCCTCTTTTCGACGTAATTTTCTGCCGTATCTCTGGATGTATATCCCAGGTCTTCCCAGCTACCTCCGTTTCTCCATAACGTCAATACATTTTCGCTTAGCCCGTTGAGTTCGCTGTCGGAGTAGTAAAACCGCAGAGTGGCATCGAGGCCGGTGTTGTTGGACGGATAAATTTCATAGTATCGGCTTATCCCGGTATTTGCCGGGGAGACAGCCTGCGGCACATGCCGACGCCGGACGGTGGTTACGCCCAGATTGGCCGCAGACGAAATCACCGCCCCGAGATTGCCAGGATTAGCCGAGGCAGGTGCATTCAATGAGGTCGTTGTGTACACGTAGCCGTTACCCGAGCTCACAATACCACCGGCGTCGGACTCGCCAGTAATCAATCCGCTGGGCTTCACCTGCAGCAAGCTGTTATTCAGGTCCAGACTGCCTGACACAAAATTCAGAAGAGAGCCTATCAGAAGATTTTGATTCATGACCACTTTACTTCCGGCAGGTTTGGATAGGATAACCTTATCCAGCGTAGGTATGCTGGTTCCCTTGAATGTGTTATTGTCGTTTCCGGAAAAAATATACGTTCCTGCCCCAGGGACCTGATCGACAATTCCATTCACAACCATATCCATATTGTACAGATTGATACGCGCACCGGAAGCAGTCTTGACAATAGCCCCCGCCTCTACTTTAAATTGCCCCCGGCAGGGCAGGCAAAGGATTTGCAAGACGAGTATGGCCAGTATTTTGACGTGAATTGCCCTCTCAAAAGCCATTTTTTTCATGTCCGTTCCGAGATTTGATTAATATTCCGAAACTATCGTTATCGCCAACCGCGGGCAGGCATAATCGCTGAACGGATAGCAATAATCGACGAAGGGAACAATATTCGATGAGCTTAGAAACTGACAGTTGCACTCTGAATGCTAACAGTCCGGTCGGATGCGCCTGTCTGCTTTAGTTTCAAAGCGCCCAGCGTTATCTTTTTGGCGGAAACGTTAATAGTGTAGTCACCTTCCGGATCAAAAGTCAGACCGTCGATACCGATGTTGGCCTTCCCGGACGGAATATCCATTTCATATTCTGCGGCCTTGAATGATCCGCCTTTTTCGGCTTCCGCCTGATTGTGAAAGGTAATTTGAATCAACTTGTATGGGGCATCCTGTTCGCAAACAATCGAGTAATTTCCATTGATAAAAGTCTGCACCGAACTCGTTCCCCGGTACTCGACCCCATCAATCCTGAAAGTACCCGATCCGTCCGTTTGTTCACTCTCGGCCGCCTCAACCCCGCTTTTACCACAGGAAGCGATGGTACAAAGCAGCAGGCAAGTACCCGCGATGGCAATTAGCCCAAATATTCTGGTCACTGATCGTTTCATTGCTATTTCGTTTTTGGTTCTATCCGAAATTAAATGCAGATGAAACGGGTATGGGGAATTTATCGATGAATGGCACGTGAAAATCGTCCAACGTCAACCCGGAAAGCGGATGACAGCCCTGGTACGGTGTTCCCGGCTGGAAAAAGTAATGGTCGCGCCGAGTTTCCGGGCAAGGTCATCGACCAGTCGCAAGCCCAGGCCATGCAAGCCTGGCGCCATATCATCGGAAAGCAGCGCTTCAAAGTCGGCCTGGGTAAAAGGCGTCCCTGTATTTTCAATGTAGACGCTCTTTTGGTCCGCCCCGGCGTCTATACCAATGTCTACTGTCCCCTTTTTGCCCGCGGATTTGATCGCGTTCTGAAGCAGGTTTCTCAAAATGGTTTGTAAGAAATAGCCGTCGGTCCGAATCCGGAAATCGTCAGGCACATCATTGGTAATTTTCGTTTGGTTAGCTTCGCTATGCAGTTCGAGCAACCCAAGCGTGCCGGCAAGAAGCGGCCGTACTTCCACCTGTTCAATCCTGACATGGAATGTATTCATTTGCGTTTTCGACCACATTAGCAGCTCTTCCATTGTTTCCAGCAACGATATCGTCGCGGTTTGCACTTTGTTGCTAAGATCCTGCCTTTGGGATTCACTGAACAGCAGCGGATTGACTTGCTGCAATTTGAGAAACTGGTAAACCTGGCTGATGGGCGACCGCAAATCATGGCTAAGGATACTGAACATTTTGGCTTTGGTCCTGTTGGCTTCTTCCAGTTCCCGGTTCTTGGCATCGAGCTTGACCGTCGCCTTTTGTTTGTTGCGATAAATGACAAACAACAGCAAAGCGATGAACAGGCCCATGGCAGCGGCGGCGATCAACCACATCCGCTGTGCCCTTGCAAACGACAATTCTGATTGTTGCTCTTCGATCTGCGCTTGTTTCGCCCTGTTCTGATATTGTGCTTCGGCATCAGCGATGCTCTTTTTCGATGATTCTGTATAAAGTGAATCGCGGAGCGGCACATATTTTTCGAGTGTCAGGTAGGCGTCCTGCCAACGATGAAGCTTTGAATAGCACCGTGCCAGTGTTTCCAATACCGAGACGTAGGCCTGTGGGCCTATCCCATAGCCGAACTTACCGACCGATTCCAGATGGCTAAGCGCCCGGACATATTCCCCTCGTTCCATCAGAACCCGGCCCGTCATTAAATCCAGATGCGCTTTATCCAGCCCGGTCAGAAACTTCGAATCGATCCTGCCGGCCTTGTTGACGAAGGAGTATGCGAGCTCCGGGCGCTTTCTCTCCAGATAATGTCCCGCATAAGCGAGCATTGTCGTTGCAACATTCGCTTGCACCGACGCTTCCTTCGGATATTTCGCCGAAAGTGTCAGCAAACTGTCGAAATAGACTTTGGATGGGCCGTACGCGCCTTGCATCAGATATGCTTCGGCCATTCTTTTGTAGTAATAATTAATGTAGTCGATCGTCGTTTCAATGTACGGCCGTGCCTCTTTGAAATATTGTATGGCCTTCTCGCTCTTCTTCTGTTCCAGGTAAAGTTCTCCCAAATTCACCAGGTCGATCACCACCGCCTCACGATCGGTAATAGCACCCGACACGATCATCGCCTTTTTGGCTTCAATCCCTTTAAGCAGATACGACACCTGGGTTTCATATTGCCCCAGCATATTGTAATAGGCAGCCACGGAAGCGAACAAACCCACTTTATGCGACTCGCTTTTAGTCGAATCGATGAAATCTAAAGCCTCCCCGAGTACCGTCGCGCTCTTGGCAGTCGAGCCAAGGTGGTTCGCATACAGTATCAGTAACCTGGCCAGTACATTGGTTATCCTCTTCGGGTTTTTCGACGCGTATGCATGCTTTTTTGACCTGACATAGTAAAACTCCGAACTATCCAGTGATGAGGCATTTTCATGAACAACCCCCAGGAAAAAATTAAACCGTGCCAGATTATAGTTGTCCGCCGGGGGCGCAATGCTAAGTCCATAAGTGGCAAGCCGTTTCTCTTCATCGATGTTTTGTGAAAAGTAAAGCGAGTCGCAGAGCTCTGCCAGCCGTTGTAGCTTCTCCGTTGAGGTTTTGTAACGGGACAGGTCAGGTAACGACTGACCGTTAGCTAATTGGGTACACAGCAGAAGCGCCAGTATACATTTTTTCATAGTCGCTGACAAATAGCAGGGTTTAAACGCAAATGTCCCGGAACAACGGTATTAAATAGCAGATTGTCAAGTCGATCCTGCAAACATCCGACGATGTACTGCAATATTTTTGTATATATTGAGTGTAAAATTCACTTCCCTTTTTCATGACGTCTACTGGATCACGTATCCGCTTTATTGCGATCGACGATAATCCGCTCGATTTGTTATTTCTGGAAGAGATGGCCCGGGCGTATCCGCTTCTTCAAAACTGCGGCACATTCACCAATCCTATCGAAGCGTATGAGGCCCTGCAGTATATCAAGCCTGATCTTATATTCCTGGACATTGAGATGCCTGTATTCTCCGGTATCGAACTGCTCCGAAAATTTCGGACGATGATTCCGATGGCCGTGTTCATCACGGCTCATCCCGATTTTGCCATCGAAGGATTTGAGCTTTCTGCGCTGGATTACCTTCTTAAACCCATTATGGAGGAACGGTTTGCTTCGGCCGTCGCCCGTATTCAGGATTTTTGGAAAATGAAACAAAAATCGCTGGCATATGAAGTGCTGTTCGAACAGCAGACACTGACTATCAAAGAAGGCTACAATCAGGTCAGACTGCCTGTAAATGACATCGTTTATCTGGAAGCCATGCAGGATTATACCAAAATAGTGACCCCTGGCAAACATTTTATGACGCTTTCCCCATTATCCTGCTTTATGGAACAGCTTCCGCCTGATCAGTTCATTCGTGTCCACAGAAGTTACGTAGTTGCGCTCAGGCAAATTCGCGAGCTCAGGCATGCCGAGGTTGTATGTGGCTCGGCTACCATCCCGATCGGAAAAACTTATCGCCCAGGAATTGCCAGGTTGAAACTTAGCAACCTGTAAGATAGATGATATGACTCGCGTTTGCTTACAATTTACACTATTGCCGCTTCGCAAATGTTTGAAATGTAGATGCTGATCCCGTTCATCGATAATATTCTACTTCGAAGGAAACTAGGGTTGAATAATATAATAATTCAGCAATGGATGCGGACATTTTGAATCCCCACCGGTGCAGTTAGCCTTGAGCGTCGTCGTCTTTAGTTTATTTACATCATACACCGGCTGGTCCGACGTTGGTGCAATATTGAAATCGTAAACAGGCTGCCGCCTCCGCTGCCACTCACGCAAATTTTATCCTGTCTGATACTGTTGCCTGGTAACCTCTGGATCCTAAGCACGTTATTGCCTTGTCAGGCCGAGGAAATCCCGGATTACCCACCATAGTGGCACTTCCGGATCGACATCTATATCATAGTCCTTCTGGTTGATGGTTAGTGATAATGTGGCCATAAGTAAAATAGGATAACGGATTAATGATCCCAAACCAGGGTTCAGCACGGGACGAGTATGTGGGCTGCCAATTTCTCGACGGGCCGAGATCAGATTGGGGACTCTGTAGGTAGGTGCAAAAGCCAATTCAGTCCATCCCGGGGGGCTTTTTCGAAAGCGCTGTCTAGTAAATTTCCGTTATAATGTCCGCTAATTTTTCGGGCATCGAATAAAACGGGGAATGGCTACTGGGAAGTGTAAAAATCTTGTTGCAACGAACGTTATCCAATATACTATCGCGGTCAAGGTCTCTGGATAGTGTGCAATGAATATAATATTTCGGAATCACACCATACCTCTCGTCAGATACCGTGATTGGAGTGGCAAGCGGAGCGACGGGCTGCCAGAGGGTTTTATTGGTTAGATATGGACGATCCTCAGCGGGGCAGTCGTGGCAGAAGACTTCAACCATTCGATCCGGCTTGACGGTCGCACTTTCACCATCCTGAGAAAAAGTCAGGATATCTCTGGCAATATGTTTTTGTTTTAATTTTTCAGGGTCGGTGTAGGAAGCATTGATCTTTTCCACCTGCATGAAAATCGATTCGCCGTTTTTAAGCAGGAATGCATCCAGAAAAATGAGTTTTTCAACTTTTTCCGGCCCCAGTACCTCGCTCGCCTGAGATATGATTGCGCCTCCTAACGAGTGCCCTACCAGAACTACCGTCCCGTGGACGGCCGCAGCTGTCTCAGTTACCTTGGCAACGTAGTCATCGAGTTGGATTTTTTTGGGTGAGGTTGTATCCTGGCCATACCCGGGTAAATCGATTGTCAGGACCTTGTATCCCTTTGATTCCAGAAGAGGCGTGACCTTATACCAACAGTGGCCCGATGACCAGGCTCCATGAACAAGAATTAATGTCTTGTCCTTATTTTGGGCAAGTAATGTAATGGTCATAGCGATTTGCGCGAAAATAGATAGAAGTATCCGTTTCATAACATTTCAGTTTTACTATGAAATTAAGAAACGGGAGCAGTAGGCTAGTGGTAAAAAAAAGACATTTCCTGTTAGATCGACATTTCTGCCCGGGTAAGGTAGAGGCTGTCAGTCAGCCCGAGCTGTTTCTCAGGCGAAAGGCCTTCCAGCCGATGGAACTCGATGGGTGTAAGGCCGGTAAAATCCTGGTAGTCTTTTGACAGATGCTGGTAATCATAATATCCGCACTGAACCGCTATGCTCAGCCAATCCAGAAGTGCGTACCTGTTCCGAAGGTTAAAGGCCCTGTTGAATCTGACGATACGGGCATAGGTTTTGGGGTTCACACCAGTGCTTTCCAGGAATTTTCGTTTAAATTGCCTTGTGGACAAACAGGCCTCTGAGGCCCATTGTGTCAGGTTTCCGCCGCCAGCAGTCTCAATGAGCCGCTGGCTGACCACAGTGAGTGCTGGCCGTTCAAAGCGAATCCGCTTGAACAACTCAATGGCAAATGCTTCGATAATAATCACCAATTCTGAATAGTTTGTCGCCTCCTGTAACCGCTGGAATGTTTCCTTAATGCCAGATGTAAAAATCAGGGTAGCATCCAGGTGCTGATCTGTCAGTTGGTCTGCCGGAATTCCGGTTAGCTGGAACACGGCCGTTGGCTGGAACACTATTTGCACATCGATGAAATGACACCCATTGTATTGATTGGTTACGAAACTTCTTTGCCCGGCAAGCATCATCGCGGGTTGCCGCTGAATCGGCCCGTTCTGTTTCTGGACCGCAAAAAAATCATGCAGAAAAAAATGCAGGATTTGCTCGGGCTTGGGTGGATACGTTTTAACCGGGATCAAGTCATCTTGGGCAAATTCAAAATGGACGAGCCGATAACACCGGATGAACTCCCGAAGACCGGGGTGAGGTCGGATATCACGCAGTATCATACTGAAGTATTTGACAGTGATATATAAAGTTACTGTTTTCTGAAACCGGCCACAATAAACTGGACATTTTTAACCCCTGTTTACGCGGTACCATTACATCTCCATGTACATACATTTTATAACATGAAGTTTTGAGGGGGCCGACTACCTATGGTAAGATATATTTGTTCGTAAAACAACGATGGGTAACATATACAAGCGTCTGAAAACATGATGTTTGGTTTGAATTTTCAGACGCTTTCTTGCTAGTGTGATATCAATGTTTTGCTAATTTTTGCTCTTGATTTGGCCCCTAGGACTGTAAGGGTTTTTCTGATCGATACGGTTGCTTTTTACCATTCGATATACTTGTGTAATGAACTTCTCCCGACTGATGCCATGAAGTTTCGGATCTAAAAGGACTTGCGTTTTCTTGATAATTTCGGCCAGGGGCCTGTTCTGATTATGGAGGACTTCAACCTTCTCTTTAATAGATGTTAGCAGGTTTTTGTAGGCTAATAATTCCTTTTTTGAGCAGAGAGGACCATGACCGGGAATAAATTGTGTACGGTCATCTGCCCTGGCTAACAAGGTGTCGAGCGCTTCAATCAGGGCGAAGATATTGCTGCCTGTCTCTGCATCAATAACTGGCAGGCCATACCAAACGAAAATATCACCCGTATGATAAATGTCGGACTCTTTAAAGTGAACTACGACGTCCCCGTCAGTATGCGCATTCTTAAAATAGAGTAGTTCGATCGTTTCGTTCCCTTCATGAAACGAGAGTTTGTCTGTAAAGGTGACCGTTGGTAAAGCGTGAGTAGGATAGGGTAGCTGGACCTCGTTTTTATGACTACGGATTACTTGGCGCTCCATCATCCTGATCCTGGTGTTTATGTGGGCAACAATCGGAATATTTTCTGGGCCAAAGGCTAAATTACCGTTCGTGTGATCATAATGGTAATGCGTATTAATGATGGCTTTGATAGGACTTGTTGTAATTGACCCTAAAAGCTTTTTAACGTGTTCAGAAAGGGTCGCCCACTGGGTATCGATAAGATAGACGCCGCTGGAACCTAAGAAGACGCCAATATTGCCCGCGACTGGTGATTGTGAAATAATGTAGACCTGGTCATTTACCTTAATTAGCTTTTGAGGAAAGTTGCCTGCTGACAGGGATAGTGAGTCAATATACCGGGTGTTTTCCAGCGGGCTTTCCGCTGGGTTGTCTTGCGCTCTAACCACGCCGGAAATAAGAGAAAGGCCAAGCAGGAGCGCGGCCACGAAATTTCTACGTTCCATAACAACAGGATAATTTGTCAGGTAAAATTGAAGGGTTCCCGGTTGTTATCAGTGGTACAGAAACGACTTTTTACTTCTCACAAAGGCCCCAAAGTCGTTCGGGAGCCTGATTATCTAATTGGAAAAATGAACTGGGAGTAAGTCCGGTAAAGGCTTTGTAATCTCTTGCCAAATGCTGATAATCATAGTACCCACATTCAATTGCAACGCTTAACCAATCTTGCTCGGGATAGGCATTTTTCATCAGGAATGCCTTATCAAAGCGGGCTATCCTGGCTAACAGGGGGGCGGGGATGCCCATCCGTTCTTTGAACTTTCGCTCGAATTGCCGGGGAGATAAGCAGGACTGGCCGGCCAGCCAATCCATCGAAACTGGGGCGGTGCTGTGTATAAGAAATTGAGCTGCCCGGTCAATTCCGTGTGAATCCCTTTGGGACCGGCCGGCCAGCCTTGTAACGAAGTACTCAGCCCATTTGCACATTTCTGCGTATGAGGCGGCATTTTTTAACCGTTCGATTGTGGTCTGTATTTCTGGCGAGAAAACAGCTTCCGCGTCGACATAGCTGTTGGTCAGCTCGTTAGAAGGGATGCCCGATAGCCTTAATAGAACACCAGGCTGGAACTTGATATTAAGGTATAAAAACTCCCGTCCGACATATCGATTGATTGCGAAAGTATGCTGGCCATGAAGGAAAGCTACCGGCCGTCTGGTTTTGATGGTATCTCCGGGGTATTGGACATATTCCGGGTCACGGAGAAAAAATTCAATAGAGTCGCCGGTTTTCGGTGTATAGGCTTTCGCTGGAATAGGTTCATCAGCGGAGAATACAAGATGGACAATACCGATATTCTCAATATACTCACGAAGGGGAGGGCTGGGTAGGAAACCCTTCAGTATCATAGGCTTTCGCGGTTGTTCAGTCTACTAAATATCGCGGTAGGTGCACAGGAGCGCTCGGAAAAAATGAGCTGCTACGCTAAGTGTGTCAACAACGGATCCCAACTGTTGAAAAAGAATTAACGTTACCGGAAAGTTGTAAACACAATTTTATCGTCTTGTTCGTAGACACAAAATATTTTGTCTTCTATTGAACTAGCTGCGAGCTTCGGAAACTGCCCTTTTGCAAGCCGCCCCTCCTTTCCATCGGAACCTTTGTACATTATCTCGCCTTTTTGGTGCCATACAACCAGCGGACCGCGCCGTGTTTCAACTACCGTAGGGGTATTGCCGGTGCCAATTCTTACTTCTTGCTTACCGGGTTCCGCCTCGAACACCTCGGTTTGACGTCTCCAGACAGTGGTGACGTTTCCGCTTCCGTCGGCGGAAATATCGCCCCCATCCATCGGACAGCCATCAATCATGAAATCCGTTGATCCGAGTTTTTGTGCAGTACCGAAATGTTGCCCATAATCCTTTGACTGGACAATGTACATATTACGAGCGCCATCCAGTTTGTTTCGAAACATTACATGGAGCACATCCGCCTTATCGATAAACACGGAAGGTTTACAGCAGTCGCATATGCCTTTTTGCTCTCCCTTGTAAATGAGTTGATTTTTCCCCCAGGTCGCTCCGCCATCTTTGGAAATAGCCCCAAACAGGTTATTGTTGCCTAAGCGGGTATCTAACCATACGGTGTAGACCAGATTGCCGCTACCCGCACATATCTCCGATAGTGCTTCCTTTGCAGTTGAGTCTTTGTCGTTGATCTTTATCGGGGTAGACCAGCTCCCACGTCCGCCGGAGGACCTGAGGGCATATAAGCTACCATAATGATCACCAACTGTGACCGTGATGAAGTCTTTGGTGGTGGTAATTTGAGGCCCGCGTCCCATTCCCAAGCCCATTTGCGAGAAATTCCCCAGTAAAGATGGTGTGGAAAAGGATTTTCCGCTGTCTTTCGAAAATATATAGTAGAGCAACCGGTCGTTGCCGTTTTTTAAGCCATAAACAATGTGTATGGCGCCCTTTGAATCGACCGCGATTTGTGGTTGAGCACCGACGGCCAATTCTTTCTCGGATATTACCCCAGCGGAATGCCTCTTTTCCTTAATCGTCGCTAAGAGAAGCGGAAGCGTAAAGAGGACAATCAATAGCTTGCGTAAAAACATGATTTTTGAAACTTATCTTTTGATACTTTAAATCTTGGTAAGATGAAACGAGTGGCGATTTACCCGCAAGCGTAGGAAATACAGTATACCTCCCATCGGGCAAATTCGTTTTCCGAACAAACCTGGTCGTTGACCTGGATGTTATCTGTGTGGGTACTATCCATTTTTACCGGATTTTCAAGCGGCTCAAAACGCATTTAATCTATCCCGGAGTAACGGACCGGTCGAAGGAAATGTAAATAAAATTAAAACTTTGAAAAGGAAAATGTATAGTCGTGCCGGTTCTGAGTTGTTGAAAAGGAAGTTACTGTTAAATTCGGAGTGACCACCAAAAGTGGGAATGAACTAATCTGTACCGAAATGATCTGGTCAGTCCGAATTTAAATCGGGTGGTCACAGGCGATATAATTCCTAATAAAAGGGCTAGTCATTGCGCACTCAACAAAGAAATATCCTTACTTATAGCAGCGGCATTAACCAACGATCCGTTATCATTCCCCATTAACCATCCCTGCAGCTGAATAAACGCAGCGAGAGCGGTGCCAATTTTTATATGACCACGTGCATTTATGTGGTCGTCGATGGTAAAATAGTATCGTCTGTCCAGTAACGGATGGACATTGACAAAGTAGACATTTTCTATCGGATGAAGGGTATTATAGAACTGAAATTCGTTTACGATCGGGAAATTGTAAACCCCTAGGTCGAAAACCAGAATGGGGCCTTTGTAACGGGTTCTAATGCGGTATAGATATGGAAAAAACGCCTCTGCATGTTCTGATTTTTGAACTTTGCTACCAGCCGCATGAACGGATGCCATTGAGGGCGCTGGTGTTTTTTTCAATAACTCGGCAATTGCCCAGCGAAGACTTATAAAGATGCCTTTGAAAGGAAAATAGGTATTGTTGATAGTGTTTTGTCTTTCTGCCACATCGAAGCCGAATGATTCTATACTTGGTTTTTGATCTCTGGCTAGGTTTGCCAGGTTTTCTTCCAGATCATTATTACAGTATTGGATAATGAGCAGTTTACATGAGCTTAGATCCAATTCGTTCAGGAGTTTAGTTTCCCGATAAGTGCCATACGAGGTGATAGAAGTATTCAACACCGTTGTGTTGAGCTTTTTCTCTATTACCTCCGAGAAGCGTTGGTGATGTTCTACGCCCCATCCCATTCCATGTGAATCGCCAAGGACTATAATAGCGGGATTACGCAGACTGCCTTCGTCATCACGTACCCCCAGCGAGTTAGTTTTAATTTCTACGTCAAATTCCGGGTTCATAAATCTGCCTGTGACGTTGCGGCGGAAGCGGTAAGTTAACAAGGAGTCATATTGGGAAAGTCTGGAATTGAAGTTCGTTGTGTTTTTAAAACCATTCATGTATTGCAGACGCATCCAATTAAGATAATTTATGGGCAGTGGCGTATGTCTCTGATAGACGGCCATATACCAAACACTCGCTACCAATGCTATTTCAATAAAGGCAAATACACCAAATACGAAAGCTGTTCGCTTCCATTTTCCCTTAGTAAAAGACCAAATCGTGATAAGTAGCCCAACCGGAAACAGTAGAAAGTAGAGTGGAAAGATACTTGAATGTCTTACAAAAAAGTCTTGACGGAATAGTGCTACGCACATCAGCAAAATGCCGGATAGAAAAGCGATGAAGTTCATTATTTGTGATTTTGGAGGGATGGAAACGTTGGTTCATTAATATAAAAACAGAAATATGATTCATATTTAATAAATGACATTTCGTAGAGAAAAATGAACATCACTTCCGACATATCTCCTATCAAGGTGCCTAAATAGGCTTTGGGCGACATGAGTAGGATAAATGCCGATTCTGTAAAATATATCCAATTATAAATTATAATCTTTATATATTATACAAATCGAGTCATGATTCTCCTCTAATTTACCCCTCCAGTGAAAAAAGAATGCTTCATGAAGCCCATAAGTCATTGATTTACGGGCTCCTGTTGCTAGACTTTTGTCAGTGCCTCCACTAATTATTTGCCTGTTAGCAGGGTGATTGCCCGCAGATCCAGCAATGCCCCGTCCCTGAACGCTTTCTCCGGCCGGAACCGGATCTTCTGCCTTCCGGCGGAGAGGCGAATTTTGCCAATGGGCCTGCTTTTGAATTCTTCCCAGCCTCCGCTTTTCTCCACCCTGCCGGTTAATGAGCCTGCCGATGTTTCCAGAACGAATGCTTTGCCGGCCTCCTTGTCGTCCACCGACCATTCCAGGGTTGCCTCGTATAGCCCGGCCTTTGGTACATCGACTTCCCATTCGACCATGTCGGTCGAGGTGAACCAGCCGAACGCTTTCCATTGCGGCATATACTGGATTTTAGGGCCGATCCCTTTGCCGTTTTCGGAGGTGAGGTGCAGAGTCCCCTCGGCACCGGCAGAGACCAGTTCGGGGATGTTGATGGTGTCCCTTACGGATTTCACATAATTGGCAACTTCGCTGACCGGCGCTATCCATATCCCGTTGGCCGGGTCTTTGGCATAGGCACAAAGCCTACGCAGCATGGCCATGCGTGTTGTCTGCGGGCCGGAATCTGCCATCTCATGACCGGCCAGGACAAGCCACTGACCAGATTTACGGGCGGCTTCGATGAGTGGTAGCACCTGCTCAAAGTCTTTTCCGTCGGTTTCCATGCCTGTTAGTTGGGCAAAGTCGCAGTAGGAGGGATCCACGGGAGCCTCGTCTAGCCACCCGCGGCCGGTGACGAACATTTCCGATATCAGCGGGACGAAACTCTGCGTCCCGCGCCCGCGGCCTACGAAGGTATGCCCGCAGGGGTAGGCATAAGAGACAGGCGTGACCCCGAGCAACTCGCGAATCTGTCGGTTGGTTTCGGAAAGTTCGGCGCGCATCTTATCAGGCGTGTAGGTTTCCAACGCCTTTTCCCGCGACCAGACGAAGTTCCCGCTGCAAGGGTGATGCAGCGAATGGTTACCCATTTCATGTCCGGCGGCCACCGCTTTTTTCCATGCAGCCAGCTGCTTTTTGGCGGCGTCCGGCACCAGATAGAACGTGGCTTTGACCCCATACTCGTCGAGCAGCGGCGCGCCGACGGTTGCCTGGCTGGCGCGTGCGTCGTCGAAAGTAAGGCTGATGGCCATTTTCTTGCCTTCGGGCCATTTGAAGCTTTGTGAAGCTGTGGGTTGTGCGGTAATGGCTCCCAACGCCAGGCACGGGAGTGCACATTGAAGGATCAGTTTTCCAGGTCTCATAAAGGTGAAAGGTTAGGTCAAATCGGTTACTTGTTCGCGCGCATCGGGCCTTGCAGATGGTTGATGACGGCTTCAGTGAGATTTTTGGCCGCGCCGGGAGCATAGGGTGATACGGTGGTTTCATAACCTCCATGCCGGATTTCCTCTTCCGCCAGCAGATACCCCAGCCATCCGTTGGTATACCCGAAATAGAAAGTATAGGGGAAAGGCGACCGGCTGCGGACCTCGTTCGATATCTCGCAGAACAATTCGAGCGGTGCGCTCCAGATGGCGATCTCGTCATTGATTTTCAGGAAACGGACGGGCAGCTTGACAAGGTTTTCACCCGTTTTGGTGGTACGGGTGTACTTGCCCAGGTCAGCCGGCCAGCCGAGCTCTTTTTTTCGAGGGGTTTCGACTGTAATGCCGCCATATTGCAGGGTGACGTCCGAAGTGCCCGGGGCGATGGTTTTGTTGGCCTCAATGATTTTTTCCCCGAGCATGGCTTTGAACTGGTTCAGCCGGCCTGCTTGCGGATTGGGATAAACGCTATAAATAGGGGCGATATTGCCGGCTGCTCCGTTGATGAACAGCAGCGGCGCTCCGGTTTTCTGTTCGACATATTCGGACACGACGCCCGGTGCGTCGCCGCTGATTTCCAGATTTTGCCCGCTCATGACGGTGCCGTGTATGGCATAATTGGCAATGAGAGCCAGCAAGGTTCCGTCTGCTTTTTCCAGTCGCAGCATGCCGATCGCCCGGTCTACGGGGCCGTCGGGGTTCATACCGAGGCTGGTTTTGCCATCGACCTCGCGGGCACGGCGGTTAATATTCGCGTTCGAATGTCCCCAACCGGCTGCGAGCCTGGCCGGCGCGAGTTTGCGCCGTGCTTCGGCAATGCCGTCGACGATCCGTTGCTCTACCATGTCGGTGTAGGGCACGTCGAAATCGTGTTTGTAGCGTTCGCCCAGGAAGATCGCGGGCAAGCCGGCGGGCCCTACTTCCGGGGCCGAATGCGTGTGCGTGGCCGACCACCAGACCTGCATCGGTTCGATTTTGAACTCCTTTTGAAGCCTGGCCGCCAGCTTATCGTATTGGGAAGGCGAAACCAAACAGATGTCCGTCGAAATGATGAAAAACTGTCTTTGCCCATCGTCCATCGCCACGATCCGGTGGTATATCTTATCGTGAACGCCGGTCGATTTTCGCGCCTGGTATCCCAGCAACATCTGAGGAGTATCGGGGGTAATATCGATTTTGACAACAGATGCTCTGAAGTTCTGCGCCGCGAGGCTTCCCCTGATCGCAAACAAAAGGAATAGGACGATGGTTATCCGGTTGTATTTTTTCATCGCTGGTTATTTTGCGTTTTTAATGAAGGCCAGTAAGTCGGCCATTTGCTGCTGATCGATCGACGCTTCCAGGCCCACCGGCATGCTCGACATGCCGAGGGTTTTCAGGGATTTGATGTCCTTGCGTGCGATCACTTTTTTCTGCCCGCCGTAGTTGGAGAGCGTCAGTGCCGAGGGTGTTTCGCTTGCTATCAACCCCTGTGCCGACTCGCCGGAGCTGAGTTCGATCTGCCAGAGGTCGTAGCCGTCGGCGATGGAAAAATTGGGATCGAGAATGTCGCCCATAATGGATTCGGGGCGCCGGTTACGGATGGTGCCGAGGTCGGGCCCGAATGCCACGCCGCCTGCACCGCCGATCTGATGGCATACCGAACAGTTCCGTTCGAATACGGCTTTGCCGGCTTGCGGATTCCCAGGCAATGCCAGCGCACCCTTGTACGCCTGTTTAATGGTCTCGCGCTGGCCTTCTTTTTGCGTCAGGAGCTGCCGGGCCCGGTGGCGGAGCGCCTCATTATGCTGGGCCATCAACCCGACGCTGCGGGGCCAACCAATGCTTGCCTGGTCGATCTTGCCTTGTTCGAGGCCATCGAGGAGTAAGGTAATGCGTTTTTCACCAGCCATAAAGAAGCCGATGGCTGATTCTCGGACGTCGGGCGTGAGCGATGGCCATTTTTCCAGCAAAACCAGGCAAACCGTCTCGTCGGGTATGGCGCTGAGCGTTTTCAATGCGGCCATTTGCACCGGTTGCGGCTCGCTTGGAGCCACCAGTTTTTTCAGCATGGCGGCATGCTCTGAAGGATTCTTGAATGCAAGAAACTGGATGGCTTCCACCCGTTTCTCCGGCGTAGCCTGTTTGTTGGAAGCGGTACGCAAAGCGGCTTTCATGGCTGAGTCGGTTTCAGGGCCCGCGGGCAGCCCGGTTTTTCGCAGCAGCTGCATACTGGCCTGCCTTACCTCCGCTTTCGGATTTCTGAATGATGCCTGGAGTAACAGCGTTCTTTCGGTTGCGAGCGCAGAGAGGTCGGTCTTCTTCCCGATACTTTCGGCTAGTCCACGAAGCACCGGCGCCTGCCATCCCTGGGTTTGGGCGGGGCTTAATGCCTTCCTGATCACCGAACGGATAGCTGCTGCGTCGCCATGCACGCCGGTAAGGGTACTCAGTCGCTGCACGAGCGAGGCATATGCGTCGTCACGGGCATTATAGCGTTTTAAGGTTTCTGTAAACAGGACATCATTTCCATAACCCGAAGTCAGGGCCGCTACCTGGACCCAGGGGTCGTGCAAATCTTTAAAAAGAATACCCTCCCGCGCTTTCAATGCTTCTTGCGATTGGATTTCACCCAACGTGAGCAATGCCTGAAAACGGACTTTTGCATTCGGATGGCTCGCCAGCGCCGTCAATGCGGGTTTCAGTTCAGGGAATTGCGCGAGGTGCAGCTCTGCGATCTTTAGGGCATTCTCCACAACGCCGGGTTGCGGATCTTTCAGGGTGACTATCAAGTCGGCGGCATTCAGGGCGCCAAGGCCTTCCAATGTCCATAATGCATGGAGCCGTCCCTTGGCATCGCTGCCCGCCAGCATGGCCCGGAGCGGAGGGATGGCGGCTTGATTGCGGCGGTCGAGCAGGAGGCGTTGCGCATTGCGGCGCCACCAGATGTTTTTGTCGGCCAGTTTCCCGACCAGACCGGCGTCGGTGAGGGCATTCAGTCCGACCTTTTCGGACCAGCCGGCCTGGGGTGTTCCTTTGGGGGATATCCTGTAAATACGGCCCATGTCGCGACCATTGTAGAGTGCACCCGATTTCACGACATCGTCCGCCATCCATTCGGGGTGCTCGATGATCTGACGGTAGTAATCAACAACATATAATGCACCATCAGGGCCAATGTACATATTCACCGGCCTGAACCAGGAGTCCGTAGAAGCCAGGAATTCTTTCTTGTCATGCACACGGCTCCCTGTGAAGCTGGCACCCTTATCACGGATAATGTCGGCATGGACAAGGTTGCTTACTGGCTCGGCTACGAACGTAACGCTGTCGTACGGTGCGGGAAAGGACCCGCCCTGGTAGCTGGTGATCCCGCAGGCAGAGGTAAAGACGCCTACGTCGGTCAGTAGTTGGTGCAGCGGGTTTTTCGTGATGGGAAACACTTCCGAGGAGTGATCGGATATAGTTTGGGTAACCTGCGACACGAGCAGATCGGGGTTACGGAGCAGGTAGCGGTTGGCGATCACCTCATGATACCCCGGGTTGGCATTACTGACGAGCAGGTAGCGACCCCATTGATCGAACGTGTGACCGAACTGCGTGTAGCTGCTCAATACTTCCAGCCCCCTCGTATCTGGACGGAAGCGTACGCCGCGCCCGAGGCCGTTTTGGGGCAGGCGGGGACTGTCCGCTATTTTGGGGTAGAAAATTTCCCCGCCGCGGTCGCCAAATTCCTCCTGGAAGGTTTTGGTGGTGACGGCGGGTTCATGGCCGAGATAGATCCAGTTGTCGATGCCCAGGATAGGGTTGTTAAAGTTGTGCTGCGGATTGGACATCGCGAAACCGGTCAGAAGCGTGTCGCGGGTGTCGGCCCGATCGTCGCCATCCTTATCTTCCAGGTAAAGTACATTAGGCGGGTCGGTAACGAGCACGCCCTTTTTCCAGCGCATAATGCCCGTCGGCAGTACAAGATTTTCTGCGAAAATGATGGATTTGTCCATTTTGCCATCGCCATCGCTATCGCGCAGGACGCGTACTTTGCCGGTACCGCTTTTGTCGAGCGGATAACCGTGCATTTCAACGACATACATCAAACCGTTTTCGTCGATCTCCATAGCAACGGGGTCAGAGATCATCGGTTCGCTGGCCACCATTTCAATCTGAAATCCTTCGGGGACCTCGAAGGTGGCAAGGGCATCTTCCGGTTTCACCTCGTGCGGATAGTCGCTGATGCGGTCGTTGGCGGCAACGAACACCCCGCAGCAAATCGCCAGGCCGGCCGCAATGCGTATCGTGTTGGTACTTTTCATGGGTAAATACTCGGTTGTTTTCGGCTCAGACGCCCAGCCGGTGGGCCGGGGCGTCCGAGTGGTTCAGGAATGTCAGTAATTTGGATTCTGGGTCAGTTTGGTATTCTGGTTCATGGCCGATTGCGGAATCGGGAAAAGGTAATTTTTTTCAGGATAGAAAGTGCGTGAACCGTCGGGTGCGGCGATGACTGTGTATACCCATTTGCCGCCCACCTGGTCGATGCGCATGCCATGCAGCGTACCGTTCAGGTTTTTCTCCGCGGTTTTGAGCCTGATCAGGTCGTACCATCGCTTTTCCTCGAATGCGAGTTCCACCCTTCTTTCGCGCTGGATCACCACCCGCATTTGTGCCTGCGTAAGTCCTGTTTTCAGCGCGGGCAGCCCCGACCGGGCCCTCACCTGGTTGATCGCATCGTAAACCGCCCCGTCGGGGCCGGATGCTTCGTTTTTCGCTTCGGCGTAGCTGAGCAGTACTTCAGCATAACGGAAAATAATGAAGGCGGCGCTGCTGAGCATGTGGTTGCCGTTCACGGCATACTTCGGGTCCAATCCTTTCCGGAGATAATACCCGGTATTGGTCGCTTCATTGGTATTACTCAAATCGGTCGCATTGCGGCTACCCATGCCCTGCTTCATGACCATTTCACTGCCGAGCCAGGTCGATCCGTCGAACACAATCGATTGGTAGAACCGTTTTTCGCGGTTTGCATATGGATTTTGCGGATCATAGCCCGATTGCGGATCAGAGATTGGCAGTCCATTGGCCATAGCATATTCGTCCACCAATTCCTGGGTAGGATCCACGCCCCCGTAAGCGCGCTGCACACCGCCTACGATCCATGGCCCCTGCAAGCCTTCGCGGCCGGCGCCCAAAGCGGTGCCACCCAGGTATTGTTTGGCAAAAATCACCTCCACATTGTTGTTATTACCTTCGTAGAACATCGTTTCATAGTCAGGGAAAAGGCTGTGGGACCCCAGGTCTATTACTTGTTTGTTGGTTGCAGCGGCCAGTTCCCACCGGCTTTTTTCGTTCGACGGGTTTTTCAGCGGGCTGGCATAAAACAGCTCGCACCAGCCTTTTAGCGTAAGTGCCGCCGCTCATGATATCCTCCCGGCCTCGGCTTTGAGCGGAAGATCCGCGGCGATGGCGGCGCATTCGGCTACGATGAATTGGTAGGTCTCTTCGTCGGTATTTCGTGCCCTGAAAATCTCATCGCCCTGGGTATTCTGATTGAGCGTGTTGGTGATAATGGGGACACCGCCATGGTAGGTCCAGAGCAGATGGTAGTAGTAAGCACGCAGAAAACGTGCTTCCGCCAGTCGTACCTTTTTCCAGCTGTCGGGGAGGTTGGAGGCTGTCACCTTTTCAATGAAGAGGTTGGCACGCCGGATATTGGCATATTGCGACCAGTTATGAGGCGTGTTACTGGCGGTATACACCGAATTTGCATATAAAACCCTGCTGGGCTGGCCGTTGACGCCATTCATCGCATTATCGGTGAAATTCTCCATCGGGTCGAATGTGTTGAAAGGGCCGGGAAGGCCGGAGTAGACATTGTTCAGGAACAAGTCGGCTGTTTTGGTGTCGGTCCACACGCCGTCGTCGGAAATCTGGTCGGTAGGCGTGACATCGAGAAACTTGCTGCAGGCAAAGCAGCATCCCGTCAAAATCATAGTCAGCAAGTGCCGTGTCAGGGTAGAAGTGATTTTTAGTTTCATAGCGGGAAAGGTGTTAGAATGTAACATTGACGCCGATGGCAACTACTTTTTGTTGCGGGTAGTTGCGGCCGTTGACCTCGCTGACCTCAGGATCGAAGTTGCGCATTTTGGTCCACGTCAGGATATTCTGCCCCGATATGTAAATGCGTGCGTCTTTCATACGGATCTTTTCACAAACGGGCTGCGGCATCCGGAATGCGAGCGTCGCACTTTTCAGGCGCAGGTAGGAGGCATTGCCCATCCAGAACGACGATCGCTGGGTGTTGTTGGTTGTCGGCGCGGCAGTGATCCTCGGGTTACGTGCATGGGGATTTTCAGGAGTCCAGTAATCGAGGTTGTCTTGCAGCGCGCCCATTCCGTTGAAGAATGCCCACGCGGCATCGTTCTGGTAATAGAAGTTCGTTTTGGCTGCGCCCTGCAGGAGCAGGTCCAGGGTAAACGATTTGTACTGGGCACTGGGTGAAATGCCGTAAATGATCCTGGGGGTGGCCACAGCGTCGCCTATGCGTGTCAGATCGTCGTCATTGATCTTGCCGTCCTGATTCATATCCTGATAACGGATGTCTCCTGGCTGCACCTTGCCCCAGGGCTGAGTGGCGATGCCGGGTTTCAGCTTGCCGCTTTCGTCAAAATCATCCAATTGAAAGAAACCAAGTGACTTAAACCCGAACTGTGTACCTAGCGGCTTGCCGGTCAGGCGACGATTGGGGTTGTCGTAGGTAGCCGATGCTTCGAACACCTGCAACAGCGAATTGACCGCGTAGGTGAAACTGCCCGACAGCGAAAAGCGGAGGTCTTTGGAAATACGCCGGGAGGAGCCAACCGAAAGATCGATCCCCTTATTCTGCATAACTCCCGCATTGACCTGGCTGAGCCCGATGCCGTATTCAGCGGGAACGATCACATCGGGATTGACCAGCATATTGGAGCGTTTCTCATAAAAGAAATCAGCCTCTACATTTAAAAGCCCGCGCCAGAGGCTAGCTTCGATCCCCACGTCCGTTTTCTTGGCTCTTTCCCAGGTAATGTTGGGATTGGGTTCGTTGCGCTCCCGCACGGCCTGAACCGCTGATCCGCCCAGCACATAGGCAGGTCCGGCGACGCTGTAAGTGCTCATGTACTGAAAAGCGCTACCAGCCAGGGCTCCCACCTCACCGTAGGAGCCACGGAGTTTCAGGTTGTCGATCCAGTTGAAATTGTTTTTGATAAAATTCTCTTCGGAGAGCCGCCACCCGAGCGAGAATGCAGGAAAAAAGCCGAAACGGTTTTCTGGTGCGAAATAGTAGCTGCCGTCGTAGCGCCCGCTGGCCTCGATGAGGTATTTGTCGGCATAGTCGTACGTCGCCCGGTAAACAAGCCCCACCTGCCGGCCCTGACTTGAAGAGCCGCTCGTGGTCATATCAGCTTGGCTTGAGCTACCCATGTTGACCTCGTCGATGTTCAGGTTATAGTTACGCCGGCTGGCACCGAGCAGGGAATTAGAGTTCGATTTAGCCTCGAAAACCCCCAGCAGACTGATCCCGTTTTTACCGAACGTTTTCTGATAGTTCAGGCTGGCCTGGTAGGTGAGCTGCTGGCTGAGGTTGTAGACCTGGTTGAGAGACGACTGGGTTTGGCCGAAAATGCCGTCGGTGATGACATAAGGCTTCGTGGCCGTATTGATGGTGGCCAGGTGGACGGGCGTTGTCCAGGTTTTGTCCATCACCTGGGTCGGGTCATAGGCAATGGTACCCTTCGCTTTCAGTCCGGGTAGGAATGGTAACTCTTGTTCCACTGAAAGTTGCGAGAAAAGGCTGCCGGTGTTCACGCGCTGATATCCGCTGTTGTAAATGCTGCCAGTTACGTAAGTGCCGTTCATGCCGTTGCTGAAAAGCAGGGGGCCATTAGCCGGGTGTGCGTACCCGATCAGCTCGAAAATCCTTGAAGTGCTGATGGAGGGGTAGGTTGATTTCTGAATGCGGCCGTTGACACTGAAAAAGAGTTTCGTTGTCTTCGTTGCCTGCGCTTCCAGGTTAATGGCCAGATTGAAACGACGGTTGTTGGTCGATGGCCACATGCCCGCCTGCGCTTGGTAACCCAGCGCTGTATAGTATCGGATCCGTTCCGCCCCACCGGAGACTTCAATATTATGGGTGGTCAGAACGGCATTCCGGTTGACCAACTCGTCGACGACGTTTTGGGCCGGGTAGGCGTCGTTGTCGGAATGGTCGCGGAATTTTTGCAGCGCCTCGTCGGAATAGGGCAGAGGCAGTCCCGCATATCGGGCGGCGGCGTTTTTGAGGGTGGCAAAATCGTAGCCGTAAAGATATTTGGGCATTGAGGTAGGGTTCTGGAAGCCAACGTATCCGTTATACGTCAATGACGGAGCCCCGGTTTTTCCGCTCTTGGTAGTAACCAGCACCACACCGTTCGCACCAGCCACTCCATACGGCGCTACCGCAGCCGCGTCTTTCAGTACGGTAAAGCTTTCGATCGTGTTAGGATCGAGCTGCTGAAAACTGCGTGGGATACCGTCGACGATCAGCAGCGGCTGGTTTCCGCCGGTAGAGGATACGCCCCGGATGTAAATGTTGGAGCCGTCGCGTCCCGGTTCACCCGAACCTTGCTTGACGATGACACCTGAAACGCGGCCTGCCAGCCCGTTGCTGAGGTTGGTAATAGGTGCTGCCGCAATGTCTTCGCCTTTCATTGTGGAAATAGCAGCGGTGACGGAGGTTTTCTTTTGGGTACCATAGCCGATCACCACCACTTCGCCCAGCGCCTTGGAGTCTGTTTTGAGCGAAATGGCCAGACTGGTTTCCGTACCCACCGTAATCTCTTGGTTTTGATAGCCTACGAAACTGAATATCAGTGTGCTTGGGTCGTTTTGCAGTGTCAGGGCGAAAGCGCCCGACTCGTTGGTGATGGTGCCCTGGCTCGTGCCTTTGATCATGATGCTAACCCCCGGAAGCCGGGAGCCTTTTTCGTCGGTGACGGTCCCTTCAATACGGCGGTCTAGCGGTACGTCGGACTTCTCGGTTCGCTCATGGGTGGGTTTGGGAACCTGGTTAAGGATGATCTGACGGCCTGATACGTCGTAACCGATGGACAGCGGCTCGAACAATTGTTTGAGCACCAGCGCCAGCGCCGCGTTCTCCACCGAGATGGAAACGGGGCGGCTGGCCTGTATCACATGAGGGCTGTAAGAGAAGCGTACGTCGGTCGCCTCCTCGATTTCTTTCAGCACCGACTTTATTTTTTTGTCTTTCGCATGGAGCGTCAGCCGGCGGCTCAGCAGCTCCTGGGCAGACAGATCATTCGCCCAGCTGACACCGAGAAAGGCACATGACAGAAATATCTGAACCAACGATATTTTCATACATTGGAATAATAAAACTCTGGATTGTTTCATACTTTTGGACGTTTTTGTTCGTGTTGGTCAAAAATTCGGGCAAAAGCTTCCCGCCGGTCCAGCAGACCGTTCATCGGGACAACCGGCCAACGATGGAGCAAGCATCGTTGGCTTTTTTAGCAATGAGATTAAGTATTCTATTGAAGCATAGGCAGGGTTAGGGTTAGGGTTAGGGTTAGGGTGTAAATGGGTTTAGTTGACTTTGCATCCGCCGGAGTTGATAATAATCTGCGCTTCCACGATCTCGTAATCCGCGTCAATAGATCGGCAGATGATATCCAGTTTCTCCTGAAGGGTTTCACGGGCCAGATCGGCCGTAAGAGCGCAATGTTCGAGCATTTCCCTGCTGTATACGATATCGACCCCATAAGCCCTGGCGATATCGTCAAGGACTTTTGCCGCCGGCTGCTCGTCGTAAATGAAGCTTGCTTCGCCTGAGTCTATTATCGATGGGTTGCTCACCAGCGCTTTGTTGAACTGACCGGTCTGCCGTATGAACACCACCTGCTGGTTGGGAACAAGCAATACGCCCGAATGGGTGGAGGCGGTCGTATTGCTGGTTTTTTCTTTGCGTTCGTATACCGACACCTGTCCGCTGACGACGCTGACCGTCACCTCGCGATCGTGCTCGAATGCGCTTACTTCGAACTTCGTGCCGAGCACTTTGGTTACTACCTCCCCGGAATATACGAGAAACGGTTTGCCGGGATTTCGCGTAACGTCGAACACGGCCCGACCCGAGAGCCAGGTAGGGCGGCTGTGGGTTCCGTAGTCTTTCGGAAAGCTGATCCGGCTGCCGGGAGAGAGCGTTACCTTACTGCTATCGGACAGTATGAATGTTTGCGGGGTCCCGCTATCATTGACCCGCTCAATCATCACTCCGGATATCCTGGCGAGCTGCTCTGCATACGGGCTCCGGCTTCCGCGGGATTTTCCCAGGAACCAGAAACTGCCGGCGGCCAATGCGATTACAATGGATGCAGCGGCCACTATTCGGGCGAAAGGGATTGTTCTCGTGCGTCCCGCCTGGCTGTTGATGCGGTTCGTAGCCTGAATGCGGGCGAGCAGTTCGGCTTCGACTTCTTCGGACACGTAGGTGCGGGCATAGTCGCTCAGGCCGAGCGTGACGGCTTCGAGGAGGCGACGGGCCTCCTGCCATTCCGGTTCCTTGGCCGGATGCGCTGTGAGCCAGTCGCTCCAGAATTGTTCCGAATCAGCATCTGGTTTGGAATAATGTGACAAAAACCGCTCATCAATAGCAAAGTCGACGGTCCCGAAGGCGGAGTAATCTGGATTCACAGGTTTTTGGCGATTGTTTGTCAGTAGATAACAATGTCTTGCGAATCATACTCGGAGGAAAACGAAAATTTTTTTGTTTTTAAAAAAGGCAATATTAAATACGGTCTATTGGAGCCAGCCGCGCAATTTTTCCAGTGCCCGGAACACGAGATTCTGCGCCGACTGCCGGTTGACGGAGAGCATTTCACCGATTTCGCCATAGTCGAGATTTTCTACGAAGCGGAGGCGGATGGCCTCTTGCTGGCGGTGTGGCAGCAGGTCTATGAGCTTGCCTATACGTTCGGTACGGTTTCTGGATTCTTCATTCAAAATCAGGAGGTCTTCGGCGGACGGCTCCGGCCAGAGCTCGTCAAACTCCTGCTGAGAGAAGCCCATGTAGGCTTTTTCTTTCCGGCTGAGCAAGTGTAGCATTCTGGTTTTAAGTGCTTTTAAAAGATAATGCCGCACGTTCTCCGGAACCGAAAGCCGGGCCCGGCGAATCCAGATTTCTGTAAAGACGTCGTGAATGCAGTCGAGAACGAAGGCCTCCGAAACAGATACCAGGCTCAGTCCGTAGCGGTACATAGCCCGCAGATGCTGACGGTACAGACCGGTGTACGCGTCTTCATCTCCTTCCTGAAAAGCCCTCCAAAGTTCCTGTTCGCTGTTCATGTTATGGTGCAGTATCCGGTAATACGGGCTGATGCTGCGGATTGACTATGCGGGTGGTCATAGTTTACCGTCAGCTCGGGGCGAAATGTCGCAATTTATCGGCACTTTGCGGGTTGAAACCAGGGAATTAATTTTAGTTTATAGTCACGAACAATTTTAATTTTTATTATGATTTCGACTTTACGGCTTTCCTAGCCGATAATAGATGGGCTTTGCCGATCCTGCATCATCTTTCCGCAGCGTCCGACTGCTGTTTGGCAGTATCTTCCGCGACCTGCCCGGAGACAATATTGCCTCTACGATATTCATGATTACGTCGGTCTGCTCGCGGCCGCAATCTTTGCACAGCTGCCTAAAATTCCGGAAATTCAGTCAGATAGCCATCTTGTTGGAATGGGCTGTAGCGATTAGGATATCGGTGCAATTGAGATAAATGGCCGGAAACTCGTCAAAGGTGAAGCTGCGTTTAAGCTTCCCTTTCTGGTTTAACTACCTTGACTAAGTCTTTAAGTGCATTTACCGCCTAAATCCTCTGTAAATAAATTATGCGATCGACTTAAATATGCTACTAGTGAAGAAGATGTAAACGATGCATACACTAAAGCGCTGGGCCTCACTGGATATTCAAAAAACCTTATCGACATCCAAGCGAGAAAGATTTGCTTCAAAGCGCAGCACAATCCAGCTATGAAATGTTCACCCAATTAATGCGCCATGTTCAAGATGCATTGAATCATCATACGTGTATGGCTTAGTCATCGGTTTTCGGGACTTTACCTTCGTACGCCGATGTCGAATGCGCGGCCAGGGAGGGTCAATCAGTTTTCATATTTATTCTTTGATGAGACAAATGTAGGTCTTTTGTGCAGACAGTTTGTAATTAAGGGGAGGTCAAAGCGGGGCTCTTTTCAGACGTCCTGCCTAATCGGTGGTTTAGCTATTTTACAGCAGAAAGCTACTTACTTAATACAATTACCCGCCCGTCAAATCATTTTACCGCAAGCTGGAATCTATGGATTTATTGTTTTTACAGCATGAATAAGGAAATTTATTAAATTTACCATGACGAGAAACGATTTTACAGCATAGTATATGGCTATTAAAGCGGCCGGAGCATTGTGGCTTCGGGATTATTTTAATCTCCGGGAGCATCAGATCACCCACAAGTCATATATCGGAAGCCGTGATCGTATAGAATTGGCTGCTAATGGCGATGTCATCCAGACCTTTGGCTCCAAATACGCCCCCGAAGCAGATTCGCCAATGACGCATCTTGAATTTGCCCTTAAGTACGACGATCTGAGCCTGGACTTTTACCGTGCTGTATTCGAGAAAATTGACGCCAGTCAGTTAGTTGCCTTCATCCATTCCCGACCATCAGGGAAATATACCCGAAAGATCGGCTTTTTATACGAATGGCTGACGAATAGGGAAGTGGAGCGATCTTTGCCGGTTTCAGGGAATTATGTCGACCTTCTCGAAGAGGAAAAATACATAACAGGGAAGGTCATAAAAAATGCAAGATGGCGGATCAATGACAACCTGTTGGGCGACCGGAATTTTTGCCCGATAATCAGGAAAACAACAGCGTTGCAACAAGCGCTGAACCTGGACCTGACAGCTGAGATCGAACGGCTGAAAGCAGAGTATTCCGCGAAAATATTTCACCGTGCAGCGCAATACCTGTACCGAAAGGAGACGAAATCTTCCTACGAAATAGAGCGGGAAAGTCCACCATCGGATAGAATGGACCGCTTTATCGCCCTGCTAAGCAAGGTAGGGACAGTCCCGGCAGATTAAACCCTGAGCGAAGCGTATTTGACAGTTTTGCAAAATGCGATAGTGGATGAGCGCTTTGCAGTCCAAAAGTACCGGGATTTTCAGAATTACATTGGGCAGACGACTTTACAGTACGGCGAGATCTACCATTATATCTGCCCGCCACCTGATCTGGTAACGTCGATGATGTCCGGTCTGAAGGAAACCGAGAGGAAATCGGAAGGGAACCATGCGATTCTCAGGGCAGCGATGATCGCTTTTGGGTTTGTATTTATTCATCCATTCGAAGATGGAAACGGCAGGCTCCACCGCTTTCTGATTCATGATATACTGGCAAGGGACGGTGTTGTCCAGAAAGGATTGATCATACCCGTATCTGCCCGCATGATCCATCGGATACAAGACTACGATGCTGCGCTCGAGACTTATTCGAGGCCTTTAATGAAAAGGGTGCGCTATAAGTCTTCGTCAGACGGAGAAGTCAGTATCACCAACACACCCGAGGTAGAAGCATACTTCCGGTATCCGGATCTCACTTATCAATGTATCTATTTGTCAAAGGTAATCAGCGAAGCAATTTCTTTGGATATGTCTGATGAGCTCAGCTTCCTTCAGAAATATGATGAGTTAAAAGCAACGATTCAAAACAGGATCGATATGCCTGATAGGGACCTGGATCAACTTATTATTTTTTTGTATCAGAACAAGGGAGTGTTTCCCAACCGGCGAAAAAGCAACTTCCCAAAACTGTATGAGGAAGAATTCTCCCTGATCCAGCAGATCTACAAAGAGATTTTTCAGCAACAAAGCTAGTTAGGGAGGATGGGCTCTTCTACTGGACACGCTTTGGGATTCGGTGGCAGATGACTATCGTTAGAATACTGTGCCTAACCGTTCCAATACGCTTTGGTCAGGCCACCGGGCGCTCGTATATCCCATTGGGTTCCCGCTTCGTTTATCTTATCGGTTATCCTGGGATGCCTATTCCCGGGAAATTGTCGGCTGGCACCTAGACAGAACCACGCAGGAGCAGGGATCGGTGCAGGCTTTGGACACGGCCCTTTTCCAGGACGAACCCCTCGCAACCACTGATCTATTCTCATCGCTCCGGCGACCCGGTCCGATCGCGGCGTGCAGCGCTGTTCCTGGAAATACGCCAACCGCTTGAGAAATGAAAACGTGGCCATCAGAATGGCTGAAAGCGGCGATCCAACGGGGGCGCCCGGTGACGAAAACGCGATGGTCGAACGTATGTTGCGAACTCTAAAAGAGGATTTTAGGCTAGGAGTTTTTCTTTCTTTTTCAGCGGCAAGCACTTCCGTCGAACGAGCCATTCATGCCTGCAATAACCTTCGCCGCACGCCTCAATTGGCTATCTCATTCCCAACCAGGCGCATCGATGATCAGTCCACTCTCCTCGCGACTTCGCTCTGCCGAAGGTGGCTTAGGCTGTTGCTCTTCTTTCATGTAACTGCTGATGCGTTTTTCCAGCAGCCCGTTGGTCAGACAGTGGCGCGTGCTACTCCCGCGATACATATTGGTAAAGAAAATCAGTTTAACCTCATTCAATGCATTTTTCTTTCTGAACGAGGCTTGAAGCCATAAAACCGGTTGATGACATAAATTCCCCCACCAATGACAAGCTAATCGAAAGGATACGCATACCCAATTTTCCATCAGAGAGAGTTAGGTAATTTTAACCTTCCCATGACATGCTCAGCCAGATCTGGTGGACGGGTATAATTCCTGCGTTTTGTGTGGAAACTCCGGGGAATCCTACCTCGGAACCAGCGGCGTCTGTCGGCAGATGTACGTGGCACCGTATTTTTCACATTGGGCGGCGTTTGATGAGTAGAGGCTTATAGCTCCCTAAGCAGCCGTCAAAATTTCGACAAGTTGGTAATCATCATTCTTCAATACCAAATTTGACAGGGTTCTCAAAGCCGCAACCGTTACTACTACTGCTGTTGCCTGTCTCTGCTTACAAGTGGTGTGCCGTAAACAACCCCCGCAATTGTCGCAAACTCCCTCCCTCAGGCCTATACTTTATTGTCATCTTTGTGCTGTTGTAATTATCGTAAAAGCTCAGTGGAGCAGTACCACTTTAAAAAACGGGAGTCACCGAAAAGCCAGAAGAGTAGGACCTTAAAACACGATCATATGTCAACAAACAGCGTTTCTTTGCACAGGGTTATCAAGGCATCCCCTGAAAAAATCTACAAGGCATTTACACAGGACCTGGCCTTGGCTTCATGGCTTCCGCCATACGGCTTTCTTTGCACTGTTCATGAATTGAATGCAGAGCCCGGTGGTTCGTTCAGGATGTCCTTTCATAATTTTTCTACCGGCAACAGCCATTCATTCGGTGGCAAATACCTTGAAGTCAAACCGAACGAACTGCTCAGGTATACAGATAAATTCGATGACCCGAACCTGCCGGGTGAAATGGTTACATCCGTTTGGCTAACGAAAACTTTGGTTGGTACAGAGCTCAAAATCTTGCAGGAAGGAATCCCGGCCGCAATACCAGCCGAAATGTGTTACCTGGGCTGGCAGGAGTCCCTGGAAAAACTTACGAAGCTGGTTGAGCCCAACATACCAGACGCTGGCTGAGCACCAACCATAATGCTATTGCCTGGCAATGGATTTTGTCTAATTGATTCTTATTATTGAAGGGCCGCTGCCACTGTGACCGCGGCCCCTTCAATAATAAGAATCAGTAGTGTGTTCTGGTACCTATGCGGTATTCGCAGGTGCGACTGAAAGAAAACTGCCATAGCTTAAGGTTTCAGGATACGCCTTTGTTAAGACGGACTGTAAAGGCGGAACCGCCCGGACGGGTGTTAGTAGCCGGAGTGCTTTGAACAGTTAAGGTGCCGCCGTGCTGCTTGACAATCTTTTTTGAAAGGGCCAGGCCTATGCCGAACCCGCTGTTTTTGCTTCCGAGCTCGTTTACCTGGAAGAAATTGACAAACAGGTTTTTGAGATTCTCGGGCGCGATCCCTTTCCCGTTGTCTTTGACCCGGATGTCAACAAAACCTTCTCCGGAAACTGCAGAAAGTTCAATTTTGCCTCCACGCGGGGTGAATTTAAAAGCATTGACAAGCAGGTTAAAGATTACTTTCTCCAATTGGTCGGGATCAAAAGGTGCCAAGATTTTCTCCTGGTTCGCCATAAATTCAAATGTTATTTCATTGGCTTGGGAAGGCTGGGTGAAAGAGCCAAAAATGTCCGGGAGGAAGGATACCAGCTCGTTTTCTTTCACCTGAGGGAAAAGAGCACTAACCTCCGCTTTTCTAAAATCCAGGAGCTCATTTACAAGCCGCAAAAGTCTTTCACCATTGGATTTTACGGAGGTAAGGCCAGAGCGTGTTTTTGACTCATCGTAGTTTTTAGAAAGGATCATCTCGACAGGCCCCAATATTAACATGATGTGGGTCCTGACTTCGTGTGCGATGTTTGAGAAAAAGTCGAGTTTTGCCTGATACAATGCATGCTCATATCGTAGCATGGTACGCAGCCAGAAGAAGCGTACAATAAAAAAAATGAAAGCAGTCAACAGGAGGGTATAAAGTGTGTAAGCCCACCACGTTCTGTACCAGGGTGGAAGTACCGTGATTTTAACCAACTGTTTTTCTTTTTCCGATGGATTTGCGTCAAAGCCGGTCCGGACCCGGAAGAAATAAGACCCGTCAGGCAAATTGGAGTAGCGCGCTGATTTGATAGTTGATCGGGCGCTCCAGCTCTTATCAAACCCTTCAAGAAGATAGGAATACATTACCTGCCTGGGCATGATGAACTCCGGTGTTACAAAGTCGATAGTCAGGTCCGCTTGGTCATTGGGAATGCTTATTTCCCGGATATCGTCCCCATCTCTGCCGGTGATCAAATCGGGGAAGGCCTCTATGGGTTTCCCGCGGATGAGAATGTGGGTGAGTTGCGGCGAAAGCTTTCGTTGACGGGTAGCAAGTTGGAAGGGATTGAACAAATAGAATCCTTCATTTCCTCCAAAGGCCATATCCCTGGTCCTGAGCCTGAGGGCCGCATTCCGGCTGAACTTGGGGAACGGCGTTCCATCGTATTCTGAAAGTATCTTGATTTTTTTGGTCGCAGGGTCCAGCCTGGAAATACCGTTCATCGTAGAAATCCAGATTTTTCCATCGGGGCCGGGTATAAGGCCCACGATATTGTTATCACAAAGCCCGTGAGCCCTGGTATAGCGAATAGAGCGTCTCTTTTTATTGCCTACTAATAGAAGTCCACCCGATGTCCCGATCCAAAGTTGCCCGAGGGAATCGCGATAGATCGCGTTAGACTGGGCGCCAATCCGGTTAAAGCTGAATGCAACGAATTGAATTATTTCGCTTCATTTGATCAACAACGCCACGAATTACTCCAATTCGGTGTCTTGATATTTGGCAACACTATTTTCTGTTGAAAAGAGGAGGAGACATTTGACCTTTCAAAATAGTGTTGGATCAGCTTGCAACAAATATGTAAAATCTCCAGGTAAATGAAACTAGGTTTATTACTGTTATCTCGGTAGTTATCTATCACTGGTTCGCGTTGCAAAATAGCTTGAATATCGCCGAAAATGGACCGATCGGGTAACTATATATATTTTTTTTATTATTAGCGGCTTTCTAATATCCGTATAATATTAACAACAGAACACTGATCAATATTTTCTCTCATTTCAAGTTGCCGTGGTCCCATAAAAAGCTTAAAAATTCTTGAAACATGAGGTATTATTTTTCTATTTAAAATAGATACCAAATAAAAGAAATATCTACTATCCCTCCACAACAATTCATGAATAAGGTGACGGAATTTATAAAAAGCCTAAAAATACGGTCACAGCTGCTGCTGTTTATTGGTGCGATATTTCTCGGATTTGTGCTATCATGGTTCTTAGACGGCAGAGAGGCATGGATATCATTTACAATCGTGCTTATTCTGCTGCTCTTAATAGTAAGAGTCATGTTATTCATCACCGATGAGTACGAAGAGGACTAAGATTGAACTGAAAAACGCCCAGGGCCGCGACACAGCGAGGCGTCGGGCATAAGGCTTAAAACCAGATTACATGATCTGGGTAAACACTTTTCGAGGGCAGCTGGCCAAAAAGCAGAAAAATTTACGAAGGCGTACCAAGAGCTTAACCTGTTTACCATTCATCGATAAATCGGCCAACTTGCGGTGATAGAAACTATGTGTGCGACTGGTTGACATCTGACAAACCGGGTAGGTTCCTACTGTACTGGTCTCCAACAATCCGATAGACACAGTTTCCTGAGTGACTTCTTGGCTACGAACTATGATCCATACCCGCTCAACCCGAAAACTTACGAATTCACCTAAAGTGACGCTGAACCCCTTTGATCAGGAACACTGGCGTACTTTCGCAGAAATATCTAAGTACTATTGCAATTGTTTTCACATAGCCTGATTGTAATGCTAAAATAGAGGATTTCATGGCTGAATCTCAGTACGGCTCGGTTTGCGTGAAAAAGTCTCCACAGATTTGCTGGCAAGTGATTTCGTGATTGCCAAGTAGAGAAAAAGCGGCAAGTCGAACCTGCTTTAAATACTTCGGATAGAGCTGTCAGGCTGTTTGTGGGAAAGAAAGCGGTGACTGGCATGTTTATTTTTGGCAGCTGCTACGTTTCAGGGCCCGGTTCGGAGTCCCTTAAAATATCCCGAGAGATGGATGAAAAGAACTACACGGGGGCCATTCCCGGACAACAGAAAGGAGATATGATCACAGCCGAAAGCACCTGCACATTCGTCGAGCAGAAAGAAGCGATCGGCTTTTTCAATTTGGCTAAATCACGATTGCTGCACGTAAACGGCTGGCAGGAGCGGGCTGGTAAGGCGCTGGCCAGATTTACGCTTACCGACGCGGACGGGCAACCAGTATCGGGCGCGGCGCGGGAGGGGTTGCTGATTTGTATTGATATACCCGGTCCCGGAGGCGAGGAAGCCGGCGGGTACGATTGGGTAAAAATAGAAGAAATTAAAGAGGCGGATTGCGGGGATGTTCAGAGTGTAGCCCTCCGCGTGAGGCCCGTGGCGGCCCCGCATTCGAGCGATGCGGAGCCGACCCACTTTTACGCCCAGACTTCCACCAGTACTTTCACCGTTACGCGCGAACACGCTCGTGTAACCGTGGCCGTGTATGACCGCAACATTGAGCCTAATACAGAAACCGACTCGATGATCGACAAAGTCCGCAATACAATTGTCGGATTTTTCGCTGAAAAAGCGTTTTCCAAGCTGCAATGGCAATCGCTCACCGACGGACTTATGAAATTGAGCTAAAATTCCGGCCATTCATCGTCCGCAGGAGAGGGCAGAGACCATACATTATGGTATAAAATTCCGCCTCTGCCTGTGTTGTGCCGCGTCTTTTTAACTTCTGATCTCTTTTCGCATGAATTGCCCGTGTCGTGGCATCACTTAACTCCCTGAGCCAACATCAACCAACACAGACGGATACAGCCTGCAAGGACCACGAGAATGCCCCAACGGATTGTGAAAGTGGCAATATGTAATCCAAAAAGGACAGCCCAGGTAGTCGTGTAGTAATAGAGATATTCAGCGCGCCCAATGCGCCCGTCAAAGGAGAATGGTTTTTTGAACATGGTCTGATAAAAGGGTTTATATTAGCACAATGTAACTAAGTGTAGCGAAAAGCAATGGCTATTTATCGAGGTAGTCTGTTGGGCGCCTGCGTTGCTGATTTCACTCATGTGTCCCCGGGTTTCCGGCATTTGTTACCGGTTTAAAAATCGGTTTAGTTTAAGCCCCTAACGGGTATTAAGCTTAAACCCCTAAACGAGTTCGATCGCACTTTTTCCATTTACGATGGCAACATCAAGCGTCAGCTTTGAAATATCGATTCCAACAAAAAAATGCGGCATCATATGTAACCCTTGATATATTTTTTAGAAGGTCCAGTATTACAAGATACAATCCGGACTATCAGATCAGCGAACAAGAAGTTCATTTAATCTCTACGGGGGGCTTCGGCCTGTTGGAATTAGCTGAAATGGTTTTCGAAGAACGAATGAGTGCAATTCGAATTTAGCGGGAGAGGTGATTACATGACTTTTTAAGTTGCTCAGATTGCTGAAAAGAGTCACTAAAAGATGCGATCAGTGCAAACGAAAGTTACAAAGCAAAAAATGACGGTTGCAAGCCTGCACTTCGTCATCCGGCTTTTTAGCTGATCCACGATGAGGCTAATACAATGTCATGATCATCGACGAGCCTTCAATTTTGGTATTTCTCACAGATTTGCTTCATACCGGCTATTCCTCTTGTTTTGTTTACTGACATAAAACCCGTTTCCAAGCTTAGCGACGAAATACTCTTTTTGCTTGTTCCCCCTTCGGGGACGACCGTTCGGCTAATTGTACCCAATAAATAGATGGAAGCTTTCGTCGATGAATTTATAATCATTTGTCGAACAAATACATTAACTCGTCTAAAATTCTCGGTCTGCAATAGCCTGGCATATTGCATTCGGATCGGGAATTACTACAATTGTTAAGTTTTCAACCGTTTGGATCAGTTCAAAATACACGTCTTCATAAGTAAAAAAAGTGCCTGAATTTGAAGGAATTCGACATTTCTAAGACTTTTAATACAATTAATTAAAGAAAATATTAGAAATACTTGTTTTGTCCTCAAATAAAAAAGTAATTTGTAACCGAATACAACCTCTATCATACCACATCCTTCCTTAATGAGAATTTCTCTACTTCCTATTGTGATAGTGCCTTGTGCACTGCCGATTAATAATTATGGGTGCCAGCGCGCAGGCGTAAATTATTTGCCGGTTATCAGATACAATTCAAAAGGGGCATTTATAGCCTGCG
>NZ_JBYCZM010000019.1:0-54911 GCF_057586235.1 Dyadobacter sp. SRI_021
CAACTCTTCAGTAATAAGACGCATTACAGTCCTAATGATCCGGATGCGCGTATTTCGGTAAAACCTGGTAAAGCAAGAAAGCTTAATTATCACTGCAGCATGTCGGTAGATACTGCAGAAGGTGTAATTAGTCACATTCAGGCCGATTTTGCGGATGGACGAGACAGTCAATACTTGCCAGCAATGACTGTCAAAGTTCAAAACCGACTTAAAGCGAACGAACTTCGGATGACTGATCTTTTAGCTGACGCCGGCTATTCTAATGGATCTAACTATGAATTCCTGGAGCTAAGAAACATAACTGGCTGGATACCAGTTTTCGGTATGTATAAACCAGAAAGAGAGGGCCTGACTTATGACAAGGAAAAAAACCAGTTTATCTGCTCTATGGGTAAAACGATACCTTTTAAAAATTTTGAACAGACCTCAGATGGACGCTTGCTAAAGGGTTATCGGGCATCACGAAAAGACTGTTTACCCTGTGTTTTAAAAGATGCGTGTACTCCGAAGTCGCCGTTTAAAAGAATACAGACTACTGCATATGATGAGCACTACCGCCGAGCTCATCACGGGCAGTTAAGTAAACGAGGTTACCAGATGAAGCGATTACGCCAAAGTACAGTAGAGCCAGTCTTCGGTAGTCTGGTTTATCATTATGGATTGAAAAAGATTAATGTGATTGGTAAAGCCGGAGCCGAAAAAGTTATGCTGATGGCAGCTACATGCTTCAACCTGAAAAAATACTTCAAATCACTTACAAGAAGAACTCAAAAAAGCGAAGTGTTAGAAGCTAGAAAGCCTGTTATCCGCACGTACATCCGTACTTCTACTGTTTTTCCTGTCTTTTGCTACTCATTCTAAAAAGTATCAGGCAATTAGAGATTGTGAACATTTTACATAACTAGTTCTGCAACAGCCACGACCGAATAATCGAACAACTGGAAATGTTAAAAGTAGCCGGGTGGCCGAGAGTGCCTGTGTAAGTGTCCCGAAACGGTAGACAGTTTGAAATCAGAATTTAAACCTTAAGTCAAGTATTATTAAATACAAGCACTTTTCTGGTGATTATAAGTTAGCTCTTGGTAGGACATCGGAATTTCATTACAACGACTATTTCAAGCTCTAACTCGAAATAATAAACAAAAACTCATAATCAAATAGTTGATTGACTTATCGTTCTTAAATCCTCAAGAAACCGGTTCGACATTTGTCCCGTTGCGGGCACAAAACGCTGTTTCTGTTATCAGGAACGGCGTTTTTGCTTTTCGGGACAAATAGCGGGACAAAAAAGTCACACACATATGGCATGGAAAAGGACAGCAAAGCCGAAGGCTACAAGCTAGCCTTGCTTCGCGATCGAGGTGGAGACCTCACCAAAGAATGGTACATTGAATTCTACGTGTACAGTGAGGAAGAGAACGACCTTATAAGAAAAAGGGTCAAAATTCCTCTGAAATACGGCTCCAATGAGAGCAGGCGAAAGTTTGCCGCAAAGAAGATCGATCAGATCAACGACTTTAACAAGCATTTCAAATAATGCACATCAACCCAAACTACCTTACAAAACTCAAAAGAATTCTTATTCCATTTATCATTGTCGCCTGGGCTACTTTACTGCTTCTTGTGTTTCTGAGGTGGTGGCTGTTCCTGGGCAAATTCCCGATTATGGAGCTGGATGAGGACATCTGGCAATTTTGGATACCGGTTATTGCCCCGTGGATTCCCATTTTGATCTGGCTGAAACCACGATTCGACAGACTCGAATATAAAGCGGGAAAAGATAAAGGTAGCTGGCAAATGCAAGGCGTTGCCTGGGTTTCGATGGCGGCCATGCTCATTCCTTCACAGTTTCTGCTCACAACTGCTACCGGTGAGTTGTTGGAGGTCAAAAATGTGAAAGAAATCCATAAACATGACCGGGTTAGATATTACCGGGTGAAGGAGTTCGCAGTGCATAAATTTATTGGGGGCGTACATTATTCATTTAGAGCACTTGGGCGGTTCAAGCAGGATCTGCATATGGATATTTATTTTGTAAATCCGATCCTGACGCATAAAAAACAGGCCCTAACCATGACGCCGCGCTATTGGTATGGTGTTGCTTTTCATAAGCAAATCAGCAATTTGCTGAGTCAGAGAGAGAAAGAACAGCGTTTCAGGACGTTTTTCAATGAATGCACAACCAAAATGCATCAATATGACTTTTACACAGTCGACCATTTCGAAAATAAGCCGGCATCGTATGATCGGTCGAACTTTCGTATAGCTGTTCAAAATGCATTACGGAAGCCCGTCAATAACGATTTTATCATTCTCGAACCGAAAAAAGAGCCTGCCGAAATGCGGAACGGCCACAAACTGGCCTGGACGCTTGGCGGGTTTGTATTTGGAATAGCGCTTTTCATGCTGGTGTTGATCAAGCCTCGTCTACCAAGTGATCCGCAGGAAACGTTGTCCTGATTGCACATCAAATCCATCGCTAATAACCCTTTCGGCGCTGTTGTCGCTTAACTATTTTTACATTGGCAACCGCGCCTTCCCCCGGTACAGACTTAGTGATCCGCTTTCATCTTAAAAAGAAATACCCCATGGAAACCATCAAACAAATCACGCTTGATAGTGAATGCGCGGTCATCACTGCAAACCGCGTAATGCTATCCGGTTCGACGCTCAATGATGTGAATATGAGCAATATATCGATCACAGATGCCAATCTGAGCGATCTCAAAATTGAGGGCGCGCAGTTGGGCGGTGCAGTGTTTCGGAACATTGGCATGTGCCCATCGGACCATCCGATGTACGACCCGAATGCGGAACAACGGCCGTTACTTTTTGAGGATTGTGACCTGCATAAAAGCAAATTTGTGCATTGCGACCTGCGTGGGGTCGAGCTTTCCGGGTGTAATATCGAAGGTCTGCGGATCGATGGAGTGCTGGTTTCGCAGCTTTTGGCCCGCCGGAGTTGATTAGAATGTGGCTCCGGCAGGGTTTCAGCGCTTAGCGGGCGCGAACTAATTTGAATTGCCGCTTTTCTCCGCCCATTTGCAATTGAATGGTGTAAATGCCTTCTGCCAGCCTCGATTGCTTTAAATCAAATTCCACCTCACCCTTTTTGACAGTGAATTCATTCCTAAGCACCACTTTGCCCGAGGCGTCGACAAGCGCCAATGTGCCGGTTTTGCCATCATAGCCGGGCAGCGAGATTTTGAAACGATCTGCAACCGGGTTGGGATATACGTAAGCGACGTTGCTGCCGTCCAGCTCAACGCTCACAATCTTGCTGTACGCGTAGCTATCGTCCCGGTCGAGCATTTTTAAGCGGTAATAAAGTTCCCCGCCGGCATTGGTGCGCGGTTGGGCGTCTGTCATGGCGTAATTTTCAGTGCCTTCTTCAAAATTGATTTTTCCAATGTGTTCAAACTGCTTCGCGTCGGAGGCACGCTCGACTTCGAAATGGCTGAAATTGACGGCATCAGCGATTTCCCAATCGAGTTTGACGGTTTTTCCTTCCGGTTTTGCATTGAATGAAACCAGGCGGACTGGCAAAGGAACCAGGCTCGTCTGAATAACAAAGCCGCTGAAACCCTCGGTATCAAAAGTCACTTCCCAGCGTTTGAACGTATCGTTCCAGACAATGTCATTGTCATCTGGGTCGATGATCGCAGACGCAATGGATGGATAGCTGCCCGGCAGGCCGCTGCCATCGTTGCTCGTACCGGAATATTTGCCGATGCGGAGGTTAGCTTTTCCCATGGCATCTCCTGCATCCGCGGGCAGATCGAGCGTGCTGCCGGGTGCGGCATTGAAGGCAATAAATTCGCCTTGGGAGAAGTATAATGTGACACGCCCGGTTGCATTAGCGGCATTCAGTGCAGGGGTAATCTCATAATGCCTGGCCACAAATGGGTCGTAGTGGAAAGAGGGAACACCGTTTTCGAGCCAGGCTTTGACATTTACGTTTCCGGTAACAGGGTTGGCTCCCTGCGAACTCACAGTGGCGATAATCCGGCAGCCTGCTCCTCCCATGAAGGATGTTGTTTGTGCCACGTTGATGTCGGCAGAGGCTGCGTCCTGCGACCTTGCCAAAAGTGGGCCGCCCGTGCGATAAACGAGCCTCACGACGTTTTCTGCCGAATTTACTGTAACAAGGTACCCATGTGTGGGATTGTATACGCCATTACCTGCCCCGATATAGCTGTTGCAGTCATTTACCTCCCCGGTTGTACCTGTCGCGCCGTTCCCCCAGGTAATGGCCCCCACATTGTTCCAGGTAGTTTTCACGAAATAGTCACCCCCAGGCAACGTCTCGACCATTCCATATTGTCCCAGCTTACCACCATCCTTTGTTCCAACCAGAGAATTAGCGCTATTGACTTCTCCCGTGATCACGCTTGTTCCGCTGGCCCAGGTCACGGCGCCTGCGTCCATTGTATTTCCATTGTCCCAAATATCACTCAAAATCAAATAATTCCCATTGGCGAGCGGTCTGACTGTCCGTCCGATCAGATCTACCGCATGGCTGCCAAACAACGAGTTGGTTGCGCTCAATGTATCTACAAACTCCTTCGACCCGTCGGCCCAAGTGACGGCCCCGGCACGATCTATTCCGTTAATTTCCGTAAATGAACTTTGGATGACGTAGTTGCCGTTGGCAAGGGGCGTTACCTTGACATTTCCAACCTGCTCTGATTCCTTTGTTCCGACAAATGAATTCATGTCCGTCACATCTCCGATCCGGCCAGTGAAACCGTCGCACCAAGTCACCGCACCCACATATCGCTTACCGTTGTTGCTCCAAAACGGACTCGCCACCACATAATGGCCATTGCTAAGCGGAAAAACGCCCCGCAAACCGATATTGTCGAGCGAGTCTCTTCCTATCAGCGAATTAGACGCCGAAATCCGGCCTGTAATACCAGTGGTTCCATCAGCCCAGGTAATCGCTCCCGCACCGTATATGATGCTGTCGCGCGTCCATATGGGGCTGTTAACCACATAATTGCCGTTAGACAATGCAATAGCGCCCCCAGTGTCGCCGCGCCGGGATCCGTAAAGTGAATTCGTTTCTGTGATTACTCCTGTGATGCCGGTTACACCATTTCCCCAAGTAACAGCCCCAAAAGCCCCGGTCGCGGCATTCGACCACGAAGGGCTGCTGACGACGTAATTACCATTCAAAAGTGCGGTAGCGCCGCTGCCGACGCGATGCTCTGCCTCGGTACCTACCAATGAATTGGCCGCACTGACAACACCCGTGAGGCCGGTTGAACCATTACAAAAAGTGGCAGCACCCGCGTTTTGAATATTTCCGTTATCCCATTCAGGACTTCTCACTATATAATTTCCATTGGTAAGTCCTGTCAACCCATAACCGTCGCCAATACGGTCCCCGCTATGGGAGCCAGTCAATGCATTGGCTGCGCTTACCACGCCGGAGACGCCCGTTGATCCGTTACCCCAGATCACCGCGCCAACGTCCTGATGGGTAGGACTGTCCCAGCCTGGACACGGAACGACGTAGTTACTGTTCGATAAAACCAATATGTCCAGATATCCCAGCGCATCCCCTTGGTTCGCACCAACCAGCGAATTGGCTGTGCTCACGTTTCCGGTCAGTCCTGTATTACCATTACACCAGGTAACGGCACCAACCGCCAGCTTTCCCGGCGCCTTCAATGAATAGCTCTTTACGAGGTAGTTGCCATTCGGCAAAACGGTAATCCCATTGGTCCCTACCACATCCGAGGCTACATTACCGATCAGTGAATTGGCCGGATTCACCACACCATTTAGCCCTGTAACACCATTGACCCACGTCACGGCACCTACATCAGTAATGGCCCCATTGTCCCAATAACTACTCACAACCACGAAGTTCCCATTGGGCAATGCGAACAGCCGATCACCGACCTGATCATTGGCGTTAGACCCTTTCAAAGCGCTGATCAGTTTCTTTGTTTGACCGTTGAAAAGATAAACAATCCCGATGTTCGCTTTTCCTCCCTCATCATATTCCCTATTTGAAATGACAAAATTCCCATTACTAAGTACGATGATGGACGCCGAAGTCATCGTACCGGGGCCGGACGGCCATGGAATGTCCATCGTTTGAGAAAATGAAACTTGGCCGGTCAGGATGAGTAGCGCGAAGAATGGTAGAATAATTTTCATAGCGTCACATATCAATCGTAAAACACAAATGTAAGTATTTGTAACTGACAAATACATTTACGAAGATAGAGTAAATCCCAATCTAATGTACCCCCTGGAAAACGATCGGCATAATTGATAATTTACCGGTAACGCTCAGCTTCATTTTTATAGACCACTCTCAGAACCGCACGCTCAACCCGCCATTAAAAACTCCTTTATATCCATAACCCAATTCCATAAACATGCCCACCTTATTGCCAATTCGCAATCCAACGGGAGTAGCCTGAAATGTGTAGCCAAAATCAGTCTCAGTCTGTACTTCGTAAAAGGTTTTGCGTTTGACAAAAAAACCGACACCCGCCGTACCGTAAAATTGAAATGCGCGCTGTTTAGCCCAATATATAGTTGCCTCGCCGGCAGTGGTTAGCGAACGTCGTTTCCAGCGGTCGTTGATAGCAAAATCGGGTATCCACCGGTCCGGCGAAGGATTGTATATCGAAGCTCCGCCTACTGCCAGCCTTTCTGAAAGATTGTACTTATAGGTCAGCGACCACGCGGCGCCCGGTATCGTTACGTCTTCGGGATCGTTGATCAACGCACTGAGTAAAAGTATAATAGCATCCGCAAAAGCGTTTTCGGAAGCCATCATCCCACCTCCGATATTTAGTTCGCTTTTACCCTTATCCTGCGCCTCCGCACGCATGATTGTGCACCCGATGAGGCTGGATAAAACGAAGATTTTAAGTAATGTGAAGCTCATTGTGAGTCGTTTTTTGTCCTCATCAAATTAACTTCCCTGCTATTATTTTATATCTTGTCAAAAGACATCATTTTCAATTGTCGCACGACAAGATTTTACATTGTCGTTCGACAAGTTTCCCACCCCTTATCAATTCAATTATACAAATGCAACTCTCCGAAGAATTAAAGCCATTGCACCATTTGCTGGAAGCTTCCAAATTCATGGTTTCGGAGGAAATCAGGGAGAAATTTCAGCAGAACCTGAAAAGATTCATGATCCCGAAAGGGCGCGTGTTGGTCGATTTGGGACAGGTGAGTCCGTCGTTGTATTTTATTGAAAAAGGGGTTATGCGTACGTATTACCTGCGCGGGTCCGAGGATATTACTTCGCTGCTGGTTTCGGAAGGCGATATTGTTTGCATTGCGGAAAGTTTCCTGTTGCAAAAGCTTTCGAATGAGGTGCTGGAAACGCTGGAAGACACGACGGTTTATGCGATCTCCTACGATTCGTACCGGAAACTGGTCGAAGAAGATTCGCATATGGGAAAGCTGGCTGTCCGGCTTTTGGAACAACATCTTATCAATTTTACAGATAAGGTAAAGGTCTTTAAATACTTGTCCGTAGAAGAGCGCATTGCACATTACATTGCCCAACCGTCGTCGCTGTTCCGCCGCATTCCCGATCACTATATCGCCACTTACCTCGGCACTACGCCGGCCACATTCAGCCGCTGCCTGAAAACCGTGCAATTCGACAAAACCCGCCCTTGACAGCGCCGCTGCGAGTGTGTATTTTGCATAAAGTTTGCATTCACAACGTCCCCCAAACCTACCGCCATGGCCGATTATTCCGTCAAACTACTCGCCAAAAAGCCTGTTACCCATAATGTAAATGCCTATACGGTCGAGAAACCGGCGGGTTTCACCTACATACCGGGCCAGGCAACGGATCTCTCGATTCAGAAAGAGCCATGGACGGCGGAAAAGCGGCCGTTCACTTTTACATCGCTGCCCACTGCGGATACGCTCGAATTCACGATCAAATCCTACACCGACCATGATGGCGTAACCAATGCATTGACAAAGGTCCAGCCCGGTGACCATTTCGAAATCAGCGACGCCTGGGGCGCCATCGAATACAAAGGCGAAGGCGTATTTCTCGCAGGCGGAGCCGGTATCACGCCATTTTTAGCCATTTTCAGGGATTTGTATTCCAAAGGACAGATCGGGGCAAACCGGCTTTTCTTCTCCAACCGCACCACGGCCGACATTATCCTCAAAGAGGAACTCGAACAGATTCTGGGTAACCATTTTTTTAACCTTATCTCGGATGAAAATGCGCAAGGCTACTACCACGGCCGCATCGACAAGGCTTTCCTGCAAAAACACATCACCCATTTCGATCAGCCTTTTTACGTCTGCGGGCCCGATGCATTCACGGAATCCATCCTGAAAGCATTGGAAGAGCTGGGTGCGAAAGCTGAGACATTGGTATTTGAGAAGTAGAATGCTATTTCAGAAATGCATGGAGCATGATTCATATATAACCAAACTCTTCAAGCTCCGAATACACGTTTTTTAGCCGAATACTCCGTCCTACCGGCACGATCAGGTAAGTTTCGTCCGCGAGCCCCGGCACTTCCTCATAGAAATAGCATGAAATCAGGCCAGCAGCAGCTCCTCTTAATTTTTAACGAAATATAAGTTTGATAACTAAATTTTAGTTATACCTTTGGACCATGGAACCGATCTCTCATTCAGAAGAAAACATCATGCGCATTCTCTGGGACCTTGGCGAAGGCGTTGTGCATGACATTATTGAAAAATTACCCGAGCCCAAGCCACCTTATACTACCGTTTCGTCGATTGTACGGTTGCTGGAAAAAAAGGGGTTTATCGATCATAAAGCTTATGGGAAAACTTATGTGTACTTCCCCGCCATTACCCGCAAGCAGTATGCCCGGCGGTCGTTTTCCGATTTGATGAAGCATTATTTCCAGGGTTCCCCAAAGAATATCGTATCGTTTATGATGGAGGAAAATAACCTGAAACCGGACGAAATCGATGATTTGAAGCAATTGATAGACTCCTATTATCCCAAATCCTGATCATTATGGCCGGTACTTATCTGTTGGAAGTAAACCTCTGCCTCGCAGTTGCGATCCTGCTTTACAGGATCGCATTCCAGAAGCTTACCTTCTTTACAGCCAACCGGTTTTATCTTCTTTTCGCGATGCTATTCAGCATCGTTACGCCCACGTTGAAACTACCGCTTTTGCCTGAACAGTGGCAAGCATCTCCGGGCGTAGCCTCGCGTTTCATGCCCGAATATGCATTGCCCGAAGTCATTGCGGAACATGCTTCGCAATGGCACCTGCCAGACTTTTCATACCTCCTTTGGATAATTTATGGCAGCATTGCCACCTGGCATTTGTACAAATTATTGGCCGACATTCTTTCAGTCGCCTGGCTAATCAGGAAATATCCTTCCCGAAAACTGGGTAGGGTACGTTTGATGTTTGTCGGGAATGAAATGCCCGTCTCTTCTTTTTTTAATTACATTTTTATCAACCAAAACCTGCGCAATAGCGAGTCACTACGCACATGTATTGCGCACGAACTCGTGCATTGCAGGCACTTACACACGGGCGACTGGCTACTCATTCGCTTCCTCAGCGCTTGCTGCTGGTTCAATCCGCTGATGCGTTTCTGGCGCCAGGCGATCACCGCCAATCATGAGTTTACAGCCGATGCGCAGGCCGCAAGCCAGGCCGGGAGATTTCGCTACACGCATTTACTCGTACGGTTAGCCTCTTCTACGCAAATCTCAACCCTGCATTACTTTTCATATTATGGTCAAATCAAATCACGGATCATCATGTTACATCAAACTCCATCCAGGACCATCAGCCGGCTGCGCTTCCTGGCGACATTACCAGCGGCAGCATTAATGCTCTTCCTTTTCTCTTGCGAAAGGCCGGCAAGCGAAGCAAACAGCATTTCAGAATATCTTCACAAGGACCTGATCGGCTTGTGGGAAAATATGAACCGCATTACGATCAACGACAACGACGGCAAAACGCCCCGCGATTTCCCGGAACGCTCCGGCGATGTGAAAGTGTGCTTGTCCAAACTAGAACTTCGGGCCGACGGCTGTTTCGAAATGCAGGACGCTAGGAATAGCCACAAACTTACCGGCAGGTGGCAAAGCAACAGCGCAGGTAACGAAGTGCAGCTTTTCTGCAACAATGAGCAATCAGGAACGTCGGTCATTTCCTTGCAGCTCGAAGGCGACGGCAATGGTGCAATGGAAGCGTGGCAGCACTACCCCGCCGACGAAAAGCTTTCGGCCGGTCGCGTATTTTATGAGTACAGGAAATTGTAAAATTTTTTATTCCTTATAACTAAATTTTAGTTATAAAACGAAACATCAGTAATTCCGGTTGAGGTTCATGAAGTAAAAAGCCCTTCGGATGTGTTGTCCGAAGGGCCTTCTCCACTCACATTAACTGCTAAGCTCCCGCCCTTTTCTCTCTCATTCGCTTCACAATCCGTACCGCGGTCATGATCACGATCGCAAAGGCAATCAAGCCAAGCACGCCCCACAGCCAGTCGACCGTATTTTTTAACACCACCAAAAACACGATGGAGAACAGGAATATCGTCGCTATCTCATTGAAAAGCCGCAATTGGAACGAACTGTACCGAAACTTGCCGGCACGGAGTTCCAGTAATATTTTACGGGTAATGGAATGGTAGGCCAACAGACCGAGTACAAACAGCAATTTCAGCTTCATCCAACCCTGATCGAGCCACGCGGGCGTGATATAGAGCATCGCCGTGCCGCATAGCAATGCCAGCCAGCAGGCGGGCGTCATGATTGCATTGAACAGCAATTTCTCCATTTTGGTAAATTGCGCAAGGAGGATTTCCCGCTCGGGACTGGGTTTGTCGTTGGCTTCGGTGTGGTACACAAACAGCCTGGGCATATAGAAAAGCCCTGCAAACCAGCTCACTACGAATATGATGTGGAGCGCTTTGAAATGAAGATAGGTCATAAACTACCGCAGATTTGGTGCCAACGGGATCTGACTGTTCCCTGATCTTTTGGCCTTCAAATTTCGTAAATATTATAGGATTACGGTGATAAAACTTTATTGACCCCGTAATCGTTACCGAAACAGTGATAACCCGTATTTGAAGATGAGAACCACCATCCCGATTTTCACGTTTATATTTTTGTGCTGCGCGGCCCTCGTGTCGTGCGCGCAATCGGACAAAAAACACAAGAGCAAAATGGACAAAGAAACAGCCTCAACCGCACTCGACGAAAGCAACGTTGATACCGCGAACACACAAGTCGCAACATTTGGTACGGGATGTTTCTGGTGCACCGAGGCCGTGATGGAGTCGCTGGAAGGCGTCAAAAAAGTGGTTTCGGGCTACTCGGGCGGACACGACCCCAACCCCAACTATAAGGCCGTATGCACGGGTACAACCGGTCACGCGGAATGCGTGGAAGTGACCTACGATCCCAAGGTGATCAGCTACGCCGACCTGTTGGAAGCGTTCTTCCGGAGCCACGACCCTACCACGCTGAACCGCCAGGGAAATGATGTCGGTACGCAATACCGTTCAGTCATTTTTTACCATACCGACGAGCAGAAGCAGCTTGCGGAAACGGCTAAGGCTGAACTGGACAAATCAGGCGCTTATGCAAACCCGATTGTAACCGAAATCACCAAATTTCAGAAGTTTTACCCGGCGGAAGATTACCATCAGAATTATTTCGCCAACAATCCCGAGCAGGGCTACTGCGCCTTCGTGATTGCACCAAAACTGGACAAATTCAAAAAGGTCTTTAAGGATAAGCTCAGGAAGCACATCTGATTTTGGATTAAATAAAGAAGCCGGAACCACTCACCAAGTAACCATCTCCGGTTAATAACTATAAATGGCACAAGTTTTGAAGCATTGAAATAAAGGCTTTAATTTGTGCCATTATTCTTTAACAATAACTAATCTATTACGATGAAAAAGACTCTATTCATGCTAGTGGTTGCCGCTCTTTTCAGCGCAGCTTCAGAGAAGGCGTTCGCCCAATTTGAGAAAGGAGATAAATTATTGAATGCCGGTATCAACCTTGGTGGTACGTACGGCGGCGGTGGCGTCGGTGTAGGTGCTTCGTTCGAAGGTGGCGTGCATGACTTTGTTAGCGTTGGTGGTCAATTCGACTACATGCACTGGGGTTATGGAGGTGGGATCTATGGATATGGATGGAGTTATAACTTTATCAATATCGCAGCCAGAGGTTCTTACCACTATGGTAAACATTTCCTAAAACTGGATAACCTTGATCTCTATGCTGGTCCAGCACTGGGTTACCGCGTTGCGAGCTCTTCTTATGATGGGATTGGTCACGATGCATATGGCAGTGGCGTTTTCGTCGGTGCATTCGCGGGCGCACGTTACTACTTTAAGCCAAACTTGGGTGTATTTGCAGAGGTTGGCTACAATGCTGCCGCTTTGAAAGCAGGTATCGCCTTCAAATTCTAAGAAATTCAAATCATAAAAAAGCGGGCTCCGAGGTATTCGAAGCCCGCTTTTTTTGTTTTCAGTATTTCAGAAATTCAATGCTAATGTCAGGCTTCCCGCTCGTTGCCTTGGGCTGAACGACGGCCTGATGCTGATCGTCAAAGGCTCTCCCCGACGGATCAGCTCCCGGCGAATCCGGCTGGCCTTGGCGCCATTCTTGCCGCCCTTCACAAATCCGACAGTACCGAATGTGATCGCGCCCGCAAAGCCTCCGAGCATCATATACGCGCCCTTACGCGCACGCAACTCATCCTGGTAGCTCTTATAATTGCCGTTGTCGTCCATCGCACTGACCACAATGCCTGTACCAATCGCCGCCACAATCATGCCCGCCGAAGTGCCTGCAATACCCATGATCATCCCCGCTTTCGAGCGCGTCTTATAATAGGTATACATGCTTCGCAAATGCTCGGGCGAAGAATTTCTGACATCCTCTGCGAACTGAACCGACGGCTTTACCGGCCCATTAACAGGCTTGCGCGCCGCCGGACGTGTTTCCTGCGGCTTTGCGACCTGGGCTGGTTTTCCGGGAGAATAGTAATTCTGCACTTCCAGTGTAGCTTCAAACGTTTCCTCTTCACCGTTCCCATAGAGGATCGAAGCGATCTCGGACTTTTTAACGGAAAAAAGCGGCCCTTCCGGGTCGCTTATCTTCTTGTATTTTACAACCTGATCATCCACTTCCTGGATGTACACTTCCAGTTTGGACTCGTCGCGCAGCCTGATCACATCCGCCTTGCGGGGCGTTTGTGCGTTTGCCTGAACGACAAATAGCAGCATTAACATGGCTAGGAGCTGATTTTTCAGCTTGGGTAAAATTACTTTCATGTGGGAAGGACTTTTTGTAACTGATTTCACCCTATGAAAGTAATCAATTTACCGCAATCAGAACGTCAGCCTGAGCCCGAGTTGTGCCGATTTATTGAACGGATCGACGTGCGGCGTAATGCTGAAAGTGGTCAATGGCTGGTTTCTCCGTTGCAGTTCGTTCTTGATCTTCTCAGCCTTCTTGCTATGAATTTTGTAATTCTTAAAGCCAATCAACCCGAAAACAACACCTACCGCAGGGCCCGCGATCACAAGCGAGGTCCCAATCGTCTTATTATCCGGGCTATCACCGGTGCTGGCGACGATAATGCCGGATACCAGCGTTGCCACGGCCACCGAGGTAAATACAATGGCGCCTTGCTTGCCATCCATGGCACGGTTGTGGTGATACTCATATTTATCCCGCAGCTGATCTGAATTAGCCATCACCACGCTTTTCTCAAACGGATCGGTGGGCAGATTGTTCATATCCGCATACTGACCGACGCTATCGGGCGGGATACGGCCTGGGGGAATGGAGTCTTTGACATTGATCGTCTTGCCGTTTTTCAGCAGCACCCGGGCCACCTGATCCAGGTAAATGTAAGTGGCCGCGCTGTCGGCCTTGCCTAAGTCGCGGTAGTTGATCTTTTCATAACTCATCTGCGTGATGAGCGCTTGAATGCGCGAACTGTCGCGCTTGATGATCACATCGTTTTTCCGGCCGGTTTGTGCCAAAGCGGCTAAACTCACCCATGTAAACAGCAGGGTAAGCGGCAGGAAGGAGGTAAATCGTAACGTGTGTGCCCGCATAGTTTTAGGTTTTTTGAATGTAAAAAGATGGATTAAACGTACACAACTTTTAACATTCAACAAAAACCGTGCTATTACACCCCGAATTTATTGAGCTGTTTCACCAGCACTTCAAAGTCTTTGGGATAGGGCGCCTCTACACGTATATTCTCGCCGTTCATGACTGCAAACGAAAGCGACCGCGCATGCAACGCAACCCGCTGAATAAGAGGCTGTTCCTCCGTGTCTTTTTTAAGATTGAACTTTCTTTTCAGACTAGACAGGAAAATAGGCTCACCGCCATATTGCGGATCGTTCACAATCGGCGCTTTGAGACACGACAAATGCACGCGGATCTGGTGCATACGCCCTGTAATGGGGATACATTCCACTAAAGTATAGCCGCGATATACCTGCAAAGTATTGAATATAGTCTCCGCTTCCTTCCCCTCCACCCGGTCGATCTTCACCGCCGTTCCATTTTTCAAAGGCAGGATCGGCAGGTAAACCGACACACCTTCGAGATCGTGGATGCCGTTCACAACCGCATGATAACGCTTGGTAACTTCACGGTGCTCGAACTGCATCGCCAAATGCCGGTAAGCAGCAGGATTCTTCGCAAACGCCAATGCGCCGGATGTTTCCTTATCGAGGCGGTGGGCTGCTTGTAATTCGGGGTTATATTCTTTGGCGAGTCTCAGTACGCTTCCGCCGCGGTCGGCCGTACGCTCATCCAGCGTTGCCAGATGCGGCGGCTTATTCACCACCAGAAAATCCTCGTCCTCGAATATGATAATGTCTTTGAAATTGATCTTCATGATATTGCTATAAAAATAATCCGGATGATGCGCCTCGCAGGGCCATTCATCCGGATTCTCTCGGCCACTGGCCTTTATCCGTTACAAAGATAATTATACTATTTGTTTCTGCGAAGCTTCCCAATCCACCGATTCTTCATCTTTTCTGGTCTCGATAGCGACGGCGTCTTCAATATCTTCAAGAATGTCTGCGAGGTTTTCACGATGTTTCAGTAAATCCAGATCGATAACAACCGCCTTTTTGTGACCTACCTCATCTGTCAAATAGCTAACTCCTTTCATAGCACATTCCCTTTTCGAATTTTATTCAAGTTAGCCAAAATCAGCATCTAAACCAACGCACTGACCTTCGTAGGGTTTGGATTGATAGTGTCCGACTCTACGAGCCCGTCGCGGAGGCGGACGATGCGGTGCGCGTAATGCGCGATGTCTTCCTCGTGGGTCACCATCACGATCGTGTTGCCCTTGCTGTAAAGCTGGTCGAACAGATCCATGATTTCGTAGGAAGTTTTGGAGTCGAGATTACCGGTGGGTTCGTCGGCGAGCAGGATACTCGGTTCATTCACGAGCGCGCGGGCGATCGCGACGCGCTGGCGCTGGCCGCCGGACAGTTCGTTCGGCTTGTGCCCCGCACGGTTTTCCAAACCTACGTTTTTGAGGGATTGCATGGCCCTTTCTGTCCTTTCGGCCTTGCTTAATCCTGCATAAATAAGCGGCAGAGCCACATTATCCAGCGAAGACATCCGGGGAAGCAAGTTAAATGTCTGGAATACGAAACCGATCTCCTTGTTCCGGATTTCGGCCAATTCGTTCTCTGTCATGTCGCTTACATCCTTGTTGTTCAGGACGTATCGTCCGGTCGTAGGTGTATCCAGGCATCCGATAATGTTCATCAACGTCGATTTCCCAGAGCCCGACGGCCCCATAAACGCCACATATTCCCCTTTATTGACCGAAATAGTAACGGATTTGAGCGCCTGGATGATCTCGCTACCCATTACATAACGTTTGGCAATCTCGCTGGTTTCTATGATTTTCATGAATGCAATATTTCAGTAGGAATGTAGCTTTTAAGAGTCAGGATGCGGATGAAATTTTATGAAAAAACCCATGCACAAAAAATGAAGCCAGGATCACCGGCGGCGGAATATCCTCATTAATCACTTGTCCTTCCCGCTTCCAGAACCCGTCGGACTCAAACCGCGCTTCGGATTCGCCATCGCTCACTGCCCATTTGCCCCGCAGCCACGAATCGAGCCGCCAGTAGTAATGCACGCCGTTGTAGGTGATCTGCGCTTTGCTTCGAAAAACGTTGTAATCGATGCTGCCCAGCACATTTTTCCCTTCGATGTCGCATATTTCGGTGCGCGATTGGAAAAACCCTTTGCTTTTGAATGTGAGCATGTAGCCGTCAAGCTCGCCCCGGCCGTCGTATTTCCAGAGGGATGTTTTCAGAATCCCGGCAATGACCTTACCCCGGAAAATCCGGCATTCCGTTTCAGTGAAATTGGATTTCCAGGACAAAGCCGTCATTGGTGAAGTGTAATTTTGAGATGGCTAAAATATCAAATCATCAAAATTCTGCTCTTTGTTTTTCGATAAGTGCCCGCATCGGCTGATAGCGCGCCAAAAAACGCTGATAACCGGCAGGCAATGCATACTGTTTCACCTTCTCCGCCCCTTCTGCCGCCTGTCCGAGCAAGCCTTGTTCGAGGCTCAGAAATGCATATTGTTCCCAAAGTTCGGGGGCGTATTCATTGTATCGCAATGCATCCAGCACCAGTTGATAAGCCTGTTTTGCCTGCTTTTTACCTCGATAATATTCCGCCGCCGCAGAGACAATGCGCACATCGAACGGGTTGGCGCGCACGGCACTTTGAATATTTTGCGCAGAAGGCGATTTCGAAACCACCGCAAACAGGGAGTCCGTCACCGATTTGGGTCTGACGCCCGAGAATAATGACTGTTTCAGCTGCTCTATCGCCGTATTTTGTTGCTTATCCTGGATTTTATCAAGCAATACCACGGCCACCTCCTTTTTATCGGACAATGCATTCGCTACCGCCATCCCGATCGTCCCTTCGATCCCTTCCACAGGTGACAATGCTTCGATCGCTTTATCGTACAGCCCGAGTTGCAGGAGCCAGTGCCCTAATATCTTATGGTACAAATCACTCTTTTCTCCTTCTTCCGCCGCCCAGCCGGTGAGCGTTTCCAATGCTTTTAATTTATTCCCGCTATAAAATTCCGGATACAGTGCCGCGAGGGACAAATCCTGCGATAGTACCGGATTTTTTGCCGCCAGTTTCGGCAGCAATGCAGCCGGTAGCGAATCAAATGCAGCCTGATTTGTGGCATAATTGAGTAAATAAGCCAGAGAAGAGACGCTCAAAAGCGAATCTTTCGGGACCGCATTCTTGTTAAAATCCTCTTTTTGAAACTGCTGTCTCATATTCTGAACCGCCAGCCAGTTAGCCTGCCAGGAAAGATAGTCGCGCTTATCGGAGTTCGCCGCCAGGGAATCCAGCAGGCCTGAATCGGTACTTTTGGCGAGGATTGCGAGGAGGTTCGTGGCCGGAATTTCCGGGCGCGTCGCATTCGTCCTGGCCAGATCCAGGTAATAATAAGCGGAATCGGCGACATTGGTTTTGGAGTAGAGCATTCCGAGGTTATTCAGCAACTCGCCATTAGCCGGAAAACGGCGAAGGCCTTCCTGTAAGCTGTATACGGCGTCAAAAAACAGGCTTTCCTGAATCAGAATGCCGCTCAGGCCCGCGTAGGCCTGCGGGGAAGGATTTTTCAATAACGACTGCCTGAAATAATACGCGGCTGCATTGCGGTCGCCCTGTTTCAATGCAATGGATGCCAGCGCGTAGTTCGATTTATGGTTTTGAAATTCCTGCTGCAATGCAAGTTTATAATATTGCTCGGCAAGGGTAAACTCCTCCGTAGTGGAATGCAAGTCGCCCAATCCATTGAAATAACCGGCAATCGCCTGATTAAGCGGAAGGAGCTTTTGCATCGAGAATAATACCACCACTCCTGCAAAACCAAAGAGCCGTGTTTGCGTCAGCCCGAAACGGAGCGGTTTATACAAAACCTTGTAAACAGCCAGTTTTTGCTGAAATACCTCGTAGAAGTTGATCAACACATAAAATAGAAAAAGCAGACCCATCGCCAGCTGTCCCTGCACAATCGTATCTTCCAGCGTTTCGAGCACGGGATCGTTCGCGGTACCGGCCATTAAGCCGCCAAAGGATGCCGCAACAATAAACAACCCGATATAAAGCCAGAAACCCGTAGTCCTGAACGGAAGCACCCCCTGCGTAGAGTCCGCCCGGCGCCTGAATCCCCAGATACCCAGCACGCCCGCTACCAATGCGAGGTAGAGAGGGTTGATCAAAGTCACATTCCAGTCTATCTGGCGGGTATTTTGGAGGTATATCAATAATAGAAGCAGTAAATACAGCACGCTGATGACTACAAATTGCACAAGCCCCGAACGGCCTTTTCCTGACTGCCCGCTTGTGCTGAGCCAAACGAGGCCTGCCATAATTTCGGTAGCGGAAACAAGTAGAAAAAGCATTGTAGCAACCAGCCACATCGGAAAAGAATAGACTGCGGCCGTCAATGCCGGAACCGGCGATGCAGCGCCAAATGCAACCAATGCCGCCAGCACAACCGATACGCCCACGATACCCGCAATGCGCATAGTAATGCCCAAATCAGGCCGGAATGCATGGAAATAATAGGAAACGCCTCCATATAAAACAGTCGCTGTCAGAAACAACAGGCGGTTTTCCGCTCCGAAAACACGTAATGTCTCCAATCTCGCGAATGCGAGGAATAAAATAAAAAGGATCGTTCCGGCCAGATACCAGAACCGCGACATGGTCGTCAGCGCCGCCAGTATGAGCGAAAGGCCGATCAGCGCCCCGCCCCAGAACAAATAGATCGTCACCGCATTAACCTCCATCACCGACGACATAAAACTCTCTGTCACTAGGTGCGTGGGCGTCGAAATGCCGTATTGCCATTGGCCGAGTTGCAGCACATCCACTACCGCCGTCGTTTCCGACAACTCGCTTATCACATTCCACCGCACTACATTTCCCAACGGATCAATGCATTGCCAAACGAGGAATGCCAGTCCCAAAATCAAAACCAGGAGGGCGCCCACAGCCATCCGCCGCTCGGACGGCGACCACACCTTCCAGAAAAGTAAATTGTTCATATTATGTATTTTAATCGGAAACCGGTCAGAGACCGGTTATCTCCACCAAGTCGTTCGTTTCTAGCAAAGCTAATGCAGATGCCAAATTTGCCTCGAAAATTTCTTTCAATCTATTTTTGGATGTATTTCCGCAAGTAAGCCAGTGACTTTCGGCGGACTGCCGAAACGGTTCAATAGCGAAACGAAATCGTCGTCCTTCGTTATGACAATCGCATTTGTTGTTTTGGAAAAAGCAAATATCTCTTCGTCTTCCGCATGACGGAGGCTTAGAAATTGTGCCGAAAAGCAGGGGATTTCGAAAGTCTCTGTGATCCAGATAGCAAGCGCCGGAGGCAGTTGGGCGTCGAGTATGATCATCAGGCCGCTTGCAAAACGGGGTGGTTCAGTTTTGCAGCCGCGTAAAGCAGACACGCGGTGATGTCTTCCCGTTCCAGGTCCGGTAGCTCGTCGGTAACAATCTGTTCCGGCGTGATTCCCGCCGCCAACAACTCGATCACATCCGTCACGCGGATACGCATGTTCCGGATGCAAGGCTTACCGCCGCATTGTTTCGGATTGAATGTAATACGTTCCAGAAGTTGCGTGTTCATCTGCATTTTGTCGGTGTTCAATTCAAATTTAGGCGATTTTAACAACTATCTCAAACTCCGGAGCGGTCGGGCAGGCGCTTAAAAAGTTCCCGCTCCACCCCTCTCAAACCTACTTTCCGGAAATATTAAACACAGTTTTCGGGAAAAACGGGTGATTTTCTAAAAAATATCCAAATTTTCGGCCCGTCTGCTATTGGTACTGACCAAATTATCTCCTACTTTTGCGGTCTGAAAAAAACCTCATCCGAGATAATCAAAATTATATAATGGCAAACGCAGCAAACGTAGGAAAAATTACGCAGGTAATTGGCCCGGTTGTAGACGTATCATTTGAGGACAGCGGACGTATCCCTGCGATCCTTGATGCGTTGGAAGTCATCAAACCAAACGGTCAGAAAGTAGTTCTTGAGTGCCAGCAGCACCTGGGCGAAGACCGTATCCGTACTATCGCGATGGACAGTACTGAAGGTATGCAACGCGGCATGGAGGTTACTCCGCTCGGGGCACCTATCAAGATGCCTATCGGCGAAGGTATCAAAGGACGTCTGTTCAACGTAATCGGTGAAGCGATCGACGGTCTTACTCCGTTGGATTCTTCAAAAGGTATCTCCATTCACCGCGCAGCTCCGAAATTCGAAGAGCTGGCAACCGCTACCGAGGTACTTTTCACAGGTATCAAGGTAATCGACCTTCTTGCTCCTTACGTAAAAGGTGGTAAGATCGGTTTGTTCGGTGGTGCGGGTGTAGGTAAAACCGTATTGATCCAGGAGTTGATCAACAACATCGCGAAAGCATATTCCGGTCTTTCGGTATTCGCCGGTGTGGGTGAGCGTACACGTGAAGGTAATGACCTGATGCGTGAGATGATCGAAGCGGGTATCATCAAATACGGCGAGGATTTCAAGCACAGCATGGAAGAAGGCGGCTGGGATATCTCCAAAGTTGATTACAATACACTGAAAGATTCGCAGGCAACATTCGTGTTCGGCCAGATGAACGAACCTCCTGGCGCACGTGCCCGTGTGGCTTTATCAGGTTTGACCATGGCTGAGTATTTCCGTGACGGAGATGGCGAAGGTCAAGGCCGCGATATCCTTTTCTTTATCGATAACATTTTCCGTTTTACACAAGCTGGTTCAGAGGTATCCGCTCTTTTGGGACGTATGCCATCTGCGGTAGGTTACCAGCCTACGCTTGCTACTGAAATGGGCCAGATGCAGGAGCGTATCACCTCTACCAAACGTGGTTCAATCACTTCCGTACAGGCGGTTTACGTACCTGCGGATGACTTGACTGACCCGGCTCCGGCAACCACATTTGCTCACTTGGATGCTACTACCGTATTGAGCCGTAAAGTATCTGAGAAAGGTATCTACCCTGCTGTGGATCCGCTTGACTCCGCTTCACGTATTTTGAATGCTGAAACACTCGGTGCAGCGCACTACGACTGCGCACAACGTGTGAAAAACATTCTTCAGCGTTACAAAGAATTGCAGGATATCATCGCGATCCTCGGTATGGAAGAACTTTCCGAAGAGGATAAACTGGTTGTATCACGTGCACGTCGCGTAGAGCGCTTCCTTTCGCAGCCATTCTTCGTTGCTGAGCAGTTCACAGGTTTGAAAGGTGTATTGGTAGATATTAATGATACTATCAAAGGCTTCAACCTGATCATGGACGGTGCTTATGACCACCTTCCTGAGATGGCTTTCAACCTCGTTGGAACCATCGAAGACGCTCAGGCGAAAGGAGAAAAAATGCTGGCGGAAGCAGGCAGATAAGTTATAAAGTTCATGAGTTTAAAGTTCATGAGTATAAAACTCATAGACTTTAAACTCATAAACTCATGAACTTTAAACTCATAGACTATTATGCATTTAGAAATCATTACCCCAGATAAAAAGGTATTTGCCGGCGAGGCGAATGCCGTAACATTACCGGGTACCGAAGGACAGTTTCAGGTTCTGAACCGTCACGCGCCGCTGGTCAGCACGCTGGGCAAAGGTGATGTGGTAGTCGATACCGGCGCTGCAAAGCAAAACTTCGTCATCGACGGTGGTGTTGTGGAAGTGCTGAATAACAAAGTATTGGTTCTCGCCGAGGCAGTTCTTTAAGGAATATATATTTAATGCAAACCGCGGATGCTGTGAAAACGGCATCCGCGGTTTTTGTGTTTTATGGTAAGGTCAAAATGTCTAAAAAGGCTTGCAGACGAACGATTGGAATTTCTTCGAAAGATCCTAGTTCCAACAAGCCCCGCTTATCACCGGTTACAATATATTCTGCCATGCCGTCTCTGGCTAATGCGAGAATGAAATTGTCGTCAGGATCCGGGCTGGCATCGATAACGGATGTTACGACAACAGGTTTTAGGCGCCGTTTTAACGAACTGATAAACTCATCGGCATCCTCAATTGTAATGTATTTCCGGAACTTCTCACGATAAGCGACTTCGGAGATCTCTTCTAAAAGGGTGATATCAGCCAAAATCTGAATATTCTCATTCAAGAAAATGCGCTCCAACTTAGCCCGGTGCGTTTTTCCGATGAGAGCACTGATATAGTCTGTGGTGTCAATGACTATATGCACTACTTCGCATTTCTAGCCGCCCGAACTGCTTTTATCTCGGCAAGAATTTCATCTTCCGTGATATCTGGATCAGTTTGTGGTAAACGGCTAGAAAGCTTCGCCCATTCACTACGAAAGTCTGCAAATGAATTTTGCGGCTCAGCCTTTCTGATTGTCAAAAATTTCAAGTTTTTCAATAGCTCCAACACGAATGGAGCTTCATTCTCAGGGATATCGATCGTTATTTCCATAGTTATGTGTATTTACCTTACACGAATATAACATGGAAACCTCAATTTTGATTGCGTTGAAAGACGAGTCCAAGTCTAACAATAGCAAAATTTGCTGTTGCTTAGGACCTACATAGGACCTATCCACCTCCTGATCATCGAGCACGGCTGTTCACACATTTATCGATTTCCTTATGTCTTTTTCAGCCTATTTTTAATTTATCAACCCAATCACTGCTAACCATGAAACTGATTTTGAAAAAAGGTCAAATGCTAAGTGAGGTGTTTTCCCCTACTGCACGTTCGAAGTTTTTTCCGCCTGCCGCATTCAGCGCAAACGGGAAAAAACTTAATGCTCAAAAATTTGTAGGCGCAATCAAATTTAATGACGACATCCAGAAAACCGATCGAGAAAATGAGTGGAACCAAGATCCTGATTGACACAGATATTGCGATCAACCTCTTTAGAGGCGACCGATATCTGGCTGTACTTTTGCAAGACACAGAAGCTTACATTTCCATTGTTGGCGAATTGGAATTATTGGGTTATCAAGCAATACCCGTCGAGGAAGGGCCTTGGGTTGAAAAGTTTTTGAATGAATGCATAGTCATCGGCCTGATTGATGGAATCAAGGAAATTGCCATTTACATCCAGCGTCAATACAATCTCAAACTCCTCGACGCCATAATTGCTGCTACATCCATTTTCCTGGGTATTCCACTTTTGTCGACAGACGATCACTTTGAAAGAGTTAAAGAGCTGATTTTCATACTTTATCAGCCCTAATCTCCAATATCAATCACCAACAAAATCGCCCCATTCGACAACGCCTCGAACTCTACCGCTTCCGCATTCCACAAGCCCAATCCATCCCGCCTTTCAAGCAGCCGGTTCTGCACTTCAAACGCCCCTTCAATCACGAAAATGAATGTGTTATGATCGACGTTCGAACTGGTAAAAATGCCTTCTGCCCGGCCGTCGTATTGGCCGATAAACAGATGGGCGGAGCTTCCGTTGTAGCCCCGGACCGGGAGAAGGACATTCTTTTCACTTAGATCAAACTGACTGGTGATGCCTGATAACGACATCGGGGTGCTTAAAAACTCGTCATCCGCGACCCGGATCTGCAAATAATTGATGGGCTCTTCGGGATACGGATTGGTAATGGTATAATGGTTGTCCGGCGACGCGAGCAGGAACAACGCCTCGCCGGAATTGACAAATCTGGGCTCCCTACCCTTTTCCCCGACCTCAATGGCCCCCGCCACCGGCAACAAAATGACCTGACAAAACCGCTCCACACGCAACGTATGGCCGCATTCAGGCATCAACATCTCGTCATTCAGGACTTCCAGCGTTCCGAACGGCCCTCGATCGGGAGCGTAGTACTCTTCAAAACGGAAGGTCCTGAAACTCCGGTAACCTCCCGCCTGAAACCGCCCGCGAAGGCTTTCCAGGTATATTTGAGCTGGGGTTGTTGGGAACATAGTTGTATTACTTCGGCTATCGGCTTGATTACTATTCTAATGATCGACCGTCTAAAATCCTGCATTAAAGGAAAAAGTCCGACTGCCGAAAGCCGACAGCCGAAGTCAAACTAAGCACTTACCACAATCGCGTGCGTCAGTTCATAACCTGCCGAAACGCTGCCGGTAACGGTCGACATCTCGGTGCTTACACCGTCGCCGAAGACGTTATCTTTCGCATTCGTCGTATCGGCCTGGCCGTGGCTCGCATACACGCCCTGCGCAAATACGACCTTGCTGATATCTTCCGGAAATGCGATTTGCGTAACCAGCAACGATTTCCCGCTCGCATTATATACGTGTACGTGAATGTGCACCGCACGGCCGGAGTACCAGCCCGGATAAATGCTGGTGAATGTCACAAGTCCATTCGCATCGGTCGTCTGGCGACCGCGGAGGAAATGCACACTCGTGTAGTTCGTCGACTGCATACCTGTGCCGCCGTACTCCGAATAATTCCCTGCGGCATCACAATGCCAGATATCCACTAATGCCCCTTCCAGCCCTTCGCAACTATTATTCTTGTTCTGAATCGTGATTTTGACGGTCAGTTTCGCACCCGGGCGGTCGGAAGTAATGTCGTTTGATACCAGGCTGGCCGGTGATTTCGTCGGGAATGGCCCTTCCGTTTCGGAGGCGGTCGCGGCGCAGGTTCCGGAAGTTGAGCCTGATGTGGAGCCAGACGTAGTTCCGGTTGTATCCGTTGAGGTTTCGACGGGATCTACCGAATCATTGGAGCAGCTGATCACCGGTATGATCGCCGCCAGTCCCAATGCCGAAAACCCTCTTTTCAAAAATTCTTTGCGTTCCATAATTGCAGCAGTTCTGTGAGTTTAAATACATTATCGTATTCGTTTCCTCCTTTGTTGCGGAACGGGTGGAATGTGTCGGTCAATGACCCTATTTTACCGGTGAGTCGGCAGGTTCTCTGAAATCAGGCCTGCTGGTTCTTCCACTTTCCGATAAAATCGGTATAGCTGTCGCTTACCGGCAGCTCAGCCCCGGACAAAAGCTTAACTTTCTTGTTCTGAATGGATTTCACTTGCGAATTAGGCACAATGTAACTGCGGTGGATCCTGCTGAACCCACTTTCGGGCAAATTTTCCAGAATCCCTTTCAAAGACATGAGCGTCATGACCGGATGCCGAGAGCTCAGCAAATGGATTTTAATATAATCCTCCATTCCCTCGATATACGCAATATCATTCAATGCTATCTTGATCGCCTTGTATTCAGAACGGACCACGATAGACTCCTCCATTTCCCGCGGCTTTTTCAGCTCAAAACGCTCGGTGGCCTTCTGCACAGCCTTTTCGAAACGTTCGATTGTAATCGGTTTCAATAGGTAGTCCACCGCTTCAAGCTCAAATCCTTCGTAAGCGAATTTTTTATGAGCAGTCGTAAAGATGATCATGGGTCTGCTTTCCAGCCCGGCAACCAGCTCCAATCCGGACAAATCGGGCATATTAATATCAATAAAAAGCAAATCCACAATAGTCGCTTTCAGAAACCGCCCTCCCTCGATCGCATCGTCGAACTTGCCAATTAATTCCAGCACCGGAAATGCGGTTATGTATTTTTCCAAAATGCTCAGCGCCAGCGGCTCGTCGTCAATGATCACGCATTTCATCGTCCTGTGAGTTTTAGATTCACTGTAAAAACCTCCCCCTCATTACGTATATCGAGATCGTAGGATCCGCTATAAAGCAAATCCAGCCGCTTTCGGGTATTCAAAATTCCCACGCCAGTGCGCTGTTCATCTTTGCTCCGATCGACAATCCGGTTTTGGCAAAAGAACAAGATATTTCTCCCTGTTACCTCTACCGCAATACGAATAAGCGAGTCGCGGTGGTTGCTTACGCCGTATTTGAATGCATTTTCCACAAACGTCATCAGAATCAGCGGCGCGATTTTGATACCCTCCTCCTGGCCTTTTACCTCAAAATCCAGCCGGGTTTTCGCATTGAGCCGGAGTTTTTGCAGTTCTACATAATTTTGGAGGCAGGCAAGCTCATCTTCCAGCGGAACGTAATTTTCAGTCGCCTCCTCGGTAATGTACCGCATCATTTGCGATAATTTGAGAATGCTCGGTGCCGTATGCGCGCTGCTGCTGACGGCCAGGGCATAAATATTGTTGAGGGTATTGAAAAGAAAATGCGGGTTGATCTGCGCTTTAAAAAATGACAGCTCGGCATGTGCCTTCTCGGCTTCGGAAAGTATCGCCCGCCGCTCCGATTGCCTCCATTCCCGGGAAATGCGGATCGCCATTCCAACCGCCCAGACAACGATGAAGAGCGTGAGGCTCACAAAATCCACCGCCCGCTCACGCACCGGACGCGGGCGAGGCCCCAAATGCGGTGGCGGGCCGGGCATCCGACCTTCCCGGAAAGCTTCGCGAGGTGGTTCCGTCCACGCCTCCCTGTCCTGCTGCTCCTGCTGAAACTTCCTGAATATCAGCTTCTCGAATGGTTGAGAAAAATAAATAAGCGCCAACAACAATACAAAAATACCCGTATAGGCTACGTAATGCTGTTTCAGGTACAGTTTCGGGATGAGCAACAGCAAATTGCCATAAAACAATGCCGCGTAAATCAGGAAAAACAGCCAGAACCACCATGAGCGCAAAACCAGGGAGGCCCAATCGGTGCCCGGCTGGCGCAAGACGATCGTCAGCGGCAGGCTCATGAACAGTACCCAGCCCAGCAAATGAATGATCCAAAGGTTTTTAGCCTTAAACATGGCGGCGTGACGGAGATTAGCGGCTACGCTTGTATTTGGTGCCTAAGATAGGAGTTACATTCAGAAAAAGTTTCCTATTTTCGAAAAGCACATTTTCACTCCCAATGCAGCAACCTTCTACCCGAAACGAACTTTTCAAGATCCTGGGCGTCGGATTCGGCGTCGCTGTGACCGTCGGCGGCACCATCGGCACCGGCATTCTCCGGAAGCCCGGTCCGATCGCCGCACAGTTGGGCGATCCGGTGCTGATCATGGCACTATGGGTTGGAGTAAGCCTGTACGCATTTCTCGGAACGCTGTGTACCATCGAGCTCGGCACGTCGGTCCCGCGGGCAGGCGCCTGGTACGTGTATGCACAGCGTGCGTTCGGAAACTATGCGGGTTTCGTGGTCGGGATCAATAGCTGGCTCGGCACTTGTTCCGCGCTGGGTTTTGGAGTGTACACCATGAGTGAATACCTGGCGCTGCTGATCCCGTCGCTCGCAGGCTATGAATCCTACGTGGCAGCAGCTATCCTGCTCGCACTCACGCTTATACACTGGATCGGGCTGGCATTGGCGAGCAGTTTTCAGAACATTATGAGTTTGCTGAAAGGTATCGGGCTTTTCGCATTCGTTGCGGTTTGCTATTTGTATGGCAGCGAGGTTACGGTTGCAGAAGCTCGGGTAACGACTAGCAAAATCATCGAAACAGGCTCCTGGATAGCGCCCGTGGTTTTCTCTTTGCAAGCCATATTTTATACTTACGACGGCTGGCATACTGCGGCCTATTTTTCCGAAGAAGACCGTGACCCTTCCAAAAACCTGCCCAAATCGATGATCGGGGGCGTTTTGGTGATCATTGCCATTTACCTGCTTTGTAACCTGGCGATCCTCCATGTGCTGCCGATGGACCGGCTCGCACAATCGAAACTGGCTGCAGCAGATGCTATTACGTTGATTTTCGGCGAAGGTTCCGGCAAAATTGTGACCTTGTTCCTGATGATTTCTATTCTCGGCATCGTCAATGCACAGCTATTGTTCAATCCCCGCGTGCTCTACTCCATGAGCCGCGACGGGCTGTTTCTCCGATCGGGTGTTACCGTCAACCAGGGCGGTACGCCAGCAGTCGCGATGCTTATTACTTCCGCAGTAGCTATCACATTGATTCTCATCGGGAAAGATGCAACAGAGAAGCTGTCCGACATCGCGACATTCTTTTTTGTACTGGGTTATACTTCTGGATTTGCGTCGCTTCTCGCATTACGAAAAAAGGAACCCGATTTGCCCAGGCCATGGAAGGTCCCCGCCTACCCTTTTCTGCCCATATTAATGCTTGTTCTGTCCATAGCCTTCCTGGTCGGCGCCATTGTTCAGGACCTTCCGAGCAGCCAGTATGCACTGCTGTTCCTTGTGATAAGCTATCCCGTTTATTTGCTGGTTAGTAAGCTGAATCAGTAGAATTATTTTGCAAGTTTATTTTAGGTAAATTGCATATATAACAAATCTTGATCAACGACATGCCGTGGAAAAAAACCTTCATCAACAGTGCACTACTTGCCGCCATTACATTACTTATTACCGCATTCCAATGGTCGGAAGAAGACTTCACTCAATTCATTTCCAACAAATTAAATAAATACCGCGGCGCACGGCCCGTGGAGAAAGCCTACCTCCACCTCGACAAGCCCTATTACGTAACAGGCGATACGATCTGGTTCAAAGCTTATCTTGCCGAAGGGTCGCTGCACCTCGCAGACAGCGCCAGTAACCTCCTCTACGTAGACTTGATCGAGCAGCGCTCGGGCAGGAATGCAGCTTTGAAACGTGTACAAATGACCGGAGGCGTTGGCCACGGCGAGTTCGTTCTCTCCGATTCGCTGACGCCCGGCGCTTACACGATCCGCGCATACACCAACTGGATGCGCAACTCCTCCGCAGACTTTTTCTTCCAAAAAAATGTGTATGTATTTGATTACGAAGAAAATACTACACCAAACACCGCTGGCAGTAACATAGACCTGCAATTTTTTCCGGAGGGCGGGCAGCTGGTCGCGGATATCAACACCCGCGTCGCGTTCAAAGCTGTGAATGAAGCGGGGCTGGCCCAGGATGTCGCGGGCTTCGTGCTAAGCCAAAGCGGCGATACCGTTGCTTCATTCAAAAGCGAGCATTTGGGAATGGGCCGGTTTCAGTTTGCGCCTAAAACAGGGGAGTCTTACCGTGCATTTGTAAAGGAAAGCGACGGCAGATCGACACCAGTTGCATTTCCGAAAGTGCATGAGTCAGGTTTCACAATGCTGATCGACAACCTTTCGAATCCATTCAAAATGAGGGCAATAGCCTACGCTAAAATTCCCGGAAAAACGGAAGTACCGGTTCATGTCGTGGGGCACGCGCGGGGCATTGTAGCATTTGTGGCAAAAGGAAAAATCGGTAACCGCGGCTTAATGATGCAGCTGCCAACCACCGAATTGCCCGACGGCATTACACACGTTACGCTTTTCGACGACACGGGTAAGCCAGTTTGCGAACGGCTGGTGTTCGTGGACCATTCGAGGAGCTTGCGTGTCCACATCAAGCCATCCAAGGCCGAGTACAAGCCGCGAGAAAAAGTCGATGTAGAGGTAACCGTTACCGACTCCGCAGGCAAACCTGTGGAAGCAAATCTTTCGCTGGCCGTAACGGATGCCGGCCAAATATTACAGCAGCCCCTCGATCAAAACATCGCTTCCTATTTGTTATTATCTTCTGATTTAAAAGGCTTTATAGAACAGCCTGCCTATTATTTGGACCCCACAAAACCGCAACGCAAAATCCATCTCGACTACCTGATGATGACGCAAGGCTGGACGCGTTTCAAATGGGATGACGTACTGAGCGACTCCATTCCGCCAACGAAAAGATATGTCGAACAGGGCATCACGCTCGAAGGCGATACCAAACGGAATAATAAAAAACTGACTGAAAAGACCGTTTTGTCGCTCTTTCTCAGCAACGACAGCCTCAGCAATTTCATGACGGCGGAAACCGACCAAAATGGCCATTTCATCGTCTACAACCTGGCTTTCAGCGATTCCCTCCAACTTCGTCTGCAGGGAATGAATAAAAAGGGAAACCAGAACCTGTCTTTTACCCTGAATCCATTCGATCCGCCGCGCGCTTCGGTGGTGAAAATTCCTTTCAAACCCGTAACCGTCGATGCACAACGGCTAGCCGATTTTCTCAGAAATGCGGCCAGAGACCAGGAGATTTCCACCAAAATCCGGGAAAACCGCGAGCGGCTTCTGCGGGAGGTCACCATTAAAGCAAAAAAAGAAGTGCCCCGCGACTCGCGAAAGCTTTACAGTTCTGCTGATGCTACCTTGAAAGTGACCCCTCAGATGTCTGCGGGCTATACCAGCATACTCGATATGCTTCAGGGCCGGGTTGCAGGCGTGTCGGTAATGGGGTCGGGGATGAATGCCGTGGTATCCATACGAGGCAACAGAGGAGAGCCGCTTTTCGTACTGGACGGTATGCCGGTGGACAAGCAGCTGATCACATCGCTGAGCGTGTACGACGTGGAGTCGATCGACGTGCTGAAAGGAGCGTCCGCTGCAATTTACGGCAGCAGGGGAGGCAACGGGGTTATTTCGGTGCTTACCAAGCGTGGAAATGAGAATTACGACTATTCACAAGACATTGTACCGGGTGTGCTGGTAACCAAAATAGCCGGTTTCCACACCCCGCGCGAGTTCTATTCGCCACAATACAGCCCAATCAGCACTCCGGCTCCAAATCCCGATTTCCGGTCGACCGTTTTCTGGGCACCTATGCTCAAAACCGGTAGCGATGGCAAGGCCCGGGTAAGCTACTACCATTCCGATGCCGTCGGTGCTGCGGACATCCATGTAGAAGTGCTAACGCCGACGGGGCTGCCCGGTTTTGGAAAATCGGCCTATCCGGTGCGATAATGCCATGCAATGAGGCTATCCGCGGATAAGATTATATGCTTTTCGACGTTAGTATACTTATTTGCAAAGACATTTGGGCAGAGCATACTGACAAAATTTGGTAACTTTGTTATTTACACTGAAATAGCCGGTCATGACCACGATCTGATGGCGCACGATTCATATATGAGGACCGAATATTTGAAAATAACCCTTCTTATTTGCCTCGTATCAGCCTCCTGGCTGATGACGCCGGCCCACGCCCAGCGTCGTAAGGATCGTGACAAACAGGAAGTTAAAGAGGATGGCGTCCTCACAAAGCTGGAAGGGGAATCCATGGCCGCCGAGGGGATGAAATTCATGATGAAGGACGAGCCCGACCGTGCATTACCCGTGTTTGAAAAACTTGCGCTCCTGAGCCCGCAGGATCCTGCGGCCCATTATATGGTGGCTACGGCGCTGATCAAACTCGAAAAATACGACGAAGCAATCAATGCCTCTAAAAAGGCTCATGATCTCGATAAAGAAAACATTTTCTATTCCCAACAGCTTGCAGAGCTTTACGCGAAACGCCGCAAATACTCCGAAGCCGCCCAGATTTACGAAACGCTGGTAGCCAAAAACCCCGAAAATATCGAGTATGGAATAGAATTGGCAGCCGTATATGTTTTTGCCGACCAGTTCGATAAAGCAATCGATACTTATAACAAGCTGGAAAAATCGATGGGTGTGACCGAAGAGATCACACACCAGAAGCAACAGCTTTATCTCCGCCAGAATAATCTTGACAAAGCACTGGCCGAAGGTCGTAAACTGATTGCTGCGGAGCCTGGCGAGGTAAGCTACCGTGTGGAACTGGCCGAAATGCTAATCGCCAACGACCGCATTGTAGAAGCGGTGGCTCCACTGGAAGAAGCGTTGAAAATTAACCCGGACGAGGCGCAGGCGCACGTCTTGCTGGCGGATATCTACCGCAGGAACGGCGATGTGCAGAAATGCAACCAGGAGCTGAAACAGGTTTTTGCCAACCCGAACCTCGATGCCGACCCTAAAATCCGCGTGCTTTCGGGTTACCTGACGATGCTGAAAACAGAAAATGAAGTGAATGAGGCCGTTTCACTGGCGCGCCAGCTCTCAGAAACTCACCCGAACGAATCCAAGGCAACCGTAATCTACGCGGATTTGCTGACACGCCAGGGCAAATATCCAGAAGCCCGGCAGCTATACCTGAGAGCCGCGACGGCCGATCCCAATGTATTCCAGGTATGGATCGCCATTATGCAGCTCGACGGCCAGCTCAATCAGCCCGACAGCATGCTGGTACATTCGGAAAAGGCATTGGAGTTATTCCCCAATCAGGGCATGTTCTGGTATTTCAATGGCACGGCGAATTTAATGAAGAAAAACTATAAGGAAGCCACTTCATCACTCGAAGAAAGCCTGAAAATGATCGGCGAGAATACCCAACTGCTGCCTTTGATCCACGCTCAACTTGGCGATGCATTCAATGGAATAGGCGACCACGACAAATCCGATGCCGCCTACGAACTCGCATTGAAGGCCGACCCGGACAACGATCATGTCCTGAACAATTACAGCTATTTTCTTTCCCTGAGAAAGGAAAAGCTTGATCTGGCACTCAAAATGTCGGAAAAACTGGTGCAGCAGCATCAGAACAACCCAACCTACCTGGACACCTACGCCTGGGTATTATACATTCGTAAAGACTACAAAAAAGCCAAGGAGTACCTCGAAAAGGCAATGCTCGACAGCAATGGTGTGAGTGGCACAATTGTTGAGCATTATGGGGACGTCCTGTTCAAACTAGGAGAGCGGGACAATGCGGTGGCTCAATGGAAAAAAGCCAAAAGAATGGGGGAGACCACCGAACTTCTTGACAAAAAAATAGCGACAGGTGCATTACATGAGCAGTAAAATTATGGTCGGGCTGGTAGCCATATCTCTGATGTGGTTCACGGCTTGTCACAAACCACGTTCTTCCAAAAGTGTTTCCCAAAGGTCGGATAGCGATACAACTCTGATTACCAGGGGGCCGGAGCCCAAAGATACCATAGCAGCAGATACCGCAGCAACGGATACAGTAGCGGTAGTGCCCGATGCAGGCGAACCGATGCCCGTTGTGAAAGTCGCCGAAGTTGATTTCGATTACCTAACGGCCAAATCCAAATTTTCTTTCAAGAGTGCAAAGCAGGATTTCGATAATACCAATGTCAATATCCGCATGAAAAAGGACAGCATCATCTGGCTGTCGGTGACGGGTGTAGGCCTGGAAGTCGCGCGGGGCATTATTACCCGGGATTCCATCGTGTTTATGGACAAAATTCACCGCGACTACTTCGTTTTCAATTACGACCAGCTTAGCAAACAATATAATTTCGACCTGAATTTTGATCTTCTGCAGTCGGTCATCATCGGCAATATGCCCTTTGAAATGCAGGAAGACGGCCGTTTTGTGAAGGAAAATGACTTTTATGTCCTTAAACAGGCCGTCGACAGGCTGGAAGTGGACAACTACATTGCCGAAAAAAATCAGAAGCTTTCGCGCCTGAAAGCAACGGAAGTACCTACGCAAAACACTTTTACTCTGGATTACGAGGATTTCAGAGCGGTGGGCGGCTTTCTCTTTCCGTTCGTAAGTCATATCAACCTGAACGTGCTTTCCAAAGAGCAGCAGAAACTCGAAACAACCATGCGCCTCAAACACAGCAAGGTGGAATTGGTAAACCAAAGTCCCGGTTTTCCGTTTAATGTTCCTTCGAGCTACAAGCGTAAAAGGTAAAATACAGAAAGTCTGCTTAACTTTGCCCGCCGTGAGATGTATTTTTGGCCGCAAGAATCAATATTATGCCCTTTCGTACCCCTGGTAGCCGTCGTTTTTGGTTAGTGCTTACATTCATGCTTTGTGCATGCGCAGGTGCATTTGCGCAGAAGACCCGTGAGCAATTGGAGCGGGAAAAGGCTGAAAACCAGGGCAAAATCAGGGAAATTCAAAGCATTTTGAAGCAGACTTCTTCCCAAAAGAAAGTGAACCTGGGCCAGTTGAAAGCCCTGAACCAGCAAATTAATACCTACAAAAAGCAGATAGACCTCCTTACCGATGACCTCGAAATCCTCGACAGGGAACTAAGAGTACTCGAAAAACGGCGCCAGTCGCTGGATAGCAGCCTTGCGGTATTGAAGCAAGAATACGGCCATATGATTTATGAAGCGTCGAAACGGAACGCCTATTTCAATCAGCTTGTTTTTCTGTTCTCGGCAGGCACTTTCAATCAGTTTGTACTCCGGTACAAATACTTGAAACAATATACTGAGGCACGTCAGGGCCGGGCCAAAGAGATTGATGCTTTGCAAAAACAAGTAATGGCTGAACGTCAACGCATTACTTCCAAGAAGAATCAGCAGAAAAACGTGCTGGACACACGTGTTACCGAAAATACCAAGCTGGAAGGCCTGAAAGTGAAACAGAACGAGGTAATCCAGGAACTGTCGCTGAAAGAAGTAGAATTGAGGAAACAAATTGCTGAAAATAAACGCGCTACCGACCTTTTGGAAGCCAGTATCCGCCGTATTGCCGAGCGGGAACGCAAAGAACGACTCGAAAGGGAACGTCGCGAGCGCGAGGAGCGTGAAGCACGCAGGAAGGCAGAGCGTGAGAGGATTGCACGGGAGAATGCCGAACGGGAGAAAAAAGGGGAGGCAGCGGTAGAAGCGCCGAAAGAAGTGGAGGAGGAGCCGGTCGTTTCGAGCGGTATGAGCGAAGAAGAAACCACGTTGGCCTCGTCTTTCACGGCTTCGCAGAACCGCCTGCCCTGGCCGGTAAAAGGCTTTGTGTCCAGTCATTTCGGCCAGCGTCCGCACGCCGTTTTGAAGGGTGTGATGGTGGATAACCTGGGTATTGACATCCAGACCACCGCCGGGGAGCCGGTGAGGTCGGTTTACGACGGAACGGTGCTCGATGTTACCGAGTTGCCTGGAATGGGAAGCGTGGTAGCGATCCAGCACGGCAACTATATGACGATTTACGCCAAAATGAGCGGCGTCGCTGTACGTGCCGGCCAGAAGGTAAAAGCACGTGAAAACATCGGCCGCGTAGCCACGGACAGCGACGGCACCTCGGAATTGCAATTCCAGATCTGGAAAAATACCTCGCGACTAAACCCCGAAAACTGGCTGATACACCGGTGAGGCGTTCTGCACGGAAGTAACGCTTTGGAGGCAAGTCAGGAATTGTCAGAGGTAGTCAGGAATAGTAGAACAGGTTATTTGTAGTCAGGAATGGTCATTTATTGTTAGGGGTGTAATTTACCATACCTGCAAATTCTCCTCCCAATTACACATGACAATACCTGACTATAAATGACAACACTTGACAATACCTGACTACAATGACCACACTTGACTTAACGATTTTCGATTACCATTACCGCTAACCACCATGTCTATACATACTGCTGATATCAAGCGCATTACGACCCACGTGATTCAGGAAATGAAGAACCGTGGCGAAAAAATAACCTGTCTTACTGCCTATGACTACTCCATGGCGGGAATCGTGGATGCTGCCGGCGTCGAGCTGATCCTGGTGGGCGATTCCGCTTCCAATGTCATGGCCGGTCACGAAACGACCCTGCCGATCACGATCGATCAGATGATTTACCATGCATCTTCCGTAGTGCGGGCCGTAAAACGTGCATTGGTGGTCGTGGATCTGCCGTTTGGTTCCTATCAGGGCAATTCCCGTGAGGCATTGAACTCGGCAATCCGCATTATGAAAGAATCAGGCGCGCACGCGGTGAAACTCGAAGGCGGCCTGGAAATCAAGGATTCGGTTACACGCATATTGAGCGCAGGTGTACCTGTGATGGGGCATTTGGGGCTTACACCGCAGTCTATTTACAAATTCGGGACCTACACCGTCCGCGCGAAACAGGAAGCCGAGGCGCAAAAACTGATCGAGGATGCCAAAATGCTCGAAGAGGTGGGGTGTTTCTCGGTAGTACTTGAAAAAATTCCCGCCAAACTGACCAAACAGGTTTCGGAAAGCATTCAAATTCCTACGATCGGGATCGGAGCTGGGCCACATGCCGATGGCCAGGTGCTCGTTATCCACGATTTGCTGGGTATTAACAAGGAGTTTAAGCCGCGTTTTTTACGGCATTATGCCGATTTGAATGGCGTTATGACCAACGCCATCACCAATTATATTTCGGATGTAAAAGGAAAGTCGTTCCCGAACGAATCGGAATCATACTGACCTTTTAAAAAGTATTAAACTAATAATATGGCTAAAAAACCTTTTCGGGTTGTTTACGAGGATAATCACCTGATCATCGTCAATAAAGAGCCGGGCATCCTGGTTCAGGCCGATGTTACCGGCGATACGTGCCTGCTCGATATGGTCAAAGACTATATTAAGGAGGAGTATAACAAACCGGGTGCCGTGTTTCTCGGCACCGTACACCGCCTTGACCGCCCCGTGAGCGGGCTCGTGGTGTTCGCACGCACGTCTAAGGCGCTCGAACGCATGAACGAGATTTTCCGCAAACGCGACGTTCAGAAGACCTACTGGGCAGTTGTTAAAAACAAACCTGCCGAGAAAAAAGGCAAGCTCGTGCATTGGCTTACGAAAAACGAGGCCCGCAATGTAACGACCGCCCACGACCATGAAGTACCCGGCTCCCAGCGCGCGGAGCTTTCGTACCGATGGATCGGCGAGATCAATAAATTCCATTTACTGGAAGTAATGCCGGTCACCGGCAGGCCGCACCAGATCCGCGTGCAGCTGGCATCGATGAATTGTCCTATCCGCGGGGACGTCAAATATGGTTATCCCAAAGGTAATCCGGACGGCAGCATCAATTTGCATGCACGGAGGCTCTATTTCGAGCATCCTGTTAAAAAAGAGCCGGTTATCTGCCGGGCAGGCGTTCCGAACGACGCCTTTTGGGAAGAGTTCTTAACTTTGGACAAAGAGGTGATCAAGCCCGAACACCTGGATTTCTTTCATGAATAATAGCCGATGATCGAAAAACTGAAACAGCGCTGGAATGTCCGGAATGGGTGGGATGTACTCATTATTCTGGTCGTTTTTGCCTGTACCGGTTTTTCGGTCCTCTACGTCAAACGCTGGCTTTTCGAGCTGATCGGACTTACCGAAAGCTCCCCAACCTGGCTTCGCTGGTCGGTGAATATCCTTATCATTCTACCGCTGTACCAGGTCATATTACTGGCCTGGGGCTGGATATGGGGCAAATTCACGTTTTTCTGGGAGTTTGAAAAACGGATGTTCAGCCGCATAGGTGGGCTGTTCCGCTCCAAAAAGGCCGAAACAACGCCTGAATAACGCCCTTATTTGCTTCCACTGGCGATGAGTCCGCGATATACTTTCCTCGCTTTCTCGTACGCTTCTGCGGCTGCATTCCGCTCCTCAGTGCGGATATTCGGCTCCTTCATTTTCCAGCATTGCTCCAAGGCCGCAAGGCACCATTCGGCACTCTGTTTTTCGACAATAGGCTGGTTGTTAATTTTCAGAAAAACCGGATTCGAATGCGAGCTGGGGTAAATGCGCACTGCCAGCCATCCCGACCTGGCGATTTTAGGTGAAAAACTAATATCGGTCAATTTTCCATTTGCCTGTACCTCAACAGTATCGACAGGCACTCCATTGAAAATCAGTTCCGCTCTGACGGTCCGGGACTGCCCAACCCTCGACCGTTCAATATCCCAGTAAGGCTTTTCCGTGATGGGCGACTTTGCTATTTTCTCCCCCACACTATCCTGTTTTTCCGGCAAATAGGCGGCAATTTTGGCCGACACTTTTACATTACCCGGCGATTTCAACGCCACTTCGCTTTCGCCGGTACCTGCCTCTACGCCTTCCACCTTGAAATCCATAATATGTGATTTTCCATCGGAAACGTAACTTCGGCCCAGTCGCAGGGCCTCCACGTATCCGTCGTAATCCATGGCATTCTTCGGTTTGAAATAGCTTCGCGCCTGGCCCACGCGCGCGTCCGTGATGCACGGGAAGTCGGTTTCCCCACTTAACCTCGTTTTAAAGCCGCAATTGAGCGTGTGGTAATACATGTTGAGTTCCCAGGGCGCCGGAGTATCGCCCGCGCTGAAAAAGTCGATCAGGCCATCGGTAACCGTCACCACGTATTCATTCGCGCCGATTCCGTCCATTTTCGGGGTGACGTAGTTCGGAAGCTTGTTCGTGGCTTCCATCGGCTCCAATCCCCAGCCCGAATGCGCATAACCCACCACACCGCCCTGCGATTTGGCCCATGAAAGCACAGGTGCCGTCCAGCTAGGCCACTGCTCAATCGTGGTAGTGCCCGGGTAATCGTCTTCTTTGATCCTCAGCAAAACAATATGCCCTGCGTGCGAGGACGGAAAACCCGATACCTCGACGTCGTTCCGCATGACCGTTTTCTTACCCGACAGCGGGTGATCTTTTGCGGTAAAAAACGTTTTTTGATGATACCAGCTAGGCCCCCAGGCCAGATTGGCCGCCATATTCAAATCCTCACCCAGCACCTGCCTGAACATGTCTTTCGGATCGACACCTTCCGTTGGACTATCATAATGGCTGCAACCGGCCGCATGAATGTGGTGATCGGCGCTAAACCAGCCGAGTCTTGCAAGCTCGATCCATCTTTTCAGTTGAAATGCGGCCGTAATCGAGTCCTTGCCCTCGGAGACTATGATTTCCTTCGTTTGCGGGATGTACTCGGGCCCGCGTGTGTACGTGATCTTGTATTTGCCCGGCGACAATGTCACATGCTCGCCGCTTTTGCGGTATATCTGGGGCTGGAAAAAGAAATCCGGATATTCGTCGAATGCAGCCACGCGACGGGATGGTAGCGGGTAAATTCCTTTGAATTTGCCGGATGCATGCTCTTGCCCGTCGGTAATGAGGAAGGATGCCATAGTAGGCGTCCCGTCGTCGTCCTTTACATCAAAACGAACTTTTACGGCAGGTTTTGCATCAAACAGAATATGAGTGGAATTCCGGAAGCCGATATCCTGCGAGCCGTGACCAGCATTGTAAGCGATTTCCGCCTCCCGCTTGCCCGCATCTTTGGAATAGATCTGAACCACGGCATATTCGAGCTTCAAACCCGACAAATTCGCCTGTAAAGGCCTTCCTGCGTAGATCTGGATATCCAAAAAACGATTGGCAACCTGGCCCTCGGTCAATTCGTGCTCTTTTTTGACCCTGTGCTCAAAGGAAGGAGAATGATAAGGCTTCTGTGCATTCGGGCTGGTGGCTTCCAATTTCGCCGTGATACCCGCCTCATTATGGATTTTAACCAGAAAAGCCGTCCAGCCGCCTTGTACCAACACTGCTTTCGCAGCGCCGCGATCTACCTTCACACGCCCTTCCGGGTTAATATGCACCACATTCAGACAGTAGGGGTCCAGAATGGACTGGATTTGAGCAACCGTTTCCTTTGATAATGGCCCGCGTTCCAATGCTTTCAGCTTCGCGGCGTCAGCCGCCTGCAACGCATTACCCGAAAACGAAAGCGCTTCCTGCAAACGCATTGCCTGCGCCAGCAAAGGCTGCGGCTCCGCGTCAACAGCGGTATGGTTGGCATGTTGATCGTGCTGCCCGAGCAGCATCAATGGGAAGAAAACTGCTAAAAGGAATAGGGCAGACGATGTTTTCATATCAATCTTTGTCTTTTTTACGAGATGCCTTCCATGCGGTGAAGCCAACGTACATCATGCTCCCACGCGCCCCGCCGCCTTTCATCAGCCCATTTACATTACTGAAACCGAGGAAAACCGGCCCGAAATGCCCTGCGAGGCCGATCGAAGGCCGGTTATTTCCCTGAATGAAGGAGATCGGGAAAGAAAGGCCCGAGTCTTCATCCTCAAAGCGTGGCGTAATGATAAAAGTATTGGGCACATACATATCTAATGATTGCTTACTACCACCACTCAAGCGGCTTGTGCGCGAAAGATTCAAGAAGAAACCGTGGAAAACCTGCAAATCAGCTTCGAGATTAAGGGCCTGGGGCAGTTTTGCCTTCTGGGCCAGCACGGAGCTGGTATCGCTTGGAAAAAGGCTCATAAAACCTTCCGGACCACGGTCACTGATCGTTTCCAGCTGTGTTTGACCAATTACCACGTCGCTATGAGACCCTCTCACGACCTTCGAGTCGGCCGTTTTGTATTTGACCGAGCCAATGTCCGTCAGTGAGCCCGCGAGGCGGATCAGGTAATCGGGGCTGTCGTTGTAAACTTCCTTGCGATCCTTCCAAACCGACCCTATTTCATACGAAAAACCAAGGTCGTAGCCCCATCCGGAGCCATATTTACCCGAATCAAACAAGTTTCCAACACTCATTTTGCGGTTGGGCGTGCTGTATCCGCTTTCATAGGTCAAATTGTCTATTTCCAGTTGGCTCACATCCGGGTTGCTGCTACTGACCGGATTAATGCTATACCGATCTGCATTCCCCTTCAGATAGGCTACACGTGCACCAAAGACGCGTTTAACAGTCACGCCGACGCGGAATTTATGGCCTTCGATGTCGAGCAACTGCGCTCCGTACGAAAAGCTCAGATCGGAGAAGCTCTGCTGAACAAGGCTGAAATCGCCCCATGCCTCATCGGAAACCGGCGGGGTACTGCCCGTGTCGAGCCTCTTGATGTACAAGTTGTCGATTGCGGAAGGGATATTCCGCCCCAGCACAAATCCGCGCGTACGCAGCTGTACCGCCACGCCGTGGTATTTGCCCAATGCAAAAGACACCGAAGGCCAGCGGATCTCGCCGGCCAGGAAAATGGGGTCCTTGTAGGTAAGCGAGCCCATCGTACGCGAACGCCCGTAAAGCTCTTTCGTCGAATGCGGCGCGAGCACGGGATACAGGAATGAGTTTTCTCCTATAAAACGGAAATAGCGGTACTTGATACTGCCGCCGAGCGTGAGGACATTGATCTGAAACTTATGCCTCGGCCCGCCGAGCACCGATGGATTATAAGTCGACCGGTACAAGCCACCGTAATTGCTGAATTGCAGGCCAGGAATCTGCTGAGCGACAGCGCATTGCACAGCTGTCAGAATGAATAGTGCTGTGGTTAGTAATGAGGTTTTCAAGGTTGAGTTTTGTTAGTTGGGGTCAGCATTCCCTGTTCGTTGTAACGGATTGCTTCCTCCTGAATTAATTCTTGTAATGCTTTCAGGAACGCATCACCGGGCAGATTTTCAAATGCCTGGCTGAGTTCCGCGGGCAGCATTGGGCCCTCACGGTACAATAAATCGGTGATCTGTTCCGCCAGATCGGCATCGCCCACAGCGTCGCGGATCGTCTCATTCTTTCGGTTTTGAATGCATATATCGCACACACCGCATTCCTCCGCATCATATTCATGAAAATATTCCAGCAAAAGCAAAGTGCGGCACCGTTTGGTATGCGACGCGTACCGGATCACGGCTTGCGCCTTTTGCAGATCGCGGTCCTTTTTCTTTTGTATTTCAAAAACATTCAGCGGCAGTAAAGAAGAATCATAGCGCGGTGTCAGAAATGTGAGCTGGGGCTTGTCTTTCCTCGGCTCATAATCGATGATTTCTCGCTCTGCCAGGAATTTCAACTTCCTCAGGATCTCGGGTACATTGGCAAAATGGATTTGCGCCAGTTCCGTTTCGGAAATGCGCACATACTCGGTAAAAAGCTCGCCGCCATACATCCGCAAGATCAGTTTGATAAACGAATCCATCTCCTGATAGCGTATCTGAAAGTCGTACAATTGCCGGTTGTCAACGAGGAAATGGATTTTGGAAGAATCGCCAAAACTTTCACTCAGCTGCACAAATCCCTCTTCTTCAAGCAGTTTGAGTGCATAATGGGTGTCATTCACAGGCAACCCGAATGTTCCCGCGAATTCCTGAATATCAAAATCAAAGCCCGACAACTCGCCTGCACCTATCGCAATCTTGTAGTAATTCGCCAGGGCCTGGTATACCCGCCGGAGCATTTCAACCGGTGGATATTTCCGTCCGATGCTGTCGACGAGTTCTTCCAGGTCGATTTTATTGAAAAGCGCCACCGCATAGGCCTTTTTCTCGTCCCTTCCGGCACGGCCGGCTTCCTGGTAATAGGCTTCCAGGTTATCCGGCAAATCGAAATGGATTACGGCACGGACATCCGGCTTATCGATGCCCATCCCGAATGCGTTCGTCGCGACCACAATTCGGATGCGGTTCTGGATCCAGGCCGTCTGCCGCTCTGAGCGATCCTTGAAAGGCAGGCCTGCATGATAGCTTGTAGCCGAAATTCCCTGCCTGATTAGCCAGTCGGCGAGCTCTTTTGTGCGCTTACGCGTACGAACGTATACGATCCCCGTTCCCTGCACATTCCGTAAAATTTGCAATAATTTGCGTTCTTTACTTTCCTCCGCGAATGCCGAATAGGAAAGGTTGGCGCGCGCGAACGACTGTTTGAACACCCGCGCATTACGCATTTCGAGCTTGTCGAGAATGTCCGTCCGCACTTCCTCGGTGGCGGTGGCGGTCAGCGCCATCACCGGCACCCCGGGTAAAAGCTTGCGGAAATCGGCAATGAGCAGGTAGGAGGGGCGGAAGTCGTAGCCCCATGCAGAAATACAATGGGCCTCGTCGATCGCGAGCAGGCACACCTTCATACGCTTCGTGCGTGCGATCATAATGTCCGTACGCAGACGCTCGGGCGACACGTACAGGAACTTTGTATTGCCGTGAACGCAATTATCGAGCGTAATATCGATTTCCGTCTTACTCATCCCCGAGTGGATTGCTGCGGCCGGTATTTGCCTGCGTTTGAGTTGTTCCACCTGATCTTTCATCAGCGCAATGAGCGGTGTAACCACAATGCAAACCCCTTCCGAAGCCATGACCGGCACCTGGAAACAAATGGACTTCCCGCCGCCGGTAGGAAGCAATACCAGCGCATCCATGCCATCCAGGACCGCCTGGATGGCGTCCTCCTGAAACGGCCTGAAAGCGTCGTAACCCCAATATTGTTTCAGGACAGACCGAATATCAGTCATCAGAATGCATTTTGCGGTGTGGTGATCAGATTCTGCAAAGTAATTGCATTAGGTGCGTTATCGAAAGCGGAAAACCGCGCATTTGGTAAAAAGAAACGCCAAAACAGGTATTCCACCGGGCACAAAACCCGTTATTTAGCGACAGAATTTCACTCCGCATCATGATTTTATCTTCCGGCAGAAAAGAAAGCTATGCCTCCTGGCTCCCCTGGCTTTTTACACTGAGCTTCATTTCGATCACATTTCTGCCGCGTTCGGTGGACGACACGATGTTTATGGACGGCGTCACTTACGCGGCCATTGCCCGCAACATGTCTGAAGGGATCGGTTCGTTCTGGCAGCCGTTTTTCGCGCATTCATTTTGGTTACCCTATGACAACGGCCCTTATTTTTCAGGCCATCCGCCGCTGCAATTCGGGCTGCAGTCCATTCTTTTCAGGATTTTCGGCGACACGCCCGCTGTCGAAAACGGCTATAATGTGCTGATTCTAAGCGGCCACATCTTCCTCATCGTCAAAATTTGGCAAAAATTGCTCGGTCCGGCCAGCCCATTCCGCGCGTTTAGCTGGTTACCCGTCTTGTGCTGGTATGCCATCGTGGTTGTCTATTATAGTATTCCAAACAACTTTCTGGACAGTACTATGGGACTGTTCTGCCTCGCCTCCTGCTATTTTCAGCTGGTTTATTTGAAAGAAGAATCTACCCGAAAACAACATCCGTTGTGGCCATTCTTAGCCGGGACTTGCATTGTACTGGCATTCTTAACCAAAGGTCCGGCAGGACTTTATCCACTCGCATTTTCGGCGATTTATGCCATTTCAATACCTTCTTACGGGTTTTCAAAGGCATTCCGGCCGACTGTCATCATGTTGGCGGTGATCGCATTAGGCGCCGCAGGCGTATTAGCGTATACACCCGCGCGCGAGTTCATGACGACCTATTTCAATGGTCAGGTGGTACAGGCATTGTTACAGAAACGCGAAAAAGCAGGTGCCGGCTGGCTCGCCCATTTTACGCTGGTATCGGAACTCTTTCGAAACCTATTACCTCATTTGGTCGCGTGTGCCGCTTTGTACGGATTATCCATCGGCTTTAAGTGGAGGATTCCAAGGGAAAAAGCGATTTCCGAAAATGTTCTCCTAACCGCGTTCGTAGCCGCGTCAGGGATTATCCCTATGTTAGTGAGCATCAAGCAATACCCCCATTATCTTTTACCCGCACTGCCTTTCATGGCGCTGCTCTTTGCGTTCCTCATGGTACAGCGTATCGCCTTCATCATGGCACACAAAGAGCAATTAATAACCATTGCATTAAGCGTCGGCGTGTTGGTATGCTGGGGGACTACATTTCAGAAACTGGTCACCATCCCGCCGGATGTTCATTCAGCCAATGCCAAACGGCTACGTACACTGGTACCGTCAGCGTCCACAATTGGAATTTGTCACGATTTATTCCAGCGGGCCGATATTCATGCCAACTTTCAGCGCTATCATCATTTATCCCTTTCCACCGGAATTGATTCCCTGAAATATGTCCTTGCCGATTCAGCATGCCTGCCGCGATTTAATGTGGAACGGGACAGCGTCGTGCCATTACACGGCGGTTACTTACTGGTTATTCAAAACCCCTGATATGCCAGCTTGCCAATACTGCGAAAATATTATCTTTGTTTAAAGTTCATTTTAACCCGTTTCCATGCGCACGCTGCTCTTCTTCATCAGTATTATTGCTTTGTCGGGCTGTTCGGCCTCCCATTATCTGAAACGCGAAATCGACCGCTCGGCGGTTCTCAGCCAGCAGCATACAGGCGTTTCCATTGCGCGTATCGGCGATAAGAAGTCGCTGGCTTCATATCAGGACGATAAATATTTCGTCCCGGCATCCAACACCAAACTGTTCAGCTTTTACGCGGGCCTGTCGGCACTCGGTGACTCCATTCCAGGTCTCGAATACCTCGAATGGGGCGAGTTATTGATCATTCGCGGCACCGGAGATCCTTCGCTATTACACCCTGATTTGCCGCACAGCAAGGTTTTCGATTTCCTGAAAGGCCGTAAAGACCAGATATTCTTTACGCCGTTCCATTTCGAAAATAAACGCTTTGGCCCCGGCTGGGCTTGGAGCGACTACAACGACTACTACCAGCCCGAAGTGACCGCCATGCCGATCTATGGCAATATTGTGCGATTCCAAAGCACGCCGACAGGACAATACCGGGCCAATCCGCGGTTCTGGCAGAAAGCTTTGGTACAGGATACTGCCGTTTCAGGGATTGAAAGAGAGGAATTGCAGAATGTATTTCACCATTCAAAACTTTCTGGATCGCAAGCAATTACGAAAGACATCCCCGTTCATATGACCGACCAGCTCATGTTGCAGCTATTGAATGATACATTGAAAAAAGAGATTAAACTGATCAATATCCCGCTCGAAATCGAATTGCAAACCGTTAATAGCATTCCCTCTGACTCGCTGTACACGCGCATGATGCTGGTGAGCGACAATATGCTGGCAGAACAGCTCATGCTGCTTTACGCCACTGCGAACAAGTTGCCGTTGAACACCGAAAAGGCCATTGCACATGCCATAGAGCATCATTTAGCCGATTTACCCGACAAACCAGTCTGGAAAGATGGCTCCGGGCTGAGCCGTTATAACCTTTTTACCCCACGAACAGTGGTGGCCCTGCTGCAAAAGATCCACGCGAAAGTACCACAGGAGAGACTATTCCAGATATTGCCGGCAGGAGGGAAAAGCGGGACTTTGAAGAGCTTGTTTAAAGAAGATCCTCCTTTCATTTTTGCCAAAACAGGCAGTTTGAGCAATGTTTATAACCTGAGCGGGTATCTGATTACGAAAAAAGGAAAAGTACTGGCTTTCAGCTTTATGAATAACAACTTCACCAAACCTACCGCCGATGTGCGCAAGGAGGTGGAGCGCATTCTGACCAACGTCCGCAACAAATACTGATTATTCCTTTTCTTCCCAGACCCTTCCGGTGCAGTAAATGCTGTTGCGTCCATTCTTGCGAACGAGCAGGTAAATCTGATAAACACCAGGCTCTATATTAGCCTTATGAAAACTCGCATTTATACCCTTATTAAAATACATTCCGCGGCGAATCGTCGTTTTCAGCGGCACTGAAGCCTGGTTAGGCTGTGCTGCGTATACATGCCCGGTTGATTTCAGAACCACATAGGCACCATCCGAATAGTCATTTTCGGGCTGGAAGAATTCCTGGTGAAAACCCACCACAATGTGATCGCCAAGTTGCCCGACTTCATCTGGCGGATAAGTGCCGGCGCAGGAAACCGAATCTGCCCGCGGATTCCAGTTTTCAGCCAGCGGGTCGGCCGAGCGGTAATAGGAACGGATTTGCTCATAATGCTGCTGATCCATCGAAAACATGCGGAGACCCAGCCAATCGGCATTATACCGCGCATTGAACTCTTGCACAATGGCCGCACGCCGGCCATTTACTGCTTCGGCGAAGTTGCCGTGCAGTAATGTAAGGTTCATAACAATGGCGGCCACCAGCATTCCAGGGGCCAGTTTTCTCCGGACTGAGTTTTGTACCACCGCCAAAAATCCGAAATACAAGGCAATGCACCACAACGTCGAATACATTCGGTAGCGCCCTTTAAACATGCCTTCGAAGGTGTCCGTGGGAATGCGTTTGTAAGTGAGTGCGAGGGCCGTAATACCCGTAAAAATTGCAATAGCAAGCGCAAAAAGGGCTGTCGGATTGGTGTACCGCTCTTTCAGCCAGGTCGAATTCCAGAGTGGAATATATTGTTTGCGGTATAAAAAAAGCAGTATGGCAATCATCAGCATTCCCATTGCCACGGCTATGTACAATCCGGATGTGGGCGTGCCGTAGGCGCTAAGCGTTGCCCAGGAGCCGATAAACCCGAAGAAGCCGAAGAAACCTTCCTTAACCTGCTGTGGGTTCGAGAAATCGAGGTTTTGGGTGATAGGAGTGAAGTCGATGAAATAAATGACTGCGATAATAAGCGTTGTCGCCAGGGTGACGAAGAATTGTTTGCGATAACCTCCGAGCAAAAACAGCAGCCCGATCACGGGGAAAACCATCAATCCATTCCCATAAGTAAATGTCGCCGCGATAGCAAAAAGTAGCGAAATGGCAATTTGCGTGGGCTTGTAAACCGCAAAATAGAGCGAGGAAAGCACAAAAAGGATCACTCCGAAATTGCACAGCGAGCTAACGCCCCAGAAGATGTTTTCAAACGACTGGATATTGAACCACAGCCACATGACGGGCACAAAATACCATACAGCAAGCCGCAAATGCCTGAATGCGCGGTAAAAAACCCATGCGCAGAGCGCCCAACACGTGTTGGCGATCATCATCGGCCAAACCAGGTTGACGGTACCGAATATCTTTTCAAGCAGCAGGATCACCGAGCGGGAGAATACAAGCCGGTGCTCCGGAAAAAGCGTCGTCAGCAACTTCCATTTACCTGCCAGGTCGGCTTTCGAAAATTCAGGAATGATGCCAAGAATAAGGATGTCGTCGAATGCTACGTAATTAACATTCAGCGCAATAACTTTGAATACCCAAATATAAATCAGAACGGGTATCAGGCCCAACAAGCATGCCAGCCAGCTTTTTTCTCTGACAAAACGGAGGAAAGATGAAAACATGCGTGCTAATTAAGCAGGTGAGGCGTGATTTTCAACCATGCGCTGCCTAATTTTCGGTTTCCTCCTCTTCAGCGGAGGCGCGGGGATCTTTGGTATGATCGTAAATCAGCTTGCCTTTGTCGTCCCATTCCCTTAGGATGAATGGCTCGAAATCCTCGTCCCAGGCAGTTTTCGGATATTGAATCTCTTTCTTACGCTGGCGGCGGAACTGGTAGTATTCCACCCAGCGGCCAACTTTTTTCCCCGAATCATACTTGCCATCGACAGCCAGCTGACCTTCCTTGTAAAATTGCAGGTATTCGCCTTCTATTTCTCCAAATGCGACCGGCATTACTTCTTTTATCTGCGTATGCGCGGAGTCATAATAGGTAATGCGTGATTCGGCAGGGAATCCACGGTTCCAGACGGCCTTGTCGATCAGGTTAAATTTGGTATCATATTTCACCCAGCGGCCGTCTTTCACGCCCATGTAGTAATAGCCTTCCTCGATCAGGTTTTCGCCGCTATACTTTTTATAAGAGCCATGGAGCGGCAAAGCCTGTGTCTTGTCTTTAATCACCGAAGAGCTCAGTTTTCTTGATTTTTTGTCATACCAGCGTGTTTCCGTGGCCCTGACATACTCGTTCATGGGCTTATATTCTTTCAACACATGGAAATTTTCCACCGTAGCACGGTCGCCGCTGCCGTATTTGACAGACATGCTCTGCATTGGAATGCCTTCATATTGTACTTTGGCAAGACGGGCCTTTTCCTTCCTTGCCTTGCGGTCTTTTTTCTGGCTTTTGTATTCTTTTACGCGAAGTCCAAGATCGGGGATCGTCTCTCCGAACAGTGTGGAGAGATTAGTGGACTTGCCCTTGCCGCCCGGCACCGAAGCGCCCACCACCGGGTCCAGGCCTGAAACGAACGATTTCAGATCATTGGAACGCGTTGCCGTATCTTTTTTTACCTGCTCTTTGGGCAGCCACGACGGGGTCGAAGTATCCTTCTGACCATTCTGGGCCGAAACGGAAACCGACAGACAGATTGAAAAAAAGCCGCAGACCAGTGCTACTCTTTGCATGTATATAGGATTTTTCTTCAGGGCAAGATTGTTACTTTTGTAACGAATTGGTTTTTTCTATATTGATTTCCAAGACAAATTTAAAAAAACACCGTGGAAAAAAGCGCTAAAATTTATATTGCCGGGCATAGGGGAATGGTTGGATCTGCTATTCTCAGAAAATTGGAAAAAGAAGGTTTCCACAACATTATTACCAGAACTTCATCGGAGCTTGATCTCCGCAACCAGGCAGATGTGCGGGCATTTTTCGAAGCGGAACGTCCGGAATATATCTTTTTGGCCGCTGCCAAAGTAGGCGGCATTATGGCAAACAATATTTACCGCGCAGAGTTCCTGAACGATAACCTGCTTATTCAGAGCAACGTAATCGACAGTGCGTACCGCACCGATGCCAAAAAGCTGATGTTCCTCGGATCGAGCTGCATTTACCCGAAACTGGCGCCACAGCCTTTACAGGAAGATTCACTGCTGACGGGCCTTCTGGAACCCACCAACGAACCTTACGCGATCGCGAAAATTGCGGGTATAAAAATGTGTGAGGCTTACCGGTCACAATATGGCTGCAACTTCATTTCAGTGATGCCTACCAATTTGTACGGACCGAATGATAATTACGATCTCAACAATTCGCACGTATTACCGGCAATGATCCGCAAATTTCACGAGGCAAAAGAGGATGGAAAGCCATTTGTAGAGCTCTGGGGTACAGGGTCGCCGCTCCGCGAGTTCCTGCACGCCGACGATCTCGCTGCCGCGTGCTATTTCTTAATGCAGAATTACAATGAGGCCGGCTTCCTGAACATCGGGGTGGGCGCGGATGTAACTATTAAGCATTTGGCAGAAATGATCCAGCAAGTGGTAGGATATGAAGGGGAAATCAAATGGAATACCGATAAACCGGACGGTACACCACGAAAACTGATGGACGTAAGCAAGCTGCACGCATTGGGCTGGAAGCACACTATCGATCTCGAAGAAGGTATTACCATGACTTACCAGGATTTTCTCGAAAAAATAGAAACATATGCCGTGTAACCAGTATCGCAACAGTGGGTTACATTAGGTATGGCCTAATATTTCAGTACCAAAATCCTATTTCACCCACGATAATTCTATTTTTAGACAAAATTTCAGTATAATATTACAAGAATCTTCGGGAAACTAATTAGTTTTGCGCGGTACCCTAAATGGGCACGTCATATAAACCTTAGTCATAGAGAAATGTCGGCCATTATTAAGTTAGATCAGATAGACCGCAAAGTACTGGAGATTTTACAAACGAACGCGAAGATAACCAACGCTCAACTTTCCAAAGAAATAGGACTTTCACCCGCTCCCACGCTGGAACGTGTGAAAAAACTGGAACAATCGGGGATCATCAAAAGCTACCACGCGCAGCTGGAACCGGAGAAGGTGGGGTTGGGCGTAAGCACTTTTGTTCAGATTTCGCTGGTAGGGCACCGTAAGGCAGTTACGGAGTCATTTGTTGAGAAAATTCATGCAATTCCCGAAGTCATTGAATGCCATCACATTACCGGAACTGGCGATTTTCTGCTTCGCGTAATTTCCAAAGACATCAGCACATACCAGAAGCTGATGCTCGAAAAAATCAATGAAATCGAAGAGGTCGCCAGCACGCAAACGATGGTAATCCTGTCGACTTTCAAAGAAAGTAAAGTATTACCGATACCTTGATGTTAGGAGTTTAGTGTTAAGAGTTTAAGGTTTAAAGTTCTGACAAACTCTAAACTCATAAACTCAAATAAAAAATGGTCGGAATTGCTTCCGACCATTTTTTATTTGGTATGCATTCAAACCTATTGGTGTTGCTCACGAAGCAGGTCGTTCACTGTTTTCACGGGGTTGAAAGTGATCAGCGGCACTTCTACAAAAAGCGTATTCCAGTCGGCCATAGAGCCATTCCACAAGCCGGGGAGCTCCTGTGCTTTCAGCTCCTTTCCGTCTTTGGATTTGCCTGTAATAAAGCCGGTTAGCGGATCGCGGAATTTTTTCAGGTCGTATAATTCACCCTTTTTATTCTTCACTGCACACACCAGATCCACCGGGTTAAAGTGCGTCGAGTTCTTGAAAATGCTGTTCTGGTCGGCATTATCGACATCCACCTGCGCCGATTCCACGATTTGCAGCGACGAAGACCCATCGGCGTTCTCAGCCCAGAAAGGTCCGCCGCCCGGCTCACCCTGATTTTTCACCATCCCGCACGCGCGCAAAGGGCGATCCAGCTTTCCTACAAAATATTCTTTCTTCTTTTCGTCGCTCCACGATTCAAAACCTGCCGGCGGAATCACGCAAAGTTCGTTACGGAAAAAGCCGTCGAGTTCTGCGAGCAATGCGGCGTCCACATTTCCTGCCAGTTTATCGAGGTAAGCAAAAATCCTTTTCTGATATCTTAAAACGATTCCTGCCAGCGCTTTTTTGTAAGTAATTGTCTCGCCCTTAATGCGGTCGGGGACAACATTATCGATGTTTTTGATGAAAATAATGTCCGCGTCGAGCTGCCCAAGGTTTTCGAGCAATGCTCCGTGGCCGGCAGGACGGAACAATAACGAGTCGTCTTTTTCACGGAAAGGCGTGTTATCGAGGTTCACCGCGATGGTATCCGTAGAGCTTTTTTGCTCGGAAAAAGAAACAATGTAGCGAACGCCGTATTGCGTCTGGTAGCTTGGAAGTACTTCCACGACGAGTTTTTCAAACTTGTCGCGGTGCTCAGGGGAAACTGTGAAATGGATTTGCACGTTGCTGCCGGCATTTGCATATTTCGCCCCTTCTACCAAATGCTCTTCCAGCGGCGTGCGTGAACGCTCGGCGTAATTATGAAATTTCAGCAAGCCTTTCGGCAACTCACCGTAGCCTAATCCCTTGGCAGTAAGAAAGTAAGAAGCAATCGTCTTTTCATCCGCAGACTCGATTTCGTAGCCATCTGCGGCCAGGGAAGTTTTCAGGTCTTCGTAGAAGGCGAAATCTTTCAGCCTTGCGAAGAATTCGTCCACCGATTTGTCCTTCTTATCTTCCTGCAAAAAGCCGAAAAGCGATTTGAACATCCGGGTAGCCGCGCCCGAAGCTGGTACAAATTTCAAAAGTGCAATTTCACCATCGGCGGCACTTTTATCGAACTCACTGATTACCTGTGCAATCTCTTCGTCCGTAAGCCTGATAATGCCGTCGCCCACCGTGGCGGCCTTCGACAATTGCAAAAACGGAAAGCCCTTTTCAAAATAACGGACTTGCTCTTCCACGACTTTTAGATCGCTTCCTCTTTCCTTTATCTGTTGAATATCGTTTTCAATAAACATAATATATGGTTTTAATCAGTGAAGTTTAGGTAAGATTTATTACAAAAAAGCTTGGAATTTTAACAACCTCATCAAGTTTCCCAGCATTTATTTCAACACCCGCAACTTGGCGAAGCTGAGCAGCAGCGTTTTTTCACCCACTAGATCAAACTTGACCGTTGCTTTTCTATCGGTGCCATTGACGTCCATTTTGGTTACTACTCCGAAACCGAATTTCAAATGCTCCACCTTGTCGCCCTCGGCCAGGTCGAACGTGTCGGTCGGCACGAAATCGGCCGACGGGACATGGCTTGTAGCTGCTGTTGCAACCGGCCGTGCCTCGGTTTTTCGTTGAACAAGATTACGCGCGAAAGTCGTTACAGGGGGCGTAGTATCGCGTTCCAAGGCGCTCTGTACCATTCTGTTGACGTTCAGGTATTTCTGATCGACTTCCAGCAGGAACCGGCTCGGTTCGCACATTTTCAGGCGGCCCCATTGGTAGCGGCTCTCGGCATAGGAGAATGACAGTTTCTTTTCCGCGCGCGTGATCGCCACGTAGAAAAGCCTTCTTTCTTCCTCCAAATCCTGCCTGCTTTCGAGCATCATCTGGCTCGGAAAAAGGTCTTCTTCGAGCCCCACAATGAATACATTCCTGAATTCCAGACCCTTGGCCGAGTGGATCGTCATCATCGTCACGCGATCGTGGTCGTTATTATCGTCTGGCTCATCCGCATTCGTTAACAGCGAAACCGATTGAAGGAACGCGCTCAGCGATTTATCCTCCGTTTCGTCGCTATCGACAAACTCCTTGATACCATTCAGCAATTCCTGCACGTTTTCATAACGTGAAAGGCCTTCCACAGTCTTATCTTCATACAATTCCCGCAAAATTCCCGATGCTTTGGCAATATGGGACGAAATTTCGTACGCATCCTTGCCTTCTTCGACCAAAATTTTGAAGCTCTTGATCAGCGTCGCAAACCCTTCGATGGGAGCAATAGAGCGGCCTGAGCCAAATTGGTTGATATTCGCCACGACATCCCAGATCGCCACATTGTTTTCCGAAGCTGTTACCGCGATTTTGGCCACGGTCGTATCACCGATGCCTCTTTTTGGCAAATTAATGATCCGTTTGAAAGCCTCTTCGTCTCGCTGGTTCACTGTAAACCGCAGGTAAGCAAGCAAATCCTTGATCTCTTTTCTTTGGTAAAAAGATTGACCACCTACAATGCGATACTTGATGCCCAGTTTTCGCAAAGCTTCTTCAAATGACCGGGACTGAGCATTGGTACGGTACAAAATCGCAAAGTTCTCATTGCGAAGCGATTTCTGCATTTTCTCTTCGAAAATCGCGGTTGCCACCAGCCGGCCTTCCTCATTATCCGAGCCGGCCTTGATTACGTCGATCAGCGAACCTTCTTCATTGGAAGTAAAAGTATGTTTTTCGAGCTGCGACTTGTTCCGGGCAATCACCGAGTTCGCTGCATTCACGATCGTACTCGTCGAGCGGTAGTTCTGTTCCAGCTTGATCACGCGCACATCCGGGAAATCCTTTTCGAAATTGAGGATATTCTCGATGTTTGCGCCGCGAAATGCGTAAATACTCTGCGCATCGTCACCCACGACCACGATGTTACGGTGTACCGCGGACAGCTTCCTGGTAATGAGGTATTGAGATACGTTCGTATCCTGAAACTCATCCACCATCACATGCTGGAACTTGTGCTGGTACTTATATAATACGTCGGGAAAATCGCGGAAAAGGACGTTGGTATTGAAAAGCAGGTCGTCGAAATCCATGGCGTTGGCCTGGAAGCAGCGTGTTGCGTACGTTTTGTACAGCCTGCCGATCTCCTTCATTTTGGCCGCGTCGTCGTCGGCCTGGATCACTGCATTATTTATGTAGTCATCGGGCGAAATGAGCCGGTTCTTTGCTCCGGAGATCCGGTTGAAAACCACATTGGCCTTGTAAACCTTATCGTCGAGGTTATATTCTTTAATGATACTTCTTAATAATGACTTCGAATCGTCGGTATCATAGATCGAGAAATCGCTGGTATAGCCCAGGTAGCGCGCTTCGATGCGGAGTATTTTGGCAAAAACGGAGTGGAAAGTACCCATCCAGATGTTCCGGGCTTCGGTACCGACAGCGCCTTCGATCCGGCTGCGCATTTCACCGGATGCTTTGTTGGTAAATGTGAGGGACAAAATGCGGAATGGGTCGACACCCGTCTCAATCAACCGCGCAATGCGATAGGTCAGTACCCTTGTTTTCCCTGAACCCGCGCCCGCAATGATCATCAAAGGGCCATTTCCGTGCAGCACAGCCTCCCGTTGGGGCTCATTCAAGGTCGAGAGATAATCGTTGTGGTTCAAAGTTGTATGCTTTTCCAATTACTTATAATATATAGCAAAAGCCAAAGTTAGGAAAAACCGTCAAAAGCATCCTGAATCTCTGGGCTTGTAAGAGAGGCCCTTCCTAAATATTATTCCGCAACCAGAACATAAGGTGTGCATTGTTGGTTAATTAGCAACAATTTCAGATTTCATCATATATATAAGGCATCGCCTGCATGCGAACAGAACAAATGAGTACAATGAATATAGAGGACCAACCGCTTGAAGTACAATGGGAGCATCTGCTGGGGCAATTGGAAGAAATGGTAGGCAAGCGCCCGGGCGACCTGAACGGTGTACTGTTCCTGATAGGCGTGCAGGAATTAGGGCAAGGTGCGAAGCGATTTTCCAAGGAGCAAAAGCAAGACCTGATGCATATTGGCATATGCAAGGTGCTAAGCCTATCGTCCTATTACAGCCTTGAATACACCGACAAGGATGGATGGCCGCATTACAAACTGGAACGTGCGCTTCCTCCGGGGGATCTTTTGAAGCAGGAAGCGCTTTTGAAGATGCATGTGATCGAGTACTTCAAAAATTTGTGAAAAAATTACGGATTGGTAATTTCTGGTTATCAAGCGGTTGCTAAAAAGTCGAAAAGTTTTTTTACAATTTTTTGCTATCACCACTTGCATTTAAGAAAAGAAGCTGCCACTTTTGCACTCCCAATCGGGGATAACGGCACTGAAAACGATCAGGGCCACGAGTTTCGGGAGTCCCGGAGCA
>NZ_JBYCZM010000020.1:0-44141 GCF_057586235.1 Dyadobacter sp. SRI_021
TTGGGCTTTTTCGTGGGAAGCGCCGCTGGCACCGACCGGGTTTTTACGCAGTTTATCATGGAAATGTTTTACACGGTTCAAGTGATGTTGCGGAGCTGTGATCAACCCCACTGTTGAAGGTGTGGCTGTGACTACCGCGTCTTGGTTTTCGCTATCTAAGGCTTCGAAGTGCCTTTCGATAGACTGAAAAGGTCTTTTGAGTTCAAGACTTTCCATTGAAGCGTTGGCTTTAACCGGAGCAGAATCCATGGCCTGGGTATGTCCACTGACCATACCTTTATCTACACACATAGAAAATACCTTATTAAACAATCCTTCAAAAACAGTACCCGGGTATAACTGACGTGTACGACTGATGGTCGAATGCCAGGGTAACTGCTCATCAATATCATAGCCCAAAAAGTAAAGAATGTCCATGCGCATCGAGCAGTGATCTACCAATTTGCGGTCAGACGTTAAATTTTCTAGGTAACTGACAAGCATAAGCTTGAAGAATACGACCGGGTCTATGGATGGGTTTCCGGTGCGACCATACAGATCTTGGGTATCTCTGTAAATGGATTGTAAATCTAAAGTCTCCCTAAGCCTCCTATAAAAGTTATCCTTTGGAATTCGCTCGGATAACTGGAAGCTCATGAACAGCTTTTCGGAGTAATTTTTTCTTCCTTGCATTCCTGAAGTTACAAAAATTCAAGCAGCTATGGAAAAGATTTCAGCTGTTTTAATGAGTTATGCAACATTTCCATTCGTAATTGTCACATAACTAGTCAGCTTTAACAAATATCATTTTAGAATCTGATGAGCATCTATCAACAACAAGATTTGCTTGTTTCAGTTCGAGGTCCCAAGTAGGACATTCAGCACAAAGCCCAAGGTAAATGCTATTTGAAAGTTCGCTATGAAAATTGATTTTGTAGAATTTTGAATTAATATTCAATGAGGTTGGCCCACAGGGCAAAACATACCCCTCGGAATCCACGTATTCACCATAGTGACTAAAAAATATGTATATAGAGTCTTTCTCCGGAACGTCTTCCCATTCGACTGTTCCATTTTGATTGATTTGCCTGGAAGTCATTCTCCATTTGCCAACAAGTTCATCAGGAACAGTCGTTACATCGTTCGTTTTACATGCATGAACAAGTAAGAGCAATACAATAGCTGCAATCGATCTCATAGTTTTCCGATCTAGTTTCTCTGAATGACAAAGAAGCAAGTATTTTGGTTGTACTACCTTACAAGGTTCGGACATCATCAGTTCTGCAACAGCCACGGTCGTTTAATCGTAATTCTTCCGGTATCCAAAATATCTGCCTTGCGGCAACTGGATCGTGATTTCCGTACGAAAAAGTCGAATGCAACCACCTTAAAATGTACTTGTGCAGTTCGAATCTATTCACTTTGTGAGATTAACTTTCTGAAAAACCATCTCAATAAAATCCAAATGTGTAGCTTCCCCAGTAGCTCTGCCAGTCGGCCTGCTTCGCGTCGCTATTCGGCACCATTTGTACAGTGCTGATCATCCATTTACCAGTCTGATCGATCGGAAAAGTAACTTTCCCATCTTTACCGCTTCTGGCTGTTTCATGCATCGTTTTACCCTTTACCGAATGCCAGGCCAACACCAAAGCATTGGCCAGTGGTTTGTTTTCGAAAAGGACGGTAAATGTAATCGGTCCTTTTGAAGTCTGTGCGTACGGATTTTTATCAGGAATAATTTCCAGTTTCATGCCTGTGTTAAGCGAGTAGGTGGCGTCGGTTTCTTTGCCGACCTGCACAAGGGTTTTAACACATCGCTGGTACAGCTCCCGGCCGGCTTTTAAGGTATCGTTCTTTTGCCTGCGAAGTTTGGTGATTTGGTCCAGGCCTTCCGTCCTCAGATACTCGTTGAACTGTAACGCTTCGAGCTCTATGAATTTGCTTGTGTTGTTGAAAGCGATCAGATGGCTGCCTTCCGTGGCGAATGCGATGTCGATACTGCTCAGGCTATCGCCGTAAACTTTGCTGCGGATATCCTGTTTGTGGCTCTTTCGGTAATGGTCCAGTTTCAGGATTTTGTATTTATGGCCGTTTGAATGCTCACCGGTGTAGTCTTCGCCTACCATCAGGTCAATGCGTACTGTCTCATCCTTTTTGAGCCAGAATTTGACGGGTTCAAGCCAGAATTCGTGCGCGTATGCCAGCGAGCAAAAAAGGAGTGTGGCGGTCAGGGTTAATGCTTTTTGGGCTTTCATATTTGGTTCGTTCAGCCTGCAAATTAAGGTTTATCGCAGGATTTGCTATCTTTGCGGGCAAATCCGATGCGTACCGCGATACTTTACATATGGCTTTTGACCACGATCCTTCCGACGTTTAGTCAGTGGGGTACGATCGCTTATTACAAGGTTAACAAGGAATACATTACCCGCGTGCTTTGCCAGAACCGCGACAAGCCGCAGCTGCATTGCGACGGAAAATGCTATCTGGCCAAGAAACTTAAACAGCAGCAGCAAAAGCAGGATCAGCAGACCAGCGACCGGGTTGAAAGCATTCCTATGCTTCAATTATTTGCTTCACCCATTGCATCTTTCGATTTTTCTCCGGCCCGAATTTTTCAGCGGGACGAGCTTGCTTTTTCCTTTCACCTGGCCACCTACCAGGCCCCGCTGTCGATCCTGGTACCGCCTCCCTGCGTGTAGAACTGTTTTTTGTTTCTAACTACATTTTGGCTCTGGTTAAACTTTAAAAGGTATTCAGGGCATAATCTCTATTTACATTAATGCATTATAACAGTGTGCTCATAAGATCGGGCATGCTTATCAACAGGTTCATTCCATGAATACTAAATATCTATTATTGTTTTTCTTCTTGATCAATTCCGGCCTGTGTGCCTTCGCACAATCTGAGCGGGACACGCTTAGCAGCCGGGAATTGGACGAGGTCACCGTGAGCACGGCCAAAAACCGCTATCAGGTCCTTTCATCCAGCGCATCCACCCGTTCCAACACGCCGCTGCTCGCTACGCCGCAGTCAGTACAGGTAATGTCGTCGACCGTGCTGCGCGACAGGCAGGCATTTACATTGAACGAGATCGCCGGCTCGTTCACAGGTATGAAGGTCAACAATGGCAACGGGAATTTCCAAATCCGCGGATTCTCGGCATATTCGCCAAACGACGCCAGCTTTTTGCTGTACAACGGCATTCGCGGGAACCTGTTTTTGTGGAGCCAGCAGCCGTTGCTTTATAATATCGAGTCCGTGGAGCTACTTCGTGGCCCGTCGGGTGCATTGTTCAGCGAGGGTTCGCCGGGAGGGGTGATTAATTTTGTAACTAAAAAGCCTTCGGCTGAAAAGTATGCGAGCGTAGATCTTTCCGTCGGAAGCTGGGGCTTCGCACGCGCATCGGCGGACTTCACCGGACCGGTCGACCGGCAGAAAAAGCTTTTGTACCGCGCCATCGTAGGGTATGACCGGTCGGAAAGTTTCAGGGATCAACAGGAGAAGAAAAACCTGTTTATCGCGCCTTCGCTTACTTACCTTTTCAGCAAACGCACTTCGTTGAACGTGGAATTGAATTACGCCTATTCCAAAGCGGTGCATCAATACGACAACGGGAGTTTCATCTACACCCGGCCCGACGGCACTTTTGATTTTAACCATTACGCCGATAACCTGACGATCCAAAGTCCGACCGACTACGGCAAGACGCACAATGCATCGGCTACATTGACCTTCGACCACCAGTTCAGTGACAATCTCAAACTGACCATTGTAGAGCGGGCGGTACGCAACAAGCTCGATTTTACCGACCACATTTCGGTGGGACGGATTCGGAATGACTCGATCAGTCGCGGCTACCAGGACTGGCTTACTGACCGGTTCAGCTTGCAAACGACCGCATTCGCAACATATACCGTAAAAACAGGCCCGATCGGACACCAGCTCATTGTCGGCACGGACTATAACCGCTACGGCTGGACGCAAAATGACTATCAATTCAAGTCTTCCACCCGCATTTCGATCCTGCATCCGGATTACACCGGCAGTGTACCCGACGCATCTATTCCGGCCGACGAATCCGATGATAACAAACGTGTTACCAACCTGATAGGCGGCTATATTCAGGACCAGCTCAGTATCGGCAGCAAGCTCAAAGTGCTGCTTTCGCTTCGTTACGACAACTATAATGCGAAGGAAACGCCGCTATCTGACCGGGACAATAAGCAGGGAGACGAGCTGCAAGCGTCAGGCTGGATACCCAGGGTCGGCCTGGTGTATTTGCCTGCCAAAAACGTGTCGGTGTATGCCACATACCTGAAATCCTTCAACCCGCAGACGTCGAACGATGCGCTGGCTGGCGGCCCGTTCCCAACCCGGCAGGCAAGCCTATATGAAGTAGGTTCCAAAGCAGATGTTTTCGCCGGCCGGTTGTCGGCGACATTATCGCTCTACCAGATCAACTACAAAAACATCCTGACAGCCGCTCCTACCGAGGAAAATTCGCACCGGCAGGCCGCGATCGACGGGACGCGCAGCCGCGGCGGTGAGTTTTCCCTAACAGGAAACCTGAATGCGCTGAGCCTGGTTGCGGGTTATGCATTCAACGAGCACGAGCTGGTAAGCACCACCACCTATGGTAAAAAAGGCGACCGGTTTGCCAATGCGCCGAAACATCAGATCAATTTCTGGGGCAAGTACGCGCTCCCTGCCAATGTCTTCAAAGGGCTCAGTGTGGCAGCGGGCGTTCGCTACGTGAGTGACCAGGTAGGGTTATTGAGCAATCAGAACTTTGTATTTCCTTCCTACACGGTCCTGGATGCCGCGCTATCCTACCAACGCAACCGCTTTCAGGTGCAGCTGAATGCCTACAACCTGGCTAACAAGCACTACTTTACCGGCAGCCGTTCGGGTGTGACGCTCGCGGGGCTGGGCGATCCGTTCAATGTGCGGGTAGGGGTGAGCTATCAGCTCTGGTAATTGTTACTTATCAGTGTAACATATGAAGAAAGCGACTTTCACCCGACCCTTGTTCAAGCTGCATAGCTGGCTGGGGCTTTTGACGGGCGTGTTTTTGATCTTACTTGGGTTAAGCGGCTCCGTTTTGGTTTTCAGAACGGAGCTCGACCAGCTTTTTAACAGGGATTTGCTTCACGTCGGAAATGCGGCAACTCCCGTGCCGGAACGCGTCTTGCAGCGATGTTACGACCACATTACCGCAAAGTATCCAAACCTGGATGGTATCGCGTGGGTCAACCCCGACGCTGGGCCGGGAGAGGCGTATAATTTCAGGATTTACTTCAACGACGCGCGCCTGTTTACCTACGATCTCGCATTGATCTCCTTCGACCCGCATTCGGGAGCCGTTTTGCGGGAGGGGCCATCGAGCCAGTTTACGCCGAGCTTCATCGAATGGCTTTTCCAGTTCCATTTCAGTTTCCAACTCGGCATTCCAGGTGCTGCGCTGACGGCCGTTTTTGGCATTACCATGCTCTTTTCCCTGATCACCGGTGCAGTGGCATATCGTAAGATGCTGTGGAAAGTGATTTGTTTTAAAGTAAAAATCAACAGAAAAAACTGGCGGACGATCAGCTCTGATTTGCACCGCATTGTGGGCGTTTGGTCGCTGCTTTTGAATGCCGTGATTTTCTTCACCGGCTTCTGGATGAACCTGTTTGCCTTCAAAGCCAAAGCGTGGGAGACCGAGCAGGTGGCCGCCCGGCCTAATACGCTAATGGCCGCTTCACCGAACCGGATGTTGAAGCAAGCGCTTTCAAAGATGCCGGATTTGCGGCCGACCTACGTGTACCTGCCCACGCAGCCGGCCCGCAAGTTCGAAGTGCGCGGGTACGCGGCCGGCCAATCAAAAATCTGGGGAAGCTCCAACTCGGTGAAAATCGATCAGCAGACCGGTAAATTGGTATCGATCAGCAGATTTTCGGACAAGCCAATGGGAGAACGCATTGAAGCAACTTTCTTCCCGCTACATGTCGGCAACTTTGGCGGCATTCCCATCAAGGTTCTGTATGTGTTGATCGGCCTCACACCCGGCTTGCTATCTGTTACCGGCTTTTTGCTTTGGTGGAGAGGAGCCAGAAAGCCACGAAAAAAATTGAAACCAAAGGGCTCAATGCCTATTAAAGTGTAGGAAATCAATTTCCGGGTTGATTTCATTACTATCTTTGCCGAAGTCAGCATCACGCTGCATTTACAAACAAGGAACAAGTGAAAGGTTGGGCAAATCAAATCATGGTCTTTCTGCTGCTGGCACTGATGCTGGTAAAGACGATGGTTGTGCCTGTGATCTACCTAGATTACCAGCTCCGCAAAGACTACATCATTTCCACGCTTTGCGAAAACCGTAACCGCCCGAAGCTGAACTGTAACGGAAAGTGTTATCTGGCCAAACGCATTGCCGAGGCAGCCAAACAGGAACAAAAACAGGCAGAAAGCGATTTTCTGGGCAAATTGCTCTCGGCGCAGGCCCCGGTTTCCAACGATTATCTCACGCGCTTCATCGCAACACCCCGCACAGTCGAGCTTTTGCCTGCCGTGACCTTCAACTTTTCCAATCCCTTCAACGGACGCAGTCTCGTCCTGGATATCTTCCATCCGCCGCTCTGCTGACAATGCTTTCGGTTGCATTGTTTTAACAGAACCCAGGGAAGGCCATGCTGTTCCCTACAACTTCCTATCTGATGAAATTTCCCAAGGTTTTACCAGCCATGCTGGTAGCCGTGGTGGGAGTGGTCATGCTCATTTCCTGCTCGGATAATGAGAATGATCCGGCGCCTGCCACCGGCAACAATGGTGCGCTCACCATTGAATTCGACAATATCGTTGGTGATAAAAATTTGGTACTCAACGGCGCCGCTAATACCAATGCGGCCGGCGAGGACTTTGTGCTCACCAAGTTTAATTACTACGTCTCCAATATCAAGTTGCTCCGCCAGGACGGTACTTCTTACACCGTGCCGCAGGATTCGAGCTACTTTTTGATCATGGAGGATAAAAAGGAATCCCAGTTTGTTCGCTTGAAAAATGTGCCGCCTGGCACTTACACAGGCCTGGAATTCATGCTTGGCGTGGATAGCCTGCGTAATACGATGTCGCTTGATAAATGGACGGGTGTACTTGATCCCGGCGGCTCGATGATGGAGGACGGTATGTACTGGGCCTGGGAATCGGGCTTTATTTTCCTGAAAATGGAAGGGACTTCTTCAAAGGCATCCACGGCCAATGGTAAATTTTATTACCATATCGGACTATATGGCGGCATGACGCTTCGCACGGTCAATAACACGCGTACCGTCAAACTGTCTTTCGGTGATCTTAAAGCAGAGGTATCCACTTCACAGACGCCGGAGGTGCATCTTTTCGCAGATGTTCAGAAGGTATTCAACGGGCCGGGCACGAATCTCTCCATCGCCGGTTTCAGTAGCGTGATGACCCAGCAGCAGGAAAAATCCAGCCAGATCGCTAACAATTACGCCAGGATGTTTTCGGTTGACCATATCCATTAAGCGTTATGTTGAATGTATTCAAACGGCGCGGAAGAGTCGGGCTTTTCATCGTGGCGGTTGTGACGCTTACATCGGCGGCGTGTAAGAAAAGCGGCCAGGATGTGGAGCCGGTTTGGACCGGACCAACTGCGGTCAGCTGGAAAAAGCCTGCGCATTTTCCTGATCCGGTCTATGATATGAGCAAAAACCCCTTGACCAAGGAAGGCATCGAGCTGGGTAAATTCCTGTTCTACGACGGCATTTTATCGCGTACCACCCAGATCGGATGCGGCACCTGCCACCAGCAGGAAGCTGCGTTCACGCACCACGGTCACGAGTTGAGCCACGGCGTGGACGACCTGCTCGGAACACGTAATTCGCCATCGATCCAAAACCTGGCCTGGAACCCGGTATTCTTCTGGGATGGAGGCGTTCATGACCTGGACAAGGTGCCTTTTAATCCGATCCAAAACCATGTGGAAATGGATGAAACCGTCAAAAACGTGATCAGCAAGTTGCAGGCGACGCCGCTGGCCACAGCCAAAAAGCCGGTCGACTATCCGGAAATGTTCCGCAAAGCTTTTGGCGATAACCAGATTACGACAGAGCGGATGATGAAGGCATTGTCCCAATTTATGCTCACGATGGTTTCAGCCGAATCACGTTATGACTTTTTCAAACAGGGTGATGCTTCGGCGCTCACGGTCGAGGAGCAGCAGGGACTTAGTGTATTTAAGTCAAAATGTAGCAGCTGCCACGCCGGAGAGCTGTTCACGGATTTTAGCTTCCGTAACAATGGCCTGGTGCCATTGCGGCTGGATGACAAAGGCCGCTCGGAAACTTCGGGGAATGCCGCAGACAAATACAAATTCAAAGTACCCAGCCTGCGGAATGTAGCGATTACTGCTCCCTACATGCACGATGGCCGGTACCATACGCTGGAAGAAGTGCTGGATCATTACACTTCCGCTGTGCAGGAGTCTGCCACACTTGACCCGGCATTTAAGCGAAATGGACAGAAACCGGGCATTGACATCACCGATGCGGAGAAGACATCCATCATTGCCTTTTTACGGACGCTAAGCGATGAGCAGTTTATCAGGAACGCCAAATTTTCCGATCCAGGCGTAGGAACCAACTTTTAAAGCATTCAAGTCTTCATTATGAAAATCAGATACATTGCATCACTTTTCTTCTTCCTTCTGACGACAGGCCCATCACAGGCGTGTGATATATGCGGCTGCGCGAACAGCGGTGCTTACTTCGGACTTTTACCTCAATCGCACAAATCAGTGATCGGGCTCAGGTATCAGCGGCTGCACTTTGTAACACATGGGGAAAGCAAGGTACTTCGCACGGAGGAGCACTTCAATGTAGGTGAGGTTTATGCGCGCTTCTTTCCCATCAAACGGGTGCAGATGATGGCGTTTGTGCCTTACCGGATCGATAAGCAGGTCACTTCGGCGGATGTGAAAAAACAGAATGGGCTGGGTGACATAACGGTACTGGCCAATTACAACCTGTTCAACACATTCATGGATGGTGAAAATGCCCGGACTTTCAACCACACGTTGTTGGTCGGTGGTGGCGTGAAACTTCCCACAGGCGATTTCAAATTCGACGAAAATAACACGCTTGAAGTAGCCAATGCCAATTTTCAACTCGGCACCGGAAGCACCGATTTTATTCTGAGCGCCTTTTATACGATCAACAAGGATCAATGGGGCCTTTCCACCAATATTTCGCGCAAGTTCAACACGAAAAACTCGCAGGATTACCGGTTCGGTAACCAGCTGTATGGCACCGTCGATTTGTACCGTTCGTTTGAGGTCGGTAAGCTCTCCATAACGCCTAGCGTCGGCGTTTACGGCGAACATGCCGCTCATGGCGTTCAGAAAGGCGAAGTGCTGGATATCACCGGAGGCAAGCTCTTGAATGCGACGGCCGGGGTTACCTTTTTTACCAACAAATGGACGCTGGGGATCACCGGACAGAAACCTGTGGCCCAAAAGAGTGCCTCGGGGCACGTGATTGCGAAAGAACGCGTACTAGTCCAGCTCGGGTTTTTATTCTGAAAACAAAATTCTTAGACGCTCAGCATGCGCGCCATAATCGCATATATTTTACTGTTCGCTATTATCCTTCCCACGCTCAGTCCGTGGGGAACGATTGCTTATTTTCAACTGAACAGGGAATATATCGCCAAGGTGCTTTGCGAGAACCGCGCCAGGCCACAACTCAAATGCAATGGTAAATGCTACCTGGCTAAGAAACTAAAACAACAGCAGCAGAAGCAAGACAAAGAAACTTCCGACAGGGTCGAAAACATGCCGGTTGTCCAGCTCTATATTTTCAAAGCACCTGTGTTTAGCTTTGAAGCATCCGTGTTTGAACTCCCGGCAGAGACGCGCTTTTTTTACCGGCTCGCGCATTATACTGCTGCCCTTCCGGCCCTATACCAGCCGCCCAGGCAATAATCCAAATTTTTTGAAGGCGTATGCCTTCCATCTTATTTCATAGAAACCGCTCCGGTACACTTTGTTCCGGCAGCCATACCATTGTACTTATTTCACCCAAAAACATTATCAAAATGAAACGTATTCTTTCAATCGCTTTACTTTCCTTTCTGTTCGCATCATGCTCGGACGATGATTCCAATGAAGTGATCACCCCTGTTGCTGCTGGCGAATTTGAACTTACGCTTGATACGCGCGTGGGGTCAGAGGACTTCGCTGTGAATAAGGATTTCTCGATTGGCGGACAGACGCTTAACTTCAAAAAACTGCGGTACTGGGTCAGCAATGTGATCCTGGTCGATTCAAAAGGTGGCGAATACAAAGTGCCCGACTCTTACTATTTGATGGAGGAGGTCACTGACTTGAATCTGTCCGGAACGATCAATGACAGCGCGCTGTATCCTGCCAAGAAACGTGAAACCATCAAATTTCGTGACATTCCAGCGGCGGAGTACAAGACGATCAAATTTTCCATTGGCGTCGATGCCCAGCACAATGACAATCTCAGCTTGACTGGCGGGGAATTAAGCATTGCCAATGGCATGAGCAATATTGCCTGGATGTGGCATTCGAGCTATATCTTTTCTTCGGTGGGCGGCACCTTAAAGCAAGGTTCTACCAGCAAGGAGTTTTTAGCGGAAACAGGGTTAAATGCCAATTATAAAACGCTCAGCATAGACCTGCCGGTTGCCATTAACTCTGCTTCTACCAAAGGTGTTACATTAAACCTGGACGTGACCAAGATTTTCGATGGGATTGACGTGGTGCAAAATCCGAAGATCAACGCGATGACCGCGGCCCTGATGTCCACAGTGGCAACCAACTACGCGACAAAAGCGATCGCATTCGGGAAGGAAAATAAATAAAGCTGGCAATGCGGTTGTTGAAGGTTGCCTGGTTTAGTGTTGTGATGATCTTGTCAGGTTGTGACAGGCAGGTAGTGGCACCTGAGGACGAACCCTATTCGTTTGAAGTGCCGTCCCATTTTCCTGTGCCAGCGCTGGATGAAAATAGCCCCATGACCGCTGATGGCATCCGGCTCGGTAGACAGCTATTCTATGATGTCCGGCTGTCGGCCAACAACAAGGTCGCGTGTGCAACCTGCCATGACCCGGCCAAAGCTTTTAGCGATGGAAAAACCCTGAGCTCTGCCGGTGTCGCCGGCACGCAGCTGCTCCGGCATGCGCCCGCATTGTTCAACATGGCCTGGGCTAACAATGGTCTTTTCTGGGATGGAGGATCGACGAACCTGGAATCACAGGCTTTTGGTCCACTTACGGCGCACGACGAGATGGCCCAGGACCTGTATGAGCTGGTAGATGAGTTGAGTGCCGACGCTTCGTATGCCAAAGGTTTTCAGGAAGCTTTCCAGTCCGGAATAACCTCCCAAAATGTGGCCAAAGCCCTGGCGCAGTTTCAGCGGTCACTGGTGTCGGCTACCTCGCGGTATGACGATTACCGGCTCAATCGCACCGGCGCTGAGCTTTCCGCGGAGGAACTGGCCGGGCTTGAACTGGTCAAGCAGCACTGTCGGGGTTGCCACGCGGGGGAACTGTTTACCGATCAGGGCTTTCACAACAATGGTCTGGACAGCGGCTTTGAGAACCAGGGTCACGAGGGCATTTATTTGGGCCGGTACCGCATCACCTACGATGAGCGCGACTTGGGCAAATTCAAAACGCCCTCGCTCCGGAACGTAGAGCTGACCGCGCCTTACATGCATGACGGCAGGCTCGCAACGCTCGAAAATGTAGTCGACCATTATTCTGGTGGTATCCCGCATTCCGCAACACTGGGGGAGCAGATCCCGGCGGATGGCTTTCAGTTCAGTACTTTGCAAAAACAGCAGATCATCGCTTTCCTGAAAACACTGACGGACTACCGCTTTACGACCGCGCCAGATCACCAGAAACCTTAATAAATTATTCAACCACTGCCTTTGAAGGACAGTAGCAATCAACATTTATGAAATACGTTCTAGCGCTTGCAGCCGCCCTATTTGTGACATGTAGCTGTCAGCAAAAGCCCAAAGAAGATGAGCATGCCTCTCACCAGACACACGGGCTCAGCCGGGAAGATACGCTCTCACACGAGCTAATGGAGACCCATGATAGTTTGATGGCATTGATGCCAAAAGTAATGGAGCTGCAAATGAGGCTGAAATCGGATGCCGCCAAACTTGACAGCAATTCGGCTTTAAAAAATAAAGTGACCGGGCTAGCCGCAGCGTTGGATAGTGCCGACCACGCTATGATGGACTGGATGCACCATTACAAAGCGGATACATTGGCGAAACTAGAAGACAATGCTGCCAAGGAATATGTGGATGATCAGACAACCCGAATTTTGGTCGTTCAGCGGAAGCTTAAAAAGAGTATCTCCAGCGCGGAAGCGTATCTGGCAGAACGTAAATCAATGTGATGGCTGCTGCTGTGGACGAGGCTCAAACTCACAAAGAATATGCGTAAAGTATTTTTAGCATTTGTATTGTTGATGGCAGTATCATCAGTTCAAGCACAGCAAAAGCACGAGATAAAAATCCCGGCAGACGTAGAAAAGCTGCTTAGCAAATACACTTGCCTGGCTTGCCACAAAGCGGGTCAGCGGCTTGTTGGCCCCGCTTACTTAGATGTCTCAAAGAAGAAGTATACCAACGCGCAGGTTGTCGAGCTGATCTACAATCCCAAACCTGCAAACTGGCCGGGATATCCGCCTATGGCCCCGATGAAACAGGTTCCTAGGGAAGATGCGCTCAAAATCGCCGCTTGGATCAATTCCATCGCCAAGAAGCACGGTTGAAAAGGGCAAAGTAAAGAAGACAGTAAAATACATAAAGCATGGAGGTGGTTGCCTTCATGCTTTTTTGACGAAAATTGCAGGGTATTTTCAACATTAACCTTTGGGATAGCTCTGAAACTAAAGCGAAACTCCCCTAATCATGGCATACCAGACTCTTTTTTAGCGAGTTCTTCCTATCTTCCTATATCTTTGTGGCCTCAAAAAGTTCTTTACTTTCATTTTCCATCGGGAAAGGTTTTGCTTATCAGCAGATTAATAGGGAATCGTGTGTGAATCACGAACTGTCGCGCAACTGTTAGTAACACTTAAAGTTTATATCGGTGTATATCCACTGTTCAATTCGGATGGGAAGGATGGTATAAATGTTACAAGTCAGGAGACCTGCCTTTCACGTTGACGACGCTTTCGCGGAATAGAGCATGTCGGTCTGGATCTGTTATGTCTGATGGTTTTGGTATCACAAACCAATGCGCCCCTGCGTGATCGTTCCCCTTTGTTCCAAAAAAAGCTTCTTGAAATATTGCAAAGAGCTTTTAACTCATCTAACCATAGTTAAAAGTATGCAAACAACTACATTCTGCTGCTCGCGAACCAACAGCAGGGAGGCGAAAAAAACATTTACCTTATTGCTGTCATTCGCGCTATTACTTAGCTCAATTGCCAGTCTGGGTGCCGGGCCAGGCAGGGTTACAGGCTCGATCCAAAGTGAAAAGGGCGATGCCATTGCCGGGATCAGCGTGCGGTTGGAAGGAACCAGCTATGCGGCCGTAACCGACGCGGACGGCCGGTTTGACATTAAAAACGTCCAGGCAGGAAGCTACACGCTCGTTGCCACCGGCGTGGGCCATGACGCAAAAAAGGACAATATCGTTCTCAAAGATGGTCAGGCGCTGGAATTGAATTACAAAATTAACACCGCCACCAACGAGCTATCCGAAGTCGTGATCAGTACTGTCCGTCGGCAGGCCTATTCAGCCATCAACAAAATCGATGTTCCACTCCGGGATATGCCCATCACCACTTCCACGGTATCGGTCAAAACGATCGAGCAGCGCGGTATCGACGATTTGGGCGAGGCCATGAAAAATACGACCGGCGTGCGGGCCAACAACACTTATGGCGGTTTTCAGCACTTTACGATCCGCGGTTTTTCCAACTTCGTCCTGCTCGTGGACGGTGTCCGTGACGAGCGCCACAACATCTCGACCAGCGCGCCGAACACCAATCTTGCCAATGTCGAATCGATTGAAGTGTTGAAGGGGCCAGCCTCGGTGCTGTTTGGCCATTCGGCGTTAGGCGGGATCATCAATATTGTGAGAAAAAGACCGACTGCGGGCTTTAAGGCAGACTTTTCGGCCAGCTATGGCACATTTAACACACGGCGCATCCGCGCAGGCGCAGGCGGTGCGATCACTGATAAGCTGCGATATCGTGTAGATTTCGGGATGTCAGACACCGACGGATACCGTCATTCAGGCTCTAATACTAACAATGGATACCTTGCCTTGGAATACACACCAACTGATAGAGATCAGTTGTATCTGACCATCGGCGCGAACAAAGACATTTACGACACCGACGCGGGCATTCCGATGCTGGAAGGAAGCAAAGTAGCCCCGGGGATGGATGTAAATACCCGCTACAATGATCCACAGGATTTTCTCAAACATACCCGCTATGATTTTCAGCTGAAATACACGCGGCAGTTGGCGAGTAACCTCAAACTTTCGAACCAGCTTTCGTACTATGACGATAATATCAATTATTTCTCAACGGAAGAGCTCAGCTTCAACCCAGGCATGGATTCGTTGCAGCGGTCGTTTCCTTTCTATTTCAACCACCTCACCAAGCCCTGGCAAAACCAGTTGGAACTGATCTGGGATTTTAATACCGCTTCCATTGAGCATAAGTTGCTGGCAGGTTATTCGGTAAGCATTCTGGATCGCAAGACGTACAATGGAGACGTATTCGGCCCGGCGCTTAACGCGACTATTGCCATCAAGAATCCGGTCCTGAATCAGGGATACCTGACGCATAACGATTTGAATTACCGGGCAACGATGGAGAACGTGCATGGTATTTATATACAGGACTTTATCCGGTTCTCTGATAAATTGAAAGGACTTGCGGGACTGCGTTACGATATTTTCAACGGCACCTATTATACCGATAAGGTGGACGATAATCGCAACGTGACTGAGCACGGCACTGAATCTACGATATCCAAGTCGGCATTGACTTACCGCCTGGGTCTGGTTTACCAGCCCATTGAGCCGTTATCGGTATATGGTTCTTATTCAACGTATTTCAAACCTTCGCGCAGGGTAGCTCCGAACGGCGAAACCTTCAACCCGGAAACCGGATTCCAGGGTGAGGTCGGCAGCAGGTTTGAGCTCTCTGGTAAATGGGCTACGAACCTATCATTCTACTACATGCGGAAAAACAACCAGCTCGAAGCTCTTCCCGGAGGTATTTACAAACGCATTGGCTCAGCTGAGTCCAAGGGTTTCGAACTGGAAGTAAATGGCAACCTGCTGCCAGGACTGGACGTGACGGCTGGCTACACTTTCTCCAACGCAAAAATCCTTCCTTTTCCATCCGGTGAAACTAATGCAGTAGCGGGTAAAACCGTTGCATTTGCGCCGAAGAATTTGGTGAATGCGTGGATTAATTACGAAGTACAAAATGGTGCCGCGAAAGGTCTTAGCCTTAGCGCTGGCACTAATTATATGGACGAAACCTTTACGAACAGCTCCAACAGTTATGTGCTGCCAGCTTACACCGTTTTTGATGCGGCATTGGGTTACCGGGTAGGGCGTGTCGGAGTGCGGCTGAACGTGAATAACCTTTTGAGCCAGAAGTACTTCGCCAACGCGATTTTTGCGAACCAGTTTTCGCCGGGAGCGACCAGAAACTTCCTTGTTACGGTACGGTACAGCCTTTAAACCATGAAACTGACTGTTAAACTGTTTCTGCTGGTCCATCGTTACCTTGGTTTTGCGCTTAGCCTACTTTTTGTGATGTGGTTCCTGTCCGGCTTTGCGATGATGTATGTCCGCTACCCGACGATGCGTCAGCACGAAAAATTGCAGAATCTGCCGCCGTTGGATTTGCGAACCTGCAAGTTGAATTTAAATGAAGCTTTAACAGTGGCTGGTGTCGGCGACACGATGCGGTCGGTCCGGTTGGGTATGATGCTCAACCGGCCGGTTTACCGCCTGACGACAACCAGGGGTGAATACAAAGCCGTATTTGCCGACAACGGCGAGCTTTTTGCCGGTACGGATTCAGTGCTGGCAGTCAGGCTCGCGAGTAGTTTTGGGAAACCAGGAAATGTAAGCGAAGTCCAGGTACTCACCGAGATTGACCAATGGATGGCCGCCGCCAGGTCGCAGGGATATACGACGCCAGTATATCGCATTCAGATGACGGGCGACGCAGGCACATATATGTACGTTTCTACGCACACGGGCGAGGTCGTACAGCGGGTCAATGCCCTACAGCGTTTCCTTGCCTGGTTTGGCCCAATCCCACATTGGATTTATCCCACCGTACTGTTGCGCAACCGTCCACTGTGGAACGATATCATTATTTGGACTTCTTCGTTAGGCACGATCATGTGCATAGCCGGTATTGTCATGGGATTTGTACGGTACAGGCGCAGGGATAAGTCTTCGCTCTCATTCAGTCCGTACAAAAAGCGCTGGTTTCGCTGGCACCATTATACCGGCTTCGTTTTTGGAATTTTCGCCTTCACCTGGGTTTTCAGTGGCCTGCTCTCGATGACGCCCTGGGACTAGGCCCCATTTACCAGGCTCAGCATAGAGGAAACTGCGCAATGGGCGGGTGGCGTGATGAAGCCAGAGCTGTTCAAGTTGTCACCACCGCAGGCGGTTACGCTGCTGAACCGGGACATTTCAGTTAAAGAAATTCACTTTACGCAAGTAGACGGAAAACCATACTATCTGGCTTATCAGGATGACAATCATACGCGCATGATGTCCGCTAACGGGGATCCCGCAAAGCCATTTGAAAAATTTAATTATCAACCATTCCTATCGATGGTGCAGCGGCTTAATCCGGGTATAGTTGTGTTAGAAAGCACTTTGTTGAACGAGTATGACAACTACTACTATTCTCGCCACGATGAAAAGCACCTGCCGGTTCTAAGGGTGAAAATGCAGACGCCGCAGCAGACCTGGTATTATGTCGATTTAAAAACAGGGCAGGTGGCGCTAAAACATGAGAAACTGAGTCGACTTGAAAGATGGCTTTACCATGGTCTGCATAGTTTTGATTTCAAATGGCTTTTTTACAAGCGCCCACTGTGGGATATACTCGTCGGGATGTTGATGATCGGAGGAATGAGCGTGAGTTGCACTGGTCTGGTGCTTACCTGGAAGTGGGCAAGGCGAAGGCTGAAGTATCGAAGTGAGGAAAGTGTCACCTTGGGTGAAAAGAAAATTTGAACAGATAGGCCAACCTTTTGTAGACTTTATACCAACGTCTTCACCTACTACCCAATAAATTTTGGTGAATGTGATTGAGCGATAGTTTTTACTAACTTTAAGTAACAATCAGTGTTTTCACTGAAAGAGGATGTATTACACAAAGCAGCGGGGCTTCCCTGCTGTTTTTTTGTATCCGTCGTATAGGTGTGGGGCAATATTAGGATAGCCAGTGCGATACGTTTCCCACGAATACATCCACTAGGAACCTTATCATTTGCATACGATGCTCATAAACAATGGAAGCTCGCACTGCGCCATAGGTCCCGGAAATGCATCTATATGAAACAATTTTCCACATTGACTTTTTGAAAATCGCCATTTAATTTCGTTGAAACCATTTTCAAAAAGGAGCTATGGGTACTTTAGACTTGACATCTGATTATTCTGGCAACACAATTCAAATCCGTAAGGATCTAATCATTGCCATGGAAAGCCTTGACAACTTAGCGACCGCAAGTCGAAACAAGACAAGGGTTTACTTTCTAGAATTTACAATAACATCTAGAATTTGATATTACAAATATCTATCCAAATAGCACTTCAATGCGACTGCATGATTAAACTTTTCATCCTTGGCTGCGTACAAAAGCGAAACCTTCTTATGAATTTTTATCAAATCTATAAGTTCGGAGGCCACTTTCTCGTTCCTATTCAACTGAAAATTGTAATCTTCTAGAAATTCGTCCCACTTATGCGGATCATGGTTAAACCACTTTCGCAATTCGGTTGTAGGAGCGATCTCCTTTAACCAGAGATCCACTGCAGCTTCACGGCGTTTTAAACCCCGAGGCCATAAACGATCAACAAGAATTCTGAACCCATCATCTTTCCCTTCCGGTTCATATATCCGTTTTAGTCTTATTTCAATTTCTGGCATTTTGTCGAGTTCAGCTGGGTTAGCCCCTGTTCATCAGATCAACGAGCTTCTTTTCTAATTCCAGGGCTTTGGGAAAAAGAATATTATTTTCCAGATGTATATGTTTATGAAGGTCTTGTTCGAATTTTTGCAACATCGAATATGACAATCTGTACGTGTTGCATGCATCTTGCGGCGGCGTATAATTGTTGCTAAGAGATACGATCTCTCGCAGTTTGGCACCTTCTGCTTCATGATCATTCATCATGATCGAGATTGGGTTTTTGACCGAACCATAGGTGGGCAGGGGAATATTTATCTTTTGCCGATGCGACTCGGTCATCTTTTTGATAAAAGGGAAGATCATGAACTCCTCCTTTTTCATATGGACTACCAGTTCGTGAGCCATCTCTCTGAATAGGTCCCGAATTTTCAATAGTTCAGGGTGTCTCTGGCCATGTATTAAGCAGATCTTATTTAGATATGCCAGTAGGAGAGGCATAACATTGGTCGCGTATCTATGATGCTTGTTTTCAATGTATTCAGCTAGTCGATCCAAGTCCCATAAGTTGTATTCCGGTTCCGAGTCGTCTGTTTGCTTAGGCAGTGCAGCGATTTCATCCAAAATGAGAAATTGGTCGATGTTTGCAGCAGCACAAGCTTGTGAGAGTTTCGTGCCTCCATTACAGCAAAAGTCAATATTATATTTTTCGAAGACCGCCGCTGCATTCCAGTCCTGAGCAACTATTGAACCTACTGTCAGATCATCTATATTGGTCATAATGGTAGTTTTAAATGTTGATTGGTTCGCTTTATTTTAATGAAACAGAAAATTGTTTTACTCCCCCTATGGTCAATGACGTCGCCTTTGCCACTTCACAAATCAGGTAGTAGATGTGCAAATCAGAGGTCGCCGGGTGCTCACCTCGTATATATAATGCGGCTTGTGCGTCCAGCTTCGGCAGCAGCCATACTGTCTGCACAATTAAAATCAGAAGCGGGACTATAAATACAAACTGGCCCGGTTGTAGTCTCCGAGCACCTGTGAGCAGAAATCCTGAGACGATACCGGTGGCCAAGACCCACTCCACTTTATTGAGTGAAGCAAAAATTAGCCGGCCAATCCCGAGGCCCAATGGAAGGGTGATACCAGGTGCTTGAAATTTCAGTGGAGCTTCCATAAAACTGATCGCTGATATAAATCCAATCCAAAGAAACGTGCAAGCGATTACAAGGGGTGACTGGGTAATGGACTTCATGACAAGCTTTTTGAAAGATTCTTGCGGTAATAGGCATTTTTGTGTTCGAACATTCCCGCCATCTTTTCGGCTCTCCATTTTGCTTCTTCGGCCCTCTCACCATGGAAAAGCGTGTCTACCGTTTGTCTAAACAATGCAATCCACTTCTGAAAATGCGAGTGGTCAACTTCCAATAATGCATGTGGGATAAAAGGACTTCCATAATAGGTATGTTCATTCAGAAGGACCGTCTGCCAGAACTTATACATTTTCTCCATATGTTGCGGCCAACGGTCACCAAGTCGCTCATCGAAAATCGGCGATAGCACGGGGTCTGCACGCACGCTTTCGTAAAAAGTATTCACTAGAAGCTTGACATCGTCAAGGCAGAGAATTTGCTTTTTCATTTGAATAACAGTATTTACTGTCTCACGCATGCCCTGATCCGAAGTATCTGATTAGGTAATATGTTGCCCATCCCGAAAAGCCGATAAGCAATATCCATATCCAGGCCGGGACACTCTGGGGCGTTTCACTTCCTGTGATCAAAAATCTTTTTTGATCACCTTTACCATACGCATTGATCATCAATGGAACAACTCCATCAACAACCGAATTCTCAGTCATTCCCTCTATTGCGATCGCAGGCCCGTTTTTCACTTCGAAAGGGATTATGCGGAGCCCCTCCTTTCCACTCGGATCTTTACTGATAATTTTGAGGGTATGTTTACCGTCGACCATCTTACGAGTGTCAAGTTCAAAGTTGACAGGCGAGATGAATTCGGCTATAGGTGCTTGATCCTCATCAAGAAAAATAACAACAGTACTTTTATCTTCCATTTTACTGCAAGTTTATGATAGCCCTTTTAATATGCTTCTCCGATTTTTCTCCGGGCCGGATCAACCACTTTAAGGAGTAGAATAATGTAACTACAACAATGGCAGCGACGACCGAAATAATCACAAAGTCCCAGTTGCTTTGCGGCCCTTGACCGTGTGTGATCCCTCGCAGCGCAGCCGGTTGATTTGCCTCGCAGACCGGGCAGGCTTTCGTAGTGAACATGAACAAAAACAGTACGAGACACAACCAATACTTTTTCATTATCTTTCTTATTTAAGCCTCAAAATGAATTTTAAGATGTTCTGGAGCCTTAGCATTAAGTCAAGTGAGTGTTCCCGCTCGTTGTAGTTGGCGAAGGCGTTATACACGATCCCCTTTACGCCATACTTGCGTGAAGAAATAGCAAATACAATTACTTCATCTCCCGACTGGTTTCCTTCAAAAATGATGAACTCCATCAACAATCAACCCGTGGGGTGGTAGTCTAACCGAGTGTTTGTGACGCTCATGCCTACTTGGGAATCATGCAAACTGAAATTAGTCGAATAACCACGGTCTAAAAGACAGGTCGTTGATTGCCTCGCTGAAAGTCTCATAACCCTTTTTCATGTATCCAAATCTTTACTGATTATTGGACTGTCCCAACGTTTTCATCAGCTTTTCTATTTCTTCCGCCGAAACTTTCCGCGCCTTATTCCCCCAGCTGCTACGTTCATGGTTCATGATGGCTGCCACCTCCTCGGGTTTTAAATTACTGTTGGTACCTACTGCCGGCATGGCTCCGTATTCTTCTCGCGCATCATATCCTTTCATGATGATACTGACCATCAAACTGGCATCTGTATCCAGCACAACCGGGCTGCCTTTTAAAGGGGGGAATGCGCCTTTCAGTCCCTCTCCATTGGTCTGATGGCAGGCCTGGCAATGTGTGGAATAGAGCAGTTTTCCGTCGGGACCGCCTTGATCCGAGGTAGGTGCCCCATTCCCTGGCCCGGCAATTTCCTGCTGTTTTGAATATAAAAACGCTGAGGATGGGGTGCCGTCTGGTAATTGGGCCTGTTTCAGGGACTGCAAATAGGCAACCAGCTGTAAAGCCTCGGGCTTGGCAACCAGTGTCCCTTGTGCCTTCCGGAAGGCGTCGGGGATATTGACAACAACATCTTCTTTGTCCGGCTCGGCTTTGTTTTCAAACAGCCAGGGATAGGCCGGCATGATCGATTCTTTGACTACAATGCGAGGATTGTATAAATGAACAAGGTTCCACTCCTTACTTGGCTGCCTGCTGCCGATCGAGGTTAAGTCCGGCCCGGTGCGTTCGGTTCCCATTAATGTAGCCGTGTTGCGCCAGAAATCAGTTCGGGTGTTGGATGCATAATCCGCTGCTATTCCCGGCCGTTCTCCCCATATTTTATCCATATCAATATTGCGGACTTGCTGCGTGTGGCAGGCAACACAGCCGTTGGCGACAAATAATGCCTTGCCTTTGACGCCTTCTGGACTAAGCTCTTCAGCCGTTGGTAAAGGTGCATTGTTCCGCTCATTGTTTATTGCCGGGATCACCGCTACAAATGCAGTCAGGGTCAGGAAAAGCAACAAAGCAGCACCGAATAGTTTATTATGATTATCAAAAAAATCCATGTTCGTAAATTCTGGATGATTAGTTGTGTGCTGCCGATGGAAGCTCATTCATTCTTTTGAGCTTTTCAAATGCCGCTTCCTTTATATCAACAGTATCACTGTGGATCAACATTTTGTACAGATTATAAGCGAAAAACAGGTGTGACAGCCACATCAGGCTCCCGCCGATTGCTCTCCATAACCAGAATGGTCCCATAAAAACAACGCTGTCAATGAATGGCTTACCTTCGATCCACATCAGGCCGCGAAGGGTACTTCCATACATCAGTGGAACGGTATAAAATAGCAGCCCGATCAACGCAAACCAAAAATGTGCGCCGACTGTTACTTGGGGGGGCTCCTGGCCAGTGATCCGTGGCATCACTGCGTAAATAGCTGCCCAAAGGAAAAAGCAGATGATGCCGTACATAGTTAAATGTGAATGGGCAACGGTGAAGTCTGTAAAATGCCAGAGCAAATTGGTTGAGCGGAAAGCTTCGGCAGTCCCCTGCATGGAACCGGTAAAGTAAAAAAGGATGCCGGTCAGGAAAAATGGCAGCGTGTAGCTATCGTTTATCTTGTACCAGGCGCCATTGAAGGTCAAAAGAAAATTCGTGGTTCCAGCTACTACGGGAATGACCATCCCTACGCTGCCGACGATGGCGATGGTCTGCAACCACCAAGGAATGGAACTGAAAACAAAGTGGTGTGTACCGATCAGCGTGTAAAAAAGGATCTGGGTCCAGAATGCCAATATTCCCAAGCTATAAGAGTAAATAGGCTTGTTGAGCTGCTGTGGTAAAAAATAATAAACGATCCCCAGCGTAAAAAGCATAAACCACATACCCACGCCCTGATGCATGTAATAGCCTTGCACAATGGTTTCCCCTAAGCCATTTTGCCAAAGCGGTATATAGGCTACAAGCGAAATAACAATACCAAAAATGATAGATGAAACGATATACCAATTCGAGATGTAAATCTCCTTTGTGGACCGGCGGCCGATTGTTTTAAAAAAATTAATGAGCGTCAGCACCAGTCCGATACCAAAAAGAAGCATCACAGGCCAGATGTATTCGCGGTATTCCCCGCCACCATTGTTAATTCCGGCCATCAGGCAGATCGTTCCGGCAAAAACCGCTGCATTGATCAGTATCAATGTATACCAGCCCATTTTAAAACTGAAGAGCGTAGTGTTGCTTACCCTGGGCACGACATAGTAACCCAGCCCTAGCATGGCCAGCGATGCCCATCCCCAGAAAACAGCATTAGTATGGACAGGTCTCAGCCGGCCGAAACTTAGCCAGCTGACCTGGTCAACATCCGGTGCTACAAATTTTATCCCTACATACTCCCCTACCGTTGTTCCAAACAAAAGCCAGAATGCAGCGCTTCCAATAAACCAGATAACCAGCCGAGAAAGCCCAGGGTCTACCTTCGGCCGTACGTGTGCTTTTCTTTTGCGCGCAACAAAAGGCAACGACGCCAGATGATCCACGTGATTGATCAATCCCTTACGATCGTCTGCCGCCAGTGAACCGGCAAGTTCGTTGTGAGTCAATGTGTAATCCAGCGCGTTTTTTCGTTTTTCCAGAACAGCCGCAACATCGTCACCCCCATAATTCCCCAAATAGCCGGCCACACGTTCGGCTTCCGCCAAATTCTGCTCATTCCGGTATTTTTTCAGGCTCCTGGTTATTTTAATGATCAGAAAAATAAAACCCGCCAGAATAGGGATTAATACGAGCACTACGGTGATCAGAATACCATACTCGCTTAACAGGGCGCCGGAAGTAGGAGATTTCGTTTGTCCAAAAACGCGGATAGGAACAAAGTTGAGCGCGGTCAAAACAACGATGATCATATAGCATCTGCCAGTTATCTTTTTACTTTTAAGAAAGATTTCTATTTGACTGCTGCTAAGATTTTCCAGATATCGGCCATAAGCCCGCGAACTATCCGCTGTCTTGCTCCTCAGGTAATTCGCGATCACATCCCTGGTCAAGACTGCAACGATCAGAACTCCCAGCCCCATGATCAGGGCGGTTAATGCCAAAATCAGCATTACCGCCTGCAAAGCTTCCGTATTCGCTGCATATACCGGGGTTGCCATCAATGGACACAAAAACACAGAGCTAGATATCAGACACTTACTGGGAGAATACATATTAGAATATATTAAGACCTTAATATCTTTAATTGTTCAAAATTTACCTTTCTTTGATGTAGCTCAATCCTAGATTAAGACTTTCATTGAATTCGGCAATCGTCGCTGACTGCAGGGTGACATGCATCTTGTTTCTGATCTCTTTGAACTGGTTATGCAGTGGGCAAGGTTTTATTTCCGAGCAGATTTTGAGTCCTAACCCACAACCTTTAAATACTTTATCGCCGTCTACCGCACTAACGATGTCCGCCAATGTGTTTCTGCGCGAGGCGCCATCGATATAAAAACCGCCGTTAGGGCCTTTGCTTGACTGGATTAACTCCCGCCTTCCCAAGTCCTGTAGAATTTTAGCAATGAAGTGTTCAGGGGCGTCTATGCCGGTAGCAATTTCTTTAATTGCCACCTTCTTGCCTCCGTCCGACTTCTGAGCGACAAAGATCACTGCCCGAATCGCATATTCACAGGTCCTCGAAAAAAACATTTGCCCTAGGTTTATTTACAAATGTATCTTCAATGGTCTTCAAATAAAAGAGTTTTTACTCTTTTATTTGTTTCATATGTTTACTGCGTTTGGGGGCCTACAATTTTCTTTAGTACCCACGTATTCAATGCTAAGCGATGTCGGGTTGTGGGGTTGTCCGGAAATACGGCTTGATAATCTGGTGTCCCTTTGGAAACCGGCTTTCAATTTCTTGATCGACAATTGAATTTGAAATAATTACATCCTCCCCGTTCTTCCAGTCGGCCGGTGTCGCTACGCTATATTTCGCCGTAAGCTGCAGTGAATCTAGGACGCGCACGATTTCGTCGAAATTCCGTCCCGTTGAAGCCGGATAGGTAATAACAGCTTTGACCTTTTTGTCTGTGCCAATAAAATAGACAGATCTTACAGTCACCGATGTTGATGCATTTTCATGGATCATTCCGTAGAGCGTGGCTACATTCCGGTCGGAGTCTGCAATAACCGGAAAACCAACCGTACATTGTTGGGTTTCATTGATGTCTTTTATCCATTCATTATGGGATGCAAGATCATCTACGCTTACTGCAAGGATTTTTGTATTCCTTTTTTCGAACTCTTTTTCCAGGTGCGCTGTCCGTCCAAGTTCAGTCGTACATACCGGTGTAAAATCGGATGGATGGGAATAAAGTATCCCCCAGCTTCCATCGAGCCACTGATAGAAGTTAATTTTCCCTTTTGTTGTTTCCGCGGTAAAATCCGGGGCTGTGTCACCAATTCTCAAGCTCATGTCTCTAAAAAATTAAGTTGAACATCTGTAAAATTGCTTGTTCTTGCGTCGTCTGATTAACTTTGGTCCGCTCCCAGGTTGATCTCCTCCCTGAGAAATTTGATAAAATAGTCAAAGAAAACGGGGTATTCTCGGTCCTGCATTCTAGCTATGAACTGCTGCCGGAAAAACCCTTCTTTATTAATTCTCACCGTTTTAATTCCAGTGCCGAGATGAGGGCGCAATGCCCAGTTTGCCAGTACGATCACGCCCATATTTGCCTTCGCGAGTTCTATAGATGCCTCGGTAAGCGGGAGGATGATCAGTTTTTTCGGACTGATCCCTTTTGGGGTCAGCTCACTCCGAAAAATAGAAACTGTTTCAAGGGGCAATGAATGGATGATCAATGTCACATCTTGAAAATCAGTCGCCTCTACATATTCCCTGCTGCTCCATGGGTGTTCTTTTGATACAACTGCCAGCATTTCGTCTGTAAAAAGTTTTACAAATTCAATCTGGTCGGTATACTCCTGGCTTGAAGTGATTGCAAGGTCAAGTCCACCTTCCAGAAGCTTTTCCAGCGGACGGTGTGTAGCTTCAAAAATGATCTCTACTTCAACGTTTGGAAATGCGCATTTAAACTTCTTCAATACTGCCGGAAGCCAATGGTAGGTTGTATAGCATTCTGTGCTGATACGGATCGATCCGCTATCGCCATTGATCATTTTTTTTATTTCAGTTTCGGTAACGTCCAGCTCCTTCAGGATCCGGTTTGCAACTGCATAAAGCTTTTTTCCAACTGGTGTCAGGATAAGCTTTTTGTTTCGGCGGTAAAATACTAACGTTCCCAGCTGTAGCTCTGCTTCCTTCAATTGATAACTTAGCGCACTTTGTGTCAGATGAAGCGAGTCCATGGCCCTGGTTAAGCTGCCTTCCTCGACGATCGCCTTAATTAATCTAAGGTGCCTGATTTCCATGACAGTTATGATTTTTGAAACTAATCCGACAAAGTTTAGGCAGTTACTGACCGATAAAAAGCATATCAATCTCTACTTCATCAGGTTCGATTCCATGAAAATCGTACAGAATCTTAAGTATCGATAGTTCAAGCCCGGCCTTCGAGGTGGCGGTTTCAACAATCAATTTCTGTCCAATCCAAACCGATCCCCAAAGCATGTTGCCGTCATTTTCAATCGTTAATGTTATGCGCAGATTTGTCTCCATCATAATTTAACACATTATCGAGCGCCAGACTTATATCGTTGATGATATCATATATATCCTCAAGTCCCACCGATATCCTTATCGACCCCGAGTTTATTCCAATTTTTTGTTGCTCTTCAGCCGACAAGCGGCAGTGGGTTGTTGAAGCCGGATGTGTAGCAATACTACGTGAGTCCCCCAAATTTGCAGTCAGCGAAATCATTTTAAGAGAATTAAGGAAGCGCTGGGCGCCGGCAAGTCCACCTTTGACAACAAAGGTGACTACACCCCCACCAAGTCTCATTTGTCTCTTTGCGAGCTCATGCTGCGGATGTGAAGCCAAAAACGGATATCGGACCGATTCTACACCACGGTGATTTTCTATCATTGTTGCCACCGCGTGTGCGTTGCTACAATGCCTGTCCATTCGAATAGGCAGCGTTTCGAGGCTTTTAGATAAAATCCATGCATTAAATGGTGACATGGCGCCGCCCGTATGCCGCGCAAAAAATTTCACTTCGCTGATCAGTTCCCTTTTTCCTACCACTACTCCGCCTAACACACGCCCCTGCCCATCCATATACTTTGTAGCAGAATGGCTTACAATGTCAATTCCGTAATCAAGCGGCTTTTGCAGATATGGCGTTGCAAAACAATTGTCTACGTTAAGAATGATATGGGGATATCTGTCTTTAAGGCGTCCCAACCAGTCAAGGTCAACCAGCTCAAGCCCCGGGTTCGAGGGCGTTTCCAGAAATATCATTTTCGTTTGCGGCCGGATTTCTGTTTCCCAACCTCCGGGATCAAGTGCATCTACAAAGGTCGTATTAACACTCCAACGGGGAAGAAACCGAGCTAACAATTGAATACTCGATCCAAAAACGGAACGACACGCGATCACGTGGTCTCCCGCCCGGAGAAAAGAAGCAAAAGATGCATACACTGCGGCCATCCCCGAAGCAAAAGCCACCCCCTCGTCCGCACCTTCCAGTTCACAAACCTTACGGACAAACTCTGATGTGTTTGGATTTGAAAACCGGGAATAGACATTCGCTTCTAATTCGCCTGTGAATATGGCAGCCCCCTGTTGGGCATCTTCAAACGTGAAACTAGAGGTAAGATAAAGCGGCACCGAGTGCTCCCTATATGCTGATTTTGCAGCCTGACTACGAATTAACCTTGTTTGCTCTTTCATCATATCCAATCTTCTGACCGATCCGCTTTATTTTGAGAAAGCCAAATTAACAACCCGAAAATGTGTGATAACAGGATTTATCATTGAATTAATCAATCGTATTAATCAAATTATTTGATCGATTTAAATCCAATATAGTCAACACATACTTTGTCCGTTTACATAATTGTAATATTGGCTGAAATAGTTAAAAATATGGCCAGTCTTAGAAACGAAAGATCTTAAAATAGCTTTCTTGGATTGCGTACTGATTCGAGCTCCTTGTCACACATTGAATATACTAGTGCAGGATTTCCATAGCGATCCCGGTAAGTTCGAAAGCAAGCGAATTTGAATAAGGAGGACGCCAATAAGAAGGATGTGGCATGTTAGTATTGACTATCAGTATAAATGTAGGGTGGTAAACATGCAATGCATAAGGAACATGTCAGTTACATCCCTCTTTTGAAATCGGACGGTCTGGATTTCGTATATTCAAAAAATGCATTGCTAAATGATCCGATATTGTGGTAGCCTACGCGTTCGCCAATTTCGCTGACGCTCATATTAGTTTTCAGGATCATTTCGATGGCCTTGATCATCCGCAATGTTTTAAGGTATTGTAGAAACGACATTTTTAGGGCAGACTGAAACAAACGGGTAAAAGATCTTTCACTCATGTTGAACTGACTGCTCACAATTTTCAATCTTAGCGGCTCCCCCAAATTCTCTTCGATATAATTAATGATTTTCAGTACCCTGGGTTCATCGGTGACCGGTAGGACAATTGGTAACGAATGGGTGCTCATTGTTGGAAGGAGGTTTTTGAGGGCCACCAGGAATTCAAAATTTTCACTCGCCTTGTCAACGTGCCCTCCATCCCATCGTTCGGTGTAGTTAATCATCTGGATAAGGAGTTCACTCGCAGGGTATATTCCCAGTTTTCCATAAAAATCATTTTTCGAATCGTCTTCTCCGTAAAAGTAAAGTGACCGGAATACCGTTGCGAACTGCCCGACTTTCACGACATGCCACACGCCTTTCGGTATCCAGAAATAATGCCGGGCTGGGATAACATATGTTTTGTTGTCGATGGTCACATAAGCGATGCCGCCCTCCACATAACTTAACTGGCCCTTGGAATGGGCGTGCAACGGAATAAGCTTCTCTGATTTCTCATGCATAACAAACACAGAATCCGGTTGAGTGTCAATTTCAGGTAGCGATGCAATCAGGCCCACGGCATTTTGGATAGTATAACAAAACTAAGTAAAGTACAATTGATTCAAATTTAAAGATTTGGCCGGAATTAGTAAAATATTGACTGTTATTAGAAATGAACTAGCTTTTTATGGTAATATTTTTGCGTGCAAATAGTATCACTCAAAATGAATTTCGTAAAAGAGGCATTGCTGGCTAGTATTTTGACAGCTAACATCACGACAGTATGGGGACAAGCAGCAGGAGACACACTAAAACTCTCGCTAACAGATACTTGGGAAAGATCAGATGCTTTCAGTAGACTGGTAAAGATCAAAGAACTCGACGTCGGCATTAGTCAGGAAGAAATAAAAGACGCGCAAATGGAGCGCTTTCCTGAGCTGGGATTAATGGGAACCGCTGAAAAAGCAACGAATATTCCGATCTACGACAACGGACTTTTTAATCGTCCTTCGCAGCATGAGGTGATCCACACGCTTTACAAGGTCAAATCTGATTTTTATTTGAATATTTATAATGGAAATAAACTCAATCTCAAAATCAGGGAAGACAAGATACTGCGCAATATCGCGGCGATAAGGCGCGAGCAGGCAACCTCTGACATCCGCTACAAAGCTGCAAGCCTGTATCTGGAACTTCAACGGTCTCACATTTTCAAAAACCTGATTACCGAGGATATTGCCGATCAGGAAAAGCAGCTCGCAGAAGTAAAGGCCTTTCATAAAAACGGCGTCGTTTTAAAAAGCGATGTATTAAGGGTAGAAATGGAGCTTTCAAAGCGGAGGATGACCCTTATAGAAATCCAGAACGATATCCTGATTACCAATCAAAAGCTGAACATTCTCATTGGCGAACCTGATCATCGCATAGTGCGGCCTGATGAAAATTTTGAAATTTTGCGGAATGCCAGCCAGCAGGACTACGAAGACTTTCTTCATGAAGCGCTCGAACATTCATTTTTGTATCATATTTCGGAGAAGAATACCGAGCTGAGCATATTGAATGTCAAGCAAATACGTGCTAACACCCGCCCCAAAGTGGGAATGTATGCGGAGTTTTATTATGCCAATCCACAGATATTCCTGTTTCCTTACAATCCCTATTGGTACTCGTTGGGCATAGCCGGGATAAAAGCTTCTTTTCCGCTCTCCTCTATTTACCACAACATACATAAACTAAAAGCTGCAAAACTCGAGCTCGAAAAAGAAGAGGAGATCCACAAGGATACCGAAGACAAAGTGCGGCAACAGGTCTGGGAAGCCTTTCTTAAATACCGCGAAGCAATCGAGCAAATCAAGGTAGCCCGCATTAATCTGGATCATGCCCTGGAAAACGAGCGAATTATCAAAAATTCCTATTTCAACCAGGCATCACTAATTACCGACTTGCTCGATGCAAACGTACAGCAATTGCGTTCCAGGTTCGATCTGGCGGCCGCGATGATCATGGCTCAAAATAAATACTATTTACTACAAAACGTTACCGGCGTGCTATAACGATGAAAAAGAAATACACTGTTACCGACAGAATCATAACAAAGATAACCGGATGGATTGCCGGTATAACGCTTGTTGTGCTTGGAGTTTGGGGAGTCCAGACACTGTGGGATTTCTACACTTTTGAAAAAACCAACGACGCGCAGGTCCAGGAATATGTAAACCCTGTTATCTCGCGAGCAGGCGGGTTTATTGTAGCCGTCAAGTTCGAGGAAAACCAGCCGGTAAAAAAGGGAGATACGCTTTTACTGATCGACAACAGAGAGTATACCATTCAGCAGGCGCAGACGGAAGCGTTGATCCGGAAAGCAAATGCCCAGTTGCTGGTATTGGAAAGCAATAGCAATACCTTGGGTAAAACAGCAGCATCTGCTAAATCGCAAATTGACGCCAGCAATGCAAAGGTCTGGAAGCAGCAGCTGGACTTCGATCGCTACAAAAAGTTGTATGAAGCCGAATCGGCGACTAAACAGCAGTTGGAGGATATTCAGGCAACGCTGGATGTTAACAAGAGCGAATATCAATCGGCGCTGGACAGCTACGATGCCGCTATTTCCAGAATTGAGGACATCCAAACGGAAAAAATAGTGGTGAAGGCAGAGATCGAGCGCCTCAAAGCGCTGTTGGACCGGCATAAACTGGACGTCAGTTATACGGTTATTACAGCCGCTTATGATGGACGAATGGGCCGCAGGACCGTCGAAGCTGGTCAGATGATCGATGCAGGGGAAGTGCTTGCCTATATAGTCAACAATGAAACAGACAAATGGGTTGTCGCCAACTATAAGGAGACGCAGATTGCTAATATGAGCCTGGGCGATTCGGTTGTCTTTACTGCCGACGCTTTTCCCGAAAAGGAATTCAAGGGTACCATTATTTCACTTTCACCGGCAACAGGGTCGAGCTTCTCCCTGCTGCCCCCGGACAACTCGACAGGGAATTATGTTAAAATTGTCCAGCGTATTCCTGTACGTATAAGGGTGGACGGCGACAGGAAAGAGATCGACAGGTTGAAGGTCGGTATGAATGTAAATGTCTCGTTTCCTAAGAAGCAACACCATGGATAAGGTTGTTTTTCCACTGTTCAGACCCTGGGTACCGGAGTGGCTGGTGAAGATCATTTTATTCATCCTGCTGCTCCCCAGTATGGTCCTGTTTTTCTTGCCGTTGACGAATCTTAATGCCGCAGCCGGATATTATGGAAGCGAGCCCGCAGACATGCAATTTGCCGTGGCGCTCTTTTACGCGGGCTACGCGGGTTTCTATGCGCTCGAAGTTCGATTCTTCAACTATCTGGCCACCAAGGAGTATTTTATCATCTTTACATTCGTCGAGCTCGTACTTGCCCTGGTATGCTATCACACCCAGGCATTGTACGTGCTTTTTCCCGTACGCTTTATCCAGGGAATGTTTTTTGCTAGTACTGTAAACTTGTCGTTGGCGATGATTTTTTCCCGCCTTCACAGCGAACGTGCGCGGGAGATAGGTTTTTCAGTATTCTTTGGAATGCTTATCTGTGCAATTCCTTTCAATAATCTTGTCACGGCCGATATTATCGATTCGTTCAATTTCAATACCGTTTACAAATGTGCTGTATTTTCGTACCTGCCGGGGCTATTCATGCTGATGATTTCCATGAACAATGTGCGCCTGAACGTACGCTTTCACTTGTATCAGCTTGACTGGGAGAGCTTCTTTATTTACAGTGCCATCTTAGTATTGATTGCCTATATTACGGTTTTCGGTCAGCAGTATTACTGGATTGAGGATCTGCGCATAAGGTATAGCGTTGTGGGCATTATTGCACTTATTGCCTTATTCGTAATCAGGCAACGGCATGCAAGACGACCGTACACCAACCTCTCCGTTTTCCACAACCGCAACTTCTTGATCGGGCTTTTCCTCTTATTCGTACTGTACCTGTGTAGGTTCGCCGCAGGAATCACCAACACATTTTTCGGGGTCGTGCTGAAATTCGACCCGATGCACATCTCCTACATCAACGTATTCAATCTGGCGGGAATGATCACGGGCGTTGTCGTGGCCTGCTGCATGGTGTTGCAGAAAAAGAATATTCGCTACATGTGGCTTCCCGGATTTTGCATGCTTTTCGCATTTCACGTCGTAATGTTCTTTCTTCTGAATACGCAAGCGAATGAAGATCAATTCTATTTGCCACTTTTTGTACAGGGGCTGGGAGTAGGGATGGTAATGGTGCCGACGATTGTTTTTACAATTTCCTCGGTGCCAGGCTCGGTTGGCATCTCTGCATCGGCTATCTGCCTGGCGGTCCGGTTTTTGGGTTTTTGCGTCAGCATTGCTATTATCAATTATTTTGAACTATACCAGAAAAGCAGGCATTACAATGCTTTTCAGGATCATTTGACCAAAGCAAGTCCTGTCGTTCTCAATACCATTCATAGAAACGCCGAAAAGCTTCTCGTGAAGGGAATGTTGCATACCCGTACTTTAAAGGCCTCGCAAAAACTGCTCGTCAATGCAGTCAATGAGCAAAGCCAGATACGGTTTGCCATGGATTATTATGAAATGATGGCCTGGTTGCTCACCGGAGTTATTATTTTGGTCGCCCTGTTTCCTTACCTGAACAGAACAGTAGTTTATCTGAAATCCAGAAGGCTTTCACCTGCCTGATTAGAATATCGGACACAATATCGGAACAAGTTTGTAAAAATAAATTAATTCATGTTGACGCACGTTTTCTCCGCTATTGCATGCTGGGCGTTGGCCAAGCTTTGCTACAAGCTGCAATTGAAGAACAGGGAACCAGAATCACCTGGAGTTTAGGACCAAATATGACTTGATACTTACTTTTATTCTATGAAAAAGCTCAAAAGAATACTGCTGTTTACAACTGTTTTGTTATTCATCAGCTGTGATAAAGAAAATAAATATTTTGAACTGAAAGCTATTAAATTGACCTCCTATCATATCCCTAGGGAGCCGATTCGTAAGTTATCGTTTCGAATTGTCGATGGTATTGACAACAATTCAATTTTAGGTGTTACCGATAAATTTACCACGGAATCAGCTTTGCCTATTACACTAGGAGTATCACCAGAGGTCCGCTCGAAGCTCTACAAACAATCCTACGTTATCGAGCTCTTGGCAGATTCCGGGGCGATTGTTGGCGCCTGCACAGTGGATATGGGTAAATACAAAATTATTTTCCCCATCGATATGGAAATAGAGAGTGAGCAAATGAATATTTCCATTTCAGGCAGTTGGCATTAACCCTGAGAGTCCGATGAAATCACAACAAAAGTACCCCCTAGTAGCGGCCAGCGTATTTCTATGGATCGGCTTCGTTTTGGCGATCAGTTTCATGGAGGCTCCTTTAAAGTTCAGAGCGCCTGGCATTACACTTGCATTAGGGCTGGGTATCGGTCACATCGTGTTTGCAGCACTAAACAGTATCGAATGGATCTTTGCTCTTGCTATCCTATCTCCTTTTTTGTTTCGGCAGGTAAGACAGGTATCCACGGATCAATTGGTGTTTTTGGGTGTGCTTTTGATCCTGACCGTACAGACCGTGTGGCTACTGCCGGAGCTTGATACGCGGGCAGAACAAATTATACAACATAGGGTTGTTCATTGCTCGTATCACCATATTTGTTATGTTGCAGCAGACGTTCTAAAAGTGGCCTGTTTAACCATTGTAGGTGTAAAGCAATTGGTTTTCTAATTTAATTCATTAATTATACAACGATTTTTGTGGATGACGAGTCTTTGCCGAGCCAAGCCATGTAGCATCATTTTTTCACTCAGTATTCTCTCCTACCGTTAAAGATGGCTGGTCTCCGTCGGGCATTTACTGGATTGAGAGGCCCGCGGCCAGATGATTGCTTTTAACCTGGCAGTGTCAGTCAAATACCACATAGTTCGGTCTACCATGCAAATGCTTATTTTGAATACGCTTGAAGAGCACTAGACCCGGTGCTCACTTGGTGACTCGACGCTGATGGGTGCAATAGTTAACGAAAAGTGAAAATGCGTTCTGGCAAATGGTTTAAGCTGCATCAACAGATAGAAGTTTAACACAACATAGGAACCTAATTTTGATGAATATCATAAATTATTCCTGTCGCCGCTTCATGTGGGCATTGCGGTTAAGATCTTTTAACAGCTTCTTACTATTTTGGGAAAAAATATTAACGGTCCCCATTGAATGATACTGCTGCCTCGTTTCATTTCATAACAGATCCCGGGCCAATCGGAGGTTAAAGACAAAATAATTTCTGAAAATATATTGGAGTGAATAAGCAGACGATCGACGAATCAAAGGAATGGGAGGCACTTAGCTCTTCTTTTGTATTGAGAGAGGTAGCTGCTAGAACCGTGCTTTTGCGGGAGGGAGAGATATCTAAGACGATGTTTTTTATTAAATCTGGTTGCTTAAGGCAACAGTCTGCTGCATCGTTCTTAGTTTTGCGTTGATGATTGTTTTTCATTTTCTGAGCGGTGCTGCTGCTCGATCTCTTTGATGTACCGGTAGATGGTGGCCCTGCTAATGCCTAAGACTTTACCAATTTCTTCGCCGGTCTTGTCTTTCTTGTCGTAAAGTGCCTTCGCTGCATGTGCCTTTGACATGGCCGCCTTGCTTAGCCCTTTGGGCTTCCCTCCCATCCTACCCCTGGCGCGCGCGGCCGAGAGCCCGGCCTTGGTCCGCTCCCGGATAAGGTCACGCTCGAATTCGGCAAGCGAGGCGAATATGTTAAAGATCAACCGGCCTTGCTCAGTCGTCGTATCGATCGCATCGTTCAGGCTCCTGAATCCGATCTGCCGCTCTTGAAATTCATTGATCAGATGGATCAGGTCTTTCAGTGACCGGCCCAGGCGGTCCAGCTTCCAAACGATGATCGTGTCCCCTTCCCTTGCAGAGTCGAGCAGCTTGTTAAGCTCTGGGCGCTCTTTGACCGAAGAGACCTTCTCACGAAAGATGCGTTCACACCCTGACTTTTTCAAGTCGTCAATTTGCAGGTTCAGGTTCTGGTCTTGAGTCGAAACCCGGGCATATCCAAAAATCATATCAGTTGTCTCACTTATTCAACCAAAGATAAAAAATAAGACATAGAAATTTGAGATAATGATTTAAGACAGTTTTGTATAACTAAATACATAGTAGGTTAATATGTCATCTGTTCTCATAAAACGCACTTAATCTGCGACAAAGATCCTTCACCGTAGTTTGTTCTAGAACATACATACATTTATATGTGGACGCTTGAATCGGTGTGCAAGTACGCATCAAAGTGTACCAGTCCATCTATAATGAATCAAACATTCCATCGAGAGATAGGTAGGAAGAGAAACGTTTCAATTAGGCATGGTAGATTGATGGGCTTCCCGACATTGACTCTGCTGCCATGTTAAGAGCAACTGCATACAAAATGTTTGATGTTATTGCCTAATCCAGAGCAACTGCCCCATATTAAGTATATTGATTTTCCCATTTTTATCTTCGTAAAAGTCGTAACTAATCATACTCAACTAAGTCTCCGGAGTAGATTTATTCCGAATTGTCGCAGAGTTTGTCCCTAATTTCATTGCACTTTGTTATCTTACGTTTAGTAGGTAAAATGTGTAACGAAAACGGAGAGATAGAGATGAACCTGCATTCCAATCTACAATATCCATTATTCAAATATCTATCAGAAGAATTCAATGGAAGCTTCTATCAGAGCGAATTAACATGTCTGAACAGGATGCTGATCCTGTATCATAACCGGCTGTCATTTTCGATAGACGACGATTCATCAAGCTTTCTAGAAGAGTTCGCTCAGCATTTGGAAAAGCCTATCGCCTACTGGTGGATTCCGGCCTATAAGCGCCAGCACATCAATGTGCTTCGGACCAGGATCAGGTTTGTGCTGAAAAACAACCCTCAAATATTTCGAAACCTTCTGTCCAGACCAGATTACAGTTCCTTTGAAGCCAAACGCCAAACGATCAAAGACATATACCAGTGGCTAGTTACTTTCAGCGGTGAAGCAGGTTCAGCAATTGACGTTATTGATTGGAAGAACGATTTGCAAGCCGAATTCGACCAGTTTTTTCAGGAAACAAAGCAGGTCAAAGAAAAGATGGCACCCCAAAAGCCTGCTTTTGAACACTTTTATCAGATATTGAAGGGGAAAGATAAAGCTGAGAAACAGGACAAATTCCGGAGGCTCGTTGATATTCTTCTCAGGGAGCAATGGATTACAAGCTCAGAGAAACCAGGATTCTATCAATTCCGCAATAGCAGCACAGGCGGCCGGCTTCAACTAGCTGCGATCTATTATACCCTTGGCAAGCAGGGGCACATTGACAGGCAACTGCCTGCTCCACAGGTGGCAGGCCTGTTTAATAGCTGGCTCTCACATGACATCTCACAAAAATCCTTTATTAAGGCCTTTCAAACCGAACAACTCGACACATTCAACTGCTCATCCAACCGGCCCCGCCACAAATATGTGACTGAATGCCGGCTCTTATTGCGAGACCTTTGAAGCCGGATCGTCTCTAAAATTTCCGTAAAAATTCTTTTTATTCCTGCAGGAATTGCAGGAACGTTATTGTCAAAATCTGCGGTGAGATTTGCGATATGTTCAATCAAAACAGTTCGCAAATGAAGAATCTGCAATCCCCCTTTTCGGGTCTGATACTCTCGGGCCTGAAAACAATTCACCCACAATTGACCAAAGGAAATCCTAACCAAAGGTTCGTAAACTGGATTTTCTGCCCAAAGCATGCTTCGGTCAAACTTGGTCTGACCCCGCCATGTAACAGATGCGCTCAAACCGGTAGGCTTTATATCTGCCATCGAATACGGGAAAATCACTGCTTAATGATAACCAAAAGCGCATAGCGATGGGGCCTGTATCACTAACAACAGAGCTGATTCTGATGCTCTATGAGCGGAAGGACGTCAAGAGAAAAAAGTTTCTTTACATGCATTATCGGCGGCTTTTCGCGCAGTACTATTCAACGGGCTTTCTGGTTGACTTGATCAATCAAGATCTGGGCAAAGCAGTGGTCTCAACCGGCGATATCAAGTACATCAGGGCTAATGCGCATAGATGGAAATCCGAGCTGATACCCGAGTATGTAAAGAATGTGGGCAGTGAACGCCAGATTCAAACAGATACGGGTGGTGATCCGAATTTGACGACGGCTCAGACAAGGTAATCTCATGGATAAAGACACATTGGTCGATTTATTTGAGAGGCGGGACAAAAAAAGAAGACGCTTGCTTTACCGGCTTTACCAGGAGTTGATCCATTCGGATCTGACGGCTGCCTATATCGCGGATAAGATCAGTTGGGAATTAAAGCGCGAAGGACTGATAAAAAGCACAGACATTAAGTTCTGCCGCTACCACTTCAAAAAAAGGCCGCTCAAAAAACTTTCGCATTCTCCTGTTTCCACGCCGGCCATCCGGACAAAGGATCAGAAACCTGAAACTGCTTCGGCAACGGGGCTGGATGGGACTTGGACCGATCCAGAAAAAATCAGCTTAATAGACAATCTAATAGTTGAGTCCAAATTCGCTAAAAAGAAAAACCATGAAACGTAAATTTCATTTTATACTCCAAGCCAAAGGTGGCGTGGGCAAAAGTCTGTACACTTACCTGAGGGCGGTCTCTGAGACGGGCAACTCTTCCTTATTTGTCGATGTCGACAGCTCCACCAAAACATCGAGCAGACAATTGTTGTTTTTGGGACAGGACAGGCTCGAAAGCGTCTCGCTGATTGACAAGAGGGATGTGCTGGTCAGAGACCTATTTGTGGGATACCTGGAAAGTCTGATAGATTGTCCCTTTGAGCACATCTACATGGACTTTGGCGCGCCGGAAAGCGAGCAGTTTCCCGCACTAATATCTCGCGATTTAGACTTTAAGGCCTGGTGTGATGAGCTGGGCTTTGAAGTCACTTTCCACGTCGTCATGGCAGCGGGCGGGGCATATCTTGCCTGTGCGGAATACCTTCGGAAGATGTTCGAAGTTCTGGATGGGCAATTTAAAATTATTGCCTGGGAAAACATCTACACTTTCAAACAATATCCAACCTTGTCTGATGAGCTCGCAGAAAAGTGCTTGGTAACCGGCATCAAGCACCGGCAGTTTGGAGATTTCGACGCCAACAGCCTTTTGGGTATTCAGATATTGGATGGCATCAGAAACGGGTATAGCCTAGACCAGTACCGGCCAGGAGCAAGGATACGTTTGACAAAGGAACTTAGAGACCATTTCGGATATGAATGACCAGCTAAGGGCGCTTCTCAACCGGCTAAATGGGAAGTACGGACAAAAGTATGGGCACCTGATGGACGACTGGACTTCGATGCTGCTGGAAGAAATCCATGAAAATTTTGCCGGGCTCGCTGCCGAGATTAAAATCTGTACGCAAGCCATCGGCCAAGCGCAGACCAAGATTAAAACAAGTCAAAGAGCGGTTAACTTTGGTTCGACCCGTGAAGCTTTGTTTTATGCTCTGGGGATCACAGCCCCGGTAGCCATAGCCGCAACCATAATCTCAATATTGATTTTTTGGTATGCGTATACAGAAGAGCGTTTTCAGAAGCTAAGAAGCATTATCGATACCTATGAAAATGTTTCGGACTATGTGCTACTCATGCAGGGTGGTCAGGTTATTGAAAGGGGCGGAGTTAACTATTTGGTGCTCCGTCCTGCCCCCTCCAAAGGAAATATGATGGTTGGAGAGAACTATATCTATGACCACAAAAATAAACGCGTGCTTGTGCCTTTAGGCCGAAAATAAGGCCAAAAACGGCCAAGTGGACTTTTATGAACTTTTGTTGCCAAACGCAGCCATTTGTAAACTTTCGTATGCATTGCGGTGGTTTTCCTTCCTAGCCAGCTATCGCCGGTACGTCGCGAAATGCGACTCCCCGGCGGGAGCTGGCCATGGGAAAACCCCTGGACCCCTGCTATTCGCCTTCCGGCTCATAGCTAATCAAAAAGACAAATGGAAAATCAGAAACAAAAAGGCAGACCACCTAAGGAAAAAGGTACTGCCAAAAGGGAACACTTCTCGGTCTGGGTGAGCGCTGATCAGAAAAGACAGATTAACGAGCTCATAGAGAAAAGCGGGCTTTCAGCCAGTCAGTTCTTTTTGACATTGGCCCTTGATGTGCCTTTTAAGAGACCACAAAAAAGGGCGCTGCCCAAGGCAACTGCCGAGATGGTCAGGATGCTCCAACAACTTTCGGGCGTGTTGTCACTTGCGGCTCTAAAGACCAAGGGCCACCAGATGCTTTCAGACCAGTGGCAGCGCAGTAGCCAGCGCGTTAGGCTGCTCGCCGATCTTATCACGCTTTGGGTGTTTGAAAGCTTTGAGATCCGTAGCATGAAGAAAGCATTCGAAGAACTGCTTAATTGGTCAAATGAGCTCAGCTCTTATCTTTCTCAAATGCTACCTGAAACCGAAGGCAAACATCAGCTACTGCTAAGATGCAGTGCGACCAGTCGACTGATCGGTGATTTGCAGCAAAAATATGAGGCCTACTATTCACAGACTCTTGCAGAACTAACACCTTTCTGGATATGGAGCCAAACCGATGCAGCCTCTGTTCACGCTGAGATTGAAAAAGCTGTAAATGCAACTCTGAAAAAGATGAGGTTATGATTGGAAAGGCAAGCCTTGGCAGCTTTGCCTAAGGGCTAATTGAATACTGCTATTACGATAAGCATGTCTCCGCAAAGATGCGGCAAAGGCTGGACGAACAAGATGTCCGAGGGGAATTGGTGTACATCCAAAACCTAGGTATAAAAATGCATGCAGACGGAAAATTGGACCTAAATTATTTGATCAACCAGTTTAATTGTAATCACATGCAAAATACGAACCTTAAAAAATTCATATGGCACCAGTCATTTAGCTTCGCGCCGGGCGAGAGGCCCGGCAACGAAACGATCGCCGAGATCTCCACGGAATTTGCAAAGGAGTTTGGGTTTGAACAGAACCAGATGCTGGTTTTTAAACATGAGGACAGCGCCAATTCTCACTTTCATATCGTGGCCAACCGCATTAATTACAATGGCAAAAACACCTCAAAGCATTTTCATAACTACGCAAGAACGGGCGAATTCTGCCGCAGAATGGAACAACGCCTTGAATTAATTCAGGCACCGGAAATGAGAATCAATAAGCGGCAGGGGCTTGAAAATATCCTGTCCGATAACCAGCATCTAAAGCTCAAATCATCCGTCGATCAGCTTTTAAATACGTCGGCATCGATCGACGAGATCAAAGCGAAATTGTTGACCCAAGGGTACAAGACTTATGTCGGAAGAGGGATCGCATTCTATCATATGCGGAAAAATATTAAGATTAAGGGCTCTGACTTAGGACGGAGCTATTCGCTAGCCTCTATTGAAAAGCGGCTGGCTCAAAATATCGGAATCGAGGTTAAAGAGCAGCCAAAGCAGGTGCAAAAAAGGCAGAAGAAGCAGGGCTTGGGTATTTAAATGCCAGTTTCTAAGGAGAATGACTTATTTCAGCCCAAAATAACCCATAACACCGTGAAACTGAAAGCTATCAAATTCTTTTCCCCAGAGGAAAACGTACCCGAGGTCAAGGCCGCCGCAAAATCAGCATCGCTCCCGGCGGGCTACATTTCTAATTCAGGTAAGCTTGTTTTCCCGGCCACAGCGCTTCGCGACTTAGGAATCGATCCGGAGTCGGCCAATTTTAAAATCGGTACACAGGAAGGAAAGCGTAAAATCAAATCCGTATACCTTGTTCCGGCGGCCATTTCGGATCAGACTTTTTCCTTCGAAAAAAGCGGCAGGGGACACGTAATTCCGATGGCTGTTATATTGAAAAAAGGCGGAGTTGATTTTAAAAGTCAAAAGCTGATTTTCAAAATTTCGACTTTTGATTTCGATCAGGCTATCAAAGGATATGAGCTAGCCATTGAGACAGAAGAACCAAAGCCGGAATACACGGGTAGGCCTCGTGGCAGAAAAGCCAAAACTGTGACTGACTCGAAATAAATGCAGTTGCCTGTGAGCAGCTATTTGCTTACAGGCGGCTGATTTCACGATAGATTCGTTAACTTTTGAGCCTAAAAGCCTTCGGCATCTCTTACCTTGACGCTCATGCAACAGCCAACAACACTTGAAAAACCTGATTTTGGCCCCAAATGGTTTTGGGATTTGGACTATGAAAAGATAGACTGGCACGCCTCTTACAGAACCGTTATTGCCCGGATCGTCGAGCGGGGTAAAGAAGAGCAGTGGCAAGAATTGGTCCGCTTCTACGGGCTTCAAAAAGTGCTTGACACCCTTAAAAACGAAATTGTCTTTTTGCCGGATTATGCGATTGAAGAAGCCTGCACATACTTTCCGATGAAAAAAGAGGAAATGCTATGCTACACGAAGAAACAGTCGAGGCCAGCACACTGGCTTTGATCCGCCGGTTAATAGCCGATGAAAGTCTTGCGGAGTTTTACCTTGTTGGTGGAACGGCACTTTCCTTAAAGTTAGGTCACAGGATTTCCATCGACGGCGATCTTTTCACCGGCAAAGATTTTGACTCCGCTGCCGTATGTGAACACCTTAAAGCCATGTATAGATTGACTGACGAAAAAACGGTCGAGAATGGCGTTTTCGGATTTATTGATGATGTCAAGGTAGACTTCATCAGTCATCAGTACCCGCTTATCAAACCTGTAGAGCTAACAAGTGGGATCAGAATGCTTTCCCTAGAAGATATCGGTGCGATGAAGCTTTCGGCAATCGTGGAAAACGGAAGCCGAGTCAAAGATTTTATCGATGTCTATTCTCTTTTGGAAAAGTTACCACTGGGGCTGCTCGTAAAGGCTTATACTGATAAATATCCTCAGGCCTCTTCACAGATTGCCAAAACAAGCCTGCTGTATCATCAGGACATCGATTTTTCCGTACCGATCAGATTACTTGATACAGAATTTGATTGGCAGAAGACAGGTATGCGCCTAAGTCAGGCTGTGCACAATCAGTGGCTTACATTTGAGGGTGAGCAGCCGCAACAATCGCTGAAACGGGGAAAGCGGCCAAGGTTGTGAGCTTATCCAAAAGCAATTCAGAATGTCTTACGGCCGATCTTGTTTTCCTTTTAGCAATTCAACCTTTTCGCGTTCGCTTTGTAATAGACGCTCGTATAACTTTTTGTGCTCTTCGAAAAGCTCTACAAGTTTGTCGAGCGGATTGAAAGTGCACTGGTTATTATTGAAAGGCCCGTGATTGACACTATTGTCGTTAAAATTATTGAAGTAATTAAACACAGCGTCTTCACTAAAATTTTTTATTCCTTCCGGTGTAACTCCAAGAATTTTGGCGATCTGATCTAGCAGCTCCTCATCGACCGTCTCGCTTTGCTCGATTTTTGATACCGTTTGCTGGCTGACCTTCAGCTCGTAGGCAAGGCCTTCCTGCTTAAGGCCGCGCAGTTCACGAATGCGACCGATCTTGTGACCAATATGATTGGGTTTTGTTGCTGTGCTCATGGTTACAAATAAAGGAAATATCTGCGCTAAGGTCAACTGATAGCACGAAGTGTTTTACCAATGGTGTCTGGTAGCATACAACTTGTTGTGGTTCGGTACGCGAAGTCGCAGCTTCTTTTTTGTCAAAAAAAGAGAAGCCTATGGAGACTGTAAATTTAGCAACAAGCGAAAATCGGGGTTCGAGGGAACAGAAGCTTGCCAATGCCCGCGATCTGGTCGCTGAATTCTTTCACGCGACTGATCTTGAATTCGTACGTGTCGAACTGTGGCAATTCCTGAAAGCGGTAACTACAGAGAAACCCTTTTCATTTCTAGGAGATCCGTCGACTGTTCTTTGTCTAGAAAGACATTTACAAAAGATCATCAAGGCTTGTCGGTTGCTGTTAGACGTTGCTGAAGAAGATGGAATCGGCTTGAATACCAGTGATTTTCAGCCTTTCAGTCATGCGCAAATTGAAGCAGATAGGCAGTATATGCGGGATGTCCGGGAGCTCAACGACCGGCATGGTGGAATGATCCGTAGGTTGTCGCTCGCCGAAACCGAGCAGCCTCTTCTAGCGATCAAGCGCGTGTTTGATACTTATAGTTATGAGCAGTGGCAAGGGATTCTGGAAGACTGGGTAGAGTATGGACTGAGCAAGGTGAGTATCTGTGAAGCTACCGGCGAATGCGTTGAAATCATTCAGTACGAACTGTTGGAATCACTTCTCGAAGCCGTTTACCTCATTTCAAGAAGCGATCAAGGGATTCCATTTCAGAAACGTCGGCTTGGGAAGCTGGCGGGGAGCAAAGCCATTATAGAATTACTAATTGCAGCACTCGACCCGCTACTCATATTTGAGGTCAAGCATCCTGCGCCACAATCAACGGAGCAGAAGCCATACAGGGATCTGCTAATTGTGTTTGCCGATGATAATCAAAAGACATCCAAGAAGCATCAGCCCATCGTTGAGTTGTTTAGTGCCGGTGATGAAAAGCTCTGCTGCTCGGTTCACAAATTGTCGGATATTCATCAGGCGCTTACCAGCGGGCAAGTATATTTCTCTTTGGCCTGTACCAGCGAAAATCTGGTATACCAAAGGAGTGTTACACCACTACCAAAAATGCTCCCCGAAACACTTAGTCAATTGATCGAGAAATCAAGATACGCGTTTGAAGCCGGAATGAGCAAAGCTAGAAAGTTTTTTGACGGAGCACAGTATTACCAACAAGTAAATGAGCTGGCTCTATCGATGTTTATGCTGCAACAAGCCGCTGAAACGACATTTCGTAGCACTGCAATTG
>NZ_JBYCZM010000021.1:0-40296 GCF_057586235.1 Dyadobacter sp. SRI_021
GCCAGTTCTTTTGATCGAAAATTAGCGAATATTTCCAGCGCACGCCTCATACGGCGATTACCCAGCGTCGTCTGTAATTTCGGAGAGCGAGCCACAATTTGCCGGCGAGACCAGGCTGCCATGCTGACGGTAAAACATCATCGCTATCTGGCTTGGCCTGATTCTGCTTTCAACATGACATCCAGGGATGTCTTAGTACCCAACTGAATTTCTTGTGACTGATAGCCGGCTAAGGAGAAAACCAAAGTCGCTTCTTCACCTGCATTGACTGAGATCAGAAATCGCCCGGCAGCATTGGTACGTGTACTACGCTGCGTTCCTTTAATGAGTACTTGGACCTCCGGTAACAATGTACCATCCTCATTTCTGACAGTTCCTTCGATATCGGCTGTCATATAGCCTGTCCCCATAAAGAGTTCATTAGTGGCGGGCTCTGGCCTGCGATCAAATAAGAAAAATGCGGCTGCAAGTGCGAACAAACTCGTCAGGAATGTATGGTATGATTTTAAGGCTTTTGCCATAGCTCGGATTTTACTGAGTTAAGTAATCTTGGAAGTTGACGCTTTGCACCAGATACACCACAAGCAGGACACTTATTAGCATCAGGACAGCAGTCAGCAGATTCGTCAACCAGCTTCTGGGATGGTAAGTCCCCCTTTTCAGCTCTTCCTCTGTGAGACGGTACTGGATGAACCCCAACAATATCGCTCCGATGCCTAGTAGCACCAGCACAATTCCGATAATTTTGGAATAGCCGAGCGAGTGAATTTTGACCGGTTTATCCAGTACAAAACCAATCTGGGCGATAAATAGGGAAAATTTGACGACAACAAAGCCAAACGCCATAATCCCGACACCAGTCCGGACCCAGGCAAGGTATGTCCGCTCATTGGCCAGATGGTCATTGGCTTTGTATTCTTTAATATCGCGAATTGTATTTTTTGACATATTTATCAAAGCTGTATCGGTTTTCTAAAACTAAAAAGCCAGCGTTCAACGAATACTGGCTTTATTCTAAACGAACATAGTGCGATCTTATCACACCAAAAATGATTACTAAGTTAACATTTTCTTGTAGTAGCAAAATACAGTTTCCAGGCATTTTTCCTGGCAAATAGATCCAATTCCACGCTCAAAAATCCACTGCGAAACGATCGCAGTGGATTAGGCATCATCTGCTCATGCATAGCGATTTACGCCATACTATCTCAAATATTTAAAAATGGGTGCGTCAAAATTTTGACAGTCGTCAACATGCAGGTCCCTGTTTTAATCAAAATACTCGCAGATTCCCTTGCCTTTCTTTTTTGATTTCAAAAATTAAACTCTCCGTTCTCTCGACTAGTTGTGCATCCCATTTTATCCCGTTTGGCGCTGGTCTGTCAAGCTCATTTAACTTATTCGCAATTTCATTCAGCGAAATATATCCCGTTTCCCTTAGCGCTTTAATAAAAGGGGCTACCTCCAAAGCAAGCTTTTGGGCTGCACTTAAACTTTCTATCTTTCTTGTCATCTGACTGCCTGTTGCCGCCGTCACCCCAATAGCTGCATGACCTGCTTTCATACCTGCATAGTATACCTCCCCAAGGACCTTGTAAAACAAATAGCGGCCATACACGTCAACGGACATTCTGCCTTCGATCGGCCTGGTCGCAAACCCGATGGCTTCATCAATCAGCACCTTCCTAAGCTTTTCATCGCGCAGATTTTCCAGTAGCGACAAGCACAAATGCATAAATTTACTATTTGAATGCACCATATTGTGTAAGTTTATGCCGCTCTTGGCGACAAGTTACCGGCTTGCCACTACTTTCGTTCCCTGTCTGAGGTCATTTCGCGGGTTCACAATAATCTTATCTCCTTTTTTGAGGTTTCCGAATACCTCTGTCATTTTCGCCTGCTGCCCCAGACGTACATCCACAAACTCGGCGTTACCCTCATGGTTCACTTTGATCACGTACTGACGCTCGGTTGAAACGACAACGGCTGTGCTGGGCACAATGAGCGCGCCTTCGGTTCCTTCGGGCGTGAGCGTCACCTCTGCAAACATGCCTGGCTTAATCATCCGGCTTGCATTGTTGACATCGATTTCCACAGTTTCAGATCTGAATTTCAGGTTCATGTTGCCTGACCGGCGGCTTACCGTGCCTTTGAAAGTTTCGCCAGGCACCGCGTTGATATGATAGCTTACCGGCTTGCCTTTTTCTAGGCCAAGGCTGTAATTCTCGGGGACATCCACCACGAGCCTCAACCGGTCCTGCTGCTGCAAATTAAGCATGGGTCCCACCTGCCGAAGCCCTGATCCCACTAGTGCCCCGGGGTGGACATTACGCTCTGTGATGATCCCATCGAACGGTGCGCGGACCGTCAGGTAACTTTTAATCTCAGTCAATGCGTCGAAATTTGCTTTTTCTCCCATCGCCGAGGCGCTGTCGGCCATCATCTTGGCATGTGCGCTTTCCAGATCGAGCGCGGATACCGAGCCGGTTATGCGTGTACTGGCTTTGAGCCGGCGGTAGTGCTCCTTGCTAGCCACAAGCATGGCCTGGGCTTTCAAAAAATTGGAACGCGCCGCGACCAGTTGCTGCTCGGTTTCGGGCGCCTCCAGCACCATCAACACCTCTCCTTTCCGCACGGGGGAGCCACGGTCTACAAGCACTTTCTGTACAAAACCATCGGCCTTAGGGTAAATACTGACCTCCTGAAAGGCAAGAAACTCGCCCGGCAGCTGGATCTCTTGACCGACTGACCCTTCTGATACTTCGCCGATTTTAAAGGAAACTTCGCTCTTGTTTTTTTGCTTTTTTGATTCCTTGGGAGTCGATGATTCAGAGGAAGAACAGGCTGAAAAAGCACCCAGTCCTGCGAGTAGTATTAAACAGTTATATGGCTTAGTTCTCATTTCTTAATGGTTGTTCAGGTTTATAGGAGCCGTTTGTTGAAAGGGATGGATGCACCGCTGCCGGGTGATCTGGAAGCAGTGAAGGATCTTGGAGCGGAGTTTTCTTTTGCAAAAGCGCATACACCTGCGGAACAATATACAATGCTGCCAATGTAGACGCTACCAGTCCGCCGATTACGGCCCTTCCCAGTGGCGCTACTTGTTCGCCCGCTTCACCGGTGCCCAACGCCATGGGCACCATCCCGGCCACCATCGCAAAGCTTGTCATCAGAACCGGCCGCAAGCGAAGAGCTGCGCTGTCAAGCGCAGCTTTACCGGCATCGCGGTATTCCCAGCGCAAGCGCTCGGCGTTTGTTACGATCAGGATCGCGTTGGCCACCGAAATACCTGTCGACATGATGATACCCATGTAAGATTGCAGGTTCAACGTACTTCCAGTCAGAAGCAAAGCGGCAATCGAGCCGGCAATTACAGCCGGGATCGTCGACAAAATCACCAGTGACAATTTAAAGGATTGGTAGTTGGCCGCAAGCAGCAGGAAGATCACCAAAATGGCGATACTTAAACCGATTTGAAGACTGTTAAGTGTCTCGGTCAAAAGTGAAGACATTCCCTTTACTTCGGTCAAAATGCCTTTCGGCGGCTGACCAAGCGAGGCCATGGCATTTTCGACTGAGGTGGTTGCCGAACCAAGATCCTGATGGTGCATGTTGGCAGAGACTGTTACGAAACGTCTGGGTCCAATCCTGGAATATTCTCCGGGTAAAGTATCCACCGAAAAAGTGGCAACATCCGCTAATACTGGGCGGGCCTGGCCCGCTACCAGAGGCACCTCCTGCAATTGGGCCAGGTTACGCATAGCAAATTCGGGGATTTGAACCTGCACCTGGTAGGTATATGCAGAGTTCGGGTCGAGCCATTGGTTTTTTTCAGTGTACCGGCTCGACGACGTCGATGCAGTAATAGAGCGGGCCGCTGCTTGCAAGCTCAGTCCCATCACCGCTAGCTTCTGACGGTCAAGTTTGATATTGATGACCGGAAATTTGAGCGGCTGCACAATCCGGACGTCACGCAGGTGATCATCTTGGGACAGTTTTCCAACCAATTTGGACGCATAGCCTTCAATTTCTTTCATGTCCCGGCCCGCGACCTGCACCTCAATGGGCGTGAAAGCCCCGCCGCTCATGAGCTTTTCAGTCAGGTCGGCCGGTTCAAATGAGAGGGTAATGTCAGGCATTTCCTGATGCACCATCGTTCGGATGCGTTCTTTAAGGTCCTGGATATTGGTTTTGTAGCCCTCCGCGAGACCTACTTTGATAACCGCATCGTTTGGGCCGCTGGTACTGACATAGAGGTTGGAGGTCGCGTAGTTAGTAGGCACTACCCCGACATACGCAGATGAAACCTCCAGATGTCCGTCTGCGGCATCGTTTACCAATTTCAAAAGTTCACTCACTTCTTCTTCGGTACGTTCCAGGCGCGTGCCATCCGGTGTTTTCATCCGGATCACCATTTGCCCCGAATTGATCTGAGGGAGCATATCCTTGCCGATCACCGCAAATCCCCAGGCAGCTAAACCGACAATCAACACAGCATAGACGCCGACTACAAGCCGGTTGGCCGCAAGCAGCTTCCTGTTATGTGACATAAAACCTAAGCGTACCCTGTCAAAAAATCCAGGCGTTTTGGTACTTTCCTGCTGGTGTGCATGGCCTTGGTGCTCTTTAAGCATCCAATTGGCCAAAATCGGAACCAGACTCTGGGCCAAAAGGTAGGACACCGTCATAGCGAACCCTATCGAAAGCGAAAGCGGCAAGAACATGGCCCTAGGCACACCGGACATGATAAATGACGGTGCAAATACCGCGATAATACAAAGCAAGATCAGCAACAGCGGCAGGGCGACTTCCCGGCACGCATCGTATATGGCCAGCCGTTTGGGCTTACCCATCTCAAGGTGCTGGTGGATATTCTCGATTGTCACCGTAGCCTGATCGACCAGTACCCCGATCGCCAGCGCAAGACCTGAAAGCGTCATGATATTGATCGTCTGCCCTGCAAGGTTCAGGCAAAGTACGGCCGAAATCACTGAAACTGGGATCGTGATAATTACAATGAGCGATGAGCGCCAATCTCCCAAAAACAGCAGTACCATAAGCCCTGTTAAAAGCGCCCCTAGCCCACCCTCAAAAAGCAGGCTTTTGACGGAATTGATTACAAATATGGACTGGTCAAACTCGTAATTCACTTCAATGTCGTCTGGCAGAAGGCTGCGCATTTCAGGTAGCTTCGCTTTCAGAGCCGTCACCACATCCCAGGTCGATGCATCAGCCGTCTTCACCACGGGGATATAGGAAGAACGGCTACCATTGACAAGTGCATAGCCCGCGGTAACATCCGAACCATCGGCCACATTGGCTATATCCCTTAAAAACACCGTCCGGCGCCCTTGAGTACTGACCGGAATCTGGCCAAAATCTGCCACCCGTTCTTCCAGCGAATTAAGCGTGGTTATATAAGTCGTGTTATCAACCCTGATATTTCCAGATGGGGTCATTGCGTTATTGGACGCGAGCGCTTCTACCACTTCATCTGGTGACAGGTTCAAAGAGCGTACTTTTTGCGGGTCCAGATTAATCACAACCGTACGGGCATTTGTACCGATTGGAGGAGGCGCGGTAAGCCCGGGCACTGTCGAAAAAAGAGGACGTACCCTGGTCACGGCAAGTTCATGGATTTCTTTCAGGGGCCGCGTTTTGCTGCTAAAAACTAAATCACCTATCGGTACGGATGACGCGTCATAACGGACTACCTGTGGCGGCAGTGCGCCAGGCGGAAAGAATTTCATCGCCCTGTTGACCTGTATTGCCACTTCTGCCGCAGCCTGAGCCATATCGCTTCCTTCATAAAAGGATAGCTTGACGATCGTAAGTCCTTGCACGCTTTTACTGGAAATTTCCTTGATCCCTCCTATGTACAGGAACTGGTCCTGCATCCGGGTAGCGAAAAAGCCCTCCATCTGGGCCGGAGACATCCCGCCATAGGGCTCGATAACGTATATGACCGGCGAATTAAGCTTGGGAAAAATATCGACAGGGATCTTTGTAGCGGCCATGATGGAAAAGACCACCAGCCCGGCTACAAAAACCAGTACCGCAATCGGACGTTTTAATGATAGATTTAACATGGAAAAGGGATTTTACGGCCGGCGGAAAAAACTAAAAAACTCATCGAAGTCGCTGGTAGCGTACGCGCGTTGCAACCTGAGCTCGACTGCGCGTCGTTGTATGTCAACTGCCTGCTTCTCAACTTTGGTTAAAAGCTGCATGGCATCGGTGAGTCCCAGGATGTTTTCAATACCATTGTTATAGAGGGAAAGTCGCTGCTGATAGGCGCTCTCTGCGGAACGGATCGCGGTAGGAAGCTCACGTAAGGCCTGGCGCATGATCGACATGACCGAGTCGGAAGCAGCAAGGGTGTTTTCAAGCTTCATTCTTTCGAAATCAAGCTTTGTATCCGCTTCCTTCACTTTCCACCGCTGGACCTGCATGCGGCTTTTCACGCGCCTGAAATCAACCAGGTTGACCGTTGCGGCAAGGCCCACCAAAAAATTAGTGCGACTATATCCAAACCCTGGACCAAGTGGTCCAAAGTTATTATCCAGATCAAGGCTAGTACCCCGAGCCCAGGCGGCTGTCATCACCGATACCCTGGGCAGTGCTGTTTTCCGGATGAGTTCCACCTCGGTTTGCTGTCTGCTCAACAAACTTGCCTGGTAGCGAAGTAGCGGGTGTCCGGCCCCGACCTGTAAATCAAGCGGGGGAGAAAGAAGGACCTGCTCATGGAATGTAGTATCAATGACCAGCTCGTTTACTGTCCTGCCGGTAAGCATGGCCAGCTGCAAGAATGAACGCCTAAGTCCTTCATCGATCTCGTAGTAGTTGAGCCGGGCCCGGGATAGCTCCACGCTTGCCAAAGACGAGTCAAGTCCGGGTCTGATACCGTTACCTACAAGGTTATTGATGATTTTACTGACCGTATCGGCCCGGGCCAGGTTCTGGGATTCGATTTGAAGGATCCTTCCCCGCCACAACACATCCAGGTAGGTCCCGACCACCGCCTGCCGAAGCAGAAATTCTTCTCGTGCCAGACCCGCCTGACCGATAGCGATATCCGCATTGGCAAGCTGGTCTTCCGCTTTGAAACGGCCAAAGTTGTATACTTCCCAGTCTGCGGTTGCCAGCGCTATGTTGCCAGAAGTCAGATCCATGCGGTTTTCAGGCCTTCGGCCACCGGAAGTGGGAACGATCATCCCCATTGAAAAGTAAGAGCCGGACAATCCGTTTGCTGTGCCGACATCGATCTGGTCGTGAAGCCTTACATTCGGTAGCCGGTTGTCCTTTACAACGCTTGCGCCGGCTTGAAACGCGGACAATGCTGCCCTTTGGGCCTGAATCGTAGGGTATTTCTCGATAGCAGCGTTAACCGCTTGCTCGATACTGAGCAGTTGACCTTGCGCGGCTGAATGGCTAACGAAGGCTGTTAAAATAATAAAAAGGGCACGCGATATTCTTAACATATTGGTTTATAAGTTCTTCGCAAATAAAACTACCGGACGCAGCAATTCTTTCCACTGATTGAAAGACACCGGCTTAAACAAATAGCCATTTACCTTTCGGTTATATGCATCTGAAATCATATCGGGATTGGTATTGGCCGACAAGATAAAAACAGGCACTTGGTCAAAGGCAGGGCTTCGGCGGATCTGGTCAAGCATATCCAATCCGGTTCCTGTAAGCATTGTCAGGTTGATAAATAGGATGATGCGCTGCAAAGAGCCATGGAAAGCCACCCCGTCAATTAAGCTTTCAAACGAATCGAAGCGTTCGACAACACAATCAGGATGGGCTTGCGTCACGGCCATTTCAAAGAAAATCACATCATCTTCATCGGTTTCCATGAAAAACACAGTCCATTGATTCTCAGTAGCCATTGCGCATCAGAGTTTGAATCCCAAAGTAAACAGGCAAGTTCTTATAGGGTAATTAGAAGGTTATTAAAAGTTGATTAGAGCGGCCATTTTTATAGGATTTCTAAGGTGCAGGGTTGTTAATTTGGAAGCATAAACCACCAATGCATATGAATGTATTAGTCGTAGAAGATGATGTCGAACTAACACAGTTCATTCAAAAAGGGCTGCTCGCCGAAGGGATAGGCGTCTCAATTGCCTTCGATGGCGTTATCGGCCGTACGATGGTCAACGAAAATCGGTTTGATGTGGTAGTGCTCGACGTAAACCTGCCCGGCGTGAATGGACTGGACCTTTGCCGCTTTATCAAACAAAATTGGCCCGCCGTCCCTGTCATCATGCTCACGGCGTTGGGCAGTCTGGATAATAAAGTATTAGGCTTCGAAGCAGGCGCAGACGATTACCTTGCCAAACCGTTTGCCTTTAAGGAATTACTTTTTCGCCTGAAAGCGCTGGCCCGTAGGCATCCTGCACGTGCCCCGCGCCCGAAAAGACTCGAACTACTTGACCTGGCAATCGAGACCGATTCGCACCGGGTTTGGCGAGGGGGCGAAAGGGTCGAGTTGACCGCGCGTGAATATGCATTGCTCGAATACCTGATGCTCAACCAGGGGCGTGTCGTCAACCGGATCGACCTGCTTGAAAATGTCTGGGATGTTCATTTCAACAGCAATACCAACGTGGTAGACGTTTACATCAATTACCTGCGAAGAAAGGTAGACCGAACCGAGCCCAAATTGCTACATACGGTATTTGGGGTCGGTTATATGTTAGGGGCTGAACCATGAGCATCAAACAGCGTATTACAATCTGGTTTGCCACGCTGGTAGCGTCATTGCTTCTACTGTTTTCCCTTTTTATCTACCAAACCTATGAATCCTACCGCCGGTCATTGATGCGAAACCGTTTGCAGCGGCGCGCGCTGGCCGGACAGCTGTATTTTCAGAACCGTACCGAATTTCACAGGTCAAGTTACCTAACCCTGCCAGATCAGCATGAAATAATCCTGGGGCCAGACAATAATATCATTTATAAGTCATCAGGACCGGACGATCATAAGCTTACGAAGGGACTGTTGGCGCAGGCCCGGCAGGGAGAAATCCAGTTCACCTATGATGCTCCTCCCTGGAATAAGCCAAAGGAGGGCGTAGCACTTTCTTTCATCATTGACGGGCAGCGTTATGTATCGGTGGTAACCGCCTATGATCTGCCTGGCAGGCAAGCCTCCAACAGCCTTTTGTTCATCTTGTTTATAGGCAATGTTATCTTGCTGGTCATTGTCGCTTTCGCAGGTTTCTTGTTTGCCCGCCGCTCAATGCACCCTTTTGATCAACTAATCGAGCAAATGAATCCCTCTTCGGCTAACGACTTTTCATTTAGGCTCCAAAGCACTTCCACAGCTGACGAGGCCGCATATTTGGCTGGTTCCTTCAACGATCTTTTAGGAAGGCTGCAAGTGCTTGCCGATAGCCAGGAGCATTTCGTCGCCTATGCTTCGCACGAACTGCGCACCCCATTGACAGTTGTGAAGGGGATCCTTGAAACCTCGATTGCCTATGACAGACAGCTTGCCGATACTCGCCTCAGCATGGAAAAAGCATTACTGCGGCTGGAGGACGCGATCAATTTAGCCAATTCTCTGCTTCAACTGGCAGAAGTCGAAGGACTGCAGTCGGTTAAAATGCAGCAGGATGTCAACATTGTCGACACAATTCTGGATACGATTTCTTACTTCGGAGAAAAGCATCCCGATCAGCAAATAGATTTCGTGCTATCAGATGCATTTACAGAAAGCAGTCAGCTTACCCATGTTACTGGTAGTCCGGTCCTTCTCAGGACCGTGCTGACTAATATCCTGGACAACGCCAGCAAGTATTCAGGTAAAAAGCCTATAGTGCTGGACGTAGATTTAACTGGTAATCAAATGACTATCATTGTTACCGACCAGGGAATGGGGATTCCGGACAAACAGATATCGGACATTTTCATGCCCATGATGCGGGCCAACAACGTAGGTAAGATTCCAGGCTACGGATTAGGGCTAACCATAGCGAAAAAAATCATTGATATTCATCAAGGGACTCTTGAGGTTACTTCCAAAACCAATCAGACTTCTGTGGCCATCAGGCTTCCAGCAAGTACAATACCGGTTAAGTGAAAGTTTACAAGGCTGAATGGTTTAATGTTAGCATAACCATTGGCGGGCACAAAATGCCCGTAATCCCAGGGAAGTGAAAAATACAAATCAGAGCGAAGAGATCGTCATTGATTACTGAAAACCATGCTCATCACGTGAAGGTTGAATCAGATGTTAATTTTGCTACTATTTGTCCTGGCTGTTGGAATTTCCCTCCCCGTTCTCTCTGCTTTTGCCTCCCGGCTAGCCCGTGGCAAATCCTTTGCCAGGCGCAAGCGGGAGAACTTGGCCAGAATAAAATCTGATCTGGATCAGCTTTCGCATGCATTTAACAACGGTGTGCTCAATGAAGAAGAGTTTGAAAAAAAGAGCAATCTTTTGATTGATGAAATGTTGGAGCAGCTCTATAAAACTACAAACCAGGAAAACGGGTAAGCATGAACTTGCTGGCCAAACAGGTGGCAAGTGATTTTAACTTTGCTTCTCCGAGCACTACTAATAAGAATTGCCAAGAAGATTCCGCCTTTGAACACGCTCTGTGAGCGCATCGCGATAGGTCCTGCTAACGGGAATTTCCTTTTTCCCAATCCAGATTACATTACCCTGAATGGCTTCGATCTTTGCAAATTGAACGATAAAAGAGCGGTGTACCCGCATAAACCGGGAAGCAGGTAAAATTTCTTCCATTTTACCAAGTTGTAAGAGCGGCATCAGGCGGTCCGAGCCGCGGTGAATCAAAACATACTCGCCATAAGCTTCGATGTAGTCGATGTCATCGAAAGCTACCCTATATGTTGTTGCGTCCGATTTGATAAAAATATAGTCTTGCGCTTCCTGAGTCGCAACATCGGTTTGCGGATAGGCACTACGGCTTCCGATAATATCCATGGCTTTACCGACAGCCTGAAAAAAACGTTCGAATGCGACCGGTTTGACCAGGTAGTCGAGTGCATTAAGTTCATAACTTTTTACCGCATACTCGGTGTACGCAGTCGTAAACACGGTCAATGGCTTCCTGGCGAGCGTCTCCACGAAGTTGATGCCATTGATATCAGGCATTTGAATATCCAGGAAAAGCAATTCGACCGGCCGGCTTTTCAGCACGGCCGCGGCTTCAATCGCGTTCGCGCACGAAGCTACCAGATCGAGCGAAGGGATCTTCGATACGTATTCGGCAAGCAGCTTCCGCGCCAGTGCTTCGTCGTCGACGATCATGCAGGTAACTTTCATAGGCTTACAGTCAGGCGGATTTCAAATGTACTGGTATTGTCTATAACTTTCAGGGTGTGCCGACCTGGATAAGTCAGTTCCAACCGCTTTTTTACATTCGCCAGGCCGATGCCGTGAGGCTCGCTTCGCTGAGAAGCTGCTCCCCTTTTTGAGTTAATGCATATGAAGGATAGTGTATTCCGGTCGTCCACTTGCAGACTAACGAAAATACAGCCCTGCGGATTCATGTCCAAGTCCGAATGTTTGAAGCTGTTCTCTAAAAAGGTCAACAGCAGCAGGGGGGCAATTAACTGGCCAGAGCTGACGCCTGTTACTTCAAATGTCATTCGCTGCTCGTAAATCTCGGATTTGAGCTTTTGCATTTCCAGGATATTACGCAGGAAGGTCACCTCGTCTTGTAGCGGTACCCATTGCGCCCGGCACTCGTAAAGCATATATCGAAGCAGCTCGGAGAGCTTCATGATCATCGGCGCGGCGTTATCCTCTTTCAGGTATGCTAGTGTGTAAATGTTGTTGAGGGTATTAAACAAAAAATGCGGGTTGATCTGATTTTTCAGGAATTGCAGCTCGCTTTCCAGTTGCTTCCTGGCCATCTCATTTTGGGTTTGTAATGCATGGAAGCGGTCAACAGCGAATTTCCAGGCCGTACTGATGATCAGCACCACCATAAAAAGCAGGTAAGTCCGCGCAAACTGAAAGGCTCTTGGGTATTGGATGTTTCGTTTCAGGATCACTTTCACATCCGCCGGCACCAGCGTCAACTGCAATTTTGACAATAGCGCCAGCACAGCAAAGCACAGCAGCCCGTAAAACAGGTACCGCCGTTTTTCCAGGAAAGAGGGAATCAGAACCAAGGTATTCAAATAAATGATAATGGCCTGTAAGCCCACATGGATGGTTGCGGCCCAAACAGCTGCCGCCGTTTGCTGCGTGTTTGAAAACATAAGCACCCAAATGAGCCAGTAGCCCAGCCAGGCAAACAAAGTGATCGTCGGGACCTTCTTCAAAGCAGTGTTTTTCATTTACAACCGTATTACCCTGCAATGGTAAGCGATATCTGCTGAAAGCAAAACAAACTCCGTCGAATGGCCTGGTTTATCTTATGAGCGTCCGGTATTTTCCAACGAAATGTATTTTCCCAGACAATACCCGTTCGTCAGCAATCTTCTGCATTCCATGTCAAATTTGCAGCCCCTCGTTGATTTACTTTTTTTGTCAACCCGCCATTCGTTTGTTTTGACCGGAAACAAAACAAACTGTCCCATGAAAAACCTGACCACCGGCGTCTGCATTATTTTCACAATGCTGCTATTTGCTGGCAATGCACTCGCTCAGCAAAACCGGCTCGCCGACATACCTGCCGAACAGCGGGCACAATTACAGACCCAACGGATGAAAGAAACACTCCATCTGGATTCGGCACAGGCCGCAAAAGTGTCTGCGATCAATTTAAGTTACGCCCGTAAAATGGACCCAATTATTGCGGGCAACGGTAGTAGACTCTCTAAACTGAGAGCGTTTCAGCAGGTAAACGCTGCCAAGGAAAAAGAACTGCAAATGGTGCTGAGCCAGCAGCAGTTCAGGCAATTCAAACAGCAGCAACAGGAAATGAAGCAGGAATTAAAAAAACGCAAATCATAAAGACATGACAAACATATTCAGGTACCTGACAGCTTGCGTCCTCCTATTCTGCTCCTGTCACACCGATCAAGTCACGCCAGAGACATCCCCGGCTTACAATTTTGACACAGTAGACAAATTCCTGGAAGCACACCTTGCCGACTACAATGATCAGGTGATCGTGCTGGTTTCTCAAAATGGTAAGCTGATTTACAAAAAGGGGTTTGGCCTGGACGAACACACCAGTAAACCGATCGCATCGGCCACCAAATGGCTTTCCGCGGCCGTCATTCTGAGCCTTATCGATGAAGGCAAACTGTCCCTTTCCGACAGTATCGGCAAGTTCCTGCCGATATTCACTGCCCACCAAAAAGGACATGTGACCATCCGGCAGCTGTTTGCGCATACAGCCGGATTCGGAGGCGATTCGCCTCAAAAGTACGAGTATAAGCGGCTGATGTCGCTCGCCGAGGCGGTGGATTCCATTGCCCTGTATACACCGCTGGTAAGCCCCGCCGGCACCCAATTCGACTATGGCAGCGCCGGAATGCAGATCGGCGGAAGGGTTGCCGAAATCGTGTCAGGCAAAAAATGGCAGGATTTGTTTGAGCAGCGCATTGCCCAGCCTTGCGGGATGACGGCCGAATATCGTTCCGGTCGCAATCCGATCATCGCAGGCGGTGTGCACACCACCGCTGCCGACTACCTGAAATTCCTGGAAATGCTGGTTAACCGCGGTACCAGTAACGGGCATCGGGTGCTCAGTGAAAACGCGGTCGAGGACATGTTCAGTGACCAGACCGAAAATGCAAAAATAACCGGGACACCCTATCCTACCAATCCGTTCTCACCAACGCCCCAGAGACCGGTCCGTTACGGAGTCGGCAACTGGCTCGATGTAGTCGATGTCGACGGCCATGTACTGGAAAGCAGCAGTCCCGGGCTGTTTGGCACGCACCCCTGGCAGGATTCAAAGCATCAAATCGCAGGTATTATTTTCACCCAGACTACGCCCAGAAAGAGTACTAGGACCAGCCTGGAAATCCGCAAGATGATCAGGGATATTGTGGAATGAACGCTTGTTGCTAACCGTTTACACCTGCTTGCATAGAAAACAAGTCCGCCTCGGAGCTTTTGTGCAGCTATGTGACTCTGGTCACATAGCTGCACTAGCAATTTTGTAAATTTGCTGCATTCCCAATGATCTCATAAACATGAACCTACAAACCGAGCAAGCTGCAATAAGTCAATTCCTGCAAACCCATTTTAGCCAATTTGAGCCGGAGCTGGCCAAAAAGCTTGCCCAACACAGCATCTTGCGGGAATTTGAAAGTGATGAACAGTTAATGCGACCGGGGCAATATTTTAAATCCACGATGCTGATCGTGGAGGGAGGTGTAAAGCTATACCGGGAAGACCATGATGGCAATGAGTTTTTTATTTACCAGCTAGGCCCCGGCAATGCCTGCGCATTATCAATGATCTGCGCGACAAAAAAAGAACAGAGCCAGATCTCGGCCAGGGCAGTAGAGCCCACCAGAGCAATACTGGTCCCGATCGCATTGATGGATGAGCTGATGACAGGCTATAAAAGCTGGTACTATTTCGTATTGGAAACCTACCGGTCCCGGTTTGAAGAACTTCTGTTGGTTGTAGACAGCATTGCTTTTAGAAGCATGGACGAAAGGCTGGAATTTTACCTTAAAAACCAGCAGAAACTCCTGAACAATGATGAGATAGCAATCACCCACCAACAAATTGCAACCGATCTGAATTCATCCAGGGAGGTTGTATCCCGCCTGCTAAAAAAGATGGAACAAAGAGGAATGCTCCGGCTTGGCAGAAACACGATCAAAATAATCAAGTGACGACAATTCGCATCTGTAACCGCAACGGGAAATACCAGCACCGGATCGGCCCTATTTGGGTGACGGCAAAAGCGGGCCGATGTGCAATCACGTGTGTCCAGCGACATGTCCAAAGCCCTATACAAACGCTAGAATAGCAAGCTGATTGACAGCACGTTCCAAATCCCAAGATCTATCCGATTTACTTTATCTGGAAATTTCCCCTTACGTGACAAATATCACTGACGGGCTCGCCTCCCATTCCGAAATTTGTATCATTCTTTAAGAAAAACAAACAAGGAAGGTTATGCGAATCGAACAAATCTATACAGGCTGTCTGGCACAGGGCGCCTACTACATTGAAAGCAACGGTGAGGCAGTAGTTATCGACCCCCTTCGCGAGGTCGAACCGTATATCAAACGGGCCCAAAAAGACGGGGCAAAAATTAAGTATGTGCTTGAAACGCACTTTCACGCTGATTTTGTCTCCGGCCACATTGATTTGGCTGAAAAAACGGGCGCGCAAATCATATTTGGCCCCACCGCCAAGCCGGGATTCCCCGCCCATGTTGCACAGGATGGTGAAGTGCTGAAAGTAGGTAGTGCCACAATCAAAGTGCTGCACACCCCAGGGCATACGATGGAGAGTACCTGCTTTCTTCTCTCCGATGAAAATGGAAAGGACATCGGGCTTTTTACCGGCGATACTCTATTTATCGGGGATGTCGGCCGTCCGGATCTGGCGCAAAAGGTCGTGGCAGACCTTACCCAGGATAAACTGGCCCGGCATCTGTACCATTCACTGCGCAACAAGATCATGCCGCTTTCCGATGATATCATTGTCTATCCGGCTCACGGCGCAGGCAGCGCCTGTGGTAAAAATATGAGCAAAGAGACAACCGATACACTAGGCAATCAGAAACTATTCAATTATGCGCTGCGCACGGATATGACCGAGCAGGAGTTTGTGAAAGAAGTAACTGACGGACTGATGCCTCCGCCTGCATACTTCCCCGAAAACGTAATGATGAACATCAAGGGGTACGAAAGCATCGATACGGTACTCGAACGTGGAAACGCAGCGCTCGATCCCGATGCCTTTGAAGCCGCCGCCAATGAAACCGGCGCGCTACTGCTGGATACCCGTGATGCCGGCGTCTTTGCCCAGGGATTTATACCCAATTCGATCAATATAGGGATTGATGGCAGTTTTGCCCCTTGGGTTGGTGCGATGATTCCCGATATCAAACAGAAAATACTGGTCATTGCCGACCAGGGCAGAGAAGAAGAGGTCGTAACCAGACTGGCAAGGGTCGGCTACGATTACACAATCGGTCATCTCCAAGGCGGTTTTCAGGCCTGGAAAAAGGCAGGAAAGGAAACAGATCGTATAGAATCGGTAACGGTCATCGAAATGGCCGAGCTTCTCAAAAAGGACCCTTCCCTGATCGTGCTTGATGTACGCAAGGCAAGTGAGCACTTTTCCGAGCATGTGATCGGCTCCGAAAATATACCGCTGGATTACCTGAATGACCACCTGGCTGAGATCGGAAAAGATAAAACCTATCTGGTCCACTGCGCCGGAGGGTACCGTTCGATGATTTTTAACTCCATCCTCAAATCAAGGGGATACGACAATCTGATCGACGTTCAGGGAGGCTTTAAAGCCATTAAAGAATCAGGACTTGTACCGGTAAGCAATTACGTATGCCCGAGTACCATGTTGTAGATACTAGGTATCTCTATCAAAAGAAAAAAATAAACTTATGGGAATCTTATCATCATTATTCGGATCAAAAAGTTTGGATTACAAAACCCTTGTTCAGCAAGGGGCACTTGTTGTCGATGTTCGCTCTGCTCAGGAGTTTGCGGCAGGGCATATTCCAGGGAGCATCAACATTCCCCTGGATCAGATCAATGCAAAGGCGGATATGCTGCTCAAAAAAGGCAAACCGGTAATTACATGCTGCCGGAGTGGCTCAAGGAGCGGCATGGCCGAAGGCATGTTGAGATCTGCCGGCATAGACGCCTACAACGGAGGTTCATGGGAGAGCCTCAAACAGAAAATCTAAACTACGAAACATTGACATGCTGGATATAATCAAGCAACCGTGGCCCTGGTATGTAGCAGGGCCACTTATCGGCCTGACTGTGCCCGCCCTGCTCATTCTCGGCAACAAGTCATTTGGGATATCGTCTTCATTGAGGCATGCCTGCGCCGCGTGCATGCCGGCCAAAATTCCCTTTTTTCAATATGAATGGAAAAAAGAAACCTGGAACTTGGTATTCGTGCTGGGAATATTTTTGGGAGGAATGGTTGCCTCCCACTTTCTGGCCAATCCCGCGCCAATCAAGGTAAATGAAACCCTGGCAAAAGAGCTGGCAGCTTACGGCATAACGGACTTTTCGGCAATGGTACCCCTTGACATTGTGAGCTGGGAAAAACTATTCACGGTTTCTGGCGTGATCATGATGGTTGGCGGAGGCTTTCTGGTAGGATTTGGGGCTCGCTACGCCGGAGGATGTACGAGCGGGCATGCCATTATGGGGCTGTCCACATTACAATGGCCATCTCTGGTAGCTACAATCTGTTTTATGATTGGAGGATTTGTGATGGCTAACTGGATATTGCCAATCATTCTCAATTTGTAATATGATAGATGACACATTAAGAACACATTGGGAGGATGTATATAGAACCAAACAATCCGACCAAATGAGCTGGACGCAGCCTAGGCCAGACACTTCCCTGACCTTGATAGACGCCTTGCAACTCGATAAAAACGATCCCATCATTGACGTTGGTGGCGGAGAAAGCAGGCTGGTTGACTACTTGTTACAAGAGGGCTTTACAGATATTACCGTTCTGGATATCTCACAAACGGCGATCGATCGTGCAAAGGCCCGACTAGGCCCGTCATCAGACCGGGTAACCTGGATTGTCATCAACGTTCTGGATTTTATTCCATCGCGTGCCTATCGGGTTTGGCATGACAGAGCTACGTTTCATTTTTTAACCGATAAGCACGACATCGAAAAGTATGTCGGAATCGTTGAAAAATCCGTCATGGAAGGAGACCTGATACTGGGTACTTTCTCGATGGATGGTCCGGTAAAATGCAGTGGATTGCCCGTTAAACAATACGATCGGAGCTCGATTCAGCAAGTTTTCGGCCAAAGTTTCCGGTTGACCACAAGCGCTCACGTAGATCACATAACTCCATTCGGTACCAGTCAGAGCTTTATATTTTCAAATCTCAAAAAAAAGCCGCAATAAATGAGCAATTCGACATCTGAAATAACCAAAGAGAAGGAACACCTGGTCCGCGCAACTGATGCGATGTGCATCAATGAAAGCAAGCAAAGTCACCAATGGTATTACAACTTCAAATATCTGATTGTAGGTGTGTTGTTCGGCATTGTGTTTGTCAAAGCCGAAGTAATCAGCTGGTTCAGGATCCAGGAGATGTTCCGCATTCAGTCTTTCCACATGTACGGGATCATCGGCAGCGCAGTGCTGATAGGAGCGCTCTCTGTTTGGCTCATCAAGACCTTTAAAATCAAGACCATACATGGAGAAGAAATTACTTTCTCTGATAAAAAATTCAACAGAGGGCAAATTTATGGCGGGCTGACATTTGGACTGGGCTGGGGACTAACCGGCGCTTGTCCGGGACCATTATTCGCCCAAATTGGTGTAGGAGCCACGGTGGGAATCGTGACCCTACTGAGCGCCATCGCCGGGACATGGGTATACGGGCGTTTCCGGGAGCAGTTGCCCCACTGACATTAACACTGAGGGGATGGGATATCAAATTAAATAAACCCGTCTGCCCCGACATTTTCAATCCATTTGGTAATCTTGTGACGAAAACTTCATTCAGTGATGAAAAAAGCCTCAATCTTATATTCTTTTGCGGGCGTAGCGATCGGGGCAGTCCTGGGGTATTTATACTACCACTTCATTGGCTGCTCCTCGGGTACATGCCCCATTACTTCAAACCCTGCCAGCTCAACCGTGTATGGCGCTGTGATGGGCGGATTGTTGATCGGTTCAATAGCCAGAAAATAGTCCGTAGCGTCATGGAAGGTTTCTGGAATGAAAGGTAGTCCCGTGAAGAATACGTATACGGGACCAGGCCCAACGCCTGGTTCAAACACCAGTTGAATCTGAAATGAAAAGCCATTGTCAAATATTAATAATCGGCGGCACGGCAGGCATTATGACCGCCGCACAGTTAAAAGCCAGCAGGCGTTCGCTAGAAGTGGCCATCATAGAACCGTCCGCGTCTCACTGGCACCAACCTGCCTGGACATTGGTCGGGGCGGGAAGCTATACGAGAAGAAATGAAGCATCTTTGATTCCCGATGTCGCAGACTGGATTCAGAACCGGGTTACGGGGATATTCCCATACCATAATGAGGTACAAACCAAGCAATCGGGCTTTATACCCTATGATTACCTTATTGTCTCGCCAGGGCTCCAGATAAACTCCGATGCCCTTCCCCAGCTAAAACAGGCTTTACTGACGGATTCGATTTGCAGCAACTACATCGATCCTCAGAAAACCTGGGACGTTTTACAGAAATTCAAAGGGGGAAATGCATTATTTACCTTGCCTTCCACCCCTATTAAATGTGGTGGCGCCGCAGAAAATCATGTACCTCGCCGACGATCATTTTCGGAAAAGCGGCGTAAGAGGCAACACTAACGTTATTTTCGCCACTCCCGGGACCGTCATATTCGGAACGAAGGAGTTTGCCGACACACTGACCAAGGTGATCAAAAGAAAAGATATCATTACCAGGTTCTTCTATGCTCCTGCCAGCATCCATCCCCTGAAAAAGGAAGTCCGGTTCAGATACACCGGCCCTGAGGAATGGAAAGGCATCCCGGCCATCAACGAAAAGATGGGTCTGGATAAGCTGGTTACCGTGCCTTATGATATGCTGCACCTGGCGCCGCCGCAATCAGCCCCGGATTTATCAGGGAATCGGTACTCGCTGTCCAGAATGGGGCCAATCAGGGTTGGCTGGATGTAAATATTCACTCCTTACAGCACAACCGCTTCCCAAATGTATACGGTCTGGGTGATGTTGCCGCCCTGCCGACGGCTAAAACGGGGGCGGCTATCAGAAAACAAGCTCCGGTGGTAGTGTCCCATATTTTGTCGGAGCTGGGAGAAAAGTCCCAGCCGCAAATGTACCATGGCTATTCGTCGTGCCCCCTGGTAACGGGCTATGGCAAAATGCTGCTGGCCGAATTCAAATATGGCAACGAGCCTGGCAGCGATCCCTTCTTGAGATGTCACCGTTAAAATAATCCAGCAGGTTGCTGACCTGCCGGATTATCCTTTGATGGACTTTGCTATCGTCCCATGTCGGCTTGATGATTGCTTTACACATTTTCGAAAAAAAATCAGGGATGTATGTAAGCCCAGCCCTCGGCCTGGCGTATGATCAGCTCACCGTTGGCGCTGGGCGCAAATGAAACAAACGGCCACAGCTGGTCTTTGCCAATCTTTCTTTCCCGTAAGGTATTTTCGCATTGGACCAGTATTACCCCCTTATCCAGTAATGCCCTAAGTTCAGCTTCATAAGGACCGTTGTTCATGTAAAGCGCCACCCCGCCTCCATGCACGATCAACTCTATCTGTAACTTCCCTGTCAGACGCGGATCATCCAGCGCGTTCTGGATGTTTTTCAGCGTCGCCTTTATTTTCTTCTCCTCCTCGGAATTAAGCTGATAAATCGCTCTGTACATCTTTTTTGTCGCCTGGGCGCCGTTGAATGTCAAAGGATCGGCCTTCTGTGCAATAGTTTTACACGAGAACGCCATCATCGTGGCCAGGCATGCGAGTCTGAATACTTTCATTTTGTCTGATTGGTTTAAAGCCGCCAACTTATCCAAAAGCTGTATCACGCTTTGTGACAATTGTTACATAACAGCGGGGATAACATGGTTAATTTTGCCAACGATGATAAGAAAGACAAATCATATCCCCACTTATAATATTTGCAACCTAAATGGCCAGCAGGACACAGTCAAGGACATCACCGTTTATGACCTTCAATATTTTCTGGGCATCTGGATATGATTTTCCCTCACCGGCATTCGTTTTATCAGCTGTTATATATTTCGTCCGGTGCGGGGCGACATGTCATTCATTTTGAGCAGTACGATGTAGAACAAGGTTCCATCTATTTTCTTGCTCCCGGCAACTCCACCAATGGCTTTTTGATCATTCAACTCAAGGCTCTGGACGACCGTTTTGATGCTTAGCAAAAGTGAGAATCTCAGAAAGTAAACCACAGTACTGGACAGCAAATACCTACTCATCAAAGGGTTATACTAAACAAAATAATCACACTAAACGCAGTATAGCGATTTGAGGAAAAACAAACCTAGAAAACAACGATGCAAATGATCGTATGTAACATTTATCACTGACCAGGGCTTTTGCGGCAGGTACTTTTGCAGAGGATTTAATTCAACAACTACTCAGAAATGCAAACCTCAGAAGTTTTGGGATTTTCAGCTTCCATATTAATCGGGATAAGCCTCGGGCTGATCGGAGGGGGAGGCAGCATACTTACTTTGCCGGTGCTCGTTTACATAATGGGGATCAATCCGGTACTTTCAACGGCATATTCCCTTTTTGTTGTGGGCACGACTTCACTGGCAGGGGCATTCAATTTTATGCGCAAAGGGCTTGTCAACTACAAAGCCGCCTTTGTTTTTGCCGTTCCATCATTTGTCGCCGTATTTCTCACGCGGAAATACCTGGTTCCGATGATACCGGATTCGCTCTTTACGCTGGGCGGCTTTGAGGTAACTAAAAATACGGGGATCATGCTCTTTTTTGCCCTGGTGATGCTGGCCGCGTCTTATTCGATGGTCAAGGAAGACAAGACAGAGCCCGAAGGCGCCCGCGGTGAGCTGCAATTCAACTACCCGCTGATCGGACTCGAAGGAGGTGTTGTGGGGATACTCACCGGCATTGTTGGCGCGGGAGGCGGGTTTCTGATCATCCCGGCGCTGGTCTTATTGGCAAAATTACCTATGAAGATGGCCGTTGGAACCTCGCTACTGGTCATTGCAGCCAAATCGCTGATTGGTTTTGCGGGCGATATTTCAAATACAACCATTGACTGGACTTTCCTTTTGGAATTTACATCGCTTTCCATAGCAGGTATCTTTCTTGGATCCTTTCTTGCCAAGTTTATTTCAGGTGAAAAACTCAAAAAATCTTTCGGCTGGTTTGTGCTCGTGATGGGTATCTACATCATTTCAAAGGAAATTCTTTTCAAATCGTAGTCGGTACAAGCAATGTCGCAAGCGCAGCACTTTCCGATGCAGCAAATAGGAAGCCATGAAAAGGCCAAAGCAAGTTGATACACGTATACACCAAAGCGTTATATTCGGCACAAGCTTTACTTAATTGCTCATTGAAGCTCAAAGCAACAAAATAATCAGGATTATCAAATTCAGAAACAGCCTATCTCCAATGATGTCTCCCGATGATTCCGTTGTTAAATTAATCCGCTCACTGAAGCTGCTTACGGGTCTTTTAGCAGTTGTTTTCGGGTTGTTTTCCGTGTTTTTGCTTATTGTACTGTTCGGCAAGCCCGAGCCCGATCCGGATCAAGCCGCCGGTGAGAAACTTACCAAAACCAAGACGGACGAAATAGCCCGCCTTATGCCGTGGAAGGGTCCGTCTGAAAGCGATCTTTCAAAGCTCACGCCATCGGAGCAGCAAATGGTCAGGTACGGGAAAGAGCTGATTGTACACACATCGGATTATCTCGGCCCCAAAGGCAGTGTAAAACACTTGTCCAATGGAATGAATTGTGAAAACTGCCATCTGGATGCCGGCACCAAACCCTGGGGAAATAATTATTTTGCCGTAGAGGCCACTTATCCCAAATTCAGGGCACGGTCTGGGAAAATCGAAGCCCAGGCCAAACGGGTCAACGACTGTTTTGAGCGAAGCCTGAACGGACAGAGCCTGGATGAACAAAGCAATGAAATGCGGGCCTTACTGGCCTACATGAAGTGGCTGGGGACAGGTGTTCCGCCGAAACAGGTGCCTGAGGGCTCGGGGATCTATAAATTACATGCTCTTGACCGCGCCGCCGACCCGGTCGCAGGCAAAGCGGTATATGAGCAAAAATGTCAGAGCTGTCATCAGCCTGCCGGAGAAGGTATGCTCGCCTCCGATGAAATGCATTATTTATTTCCGCCTCTTTGGGGCAAGCACAGCTACAATACCGGTGCGGGGCTTTACAGAATATCCAATTTGGCAGGCTATGTGAAGGCGAACATGCCGCTCGGGGCCTCCTACGATGCGCCGCAGCTCACTGATGGGCAGGCCTGGGATGTGGCCGCTTTTATAAATTCCATGCCCCGCCCCCGGAAGGATCTAAGTAAAGACTGGCCCAATCCGGCAGATAAGCCCTTCGACCACCCATTTGGCCCATATGCGGATCCATTTTCCGAAAAGCAGCATAAGTATGGCCCATTCAATCCCATAAAAGACTGGCAAAAGCAGCACAAGAATCTAGATGCCAGATAGCTTTCGGGGAAGCGCCCGGAGCAGGTAAAACCTAAATTTATGAAAAAGCGCTTTTTTCTTTTCGTCCTCTGGTGGATACAGACAAGTTTCCCGCTTCTCGCACAGGAAGTTCCAAGGTCGCAGGAGGCAATCAGGGATACGAATACACTTCGCCATTTTCTGAAAACGGGGAAGTTTTACGGTCATGCAAGATCTTACTGGTCGGCAACCTTAAACCAAAATCGACTTACCGATTACTATGCGTGGGCGGTGGGTGGTGGAATTGGTTATCAAACGCCAAAGCTAGCCAAGCGATTTCAGCTGGGAATCAGCGGCTTTTTCATATTTAACCTGGCCTCATCCGATCTTGCTCGTCCTGATCCGGCCACCTCTATGGTAAACCGCTATGAAATCGGTCTTTTTGACATCGAACGCCCGAATTATCGCCGGGATCTTGGTCGCCTGGAGGAATTTTACCTCAAAGCTCATTTTGGTAAAAAGTCGATACTGACCCTCGGCCGCCAGGTTCCTGAATCCCCCTTTATCAACCCACAGGATGGACGTATGAGCCCGACCTTAACTGAGGGTGCAGTGCTGGACGTTAATGAATGGCCACATTTGAAATTACGCAGCCAGTACCTATGGCGAATTTCGCCCCGCTCAACAATGCGCTGGTTGGAAATCGGCGAAAGTATGGGCATGTACCCTGTTGGAGTTGGCATCGATGGGCGACCTTCTCAATACAAGGGACAAACGGAGTCGGATTTCATTGCAATTTTTGGCGCTACTTACAAAAAGTCGAAATGGGAGATACAGCTTTGGGACACTTACGTGGACAATGTTCTGAATACTTTTTTTGTAAAAGCAGAGTGGAGGTCGCTGGCCAAAGGTGGAACCAACTGGATGACAGGAGCCCAGCTTACGATCCAGAACGTCACAGGGACCGGGGGAAACCCTAACGCCATGTTAGCCTATGCGCAGCCCGGCAGCGCGGTAGTAACCTCAGGACGCATAGGGAAAGAATCTGAAAGATTTGACTGGTATCTGAATGCAACGCACATCTGGTCTCAGCAGCGGTACCTGATGCCAAGAGAATGGGGTAAAGAACCATTTTACACCTTTATGCCCCGTGAGCGTAACGATGGGTTCGGTAACTTAACGGCCGCTACCGTGAATACCCGCTTTAAACCGCAAAAGGACATCGAACTAACATTAAGTGGAGGATACTTCCATTTGCCTGATGTCAAGAATTTCCGGCAAAACAAATATGGGATGCCCGGCTATTCACAAATCAATTTGGGTCTTACCTACCAATTTGACCAATATCTAAAAGGACTCAGCGCTTTTCTGCTGGTGGTCCGCAAAGACAAGATAGGCAGCGTCTATGATGACAGCCGGCACATCTTCAACAAAGTCAACATGGTTCATGCCAATCTTATACTCAATTACCGTTTTTGACATGGTCAAGACATAATTTTCCCATCCACCATCTCGATGATCCGGTCACAATTCGCGGCAAATTCATCGTCGTGGGTGACGGCTATAATGGTTTGTCCTCTTTCCTGAGCCAATTGACGAAAGATGTCAAACACCACTTTGGTATTCTTCGAATCGAGATTCCCGGTAGGCTCATCCCCCATGATGATTGCCGGCTCGTTGATCATCGCCCTGGCAATCGCCACCCGTTGCTGCTGTCCGCCCGATATTTTCGATGCCTTCTTCATTTCGTGCCCTCGAATATCCAACATCGTCAGTAGCTCCATGGCATTTGCTTCTATCGACTCCTTGGGCTTTTTCCCTAGTTTGAGTGCAGGCAGCATCACATTGTCCAACACCGAAAATTCAGGCAGCAGGTAATGAAACTGAAACACGAACCCGATGTGTGCATTGCGGAACCGCGACAATTCGTTTTGGCTAAGCCCGGTAACGGTGGTGCCATCGATGATGATCCTTCCCTGGTAATCGGTATCCATCGTCGAGAGAAGGTAAAGCAGGGTCGATTTACCGGAACCTGATTTGCCGACAATGGCCACAAACTCTCCTTTTTTCACTTCAAAGCCCACGTCCCTGAGTACCTGGAAGGTATCCGGCTCATGGAAATATTTGTTCAGGCCTTTTACCGACAATGCTGCGTTCATTTGTTTATGATTGATTAACCTCTCAGTATTTCCACCGGATCGACTTTGGAAGCTTTGCGGGCTGGCAGGTATCCTGCCACGAATGTGATGATCAATCCAAAGACCATTGCCAGAATATAGTCGGCTGGCAGGTAAGAGATCGGGAGCGTATCAAAAGATGCGATTTTGAAAGGAATCCGGTCAACAATGGAAGCAATGATAAACCCGAGCAACAGTCCGACAAAGCCGCCGATCAGACCAATGATGACAGATTGCACCAGGAAAATTTGTACAATGTCCCTGCCCTCGAAACCCATTGCTTTCAGGATCGCTATTTCCCGCATTTTCTCGTTGACGGTCATGTTCATAATGTTGTAGATACCGAACCCGGCCACGATCAGTATGGTAAGTGACACCGCAATCGCAATGATATCGCGCAGCGTGTTAGCCGACTCCAGCTGCCCGTTGCCTTCCTGCCAGGCCTCCGTTTTGTACCGGATATTGGGGCGGACGTCACCCGCTACTGCTCTTGCCTTGTTGTAATCGTCGATATTGGCAAGCACTTCGGTTGCATAGCTTTTATTTTTAGAAAGCAACTGCCTGGCCGTGTTGATCGAGATCAACGCGCGGGACTTGTCTACGCTACCGGTTCCTGTCTGCATCAGGCCCGTCACCCTAAGGATTTTACCGACCCCGTCCGACGTGGTTAGCGATACATTGTCCCCTACCGACGCATTAAGCTTGTTAGCCAGCCCTGTACCCAATACAATCGCATCAGAGCGTCTTTCCAGCTCGTTTACATCGCCCTCCGTCATATATTGTGCCGTATTGAACACCCTGATCTCGTTGGCTACATCGATGCCCGATAAGGTACCGCTCACTTTGGTCACCCCGTTCCTAAAAAACACGTTCTGGTTGACCTGCTCGGTAATGTTCACTACCTCTTTGTTGTTTTGCAATGCCCGTACGACCTCCTGAGCATTCCTTATGCCCTCGGTATAACTAATGTGCCTGGCATTCCTTACACTGCGCAGGGTATCTCCACCGCTGTCCTGGGGAATAAGTATCGTTGGCTCTCCGCCCTGTTCATTATACACCCTGATGTGAGCCATGGTGGTAAAGGTGATCTCTGTCTGCGCGCCGTTCACGCCATTCATAAAGCTGTTCATGAAAATGTACATCGATATGCCGAAGGTTACACTCAGCACCGCTACGATCAGCTGCCTTATTTTGGAAGTCAGATGGACCCAGGATATTTTCGTATTTACGTTTGCCATTTTGTTGTTTTATATCTTGCGGTTGAGCGTGTGCCGGTTCATGCTGCGAACAAGCGCCATGAAAACATCAGCGTATCCGGTGTTCGGTTGTGTCAGGTACCGGGTAGTTCAACGCCTTGTTTCGCGTCTTTATCGTCCTCAGGTAAAAGGATGATGTCTTTTTCGGTCAGGCCGGCTTTCACTTCCACCCAGCTGCCAACTTTCTGCCCTGTTCTGATCGCCCTTTCCTTTCCGTCCCGCATTTGTACAAACTGCCCTCTGACCAAAGCCGCGGACGGGATCACCAACACAGACCTGATCTCATCCTGCGCGATATTGGCCTGCAACTGGGTACCCGATAATAGTAGCGGCGGCGAAGTGACAAATTGTGCTTCCACCGAATACGATTGTTCCGTCTGGTCGAATGCAGGCAATATGCGCGTGATGGTTGCCGTGAAAGTCGTATCGGGATAATTGTTCATCTGTATGATAGCGCGTTGGCCCAGCCTGAGCCGGGTGATATCATCTTCGGCGATAAAAAGCTTTATAACGTGCCGACCGCTGCCAATCTTCGCAATGAGCTCGCCCTTTCGCACCAGCTCACCCTTCTTTTTGAGCAGGTCTAACACAATGCCAGGACGATCGGTAGTGGTTTTGTACTCGCTCAATATGGCCTGCTGGGTTTTTACCTGTTGAAGACTTCGGGCGGCGTTCAGGCGCAGTGCATCCTGTACCTGGCTGTAATTTTCTTCCAACGCCACCAGGTTACAGTGTGAAGTTTTGTAGGTCAGTTGGGCTTTTTCCAATTCCAGCTGTGACGCTGAATTCTTACATCGTAACGCTGTATAACGCTCATAGTTGATCCGGTCCTGATCGAGTTGTGCCCGCGCGACAGCGATTTGGGCTTCCAACTGTGAGAGCTGTGGCGCACCAGGGGCGGCATTTTTCAGGGCATCGTTGTACACAATCCGTGCTTCCCGCAGCTGCGTGCTGGGAACATCGCTTTTGATACGAACCAGGATCTGCCCGACGCCAATTGGGTCTCCCTCACGCATATAGAGCTCTGTGATCGTACCTTCCGCCGTAGCGGCGATCACGTATTCATTTTCCTGTTCCAGATGTCCGCTGGCAAAAACAGCCTGCTGCAGACTTTTCCTGACCGGGCGGGTTTCCTGCTGGTTGCTGCATGCCCAGAGGCCCATCAGAAGTATTGGTATGATCACTGCCCTGCTATTCGACTTCATTGATTCCGATGTTATAGGTGTATCCGCAGATAGCGCTTGTAATAACTGATGTAGTAGTTGCTAAGGCTTTGCATGTACTGGTTTTGCACGGCCAACAGGTCCTGGAATTTCCCAAGCCTTTCATCCAGACCGATGATCCCGCTCTCATAACGGTCGTTGGTGTGGCTGTCGCTGCTGCTTTGTAGCCCCATGATCACCTCCTGCCGTTTTAAGTCTTCCATGCTCTGCCTGTACTGGATTTGCAAGTTCTCATCTTCCTTTTGGGCCACGCGGGCCTGATTGTCTAATACCTGTTGCTGCTGATGGAGCTGTATTTGCGCCTGGGTGATTATTTCCCTGGCAGACAGGCCGTTGAAAACGGGTATAGTGAGCTTGACACCCCAGAATTGCTGGGGTAAGCTATTGGCCGAAGACAAATTAAACATTTTATCGGTGGCCCAGCTGCGGTTGTATTGGTAACCCACAGAAAGGGAGGGATATGGCATCGACCTGCTTTGTGCGAGCTGCCGCTCATTCAGTTGCAGCTGCGCCTTGTGGACCTGCACAAGCGGATGAATAAGGTTGGCCCTTTCTTCTTCTTCTTTGCCGATGGGCTGCGGCGCAGACAGACCGCCGGAGAGTATAATCTGCTCGGAGGTATTCAATTGGGATTGAAACTGATTGTACAGCTGCGCCAACGACGCCGAAAGGTCTCCTGCCTGCTGGACGGCTTGAATGTGCTGGATTTCACTGCGATTAAGGTTTTCCACCGTAAATATGTTGGCTTCGTATTTGTCCCTAGCAATGCGGTAAATGCTGTCCGAGGCCGCGACATTGCCCCTCGCTATCCCGATATACCTTTCGGTAAGCAAGATGGAGTAATAGGTCTGCGCAAGCTGATCATATAGCTGAAACCTGGCATTGCGAGTATTGGCCTCGCTAAGCTTTTGCGTCGCCATCGTGGTTTTCAAATCGAACCATTTTTGGAAATTGAGCACATCCCAGCTTGCTTGCACGCCCGTGCTGTACAGGTACCGCCTGCCGAAAGTATACTCATTAAAGGTCCCTTCGGGAGCCACGGGATTGAACAGGCTGGCCGGAACGAGCGTGGGCTGAAGTGTAAGGTTATCATTAAACCCGGCCGAAGCATTCACAACGGGAAGCAAAGCCCCTTTCGCCCCCCTGTTTCTTGAGGCTGCAATCAGTTCCTGGTTCCTTGCGCTTTGTATGCTCACCGCGTTCTGATCCGCAAAGCGGAAGACGTCTTCGAGCGAGCTAAACCTGACCTGTGCCCTACCAGGAAAACCGGCGGAACAAAGAAGGAATAACAGGAGCATTAATTTTAAGTTTATCATCTTCAACAACCGCTTAGCCTTTGTGGCAACGAAATATACCAGTAGACCTGGATCTGAAAACCGCTCAATTCAAGATCACTTACATCTTTTCCATCGCTTCGTGCGGCTTATCATACCGACTTTTCCGGTCATTTCGAGTTCGTCGTCGCCAGGCATGGAAATGCTGACCGGGAGGTACCGGTCACGTGCAGGTATATACGCGCTTCCTTCCCAATGGTCGTTTTTGTAAATGATGTTTTTCATTACGATATCTCCCACCCTCACCTTGCCGGTGTTGCTTTTCAGCCAGATAATCTTTCCCGAATAACTTCCATTAATTTCATAGATTTCCATTTTGCGGTCGCCGTCCTGGCTGAGCCATTTTCCGGTAATCTCGGCCTGGCCGTAGCCGACACTACGCCAAAAAATAAGAACGCCCGCTATTAAGTGTGTCGATTTGCGGAATAAACTCATTGCTGTTTTGTTTGTTTGATTTTTAAAATAAACATCTAGCCTGATCCCCCTTTTACCAAAATGAAGTGAAGCGGACACATTGCCGGTTAAAAGGGACCAAATGGCTACCGGGATGGTATGGGGAGGTGCCACTAGTCTACCTTGTGACCAGGGCATAACTCACCCTCAGGGTCAGCGATGGCAAAAAGAAAGAGCTAAAACTTTCCTTGGTTCTTTCCTGCAATATCGGTTCTGCGAACTGTTTAATTAGCACGTTGCCAATGGGCGAGCTGGATTCGATCGCCGTACGACTACCTATATTCCATTGGGCCGACAACTCGGTATGAAATCCAAAACGTGGTATTTTGCTGAAACCAAAGCGTCTACCAAGTGTAATACCCAATCCTTGCAACGTGACTTTGGAAATGATCCGGGTGGTTTCATAAAATTCACTAAGCCGGGCATTTTTATCTACCAGGTCCAGTATTTTGTCTTTTCGGCCCTGATCATCGAGGAAGTCATAGTTTTCAACTAACTGCTGTGTTGTAGACGGCAGCGTAAACTTCCGGTTCTGAAAATTCAATCCCGCATAAAACCTCCCTCGCCTGGGAAAATGATAAGTAAGGCCGGTTTCAAAGACTGTGCCATCTCTGAGATTGTCCTTGATGAACTGTCGCCGCATCTGCTGTTCCACTTTTCTATTCGGTAGCGCATTTAATGCAACAGTCGTGTAAAACCGGGAAAATTGCCCAAAGCCCAGGTAGCCAGAAAGTTTCGGTTTCATCATCACTTCAAGGCCAATGGCTTGCTGAATCGGAAACTGACTTTTTAAGGAGACGGTCAGGATCGCAGCATCTTTTCCATGGATCTTCTTGTCGCCGGTTTGGGCCATTGCAACCGAATTGACGAAATAAAGCAGGTAACCTAAGCGCAAGTAAGACCAGGCAGCATAGATCAGCGCTTTGTTTTTCATGCGGGAAAACATTTGTTTAAGGTGCCGTTACTTCCCGTGTCTCACTGGTGTGCGCGCTAAAATATCCCAAAGCGCCGCCTTGCATATTGCTGACCGGATTGGCCGGGGACGCTGCGCTCCCGTCGCCCAGCGCACCGCGGTCGAGACTGTACCAGTACTGATACCCCGCCTGATTGATACACTGCATTTCCACGTTGATCTTGTCGCCAGGCAGTATGTCATTATCATCGTCTGCCGGGTAACGGAGGGGCGCGGTCACCTGATTACCATCCGTCCGCTCGTCATTACGGATAAAAATCGTTTTTTCCTTAACCCCGTTTTTAAATTGAACAAAACGGTAAAAGTTGATTTTGCTCGCTGGGTCCGTGTAAATGACATTAGCAAGATAGCGCACCCTGTTTGAAAGGTTGGAGCCGTCCGGTTTAACAAATAATGAATCCATTTTTACCCCATCAGGCATGACCGAAGTTGCCGTATATTCGCTTCCGTTTAGGGTCACATGCAGGCGATAGGTCATTCCGGGCTTTCCCAGCAAAAGGGAGTCCTGATAAAATCCCTGCTGCGTTTCTTTTAATGGATAGACGTTTCCCTGTGAGTCTGAAATAGTGACGATCGCGCCGGAAACGCCTGGGTAGATACCAGGGTTTTCAAAATCCGTCGTTTGGGAAATCACTACCAGTGCACCTTTCTTTTGATTGGTGATCTGTCCTTCAATCACATACTGCTGATCCGCCGGGTTCAGTTCAACATCGATCACCTTTTCACAGGAAAAAAGACAGCATGTGAGCAGCAGTAACGCGGCTGTATATTTTCTGGTTGACATTTCTTCGGTTAAAATTTGAAATTGTAGCTGATCGATGGTATGAATTTAAAAAGTGCCGTTTGGACTGCCTCCGTTCTGCCAGGGACCGACTCGCTGTCGCGGAATTCGATCGTGTACGTGTTTTCCCTTCCATAAGCATTATAGAGGCCGAATGCCAGTTCCTGTTTCAGCTGTTTGCGGTCGCGTAGTTTCATCGTTGCACCCAGATCAAGCCGGTGATAATCTGGCATCCGGTAACCGTTTCGTTCGGTATAATAGTAGGCTGTCTGCCCATCCACCTTGTATTTGCCGGCCGGAAAAGTGATGGCGTTCCCGGTGTAGTAGACCCAGTTAGCAGATAGCGTCCATTTGTTGTTCAGCTGGTAAATACCTACCAGGGCAACATCATGCGTACGGTCCTGACGGGCGTTGTACCAAAGGTTGTCGTTGATACCATCTATTTTTCGTTCCGTTTTGGACAATGTGTAGCTGATCCAGCCGGTCAGTTTGCCCGATTTCTTTTTGAGCTGCCATTCGGACCCGTAAGCGCGCCCCTTGCCGAACAGCAGCTGGGTTTCAATCGCATCGAAATTGCTGAATATATTGGCCCCGTTGCGGTAGTCGATCTGATTTTCCATGGTTTTATAATAAATCTCCGTACTAAGCTCGTACCGGTTCTCGGCAAGGTTTTTGTAATAACCTAGTGAGACCTGGTCGGATATTTCCGGTTTGATGTTGTTGTTGCTCGCGATCCACTTATCTGTCGGGTTGGAAGCGGTGGAATTAGATATCAGGTGCAGGTTCTGCACGTTCCGCACGTAAGACGCCTTCACCGAAGCGAGCTCGTTTAGTTGATAACTGGCAGACAGCCTCGGTTCCAGGTTCAGGTATGTTTTGGCGATCTGGCCCTTGTCGTAGTGAAGGGTGTCGATTACCGCCCCAGCCGGGGTCACGGTATAATAATCACCCTCGCCAACGGCGCTGAATGCCGTGAGCCTGAGCCCATAGGTTAGGTTCAGTCTGGAAGAGACCTGCCAGTTGTTCGACGCAAACGCAGTATTCTCCCAGGAAAACCGCTTTTGTAGTTCCGAAGCATTAATACTCGATGAACCGGTGGGCGTGACCTCACCCGGCGTGATGGTATGGCGAATTGCATTCACCCCGAACCGGACCGTATTTTTGTTGTTGGGAAACCACTGGAATTCCTGTTTGAGGTTGTAATCGCGGATTTGCGAAAAGATATCGAACTGGTTTCCACCATTCTGAATGGAGACATTGTAATCGTAGCTACTGAAAATCAAGGAAGTATTCGAAAACAGTTTACTGTCGAAGATGTGGTTCCAGCGCACAGTAGCCGTTGCATTTCCCCAATGCAACCCGAAGGTTTCTCCCATGCCCATATCGTCCTTTCCGAAGTAGCCCGAAACGTATAGGCGGTCTTTTTCGCCAAGACTGAAATTAAGTTTGGCATTCAGGTCATAGAAATAGAGACGATAATCCCTGTACTCGCTCGAAGCCTTTAGAAATGCATCTGCATAGGTTCTCCTGGCGGAAAGCAGAAACGAGGATTTGTCTTTTTGAATGGGTCCCTCCACATTCAGCTTAGCCGAAATAAGCCCGATCCCGCCACTCACATCATAATCCTGGTTGTTCCCTTCGTTCATTTTGATATCCAGCACCGAGGATAGCCTGCCGCCGTACTGGGCGGGCATACCCCCTTTGTAAACAGCCATGTCTTTGATGGCATCGGCGTTAAACGTGGAGAAAAAACCAAGCAGGTGAGACGCATTGTAAACTGGTGCTTCATCAAGCAGGATCAAATTTTGATCGGTGGCTCCGCCGCGTACATAAAAACCGCTCCCGCCATCCCCCGACGACTTGATCCCAGGTAACAATTGCAAAACTTTCAGCGGGTCCCGTTCTCCAAATAGGACGGGAACAGTACTTATCTCCTTGATATTCAATTTTTCTGCACCCATCTGCGTGCTGGACACCTTGTCATTTTTGTCGGCCGTAATGACCACCTCATTCAGGGTGGTGGCCTGGTCCGATAAAGCAATGTCCAGTTTCTCGTCTTTATCCAGCGATATTTCAAACGCCTTTTCGCTGAAACCAACCAGCGAGTAAATCAAAGTGTAGCTGCCGGGCGGAAGACTCAGCGAGTAAAAACCGTATTCGTTGGTTACAGTACCGGTAGCAGGTAATTGCTTTACCCTCACCGTAGCGCCGATCAGCGTTTCGCCGCTAGCCGCATCCTTCACTGTGCCGGCAAGGGTAGCTTGTTTTTGTTGTGCCAACGAACCGCCTGCCGCCAGCAGGAGCAGGCAGAGCGTCAGCTTGATCAATCGGATCATAAATTGAAATGATGTTTAGTGCGAGAAATGCCCGTTAGATAACATTGTGACAATTACTCCGCCTTGCCCACCACCACGTAGCTTTCGCTGCCATTTTCGGAAACGGATTTTTCATAGTAGGTGTCGTTGATTTTGTAATATTTCCGGCCTGCGATGTAAACACTTTGGGCGCCTTCGGGCAGGGCGGATAGTTGGGACGTGCTGTTTACCGCCAATTCCTCAGGAGGTTCTACTACCTCATATCGGCCCGGGGAATACTGTACATAATATACGCCACCGGCATAGAAATAGGGCATTCTGCCGATTGTAACGCTGGCGTAACCAACGGGCAGGACGGCTACACGAAGGCCCACAGGTGGCCTGACCACTACATACCCGCGACCATACGGTTTGTAATAAACGCCGCCGTAGTAGTGATACCGAACACCGGCGTGCACGACGATCTTCGATTCACGTGGCGGCCGCCGGATTACGGTAACTGAGGATTGGGCATTTGCATGCAATGAAAGGGCCATCATGGTCATGACCAATAGCCTGTTGAGCGTTTTCATGGAATGTTATTTTAATTTTGAAATGACTAAGACCAAGGGGCTAATAAAGCGTTGATTTCTTTTCAAAATTAAAACCGTCGCAAGGTTACTTCCGGACAATCGAAATGAAACGGACAAAAATGCAGCTGAACGGGCCAGGATCAATGGACTTCTAGCCAGCGCAAAAATTCTGAAGACTTGACTTTGGACACAATCACCGGCTCGGAAGTCGGAACGACTAGCCTTACAACAAGGCGTCTTGTAAAGTAATGTTCCGCGCTGAGAATGCTGTTGCGGTTAATGATAAACTGCCTGTTGGCGCGGAAAAACAGGGAACCATCGATCAGGGTTTCCAGCTCGTCCAGAGTGTGGCTCAGTACATATTTCTGACCTGAAAATGAATGGGCGCTTACCAGGCTGTTTTCGAAGTGGAAGTAGGCAACCTCGGCAACTTTCAGCGGGATGATCTTATCCTGGTAATGAATCAGAAGGGTCGATTTGTAAGAACCTGGACCTAGCTTTTGAAGCATCAATTCCATTTTCTTTGTCAGCGTCTGCTCATATCCGGCATCGTCCGGCTGGCCACCAAATACAGCCCTCATGTGTTGATATTTCCTCAGACTGGCTTCCAGTTTTCTTTCGTCAATGGGTTTGAGCAGATAATCGACGCTGTTCGTTTCGAAAGCACGGACCGCATAGGTATCGTAAGCCGTACAAAAGATTACCGGTGCGCCGGGTTTGATCTGTTTAAAGATCTCGAAACTCAGGCCATCCGCCAGTTGGATATCGGAAAATATCAGGTCAGGTGCGCTGTTTTCCGAAAACCAATTCAAGGCACTCTTTATAGAAGGTAGGATAGCTACTACTTCAATGCTGTCATCAAGCATTTCCAGCTGAGCTTTGAGCTCCCTTCCGGTTTTGATTTCATCTTCAATAATCAATACTTTCATTTCAGCAGGGGCAACTTGACGACAAAACAGGCGCTCGTACTAATGATTTCAATCTCCTGGTTGGAAAGCAGCTGGTAACGTTCTTTAATGTTGTTCAGCCCTTTTCCCGTACTTTCTTCCACAGACATTCTGGGTAGAACGTTGTTTTCTACGCAAAGCATTTCCGATTCAATATAAATACGGATACTGAGGGGCGCTTCCACAGATACGATGTTATGCTTTACCGCATTTTCTACCAGGATCTGTAAGCAATAGGGCGGTATTCTATGGCTGAGGCTGGTTTCCGGGATTTCGATAGCTACACAAAGGGCGCGTTCAAAGCGTTCCTGCAAAATGTAAATGTAAGACCGGGCAAATTCCAGTTCCCTTTCCAGTGAAGTCAGGTGTTCCTGCTCGTTGCCAAGCAGATAACGGTATACATTGGCGAGTTGCATTACGTATTGTTTGGTCGGAGCATCTGCGGCAATCGTCCTGAGTGTACTCAGCGAATTGAAAAGAAAATGAGGGTTTACCTGTTGTTTGAGCAGACTGAGCCGGGCTTCCAGATTTTCCTGTTTGAGCCGTTGGTTCTCGATTCTGGAATTCTGACTGTCTGTGATCAGTTGGAGATAGAAGGAAACAAAATATTCAAGTCCGCCTACCATGAGTCCCCTGAATGCCATCATCATCAGTTTCCGGTCCTGAGGAAGGCCGTTAAGGCTCATCATCGGGAAGTTTTCCGTATGCATTTCCCGCAAAGGATAAAGAATAACAATGGCGACCGACGCGCAGGCTATTAGGGCGAAGCCCGTTTTCAGCGCCTTTCCGCTGATCCAGGTGGCACTCAGTATGTACTGGTTTGTGATCCAGCAGGAAATAGCGATAAGAAATGTAATGCCAGCATTCCTTAGTACGATGTCGCTCTTCTCCACTTGGTCTAATCGTATCGCGCTCGATATCAAAACGATCAAAGCGATGAATACCGAAATGATAAGCCCTGGCCAAAGATTGAATTTTTTCATCATCTAAAATAAATCAAAGGAATTGAAAATTAGACACCCACTGGGCGCCGATAAATATGAAGGGGACAAAATTGAACTTTAAACGGCCACTGTGGTTCTTAACCGGCCTAATAGACCGCGCCTAAAAAGCAACCTGACTGGCCTTGGGAGAGGAAGATCACCCGGCATATTGTGCAGTAAAATTTAAAGACGAGGGTAACAAATTAAACCTTGTGTCGCCTTCGAAGTCATAGAACCGGATTCTGGCCTGGTGGCTTGCATACATTCCGCATAAGCACCTCCACGTAAATTGTTTAACCCCCATGTAAATCATTCCCATGGAAAATATCAGCAAATCGCAGCGATTACAGCACCTGTACTGGCGTGCGGGGTTCGGGGCTACCCCTGAGCAGCTACTGAAAGAGGTCCGGCCCGTCAAAACCTTGGTGAAAGAAATGTTAACGCAATCTGACTTTCAGCCGCTCGTAGTCGTGGATGTTGACCAATTTGAAAACAATAAAACGCTTAAAAAACTGGCTACGAATGATAAGCCTGATCGTGACGCGATCAAAATGCGGATCAAGGAAAATGCGGGATTGATACGCGACCTAAATGTGCTTTGGATCGAGCAAATGGCTTCCGGCACGGATATTCTTCGTGAAAAAATGGCTTTGTTCTGGCATGGGCATTTCGCTTGCCGGGTGCTCAATCCGGCCGCTGTTCAGCGTTACCTGAATACGATCCGTACACATGCCCTGGGCAATTTTGCAGATCTGTTAATGGCAGTTTCAAAAGAGCCGGCAATGCTTCAATTCCTCAACAATCAGCAAAACCGGAAGGGCGCGCCCAATGAGAACTTTGCCCGGGAGGCGATGGAGTTGTTCGCATTAGGGAGGGCCTCCGGGAGTTATACAGAAGCGGATATCAAGGACGCCGCCCGGGCGTTTACCGGTTGGGGGTATAATCTGAGGGGAGAATTTACCTTTCGGCAAAATCAGCATGACGATGGGCTGAAAACTATTTTTGGTCAAACCGGTCAATTCAAGGGCGAAGATGTGATCAGACTGCTGCTCGAAAAAAAGCAGACGGCCCGTTTCGTTACAGGCAAAATATATCAATTTCTGGTCGGCGAACAGGCAGACAGCCCGGAATCCCAGACCCGTATCAAAGGCCTTGCTGAAAAGTTTTATAAAAGCGATTATGACATCGCCGGGCTTCTGGAAGACATTCTGACGGCTGACTGGTTTTATGAAACTTCCGTGAGGGGTAACCGCATTAAATCACCCGTCGAATTGATTGCAGGTATGCAGCATTCGCTGGGACTTGTTTTCCAGCAAAAGCAATCGTTGATATTCATCCAACGCACCTTAGGGCAAGTTTTGCTTTATCCGCCTAATGTGGCCGGTTGGCCCGGAGGAAGAAACTGGATCGATTCTTCCAGCCTTTTATTCCGGATGAAATTGCCCGATCTGCTGCTGAGGTCGCGCCCGGTGACCATGCAGCCCAAGCAGGACGGTGACGTGAATACCCAGCTGCTCGCCAGGCGCGGAGGTGATTTGATGCAGGTGAAGATCGACTGGGATGCATTTGAAAAGTCTTTTTCGGAGGTTGGTCCCGACGAGTTGGCCGATGCTTTAGCGGCTTATCTGATTCAGCAGCCGCTCGGAAAAACGCAGCGTGCGGTGATTCTTCAAACATCCGCTGACAGTGCGCGAGATGAACGAATCAGAAACTTGACTGCGGCACTCATGGCTCTGCCTGAATACCAACTTTGTTAGAATCACTAATAAAAAGAATTGCGTATACTATAAAGCGTTCTGCATATAGCTACCATTCAAAAAACTGATGATTATGAAACGACGGGAATTTTTGAAGCAATCGGCCTTAACCACCGCCGGGACTATGATGATCCCGTCATTTCTTAAGGCTTATGAACTGGGCCAAATGAACGTAGACCCTACGGGCAGCAAAATATTGGTGGTGGTGCAGCTATCGGGAGGCAACGACGGGCTCAATACGGTTGTACCCTTTCGAAACGACATTTATTACCGCGAAAGACCCACTCTGGCCATCGCCCGTGAAAAAGTATTGGCATTGAACGACGAAATCGGGTTCAATCCCGCGCTGGAACCGCTGAAAGCGTTATATGACGATGGGCTGGTAAAGGTGATCAGCAATGTGGGATATCCCAACCCGGACAGGTCCCATTTCCGGTCCATGGATATCTGGCAAACGGCAAGCGGTTCCGACCAATATCTGAATACAGGCTGGCTAGGGCGTTACCTGGATGCCACATGCTCGGGGCCCGGAGGCTGTGCGCAGCACCGGGCGATAGAAGTAGACGATACACTTAGTTTGAGCATGAAAGGAAATAGGGTCAATGGACTTGCCTTGCTCAACCCCCAAAAGCTTTACAACCAAACCCGCGACGGGATGATCAAAGCGTTGGCAGACCACAGCTACCCCGAAACGCACAGTAACGCTGGTTACCTTTATAAAACACTGGCCGAGACGGTGTCCTCCGCAGCCTATGTCTACGATAAATCGGCTAAATCGGTGCATCGTACCATAGGCGTTTATCCCACGCACGAGTTGGGCAGGCGGTTGAAAACTGTTTCCGAGCTGATCCAGTCAGACACACGGACAAGGGTGTATTATGTTTCCATTTCCGGCTTCGATACACACATAAATCAAATGGGTCAGCAGGAAAGACTTTTACGGCAATATGCCGAGGCAGTCAAAGCATTCATGGATGACATGAAGTCGGCAAACCGCCAAAACGACGTGTTAGTCATGACTTTCTCTGAATTCGGGCGCAGGGTAAAGCAGAATGCGAGCAATGGGACCGACCATGGCACGGCCAACAATGTTATTCTGGTCGGAGGAGGCCTCAGCGGGACCCGAAGCGACCGTGTCTACGATCAGGCACCTGATCTGCAGAATCTGGATATGGGCGATTTAAAATTTACCATTGATTTCCGGAGCATTTATGCGACGCTGCTGGAAGATTGGCTTGCAACAGACGATGTGGCTATTCTTGGAAAGAAGTTTCCCAAACTCAGCCTGCTGTAATTAGCAAGTGTTCCTTGGCAGTTTAACAGTGCTCTTCGAGCACCCTTCGGCCAATTCCAACAGGCGTAGCAGTCGAGAAGAAACTGAATGCACTTGTTACGCGCTGATCTGGTTAACCATAGCACTAGTTCTTTGCTTAATTATTATCCTACATTAAATCCAAGGGACAAGCTGATTGAAGCCTAGATGATAAAAACCAACTGAGCGACTGCTTGAAAGCGGCCGAAAGAGAATCGAGATCCTAAAAAGCTGAAATTGAAGGTGCTGACCTAAAAATCTAACCATTTGCTGGAAGATTTGCCAAGGTTGGCGGCGAGTTTTAACGCTGAAGACTCCGGTTCAAGCCGTCTCATAATTCGTGATGGACTCAAATCATTTCTCATATTGGAGTTCGTTGCGGTTATACGTGAAACGGGTCTCGTTCTTTTCTGAGGATGCCAGGGTGGGAATTGAGCGGCGGTATGGAGTCTTTTTATTGCCATCAAAAGAGAATATGTCTCATTCGTGCTTTCATTAAAGTCCGTTCCATTTAGCATTCAAACAAGCACCTAAAAAATGGACCATGCCAACAGTTTAAGAGCAGCGAAGCGCTCATTCGTTTCCTTTGAGTAGTTACAGAAGCGGGACATCGAGAAGATGTCGAAGGTGAGCTGAACGGCATTTAGGCTATGACAAGCGCGGGCAATCGGCCAAGAGCAATGTAAGCAGCCGGTTGTCCCCCCTTGGTTTCTTCGAGGTGTAGACCAGGATATTGGTTCAATTTCCAGCGGTTTGGAAGAAGATTTGAGAATTTACCCTGCCAACTCTTGCGTCTGCTGTTGCGTACTGCGATTCGTCCGGTCGCGCGACTAGTCGTTCGATTTCGGACATCCCGAACGTAAAGAAAACCGCCCATCTGATTTATTATCAATACCTTATATGAGATCGGCTTT
>NZ_JBYCZM010000022.1:0-27950 GCF_057586235.1 Dyadobacter sp. SRI_021
ATCGCCGTCCGGAACGCCGCTACATGCAAACCTGTTCACTCAGTCAGGCGTGTTCGTGGCTACCACGCCGATCGACGCGTCGGGTAATTACATTTTCAACAACGTAACGCCTTCGACAACCTATATGGTGACGATCAGCACCACACCAGCAGCTAGCGGATCGGCACCTGCCACATCGGTGAGCCTGCCAACAGGATGGGTTAACACCGGGGAAAATGTCGGGCTTACTGCCGGAAGCGACGGAACCGTCGACGGTATTTTACAGGCTGTCGTAACGACCATAGATCGCCCGAATGTCAATTTTGGAATCCAGCAAGTGCCTGAATCAGATAACAAGTCCGCCCAGCTGGCTAGCCAGCCGGCGGTGAACGCGCTCATTCCATTGGATGGCATTCTTGCGCCTGCGCTTACGGGAAGCGATCCGGAGGACAATTCATCGGGTGGCCCGCTTCAAACCCGAACCATTCTGGTTACCTCTCTGCCAACAAATGGGGAGCTCTGGTATGGGGGCACGCAAGTTACAGTAGGCAATGACGGTGTGAACCCGGTATCGCCATCGAATCCGTTCACGATCACGAACCTGGTATTGGAAAATCTTGAAATCAAACTAACAGGCGGTGGTTATACGAGCACGTCGTTCACATATGCATATGTCGACAATGCGGGCTTCCCCGACCCGACCCCGGCGACTTACACCCTTACCTGGGAAAGCCCCTTACCGGTCAAACTGGTCTCATTCTCAGCAGTTGCAGAGGGCGATATTGCATTGCTCAACTGGACTACCTCTGAGGAAACCAACAGTGATTATTTCGAAGTACAACGCAGCTCGGACGGTAAAGCGTGGATTTCGCTGGCACGTGTAAATAGTGCCGGTGAGAGCGCTCAGGTTCGCCACTATACTTACACAGACGCTCAGCCGCAAGCCGGCCAGAACCTGTACCGGTTGAAGATGGTAGACCGCGCCGCGGGCGGCAATGACGGCAGTTTTACGTTCAGTGCAATCCGGTCCGTCAACTTCGAAGGTGCATTCAACGCCACCCTGTCGCCGAACCCGGTATCAGATTTGTTGAAAATAACCTCCGTAAACTGGCCATTGGTCAAAAAGGTGAGTATTTTCGACGCAGCGGGCAGGCTCGTATACGACTCGGGAAGCAAGCCGCAACAAACGATCAGCACTCGCGGATTCGTGAGCGGCACGCATATAGTAGTGATTGAGCAAACCGGCGGGAAACTACACTCGCAACGCATCATTGTGGTAAGGTAAGAGGAAAGATGTCCCGGAGAATTGCTCCGGGACATGCAGTAGAAACTATACACACACTATTTTATTACCCGAATCATTCAGAAGATTTGTTTAATATGGCCCGCAGTTTAAGGAAGAGCTGGTATTTGCTGATACTCCTCTCAGGATCGGTAATAATTCTACACGGATGGCCTTCCGACCATACACACACAAAAAAAAGTGAATCCGACAGCCTGCGCTATCTGGTAGGCGAAGCCCTTTTCTTTGACAAGAGACTTTCTGTCACGGGCACCAAAAGCTGCGCCAGTTGTCACAATCCGGCACTGGCCTTTACCGATGGTTACCGCAAGTCTCCGGGCGTGTTCGCTGATTTGCATTTCCGAAACACACCAACATTGCTCAACATTTCCCGCCAGAATTATTTGAATTGGGCCAATCCCGATATTACTTCTCTGACCGTTCAGATGGATGGGCCGCTTTTTGGCACCAATCCCATAGAAATGGGCCTGTCCCCAAACGACACTGCTTTTCTGGCAAAACTTTCGAGGGATCCCCTGTATGCCAGGTATTGCGCATCGCTTTCCGGCTCTTGCGGAAAGCGTCTTACGTGGGATGAGGTAAAATCCCTGCTAGCTTCCTTTCTGCTCACATTGAACAGTTTCTCGTCTCCGTACGATCGCTACAAGGCCGGGCATTCAGATGCGATTTCCGTTTCCGCCCGGCGGGGTGAGCAGCTGTTTTTTTCGAATGCCTACGGCTGTGCCCGTTGCCACAGGCCACCTACTTTCGGCGCGGACTCCACCATGCCTGTCCAAGAGCAGTTTGCTAATATCGGCCTGTATAATCATCAAAATGGCAATTATCCCGGTAATGATCAGGGCCTGTATCATGTGACCGGAAAAGACTCCGACAAAGGCCGGTTCAAGATACCTACTCTGAGAAATCTGCGGTTTACAGCGCCGTATTTCCACGACGGCAGCGCGGCAGATCTCAATGAAGCATTAGCTGTTTTTGAAAACGGGGGAAGGAACCTCACCTACGGAAACTGGCCAGGCGATGGTCGGAAAAATCCGTTCAAAAGTCCATGGATTAAACCTATCTCGATGAAAACCGAAGATAAACAGGCGCTGATTGACTTTTTGCAGAGCCTTAATGATACAATTACCTATTCTCCCAAACACTTAGCATTACCTCATGAGGAAATTCCAGATGTGTTTTAATGCCCTATTCATAGGCTTGTTTACCCTGACTATATTACTCTTTTCCTGCTCAGAGACAAAAAAAAGAGTGGCCTCTACCCCTGTGGACGCATACGGACAGACGGCGCAACTGATCGAAGACAGTGATTCGGCCGATGCGGTGATTCCTGAGCTAACCGAATACCAGAACCTGATCCGGAAAGCCCTGAAAGACCCAGTTCCGATTCTGCCTTTGCAGCGGGAGCTCAGTGAGCAGGAAAAACAAGCACAATCAATCTGCATGCAGGACGGGACTTTTCTTCAATTTGTAAGGGACAGCACAGGGAAGGCCTATCGCAACGAAATATTTGGCATTTACCCGGCGCGGGAAAGCGACCTGACCACCGCGCACAAATCCATTCTGGCACAGGGCCCGTGCTACCGGGTGGAGATGTATAATTTTGCCAAAAACATTACAACAATCGCGCTGGTTTCCATCCGGCAGGCGCGGGTGTTTCAGGCAGCGCACTATGTGGCCATGCAACCCGAGTTACCTGCACATTTGAAACAGCTGGCCATTAAACTCGCCGTCGCCAACGCGCGCGTCCGCAATGCGCTGGGCGTAAGGCCTCAGGAAAAAGACGCCTTGATGGCCGACACCAAGACGGCCCTGAACCAGAGCCGGTGTGAACGCAGCAAGCACCTCTGTGTTGCCCCGACGTTCGTGAGGGAGCAGAAGGCATTATGGACGATCGTCGATCTGACCGACCTGCGGATTGCCGGTCTTCGATGGACGAACCTGGGTGACACCCCCACCGTCACCACCACATTCGCTTCGGAACGCAGGGTACAGAACGAGGCCATTACCAATTGTTTTTGTAAAACAGAAACCAACCTCAAACGCAACGATTGGGCTTTAAGTTACATGATCACCAGCAACGACGGCCTTCGCATTTCGGATGTCGCATTCAAAGGCAGAAAGGTGCTTGATAATGCCAAGCTGGTCGATTGGCACGTAAGTTATAGTAATACTGACGGATTCGGGTACAGCGACGCAGTGGGTTGTCCTTATTTCAGCTCGGCGACCGTGGTAGCGGTAGAAGCGCCGAAGGTGGTTGAACTATTGGAGCAAGGCAAGCGCACGGGATTTGCCATCGAACAATATTACCGAAGCGAGGGCTGGCCCTCTCCCTGCAATTATGAATACTTCCAGCGGTATGAGTTCTACAACGACGGGCGCTTCCGGATTGCTGCGGCGAACATCGGTCGTGGTTGCGGGAACGATGGTACATACCGGCCGGTATTCCGGATCGCGCTGGCGGGTAAAAGTAATGCCATCTCGGAGTGGAACGGCAATGGCTTTCAGCCCATTTCCAGGGAAGGCTGGCGGTTACAGGGACCAGAGACCCGCTACACCGATGGCGCCATGCTCCGGATCGCGAGCGACAATGCTTCGATGCGCCTCGTACCGGGTAACGGACAGTTTGGCGATGGCGGGCGCGGTGACCATGCCTATATTTATTTCACAGTGAACAAACCACAAGCCGACGAAGGAACGAGCGATTTACCGACGATTGGCCCATGCTGCAATGTCGATTACCGCCAGGGGCCCGAGAAGTTCATCGAACCCCAACCCGAAGCTCTCACCAACCAACGCGTGGTGGTGTGGTATGTTCCGCAAATGAAGAACGACGACACGAAAGGAAACGAGTATTGCTGGGCCAAAGCCCGGCTCGTCGACGGTGTCTATCAAACCGAAGCGTACCCTTGCATCGCCGGCCCGATGTTTATCCCCGAATGATCCTATGTATAAAATGAGACGATTTCTACATGTGGTAGCAGCCGCGACGCTAATAGGGAATGCAGGATGCAAAAAAAACAAAACGGCAATCAGCGAAACCGGCATTACCGTCATCGCCGAATGCAAAGGGGCGCCGAAATACCTTGCGCACGCCGGATTCCTGCCCGGTAAGCCATTCGGTTTCAGTGTTGCTGAAAAAGGGACCACTGGCCTCTCATTGGTACAATTCCCTTCCGCCGGAGTGCCCTACAAATTATTCAGGATGCCAGGATGGGATATGGCCGGGCACCTCGGAGCAGTTGTTACTGATCGTCAGGGCAACAGCTATGTCATCCCCAGACCTTTTATCAATACCTTGAAAAATGACCCCGGAAAGCAGAATACTATATATAAAGTGGATAGCCAGACGGGTGAGATGTCCCCTTATATTACGCTTCCTTCCGACAAACAAGCTCACACAGGCAATCCCTACGGCCTGATGGGTCTCGCCTACGATTGCGAAACCGACATCCTCTACGCAACCTCCGTCGCAGGCAGCGATGTAGGCGAGGAAGCGGGAAGCATTTATGCTATTTCAATCGGTGAAGATCCCGAAATCATCGCTACACTGGCAGGCATCGACGCGATGGGCATCGGGCTATGCTACCTGGATGGCCAGAAAGCACTATTCCTGGGGCGAGCCAGATCCAGCGAAATATATAGCCTCGCCCTGGCGCCCAATGGTGGATTCGAAGGCGAGCCGGTAAAGACCCTCACCCTCGAGACGCTGGGAGACCGCGGCGATGACAAACCCCGTAAGATCCGTTTCGATACGCGGGGGAATATGCTCGTTAGTGGCATCAGTTTCAACTTCAATCTGGCCAACTCAGCTGATAAGAAGGAGAATATTTACACGTTCGGATATGATCCTGCAACGCGGCAATGGAGGCTTTTAAATATCCGGAAGGGAATACTCTGAGAAATAAAAAACCAATGCCCGTCTTTGCAAACGATATTCTTAACGATCATGCTATTGATAAGCTATACTTTCTTCTCTCAGTGTTCCAATCAGGCCAACTTCGAACGACTCCTCGTTCAACTGCCGTCCAATATGCAGGGCTCTGTGACCAGGTATAAACGCCCTGAGACACGGTGGGCATCGCTACTAGGCAAGCTACTTGTCCAGCACGGGTTCTCTGAACTCGGCTGTTCCGATATCTGGTTGCCGGGTGATTTGCAATATTCCAAATACAACAGGCCTTTTATAGCCGGTTCCTGCATTGATTTTAACATTGCACATTCTGCTGGCTGCGTCGTCTCTGCTATTACTACCCATGGCAGAGTAGGTGTGGATATCGAACAAATAAGGCCCATTGATATAGAATCATATTATCAAATAATGCTCGAGGACGAGCGGGTGCGAATACAGCAGTCGGGCGACAAACTTCTTAGCTTTTACAAATATTGGACAGAAAAAGAATGTGTAATAAAAGCCGATGGAAAAGGATTGAATATCCCTTTAAACAGCTTTCACGTTGAAAACAATAAGGCTTGCCTGAACCGGACCAACTGGTATATACGGGAAGTGCCAGTATCAGACAGATACGTTTGCCGGTTGGCTGTTGGTGAGCAGGCGAAAAAGCTGCCGACATGGGTAAAAGAATTGACATTTTAGCATGCGCTACTCAAGCGAATCGAATCCTTTCTGTACACGGAAACAGGGCAAAAATCAAATTACTGATGATCAACCACTTCCAGTAACACAATTTATTCACCCTACTTCAGTACAAAAAAGATATATAAAATTAATTCGTTGAATTTTGTAGACTAAATTATACATAATTAATAAAATTAGTTTTATATTGCTTTATCAAAGAAGCTTCGTCATTTGTGGTCCCCCTAACTCTTAAAATACTTATTCATTCCTTTAAAAGACCAAATTTCATGAACGATCCGAAAGACCCAGATTGCCCTTCTTACAGGGGCAATTTCTAAAGCGGGAAAATCAACCGGACTGATGTGTGCCCCCAGTGAATCAAAACTGGCCGCATCCGGAAGAAATGTCTCGGCTCGCCGGCAGCAGGCCAGATCGAAAGTGAGCAGCCGGCAGGCCGTTGTTCAAGGCAGAGCCGGAAGGATCTGTCGGCCAAGAACTATTGCTGTCTTCCGATAGCGCACCGGTTGTGACCGAATTGCACTGTTTAGTGGCTGGCGGCTGATTGGGCCCGATAACGTGTTCGGATACAAACTCCGGCTATCATAAATCGCAAAACAAAGCATCGTATACTAACAAGCGTTAGGGCCGTTGATTGCGATTGGAATCCTATGTCCTGTAATGCCGGTCAGTCAGTCGCAACTCATATCCTATGCCGCAAGGCCATTATAATGACACTTACCTCAAACAGAAAACAATGGACAAGCTCAGAAACCATTCTGCCCAACAACCTGTTGCAATTATTGGAATGGCCTGCCGTTTTCCCGGGGCGGACAACTATAATGCGTTCTGGCAGAATCTGCTCAGAGGCGCGTCCGGCGTTTCAGAGATCCCAATTGAAAGATGGAACTGGAAGGAATACAAGGACAAATTGCCCGGTGACGGACAGTCGGGAAAATGGGGTGGGTTTATCCGAGACGCCGGTCGTTTCGATGCCGCATTCTTCCAGCTTTCAGGCAAAGAGGCCGAGTTGATGGACCCGCAGCAGCGCATCATGCTTGAACTGACCTGGAGCTGCCTCGAAGATGCGGGCATACCACCTTCCAGGGTGTCGGGAAGCGATACGGGCATTTTCCTGGGTGTTTTCAACCATGATTATAAAGAGCTCGCCGAGCGCGCGGACAACCTGGAAGCTCACTATGGGACAGGCACTTCCGCCGCGATTGTCGCTAACCGGCTCTCTTACTTTTTCAATTTCAAAGGCCCCAGCGTGCCGGTCGACACGGCCTGTTCAAGCTCATTGCAGGCCATTCACATGGCAGCCCAATCGATACAGGTCGGCGAGTGCGGACTGGCATTAGCCGGGGGAATCAGCATGATGTTTACTCCGGCCAAACACATCGCCTTCGCTAAGGCGGGCATGCTCTCGCCGACGGGAAGCTGCAAAAGCTTCGATCAAAGCGCTGATGGCTATGTGCGTAGCGAAGGTGCCGGCGTTCTGCTGTTAAAATCGCTGCAAGCAGCGCTGGAAGACGGAGACACGATTCATGGCATCCTGCGCGGCAGCGCGGTGAACCATTGCGGGAAGACCTATACGCTCACCTACCCGAGCACTAACGCACAAGCGGAGGTCATAGCACGTGCTGTAAAACGTTCCGGACTGGCTCCCGAAACGATCAGCTACGTGGAGGCGCACGGCACAGGCACGCCCAAGGGGGATCCCATCGAGTTAGAGGGGCTGATTAATGCATTCACCAGGCACTTCCAGACGGATACAAAAAAATCAGGGTATTGCGGTCTGGGCTCAGTCAAAGCCAGTATCGGGCATCTGGAATCGGCGGCCGGTGTCGCGGGCGTCATCAAGGTCTTGCTGGCAATGAAACACCGGCAATTGCCTGGCCTTGCCAATTTTCGACAACTCAACAGCCGGATTTCTCTTTCCGGCACTCCGTTTTATATCGTAGATAAGACAAGGGAATGGGCAATAGCTCCAAACGAAAGCGGAGAAACTTATACGAGAAGAGCAGGCGTAAGTTCTTTTGGTTTCGGTGGTACCAATGCGCATGTGGTCCTGGAAGAAACCACAGCGCCGAACCGCGACGCGCTCCGGCAGATGCCCGGATACCTCATCTGCTTATCAGCCAAAAACGCTGATGCGCTTAATCAAAAGATTGCATCTTTACGCAACTGGGTCAGTAGAGAAGGAAGCCATACTACCCTGGCTGACATCAGTTTCACGCTGCTAACCGGAAGAGAGCATTTCCAAGTGCGCTGGGCATTCATTGCCACAGATTTGCAGAGCCTGTCTGTCTCATTGCAAAATGCCCCGCAATTGGACCAAGAAGCGAAAGCGCCATTGTCTCTCACGCAACAGCAGCAGGCAGATCAGCTTCTCGCCGCATGCGGCACGCATGACAAACCGATTGAAAGCATTTATCTGGAACGCCTGCACCAGCTGGCGGCACTGTACACCTGCGGCTATAATGGCGACTGGACCCCGCTATTTCAAGATAGCGGGGCACGTCGGATAGCCATGCCTACCTATCCCTTTCAGGGAAACGTGCACTGGCTTCCACCAGGTCGGCCGGCGACTTATTTGGGCTCGCCAGATTACCACACCCGTCTTAACGGTACACAAATGTCATCGTCAATAACACTTTCAGGCAATGAATTTTTTTTAAAAGACCATATTTTCTCAGGTCAAAAGATATTGCCGGCAGTCGTTTACATGGAGCTTGCCTGCCGGGCGGTTCATCGGCATATTGAAAAAGAAATTACCGAAAATGAAATTATTAATTTAAAAAATATGGTATGGACTTCTCCATTGATTATTCATACCGATCCGGCAACGCTGCACGTTGAAATCAAAAAAAAGCAGGATGGAGAATGGGATTTTGAGGCATTTTCCTTCGATAAACTGCATCTTAAAACAACACACAGCCGTGGGACTGCGCTTGTAGTCAAACCCACTCAGTCACCCTCGCGGGATTCATCCTACTTTCTCTCCCGGGAAGACCTGCATCCGATGGAATCGGAGTATTTTTACCAATTGCTGACCCAGGCCGGCTTTGACTACGGCCCCTCTCACCGGATGATCAGTCAACTAACGATCGGTGATCAGCGAATCGTAGCAAAATTAAAAACGGGCATTCCAGAGCCCGAAACAACCTCGTTTACCCTTCATCCCGGGTACATGGATGCCGCTTTGCAAGCGACCATGGGCTGGCTGGCCGTTGATATTGCCAACGGAATTCAGGTCAAAACACCGCTTCCTTTCACGACAAAACTGATCGAGGTATTCAGCCCATGTAACGATGCCCGGTGGGTTGTTGTGCATACTGGCAAGGCCGCTCAGGCCGTCGATGTCCCTTTGGATATCGACTTGTGCAATGCTTCGGGAAAGGTGTGCGTGAGAATAAGCGGTTATGTGGGAAGAAGCGCCAGGAGGCGACCGGAAACAATCGCGATTGAACACGACGCGGATGTTCACAAACTCGAAAGCTTCTGGACGGATCAGCCAGGCCTGGCATCCGGTACATCCCATTTCGACAATCATATCGCCGTATTATGCCAGACAGGATATCCGCCCTCATGCGCCGAAGACCCGAAATGGCAAGGGATCGAGCATCACATACTCGAAAGTGACCAAGCCGGTACGGCGGCAGTTTTCTCATACCACGCCTGGAAGCTGCTGGAAATCGTACAAGACATGGCAGTGCAAGGCCGGGGAAAGATACTGCTGCAAGTGGTAGTAGGTGGCGGCGAGCCGGCAGGGCTCCTGTCCGGCCTGAGCGGGCTTTTGAAAACCACATCCGCCGAGTACGCGAAAGTCCATACCCAAATCATCGAATGGAAAAGCGATAGTGGCGATCTACCGGCAGTACTACTGGTCAATAAAGCGCTGGCTACCGACCACCAGGTGCGCTATCAGAACGGACAAAGATTAATCAAGAGCTGGCGGCCGATCCAGGAGCAATCAATAGCTACTAACCCCTGGAAAAATAACGGCATATACCTGATCACCGGAGGAATGGGCGGCCTCGGCCTTGTTTTCGCAGAGGAGATCATGCGTATGGCCTTACGGACGACCATCATTCTCACCGGCCGCAGCCCGTTGTCCGCCGAAAACGAAACCCGGTTAAGTACCTGGCAGAACAAAGGAGCTACCGTCATCTACCGGCAGCTGGACGTAGCCAACGCGGCGGATCTGCGGGGAACGATGGACTGGATCACGAACACTTTTGGCAGGTTGAATGCCATCCTGCACGCTGCGGGCGTGATCAACGACAACTATATCATCCGAAAAACCAGGGACGAGTTCGAAAAGGTGCTGGCCCCAAAGGTACCTGGCCTGATCCATCTGGACGAAACCAGCGCAGACATGCAGCTGGATTTCTTTGCTCTTTTCTCATCAACCAGCGGCGTGCTGGGGAACATCGGTCAGTCGGATTATGGAGCGGCGAACACTTTCATGGATGAGTATGCACGCTACCGGAACGATCTGGTTATTCAAGGTAAACGCAGCGGCAAAACAATATCGATCAGCTGGCCTTTCTGGAAAGAGGGCGGGATGCGGATCACCGACTCTGGCATTGCAGCTTTATACAGGTATGCGGGCATGGTGCCTCTGGAAACCCGCAAAGGCCTCCACGCATTTTACAGCATTCTCTGCTCGCCACAGGACCATGTACTGGTGATGCAGGGAGACATAGAGCCACTTTCCAGCAAGCTCCAAATTGACCTGACAAAGAATCCCTCTACTATTCAACAAGAACCTTTAAATGAACCTACAGTGGCAAATCAAGAAAGTAACCTCAACGACGACCTGGTCCGGAAGCTGGTGCAAATCGCGGCCGACATCCTGAAATCTTCCCCCGCCGCCCTGGATCCGAAAGCACCTTTGGAAGAGTACGGTTTCGATTCGATCCTGTATACCGACTTTGCGCTCAGACTGAATGAAACTTTTCAATCAGATATTACCCCCGTACTTTTTTTCCAGCATAGTACAATAGCCTCGCTGGCCGCGTACCTGGGTAATGCATATAAGGAGGATACACAGACGCAGTCATTGGCTGCGGACGCCGCACCACGGGCAATCCCCGAACCTTCCCTTCCAAATCAGCAGGCCAGTATACCCGCCGGGCCAGACCGTCTCGAATGGGTAACCCATGCTTTGTGCGGCTATGCTGCCCAGGTTTTGAAGGTGCCGACAGCCGAGATCGATCCCGCCATTGGCATGGATGAATATGGTTATGACTCGATTCGCTATACCGAGTTTACAATTAAAATCAACGAAGGGCTGGGCCTCCACATCGCACCGACCATCTTTTTCGAATATGGTACTTTGAATGCCCTGGCCGGGCATTTACAGAACCAACTGCCGGCTTCATTCGATATACCGCTTTCATCCAATGGCATATACAAGCAGCCCGGGCAATCGCAAGCATCGCAGCCGGACAAGCCGCAAACTGCTGAAACGACCGACAACAAGCATACCGATCCGGCCTCGGCACCGATCGCCATTATTGGCATCAGTGGTAGTTTCGCCATGTCCGAAAATGTGGAAGAGCTCTGGAAAAACCTGGTCGAAGAGAGGGATTGCATCACCGAAATTCCGGCTGATCGCTGGGACTGGCGCAGCCATTTTGGAAATGCGGCCAGTGAGCCGGACAAAACCGATGTCAAATGGGGCGGATTTGTCACAGACCTGAATGCATTCGACGCGTCCTTTTTCAACATTTCGCCAGGTGAGGCCGCGTATATCGATCCCCAGCAACGCCTGTTGTTAATGCACACCTGGAAGGCCCTGGAAGATGCAGGTTATGCGCCGGAACAATTTTATGGCAGCAACACGCCCCTGTTCACCGGGATCACCAGCCACGAGTACAGTGCCCGCGTCTCAAAAATGAATGTCAAAACAGAAGGGTATCACCAATCAAGCATTATTTCGTGCATTGGTCCCAACCGGGTCAGCTATTATCTGAACCTGCACGGGACGAGCGAGCCGGTCGATACGGCCTGTTCGAGTTCGCTGGTGGCGATTCACCGCGCGGTGCGAGAAATAAGGTCGGGCGAATGTGATGTGGCCATTGCCGGAGGTGTCACCGTACTTTCGTCACTACCGTCGTATATCAGTTTCGACAAGGCAGGCATGCTTTCCAAGGACGGTCGTTCCAAAACGTTTTCGGATCAGGCCAATGGCTACGTCCGTGCAGAGGGGGCCGGAATCATGCTTCTGAAAAGGCTGGATCTGGCCGAAAGGGACGGTGACCATATTTACGGAGTGATCAGAAGTACCGCCGTCAATCACGGGGGCAGAGCCAATTCCCTTTCTGCGCCAAACATGCGCGCCCAGGCGGCTTTACTACATGCCGCCTATTCCAAAGCAGGTATTGATCCACGGACAGTCGGCTATATCGAGGCACATGGCACAGGCACCAAAATTGGTGATCCGATCGAAATAGACGCCCTGAAAGCCGCATTCGGGCAGCTTTATAAAGAAACCGGCAGTGAGCAGGTCCAAGACGTGCACTGCGGGATCGGTTCGATCAAGACAAACATCGGGCATTCGGAATATGCAGCAGGCATGGCCGGCCTGATGAAGGTGCTTTTACAAATGAAGCATCAGACGCTCACCCGTACCCTGCATTGCCAGACTATTAACCCCTACATTGACCTGAAAGGCAGCCCGTTCTTTATTGTTCAAAAAACACAGCCATGGAAAGCGCTGGTCGACGCAAGCGGAAAGGAACTTCCACGCCGGGCCGGGGTGAGCTCTTTCGGCTTTGGCGGTGTCAATGCGCACGTGGTCATCGAAGAGTACGTTGATAAAAGGCCCGCCGCCACTCCATACAACCAGCCAGGTATTTTTGTGCTATCTGCCAAAAAACAGGCGCAGCTTCACGCGCAAGCACAGCAGCTGATCAGCCTGATAAATTCCGGGAAACTGACCGATAACACACTGGCCGAAGTAGCCTACACATTGCAGGTAGGCCGCAATGCCATGAAAGAGCGGTTGTGCGTCATAGCCGGCTCGTGGGACGAGCTCCGGATGAAGCTCGAGGCGTTTCTGCGTACCGGCACGCAGGCGCATGGCATTTATGCAGGAAGCTTAAAGAAAACAAAGAGCACCGAAGGTCAGCCGGATAAATCAATGTTTGATCAACAAATAATTGGTCTTGCACGATCAGGGGATCATCAACGCATCGCCCAGCTATGGGTCGAGGGAAACAGTATTCCCTGGGCGGAATTATACGGACCGTATAAACCACGCCGGATCAGCCTGCCTACCTACCCTTTTGCACGGGATGTTTTCAAACTCGATGCCGAATATCGGCTGTCAGCTGCGGCGCAGAACGAAATCAGCCATAGCCAGGTCGATCTCATGCAGGCTTACCCTACCCCGGCAAGCCCGCCATCACCGAACCAAGCGCCGGTTGAGATCAGACAACCCGCTACTCCCGGCCATAAGAGCCATATTCAACAAATCCTGATAGAGAGCATTGCCCGGCTGCTGAATATGGACCCGGCAAACCTGGCCACTGACGAGAATCTGGACGAATACGGCTTTGACTCTGTGCTGTACACCCAGTTCGCGATTGAGCTTAACGACCAGTTCGGACTGGACCTGACCCCGGCGGTATTCTTCCGGTATCCTGATGTGCAGCAGCTTTCCGCATTCCTGTCGGAGGAATACCCGGTTGTATTTGCGCAATCTGCCGGCCAGCCAACTCAGCAGCCCGCCGAGGCGCAAAAAACGCATCTGGAAGAGCTCAGCGCGCTAAGGACCGGATCGGTTACCAGCATTCTGACCCAAAAGGTTGCGACAATATTAAAATTCGACCAGGAGCTGATCGAGCCTGACGTGGATTTAAATGAATACGGACTGGACTCGATCATCATCACACAGCTCACCAACGAACTGAACGCAGAGTTTGGCATGGACCTTACGCCCAACATCATTTTTGGTTGTCATAACCTGAACGCGCTCAGCAGCTATTTGCTCGAAAATTATCCCAACGCGTTTCCCGCGGTAAAATCAGACCAGCAGGTTCCATCAGCCGGACAAAAGGTTTCCAATGGTCAGCTGGGCGCAGAGCTGTCTCTTAAAATGGCCAACAGCGACCGGGATGACAAGACAGCCGTCGCAATCGTGGGCCTTAGCCTTCAATTTCCGATGGCGAAGGACGCTAACCAATTCTGGGATAACCTGATGCAGGAAAAACACTGCATTTCCGAGATTCCTGCCGACCGGTGGGATTGGCGTGATTATCCTGAGCTGAAAATCAAATGGGGTGGCTTTATGGATGATATGGCCACATTCGACCCGCTTTTCTTCAAAATATCACCTGCCGAGGCGCTGCAAATGGATCCCCAACAGCGACTGATGATGCAGCACACCTGGAAAGCCATCGAAGATGCAGGCTACAACCCGGAAAGCCTGGCGGGCTCGGACACGGGCATTTTTATGGGGATACTCTGTTACGAGTACAGCAAGCTACTGGCAAAGGCAGGCGTGCCGATCGCAAGCCACTCGCTGATGGGCATGGTAGGCTCGATGGGACCTAACCGGATGAGCTACTTTCTTGATATCCACGGACCCAGCGAAGCCATTGAAACCGCTTGTTCCAGCTCGCTGGTAGCCATTCACCGGGCTGTGGAAGCGATCCGGTCGGGCAGTTGCCGGATGGCGCTGGCCGGTGGGGTCAACACGCTGCTTTCCCCCGATGTTTTTGCCAGCCTAAACGAGGCGGGCACACTGAGTCCCGATGGCTGCTGTCGGCCCTTTTCGGACAATGCAAAAGGATACGTCCGGGGCGAGGGGGTTGGGGTCCTATTCCTCAAAAAGCTCGAAGATGCCGAACGCGACGGCGATCATATTTACGGCCTGATCCGCGGCACTTCCGAGAACCATGGCGGGCGGGCCAACACGCTTACCTCACCCAATCCGAAAGCACAGGCCTCTTTGCTGGAACATGTTTACAGTAAAGCGGGCGTCGATCCGCGCACGGTAGGCTACATCGAAACCCATGGTACGGGCACAGAGTTGGGTGACCCGATCGAAGTAGGGGCTTTGAAAAAAGCATTTGGCAGCCTCTACGAGCAGCGCGGCGCGGTTTTCAACGGAGATCAACATTGTGGCATCGGATCGGTGAAATCCAATATCGGGCATCTGGAAGTGGCGGCCGGCGTGGCCGGGGTAGCCAAAGCGCTCTTGCAGATGAAGCACAAACGAAAGGTCAAAAGTCTTCATACGGATCGGTTAAACCCATATATAGATTTCAGTAACAGCCCGTTCTATGTCGTGCGCCAGACCGAAGAATGGCGCCCGATATGCAATGAAACCGGCGAAGAACTACCGCGGCGCGCAGGCGTAAGCTCTTTTGGCTTCGGCGGAGTGAGCGCACACTTGGTATTGGAAGAGTATGTCCCATCTCAGCGGGTGAAAACGTACCTTGAACCGGCCGAACACCTGATAGTGCTGTCAGCTAAAAACAATGAGCGGCTGCGTGAACAGGCAAAAAATCTGCTCGATGCGATTGAAAACAACCAAATCAATAACCAACCACTTCGCAGTATTGCCTACACGCTCCAAGTAGGTCGTCAGCATATGGAAGAGCGTTTTGCCGTAGTAGTAAGCTCGCTAACCGGGCTCTGTGCTGCATTATCGGCCTTTCTGACAGGCATGCCTTTCGAAGGCGTCTGGTATCAGGGAAATATCAAAAACCTGAACAGGTCCCCCCAGCCGCGCGTTACAGCGAACGGTTCACTGGCCTGGTTTGCCGAAAGCTGGGTCGGCGGCGGTGCGGTGGACTGGAACAGCCTGCACAAGGAAAGCAGGCCCGTACGGATAAGCCTGCCTACTTATCCATTCGAACGCAAGCGCTTCTGGCCTTTCGATAACGAGCATCAGACCGCAACCAATCAGCCATCAATAGATACCTCCGCTCATGCCGGCAGCGGCAGTCTGCAAATGCGCGCGATCGTTTACTTCAAGAACACGATTTCGCAGCTGGTCAAAATCCCGGTGCAGGAAATTCAGGAGACAGAAATGCTGATCCACTACGGCGTAGATTCGATCGCGATCAGCAGGTTGCTGGTGAAAATGCGCAATGCAATGCCTAAACTCACCAACAGCATCATTTTCGAGCATCCTACCATTGCCGAATTGGTAGGTTACCTTTTGCAACACGAGCCCGAGGGTCTACAGCAACTGCTTGGTGAGCATCCGGTGAAGAACCAAGACACCTTTTTCTCAGGGAACAGTATGATTTTGCTCAATGAAGGTTCGAAGGGCAGGCCCGTTTTCTGGTTTCATCCGGGCGGCGGGGGCATTGACGGCTATCAGCACATGGCCCAGGTGAGCGACCGGCCGTTTTATGGGGTCGTAGCCGACCAATGGATCAGGGAAGGGAGAGCTATTCAGGGTATTCCTCAGATGGCGGCCACCTACCTGAATATGATCAGGACCATACAGCCGCAGAGTCCTTATGATCTGGGGGGATTCTCGCTTGGAGGCGCATTGGCTTATGAAATAACGCGTCAGCTGCAAATACAGGGACAAAGCGTCGCAACGATTACGATGATCGATTCAATCTTTATTCCCAACAGGATGGACAACTTCTTGCTTGATTACAAAACGATGCTGCTGCAAACGGTTAACCTGCTGCTGCTCTCACAGGTGCCGCGCAACGGACAAACTTCACATTTGATTCATCGCAACGAGCTCGATCACCAGGCCACTGATAAGGCCTTTCTCGACCGGATTCTGATCCTGGCCCGCTCACGTGGCCTCACCTATCCGGCCGGATACCTGGAAGCGATTGTTACCAAAGCGTTGAAAGTCAGGGATGCTTCCCGGTTTACCGACTACCTTGTGCAGCCGCTGGTTGATCCTGCGAGCGTACGCTGCCATTACTTTGCCAACCAATCCAGATCGTTCTATGGCGCGTTGAGGCCCTATTTCATCCTCGACGACCGGAATAATGTCCCCCTGGAAGATAAGCAGTACTGGTCGGCCTGGCAGCAGAACTTGACATATTTCGAGAAGACCGAGCTGAATGCGACCGACCATGTCACGCTGATGAACGATCGCGCCACGATCCAGCCCGTCATTGACCTGTGCAGGAAGTTGTATTCGACTGCGCACAGCAGCCAGGGAATAGCCTACTCATTTTAATACAAAAAGATCAATCCGCCTTTCATGAAAACTCCCATAACAACATTACCAGCCACCTACACCGAACTGCAACATTTCAGGGGCAACGATATTTACCTGCCTGAAATGCATTGGGAAGAACTTGTCGCAGACTTCTTCCCACCCACAGTCGCCCAACTGGCACAGGGACTTTCCAACACTACCTCCGCGTTCTACGGTCTGATGCTGCAAGAAATCGGCAAACGTTACGGTTTGGAGATCATCGAAAGCATTTCCAAATCTACCGTTTACGCCCTGGGACGCCGAACAACCCGCCGGATGCTTTTACAACATCCCGATCTTGAACGCGACGCCCGCGGGATAGCCAAAATAGCCATGTCCGCCATTTTCAACGCCAGTCCCGAATACAGCTTCGAAGTGGTCCGTTTTGAAAAGGATCATGCTGCAATGCACATGCGAGGGGTAGACCGGTACGATAAAATCGCGAGGGAACTCGGATTCAACCAATGGATGACCCCGCCAATCGACGCTTTCGCGCAGGCGATCAACGACGAGCTTGGGCTGCCCTACAGAGCCACCTTGCTGATACACAGCCTGAATGAGGCAAGTGAATGTTCCTATAACCTGAGCTTTACGTTATGAAAGTGTTCTTATTTCCCGGACAAGGCTCCCAGATACGGGGTATGGGCGAAACGATCTTCCCGAAATTTCCCGAGCTTGTAGCTGCTGCCAACGATATATTGGGCTACGATGTGGTAAACCTCTGCCTTCGCGACCCAGACCGCCGCTTGAACAACACGAAGTTTACCCAACCCGCTCTATATGTGGTGAGCGCTCTCTCCTACCTGGACAGGATCAGCACTGAAAGCAAACCCGATTGCGCGCTCGGACATAGTTTCGGCGAATACGTCGCATTGTTTGCCGCCGGCGCATTTTCATTCGAAACCGGGCTAAGGCTGGTCGTAAAAAGGGCCGAACTAATGAGCAACACTTCCGGAGGCAGCATGGCCGCATTGCTGGGCATGAACATCGACCAGGTGAAAGAGGTACTTGACAAGTACCGCTATGGCGGCATCGACATCGCCAATCACAACTCTTACGAACAGATCGTCATCACAGGCCCAACCGAAGACATTATTTCTGCGCAGCAGGCTTTCGAGGAAAGCGGAGTTAAGCTGTATTTCCCCCTGAATGTCAGCGGTGCGTTCCATTCCCGGTACATGAAGGACGCCGCGGCCGAGTTTGGCAGGTTTGCCACCACCCACAGCTTTCAACCATTGCAAATACCGGTGATTGCCAACGTTACGGCCCGGCCTTATCGTGATGATCAAGTGGCGCTGCTCTTGCAGCAGCAGATCATGGGGCAAGTACGATGGTATGAAAGCATCAGTTACCTGCTCGCAAAAGGAGAAGGACAGTTTTTTGAAATCGGCCCGGGTGATGTTTTGAAAAAAATGCAGGCGCATATTGAAAAGAGGCCGATGCCTGTCACAGCGGGTCCTCCGCTCGAACAAATCACAGAAAGTCAGAAAACAGTTTCGGCTCCGGTGCCGACGAGCAATATTGTTATCACCCCGTCGTCGTTGGGTTCACAGGCTTTTAAGGAGGATTACAAGGTAAAGTACGCATACGTTACAGGCGCGATGGTGCATGGGATCGCGTCCCGTGAACTGGTCGTGAAGATGGGCAAAGCCGGGTTACTGGGTTATTTCGGTACCGGTGGATTGAAATCCCACGAAATCGAATCGGCAATCATCGACATTCAGGGTCAATTAGGACTGGACGCACCGTATGGAATGAACCTGCTGAATGGCTCGCGGGAGACGGAAGCTGTGGCATTGTTTATCAAACATGGCGTGCGCAACATAGAAGCCTCCGCTTATATGAACATCACCGCCGAACTGGTCCGTTTGCGCGCCAAGGGACTGAAACGTAAAGCTGACGGCTCGATCGATTTCCCGCGACGCATCATGGCCAAGCTCTCACGGCCGGAGATAGCCCTGGCATTCCTCAGCCCTGCACCTTCGACGATACTGGGTAAACTACTGGCTGCCGGAGCCCTGACGGAAGAAGAGGCCGCATTGGCCGGGCACATCCCCATGGCCGACGATATCTGCGTGGAAGCCGACTCGGGCGGACATACCGACCGCGGTGTCGCGTTCACGCTCCTGCCCAGCATCATGCGCTTGCGCGACGAGTTATGCGCACGCCATGGTTACACCAAAAAGGTACGTGTCGGAGCGGCCGGCGGTATAGGTACACCCGAGGCAGCCGCAGCGGCATTCGTGATGGGCGCCGATTTTATACTTACCGGCTCGATCAACCAATGCACCGTTGAATCAGGCATGAGCGCTACGGTGAAAGATATGCTGCAAGACATCGAAGTACAGGATACCCAGTATGCGCCCGCCGGCGATATGTTCGAAATTGGCGCTAGGGTACAGGTCGTGCGGAAAGGCACTTTTTTCCCCGGCAGGGCCAACAAGCTTTATGATCTTTACCGCGCACACAATTCTTTGGAAGAAATCGATGAAGAAACACGCTTGCAGATCCAGCAGCGCTATTTCAAACGCACGTTTGACGAGGTTTACCAGGATGTAAAGGCTTATTACTCGCCCGAAGAAATCGCAATTGCAGAGCGAAACCCGAAGCAAAAAATGGCTTACATATTCCGCTGGTATTTTGGTTATACCAATGCACTCGCATTAAAAGGTAACGAGGAAGGCAAGGCCGACTTCCAGGTGCATTGCGGTCCTGCATTGGGCGCATTTAACCGTTGGGTAAAAAATACCCCGCTTGCCAAATGGCAAAACAGGCACGTGGACGAAATCGCAGAAAAAATCATGGTCGGGACGGCAGACATTTTGACCGACAGGTTCCGGTATTGGCAAACCAGCAATTAGGAAAGTAATCTTTATGTACACCAATGAAGTGATCAAAGGCGCGCCTGTGGATTTGGACACATTTGTCGCGGACATCGTCTCTACCGTCCGAAACGTGCTGGGTGACCGCGAGCCGTTGTCGCCCATGCATCGGGAGCGAATGCCAGCGGCGCTGCTGGATGCAGTCATGGGGAAACAACCGCTTTCGGTATCCATTCCCGTGCAGGCTGGCGGAAGGGGCATGCATATCCGCGAGTCCATGCGGCTACTGGCGGCCACCTCCTACGAATCGGTTCAGCTATCGATGATTTTGGGCATCAACCTGTTTTTGTTTTTGCAACCAGTGGTCAAATACGCAGGAGCGGAGGTGAAGGCGGAAATCTTCCGCCGTTTTCTGGAAGACCGGCAAATGGGAGGCCTTATGCTTACCGAGCCGGACTTCGGAAGCGATGTGCTCAGGCTGGCCACCAGCCACACCGAAAACGGAGGGCACTACCACATTTCGGGGTCTAAACACTGGCAGGGCCTGACCGGCTACGCAAAGTTTTGGCTGATCGCTGCGCGAAAAAAACACCTGTCCGGGGAGCTGGCCGGCGACATCGATTTCTTCGTCGCCGACGGTAATCAATCAGGGCAGCGGATACAAGTCAGCGAATACTATGACAGTCTGGGTTTATATATGTTACCATACGGCTTAAATCAAATAAACATTTCTGTGCCCAAACACCACAAGTTGCAGGGACAGTCAACCGGCATTATGATGATGCTCGATATTTTACATAACAGCCGGTTACAATTTCCGGGCATGGCAATAGGCTTCCTTCAAAGGACGCTCGACGAGGCCGTCGCCTACACCACCACGCGTCGTGTGGGCGGCAACAGTCTGCTCACATACGACAATGTCCAATACCAGATAAGCCGTATGCAAGCAGCGTATACGATTTGCTCGGCCATGTGCGTCCGGACCTGCGCTTTGGATAGTCTTAGTCGCAACGCCTCGGAAATGGGCCTGGAAGCTAACACAATGAAGGCACTTGTTACAGACCTGATGCATGAATCAGCCCAAATGTTGCTGCAACTTTCCGGGGCGAAGGGCTACCGCCTGAGCCAGTTTGCCGGCCGCGCTCTGATCGACAGCCGCCCGTTCCAGATCTTCGAGGGACCGAATGAGATGCTCTACAACCAGATTGCCGAGTCCACATTACGTGCAATGAAGATCACTCGTCAAAATAACCTGTTTAACCACCTGGCCCAAACCCAACCCACCAGCCAGTCAGCAAAGCTATTCAGGGATGAGCTCCACCTTTCAATCGAGTTTTCTATGTCTCAACGCAAAAAAGTAGATTTGGGAAAGATCATAGCGCGCGTCATCGCTGCCGAATATGTCACCGACCTTAGTAACAAGGGCTACCGGAAAGAGCTCATCGACCAGGCGATCCAGCTATTAAAACAAGACATCGTAACATTATTCAGCACTTTTCAATCCAAGCAAAAACCGGCACCGGTCGCTGACTACCACATAGGAAGCTGTTGGTTTAATTTCTAACAGGCCTGAATGTGGCTTGCCGTTTGCAAGTAATTTCTCGGATGACGAGACCTGGCCTCCATAAGCCCAAAACAATGAAGATGAATGGTGCGATATAGTATTGCGCTCAGAGTCGCTGCGACCTTTCGTGGTCATCACCGGAGGCGTGACCCTACCAACCCCTTAAAAATTTGTTGCCGGTCCAAAAACTCCGCAACAAATCAGGTTTGCCGTGTTACAATCAAGACGGAGTATAATTGAGACAGAACTAACCACCAACACCGCAATCAAGTAGATTCGTCTGTCAACAGACCTCAATACCAACGCTGAACAACTGGCTTCAAAAATATACTTACCGGATCGGACCTTCGTGGTGGGTCTTCGGGGCGATGGTGATTACACTGGGCACTGTAAGTTTCCAGAACATCAAAGTGGTGCTCGTCAGCCCGGTCGTTTCATTCAGAGCGGAGCAAAGGTAGGGCAGGGATGCAACCCCGGCCTGCGTTTTCCGGGTCTTTGTCGAAAAATTGCAGAAACATGGACAGAAAGAGCTCTACAATCCTTATTCTCTCAACAATTTTCAGTTTGCTGTTTACGACGCCAGGTGCCGCCCAGCTTCCGGCCGTACCGTGCGGTGTCGATGATAGCAAGTTACCTGCCGAAGTGCAGGCATTGATGGCTGGGGTACAAGCATATATGAAAGCCGACCAGGGACGTACCAACGCGACCGATACGCGTATCTGCCGCCTGGCAGTCGAGGTCGACTCGGAGTTGTACCAGTTTTATGACCGGGATACCAACAGGATAGCCGAGCGCATTATCCGGCAGATCGAACGTTGTTCGAAAATTTTCGAGCAGCAGATTGCCGTCAGGCTAGTGGTCACCGATATTCATATCTATAAGGATGAGGCCACCGATCCGTACGCAGGTATTACGAGTGTTTACGAGGTGTTAGGCAAACTGATCGAATCGGCCCCTCCCAGGGCAACTTTCGACAAACGGGTATTGCTCGTCAACAGGGCGTTCACTCCGAATGGTATCGCCTTGATTGGGGGCGACTATATGGTTGCCCCGCTCGAACATTGTCTGACCATTTTGCACGAATTAGGACATAATTTCGGCTCGGCGCACACGCATAGCTGTGTATGGCCGGGCGGGCCGATCGATTTTTGTAGCGGAATCGAGGATGGCACCTGCGACGACGGGCCCCTGGAACGCACCGTAAAGGATGGCTCGCTGATGAGTTATTGCCGGACAACCGAAGAGATTCACCCATTTTGCCGCGCGGTGATGCGGCAATATGCAGAACAGAAATTTGTAAAAGCTGGTGCGCTACCTCCTAATATCGTATTGCAGCAAAAAAAAGATTATCCCAGGGGGGGCTTTCTGTATTGGCCGGCCGCTGAAACCGCTGCGCATTACCGCATCCAGCTCTCGGAGAATGGCGGCTTTTCGTCGCCGGTTAACCTTATTTCGACCTGTAATGGTATTTCTCTCCGCGGACTGCCGGCAGCGGCTATATGGTATGTAAGGGTAAAAAGTGCGACTGGCGTTGGGGAATCGGAGTGGTCTAATGTGGCCCAGATTACGGTTAGTGGGCTCGATTTTCCCCGGTTAAAAACGCCGGCTGCCGGCACGATCTTCGAAACAGGCACCGATGTGCAAATTGCTTTCGACGCGGTTGAGGGCGCTACCGGCTACGATGTCCAGGTCGTTACCTCAACGGATGCCGCATTCCATGCCGATTATGGCGGTAGCACGGGTGCCACAAACTTCACTTTCCGGGCTTCTGCGGGAATCTACAACTACCGGGTGCGGGCCAAAGGTACCGGTGGTCCGGGGCCATGGTCCGAAGTCCGCCATTTTTCGATCAACCCGTCGCTTGCTGACCGGCTAACGTTGCCGTTCGATGCCTCGTCGGGAGCTGTGCCGCGAAGTTTCCCTTTCAGATACGAAGGGCTCACTCTGGCGGCCAAGGTCAGGGTCACCATCGCCGGGAACGAGGCCATGGATGCCCCCTTTTTTGACCGGTCGTATGAGCCCGACCTACAAATGATCGACTTTGTGCGAAGCTTGCCCGCTAACCGGAAGATCTTCATGCGCGTGACGGAATCGAATGCGGATAGCATGAATTATCCAGCGGGCACGCTTGCCGACCTGAGAATATCCTTCACCACAGGCGGTGAAGATCTCACTCCGAACGTGAAGTTCCTGACCGAATCCGATCAGGTAGTATTCGGTCAGGTCAGGTCTGACCTGACTGTTAGCCGGGGAAATGTCTGGCTTGCCAGCCTGAATAACGGATATGTACAGATTTCCCAGACCGATGGGACATTCAAAGTTTATAACCGGGGCAATACCGGTAACTTGTTGGGATACCTGACAATCCAGGCGCCTGTTAGTACCGACCAGGCCGGTATGCCGGTAGTATGTAACAGCGGGTCCGGCGGGTCTTTTGGGGTTGTGAGGCTTAATGGCGAAGCTCCCGGCCCCGCGGCAACGCTTTCGCGTTTTTCATCGCCCCGAAACATATTCGGGTTCGATGGGTTGCACAATGTCCTACACGATTTCAATTCGATCGTGAAAATTGAAAACGGAATTGAAACCGCCATGGTCGCAGGGGCCAGCGTTGGCTCGGTGGTGACCACAGTGAAAAGCTCTGCCGATAGGATTTACGCGATCAGAAGGGATTTCAGCCAACAGACTTCGGAGGTATTAGTGCTCGATCCACAGAGGCTGACGGCGCTCAGGACGATATCGTCCACCAGCAACGCGGTATTCGAAAGGTATTTCGAGGAAGTCGAAACCACGAAAGATGGAAGCATTTGGATTTTGCAGAAGGACATTGCCGGAGCTGCGTCGCTAGTCCGGGTGAAAGAGAGCCGGATCGAGCGGGTGGACGCCGGACCGCTACCGGGTTCTTCCAGAATAGCCGACATTGCGGCTTCGGGTGGTGATACGCTATATGTGCTTGTAACAGGAGCCAAAACACAGGTTTACAAGCTTTCGTTTTGCCGCCAGAGCGATGTAGGGAAATGCTACGAATTCACGACATTCGGGCCGGAAATTCCCTTCGCGAACTGCGGGGATAAATTATGGGTCGATCACCGGGAAAACATATGGCTCGCCAGCGCGTTCGGACCAGTTCATCTGAAAACCGGAGACATCATCCTTGGCGACGAACCGCCGGTATCGAGCGGGTTGACTGCTTATCCGAATCCTGCGACCACTTATGTCACGATCAACCGCGAAGGTGCCAGCGTGACCAACGCGACCTACCATCTGTCGGACCTCTGCGGAAGGCGGCTCAAGACTTTCCGGGCCGCTACTATGCCCTTCGAGATCGACCTGCGAGAATTTCCGGCCGGCATCTATGTTGTGTGGACCGATAGCAAAAAGCACAGACTGAGCGCGAAAATTGTAGTCAAATATCAGTAAACAACCCGGGGGCTTTCCCGATATTTAGATATAAGAAAGAATAAATAATCTTTACGAACAAGATATTTAGCTTTTGAGATATTATAAAAGAAAACTGCTGACGCGTGTAAGGAGGCTCAGCCTGGGCACATACAATTGGGTTAGCTTAATTATCAATAAGCAAACGAGGGGCTCGATGTTGAAAAGGATAGGGAATGAGTTTGGCGATTTAGCTAAATATGAATTCAGTCGCCCGAATAAAGACTCAATACCGGATATTGCTTTGAAGTGGTGGGCAATCGAACGTGCGTGTAATCGGATGAAGATATATTATATTGCAAGCTCGATCAAGTAACATAAATATAAATGAAGTCCCGGCTTTTAAATTATTTGATTTACCTGATCCCGTTAAGTGTTTGCGGTCAGCAAATGAGTATTAACAGGATCGATGATACCCGCATATCCGCAGATTCGCTTACCCAAAGCCTTCAGCGCCTGATGCAGGCAGCTCGTGTAACAGGGTTACAGGTTACCGTTTTCAACCATGATACAGTTGTGTACAGTAGATCATTTGGCAATAGGGATGCAAAAAGTAAAACCCCGCTACAACATAATACTGAAATTTATGCCGCATCGCTCAGCAAGGTAGTATTTGCCGTTATAACGATGAAGTTGGTAGAACAGGGCATTCTCGCTCTTGACAAACCGTTACAGGAATACATAGATACACCGGTGTATAAACTGGATAACAAAGAGGCATTTCTGAACTTTCATGATCTTAAAAAAGATGACCGTTATAAGCTCATCACTGCCAGGATGTGCCTAAGCCATACTACAGGTTTTCCTAACTGGCGGCAGCTGGAACGGCGGCAGCGGCTTACCATAAAATCGCCTCCCGGCACTCTGTACCGCTACTCTGGAGAAGGATTGAGTTACTTGCAGCTTTTTATTGAAAGACTAACCAACCGGAAGCTGGAAGACCTTGCACAGGAATATGTTTTTAGGCCTTTAAAGATGGATCAGACCAGCTTTATTTGGCAGACAAACTTTGACCAAAATTTTGCAGTAGGGCATGATAAGAAAGGAGCCGTTCTACCCAAACTAACTTATACAACCGCTATTGCTGCCGGTTCCATGGAAACCACCCTGTATGTCTTCAAACTAACTTGGACAACAGCTTAGAGAGTATTTTCAGGTTTATAAAGCTATTAATTTTTGGTTTAGATACTGGATTTTGCGCTGTTTCAGGGTCTGATTTTTGATTTGCTCTCTTCTTTTCAAAATGAGTTCACCGCGGCCAAAGTAGACGTCAGCAGGCGTCAGATTGTTCAGCGATTCGTGGTACCGCTGGTTGTTATAGCGTTCTACAAATTTGCCGATTGCTTCCCTTAGCTGGTCTGGGTGAAAGAAATTTTCGAGCTTGACCACATTTTTCATGGTCCGGTGGTAACGTTCTATCTTTCCTTGCGTCTGCGGATGGGCCGGTCTGCCATGCACCTGTTGCATTTGAAGCGTATTTTTCAGATAATCGCCCAACTCGCTGGATATGTAGCACGCCCCGTTATCTGAGAGCAACTTGGGTTTAGCTTTGGTTTTTATTCTTGCCTTTTTTATAGCAAGCTCAACGGTCCTTTTCACATCATCTGCCTTCATGCTGCTACACAGCTCCCAGTGGATGTAATCGTCGAGAACCGTACTCAGGTAGTAATACCCCCATCCGACTACTTTGAAATAGGTAAAGTCAGTCTGCCACATCTGGTGGACAAAAGCGGTTTTGTCCTTAAACTGATCCGATGCCGCTATTAAAATATGGGTCGGGGCACTGACTAATCCACGTTCTTTGAGTATCCGGTAGACGCTTGACTCAGAGATGAATACCTGCTGCGTGTCGGTAATGTAATGGGCTAGTTCACGGGAGGACAGGTCTGTCTGGTCCAGGGCTAGCTGGACAACCAGGTCTTTCTGCTGTTGAGGGATGCTGTTCCATTGCCGGTTCGACGCTTTCTTCGTGCTCAAAAGGCCATCGTATCCATGATCCAGGAATTTGCTATACCATTTATAAAACGTGCTTTTGGCAATACCAAGCTCCTGCAACGTCTTTTTGACACCCAGTTCGGATTGGGTTACAGTCTGGATAATCTCGTATTTTTCTGATGCCGATAATCTCATAAATCTTCGGTATTTGAGGTTTAATCCAGCATCGTCAAACTTTTTTTTACGATATCATACCGCAAAAACAGATCTGCCACCATTTCTTTCAGTCGGGCATTTTCCTTACGCAGTTCGCTGACTTCGTCTGTCGTGGCTTCTCGCGTCAGATCACCTTCCAGCCGTTTCTTTCCAGCTTCCAAAAACTCCTTGTTCCATTTATAGAATTGAGATTCGTTGATCTGGTGTTTGCGGCACAGCTCGGCGACCGAGATCTCCGCACGCAGCGCTTCCATCACGATCAGTACCTTCTGCTCGGCAGTGAAAAGCCGTCGGGTCTTACGGCGAATGTCCTTAATGTAATTCTCAGGTGTAGGCTTTTTTGTGTTTCCCATGATTTAAAGTACTCATTTTTAGGAAAACACTCTCTTTACTTTCATTCAAAGTTGTCCACTTTTCGCTGACGATTTACAGGTCAGAAACAAAACAGCATCGCGGCCAAGTGTTATTGTGCTTCACAAGAATTCGAATGTTCTTACTCTCAAAACTGAATCAGGACAAACATTATATTTACTGGATGCAGTAATGGGTTCGGGCGAATCACCGAAAAGCTCTTACCAGGCAGGATATCATCTTTTTGGGTAAATGCATAGGGAGTCTAAAAGATTGCGAATATTTCGAAGGGATCTCGTTTAGAAATTATTCAAATCTTTCGCACAGCAGTGTTACCGCGAGAAGGCTGGCAGTCGCCTTCTCGCTTTGCTAATTTTCCTTCGGTCATTTGCGTTTGACAACCATTAAGTGATCTAGACCGGGGTCATTTTTGATCCTGCTGATTTCGTTGTCGACAATTTCGCGGATGTCATCTTTTATTTGCGAGAAGTTCTTCTGTACGACCGCTGTGGAAACCGTCCTTATCCTGGGTATGGGTTTGAACATTTTTTCCCGGGAGGCGATGGCTTTAT
>NZ_JBYCZM010000023.1:0-25618 GCF_057586235.1 Dyadobacter sp. SRI_021
GATCGACTTGATGAAGCCAAACTAAGGTTATTGTTACTACTCCGACGAGCAATCAGCGAATTTCTAACAAAGGAGACAAGCAATAACACATTTCTGGAGCTTTTGGAAAATCGAACAATAATAAATTATCAAAAACATCTCAAACACGGAATTGGAAATTTCATTAACTATCAATCGCAGATTGTGCAAGAATACGAAGAAATAGAGCGGCGAATTTTTGTCGATGATTACGCTGAAGATGTAACGCTCGAGATCGATAAGGGGTACATACAAGAAGCTTCTGACTTATACAAAGAGTTCGCCCTAATTACCAAGTCAATCGCCGGTCAAATTGGAGTAAGTACGAAGCGTTTTGAAGGCATAAAAACATTGTTCTATGAGTATCTAATCGATATAGTTCGGACAATATATGAATCGACTAGACTTGGTGATAAAGTGGTATCGCTAAAAATTGGAGATTCTGTCGAATTCCCAAATAGCATCCCGTTTATGCCAGTTTCCGCTCCAATCACATTGGTTAACAGCGTCATCCCAGAAATTATCTTGAATCAAAAGAAGTACGGCCGTGAGCGAAAAATATACTGGTTAGATTCCGATGATTACTTAGTCCTTAAATTTTCAAATAGCACTGACATGTCAAGCATAAATAAACGAGATGGTTATGGATTGAAGATGTGTCGGGAAATCCATAATCAATACATGGACCTTATCGAAATACAGGTTACGAGTGAGCCTCATAGTGAAGTATTTTGCGTAGAGATAAAAATTAAACGAAAATGAAGAAAATAGCAATTCTTGAAGACAATAAAAATCACTTTGATACAATTTCAGCAGGAGCACAGCTCGCTAAGGTACCGTCGGAGATTGTAAGAATAGATGATAAGGGTGTAGTAGAACGAATTAAGGAACCTGATTTGCTTGACATCGTTCCCAGGGACGTTGATCTTTTTATTATTGATGTGAGTCTAGGATCCGGGCATGACGAATGGGGCTTGGAATTTTGCAAGAGAATTAAGAATGAGTATCATAAAAGCTTTGATTCAATAATTATTAGCGAATGGGATTCATCAGAGTTTCAAACATCAATAACGATAGATCGGAAAAACTTTATAAATAAAAATAATTATCAAGGATTTGAATTAAAAATTAAGGTTCGCAACTCAATTAATTTAATTTTCCAAAAATGAGCAATAATATAAATACAAACTGGTTGGAAGAAGTTTGGTTCAAAATTAACGAATTCTTAAAAGAAGATGGCCGAAATATACTTTCTAGAAAGCTGATTGATGTATTTTTATATTTTTTAATAAATACTCTCATTTTAATCACAATTATTTACGCTTCATATCATCTTGTTGTGGAAATTTCTGAACATTTTTTTGAAAGAAACGCATCAAATAAGTTTCCATCAGTATTACACTTTGCTGAAAATATTTTTTTGTATTTTTTACCTATTTTTATTCTATTTGGTTTGTTGAATTACTATAATTTGGAGTGGAGTAGGCTAATAAATAAGACGGATAAGCCAAACCCCAATGCATATATAAGCTTAAATTTGTCGAAGAAGCTGTTTTTCTCATCTGTTCTATCTTATACCACTTTAAAGATTCTTGAGTTACTTTTTTTTAATGAGTCCAAGGTCGAGTGGTCTAGGTTTTTGCTTTTAGGAGTTTTCTTCCTGTCGCTAATTGTGTTTGTAACGCTACAGCATAACGAGCATAACGGGCACAACGGGCATAACGGGCATAACGAATCAAAGCATCCTCAATGATTTACGAGTCACATTACTGATCGGTAATTTCTGCTAAGACGACATTGAATGAGCAATGTGGCAGTGAGCTGGTATTTGAAGCCCATACTGTCCAAGGTATAGTCCACTTCACAGATATTGTGGGCAGGCTATGAGCCGGAGGCGAATAGCAGGGGTCCAGGGGTTTCCCCATGGCCAGCTCCCGCCGAGGAGTCGCTTTTTGCGACGTACCGGCGATAGCTGGCTGTGGGGGAAACTACCGCTGATGTTCGAAACTGTTCGCTTTCGTTCTAAAAAAATCGGATCTGATTGAAAGTGTTTGAAATCGTTCGCTTATGTTCGAAATCGTCTGAAAAACAAACATTTTCGCACTTCGAGAGGGTCTGTCTGTTTCGGGATGCGGCAGGGTTTCCGCCCTGATGTTCGGAGCATTCTGGTGTCAGCATTTACAGACACTCTTTCGTTCACTCCTTTAACTAGAGGAAAACAAACCGATCGATTCTGATCTTTACTGAATCAAAAGCCAGATATTAAACATAGCGAAAAAACAAGTTGACTAAGAACCAACATTCATCAGCGCCAGCCTGCGTTCACAAAAATGGAACGTGTACTAATACGACACGCCCATTCGACATTATTGTACTCAACGTAATTCAAAATAATTTTTGCTGACGAAACCTTGGAGTCGCTCGCTGTTTACAGTTTAACTCACCGGGATACGACTACACGTTTCAGGATTGTCGCGTCCTCATTCATAACCCTGAGTGCCTAGTTACCTTCGCGACCTTATCTATGAACTTCTCCATAAGAGAGCCTGCCATTTCAGGATTGTTGTGATTTTGCCGTAGATTAAACGTTCCGCGATAGAAGTAAAGGTTGAACCTTCTCACTGAGAAACGATCTTAGTTCATTCTGAGTTTTCACACCAAGCCGATGATAAATTACCGCTTTGACTGTACTAACGGTCGAGCTCCGCACATTGAGTATTCCCGCAATCCACTTAACTGACATCCCACTTGCAAGGTGACAGGCTATCTCATACTGACGTCTGGTTAGCGAAGTACCCTTTTCGACAATTTCCTTCGCTGGATTGGGCCTCTTCTCTTTAAGCATACTGATAAGCGTTTCGTTGTTGACGTAACGTTTGCCGGCTAACACAATCCTCACGCAGGAGACCACTTCTGACACCTCCGATTCTTTTTCAACGTAACCCACCACTCCCTGGCTCAGGTACATCCTGATCAGCGCCGGGTTCAGCTTGTAGTCATAAACGATCAACTTTGCCTGTGGATAATATGCTCGCGCGTCTCGAATTCCATGAATAATGCCAAAATGATTTAAATCGGCCCCGTGACGGTTTGTAACATCCGTCAAGCCAAAAACGATAATGTCCGGTGTTGTAACACAATGCTTGTTACGTAGTGAGCTAACACTGGTCAATTCGGTGACCTGCACCAACGGGAAATTGTCTGCTAACAGCTGGCCAAGTCCTACGCGGACAAGCGGATGTTTATCGATCAATACAACGTGTAATGTTTCCATGGTAAAGCTGGATATTAATTAAAAATGGTCCCGGCTTCTTCAATCACCCAAAATGGTATTCATCCAAGGTGGTATGTCAAACCAAAATTGTATAGCGTTATGAGAAAGAAATGCTATATTAACTTGCTTAACAATATATAATTAATAGCATCAAGAATGTCTTAGACCTTATTACAAATCCAATCCAAATCAGCCAATATTATGCGATACCATCCAGACAAGGATCAGGTCACCTATTCAATTCATCTGAGTTAATTTGAATTACAAGTTCTATGGTTCCCTTCAAATCGACAAAACTCGAATCAAGTTCTGTATATTGTTAAGCTACCGTTACAGATTCGTTTATACCACTCCTACAAAATAGAAATACCAGCTCCCCGCCGCTGAAAAAAAAGGCTATATTTCACCAGCTCTTGCCATCAACGATTCCGTCAAATACTCACGGTTCACTTCGTTCATCAATTACCTTCCGGTGAAATAATAGCGAGCATGTAAATCCAAGCCAGAAAATACCCCATGCATTGACGTGAATTACATGGTAATAAGCTATAAGCAAAAAAAGTGCATAACCCCAGGCTAATGATATCCATATTGAGATTAGGATACGAAAGAGATATAAAAGAAAATGAAGACCAACCGTGATAATAAATCCAATCATTCCAAAGGAAAGAGCAACCATCGGATCCCTAATCAAAGAGCGATTTGCGAGAAAGGCAGTTATTGTCCAAAGGGCAAACAGTTCAGTGCAAAGAAAAGCACTGCGGAAATAAATATTCGAAAAATACCTCATATTCAAGTCCCTTATCTCCCGGTGTCGTACATGCGAACCCCTTGTGCTAGTTAAAAGCCGTTCAAGGCCACTGCCAACATTGATACTAAAGTTTCTCGCCGCGGTGAATCTATTTTTCTACTCACCAAGCCGTTCAGAAATGAAGCAAAAGTTGGGGCTCGCCAAAAAGTCAAATGTGTCCCTATTGGGAACATCTCAGTGAATTCTCCTAGGGATCACTCATTGATTACCCAATTTTCTTTCCAGCGACCCCCTCTATTCAATTGATGAAGTGTATTGGGATAGTGTGTGTATATTGACCAAGATTGTTGGCAGGGTCGGCCCTTTTTGCCATAACTTTACAATTGCAACAGGACTCATTGGAGTAGCTTTCGGAAGTCCCCCAATGTCCCTGGATCATCTCTCAATAACAATCCGTTGAATTTTTCTGCTCCCGTCTTGCAAGAGTACATCGACCAGATAACTACCACTGGGCACGTTGTTCAAACGAATTCCCTCGACCGGAATGCGGCTATACCTTCTTAACACCACTCCATCCTTGCTTAGCAATACCAGGCTTTTCACGTGAGTAATTGGAGTGTTTTTCAGAAATAACAACTCGGTAGATGGATTGGGGTAGACAACTAAGCCATCCGAGCCAATCTCAACCCGTAGGCTCTGAATCTGGCTGTAAGTATAAGTCTGATCATTATCGATCATTTTAAGGCGATAGTAGCTAAGTCCCGTAAACGGAGTCGCATCCAGGAAACTATATTTAAGAAGGTCCTTGCTTTCACCTCCGGCGTCTAAAACACCAATCGTAAGCCACTTCTTTGCATCCTGACTTCGCTCGATTTCAAAGCGTTCAGAGTTTACTTCCCAGGTTGTCGCCCATTCGAGGGAGACAGTCTTCTCTAATCTCGTAGCCTTAAAGAAAACTAATTCAACCGGCATTGGATTATAGGTGATTGTTATGACAGCCGTGTCGGTGAGCCCGGTTGCCGTTTCTTTCAAAACATAGCTTAATGGTGAAGGATCACCGACAAATCCCTGCTCAGGACTGAAAGTGAGATTTCCCGTTGCAGGATCATAGGTGTAAACGCCTTCTCCTGGAACAATGATTTCGTTACCACTGATAGTACTGCCTGCGGGAAGGCCCGAAGTTGTAAATTCGACTGTCGTATTTGCTGGCGTTGCTGGCCCTCCACCAGCAATCATGTCGTTGGCGAGTATGTTGATTGTTACACCTGATCCTACGGGATTATTAACACTGCTATTATCGTTTGCAGTAGGGGGGCAACCGGTAGCAGCTGCGATAGAAACAAGAGTTGGTGGAGAAACACAAGTCCCTTCTACGTAACGTGCAGTAACAGAGTAGTTTCCCGGAGGAAGATTACCGAATGACGGGCTCTGTTGATAAGTAACTCCGTCAATGCTATACTCATAGCCGGGGCTAAGCGGAGAGGTGACAGTGATAGACCCTCCTGTTGTGCAGTTGGCATCTACCTGTGTTGTCACCGGCTGCGGAATTGCCACACCAAATGAAATGTCGTCTATGGCCAGGTCATTCCCTTGCGTTCCGAGTGTGTTATTCATAAGTTCAAGATCCAAGCTTGTTTCAGTTGCCGTAAACACAAGAGTAGCTTGCTGCCATACTCCTGCCGAAATGACATTTCCAGTGTTGGCAAACGAAATAAGGTGCCCGTCTGTCGGACTATAAACGTTAAACGAAACATTTGGTTTAGCAGCGGAAGCACCAGAGTTGAGATTCATAATCCAAGCGGAAAAGCTATATTTTGCACCTGGAATTAAGCCAGTGAAACGACGGCGGTAGAAGACACCTCTTTCTATCGTGCCGTCAACGGCAAGCATTCTGCCATTCGTATTACCCGTATGGTCGGTGTAGTTACCAACATAGGCATTCATCATGTTGGAATTCCTGATCAGTCCATAAAACCCATAGCCGAAATCACTGGTAGCATGATGGTAACTTGTTAGCCCGGTCAGCGGGGCACCGAATCCAGTACCCGCACCAAAAGTTTCTTTGAAAGTGGCAGCCACATTGCAATCGTTTCCAATCAACGTAGTTTGTACGAGCTGATTTTCGAATACCACGTGAACAACCTCACCTTCGCTCACTTCGAGGGTTGCCGTTCGGGACGAGACATCAACAGAAGAAGTAGTCTGGCTTTCAAACAAAGTGATCGAATTCAGCCCCCAGCCCAACTGTTCATTCTCAGTGATCGTGTAAGTACCCGCAGAAACTGCGATTAATGAGGCGTTGTCATTAGGACTTAAACGCACATTTTCATCTGAAATATAGTCGCCCGTCTCAGCGCGCGAATAAATGCGGTTTGAGGTCGCAGATCCTGTTCTTGTGATGTTTCCCCAAAGTTGCGTTGCAGGCCCCCCTGTTATATTTAAGAGCTGTTGTGTCTTAACTTCTTTTACCCAGGTTGTTCCAGTTGAATATTTGTACAGGTTGTCATTATTTCTCGCGTAGATACTACCGTCTCCGGACACCGCTACTTCAAAAGTTGGATTCTCGACGCTCCCTAAATTCGCAGAGCCGGAACCATCGTTGTTGATCCTTATAATATTCGCCTGATTGCTCGCTACATAAACAATTTGATTCGTATTTGGTACCGCATCTACATTTTTTCCCGTTATCCCTGGGATCTGTGTCCATGTGGTCGACGGTATAACCCGCTTCCAGATTTGGTCATTGGAAAGAACCGCATATTGAATGCCTTGCCAATTGTCAGACACATCAACAGCAGCCGCGGGAAGGTTCCCAGTTACGTTGACACGCGTAGTTCCATCATCATAAAAGACCTGCCCAGTTGAAGTTGCACTAACGCTCGTTCCGGCTGCTCCTCCGTCGATGTCGATCCCGCTACCTGTTTTGAGCACCCAACTGCCGGAACCACTGGCTCGATAATACGTCGCATAATTCCCCGCGCCATCGGCAGAATTTGCACTTAACGCCCATAATCCCCCAACAGCATCCCCTCCCAAACCTCGAATTGTCGTAAACGTATTTGCCTGATCACTAAGGGTGATTGCCGGAACATTTGTTGGCCCCCCAGACACATTGAAAGTAAAACTGGGGCTGCTTCCTTCATCTAAGGCCTTTTTGTGCAAATAGATATAGCCTGTTTGAGCTATTGAAATATGATTTAACACCACAGAGAAGAGTAGAACAAAGACAAAGTTGGCCCTGCAGATTTGGTAGATATTGATCGTCATAATTATATCATTTAGTTAGTAATATAATTTCCTGGTTTAATTAAGTAGTCGCGAGGACTGTATCAGAAGTTTCAGACAGCGACCGAATTAATTATCCGAACCGCCGGTTTTCGTCGGAATTATCGGCTAACTTATTACACTTACTCAGTCAAAAAAATCAAATATTAGCACTTCCAACAAGTTGGAATAGAAATTTTATCGATAACATTATTTAAATATTGAAAACACTAACAATCAAGCATTTCAGCCAATTTCTCAATAACAAAATAGGCTTTGATATACATTACATGTGGCACTATCCCAACTCACAATTATATCGAAAAGCAGGCAAATATGGGACCATATTGGGTGGACAAAAAAGCGGACAATTTACGATCTCGTTACGCTCAGAAGGCTCGTGATAAAATCATTCAATTGACGACTTTCCTCGAGATTGAACCTTTGCGCTAACCGATACCTGGCGCGGGTCACACTCTTCCGCCCAATACCTAACGCGAAAGCAATTTGTTGCCCCCCCAATCCCAGAAAAGTCAGGATCGTCAGACGCTCTTCCGCGGGAGTAATATTTGGAAGTTTCGCTATCACTCGCGGTAAAAACTGGGGGTGCACCTTAATGAATTCTGCCCGGAATTTTTTCCATTCGACTTCGGTAATTAAGGAACCCGAATAAAGAATTTCATAAATACCTGTTTCCAAATCTTATTATTTTTAAAGGTGAACTTAGGAATGAATTTTAACATCATATCACAGGCATGTTCATTTTTCGTGAGGGTATAAACCAATAGTGAATCGGGTGAGCACCCAGCAGGACCGCTCGAATCACACCTTGTAAATCAAAAAATGATGTAGTTAATTAAGTAAAGAAACACGTCAAATCAGGCAAGATCCGGCGCCCTGGCGACGGCTTGGGAAACGAAATTCCCTCAACCTGGTACGGCTTCAAACATATTGCAATGATACCGGCAAATCGCCCGATTTCTCACAAAATGGGGGTGGACAAAAAGGCGGACAAAAGCATTATCGATTAGAAATCAACATATTACCAATAAATGAATCTAGCAGACTGGTGTCCTCTAGGTTAAATCGCAGCGCCAATCGGTATCTGGCGCGTGTCACACTTTTGCGTCCTATTCCTAATGTGAATGCGATTTGAGAGCCCCCCAGCCCTAAAAAGATAAGAATAGAAAGTCGCTCCTCGGCTGGAGATATGTTGGGAAGCTTTGCAATTACCCGGGGCAGGAACTGTGGATAAACCTTCATAAAATTGGCTCGAAATTTCTGCCATTCCGATTCAGTAATAAGCGGGTTCGAATATAGATCTTCGTAAATATCCATATCCAAAGGTTTCTTTTCGTCAGCCTGAATCTTCTTCTGCAGTTCTTCGATCATAGAGCTTTTTTCTCTAAGACTGTCGACAAACAAATCGAGTTGCCCTTTGGCGGTTTCAATCTCTCTGTGGGCCTTTTCCTTTTCAAAAATTGCCTGTTGTAACAAATTGGTCGATTTAAGGCGCTGCACACGGTAAAGCAAGACCGCAATCGTTAGGAGCAATATACTGCCCAAAAGAAATGCCTGCTTGGTACGCTTTTCTTTTTCAAGGGAAGCTAAGGTTTCCTGCAATGAATGTTCCAAATCCTCGAGTGCAACTCTGGATTCGATGACATCTACACCGAACTTGTGCTTAAAAGATGCAATTTTATCCTGATAAAGCTGCGTCTGTTTTGCATAGTAATACAAGCTATCGGTTTGCCCAAGACTCCTGAAAACGTCACTAAGGCCCATAGCCGATGCGTAGACGTGTTCGTCATGAGGGCTGGTGATACAAAAGTCGTACACGTCTCGCCAGTACCTGTAAGCCTCATGGTATCGCCCCATGGCGTACGAGTTTTTAGCCAGCGCACTTTTTGACAGGAGAATATTCCACATATCGTCAGAGCGGACCGCCACCGATAGCCAGTTTTTCAGCAAAGGCCTCCCTTCGGTGAGATTGCCTTTCGTAGTTAGGTTTTCACCGATATTCCCATTCGCAATAGCGTTCCATAGCTCTTTTTTTTCGTAGTGTTCGCTATTTTCGTCATTAAGTTTTTCAATAATCTTGTTATAAAAATAAGTAGAGCTATCAGGCATTCCAAGTCGCTTGTAACTGGCTCCCATCAGATCGAGTAGCTGGATATCCCAGGGAACATCAGAATTATCTTGATATCGCGTCCGTATATTCAGAGCCCGGTATCCGATATCCAAACATTCCCGGTACGCGAATGCCTTGAATAGTGCTTTGCACATACCAAAATGTTTTGAGTAGAGTTTTCTGTCTAGCAGGTATCGTTTATCCAATCCATCAATTATCTTGAAAGCTTTGACCAACATTGCCAAATATTCTGAATGTCGATGGTAAAAATTATATACCTCAGCCCATTCCAGATAGGTCTCTGCCAAAAGGTATCCGTCCTTCTGCCGACTGCTGAGGTCGATCGCCTCTCTCATCATTTCTATTGACCGCGGGTGGATACCTCTTTGCTCATTAAAGTTGTCCAGGTACGACAAATTCGTTCCTTCAAGAAAAAGGAGATGAATTTTCAATCGCGAACTAGGTCTTCGCTTGTACACTTGGCGTAAACGCGGAAGTAACGTGTGATAATAGAAGTCATCTCCCAAATTATTCCGAAAAAGAAACTCTGCCTCTTTCTTGGAATGGCCGGGAGAATCATCCTCATAGATCGCGATGATGGAATCCGCAAGAATATCCTGAGCGCTAATAGATTGCATCCCGGATAAGAATGCCAATAGGCAAAATAGCAGTTTTAACCCTGAGAAAGGAAGAGCAGATCTGAAGATTAACAATGACATGGTTATCGGCGTTTCATTCAGGACATGTTTTGAGTGAGCATGGTCGCTCTTGTCCATACGACAACCGTAAATTACTTAGATATTTTAAGTGCCGCAACCAGAATTCCGAATCGTCATTGCTCCTGGCTCCGCGTTAGTGGATAGCTTTTGGTTGATCCGGCAACCTGAGCTCCGGAACCAGTTCTGACCAGTCTGCTTGTAAGTGTGAATCAGACTATCTGAGGACATACGCCCGGAACCTTCGCACTTTCTTTCAGCCGAGCAATCCAAGTTGTAACTGACGCCGGCCACTATACGGCAATGCGCATCCAGTCGCTTGAAAACAAGTTCTATCTGCCCAATTCCTAATGTGGGCAATTTTAAAGAACTTGTGAAGGTTTAGAATTGCAAAACCATAAATTCAACCTATTGTCGGTTGAAATGTCGGATGTCAACGTTAATGTTTTACAAAGCTAACGACTTCCCGCTTTTTCCCGTCCCAAGTGCTTGGGGCAAAGCCAATATGCCTGGGAAATAGGTTGGCTTTCCACCACACGATCATCCCATTCCTACCGGTGGATACCCGATATTCCCTTTACTCTTGCTGGTACCAGGAGTGAGTGCCGGACTTGCGCAAGTCTTTAAAGCGTCAGGATTATCTTGGCTCGGGAAAATATATTACTACCTCTGATAAAATACAGAAAAGATTGACGTTCGGCCCAGTAATCAGAAAGGTGTATCAGGTTTCAGCAAGATCGCCCCTATTAAATATCTGCGAAGGCACCTGACATAGTAAAGTATTCTGGGTGTTACTGCTTCCGGTTTTCTGACCGTGGGGATTTAGGAGGTCAGAAAAATAGAACTGTTCCAAAGCCCAAACGACTTCGCATTTCCAGCCACAGAGTCCCGTGTTTAAATTCTTGTATTAAGATAATTCCTCCGAAATCACCCGAACAGTGCCATGTATCTTCGAATCGTGTGTCGTTGCATGAACGTCGGCCAAGACCGACTTGACGCTCCGAAGAAAATTATCGATCTGAATACATGGCCAATTAATGCGAACAACAAGCTGTAAGTACAAGAAAATCCTCGTACTTACAGCTGAATCGAAAATACTCCCTAAGAGGGCTCGGTCACATCATTGATTGTGTTGGTTAATTCGAATACTTTGTTATGTCTATAATTCAGCATTCGAGAAATGGACTCGCCCGTATGGCTCAATTCAGAAGATTATTACGCTACGCCGCCCCCTGCTTTCACCCCGCGTTTATTCTGTGCCAGGCAAAATCAGTCACCTGCTCAGAGCTATTTTTTGGGTAGTTTGTGAACCATTTTTCAAAGTTACCCTTAGACTATATAGGCCCGCTGTCAGACCTTTAAGATCAAGCCCTGACGCGGGGACGCCGCCCTTTACTAAAACCGTATTTCCATTCGAGCCAGTGAGCTCCACCCTGACAACTTGATCCGAATCTACACCATTCATAAAAAGCACGTCTGAAGCCGGGTTTGGATAAAGCACGATATTCATCACGCTAGCAAAATGTACACTAAGAACTCTGCTGAATGTGAAAGTAGCGTCATTATCGACTATTTTCAGACGGTAGTAATTAACCCCATTTGATGGCGCGTTGTCGACAAAAAAGTAATTTATCACACTCTTACTCTCGCCCTGGGCCGCTCTTTCTCCGAGAAGCGTCCAAGCTTTGGCATCAGTACTGTGCTGAATTTCAAAACGATTTGCATTGCTTTCCTCTGTAGTAGTCCATTTAATAATACTAGATCGCCCCTCTTTGTAAACCTGAAATTTGCTGAGTATCACGGGCAGGGCGTCCATGTTGGTTTTTGTTAGATAGGAAGAATTAGCCGCAGTCGACGCAGCGATAGTTACGCCCGTTAAATCTTGCGCAGAAGCACCGGGAGTGGGGGAAGTTCCAGTGGTGAAAGTAGCTGGCAGGCCACTCTCTTCTGTCCCGATAGACCACGAAGTGCCATTATATTGGGTTACAAAATGACCAGAACCCGAGCCAAATGGCGCAACATCTGTCGCGGTGTTATGTTGTAAAGCCACTGTGGCTATCGTTTCAGCATCGGCAAAGATATGCCAGGTCCGCTCGGGGCCACCGGTTAATAATGCTTCATCTGACGCACTCGATCCATAGTCCTGAACACTCACATGAATAGTTCCATTACCCATTAGCTGAGCCGGTGTGTAATCCCCATCGGCAATCCCTACCGGGAAGACAAACCCACTACCAGCCCCTTCCTTGACAACATGGCTAACAATGCTATTATTGGTAATGATCATTCTTTCCGGACGATAACTGCTAATTGTGGCATCCGAATCAAATACGAGATCGCCCGTAATACCTATTCCGAGTGTGATGTCTGCGCCATCCACAGCCAGACTCAGATCTTTGCCGATATACGCTGTGGCTGAACCAAAATTGTTAGTAAATCCTGTATTAATCAGCTCATCAGGAAAATCAAGATTGCTTAATTGCATCCCTTGGGCATTGCTGTGCACCAGGTTCACTTCAATAGCATTGTTGGAGCCATTACCGTCGATGATAGTCGGGCTTGGAGCTCCGCCCGCAGCGGATGGATTAAAGAAGTGTATTGATCCCGTGCCAATTATCATCGCGGCTGGATCAATTACTACCTTTTTGCTATATATCTCCCAGGTACCATTAATTTCATAGGTGCCGGGCCCGATGTAGAGCGTTTCACTTACTGAGGTAGTAGTTCCTGTGGCTGACACACTGAAAAAACCCAAAAGTGTCTCTTCTGAGCCCGGAGATTGTCCATGCGCCAGAAAGGGAAAAGACAACAATGAAAGCAAAGACACCAATGCTTTTATTCTGGCGTAAATAATATCGTTTTTCATTTTGAGATATATTAATGTCAAAAAATCTCTCAACCTTCTCACAACCTTGAGCTGACCAACGACTGGCTAACTATTTAGCTATCTGAGTCGCTCTATTTTGCAGAGACCCTTTTTCGACTAGTCGCCAATGCGTGTAATGACCAACTGAGTTCCCGAAGTCAGGTTAATAGAACTACCGACTGGCATAGCACCACCTTGTCCCCACCCTAACCGGAAAATCATTTCAACAGCGTTTGTATACCTGCCAGAATAGGAGATCGAACCACCATGACTACCCGAAGAGCCAGTTGTATGGGTAGCCTGATTAGAGTGAAGGCGAACAGAAAAACCTCCGGCCGGATTCGGAAAATCAAAAAAGTAACTGTGTGTTACCGGGTTCGGGATCGACGAAGCTCCCACATCAAACTGGCCAATATTGAAGGAAAAGGTCATAAGATAAGTTCCAGCTGGCAGGCTCACCGTATTCGTAACGTCGTTATAAGCTGCGGATATAATCCCATTACTGATGACATAATCATTTGGAACTGAAGTGCTGCCACCTGAGGCGGTCCGGAATACGGTAGCCCCATTGCTCATACCGATAACCATCGTCGCCGGAGCTGATACACTAGCATATTTTAATACCCCTGAGCCAGTGGCTACAACCATCTTATCGCTTGGATCCTCGGACTGACGCAAACCCTCCAGTCTTACGGGATCCGAGCCGCTGGTAGCCGTAACATGTAAACGGTGACTCGGGGCCGTATTGCCAACGGCAACACTTCCTGCCTGATGATATATGTTTGTGGAGTTATCGCCAGGGTCGGTGGGCAAGCCCCCTCCACTTTTTAGCCAATCGTAATACGCAGGGACAGAAGACTGGGTTATACGCGATGCAACCCAGCCACTACCGTCCCAAAAATATGTCCCTAACCCGTCTTTATCCGCTGTTGCACCTTGTATTATCGGATAATTTGAGCTACCAGCCGTGATGCCTGAATTGGTATTATAGACCTGCATGCCGGCGATCGGCGTTCCATTGAGCCCCCATACGCTGGTACTCGTCAGCGCTACACGGGGCAACAATTGCCCTCTGTTGGAACTCTCCAGTTCCTGTATTGCTCCTGCGTGTGGCAATGACGAAGAACCTGTGACAGTACCGTCTTTAACTTTTTGCTGCGCCACCGCTTTCAAAGAAAAAGCAGAAACTACTATTGCGGAAAAAACGGAGTAAATATTTGTTTTCATCTGAATAAAATTTGGTTTTGCACTGATTCGTTGTACTGATTTTCTTGCAATTCAATCTTTTTTAAAAAATTCAGATATTAGATTTCAGAAGAGGCCTCAGATATCTCTGTCACTGTGGTTAATAGAGAGGTTGCTGCCCCCCCTTCCGCAGGAAGGGATGTTGGCAATTCAAGACTTACCAATCCAAACCCTTCACTGCTGACTTCTTTCCAGAATATTACCTTGATTAATACTTAAATACGGGTCTAATCGTCATATTAATAGTTCAATCTTTGGGGAGAATCCAATACCCCCCAAAAGCCATTAGTTACTACCGCCATTTTCATTAATCGCTACTTTACCAACTTTCTGCGTACCATCCTTGAAGTGGATACGGAGCAAGTACAGGCCATTGGGCAAGCTAGGTAGATCTAACATAGGTGAGGTGAGATCTGACTGTTTGTGAACAGCAACGCCAGCCGTATTGGATATTACCACTTCCTTCACCTTGGTTAAATCCATGACCGAAATCGTTAGCTTCCTGTTGGCTGGGTTTGGAAACATCACTATCGAGGAAGGAATTGATTCCCTGTTAACAGAACGCACTTGGCTATACGCAAAGGTTTGGTCGAAGTCAACCATTTTAAGCCGGTAGTAAGATATGCTCGCGAGAGGTCCGGTATCTAAAAGGTCATATTTTTTTAGTGACTGGCTCTCTCCATAAGCTCTTTTCACACCAATTGATCCCCAGGTTTTGGCATCGGAGCTGCGCTCTACCTCAAAGCGGTCGGAATTTGATTCTTCCGAGGTCGACCATGTCAGAAGAACCTGCTTTTCAGAAACTCTAGCGTCAAACGATATCAGTTTTACAGGTAGTGGGGCATACGTAATAGTCACAATTGCCTCAGAAGAAAGTCCTGTGGAGCTCTCAGTGAGTGAATATGTTAGTGGTGTAGGATTTGCTGTAAAGCCGCTCTCAGGTGTGAATGTAAGATTACCAGTTAGCGGATCGTAAGTATACACCCCTTCCCCCGGAACAGTAACCGTGTTTCCGGCGACAATACTACCTGCGGGAAGGCCCGTGTCTGTGAATGTGACTATTGTGTTGCCAGGAGTCGCAGCGGTACCATCACTGATCCAATCGTTGGTCAGAATATTAATCATTACAACACTGCCATTGGGGTTATCCAAACTGCTATCATCGTTTGCCACTGGCGGGCATATTGCATCAGAGACTGATACAGTCACCGCTTTAGAGGTGCAAGAGCCCGAGGTATACCGCACAGAAACATTATAGTTCCCGGCAATTAATCCTGAGAAGACAGGGCTGCTCTGGTAATTCGTCCCGTCGATGCTGTATTCATAGCCGGCACCAATGTGGGATTCGATGGTAATAGATCCCCCTCCATTACAAGTTACATCCGACGATATGGCAACCGGGTCGGGTATTGCTACGCCGAATGAGATATCGTCTATAGCCAAGTCATTACCATTTGTGCCCAAAGTATTGTTCATGAGTTCGAGATCCAATATGTCGCTAGTCGCAGTAAATGCAAACGAAACTTGTTTCCACACTCCAACTTCTGTAACGTCACCACTATTGTCACCAGCGATAAGCGCTCCGCTTGCTCCGTTGTATACGTTGAATGAGACATTGGGAACATCGGTTGCACCACCTGGCCCTATATTGGCATTCACATTCATGATCCACGCGGAAAAACTATAATTAGCCCCCGTGATTAATCCGTTAAACCGGCGCTTGTAAAAAACACCGCGTTCTATGGTTGCATCCACGGCAAGCATTCTGCCGTTCGAGTTGCCGGTATGATCGGACAAATTATCCGTGAACGCGGCCATTTTATCCGTATTATCAATCACCGCATAATATCCGTAGCCAAAGTCGCTATTTGCATAATGGTAACTTGTAAGCCCCGTCAGTGCTGGCCCGTATCCAGTCCCTGAGCCAAATGTCTCTGTAAAAGTGAAGCCCTCATCGCAATTGTTGACAATAGTTGTCTCTTGTGTAAACTGGTTTTCAAACTCAACATGTACTACCTCACCATCGCTTACCTGGATTGTTGCCGTTCGGGATGAAACGTCTACTGTTGATGGAGATTGAGCTTCATACAAGGTGATTTTGTTAAGATGCCATCCGCCTACGCTGGATTCAGTAACTGTGTATGTCCCGGGGACAACCGGGATCAGAACGGAGTTATCGGCCGCTGAAAGGCGTATATTCTCATCTGACAGGTATTCCCCCGACTCCGTTCTTGATATAATTCGCCGTAAGGTAGCATCACCGGTAAGGACGATAGCGCCCCAGAGCTGACCGGCTACGCCCCCGCCAATGATCCCCATCTGTGCACCGCCCGGTTCGGATTCCCAGCTAGTTCCGTTGAAGTGGAATGTAGAAACGATATCAGCAGTATAAATTTCACCATTCTCTGTAACGGCAATTTCATCAAGATTGCCATCCGGCTGATCAAGGTATACTTCCCCTGTCCCATCATTCTTTATCCGATAAACATCCCATCGATCCCACCTAATATAAGCAAGTTCGTTTGTGCCGGGAAATGCATCGATTGCATAGGCCTGCACTCCGGGCACCTGCTCCCAGGTCAGAGATGGCAGTGTTCGCTTCCAAACCTGGTAATTGTCAAGTAACGCATACTGAATCCCGGTCCAGTTATCGGAAACTTCAATAGCTGGCGACGGCAGGTTACTTGTTACATTGCTGAGCGTAGTGCCGTCATAGTAATAAACCTGACCAGCCGCATCAGCACTGATATAATTACCTCCTGCCCCCCCGTCTATGTCGACCGCAGTCCCGGGCGATTGCACCCACGTTCCCGTACCAGGTGCGCGGTAATACGTCGAAAAGTTCCCATTTGCATCGGCATTATCTGCTGCCAGCGCCCATAATCCACCAGCTGCATCACCTCCCAGGCTGCTTACCAGTTTATAGGACTCGGGCTGATCATTGAGGAGAACGTTGGGTACAGCAGTTGGCCCCCCGGTAATACTAAATTCGAAATTGGGGCTATTAATCTCATCCAGTGCTTTTTTATGCAGGTAGATGTAGCCGGTTTGAGCTCGGGAAAGACTCTGGATACAAAGTAGAACAACTACAACATGCGCCCAGCGGAAAAAGCATGCCTTATACTTAGTAAAATGTCTTCTCAAATTCATAATACAGGTTGTTAGTGATTTTTAGTATGAAGCTCTTTAAGGTGTCAGAATGAATATCCTTTGTGTTCTCCATAGCGTTGGGAACACAAAGGAAGCGGTGCAGACACGTCGTATTTTCATAGCGAGGCCGCTTTGCATCTAGCGGCAAATATTGCTGCCGCATTGGATACGCCCATATTTAGGAGCGCTTTCAAGATCAATTGGTCTGGTTACTATTAGGCCTGATGGTGTCGGATCGCCTCGGATCTACAACAACAATTTGAATCGTCCCAGAACTTGGATTCGCACTCTGTAATTTGTTAGCTGATTGTATTGACGCGATTTTTTGGTAGCATATTTCCCAAGTTTTCGTTACATGTAACAGGATAGTTTAATCGTATCTGCTAAAATGTGGCGTTATGGAAAATCGCAATAGCTCATTAGTAAAATTTCCCATTACCTGCCAGTCTCGATTGCCAATTACTGGACGATAATACTGAGAAGTCAAAGTTATTCGAATAGGATCTAGGTGGACAAAAAAGCGGACAAGCAAGTAACTATCTGATTTTAAGATAATTAAATCATAACTTCATTTATGTACTAGCGGATACAGATCTCCCCTAAAATGTACCCTTCCAAGTATTTGGAGCAGTTGTATTGTATTGCGAACATACGGATGCAGAAGAAACCAAGTCACGTTTAAAACCCAAAGCCATTGGGACAGCTAAGCGAAACGGACAAAATACGATCGTCTATAATCCAAATTCCAGGTTTGTTGGTCCGAGAACGGCTTCCAAAAATGAACCTTGAGTCGAAAGGATTCGCAAACTTCTAGCTACTTAATACAGCTATCGAGCTCACGCCGATTGTCGGGTTGCCTACAATTGCTAGGATAGATGCGTACAAACGACTAAATTTGTTACGGAGAATATTGAACTGAAGCCAAATAAAGTCATTTCATCCGGTCCCCAATTCGGTCACCTATTCGACAGGTGCGAATAACTTAACTGACAATCAACAACTTTCGTCAATATTTTGCGATTCCAGCGGGATCACTGAAAGCGCCTCAAAGGGCGCTTTTTTGTTTTAAATTGTTCTGAAAATCAGCTTGTTTCAAAATTTTCGAGTCATTCCTGATCAAAGTAACCTATCCGATTCGGTTACCGTTTCGGTTACCTATCTGATTTTCTAAATTAGGTAACCGAATTTCCGAAAATAGCTTGTGTGATGTGGTTTTGAGGAAATCGATGCGTCGCCTGCGGGAAGTCCCCGCAGGGAACATTAGATCACTTAAAAATGTGAAGGATGAAAAGCAATCAGAAACTTTCGATCCTCTTCTGGCTATTCAAAGCCAAAGCAACCAAAGACGGCAATGCGCCGATTTATGTCCGGATTACCATCGATGGTCTCGATGACGAAATCTCCCTCGGCAAAAAAGTGCACCCGGACGACTGGTGCAACCGAACCAAAAAGGTTACTGCGTCGGGCATGGAAGCCAAACTGATCAACATTGCTATCGATCAGGCGCGCACCTCGCTGACATCCCAATTCATGGTGCTGCAATCGCAGTTTGAGTGTATTACGCCGACGATGCTGAAGAACGTCTACAAAGGCAAACCGGTCGAAGACAAAGACGATGCCTCAAAGCAAGGTTTAAAAAAGCAGCAGTCCCTGCTTCAAGCATTCGACGAACATATCGAAAAGTTCGAATTAATGGTTCAGCGAGGCATGCGTTCAGACAACACGCTGCGGCATTGGCGAAAACTTAAAAGACATGTAAGTGCTTTCATAAAGTTTCAGTACAAAACATCGGATCTGAATTTTTCAGAGTTGTCTGGGCTATTTGCCGAAGAGCTTTATGAATACTTGACGCTTCACAAGCCGAAGCCGCTCGCGGAGGTGTCTGCTCGTAAGGATGTAAAATGGACCAGGCAGATCGTAAAAATCGGTGTCAAGAAGGATTTCATAACACGCAACCCGATGGAAGGTTTTAAATGCTCCGGCGGCGATGTCGAGGTGATCCCATTGGAATTTGAACAGGTAGAACGCATCCATCGAAAGAAGCTGCACGTTGAAAGGTTGGCTGAGGTGCGAGACGCTTTCATCTTTCAATGCTTTACCGGTTTTGCCTACCAAGACATTTATGGGCTCACACGAGATAGCATAACACTTGTCGGTCCGAAGAGGGAAAGGTGGCTGGTTCGGAAACGAGGAAAAACACAGGTTGGCGAAATGGTACCGATACTGCCTATCGTTGAAGAATTGATTGAAAAATACAAGTATCATCCCTATTGCATAGCCCACGATAAATTGATCCCAGTGAACAGCAATTTCAGGTACAACACCTATTTGAAAGAGCTGGCAGATCTCTGCGATATCCGTGACATCACCGGAAACATTAGAAGGCTCGACACGCATGACGCCAGACATTTCTTCGCCGATATGATGCTGAATAATGGCGTGCCTTTGGAAGATGTAAGCAAAATGCTCGGACATAGGAACATTAGAACTACGATGCGTTATTGCCGGGTGAGAAAATCGCGCATCAGCGAAAATGTAGGACTAGTCAGAGATAGGTTGTTTACTAAAACCGGAAAGCTCCGACAGGCATCCTGAATGCCACTAAGGTTATCGGACATCGTACCAGCAATATCATGTTAACAGCTAGATCCTGTGAAGTTCCGTTATGCCGGGGTCCCAGCGGGATCACTAAAAGCGCCTCAAAAGGCGCTTTTTTCGTTTAAAAAGGTCATTTTTTTACTGTTTATCGAAGATAAGCATATCATTCTGATTCAATCCAGATCAAGGCATTCGGTAACCTGCTTTACTTACTAAATTAGGTTACCGAATGGACATGTTTGACAGAGGCAATTTTGACCAAGGTTTCTCAAACATCAATGTTTTTCTAACCTTAAACTGTGAGGATGATGAATTTCAAACAGAACCTGACTGTACGCAAAGATCACTACACCGATTCCGTCGTTGAATAGTGATTCTCCCACAATGTTGGTTTCAACCGTCTTGGATAAATGCGCTTTTTTGAGAATTCCCATCACAGCAATCGGATCAGTTGGTGAAATCAATGCTCCAAACAACAGGCAGTATATTAGGGGAAGCTCCGCGCCGAGCACCGGAAGCAGGTAGAAGACGCCAATTCCGACAAGGAAAGTTGAAATCACGGTGCCCAGCACGGCGAACAGGGTGATACTTTTTGCCGACTTCTTTAAATCGTTCACATCGACATGCAGGGATCCGGCAAAAAGAAGGAAACTGAGCAATATCCCGAGCAAAAATTCCGAAAAAGCAATAAGAGCTAATTCCTGTTGAACCAGCTTTGTGAATCCTTCGGAAAAATGGCCGGCTACAATAACACCCAAAGCTGAGAGTGTTCCCAGCAACATCAGACTTATGCCGGAGGGAAGCTTTAAGACTCTCGTGTTCAAATAAGAAAACCCGCAGCAAGCGTAATCAGGATAGAAAAAAGGGTAAATATCTCCATGCGTTTTATTTTTTTAAAATCAGCAGACTCTATCATCTCTTGTCGTTTAACCTATATTTCGAAGCTGGCTGGAATGTCAACGACATGACTTTTAAGCATGATGCAAATTCTGGCTATTGAAAGCAGATCAAAAGGTTTATATATTGTATTACCACGAAAAGCACTTCTCAGGCGAAAATAGAGAAGTGGTAAGATAGTACATTCCCGGAAAAATCACAGAAAGTTACTATTGGGAATAGTGCCAACTTTCCTGAATTAAAGGCAATCTTCGAGCTTTGTCCTCGGCAGGTACTTCCTTAAAGCTACATGACCCATGCGCCAGGAGTTGTATGCGGAAGGGTGAAATGACAGACTTGTCTGCCGCCTGACTCACTTCTCTTCCAAAAGTACAAACTTGCATATAGAAAATCTGTACGATGGCCCCTTAGGACAAATTTGAGTACTTACTGTCACCGGCGGTACAAGTATTTTTTCAAAATCTAAGAACTATTCCGGGAGCAGGACGTCCTGCTGCTGAATTCTCAGCGTTTGATTTTTGAGATGGTTTGTCCCATCAGAATGCCTGTTTTGCCCGCGTCTTCAAGGGCAAGCTCTATGGCCGCCTTGATCAATACTTTTACCGGAGAATTACGGTAATCGTTCTTACCAGTAATAGGTATGTGTCTGATCAGCTTGCCGGTACCTCGCAATAGACCTTCCGGATCAGGTAACAGGGTGCCCTTATTAAAACCCAGGTTCATGTGGTTCGAATATATCGGGAGCATGCAAAAACCGTCCGTCATTTTCTCCGTTACCGAATACAGGGATGTAAGCGCGTGTGTATGGTACAACAGCTCATTGGCGCCAGGGCACTCTTCCAATATGAACATCCGCAAATCTTCGTAAAGATCCGTCAGGTCCTTGCTTTTAAATTCAAGATGAAACAAGAAATCTGGATGGATCTTCCTGGTGTTTCTCATGGCGTTATTAATTTACATGTTAAACCTAAGATAAGAAGCCGAAACCTTTTTGTACAAAACACCGAGACAATGGTAAAATTATTATTTTTAAGCTTGTTGTCTCAGCCCCTGCCACCGCTGTCTGACTCATCTCTTAAATTCCATTTTGTACTGTTCCAGGTTGAAAACCGAGGAGCAGCTCATCTGTTTTCATTAGACCGCTTCTCAAATAAAGGCATATTTTTATTGTTATTCAATAAAAATATAATTAATTGCGACATAAATCAAATATCATCAGCTATGTCAAAAGCAAACAACGTCGTTTTTACAGGTCTGCGTATCATTGCGTGGTTAATCTTTGTCGGCTTAGGTATTGAAGCCGGGGGGCTGATCGTAAATTTCATATTCAGCCTATACAAACCCGACTTCGTGCAAAACCTTTATCAGAAGCTCGATCTAAGCGAGATGTATCATCTTAGCAAATGGGCATTCTTCGGGATGTATAGTTTAATTCTAGCCATAGCCATTTTGAAAGCAGTCCTTTTTTATTTTGTCATCATGCTGGTAACCAAATTTGACTTATCCAAGCCCTTCAACAACTTCGTCGCAAGGCAGATTTTACGAATTAGTTACTTTACATTCTCTATCGGACTTCTAAGCTATATAGCCAGGCAGGCCACCAACAATTTATCGCACCGCGGCTTTGTAACAGACAACCTAACACAGTTCTGGGCAGACAGTCAGGCTTTCATATTAATGGCTGCAGTAATCTATATTATCGCGGCTATATTCCGAAAAGGAATCGATATTCAAAACGAAAACGACTTAACTGTGTAAACCATGCCAATCATAGTAAACTTAGACGTGATGATGGCGAAGCGAAAAATCTCCCTCAATGAGCTTTCTGAACGAGTTGAATTGACACTTTCCAATCTCTCTATCCTAAAAACGGGAAAGGCAAAAGCAATCCGTTTTAGCACCCTAGAATCAATTTGTAAAGCCTTGGATTGCCAGCCAGCCGACATTTTAGAATACGTGCCTGGGGAAAATGGATAGGTACCAGATCGATCCAAGAGCGGAAGCTGTCCAACAAACGAGCAGTCAGCGACAACAAACTTTGATAAATAACGTTAGGTATTTTCCAAAAGACCTAAAATCAACTCTATGAGCAAGAACTTAATTGTAAAAGATCAGGTTGAAATTCATGCTTCCAAAAGTAGAGTTTGGGAAATATTAACAAACCCTGAATTCATCAAGGAATGGGATGACATTCCCGAAAACTATTCCGGCGGAAATATCGGACCCGGCAGCGTGATAGAATGGGAAGGGTACTCAAGACTAACAGCTACGGAATTTGACGCGCCGAATGTCTTGAAACTAAATATGTATTTACCTAAAGTCGAACTGGACCCAAAGCAATACGATGTAAACTATCAATACAAGTTAACAGAACAAGATTCGGGAACAATTTTAGACATAGAAATTGGGGACTTTTCACCACTTCCAAAAGCAAAAGAGTATTATGATGCATCCCAGGAGTGGATTCAAACGGCAAAACAAAAAATAAAAGAACTCTCCGAGAACGGCTGAGAAGACCCACCAGATTACCTTCTTAGCCGAGCCCATACAACTGACTTTGACGCAAATAAATGACAGAACCGAAATGCGTTTCGTCCATCCGCTGAGTGCCCCCTGCGCTCGCCGGAGATGTAGGTTCTCCGGCTGAGAGTATTATCTGAATATGTTGGTGGCCGAACGTGAAAGCAAAAAGCTGCCTTATTCGAAGACTACTACCCAGCGTTAAAGTCACACTATATTACCAAGTGAGTTGCCAATGTCTTTACGACATCACATCCCTTCATACAGGCACTCAACAAATTGCAGACACTTTTTTCTTTTATTGTCAGTGGGCCGAAGCTGCCAACTGGATCACAAAGTGTTACAAAATCTCATGTCACATTTTAATAAAAATTGTATTCAATTACTTAATAAGTTGGCATATCGAATAAAAACGCCCATTCCTCAAATTCATTTTTAGGCATCGAACTACTTGAATTGCCTTGACTTATGTTTCCGACTTTTTGAAATTGAGGCACTTAGTTCGATTGACACATCGACTTACCGAACCCATTTCGGCTGCAGTACCATAGGGATAGCTCATTGGATTCGAGCCCAATAAAAAGCAAATGAATAAACTCACCCTAAGGAGAGATCAAGTGGTGCCTGCTATCCAAGCGTCGTAAAACGGTCATCGATATGCGAGCAGCGGAGCAAGTTTTCGACGAGCTTTTTATCTCGTAAACCGCCTCATTGCAGAGATAAATACGGGTATGTTGTTTAACCGGTAATCTAAATTTGCGATAAGTCTCAAACACCCTTATTGGCCTAGAACACCAGGTAAGTAAATAGGACTGCTGGATGGCAACTGCTGTTCGGCTTTTTTATTCGCCTATGTGGTCTTACGGCTTCAACTGTATCGATCAGCCGAAGCGCTTGGAGTAATTTAACTACCTTCGTAAGTAATATCATGACTTTCGTTTTTGGCCCAATTCTACACGCTTGATCCACCAGATGTCAACCACGCTTCGTGTTATCGACAAGATTCAGCAACAGAGCATCAAAATTGCTCCGTTCAAAAAAGATATCCGTAAGACAAAGCCGCACAAACACAATAGCTATTTCGAGATCATTTATTTGAGTGCCGGTTCAGCCTTCCATGCTATTCACCTGATCAAATATCCCGTCAGCCCGCCAGTCATTTACACGGTACGGAAGGAACAGGTACATCATTGGGAACTGGAAACAGAACCCGAAGGCTTTGTGCTGATCTTAAAGAAGGAATTTGTCGATCAGAGCCTGGATGGACAGCTCAAAGCATTGCTGGGGGAGATCAGCGCTTCTCCTTACGTACAGCTTACCGAGGACATGGCGATCCGTCAGCTTTTCCAAATGCTGACGGATGAATACAATCCTGCAGAAAACAATAATACGCCGGTAGTAGAAGGGCTGCTTAAAGCGCTGCTAGGCAAAGTCCTGCATACAGCTGTGCCGACCTCCGTAGCCGGGAAGAAGGAAAACCTTTTTCAGGACCTGCAGCACCTGTTAAGCCAGGACAAACAGGTTCGTAACACCGTTTCGCATTACGCGTCGGCCTTGCACACCAGCCCGCAGAACCTGAACGCGGCTTGCCGCAAATCCGGCGGAGAGTCTGCTGCCCAGGTTCTGGCCGGATTTATCATCAGCGAGGCAAAGCGTCTGTTGATCTATACCGAAATGACGGTTTCCGAAATAGCCATGCAGATGGATTTCAAAGACGACTCCCACTTTGTCAAATTTTTCAAACGGCACACCGGGCAAACACCAAATGCCTTTCGGCAGTCCATTTAGAATATACCATTCTATTTTCAAATAGACCATAATTTTAGCTATTGACTGTAGGAAATTTGCGGAAGATGTCAGGGATAGGTTATTTACCAAAACCGGCAAGCTTCCTAGGCGTACATAAAACTACTTGGCCCGGCGCAAGCAAATGTAATGCTGACCGCCGGGCCAGTTAGATGAGTTTTCTGTACGGAGTCTCTAATTAGACCACTTAAAGCGCCTCAAAGTGGGCTCTTTTTTTCAAACCCACTTTGATGGCCAAACGGCACCCAGATAACTCTTGCGTCCGCTGTTGTGTACTGCGATTCGTCCGGTCGCGCGACTAGACGTTCGATTTCGGACATTCCTGACGTAAAGAAAATCACCGATCTAATTTAATATCAACACCTTATACAAGGCCAATCCC
>NZ_JBYCZM010000024.1:0-23189 GCF_057586235.1 Dyadobacter sp. SRI_021
CTCCATTGTAAATTTTTGTTTGCTACTTTAAGTAGCTTAATTCTATTCAAACGAGTTTTTCTTACTCTTTTGGTCTATCTCATCATGTCAAAGAACAGTGCCAACCGCGCTTTCTTTTCTCCGTGTCAGTCGCTTCGTTTGCGATTGGGATTGCAAAGGTAGAAAACATTTTTTCAAGTCCAATACCCAGGCAAGAAAAAAGTCGAAAAATTTGAAAGTTCTTCGACTTTTTAAATTATTCAAAAGCATTGTACAATTATTCGCCGGAAAGAAACGGATATTTATAGTCTTTCGGCGAAACGAGCGTCTCCTTCAGTGCACGTGGCGATACCCATCTCAGCAGGTTTAAAACGGATCCGGCCTTATCATTGGTACCCGATGCACGCGCTCCTCCGAATGGCTGCTGCCCTACTACGGCCCCGGTCGGCTTATCGTTTATATAAAAGTTACCTGCTGCGTTCACCAAATGCCTGGTTGCATATTCAATGGCATAGCGGTCTTTAGCAAAGACGGCACCCGTCAGTGCATAAGGAGAAGTGGCGTCGATGACGGGAATGATTTGCTCGAATTCATTTTCATCATACACATATATAGTGAGCACCGGCCCGAAGATCTCCTCGCACAGGGTCACATAATCCGGCTTGAAGGCCCGGATAATGGTCGGCTCGACAAAATACCCTTTGCTCTTATCAAAATTGCCGCCTGCGACGATTTCCGTCTCGGCGCTGGCCTTTGCCCCATCTATATAAGAAGCGATCTTGTCGAACGATTTTTCGTCGATTACCGCATTCACGAAATTCGAGAAATCCTCTACACCACCCATTTTGATCTCTGCCAGATCAGCCAGCATAAATCTTTTAACCTCTTCCCACAAATTGGAAGGAATATAAGCCCGCGAAGCCGCCGAGCATTTCTGCCCCTGGTATTCGAATGCACCTCGGACAAGGCCTGTAGCCACCGCCTTTGCATCCGCGGATTTATGCGCGAGCACGAAATCCTTACCGCCCGTTTCGCCCACTATTCTTGGAAATGTCTTATAAGCAGCGATATTCTCGCCGATCGTTTTCCAGATCGTTTGAAACACCTTGGTACTACCTGTGAAATGTACTCCAGAGAAATCAGGATGTTTGAAGATCACGTCGCCTGCAACCGGTCCATCTGTCAGAACCATATTGATAACGCCGTCAGGCAGCCCTGCTTCCTTGAAAATTCTCATGATTACATTAGCTGCGTATACCTGCGTAAAAGCCGGTTTCCAGATCACCACATTACCCATTAATGCAGGGGCAGCGGGCAAGTTTCCTGCAATGGCTGTGAAGTTGAACGGGGTAATAGCGAAGATAAAACCTTCCAGCGGACGGTATTCCATACGGTTCCAGACGCCTTCGGAAGATATGGGTTGCTCTTCATAAATATCCCGCATAAAATTCACATTAAGTCGAAGGAAATCAATGATTTCACAAGCCGAGTCGATCTCTGCCTGGTAGGCATTTTTAGACTGCCCCAGCATCGTTGCCGCATTCATTTCGGCGCGGTACGGACCGGCAATCAGCTCCGCCGCTTTCAGGAATATCGCTGCGCGTTGCTCCCAAGTAAGCGCTGCCCAGCCTTTTCTCGCTTCCAAAGCCGCATCGATCGCCTTAGCCACATCTTCCTTAGTTCCCTCGTGAAAATAGCCCAGAACGTGCTGATGATCGTGGGGCGGAGATACCACCTTTTTATTCTGCGAATAGACTTCCTCGCTACCTATGTATTGTGGTATATCAATGACTTTGGCGCGAGCCTCTGCCAGCGCTTTTTTGAGCTCTGAGCGTTCCGGGCTGCCTGGTGCATAGCTTTTAACCGGCTCATTTTTTAACACCGGCACATTGAAAATTCCTATCGACATGTTATTTGGTTTGTTATATTGATTATTCTACTTATTACTACTGAACAAAATTATCCGTCGGCACGATCCCCGCAATACTTTCAGTACAAAGTACCATTCACACATTTATTCCGAAAATCCATTTAAAAGTTGGCAAAATAACTGACCTGCTGGGATTTTAGTTAAATTTGCGCTCCCATTTTCCGGATCAATTTATATCAAAATGATATTCTATAGTACCAAAACTGCCGACTTGAAAGCTTCGCTGGAAGAAGCCGTTTTCAACAGCCTTCCTCCCGATAACGGTCTCTATATGCCCGAATTCATTCCGACGATTTCTAAGGAATTTATGGCCAACATTGAGAATAAATCCTTCAAAGAGATTGCCATCGAGGTGACCGCGACGCTTTTGGGCAGCGAAATTACAAGAAGCGAAATTGAATCCATCATTGATCGCGCATATGATTTCGAAGCGCCGGTGAAGAAGATCACGCCCAACGACTATGTGCTTGAACTGTTCCATGGCCCATCCATGGCGTTCAAGGACTTCGGAGCAAGGTTTATGGCCGCAATTATGTCCTATTTTTTGCAGCGCTCAAAAAAGGAAATCCGTATCCTGGTAGCCACATCGGGCGATACCGGTGGCGCAGTTGCACAAGGCTTTTACAAAGTACCAGGCATTTCGGTAACGATCCTCTACCCCAGCGGAAAAGTGAGCGATATTCAGGAAAAACAATTGACTACCCTCGGCCACAATGTAACGGCCATTGAAGTCGACGGAACGTTTGACGATTGCCAGCGCCTGGTGAAGGAAGCTTTCCTGGATCCTGAATTAAGTGCAAAATATAACCTGGCATCGGCCAACTCCATTAACATTGCCCGGCTCATCCCACAATCATTCTATTACTTCGCGGCTTACGCGCAACTGAAGAAATTGGGTAAACCTTTGGTAATCTCTGTACCAAGCGGAAATTTTGGAAACCTCAGCGCGGGTGTACTCGCCTATCGCATGGGTTTGCCGGTTGAGCATTTTATCGCCGCCACGAATGTAAACAATGCGGTACCTCGTTACCTCGAGTCCGGCAACTATGAACCGCTTCCTTCCATTGAAACGATATCCAATGCGATGGACGTAGGCAGCCCGAGCAACTTTGTGCGGTTAACGCGATTTTTCAATGACGACTGGAATGCGATCAATGAAAAAGTTTCCGGCGCATTCTTCAATGATGAGCAAACGCAAAAAGCGATGCGCGAAGTTTTTGGGAATGCCAACTACGTGATGTGCCCACACACCGCCGTAGCCTACCGGGGTCTTCAGGAATACCGGAAAAAAACGAACAGTGATTTTACAGGCGTCTTCCTTTCGACAGCCCATCCGGCCAAATTTATCGACCTCGTAGAAGAAACATTGGGAAAAAGCATTGATGTACCCGAAAGATTGAAATCGCTGCTCGATATTGAAAAAGTGTCGATTAAAATGAAACCTGAATTTTCAGAATTCAAATCACTATTAATGAATGAGTTAAAATAGAAATACCTGAATTTAATGCGCCTGAGATTTGAGTATTTGACTGAATCCGGATAGAAGCACGTGAATTTTAAAACGTAAAAGGCCCCGAAGCGACAAACTTCGAGGCCTTTTTCTCTTCGTGACAAAAATTCCCTAGTTGATCACATCACCTCTCAGAATCCGGAAGCGCTTCCGCGACTCGGCGACGAAAATGCTTCCCGGAAACTTTTCCATCAGCTCCTGGTACAACTTCATCGCCTGGTCCTTGTCATTGAGTTTCTCCTGGTAGAGCTTCGCCATCGCGAAGAGCGCGTCGTCGCCATACAGGTCATGGCCGAATTTTGAATACAACAATTTCAGATCCGCCATCGCCTGCTGGTTGCTATCGAGCTTAATGTAAGTCTTCGCTGTAAGCCAGAGAATCTCGTCGGCGAGGCTATGGCTCTCGTATCTTTTATATAGCTGCTTTAAAGTATCAATTGCTTCGAACTTCTTGTTCTGGAACAATTGCAGCTCCACGGATGAGTAAGCCTTCATCGCCGCCTCGGTACTATCGAGCCCGGTGTTATCCATGATCAATAACGAAAGCTCGTTGGCATCGTTCGCAATCTCGCGGCTCGTCGCCTTCTTCAGAATATCGAGTACCGCCTTGGCGAGTTCAAACTCTCCTTTAAAATAATGCAGCTTCGCATTCCGCAGCTTTGCTTCGTATCCCAGCACATCGTCTTTCTGCGATTTCTCGACTTGTGAATACACCAGCGTCGCTTCCCAGGGCTCGCCTTGCAGCAGGTAAATATCCCCCAAATCGAGCTTGCATTTATCTACAAAACTCTTCTCCGCCTTACCCGCTTCGATCGCCGTTTGCAGAATTTCGATCGCCTTTTTGAAATCATCCATGTAGAATGCATTCAAAATCGCCATGTTGCGCAGCGCTTCAATCGTACGAACATTCACGCCTAACTCGTCTACGAGTTGCTGATACTGTCCGAGCAGCTTCTGCACTTCGCTACGCTTTACCGGGTAGGTGTTTTTAACCTGCTCCTCCCTCGCGAAAATGGCCATTCTGCGAGCCACCGGGTAAAGTTGTCCTTTGGGATATTCTTTCACTAAATGATCGAAGATCGTGCCTGCATTGGTGTAATCATTGTTCTGCAAGGCCAGCATTCCGAGGTTGTAAAGCCGTGCCCCGTTGTGTTTAAAACGGCGGTCTAATGCTCGTTCCTGGATGAATGCCTTGTAAAAATCCTTGCGCTGCACTTGATACCAGATCAGCAGCTCATTATAGAAACCCTCCTGTGGGAACTTCTGGATCTTATCGTAAAGAACCTTTTCCAACAATGCCTGCTCCTTCTCGTCCTTCGTAAAATCCTGAAGCATATTCTGAACCACCTCCGTATTCTGGTAGCGCATACCATATGACAGCAGCTCGTCGATCATCTTTTCGGGCTGATTCAGGTCGCGGTACACGCTTGCCAGTTCCAGCTGGAAAATGTCGTAGCGCTTTGCACTCTCGCGCGCTTCGAGCAGGATATTCTTCGCCCATTCCGATTGATTTTGCGCCCGGAATTCCTCCGCCAGATCGCGTTTAAGCTCCGTTCTCACACCGGATGCGGTAATGGCCTGTTCATACTTTTTGGACGCTTCTACGGTCTTTCCCTGATTCTCAAGCATAATGCCCCAGTTCAGGTAATACCATGCCGCATTATTGGCATCACCTTTAATCTGCTTTTTGAAAAATTGCTCGCCATCTCCCCACGCCTTGCTCTTCACAATGCAACTGGTATAGTTCTTAAGCGAGATTTTTTCAAAAGAGCTTTTCAGAAATGAAGAATAGTAACTAAGTGCCTTCGGACAATCCCCGTTTTTGAAATACTCCTCGGCCAGCTCCCGCTCGCCCTGCCCGAACGCCGCCGCCGCCCCGGAAAGCAGAAATCCTATCATCAAACAGCTCGTAACCCTTTTCATAATAGATAAAAAAATCTTTTTCCTTTAGTTATTATCCTTCAGTGTGCCTGTGGATTTGTGAATAAAAGCCTTATCCACTGTAGATTAACATACTTATTCACATTTTGTGGATAAGTATGCGTAGTTATCCACTGTAGAAATTTTGAAAATCAACATTTAAGTAGTTGAAATACAAGTTAGGAATTATTCTGTTCACATTGGAATGTGGGTAAAAGCCTTTAGTTGACTACATTTGTTATCCACAGTTTCTTAAGTGAATCAACGTACTGTTAACTACGATTTAGCTGTTGGTTATCCACTGCAGGACGAAATTCACTTTTTTATCCACACATATTAGGGGTTATCCACAAGCTTATTCACATTTTCACCCCTTTTACCAACAAAATTTCCGCGTTATTCACATAGTTATCCACAGACTGTAGACAAAAATGTCATTATTTTTCTTCAGGAATCGTGATGTTGATGTCGTTCAACTCGAAATTTGCCTTCAAAAGGATCTTATCCGGGAGGTAATAGATCGGTTCTGGCTGCAGGTCCTTGTCCATTTGACCGGTGTCCCATCTCCTGTTACGATTTTTGTCGATGGTGATGCGCAAAAAGTATTTTCCTTGAGGGATATTCTTGAAAGTGTAGGGCGATTGGTAAAGTGTTTCGACGATTTTATACTGCTCGTCGACCAGGTCAAGAATGAAATGCACAGACGTATCAGCATTCGTCACGCGCCCGCGGATTACCCCATAATCTTCTTCCTTTAAAATAGTGTGCCGCAGCAGCGTTTTGGGAAGCGTATCACCTTCGACACTGATGATCGAGCCCTTGGGAATGTCCCACTTCACTGTGTCTTTAGCGAACGATTTTGCGTCGATTGTGAGGATATTATGGTTTTTATTCCAACTGTATTTAAATGCATTTAGTGGCTCGTGTGTAAGGCTATCGGAGATTAATGCGATCTTCTGGTCGTCGATTGTGCGAACAGGTTTGTTTAGGACGAGCTTGTATGTGAAGGAATTGGTAAGCGGCTTATTGGCTTCGGGAACGGTTGTAAGTGACAGCGGATCGAGTTGGCGTTGCTTACCGCGCTGCGCTTGAAATGCGATTTTTTGCTCGAATTCGCTGACAACTCCCAGAGAATCCAACGTTTTGAGTTTTACAAAAACGGTGTCGGGATGCGGTTCTACATTGAAAAATTTGAGGTTTGTGCCATTTGGTTCGAGCAGGTAGGGAAGTGAATCTTTATTAACGAATGTTACTTCTGCGTTTTCAATTGGCTTACTGAATACCACTGAATAGTTGTTCACTCTGGGCAGCGTGCGCTGTACCTTTAAGGGAGTGTTATCGGAAAGATACATATTCAAGTGGTAAGACACGGAATCGGTGCCGGCGGTGATGGTTTTGCCCCAAAATCCCATACGCTCATCTTTTGCGTTGAAAAGCATGTTGCGGTTTTTATCGTCAATTGCGATGAGTTTGTATTCTCTTGTCTGGATATTTTCAATGGAAAATACGCCGCTGCTATCCGTGCGGGAGAAGTAGTAGGGCTTTTGTTTGGCGATGTTGAGCGTATCGCTGACATTATACAAGCCCACGAGCGCGTCGAAAATCGGCTTGTTGGTGCGGATATCTTTCAATGTCCCGTACACACGCCCGGAGTCGAGCGAATTGCCGGTACTGAAGACAATTTTGAGGTTTTTCGCGGGATTTTTTTCCGCAAAATCCTTGATCGCGTCACCGAAGTTGAGGGTGAAGGTAGTGCTGTCCTTGAATTGATTTTTGAAGGTAAGCAGTACCGACATCCCGTTTTGCTTGTAGGAATAGGGGTTGTCGGCCTCGGGTGTGATCACGAGTTTCTGGTTGATATTGTCCACCACCACATATTCGTCGAAGAACAATTCGACCTTTCTGCCTTTAAAATTGAGGGTTTTGTTCATGGGATTACTCTCCACGAGCATGGGTGGAATGGAGTCTCTCTTACCTCCGGTAGGCGGTACTTGTTGGGCGCAGCGTTCGAAGAAGAACAGTATGAGGATGGCAAATACAATCGTTCTAAGCATTTCAGTTGAATTTAAAAAGCCCCCAATACAGTGGGTATTGAGGGCCGTTTGATGTGTTGGTACTGGTCAGTTTTTCGTGATAATGTAGATCAGACTGGAAGTATTGAGCTCTTTGTTGGTGCCTGCACGGCCTTTGAAATTGGACTGCAGACCAGTGACTGCACTATCGATTAAGTTGGTTTTGCCGCTTTTATATTTAGTACTCAGCATACTCACGTAAAAAGAATCAAACCACATCGGGAGTATCTTTTTTACGGTCAATCCGTGCGTTTGGAGAAGCTTTTTCATTGTAGCACGGGTGAAATGGTACAAATGGCGAGGAACGTCGTAGGCGGCCCAAAAACGGCCATATTTCAGGGCGTCATGCGATTGTGGATTGGGTACCGCAATAAGGATACGTCCATTTGGTTTTAAATGCTTTTGCAGCCAGTCTATCGTTTCGTTCAGTTTGTGGACGTGTTCCAGTACGTGCCACATTGTGATGATGTCGTACTGCCGTCCTCCCAAATCCGCCTCGAAAATGCTTTCAAAAATGGTCGCTCCTACCCTTCTAGAAGCCACTTGACGCGCTCCTGAATCGGGTTCGGTACCAAAAGTTTTCCAGCCGTCGACCTTGACAGCGCTTAGGAAATTGCCGGTTCCACAGCCAATATCGAGTAATGTTCCTTTCGGTTGAACGAGACTGTTGATGAGTTTTACCTTCTGTTCAATTGTATGATTTCTCACAGAAGTGTACACTTTACTCATCAGATCCTTGGCTTCATCATGATGAGAAATGTAGTCTTGCGACTCATAATACGCGCCAATCGATCCTTCCGACGGTCGCGGATTCGTGAACAGAAAGTAGCAGGAATTGCATTGCTGGATCGTGAATTCTTTGTGTGAAACGGTATAATCCTCCACATTCAGATAATTGCTGAAACTGGATTGCTGGCATACCGGGCATTTGTCGAGCGTTTCTAAAGACATTAGCGGCCTATGTAAAGCATTAAAACAGATATATCCGAAGGGCTGACACCGCTGATGCGCGACGCCTGGCCGATCGTGGAAGGGCGTGTTCTTTTCAGTTTTTCACGGCCTTCAAAGGACAAGGAAGTGACCCCGTCGTAGTTGAAATTATCGACGATGGCGAGGTTTTCGAGCTTATTCATTTTCTCCACGAGCAGCATTTCCTTCTCAATGTAGCTGTCGTATTTAAGATTGATCTCTGCCTGCTGCACGGAATCTGTGCTATATTCTGCCAGCAATTCGGTTACTACAGGACTTGCTTCGAGCAGCTGGTCAATCGAAATTTGTGGCCTCCTGAGCAGCTGCGCGATCGGGATTTTCTCACGTATCGGTGCGGTACCGATCGCTTCCAATGCACTGTTAATCTCGTCGGGAGTCAGTTTGGTCACATTCAGTTTGGCGATGATCTCTTCCGTTTCGCGTTTCTTTTTGCGCATTGCCTCTACCCGCTCTTCGCTGGCCAAACCGATTTCGTAACCTTTTTCGGTAAGTCTCAAATCCGCATTATCCTGGCGAAGTAGTGTGCGATATTCGGCGCGGGAGGTGAACATGCGGTAAGGCTCTTCGGTGCCCTTGTTAATGAGGTCGTCGATAAGCACGCCGATGTATGCTTCCGATCTTTTCAAAACGAATGGATCGAGATCGTTCACATTCCGGTGGGCATTAATGCCGGCCATGAGTCCCTGGCAAGCAGCCTCCTCGTACCCTGTGGTGCCATTGATTTGGCCTGCAAAAAAGAGGTTCTTCACCAAATGTGTTTCGAGCGTAGATTTCAGCTGTGTCGGTGGGAAATAGTCGTACTCGATCGCGTAGCCCGGACGGAACATTTTGGCGTTTTCAAAGCCAGGTATTTTCCTGAGCGCTGCATATTGTACGTCCTCCGGCAGCGACGTCGAGAAGCCATTGACATATACTTCCACGGTATCCCATCCTTCCGGCTCAACGAAAATCTGGTGACGGTCTTTGTCGGCAAAGCGGTTGATTTTGTCCTCCACCGACGGGCAGTAACGGGGTCCGAGTCCCTTAATGCGTCCGGAAAACATGGGCGATTTTTCGAAGCCGGTTTTCAGCACGTCGTGTACTTCCTGATTGGTATAGGTGATCCAGCAGCTGCGTTGCTTGGCGAGCGGCTTGGTATCGGTGTAGGAGAATTTAGCCGGATTTTCATCGCCGGGTTGCTCTTCCATTTTCGAATAGTCGAGTGAGCGGCCGTCCACACGCGGGGGCGTACCGGTTTTCATGCGCCCCGCTTCGAAGCCGAGAGTTACCAATTGCTCGGTCAGGCCGGTGGCAGATTTCTCCCCGGTGCGTCCGCCGCCGAAGTTCTTTTCGCCGATATGGATGAGTCCATTCAGGAAGGTACCATTGGTTAGCACAACGGCCTTCGATCGGATTTCAATGCCTAGGCTTGTTACTACCCCGCAAGCTTTGCCGTCCTCGACGATGATGTTCTTAGCCGTATCCTGCCAGAAATCAACGTTCGGATTGTTCTCGAGAATAGACCGCCATTCTTCCGCAAATCTTACTCTGTCGCTTTGGCAACGGGGGCTCCACATGGCCGGACCTTTGGAGAGGTTCAGCATCCGGAACTGGATCATTGTTTTGTCGGAGACGATCCCCGACTGTCCGCCGAGCGCATCGATTTCGCGGACGATCTGTCCTTTCGCGACGCCGCCCATGGCGGGGTTGCACGACATCTGTGCGATTGTGTGCATATTCATTGTGATCAGCAGCACCGACGAACCCATCGTCGCTGCGGCAGCGGCGGCTTCACATCCTGCATGGCCTGCGCCTACCACGATCACATCATATTCCTGAAACATATTATTACTCACTTGTTAAACCACTTTAATTAAAGTGTTCCACGTGGAAATTTAACTAGAACAGCCTAAGATACTCATCTTCTTTAGCCCTCATGGCCGTTTTAAGCGCTTCACTCGTGTCGTCATAACCCGCGAGGTGGAGCAGCCCATGAATGAGCACACGGCGCATTTCTGTGTCAAAATCGGTGTGGAACGTTGCTGCATTTTCACGTACCCTATCTACACTGATGTAAATGTCCCCTTCCAATTGATTGTCTTCCTCACTATTGTCAAACGTAATGATGTCAGTGAAATAGTCGTGATCGAGATACTGCTTGTTAATTTCGAGAAGGTACTCGTCCGAACAGAACACGTAATTCAATTGAGATAGCTCATAACCTTCTGAAATTGAGGCGTTTTTAAGCCATTTTTTTGTTTTTATCGGATTAACTACCTTAAAATCAATGCCTTCCGAGAAGAAACTTACCATGTTTGATAGCCATACACCATCGCCCTGTCAAGTGGCGCCAGGTGTATGATATTTAAATATTTGATCGTAAATAATTTACAAACTTACGAAGTCTGTCATTAAGAACATGAAAAACAAGGGATAGCGTCTGTAAACCCTGTTAAAAAGAGTTAACGCTATCCCCTGCCCTAGCCCAACAAAATGGGCGTATGATCAGTTCTTGGCCTGGTATTTACGGAAGTAGTTGTCCACCTCGCGTTTGTAGAATGGTGAGAATGTGGGCGGTATCGTACGAAGCAGTTCGGTTTGCTTCTCTTTCTCGCGGATGTATTTTTCAAATGCGGCAGGTGGCTGTTTAGGCAGCTGCTTAGCAGCCTGTGCTTTGCGTTGCTCGTCCTCGTCTTGCTCTTTCATAGCTTTCTCGGATTCGAGCAGGCGTGTGGTGATCTCCTGATTGCGTTTGATCAGCTCCGGCGTTACGCGTTTGTTCACGAGATCGGTTTCGGATTCGTCCATCTTGTCGGCGATGTCCTGCAATTCCTTGCCCATTTGCTGGCCCTGTTTGGTACCTTTCTGCTGCTCCATAAGGTCCTGGATCATCTTCCGGATTGCGGCTTGCTGAGCGGCCATTCTCGCCAGCTGTTCCGATTGGTTGCCCTGTCCTTCCTTACCCTGTCCAAGTTGTTTGATCTGCCCGTTCAGTTTCTCCTGCATTTCGCCCATGCCGGGTTGCTGGCCTTTCTGCTTACCCTTCTTGCCTTTCCCGGCGCCGGGCATAGCCATCGCCATTTGCTGTTGCATTTGGTTAAAGACGTCGCTCAGCATTAATGCGAGGTTATTCATGGAGGTCATCGCGAACTGCTGCTTAGAAGTGGCGACATTAATCTGCCGATCCTTAATGCTTTTCACGCTTTCATTCATGTACGACTTCATATCGTTCAGCTCGCGGGTGATGAACGACTGGATCTGCACCACGCGGCTCGCCAAGGCATACAGGCTGTCCTCTACGATCTTCGCGTCGTCTTTCAGTTTCAGTTGCTGCTGGCCGAGTTTTACAAAACGCGGATCTTGCAAGCTTACGCCGCGGAAATCTTTCATTAAGGTCTCCTGGTCGAAGGACAATGTGATCAGATTTTCCAGAATGTCGCGCAGTGCATCGAGGTTTTCCTGCATTTGCTCCATTTCCGCCGACTCCATTTGTTCCTGCATCGACTGCGCCATTTTCTTCATCGACTTTGCTGCATTTTTTTGCGACTGGGACGCTTTCTGGTTCTGTTGTTTACTCAGCTCCTGCTTACTCTGTTCCATCTGCTCAGAAGCGTTTTTTTGCTCCTCTTTCTGCATGTCGAGCTCCTGTTCCAGGTCCTTGCTCATTTCCTCAATCTCCTTACTGTTCTCCTGCGCTTTTTTGAAGTCGTCCTGGATTTTCTCCTGCTCTTTTTTCAAGTCTTCATTCTTACCCTGCTTATCGTCGGAATTTTTGTTCTTGTCGTTTTGCTCTGATTTTTCCGCGAGATCCTCTTCCTTATCGGCCAAATCGTTCAGCTTTTCAGCAAGGTTTTCCATTTTCTGCTCCATTTGCATTTGCTTGAAGAGCTTCATGGTTCTTTCCAGTTCTTTTTCGAGGTTATTCTCCTTATTACGGAGCTTTTCCAACATCGTCGACATCCGCTCGCTCTGTTTTTGTTCCAAAAGCTTTTTGAGCTCTTTATACAGCTTCTCGGTATCCTCGTCCATCAAATCGTTCATCAGTTTCTGCAGCTGCTCAATTTTGGCTTGTAACTCGGGACTCTGCTGATTGAATTGCCGCGCCTTTTCATTGGTATCCTGATGCTTTTCTTTCAATGCTTCCAACTCCTTCATGAGCTCCTCGCGCTTGCGTAGCACCTCCTCGATCTGTTTCTGCTCTTTGAAATCGAGTTCTTTATTGCTTTTAAGCCGGTTATCCAGATTCTCGATATCCTTTTGCAGGCTCTGTGCCTTCTTCATTGCCGATTGCATTTGATTCTCGGTTTCCTGCTCCGATTTCCGTACCTCGGCTTCCAGTTGATCTTTGGAGGGTACGGTGAACTGGATCGAGCGCGAACGGGCGCTCTTCGCGCCATTTACGCCGTCATTGTCCCAAACCTGGGCATAATACTCGATCTTGTCACCTGGGGCGAGTTTGAGGCTATCTACATACCATTGGAAAAAGAAACTCTGGGTATTGACGGTTTTGTTAAATGGAATAGGAATGCTCTTCGGCGCTGCCGGCTTGTCCTCATTGGCTCTCTTCACCGAATAGAACATTCGTAGCTGCGAAAACCCGTAATCGTCGCTGATCGAACCACCCAGCACGAGATAGTTGTATAATGTGGTATCCTGGAAATTTTCCAGGTTCATGACCGGATATTTGTCGGGAATGACATTGATGAAATAGCCGATCTTGTCCGAATTCGACGTCTGATCATTTTTTAGATTTACCTGGTATTGAGCCGATTTTCGAACCGTTCTGCGAATTTCGAAATGGTCGCCATTGCTCTCTTTTGCAGTATACAATGCCGAGTCGTTTTCGAACTTAATGGCTAATGCTTTGGTAGAAGAAGTATTGAAATTCCACTCGATGGTCGTGCCTTCCGGTACCGAAAGGTTCCCTACATTATTCAGACCTTCCGAAGGTTTGTTGAGATACGCAGGATAATGCAAATTCACATCAAATGATAGCAGCGACGGCCGTTCGTCCACTACAATGCGATATTCTTCGGAAGCATAGCCCGCGGCGTCGAAAGAGAAAGCGACGTCGCGCTGCAGGTTTTTGAATGTGTAGGAAAAATCCTTCGTGCTTTCCTGCGTCAGTTTGAAGCGGGTACCATTCTGTACGAGGTAAACGGCGGATGGTATAGCCTCTCCTTTCAAGGTGAGGTTTAATGTAAAATCCTCATTCCGAAATGCTTTCAGGCTCTTGTTCTGCAGTTCGAAAGAGAATGGTGCGTAGGTGTAATTCTTCTGAAAATGGATTATGCGATCCGAACTTGACGAGAAAAATGAAGGATTAAAAAGCAAAATCACTGCGATGGCAGCGAGCGGGTATACCGCGTACTTGAGCCTCTTTTTATTCTCATTAAAACGAATGGCATCCGAAAAGCGGACGATCAGCAGCTGGCTCGACTTCTGCCGGATACTTGCCTCAATGAGGTCCGATTGCATTCCCGTCAAATTTCGAAGCTGCAATGTATTCACGAGCTTATCTCCTACCTCAGGAAAATACTGCCCGATCTGCAATGCGGCTTGTTCATCGGAAAGCGGTTTTCTTAATCCGTATAAATGGATCAATGGCTGTACCACCCATTGCACGAACGAAAACACCAGCACCGCCAGGAAGCCAAAAAACAGCATCCCGCGCACCACCGAGCTGAACCGCCCGAAATACTCGATCGTATTGAAAAACAAAAAGACAGTCAGCAGCAGCCCGATCGAGAAGATCGCGCCTTTGAGTAACTGGTTCTGATAATATTTCAGTCGGTATTCCTGAATGCGTAGCAACAGGCCTTCCATTGAGGTAGTGAAAGGAGCCATAGTGGTCTAGGTATAACTGTGAAGTTTTTATAACGCATGTGGCATCTAAAAATTACCGAGTGCCCATATGCGTTAAAAACAAAGAAATATAGCGAATTCCTGCTGCATTTACCCCAGAAATTATCGAAAATCGGGGAATAGTAACACCGTCAGAGTGTAATCAGCAAGCCGGCTGAAGCGTAGTTGATCCAGTTGAAATTGTAAATCTTATCATTGTCAGCGCCGCCTTCGAGCATGCGGTACCCGAGCTTGACCGCGATCGTGTTGTTGAAATTGTAAGCAATGCCGCCGAAGATGTCTTCGGCACGTCCCTGCTTCGCGGCGAGTGCATCGCCTTCTAGGATGACGGACCAGTGGTAGGCAGGTTTCCAGGAAGCATAAAAATTAATGAGTGGAACAAAACCAAGGTTGTCATAATGCGTGTCGGCGTACTCGCTCTTGAACCGGATGTCGGCGTCGCGGATCTTGGCGGTGAGCCCCGCCCCTACCCTCCACTTTCCATTGGCAAAAAAATCGTAGCGATAGGTAAGCCTGTACGAGTTGAACCGGTAATCTACATTGAGTGGTTGTCCCGGTAGAAAATTGTGATTGTTAAAATTGGTGTTCTCTGAAAGCGTCCCACGGTAGTGAATCGTCAATGGCGCGAACAATGCGGAGATATTGTGGCGGTTGCCGATCCGGTACCCCGCACGAATGCGATAAAACCCACTCTGGTCCAGGTCGAGCTGCTCTGGAAGATTCACGCGCGTTCCGCGTCCGCTTGGAATTTGTACTTTATTGTAGCTGGTGTTCAATACCAGCCCGCCTTCGACGTCGAAATTGAACTGTGCGAATACAGGCGTATATGCGCTGCATATGAGGATGGTGAGTAGCAAAAAGAAGGCTTTCATAGGCAGCATTGGGATATAAAAAAACAAACAACCCGTTAACAGGTTGTTTGTACAAAATTAATGCCTGAAGAAAAATAAAATCGGTCGCTCCGCGACGAATTATGCCGGAATTGCCTCTGAAGAATTTTTTACTTCTCTTACAAACGCCCTAATATCGTTTTCAAGGTTGGTACTCTGCTGCAACACGCGGATGAACGCGCTTCCGATGATCGCACCGGCGGCGTGGCTCGAAGCTTTCACGAAAGTGTCATGGTCTTTAATTCCAAATCCGATTAGTCGCGGATTGCGAAGCTTCATGGCATCTAGTTTTTCGAAGTATGCTTCCATGTCGCCGCTCACACCGGATTTCGAACCGGTAACACTGGCAGAGGAAACCGTATAGATGAAACCTTCGCTCACCTCGTCGATCTGGCGAATGCGCGCTTCCGAAGTCTGCGGCGTAACCAGGAAGATATTCAGCAAACCGTGCGCGTCGAACACGGATTTGTATTCATCCAAATACACGTCCATCGGCATATCAGGCAAAATGAGCCCGTCGACACCCACTTCGGCACATTTGGCGCAAAATTCCTTGATACCGTATTGCAATACCGGATTGATATAACCCATTAACAGCACCGGCACAGTAATCGTGTCCCGCATACCTTGCAGTTGATCGAACAGAATGCGTACCGACATGCCGTTTTCCAACGCGCGGTCATTGCTTTGCTGGATTGTCTCACCGTCGGCTACAGGGTCGGAATAAGGCATTCCAATCTCCACCAGGTCGGCACCGCCATCCTGCAATGCCCGCAATACACGGGTAGTATCGTTCAGCTCCGGGAAACCGGCCGTGAAATACACGTTCAGCAGTCCCTGGCTGTCCGTAGTTTTATTAAAATTCTGAAAAAGACTTACAATGCGGTTCATTCTTGTGTCCAGTAGTCAACAACCAATACTTTGTCCAGGTGTGGTTCCAGGACTTTTACGAATGCTTTGTGCTCAGGGTGAGGCAGGTATACTTCACGGCCGGCTTCGCTGTCGAAGCTTACGAAAAACACGTGTGTGAAGCCTTGAGCCAGTCCCTCGGGGCTGTTGTTGGTACCCCACTCAAATCCTTTTACCTCTTTGATTTTCGAAGGGAGCTTACGGAAAGCGTCTTCCACTTCCTTCACTTGCGCTGGTGTTGAAGAATCCTTGAATTTGAAAAGAACAACGTGGCGCAGCATTTTTTTAGGTGGATTTGAAGGTGAAACAAACGACATGGTGCTGAAAAGGACCATGGAAGCAAGCAAAAAGAGTTTAAATCTCTGCATATGTGGTATGGATTAATGGTGATCCGGGACTAGGCCGAGCAGTTGAGGCATTCGCCTTCGTCGCTGAATTTCAGGCGATCGAACTCGCCCAGTTTTTCTTTCATTTCAAGGATCTCGTCTTCCATATCGCAACGTTCGAAGAGCGACAGTTCACCTGAGTTTACCTTTGCTTCCAGTTCCTGGATTTTCAATCGGAGATCGAAAACCTCTGGCAATGTCAATGTAGCCATGTGATGTTATATTGAGGTGAGAATTAATCGATGTATTTCATATAAGTACCCATATCCTTGTCGCCGCGGCCCGAGAGGTTCAATACCACCGTTTCGTTTTCGGAAGCGCCCAGACGGCCTAAAACGGCCAATGCGTGCGATGATTCCAGAGCGGGGATAATCCCTTCGAGGCGGGTGAGCTCGAACGCGGCCTGCACCGCCTCGTCGTCCGTGGCCGAAAGAAACGTACCGCGGCCACTGGCGGCAAGCCATGCGTGCTGCGGGCCGATGCCCGGGTAATCCAACCCCGCGGAGATAGAAAATGGTTCCACCACCTGGCCGTCTTCGGTCTGCATCAGGATGGTGCGGCTTCCGTGGAGTACACCAGGCTTACCCAATGCGACTGTCGCCGCAGAATGCCCCGACGTAAGCCCCAACCCTGCCGCTTCGACGGCTACAAGTTTGACGTTTTCTTCGTCGAGGAAGTGGTAAAATGCGCCTGCTGCATTGCTGCCGCCGCCAACGCAAGCCACCACATAATCAGGTGTTTCCTTGCCCGTGTGCTCTTTGAGCTGCCAACGGATTTCCTCCGAAATAACCGACTGGAAGCGTGCTACCATGTCGGGATAAGGGTGTGGGCCTACCACAGAACCGATAATGTAATGCGTATCAACCGGGTTGTTGATCCAGTGGCGCATGGCCTCGTTGGTGGCATCTTTCAGCGTACGCGAGCCGCATGTAGCCGGGCGTACTTCCGCGCCGAGCATTTTCATGCGCGCTACGTTAGGTGCCTGGCGCTCGATATCGAGCTCGCCCATGTACACGATGCATTCGAGGTTCATCAATGCACATACGGTGGCTGTCGCCACGCCGTGCTGTCCCGCGCCGGTTTCGGCCACGATGCGTTTTTTGCCCAGGCGCTGGGCCATCAGAATCTGCCCGATGGTGTTGTTTACCTTGTGTGCGCCAGTATGGCAGAGATCTTCCCTTTTGAGGAAAATATTGGTTTTATATTTTTCCGAAAGCCGGTGAGCGGGGTAAAGCGGTGTTGGCCGGCCTACGTAATGGCGTAGTAAATCGTTGAATTCCTTTTGAAAAGAAGGGTCTGCGATTACTTGCAGGTAGTTTTCACGCAGTTCTTCAACATTCGGATATAGCATTTCAGGGATGAATGCGCCCCCGAAGGTGCCATAGTAACCGCGGTCATTTACCTGATACGACTTCTTTTCTGCAATTGATTCCATAAAATTTAAGCTTCCGCTTCTTCTTGCTCTTTTACGCGAACTAAACTAAATAATTCTTCCAGCTTGGCGATGTCCTTCACTGCCGGCTCGGTTTCGAACTTGCTGTTGACGTCGATGCCGTAAATAGGGAGTGTCTGTGATAAGCTGATAATCTCTTCGATGTTGTCGAGCCCGATGCCGCCGCTGAGGAGGAATGGCTTTTCATTATCGTATTTGCTCAGCAGTTTCCAATCGAATGCCGTGCCGTTGCCGCCCGGGTTTTCGCCTTTGGTATCGAACAAAAACAGGTCGCAAAACGATTTGTAGTTGTTTAGCATGGCAAAGTTGAACTTCTCGTCAATGGAAAATGCCTTGATCACGCTCACCCCTTTCTGACGTATGCTGCGGCAGATGTCGGGCATTTCGTTGCCGTGCAGCTGCACATACTGCAGGTCGTATTTTTTGACCATATTCAGGATATGGCCAGGGTTTGCATTCACGAATACCCCTACTTTTTTGATGCTCTGAGGAATGCTGCGGATGTATTCCTCGTTCAGTTCCTCGCCCACAAAGCGGGGTGATTTTTCATAGAAAATAAACCCTATAAAATTGGGCTGTAAGGCTACTACCTGTTCAATGTTGCCTTGCTGGCGCAATCCGCAAATTTTAATTTTCATAGGACCAGAGGATTTAGATTGCTATGTTGAGTTAAATTTTGTTGCAAACCTGTCAGTGCGGCGCCGGGGTTCGCAGTTTTCATAAACGTTTCTCCTATCAAAAAGCCTTTATAACCATTCTGAAACAGCTTCACAATGGTTTCGGCGTCTTTTAAACCGCTCTCTGAAATTTTCACGAAAGCATCGGGAATCAGCTCGCTCAATGCGATCGAGGTTTCGATGGAGGTTTCAAAAGTTTTCAGGTTACGGTTGTTCACGCCGACGATATCGATATGCTCGCCTGTACTTACAGCCAGTTCTTCCGCATCATGGACTTCCAACAGCACTTCCAGGCCCAGATCGTGCGCCCTGCGGCTCAAATGAGCGATTTCCGAAGGCGTAAGGCATGCTGCAATGAGCAAGATTACGTCCGCGCCGATGGATTTGGCTTCGAAAAGCTGGTATTCATCCACGATAAAATCCTTCCGGAGCATCGGAATCTGCGGGTTAGCCTTCCTGGCGGCGAGGAAATCGGCAAATGAGCCACCGAAAAAGTCGATATCGGTCAAAACGGAAAGTCCCACGGCACCTGAGTCCACATAATCCTTCGTCACGATTTCAGGCTGCACATCAGCATTGATAATGCCTTTTGAAGGGGACTTTCGTTTGAATTCCGAGATAATGCGGGGTGAAGTAGATGACCTTAGCGCCGCCGCGAGCGAGGCAGTCGGGCGCGCGAACAATGGCTCCTTTTCCAGGTCGGAAATGGATCGCTGCTTTTTCGATTCGCTGATTTCTTCCTGCTTGCGGGCGATAATTTTTTCTAAAATATTCATCTAAAAATGCTGTAACTGCAATTATAAAAAGGGAGAAATGCTTCCCCGCTAACTATTCTTCGATCAATTTTTTGAAAGCGGCCAATGCTTTCTTGCTTTCGAGCGATTCCCGGGCTGTTTCCACGGCGTCGGTCAGCGACAACGCCGGATTGGCACAATAAAGCGCCATCGCCGCATTGGCCAGCACCGCCTGCTTCTGCGAAGGCGTTGCCGTGTCGTTCAAAACATTCATAAAAATCCGGGCGGACTCTTCCACCGTGACGCCGCCTGATAAATCTTCGGCGCGCAAAGTTTGAAGCCCTAGATGAGAGGGGGTAAGAACTTGCTCGGAATGAGCGGTGATAATCTTAAAAGCACCTGTCAATGACACTTCGTCGTAGCCGTCTAATGCGTGAAGAACCAGAAATTGCTTATCCGTTTGTTGGTAAAGATAAGCAAAAAGACGCGCTAATTCAAGACTAAATACGCCCACAAGCTGTTTTTTCGGCGATACCGGATTCACCATCGGACCCAGCATATTGAAGAACGTTTTCACGCCCAATTCCTTCCGTACCGGTGCTACATTCTTCATGGCCGGGTGGAAAAGAGGAGCATGCAAAAAGCACACACCCGCCTGGTCGATCTTCCGTTCCAGGTAATCCTTATCGTTCGTAAACTTCGCTCCCAGGTATTCCAGCACCGTCGACGACCCGCACATAGACGAAACGCCGTGGTTACCATGTTTGGCCACCCTTTGACCCGCCCCCGCCACGACAAAGCAGGATAATGTCGAAATATTAAATGTATCCTTGCCATCGCCTCCCGTTCCGCAAACGTCGATCGGATCATATGCCGACAAATCCACCGAAAGGCAGAGTTCGAGCAAGCCGTCACGGAAGCCTTCCAGTTCTTCGACGGTAATGCTGCGCATGGCATAGGTTGTTAAAAATGAAGCAATTTCTGAATTAGAATACTTGCCGGTTCCAATTCCCATCAGAACGTCTTTGGCTTGCGATTTGTCGAGGACTTTGTATTCAAAAAGATGGCTAAGAATGTGTTTCATGACAGTTTTTAATTGCTAATATCGTCGGGTAAGGTGGTGTTAGTTCAAATGCGGAGGTCAGAGTTGCAACCAGTTTTGCAGCATTTCCTTGCCATGCTCTGTTAAAACAGACTCGGGGTGGAATTGGAGCCCTTTCACGTCGTATTTTTTGTGTGAGAGCCCCATCACCCGGCCTTTTTCGTCTACGGCGGTGATGGTAAGGTCGTCGGTGAATGTTTCCGGAATGACAGTCCAGGAATGGTACCGTCCGACTTTGATATGGGTAGGCAGGCCTTTGAAAATGCGCTCACTGGCGTCGGTAACGATGGCCGTGTCGGCGATACCATGCAGCACGTCGGTCATATTCTCCAACTCGGCGCCGTAAACCTCCCCTATTCCCTGATGCCCGAGGCAAATGCCGAGAATGCTTTTGGAAGCCCCGTATTCGCGGATTACGTCGTGCATAATGCCGGCTTCGGAAGGGATACCCGGGCCGGGGGAGAGAAGGATCTTGTCGTAATTTCCGACGTCTTCCAGCGCGATCTTATCGTTCCGGTAAATGTCCACCTGGTCGTGCAGTTCGCGGAGGATGTACACGAGGTTGTAGGTGAAAGAATCGTAATTGTCGAGAACTAGTATTTTCATTTGGACGGTAAATTTCAAATCGTTTTAAACGGCAATTTTGTAATCCAGGGCCAACTCGTCCCCTGCTTTCCCACGAATGCCCCAATTGTGCGGTGGAGTCTCGGTGAGGGTGATTTCCACGTCGTTCGGCGTGATACCGAGCTCTTCTTCGAATTTTTGAAAGATCAGCCGGTACAGATGCTTCTTCGCTTCTATCGAACGGCCTTCAAACAGGGCTATTTCGAGGACCGTATAGCGTTCGCTTCTGCCTTCGGGATAAAAGAAATCTCCCTCATCAAGGTAAAAGAACCTGTGTGCGCGCTTGTTTTGCGGATATTGGAAGGCTTCTACAATGCAGCTGTGCAATGTGTTGGACAACTGCTCCCGGATCGCGTACAGCGAAGATTTGAGGCCATATATTTTGATCTGCGACATGGCTGTTTCCTCTTAGAGTTCTTCTGCTACCTTAATGGCCTGGCGTAATGCGGCCAACTTGCTGTTGATTTCCTGCAATTCACTTTCCACATTCGATTTCGCCACTACGCCCATTCCTGCGCGGAAGAAAAGCGTATTGTCTTTGGCGAGGAAAGTCCGGATTGCGATCGCATGGTTGAAATCCCCATTGAAATCCATAAAACCGATGGCTCCGCCATAAATGCTGCGGTTGCTGGACTCCATCTGGTCGATGAGTTTCATGGCATTATGCTTGGGCGCACCCGATAAGGTGCCTGCGGGGAACGTGTCGGCCACGAGTTGAAGCGGGTTCACGTCCTTATTCATTTTGCCTACCACCTTTGAAACGAGGTGGATCACATGCGAGTAGTATTGTACTTCCTTGTAATTCGTCACTTTTACGGCGTCGCAGCTACGGCTCAGGTCATTACGGGCCAAATCCACTAACATGACGTGCTCAGCGGTCTCTTTGGGGTCGTTTAGCAGGTTTTGCGCGGCTTCCGCGTCTGCCTGATCGTCGCCGGTGCGGCGGAATGTGCCCGCAATCGGGTGAATTTCGGCCTGGCCGTTTTTGATGAATATCTGTTTTTCGGGAGAGGATCCGAAGATCTTGTAATTGCCGTAGTCGAAGTAGAAAAGATAAGGCGAGGGGTTAATCGAGCGCAAGGCGCGGTAAACATTGAACTCGTCGCCCTGGAATTTGCGGCTGAAACGGCGAGAAGGCACGATCTGGAAGACATCACCGCGGAGGCAGTGGTCGATTCCCCTCTGGATCACTTTCCGCATTTCGTCGTCGGTAACGTTGGAGGTCTCATCGGCTGTTATACTGAAACCGTATTGCGGAAAATTCCGGTTCTTGATCAGCACCTCGATCTGATCGATACCACCTTCCGCCGTTGTCTCGCCGTATTGATGTTCAAAAATGTAAAGCTCGTTTTTGAAATGGTTGATGGCGATAACGTACCGGTAAACCTGGTAGAATATCTGGTCAATTTCGGTCTCCTGGTTGGTCGGTTGTATTTCAATATCTTCGAAATAGGTCACCGCATCATAGGTTATATGACCAAAGAGGCCATTGGTGATAAAGGGAAACTTGCTCTTCTCGGATTTGAAGCTTTGAGCAAATCCGTACAAAGCCTGTACCGCATCCTTCCGGTTGGCTAGTTCGAAATTGACTTCAGAACCATCGGGGAACTTCTGAGTTACTATGCTATTGTTCAGTTTGAAAGAAGCAATAGGATCGCAGCAGATGTATGTAAATGAGTTTTCGTTGCCATGATAATCGGAGCTTTCCAGGAGGATTGTATTGACGAAGCGATCTCTGAGCTTCAAATAGATCGAAACAGGCGTCAATGTATCGGCCAGGAGCTTTTTGTGGCGTGTGGTAATCTGATAAGTCTTGTCCAGGGTTTTCATGTGCAAGTAGTAATGTAAAGTGTATAAAAAAACGGCTCGCTGTCAGATGAACAGCGAGCCGTTTGTACGTATATTTTGATTCTATACCATGCAATAGCCTTACTTGTCCATCTTGGAAGGATAAGTACGCCACCACCAAATAGTATTGAATAATTTCATAGTTGATTGTTGCCTTGCGACAGTTACAGGGACAAATATAGGAAAAAGAATTATCGCTGCAGTCTTTTGCAAAATATTTCTGCAAGAATTTGCAAAGGGCTTTTACTTCAAAGCTTCATTTTGAGGGGCTGAACTTGATATAGTCCTATTAAAAAACCTGCCATTGTGGCGTATAAATGC
>NZ_JBYCZM010000025.1:0-13589 GCF_057586235.1 Dyadobacter sp. SRI_021
GAATGACTAAAATATCTACATTTCCTTTCCTCCTTGCTTTAAGTGTTGTCTTAGTCTCATGTAATCTTCAAGACCATCCTATTCCCAGTGAACCTGACGTATACATTGCTGGTAATTCTTCAAAAGATGGTATTTATAGCGCTAAGTATTGGAAAAATGGCAAAGAAGTTGTGCTTTTGACTTCTTCTACTTCGGTAGAGGCAACTGGAATTGCAGTTGCCGCAGGTGATGTACACGTTGTTGGCAATTTTAGAGGGGCAGGCATTTATTGGAAGAACGGATTAGAGGTTGCTTTTGAGAATAATAGGGCACCCCATATATTGTTCGATGTTAAAACGGAAGGCCCTGATGTTTATCTGATGGGTGCGGCTTTAGTTCCCGGTGATACGGCAAGTCATTCCCATGCTGCTTATTGGAAAAACGGAATTCCCGTATTGTTAGAGGGAGGAATTGGAGGAGAAGCCTGGGGGATCGATGTTTCCGGAAATGATGTTTATGTGGCCGGAAATGTACCTCAGGGCGGCTATCTGGCTGCGAGGTATTGGAAAAACGGAACTCCAATCACTCTCTCGGATGGTACAAGTACAACACTAGCAACGAGCATTGCTGTATCGGGCAACGACGTACATGTCGTAGGAATTGAATATATCCGGCCTGATCCGTACTCGCCTAGTTTCACTAAGGCGAAATATTGGAAAAACGGTGTTGAGATTCCATTAGACGGCTGGGATAAGGGCTCGCAAGCGACGTCAGTTTATGTCTCAGGAAATGAGGTGATGATAGCAGGTAATTCAGACAACGGTAAGGCTGCCTACTGGAAGAACGGCGTTAGTGTTGAAATATCTGGTTCTGCCGCAGCGTCAGATTTAACTATTCACAACAATGTTGCCTACATAGCGGGAAATACGATCTCCAATTTAGCAACAACATGCTGCGGCGGTTTATATCGACCGGGATCACTCAGTGTCGGTACGGCTAACGGCGGGGGAGGAACTGCCGTTTACTGGAGGGATGGTAAACAATCTGATTTATCGGATGGAAAAATATCTAATGTCAGTTCCTCGATTTTCGTATCGCAACCATAGGCGCCTATTACATGAGCGCGACGTCCAGCATGCCGACAATTTGAAGTTATTTCCCAATAATCTTACCAGCTTTATTCAGGATAAACGGCGAGTTGACGTCAAGCTTGGACTATGTGCTCCGGGACAGGTTACCGAGGGGAAGTATGAGACGTTTATTTGTTCTTCGATCCGGATCTGGTCAGGCGATTGACGGCGGAATGGATTGAAGAGTATGACCAGCGAGGGCTCGTTCGAAGGGCTGGGCTACCAAACAACGTGATCGAAAATACAGTTCTTCGTCGAAATGACCCGCCTCTCATCACGTCAAATGTTTGGACCTATCATCCCAACGGCTTGCCAGCGACCTCCACTATGAAAACTGGAGCGGATTTCTATAAGACAACCCAAATCACAAAATTTAAGTACGAAAACTGCCATTAGGGCCCACCCTCGAAAATTCGAAGCTTGATAACCGTTTTATAAAAGACGGAATAGTCTGAATAGTGTTATATGTATGGTTTTAGGGCAGGTAATTGACTAGTGTCGAATAGTAGCCATTCATAAATGCGTTATTCATAATACTCCCGTCTGTGGCATCCACACCGCCATCCAGGTTTACGTCGGTAAAAAGGTACTGGTCATAGGTGCCTTTCAGAAAATCATTATTAGCGATCGACATGTCAGAGGCATCGACGACCCCGTCACCATTTACATCCCCTGCCCACAAGTACCATTTCCCATTGAAGAGGCCCATTTGGGCAGGATCGCCGGGCAGCTGGCTGGCCTTGTTGAGGGCTGTTGTAAAGTCATAAATGACTGTCCCTGAGTTGAAAGAAGCAATTGCGTTACTCAAAATCGCAACATGATTCCGATGGAAAACCGCAATCCGTACCGCAGAACTTTGCCCGACGAATTTCGGAAGCGTCCCGTCTATGTCGACGATACTTCCATTGGGTTTCAGCAGCAAGCTTTTCGATTGAAGTTTTACCGCCGGGCTAGCAGCATCGCGAATTTCAACCTTTATCCAATCGACCACCGAACCGGCTACTCCCGCCGGGTTACCGATGTTATTGTAGACCACATTTCCTCCATACGGGTCCGTGGCAGGTAACAAGCCTGAATTCGCACTGAAATAGGTTTGCAAATCGCTGGCCATATTCGCCTGCCCGGGACGGTACGCGCCTCGGAGAAGGACTTTGGCATCGAGTTGCACAAGGCTACTATTTAGCTCCCTTTTGATCCGGTTGCCGGCATTGTCATACGTAAATTTAATCTGTGCATTAATCATGCCCGGTAAGGCCGCCAGGACGGCCAAAAGCACAGCTTTGGTAAGGTGTGTGTTCATACAATGTGATTTGGAAATTTATAGTGTGATATACTCGTATATTGATTCAAAAGCAGTCTTTTTCGCCGCTGGCTATCGATTTATCCAATGTGCCATCCTTCCCAGCTTGAACGGGAAAGAAGCACCCGCTTTTTATTTGAAATACTTCCGACCCGCTTCCGCATATGATAGCGCATGCACGGCCCTCGACGATGTGCTTGTTCGCCTGCATATCGTCTACCCGCATTTTGTACCGGAACGCCCCCTTATACCGCGAACCGTCGGGCCTTAATCCATCCCAGCCATATTCCTGCACAGGCATTTTGGAATTGAAATAGGGCTTTTGATAGAGCATCGTGTCTCCCTCAATACTGTATACGGCAAAGCCCCACACATCCGTAACGACATCATTCACGACCGGGAAGAAATAGTCATTCACCCCATCTTTATTAGGAGTGAATACGTTCGGAACGTAGATCCGCTTCTTTTCGTAAGAGAATTCGACGGGCTGGGTGCCGCAGCAGGATTCGTATTCCTGGCTGACTACTTTTGGATCGCCTTGCGAAGAGCAGATTTGGGCGCTGGTAATGAGAAAGAGCATAATGAGTGTCAGTGTGTTTTTCATTTTGTTGGATGTTTGTTAAACAGGATTATAATCTATTTGAATATTACCATGATGCCCAGCCCTAGGCTGACATCATTCATGAGATGGCTATATCCATATTCCCTACTGGTGACGTCGCCGGATGCAGCGTTTGTCGTCGTTTCTTTGTACGTCACGCCGGCCTTGTAGAGCCAAGAATCGAGATCCAGGTTAAATGTAATTCTCCTGTTTACCCGATAAGCGAATGTGAAAGATGGGTGAAATGAAAAGCAATCTTTGGTTGCATATTGGCTATCCCAGTTGATATTCAGTAACTCGTTCGTTCCCTTCTCTTTTAACCGAACACGGCCCCAATTAGTGATGATGGAAACGACGCCTAACATTATACGCCCAACAAAGATTAATCGATTTTGCTCTACTTTATAGGCCGGTCCCAAACTTCCTCGGGCTATCGGGTCAGAAGTGCTATTCAAATTATCATTCATAGCACTGGAATATATGTTCGCGTAATACTTATTTCCATATTTTAGGTTAATGTCTTTAACAAATTGATCATGCCTGTTCTGCGGATTCCCGGCGGGGGATAATGTCACCTGTCCTTCGATACCGATATTCCGATAGAAAAAACCGATAGACAGAGGTTGGCAGTATATGTTCTGAAATTGGGTTCCTATCAAATTACCGGGGATATCGTTGGTTGGAAACAAGCGGGTGGGGAACACAATTCCAATCGAAGGTCGATAGAAAAATCGGACAGGCTTGAATTCCGACTGGGCGAACAGAGAGTTCTCCCGAACCAGTAGAAGTACGAGTAAGACCAGTAACTTGTTCATGTTATTTTAAGTTAATAGGCTTTGTGTTGGCTATCAGGTGGGTATCATTTGAAAGTGCCAGGTCAACTGTGAAACTATATTCTCCTGCTTGTTTCGGCGGTGTAAAAAGGTACAGTTCCATAAATTCGGTCTCAGTCCTTTTGAAATAGATATCAGGATGTGCAATGATGCTATCGATGCCAACATAGTGTCCATGCCTCAATACCTTAAATAATGCCGTTACATCACTGCTTTTCGGATGGTTATCGTCGAATCTGTTTATTGTCGTAATCTTTAAAGACGTTATTGTATCCCGTGGGGTTATTGTTGTATCAGCGCCGCACAAGCAACACATAGCATTGGCTTGGCTGAAAAGGGAGAAGTGATTACGGTCGATGGACAATTCACGCAAGCCTAGTTGAAGTTTGATTCCATAGGCGTTTCTCGGGATGGGACTTTCCGAAATAACCGAATTTGTGCTGGAATTATCAAGGTTAAACGCTGATAGGTACTCAAACTTGTACTGATATTTGTGAGGATCAGGACAGTCGCAGCAGGCAACGATCAATTGCGTGATAAATGGAATTAGTAAGATAAGCGCGATTTTCTTTTTCATGGTTTGAATTAAGAGATTGGTCGTGGATTATGTAAGAATTATAGCCATTGAAGCATGTTACGACTTGTCGCCTATCAATTAGCCAATACCAGGACCAGCACCAGATTTACCCCCAGGCCAATTCCCCAATTTGACCAAACCTTTCGCTGTTTTATTTTCTTTGCCTTTTTAGTGTATGCCTTATAGTATGCGGCTTGCCTGAATAATTCTTCATTAGGATATCCCAGGTTTTCAATTTTAGGATTAGTAGAAGAGCATAAGATGGCGGGAATAAGACCGATTACCGGTGAAAGGAGACTGGTTAACAATGTGCCAGTGGCCGCACCTTTATATCGTTTATAATGCCGGGCTGCGTCGATCTGGCCTTTAATGTTCAAATCTTCCGGTTGTTTTAATGTGTACAGTTGTGGATTTTGCACGTTCGCCATTGAATCGGCAGGAGCCTGAGCTAAGCTTGAAAGGGACAAAAGAACCGTTAGCGCGAAGGGTAATATAATTTTCATGATGATGGTGGTATAGTTATATTAATAGTTATAAATTTTCGGAAAATGGAATTCACTTTACACGCAACGGAGGCGAGAGTATGATTTGACCAAGTTCAGGTATTTTATGTTCGATTTACAAAACCGATGATCAAAATGACACGATGGATGTCCAATCGGAAATACACTGGCTATTTGACGAGACCAAGAGGGATCGAACTTCCTTTTTTATAGTTGATTTTGAATCGATAAATTGGAATTATATATATCTGTTTAGGATCTCCTATTCGAATTGCCAGATCGCCTGCTCCTGTCGTTCCGATTCTCCCACCGCCAGGAAAATAATTTGGCGAAAAGGCATTTGGTTGTTCATAGAAAAATCTTGGACGATCATAATAGAAATCGGACCCACATCGAAAGTATCGGCTTTGTAGGATTGGAACTACCGTTCAGAAAGAAATTTCCCAGGATAAGCACACCGGATTTGCTGGCATGGATGGATTGCTTCGAGAGAAAATTTCCGATACTGTCGACAAGAGAGCCATTAAACTTAACTTCTGCTAGACCAGTGTATCCTTTGACAGGTAGGTAACCAAGCAGTTCGGTATTGTTCCTTTGGTCAATAGAAACAACGCTATATTCTGCCTGATTGCTATTACAAGTAGAACCGAGAGTTGGAGATTGATTTTGGCCGTATGAATAATGTCCATGAACTAGTGTGAGAAAGGCCAAGCACAGTAGATACTTCATAGTGTGGATAATGTCTTGTTTGCCAAATGATTGTAACATAGTATCTTTTAGTTTGATTAGTTGTTTATTCTAGTATGTCAAATGCAGGATCGCCAAAAAGCTCAATTGTTAACGTGTCCGATTGAAATACTAGATTGATGTGGGGGACCTCTTTCTTTATATTTAGCATGAATTTTATGCCTTCTTTTTCTAGGAAATCTATAATGGAATAATTATCACACCCGCTTTGATTTATTTCTTCATATCTCTGTGCCCAACATTTGAAATTATCCACTAGCAGTTGACTGATCGGTAGGCTTTCTGGCATTATCACTTCACCGGACCGGGAGCATCGGAGATAGACTTTGTTTGATGATAGATCGAGGATAGTGTGTTTCATAGGAGAGTTGATTGAATTGATTAATGAGGATCTATTGATATGAGACGTAGTTCACTATTTTGCAGTTTTGTTGCAGACAACAGCTTTCATTCCGCCGCCGAGAACCATCGTGCCTTTTGGCCAACATTCAACAATATAACAGCAGGTTGTCTCCTTGATTACCTTCTTGTGATGGACCTTCGCGATGACAACTATTTGCCAAAGAAAGTATGGTCGATAATAGTAATAAGAATAGTGTAAATTTCATGAATGTAGTTTAACGTTCAGTTTTCGTAGGTTATAGTAAAATTGTTTCTCTTTAAATCGTCCAGAGTGAGCGGGTAATGCATCAACACCTCATTTTTGATAACTATTGAATCACAATCATAGAAGCCGTTACCTGAATTGAATTTTCTTGGATCAATTACGTACATTTCAGCAGTTTTTCCGTTTCCTAATTCTTGCTCCCAACAGTATCTTGGTAAGTCCAAAACAACTTCTTCATTAGGGGCCGCGTAGGAATAGAACACCATAGAGCAGAGACCACTGCCATTGCTCCCTTTAAGTGCATAAATTATAGCGTCACTTGAACTGTTTTTAAAAATAATGTTATGGTGACAGTTCGGACCCTCGCGATGGCAGGTGCTTGCGGTAGATATGGTAAGGAAGAGTAAAGAGAGTAGCTTACGTTTCATGGGTACGTAATTATATGGTCGTTATCTTCCAAATCTTTCAAACTTATGTCTTTCCGTTTCAATATCAGATACTTGCTTTGTACCTGCTTCCAGCCATATTTATGGATGGTATCAGGAGAAAAGAAAAAGATACTGAGCGTATCAGCTGGCAGGGACTCGAAAAATTTCGGCCAGGTTTTATGCGATTCGTACGATTTGCTTGTGAATGGCGCAATCCCACCTGTCATAAGCGAGTCGCGAATGGATGTATCTGGATAGACTTTGCTGATTTGATAAAAAATTAAGCTGTTGCTATTATTATAAATATCCAAATCATAAGCCACCGGAAGCCCCAGAGGATTTTCACATGAATCTGTGCAGGCGAATGTTGAAATAGCAATAATGAAGATAATGCATGATCGTCTCATAGTGTGGGAGGTTTAAAAGTTGAGAAGTGAGAGATATGATGGTGGAAATAGAAAGAAATACCAGTCTATCACATAGGAGCGTTTATACTCATTGTTCCAAGCGTTACCGCTATTGTTTTCATTAAGAGTTTGTGGTTCGCGTTTCATTAGGTATTTGTATGACATTTTATTAGCCTGAATTTCGGCCCATTCGTCGTCATGATTATGCCAGTCAAGTCTATTAAGTGTTGCTCCAATAAAGCTTGGAACGCCTACATGGGTGATGTATAATGGACCATGCAACTTGCTTTGAAGGGTGTGGCCATATTCGTGACGAAACATATCGTCGCCAATTTTCATATCCTCTGCATTAATGTAAGGCCCAAGAGTCAATCCCCATTTCCGTTCCCCGTTTGAATTGACTAGCGTAGCTCCATGCCAATATTCCACGTTGTCAACTTGACGGGTGCCATTTCTAGAGTGAGCATAAAGATTCCCCAACGTGGTCTGCGGAGCTTCCCAGGTAAACCGGGAGAGTAACGTACCGGCTCTTCCCCAGAAACCGAGCTTGGGGTCGGTCTTGAAAACACCCCTGTCAATTTTCCAGGCATTATTTGTCCGGGTTCCCGGTGCGGTTGGGTCGAAGTTTCGCCATGCATTATTTCTCGCTTTTTTGCTTGTTGGATCTAAGCCCCCGTGCAGGAATGCTGTTTCGAACAGATCACCCGTGAAAGTCATTATCGTTCCATAGAATTGCCCACTCGGATCCGTATACCTCAACGGATTGTTCATCACATAGCTATACCTGTTATAACCCTGCGTCGAATAAGCATTCTGAACAAAATTGTCCGCACTCAACACCCTCCCGACCACCGGGTCATACATCCGCCCATTCATATTGATCAAATTAAAATTCGTCAAATGCTCATGTCCGGTAAATCCACGATAGAGGTAGCTGGTCGGAGCCGGCACATTGACGTAATCCCAGTTGGCCGGGTGGCGTAACCGGCCCCAGGCGTCAAAGTTCTGGTCGAGGATGACGGTGCCGTTGAGGGCGGTTAGTGTGAGCAGCGAGCCCAGGTGGTCGGTGTAGGTGTAGTAATATTGGTCGGCGCCGTTCTCGCGGATGACGAGGGCGGAAAGGCCTGCGGGTGTGTGTATGTAATGCAGGTGCTTGTCGGCGACTCCGGGCGTGATGTCCTTTTCGTAATTGCCAAAATAGTAATGCGTGTTGATCAATACGCCGTTCTTTTTCATAACGCCTTTGATGCGCTGGTAACCGGCGTCGTAGGTGTAGGTGAGCTCGTAAGGCTGACCTGAACCGTTTTCGGTAATCTTATCGGGCTGGTTGAAGGACGTGTAGGTAATGTCCTGGGTGAGTTGCGGTAGTGCGGTGGTGGGCGCAATGATGCCCGTGAGCGCATTGAGTTTCGCGGGATGGTAACTGAACTGCTGTCCGGCATCAGTTTTCGAGGCAATGTTGCCCGAAGGTTCATAGGTGACCGTCTGTGCGGGCTTGCCTGTCACCGTAGCCGTAAGCAGGCGGCTAAGGTTGTCGAAAGTGAAGCTTTCTTCCTTGTTTTTGATGTAATCCTTGCGCTTGGTGAGGTTGCCTTTCGGGTAATCCCAGGTCAGTTCCAGGTTTTGGACGCCGGTTGTGGAAAACAGCTTCGGAATGCCGTAGTCGTAGTTGACCACCGATGATTTGCCATTGCCCAGCGTGTAGGCAGTATTTTGCCCCAGCCCATTCATGCCGGTATTGGTGTAAAGGGTTACCGTGCTATTGGTATTTTTGACGGTCGTCGGATAGCCGTTGCTGTCATAGGCATGATTAGCGCCAAATCCGGAAGGGTACAGGACGGAAGCAATGTCCCCGTAATTATTGTAAGTATAGGTGGTGATATAAGGGCTGCCGTCGACGGTTTCTTTAATCGTCAGCATTCGCCCATAGGCATCGTAAGTATATTCTTCCAGGTTACCGGCAAAGCCAGTTACTTTTTCGATCTGATTGATCCCGTTCCCGGAAGCCCGGTACTGGTAAGTTGTTGCCGGTTCTCCTGCTTTTGCTCTGCTGACGATCCTTCCGGCAACGTCGTAGGTCAATGTGTAGGTTGCCCCGTTGGCATTTGTTTGGCTCACCAGTTCGCCCAGCGAGTTATAATCATATTGCGTCGTGCCGGCATTGGCGTCGGTCAGTTGGGTTTGGCGGCCGTAGGCGTCATATTGATTGGCGGCAATGGTAACAGCGCCATTTTTGACATCCTTGATCCCGCCATGGCTGAAATAGGTGTATACCAACGTTCCGCCATCGTCGGTTGCACTGATTACCTTCCCACCGGCGTCCGTCTTCTGCGAGGTCGTACCTGTCGGGGTAACCGTGGTAGTGGTAAGTTCCCCGCTGGTATAGGAATAGCTGATCGTTTTGGTACCCAGCGCGCCGCTATTAATGTTATTAGGTCTGTTGTATTGGTCATATTGGGTAGTGGTGGTGATATAGGTTTCGCCTGCTTTGTATGGCTGGGTATTCGAAATAATATTACCCTTTGCATCATACGCCTGGACCTGTGTGATCGGCTGGTTGCCGAAGCCCTCGGTTTCCTTTTTGATCTCGCGGCCCAACAGATCGTACCATATTTTGACATTAGGCTTGCCAGGATTTGAGACCAGGCTGTACCATACCGCCCCGCCCGCCAGGTCCCAGCCGTAGCTTTGTGTGATATTATATGCAACCGGTGCCGGTGGCGCGGTAACCGTAGGTCTCCCGAACACATCATATTGGTAAGTAGTAACCAGCCCGTCGACGCCCGTCGAAGTCAGCGGCTTGCCCCATCTGGGGTCATAGGTAGCGCTGGAAGTCTGGCCGAGCTCGTTGATGCTGGATTCGGCATAGCGGCCTTTCGGATCGTATACAGAGGACGTATTACGTGGAGCCGAAGCGCCCGGGCCATTTGGCGTAACGGTCGTCTTTTTCAGATTCCCCAGCGGAAAGTACTCGTAGGTGGTAACCACATTTTTGGCTAACCCATTGAAATCGGTTTTCGAAGTAAGTTGCCCAATGGCGTTATATCCCAAACTGGTTGCAACAGTGTGCGCAGGCTGGCCGGACCGGGTGTTGGAAACCGTCACCGATGTCGGCTTATTCAGTATCCCGGCCGGATAGGCACCGTAAGCGGTATTGGTTACCGCAGTCTCGACCCCGTTGTTGACCGTACTTTGCGTAACGTTGCCGAAATTGTCATACACATTTACCGTGGTTGTAGTCCTGCCCTCCAACGCCTTGTTTTCAAGGATATTGGTAGTTTGTACCCAGAAGCGCTTGGCAGATGGAGAAATAAATACGTTGGTGTTGGTTGTCTGGCTCAGCAGGGTACTTGTCGATGCGAGATAGATAGAGGTCCGATAGGGAATGGTTGTGAAGTAGGTAGTGTTGAATTCATTTTCAGCGACAGTTTTAATACCCGTAGCCAGGTCATTGGCCGTTATTTTGCCAAATCCCAGAAACCCCTTTCCCCCGCGGTGTAACTTGGTTGCCTCGTAGGTGTATTGAATTGTATTGTAGCCACCAACGCCGTTCTGCAGTTTGAAATCGGAGACAGCATAAAGTGGTGGTTGGACCGCATTAAAAGGGTAAGCCGTAAGGTTTCCCCGGATATGGAACCCGTTTTCATCCGTCAGCTTTTTGTAAGCCCATTCCGTAACATGATTGTAGCCGTTCTTGACTTTTTCAATCAGATTCTCCCTGCCTTCTTTTTTGAAATAGAAGACATCCATTGGATTGAAAATATTCTTGAAGTTGATAACATCGGCCCGATGGTCGCCATTAAAGTCACCGATCATGGGAGGCGGGGCGCCCAGATTCACTGCGTAACTGCTATTTATACGATAAAAATTAACCCCGGTACTCGAATAGCCCTTGCCGTAGTAGACATCGAAATTCGAAGGTGCCGCTGTTTGCCACCCATGGTAAATGTCCGATTTGCCGTCCCCATTGATATCGGCAATGCCCAGCTGATCGCCCGTGAATGGATCGGTGTCGGGAGTTGTGTTGAATGTGAAGGGTGATTCGTAGAAACCAATGCCATTAGAAATCACCACTTTCCATGTGCCGGACGTGGTTAATTTGGTAAGAATGTCCGTTTTGCCGTCGCCATTGAAATCGCCGAAATAGCTAAGATGGTCTTTGGTAAGATAATTGGTTGAGTAATGGATTCGGCGCGCGGTCCAGCCATCGAATGTAAAAACTTCACAATTCGAACCTTTGATCAACATAATGTCACTCTTGCCATCTCCATTGAAATCGACAATATGTACTTTGTCGGCGGTCGGCCAGTCGCTCACGGCCAATGCGAATACGCCTGAAATAACAATCGATCCGAAATCGGGCTGGACCTTTCCGTTATACAAATGGCAATTGTAATTGACTGCATTGCTTCCCAGCATAGTCAATATGTCCTGAATGCCGTCTCCGTCGTAATCACCAGGAAATATGAAGTGTCCGCTCGGATGGATTTTTGAGTAGCCGGTGTACGGGGATATTGTCAGCGGATCGAACTGGATCTCAGGTTGTGCATTGGTTTGCCAATCGTAATTCTGAACTGTACGATAAATGCGGAGACTGGTTAAAGTGCGATTCAGGCCCGAGCCGGCAATGTTGGTCATCAAAACATCATCGGCCCCATCACCGGTGAAATCATATGCGAGAAAATCGAACGAATTAGGAATGCTTTGCTTCTTTACCACCGAATAGGTAACGGGCGCATCCGTCACATTGACTACATAAAAATCGTTCGGTTTAGCATTGTAGGGGGGATACTTGGCGTAGACGATCATTCTGTATACGGCAGGATTCTGAATAAGGCTTGCTTCCAGAAAATCGGTCAAACCGTCGGCATTGAAATCTCCTGTGATGGTCGTTGACGAAGGGTAATCATATCCATCTGTGGTAACGGTGCTGAAATCGGCGGGCGGGTCACCGTATTTAAAAATGGTGGCATTGAGCTGTGTGCCACCGGTTCCCGCCTCAATGACCTCTTTTAAATAGGAATTGATATTATCGTGTCCATAATTGAACTGGTAACTTCTTACGGTCGATCCCTCGGCTTTTGTGGTGACTTTATCCAGCAAATACTTGCTTTCGATCTTTGTGTCGTTTTCAAAACCAGCGTTTTCATCGACAGTGCGAATTTTGTAATCGAATTTGACTTGGTTATAAGGAATTAAGCCTTGCGCTGCATTGCCCGTATAGTTGATTTCATCGATGAGCAATGCGAAACTGGCGTTGGTGTTGTATTTGAAGGTGATATAATTACCGTCGGGATACAGAATGCGTGAGAGTGCCCAGGTAAGTACCGTTGCAAACTGGCCGGTAAGCCTGGAATCCGGGGTGTTCCCATATTCCATTTTCACCCCGTCTTTGGTTGTTACTTCAAACCATTCAGGGCCATTCCCCTGCGCGCTTTTGGAAGTGATAGTGGCGAAGTTCTCACTTTCAGTTCCATAGGTTGTATTCGGTTCGCCATAATTGCCAACTTTGGCTATCAACCTGGCGCCATCCAGGACAAACCTGTCGCTATTCGTCATGACGACCGGGTTCGTTTCATTGTCAAAATACATGTTCCGTGTACATCGTGTGATTTTTGACAATCCGCCGATCTCCCAGCCTTGTCCAAGAACACCATTTCCTGCCATTGAATGGTAATTAACCGAAACTGTAGGGCTGATGCCATTTGTCCCGGGAGGTACCACGATCGCTATCGAATAGCTTGCGCCTCCCGAGACTGTGCTGCCACTGCCTGCTATGCTTCCAACCGGCAGACCTTGGTTAATTGCCCGGCCATCGAACGTCGCACCTGTATAGAGGGTTTGATACACGACGTTTTGGGCGGATAAATTCAAACGTGTGAAAATAGTCAGGAGCCAAAACAACGTGTGAACATGATTTAATCTCGCTGCTAGTTGTGCATCGGGAATGTAGGGTCTGGTCATACTCAAAGCGTTTAATTTGAATAGTGGTGAATGAAATCTCTGGTCGCGAGCGAAACGGGCACAGCGCTGCCGCTGCTCCTTCCGAGCATGAAATACGGATTGATATAGATGTATATGGAGCCACCCGGTGCGGGTTAATGGCTGGATTTGGTGCTTTCGGCACCCGTCGGGGTAATTGAATGAAGAGTGATGGAAGCTGAGTAGGTATGGTTGTAAGAATTAGCGATACGCTGTGTTACAACCTCGGCAAACCTATATATTTTAATTTGGGTAAATTGTAGAATGTATAGCCTATTTATTTATCGGAAATTCAAGCTATTGGTTTTGAGATACTTATCTATATTTCTTCCTTTTGATAACCGGCCAGACTTCATTCATAAGTCGTGGGCTTCTCTTTACCAGATAATGCAATACCAAATGTTACTCTCGGATGATGTTGCGAAAGTTTTCAATTTTTTCTGAGCAGATGAATTTGTTTATCAGTGAGTTAAGGTAAATATCAAAAAAAGTTTA
>NZ_JBYCZM010000026.1:0-12235 GCF_057586235.1 Dyadobacter sp. SRI_021
CTATATACCATTGCAGTATCCACCCTGACAGCGTCCCTATCCTCGCCCCATATAATTTCTCCGTACTTTTCCCCAAAAAGATAACCTTCGTTTTCATTCGAAAAAACCATTCTTAATACGGATTATTTGTCTTTGAAAGTAAGACATCTGAGCGATATATCGATTAAAGTGACTCGCTTAACTCAACTGATAACTGACCTACGCAAAAGGGGCCAGCTCGATGAAAAAATTGAAGCCGGCCTTGATACAGTTAGGGCTAGGTTCAATACTGTTTCAATTCTCAATGGAGCTGAGCTGGAAGACGCTTCTACCAGATTGGGTTATTTGTTTACAAGCTCGGCGAATTTGCTTGAATTTGATCGGGTGACCGCTGTAACTAACAATTCGGGGTCATTTAAGCTACTTTTTTATGTCTTAGGAATTCGTAACAAGGAAAGGTAACCTATGAATAATGGAATCGAGAGGTTGCAAACTGAGCTCGACAACACAATCCTATCTGTTGCGAGGTGATATGCTAAGAAATTCAAGTCGGCCACCTGTTTAAGGCGGGGCTTGATCGAGTAGAAAAACATGTCTTCGAAGTTTATGATGAACATATACGGTCTGCCCTTACCGCGGATCGCCTATGTTCATGTGCAAAATTGCGATCGACATGCCTAATACTTACACCGGTGACGCAGCATTAATTGAGGGCCTGAAATTGGGTGATGAGGACGCATTTGAGCAGATTTATGACCGGTACTGGCACAGGCTTTACAGGGCTGCGGAAAACAAGGTCCGGGAGTCTGACGAAGCGAAGGAAATCGTGCAGGACATCTTTCTGGACCTTTGGGCCAGGCGTGGAACGGTAGACATTCTCGAACTGGAACATTACCTGCTGGGGGCCGTCAAATTCAAGGTGCTGGATTATTTCAAAAAAGAAATCGTCCGCAGAAACTACGATCAGTTTGTATTCATCAATATGTCGGAGGCGGATTGGGATACGGAGGAAGAGCTCGCCTACAATGATCTCAATCAATCCCTCATAGCCTGCATCGACCAGCTTCCTCCCAAAACCCGGGCCGTGTTCGAACTGAGCAAAATGCAGCATAAACCGAATGCCGAGGTAGCCAGAATCCTGAAAATATCGACAAGATCCGTCGAGCACCATCTTAGCCAGGGCCTTAAAACGCTCCGCATTCAGTTACAGGACTATACGCTTTGTTTAGCTTTGCTTCTCGCTCAACACCTTTCCAAGTAGGTGTTCGTAGAATTTCTATAAATATTCTAATAAGTTTACTATTTTTAGGGCTTATCTAATATAAACTTTCTAATAATTAATAAACTTATTTGTGGCATGGGCAACGTCCGGTCTACTTACACATAAAGGCAATTGTGTTTTTAACGATCACAGACAGACATGCGCAAAAGTTGGAAAGGGTTTTATCGGCTGATTCACCGCTATCAGCACAACACGATCAATCCGATCAAAAAGCAGGTGATGGATTTCTGGTATGATTCGATCAATCATGCCGGAGCGGACGTACCGCAGGAAGATCAGAAACTGAAAGCGGATATCTGGGGGGCTATCCGGCAGAATATGCATGAGTTGCCGGAAACCGTCGAGCCGCTGACCGGCAGAAGATGGTGGCAGTCTGCATATTTCAAATTTGCTGCGACGGCTGCTTTCCTGATCGTGGGTTTTGTTTTTTATAAAGGTGGTATCGCCGGGCGAAATTCAATCATCGCGAAGGTTCCCAATGCGATGATCAGCGACCTGGTGAAGAAAGAGAATACGACCGGAAAGCTCAAACTGGTCAAACTTCCTGATGGCACCGCGGTGTCGTTGTACCCGGGAGCCATTCTGTTTTACCCGCAGGTGTTCACGGCGAAGGAGCGAAATGTGTTTTTAAAAGGGGACGGATATTTTGATGTAACCCATGATCCCGGCCGGCCTTTCAGCGTTTATTCAGATCATATCATTACCAAAGTGCTGGGAACCAGCTTTACGATTAGAACGGGTCCCAAGGGAAATGTCGAAGTAGCCGTTTTGCGTGGAAAGGTGAAGGTGAAGGAAAATGCGTCGGATGCCGGGGCATCTGGGGTAAGCAAAGAGGTTACCCTTACACCCAACAAGAAAGTAACGTTCTCATTTGAAACCGGGGAAATGGTAACCGGCCTGGTTGAAGAGCCGTTACCTGTGAGCGGGCGCGAAAGTACGATCGACATCAGGAATGCTTTTATTTATACGGATAAGCCTGTTTCAGAGATCATTCCGCAGCTGGAAAAGGCATATGGGTTAGCCATTCTTCTAGAAAACAAAAATCTGGCCAACTGCACCATTACCGCCGACGCATCGAATCTGGGCGATCTTTTCGCGCTGCTGGATGTACTATGCGCCGCTATCGACGCCAGTTACGAAGTGAGGGAGGACCAGATCTTTCTAACCGGGCCCGGATGTAAAGCGATTCAGTAATTTTTTTACCTTTTAACAACACCCATATATGCATATAAACGCTACGTAGCAAAAAGGACCGAAGATGCCGGAAGCATTTCGGTCCCAATTCCCATCCCTCGAAAAATCTCGGTTGTTTCATTCTGGACAAATGAAATACTGGGAACATTTAAATCATCCTGTGATCTAATATTGTAAAAAAATGAAAAAAGGACTAGAAATCATAGAGCCCTGGCGGACTATCATGAAAGTGTCATCATTACAAATACTTCTCGCGATCATCGCCTGCACCTACTCGTACGGGGGCGAAACGCACGCCCAGGAGCTCCTGCTGAGAAAAGTTTCCATTGAAGCCCAGCAAAAGACGATCCGGTCTATCCTCGCGGAACTGGCTGCCGCGGAGAATGTCAAGTTCGTATATAGTAAAGAGTTACTTCCGGTGGAACGAAAAATTTCGCTATCCGCCCACAACAAAAACATGTCGGAAGTGCTGGACCAGATATTCAGCCCCGACAATATTTCCTACAAGATCGTCAGGAACAGGATTATTCTCAAACCGGCGGGGCGTGAGCCGTCCGGTGCGCTTTCGCTGGACTACGGCAGTACGCTTGCCGCCGTGCAAAATGTTTTGGACAAGAATATCAAGGGAGTCGTTACGGCGGGCAAAAGCGAACCTTTGCCTGGCGTGAACATTGCCATTAAAGGAACGACCCGCGGGACCTCGACCGACGCTAATGGGGCGTATTCGCTGGATGTGCCTGATAATGGGGCTATTCTGGTGTTTTCTTTCGTGGGACACGTGACGCAGGAAGTGAAGGTGGGCGATGCCCCGGTGATCAACGTCGATCTGGTGTTGGACAACAAAGCGCTGGAAGAGGTAGTGGTCGTAGGTTACAACTCCCAAAGCAAGCGAAACCTTATCAGCGCGGTGGCGACGGTTTCGGGCGAGACTATTACCAAACGGGTGGCTACTAACCCGGTGAGTTTGCTGCAAGGCCAGCTCCCCGGCTTGCAGGTGATACAAGGCTCGGGAGAGCCGGGGAATGAGGGCATTCAGCTACGGGTGAGGGGTACGGGGACATTCAGTGGTGCGGGGAACGACCCGTTGGTGATTGTGGATGGTTTGCCGGGTGACCTCAGCATTCTCAACCCGAACAATATCGAGTCGATCACGGTGTTGAAGGATGCCGCTTCGGCTGCGATTTATGGGGCGAGAGGGGCAAATGGTGTTATTGTGGTTAAAACTAAAAATGGCAACGGCGGTGGTTTTGCATTCGGATACGGTTTTAACATCGGTATTTCCAATCCCACCCAAATCCCGAAAACGATCACCAACTCGGCCGAATTTATGGAGCTTTCCAACGAGGCCCGGACCAATTCCAATTTACAGCCGCTCTACACCCAGGCCCAGATCGATCTGTACCGGAATGCTACCGACCGGGTCAAATATCCCAACCACAATTGGCTCGACGATCTTTTCAATCCGGCTTATGTGAAAAACCACTTTCTGAATATGTCGGGTGGAAGCAAGGACGGGACTACTTTTAATGTCGGCCTCGGGATAACCGACCAGCCCGGCGTCATGATCGGCTTCGACTACAAAAAATACACGATGAACCTGGGCCTTTCTTCCAAAGTGCACAAGCGCGTGACCCTGGGTACCAACTTGCAATTCCGGTATGGCGACCAGGCGGCACCGAGCAATGGCAGCACGGATATGTTTTTGTCGACCATGGCGCAATCGCCGCTTTATCCGCCAAAAACGGCAGACGGCAAATGGATAAAAAGAGCTTTCCCTAACGAACAGGGAAACAAAAACACGATTGCGACGGTAGCTGAGAAATCCATGCAGTATACCAAAGATTACTATGCGCAGGGAAATATGTCTTTGGATGTGGATGTGCTGGATGGCCTCAGATGGGAGAACAAAGCCGGCTTTAATTACCAGAACACGAAATGGAGCATTTTCAGGCCGGTAGTACCCATGTATTATTTCAATGACATGAGCTCGGCAGGTTTGCTCGATGTCGGTACCCCCGGCTTGAATGTGCAGCGTAATGATTTGGTATATAGTGTTTTCTATTCGCAACTCAATTACCACAAAACATTTGGCGACAATGCCATTTCCATTTTGGGCGGTTACCAGCAGGAAAAAAACCAGACCAGCAAAATAGCGGCGTCCAGAAGGCAATTCCCGACCAATCTTTTGACTGAACTGGATGCGGGCCCAGCGGACGGACAAACCAATGGCGGGACTTCCGAGCAATGGGCTATTCACTCGCTTTATGCAACTGCCAATTACAGTTTGAAAGACAAGTACCTGCTGGGTGGAAGTGTCCGCTACGATGGTACGTCGCGCCTGCCGTCGGATACGCGCTGGGGATTATTCTATTCCTTCTCGGCCGGATGGCGTATTTCGAAGGAAACTTTTCTGCAAAATACGAACTGGCTCAACGACATGAAATTGCGTGCTTCATACGGTCAGCTGGGTAACCAGAATATCGGTACTTATCCCTACCAGTCTACGCTGAGCAACGCTAACTATGCATTCGGAGGATCGACGTCGACGGGTTTTGCCGCGCAATCCATTGTGGACCCTAACCTAACCTGGGAAACGACGCGGTCGGTGAATGCCGGGGTAGACATTACCGCTTTCAGCAACAAAATCACTTTCTCGGCCGATGTGTTCAACAAATATACTTTCGACATTCTGCGCGGATCGCAGGTACCGTTGTGGCTGGGTTTGAATGCGCCTACGATCAACAACGGCGCGGTGCGCAACAAGGGTATTGAATTGAATATCGCCTATTCGGGCCGCACCGAGCGGGGCTTTTCCTACACTGTGGGCCTGAATGCGCAGGCGTACAAGAATAAACTGGAAAAATTCGGGAAGACGGAGATCAATACCGTTCCCAATTCGATCCGTGAAGAAGGGCATCCGCTGGACGAGTTTTATGTTTATATCTGGGACGGGATTTTCCAGAACCAGGCCGAAATTGACGCTTCTCCCAAGCAGCCGGTCACACCCACACCCGGCGACCTCAAAATCAAGGACGTGAATGGCGACGGGGTGATCAGCGAAAAGGACCGTACCTACCAGAAAGGCAGATATCCTGCGATGCAACTGGGCGTAAACTTTTCGGCCAACTGGAAAGGGTTCGACTTGGCAACCCAGATTTTCAGCTCCATGGGACAGAAAATATATGTCAATGGATGGGGTATCGAGCCATTCAGACAAGGCTCGGTGCCAACCGTGGACTGGAGAAACCGGTGGACGCCTACGAATCCTTCCAATACCATGCCGAAAATATACGTGGCCGATGGATATGCGCCTGTACAGAACTACAATTCGACTTACTTCCTCAAAAACGCCTCATTTGCGCGTCTGAAAAACATCCAGCTGGGTTATACTATTCCTAAAAGCGTAATCGACAAGGTTAAGATGAAGTCTGTGAGGGTATTCGTTTCGGGGGAAAATGTTTTGACGGTCAGCAAGTTTCCCGGCCTGGACCCGGAAAGGGTGAACAGTGGAAATTACCTTGCTTACCCGCAAAACAGGACCTACACGTTTGGTATCAATGTGCAATTCTAACAGCCCTTTTAACATTGACATATGAAAAATTTACAATATAAAGTTCTGGCACTCATAACGCTCATTCTTTCGGCCGCCTCCTGTTCCGACGACCTGGACGTGGCCCCACCCGACAAACTTTCGACCAACATTTTCTGGAAGTCGGAAGCGGATGCGGATCTTGCTTTGACGGGCCTTTACAGCTTTTTATACGCGTCCAGCGGTGGTTATGCCACATCGCAATACCAGGTGTTCGCGTGGGACAATTTCAGCGACGACTCCTATGGCCAATATAACTATGGCGGGGGCACGAGCGCGCTTTCGTCGGGAATCACGCCGCAATCCGGGGATTTTGTAAGTGCCTATTATATCAATAACTACAAGGCGATTGCAGCAATCAATTCATTCCTGGCCAATGTAGGCAAAGTTTTGACAGGGGATAAACTGAACCGGTATCAGGGAGAAGCCTATTTTCTGCGCGCATTCAATTATTTCTGGCTGGCGCAACTTTACGGGAATGTGGTCATCACCACGGAAGATCCGTTCTCGGTAGACTTCAAATCTTCAAGGGCTAAATCGGAAAAAGCCGAAGTGCTGAAATTAGTCGAAGACGACCTTGCGAAGGCAATCGCGTCTTTGCCCGACAATGCTTACAAGGACGGGCATGCCGTAAAAAGTACTGCCCAAGGCTATTTGGTGAGGGTATTGTTATTTCAGAAAAAATATGCGGAAGCGGCTGCACTTGCGAAGCAGGTGATCGACGGCAGCAAGTACAGCTTATTGACCAATTACGAAGGTAATTTCTTCAAACCTGCGCAGAACAGCAGTACGGAGATCATGTTCTCCGTCAAATATTTACAGCCTAACCTGCTGCATCAGGATGTTGCGCTGGCTGTATCCCTGCAACGCTGGAAAGGCGAACTCGGGACGCAGGACCTGATTAACGAATATGAAGCCATCGACGGGAAAGATATCGGTAGCTCAGCCGTTTACGATCCCACCAAGCCATTTGAAAAAAGGGACCCGCGAATGCGGCTGACGTTCTTTTTCCCGGGCGACACCAAAGCGCAGGGATGGCCTTTCACCGGAGACTTGTCGGTGGCGACACCCGGCAAGGACAGCTGGATAAATGGTTTTTACGCTGTGAAGAAATGGCTCGACCCAAGCCTGGTGAACCCGGATTATGGCGCAATTGACGAGGGCGACTTTGTATTGCTGCGCTATGCGGATATCCTGCTGATGTATGCGGAAGCCGAAAACGAAGCAAAAGGCCCTGCGAACGCGATAGCCGCCGTAAATCAGGTCAGGAAAAGAGCGGGAATGCCGGCATTGGCCGCCGGGCTTTCGCAGGCCGAAACGAGGGACAAAATCTGGCACGAACGACGCGTGGAATTTGCACTCGAAGGCCAGCGCTATTTCGATCTGAGACGTTGGGGCATCGCTACTAAAAAATTGAACGGCTTTGTTCAAAACCCGCTTGCACCGACCATCAAATCGAAGTACGAGGACAAATACGAATTCTGGCCGATTCCCCAGAGTGAAATTGACCGGAACGCGCCTGTTTTGGTTCAGAATCCGGGTTACTGATGCTGGTCTCGTAAAGACTCACCGAAAGACGCACCTGAATTTTGAGCATTTCTGAACAAATTTGCCATATGCGTCTAAAAACAAAATCCTGCAAACCATTGATTTGCAGGATTTTAGTTAATTTTAGTAAGTTACTCTGTGCACCCTACGGTACAAAAGTCGAACCATTTGCTGGATGATCTGAGGAAGCTGGCAGCGCTGTTTGAGCGCTCTGGGATAGTGTCCTAATCCTTTTTCCGGTTGTCCGTCATAAAGTGCGACGGGGCGGCTTCGTCAGATACACATCTGCCCCATTTTCAAGGCCGGCAATCTGTTGCTCGACTACCACTTTAATCCAGGGATGATGGCTCTCATGATTTTTGATATTTAGATCTGTGTTAAGTCCCCGGCCGGATGGATAGCCAGGGACTTTCGCATGCTTAAGCTCATTTCTCCTTTTTAGGCAATTGCAAAATCTGGATAGACCCGCCTGCACTGTATCCCGAAAACTGCACAAAGATATGATCACCTTCTTTTCTACGGATTGCGTAAACTTTCACCACCGTATCGGTGTAGTCTATCGAGCCCTCTTCGCCAAAATACGTGGCCTCATCCTTAATACGTTCCAGCTCTGCCGCCGCCACTTTTCCCTGATAAATCAGCGCGCCGCCCGCCGCTATAATCAGGTCGCGATAACTCTTTTCAAAGAACGGCAACGACCATTCTTTACCTGTCACACTCGTCATAAATGCCTTGTAGACTCTCCCTTCCAAAGGAGTCATTCCCTGTTTCGTGGGAAAAAATAGCCTGTCAAAATCGCGTATAAGGGGCTTATTCAGAGGGACGATGTCGGTCGGCGGGTCAAAAATGGGAAATGCGGTCAGTTCCTTTTCGCTGTAAGGGATTTTAGTCAAGTCAATCGAATCCGGGACTGCCTTTGCCAAGGTGTGCCGGGGAAATGACTGATTACCAGCCTGCACCTGGGCACAAAACGAACTGGCCTGCAATGCGGCCATCACCATGGTTTTAATAAGCATTTGAATACACTGTTTTTGTTGTGGCAAGAGATGAATTTTCTCTAACAAATCAAAACGTATACCTGCTTTCATCCTTTTCGGAACCACTCTTCACTTCACTACTATACTGCTTCGGCTTTTTGCCGATGTGCCTTTCAAACATCATCTTAAAATGCCCCAGATATATTCAGTTCCCTGAGTGATTTCTTGGTTGCAAACTGCGAATCAGGTGGAAATAGTGGGAATACATCCGTACAGAGTCAACCCGAACACTTACAAATTCAACTAAAGGGCTTCTGAACCTTTCGCTCCCGAATCTCCAGATAATCAAGCAAATTAAAAAATGACATTAAACATTTCATTCAATACGATTGAATCGACCACATTACGCTACATCTCAAAAAATACACGATAAAATGCAGCCTTTTCAGAACGATTCGTGTCTGATTTCGCACAATCTAAAATTCTATACTATGAAGACTTCGTCCACTGCGGCCATCATCATTTTTATCATCGGCAGCCTGACAAGTTGTAAACGTCTGGAAAACACCATCGAGCCCGCAGAAAATGAGATCACAGACTCCATTGCTCATCAGAAAAACAGTCGAATACTTGTTTATGGTGAAGGATTGTATGTCTACGGCGAATACGGCAGTTATACTGGTGGAAGGGACTCAAAATATGAAGTAACTGAGTTTGATGAAAATGGTCTCCCCGCCCTCGCCAAAATCGACGCCGAATATGGCACCGGGTTCCCCGGACATTGGGGTAAGTATAAAAGTATTCTCAAGTTAAGTTATGATCAGCAACTGAGAATTACCAGGTCCGAACAAGTATTTCAAGACTTAGTTTTAGCGACCGACTATTCAGTTCCAGATGGCGTGACACTAAATCCTGGTCGGAACATTATTCAGGAGTTTGAATACGATGGAGAATCCAATCGTGTTACACGTCAAATTCGGTATCATTTGGACGTTAGCTCGGGAAAAATGCTAACAGCCTTTGAGATAAACAGATTGTTTAACTCAACTGGACAGCTGGTTAAGTCATGGAACGAAAGCGGTATCCAATACGAAGCAAAATTTGATCAATATAACAATCCAATTTATCAGAAAAGAGGTAATGCAACACAAAGTTGGGACTACAATTACGATACTAGCGGCAGAATTATCGGCCGAAAGGTTACGGGATCCAGCTTCAAAGAAGAGAATATTTATGACGCACACGGGCGGCTAGTCAAGCAAACTGGGAATTTGTTTATTCCCGGGTTCGCAAAATCCGCCTTCCCGACAGAAATTGGTCAGTTAGTTTCCAATGATTTCGATCAAGGAAACGAAGTATTTCAGGCTAGCACAACCGCTCCTGGATTTCCTCCAATTATTTATTCATATGACTTTCAATACATAAACGGAAAGATGCATGGCACAAATTCAATAAATGGGGACAAAGTCGTTCTCAATAAACAGGGTAAGATAGAAAGAATTGAATCTTTAACAAATTGGGATCCGGGAACAAACAATGCTTACTTTATTGATGAGTATATTTACGACGAATTCGGCACTTACATAGAGCGAAAACAGACTGTTATAGATAGGGAAACCCAGAAAACTCTTGGAACCTATGGAACAAAACCTATTCTAAGATATATGAATTTTTGATTGCCCAAAGCAAAATATAGTGACTCAACATCGTGCATTGAGATTGAAGATTTGACGAAGATCAATTCACATTTGCCAATATCGATGAGAATTTCACTAAAATCCGGCAAGAACATTCCACTATATCTCCATTCTAATTAAATCGCGGTCAAGATGCTGCTTTTTCCGCCCAAGGGGTGTCTACTGTACCAAACCTAAATTCTACGCTATGAAGATTTCTAAAACTGTGACCATCATCATTTTTATCTTTTACGGCCTCAATAGTTGCAAACATAAAGAAAACATCGTCGAGCCCGAAGAGAATGAAATCAACTCCATTGTTGAGCAAAAAAACAGTCAAATACTTGTTTACGCCGAAAATATCTCAGTCTATGGAGAGTACGGAATTTGGACAGGTGGGATTGGTTCTAAATACGAGGTCACGGAGTTTGATAAAGACGGCCTCCCGGTCTTCGCAAAAATCGACGCGGGCTATGGTGAGGGTTTTCCCGGAAGCTGGGGAGAATATCCAAGTACGGTAAAACTAAAATACGACAATCGCCTGAGGCTTACTAACTCTGTCCAAGTTTTTAAAGATTTGGTTATACCGTCTAGTTACAGTGTACCTGACGGGAAAAGCCTGGACCCAGATCGTGAAATTTATCAGGAATACGAATATGACGGCTATTCGAATCGAATCACACACGAGCTCCGGTACTACTTAAATACCAAAACAAAAAACAAACAAATTGTTTACGAAGTATTTCGCACGTTCAATACAAAAGGAAGGCTTTTAAAATCTTGGAACCCAAAAGAAACTATATTTGAATCAACTTATGATAAATACGGCAACCCGTTAACTCAAAAAAGAGGCTCACTTGTGCAGAACTGGGAGTACAAATACGACGCCTCGGGTAGAGTAGTAAGCCGCAAAGTTTCCGGCACAAAATTTCATGAAGAGAATATTTATGATAACCAAGGGCGATTAATAAAACAAACAGGGAATATTTCCCGTCCTGGATTTCAAGAATTTATTACTCCTTCAAGGATCGGCCAATTAGTTTCAGATGATTTTGACCATGGAGATGATTATTTCCATGTCAAAGAAAGCGGCCAGTTCGATCCCGGGTATTTTGCGCCAGATCCATACTCGTTCGACTTCGAATATATCGACGGCAAAACTATTGCAACTAATTCGTTGAGAGATCGAAAATACATTATAAACAATCGAGGAAAGCTGGAAAGACAAGAGCTGCTCTGGGATTGGGACGGAGGCTCTGGCAACGCATATTTCTTCGAGGAATACATATATGATGCTTCCGGAACGTTCGTGAAATTCAAGCAATGGGTAACCGATAATACTCGTCAAAATGTTTTGATAACTTATGGCATCCCCCAGGTACTGAAATACAAGCAATTCTAGTGTTAAAAATTTCACATAGAAGGCTTAATCTTCAAAGCCCAATTCAAAATTATCTATAACCCGCCCTGACTTAGATATCCTCTTGCTTGAAGACTAAGAGAACTGCGAATGAAATCGCTTACATGGAACGAAAATTGGCAGACCACAAAGGTAAGATGATGGATTTTACCAACAACCGACCAACTTTGGGTATATAGGAGCCTACAAACCTAGTTGATCCTAACAGCTACTTGGTTGTCAGCTATCCAGTCTTTCTTACTACATTACATCTATTTACACCAATTTACAGGCATAGCTTTGCCTATACGGGAAGAAATTATGCGGTTAAAACACACAAACGCTCGGCTATGCATATTGAGCATGCGCGAGATTTTCGACGCATATCTTAAACGCCGGCTCAACATCATTAAGGCGTTCGTCGGCGTGATGGACAAATTTTTGGCGCCAGCAATTAAGAAGCTGCGCGTGAACGCGGAAATCGTGCCACTTTTTATCGGTTAACCTCTAAAATCCAAGTTGATATTTCGTCCAGGGCCTTCGGAGAAAAGGTTTGTTCCAGCTTGGCATACTCTTGCATTGTGCATTCAT
>NZ_JBYCZM010000027.1:0-10525 GCF_057586235.1 Dyadobacter sp. SRI_021
TACAATACGTGCCCCGGCGGTACTCCGCCTCCGTAAGATTCAAATACTCTCTACCCAGCTACCTACGTACCAGTGCCTATGCCATTCTTGGCATAGGTCCTACTAGGCAATTTCAATACAACGAATATACCGTCCATCCTCTTCCTACTGCACTGTTGCACCGAAAGTTTGAGAATGCTAAATCTTTCTCGTATAAGACGGATGGGTTCATCCGCAGCTATACGAGAAAGGCTCACATCTCACGATTTGGCGCCCAATTGTCAAACGGGACTATTGTATAAAAGTATTGGGCGATCAACGAGTGACAAAAATTATCTATGGATGAAGCTGATTCCCAGCGGCACCTTTAAGATCTCAAATTCTAATAACTTCTGGTATAATTGTAAGCTTTCCCGATTCGGGAAAGCTTACATAACCTTGATTCTTTTTTCTAACATTTACGGACTGATTTATCGCAAGATAGTGTAAGTGTCCCCAAGCAGGTATGACGTGGTTCCGTTTTGGTTTACACTTCTTGCTGGTTAGTAATTAATTTTAGTTCTCTTTTTCAACCAGTTTTTCGATAGTAATCAGCCTCGAAAGCTGCGGGGTTACGGTAGTTTAAAGAAGAATGTAACCGCCTCGTACTGTAATAGCCGTCGATGTAGCGATCCGCCGCCGCTGTCAAACAGTACTGATCGCAAATCCACCAAGTTACTGTAACCTCCTTTCGGGATTTCCAATTCAGCCTTTAATCGACTCCATAGAGACACTGCGCATGCGTTGTCATAGGGATCGTCAGCACGGGACATACTTTGTCTCAGCTTGAAAGTTTCCACGAGCAATTTCATTCTGCGTGACAGATATTGGCCTCCCCGGTCAGACCGGGTCGCCGGAGCGATGATTTATTAGCCCTGGTTTAACTCCTCGTCTCAACAGCGCTTTCTCCAAAGGCTCTCTCACAAGGTTTTCCTGCATATGCTCCTCAATCTTCCAACCGACGATCTGGCGGGAGAAAAGATCCATCCAGATGCACAAATACGCCCATTTTCCGGTCTCTAATGGCATGTAAGTGATATCCGACACCCATACAGCATCGGGGTGATCTGGCTTTGGCTGATTGAGCAGCAGATTATCGCAAACCCGTTTGCCGTGCTTACTGTCAGTAGTCCTTGGGATGAATCTGGGAGGCTGGATCGCTCTCAGGCCCTCTTTTCGCATGATTTCAACAACCTTTCGGCGACCGATTCGGATACCTTTTTGCTTCAAAGATTCCTTAATTCGTCGACTCCCGTAACGTTTCATGTTACGGATAAATTCGATTCGGACTTCGTGCTTTGGCCGGTTGTATTTCTTGTCCGCGTTATGACTTTCCCCACGCCTGTATCGGTAGTAGGCAGTCCTGCTGGCGTCAAATAATCGACACAGGTAGCTTACTTTATTAGTCTTCGACAGCACCTGATGGTTTGCGGTTGCGGGCCGGGTGATTTCAAATTGGAATTCTGTTGGCCATTGCGCCTGTAAATTGGAGATGACTTCGTTGATTTGCTGGTACCCGACAATCGCCGGACCGTGATCAGATTCGTAAAAGTGAATATCCTCAGCGTAAACGTTTTGCATGGCCTGCAACCTACGTTCCGCGTTTCTATCATTCCAAATAACTAAGAGGCTGTCTTCCAAAAGTTGTGCTGCATTTTCCATGTTGCTTATGTTTTGTACGATGCAAAACTAGCGGTGTCTGATAAAGCGGCCTTTGACCTAAATCACGGAATTGCGTTGATAAATGTCAATCGACAGATTTGGTATCAGCTTATTGACTGGACCGGGGATGTAACTAGCGCACCATAGAGCATCGCGGAACCATACAACGACCTGCGTTCCCCAAGTTTTGATATCGTATAAGTCCCGACACGGTCGAAAAGGCTTTTTAGACCTTTGAAGCCAATGGGATATGGCACCCAGGGATTGGATGCTGTTGTGTCATACTCGACAATCAAAAACCTTCTACCTTTAATAAAATGGTTTTCCAGACGCCGGATTAAGGATTCTTTATCCCTGATGAAATGAAGGGAGTTCGCCATCAGGATCCCGTCTAATCTCGCCACCTCCAACGCCTCTTTTTCAAAATCGGCCTCGATGAATTTGATCGAAACCTGGTTGCTCATTTGTGGCGGAAGCTGTTGGGTGTTTTTGTCCACGCCCGTAATCTCGCTGTACGCTGGCAGCATCGTCGCCAGGGCTTCGGTGAAAGTCCCCGTCCCACAACCCAAATCTAACCAGTATTGCGCATGCTCACCATTGGCTCCGCCATCGATTAGTTCTATGGCCTCTTGATTTGTCATGATTTCCAGATAATTAATTGCTATGGTTGAGAATCAAGCCGTGCTCAGGCTATACTGCCTAAGCAACAAATATAAGAGACAATGACCCAGGGGAGTATGACCAGCCGCGCGATTAAGTTAAATGCAGGGTCGCCCACCATATGTATGGTGCGCAATGAATGCCGAAAAGAAATGTTGACCTATATCGCTCAGAAACAGTATTGAGTTCCCTTTTCTAAGCGCTAACCAAACTAGTTCACGTAAGCCAGGTTACCGAAAAGGTTACCAGATATTTTGACCTGAATTGAGTCAAAACTATACGTAAATCTTTTTACGAAATCACAACAGCGACTGTTATGAATGAAAAAAGCGCTATATGAAGCGCTATCAGTTGTCCCGCTGGGAACAATTTGAATCTTGAAAACGCTTGTATATCAATTACTTGTAATTCCAATCAAAATAGGTAATCGAAACGGTAACCGATTCTTTTAGCTTGCTTTAATGGATTTCTAGATTCTTTACGTCTAAGCAAATATAATAAAAGGATAGATTTCGTCGATACGATTTTGATCTCCATATCCCAATTTCGATTGCTAGACAAATCTAACTTGCTTTGGATGATTCGCCGTCATTTTCATTTAATAGCTTTGGACACTCTTTCGCCCGAAATACCTACACAGAAAGCATAAGCTAGTATAGACTGCTTGTGACGTGTCGCGATGTTCATCAGACTGCCGACATGTAAGCAATTCCGTAGACCACTGAATAAGTTACGCATGCGACACATCGATTCCAATAACTGTTTTCAAAGCAGTTTCAAGCCTAAAAGTTTGCCCGAAAACTTGATGGGGATTCACCCGTTTTTGTCTGAAACAGCCTACTAAAATATGCTGGGTCACTATACCCGAGTTCGTAAGCAATCTCTTTTGCTGTTAGCGAAGTATGGACTAACAAGCGTTTCGCTTCCAGGATAATTCGATTTTTAATCACCTCATTAGGTTGTGGTAACCGTAATCGGTTGAACTTATGCGTGATCGTTTTGGGCGCCATGCAAAGAAAATCAGCGTAATCTGCGACGGTGTGTTTGGATTTATAATGCTCCTCTACAAGCCTGGTGAATTTGCGGAAAAATTCCAGATCGCTTTGCTGGTCAGTTACGTCATGGGTCAAATGTTGCCGTTTCCAGGAGCGCGTCGCGCGGATGAGGAGTTGTTTAAGGTAAGTCCGCATCATTTCTTCCAGCGAGCTGTCATTCAACTGAAATTCCCCGATCATTTCCTTAAACAAGCCTCCGAGAAAAGCGATTTCATTTTCCAAGAGCTCTACTTTGGGCATGTTCCTGATGTTGTTGAAAAGTAAACCATCACAGGCAACTTCCTGATCGTGAATCTGAATGCAGTAAAAATCGCGGTTGTAAAAAATGAAATAACCACTTTGCTCACCAGCGATTTCCAGTTCAAGATATTGGTTTGGGCTGATAAAAAACAATGTAGGCTGCTGGGTATGGTAACACGCAAAATCAACCCTAAGCTTGTAGCCAGCGGGCAGATATAGGATCTTGATGAATTCTTTATAGGCTGGTCCGTTGATGATCTCCGTTTGCTCCTTGCTTACTTGCAGCAGTCCCAGCGTTTTTAAATTGTTATTGAAAACGGTTGTACTCATGGCTATATACGCTTGTGAAATGGCTTGGGACTTTTTGTCTCAAAATAGAGAAAAACCCGTGAAGCGATCATTCGCTTCACAGGGACAATTTGTTTTAATTAGTTTCTGGCAAACTTTTCAAGCTCGGAGTTGAATTTATCCATTTCTTCCAAAAACAACCCGTGTCCGCCTTTTTCAAATTTTACAATGTAAGATCCTTTGATGGCTTTGTTAAGCTGTTCAGCCTGAGCGTAATCACACAATTTGTCATTTACACCGTGGAATATCGCAACCGGCATTTTGATTTTTCCAAGCACAGGGCGTAAGTCAAGATCACCCAATGCGCTGATAGCCTGAGTAGTAGCGTAAGGTGATGCATTCAGGTTGATGCTTTCTAACCATTTGATCGATTCCGGTGAAAGTCCGCCTTCCTGGCCTTCGAATGCTTTTCCAAATCCTGCTACCAATTGTTCCCGGTTTGTTTTGGTCTGTTTGATCAGATCGATAGCACCTTGCTCAGTGATGCCGTAAGGATGGCCTTCGCGTTGCTTCCATGATGGACCGGTTGCGCCGAACACGGCTAACTTTTTGATATGTGCCCCATTATATTTGGTTATATAGTGCAATGTTACCGCGCTTCCCATTGAAAATCCGCCTAATGTTGCGTTCTCGATTTTCAGTTTTTCCAAAACCACCTTAATGTCGTCGGAGAAAGTATCGAAGTCGTATTTTCCGTAAGGTCTGTCCGATTTTCCGAAACCGCGGAGGGAAATGCCGATGACCCTGAACCCTTTTTCAACCAGATACTGGTATTGATATTCATACATCTCGTTGTTCAGCGGCCATCCGTGGATGAGTACGACGGGCTGACCTTCGCCCAGGTCGATCACGTGCAGTTTTACATTTTTTTCGACTTCAATGTATTCTTCTCTTCCAAATGCTGCGGGCTTACGTGTTTGTGCAAAAAGGGATTGGCTTTGGATAAAAGTGAAAAGGAATGCGATAGTCAAGGCAATAGTTTTCATCCGAGTAGTAAGTTTGAGTTTTGAGTTAATCTGCTAACCATTAGTAGATTGTCATTGTGTTTTGACATTACAAAGGTGGCAGGTTAAACCGCGCAGAAGAATGGATAAAAGTCCAAGCTCCTTGTACATTTTTCCCGTAAGATGAAATTATGGCTGGTAGAAAGCCGCTAACTGCCCCAATCGCCTTTTGACCAGCGGATTTTTCATGGGTTCAAACCGGGCCTTTTCCACATTATTTTTGGTAACAACCACATAAAACGGTTGCTTTAATCGGGTGGTCATGTGATAGATTGTGACCAGCTCGGCGGCATCCTCAGACCACGCAGCCATTGCATACAAGGAAGGAAAAGGCGTTTTCGAAAGCTTCGCATAAACATCCGGCGCGAAGCTGATCGAAATTGGCTGCCCGCTCCGGAACCGAGTATGTTCAAGCAATGAATCAATGTATGGTTCGGTGGGCTTATTCATCAATCGCCAGACATCTTTTGTGAACGCTGTCGGCTCCACCACTGCATCTGCATCTTCTGGATGCGGGGTAATCCCGGTTACCACATCGACAATGTGCGTGGCCTCGTGCAGGAGCACATAAATGATCGCGTCCAATTTGCCGCCTTCCACGCGCACCTGGTAATTCGAATCCGCAGTGGGCGTGAAGCAAGTATTCTCTTTCCACGTCGCCCATTCTGAAACATTTTCATTCAATAAGCCGCCTCGAAAAGTGATGTTAAACATTTTAATCCCGCCGACCGGATCAACCGGCGAGGTCAATGCGGTGTTGGGCATATTATCCATAAAGCTGATGCTGAGCAAATGTTGTTTCAAAATCCGCTGGTGGAGCGGTGGCAACAAGGCAAACGCATTGCTCACTTTTTCTTTTTCTGCCGACGTCAGCGTGTGGTTAACTGGCTTCATCCCGGCGTCGCGGAACATTTTAAAGACACTTTCAGGGGCAATTTTGACCCGTTGAGCAGGTTCCGCATTGTTCACGACATCTGCCTTTTGCGCAAACGTGGATGTTGAGAAACACAGCAGTACTAAACCTGCAACTGTCGATGTGAACCGCAATTTTCTGATCATTTTTTAAATTAAAGTAAAATGTTCGCAGGATTGCTTCGCCAAGGTCCAAACTTTTGCTAAACAATCCCGCAAACTAATGTAACAGGCTGTTACCCTGTAATTTTCAACGAACTAATCAATCCATTTTCCATAGCAAGGTGGTATTGCATCACTGCCGGGCTGCCCGGAAACGTGCCGCTTGTTTCCACTGAAAGCGTTCCTTTTGTGCCGTTTTGCGTGAAATCAATGGGCGTCACTTGCATATTATACTTTTCCGTCGCCTTGTGTATCCAATGTTTGATTTCCTCTCTACCGGTGTAGGACGAGCCTTCGTCGAAAACGGTTGCGTGTTCTGTGAAATAACTGGCAAATGCTGCGCTGTCTGCTTGATTTTGTGCTTTGATAAAGCCTGCTATGTTTTCAGGAAGTTTCATGACTATGAATGGTTTATGTTGTTAAACAAATGATTTTGGTATTGGAAAAATGAGAATGGAGTAAAATGGTCAATGCTAGCTTAAATCGTGCGGACTGTGCCGCCGTCGATGATGTATTCGGTCCCGGTGAGATAGCCTGCTCTTGGCGAGACCAGGAAACCGACCAACTCAGCAATTTCCTCCGGCCAGGCTGCTCTGCCAAACGGAATGCCGCCCAATGCATCGATGACGCTTTTTTCAGCCTCCTCCATCGTGACGCCTGAACTTTCGGCAATGCGTTTCAGCATTCGGGTTGACGAGCTCGTCATGATCCAGCCCGGCGAAACGGTGAGCACGCGTACGCCCTTCGGGGTGACTTCATTCGACAAGCTCTTGCTGTAATTGACCAAGGCAGCTTTCGCTGCCGCATAAGGCAATGTGGAATCGTACAAAGGCAGCTTCGCCTGAATGGACGCTATGTGAATGATCACACCTCCGCGCTGCTCGATCATGCCGGGCAGGAAGCCGCGGTCCAGTCGCACGGGCGCCAGCAGATTGTTTTGAAAGGATTCTTCCCAATGCTGGTCGGTGAGCACCGCAAAGCCGCCGCCCGGCGTTTCCGATCCGCCCAGGTTATTGACCAGAATATCCAGGCGACCGAATCGTTTCTGAATCTCTTCCACCACTTTTTGGGTGCCTTCGGGTTTGCTTAAATCCGCCGATATAAAATGAATGCCGTTTCCATGGTCTTCGGGATTGTTTCTTGCGGTAATGGTTACCGTTGCGCCCGCTTTTAAAAGGCGGTCTGCAATGGCTTTTCCGGTGCCTTTTGATCCCCCGGTTACAAGCGCAATTTTGTCTTTTAGTTCGTTTTCGAAATTGAAATCCATGTCCTTGCTGGTTTTGTTTAGGACAAATTTCAGCACTATGCTACCTGCTGACAAGTACGGACTTACGATTCAGATAGGGATAAACTTATCCCTATTGAACCGCCAAAGGCATATGTTTATATTTGCAGAATGTACGAAAGAAAGACAATGCCCAACCTGAATTGCGGGCTCGACCTGATCGGTGAAGTGCTATATGGCAAATGGAAAATCAGGCTTTTGTGGTTCATTCACCAGGGCTTCCAACGCCCCAGCGAGCTGCAACGGAAAATTCCGGATGCATCCCGCCGGGTATTGAATGTACAATTAAAAGAGCTCGAGAACCACGAGCTGGTTGGGAAAATCATTTACCCTGTCGTTCCGCCCAAAGTAGAATATTATCTTACCGATTTCGGGAAATCATTGATCCCGGTCATCGGTGCGATCGGCGCGTGGGGCGATCAGAATGAGCAGCGCTTGCGGAAGCTTATCGAAAAGAACATACTGTCTTCGTAACCACATTTTCCTGACAAGCCTTTTCCAGGATTCGCTCCATTTCATCAAGCAGGCCAGGAATCGGCGTATCGCTGGTATTGGTCAGGCCAAGGGAACCATTGGTTGTCAATGCGCCGATTGTCTGCTCCATTCCCTTTCCAGACCGAACCATCGGACCATACAAGGCTTCAAGCTTCAATGGCCCGAACTCAGTTTTGTATCTCACCCGCACAAGGTTAGTAACCATAATGTGGTGGTTAAATGCCTGTTTCAATGCATCCAGCATTTGCTGCATATCATTGTGACCGAAAACCAGATCGCGGAAAAACGAAAGATAGCCGGTTGTATATTCCACAGAACCGGTCCCGCCGAGCCCGGCCTTCGCCAACCTTGCCAGATCCCAGAAGGATAAATGACGCTGGTTTTCAAAGAACACGGACTGCGTAGTAATGTTCAGCCCAAAGTTATCGTCCAGATCAAGCGCTGCCCTGGTGCAAACAGGCGAAACCAGCTCCATTCTAGTCTCGTCCCATTCCGGACGCAGTTTTCTTGAAGCGATTAGCACGGCCGCACAAATGCCACCATGAACGCTCGTATTTTCCTGCCGTGCGCGTTCAAGAAGGTTGTGGGTTGTGGTTTCAGCAATGCGGTGCGACGAAACCAATGGGTTAACCACATCGGTCTTCATTTTCAGCTCGAGGACCTTCTCAACAACCTGGGCAGGCACATCTTCCCCAAGGCCGAGGGTTTCATCGTTAGACACTTGCGGCTGCATTAATTCCAGCTTTTTTCCGGTAACGGCAAGCAATATATCCCGGGTCAAATAGCTCAATGATGTGCCATCGGCCACGGTATGGTTTGCAGTCAGGATCAGGATGGTGCGGTCTATCTTTTGAACCAAAACAACCCGTAGCAATGGGCCTTCGGCTGTATTGAACCTGATGGAAAGCTCCTTTTCAACTTCCTGTTCCCAGCGATAGTTCTGCTCTGCATGCACCACACGGAGCGGAATGTGCAGATTGTCTGCATGTTGTAAGCTTGGTCTCCCCAACTCGTCGAGCACCACCTTTACAGAAAGGTTTGGATGGCGTTGCTGAGCCATGTCAATGGCTTTCCGCCACTTTTCAACGGGTTGTGTTCCACAGATGTCGGCGGCCAGGCAGAAGTCTTTTGAATCAATCTGATCCAGCAGCCAAAACGTTTTTTCGAATGCACCTAATGTGCGGTTCTGTTGTCTTTTCATTATGCATTGAGTTGAAATGAGGGGAGCGGCACCGCGCCGTTTCCCTTAAACTGAATGCAAAATTGGCAGGCTGAAATGTGGGAGAGAATGGACAAAAGTTGATGAGGCAGGTACATTTCGCCAATTCGTACCAGAAACCCATCGGTTAATCCAGTGCCATTGTTCGGGTTAAGATGCCCCTCTTAATAAATGGGCGATTTTCCTCTCCCCATTCGTTCATCTGGCTCAAAAGAGGCATCAATGGTTCTCCGCGCTTGGTCGGGCGATAGTCGAGGTTTTTGGCTTCCTAATCAATATCGCGGTTGTGATTACCTGTCTGGGATTATTTAAGGTAGCGAAATTCGCGGGTTCCAAACGGACGACTGAAATAGTGATCAGGAAGGTAATCAGCACAACGACTGGTAATCTGGTGGTCTGATTGTTCAGGAGTATTTTGAACTTATCATCGTAGCTATCGCCATTAGCCTGCCGGTACATACTTCCAGGCCAGTACGTGGCTCGATCATTATGTGACGCGGGCATCGCTTACACCGTACCTCTTCTTCGGCCCGGCGCTGACAATGCTACTGATGGTGCTAGTGTCAATCGGTATGAAAACCATTGCTACCGCATTACTCGACCTAGTTAACTCGCTCAGGAGTGAATGATCCATTTTTTAAAATTTATAAGGTCTGTGCGTTTCATCTATTGATGGCGCGTCTTGAACAGACGTGAAGAGAATCAGATGATGAACCATGTTGAGCCGCCTTTCAGCATTTACTTGTCGATATCGATAAACAAATGCGTTTCGTTACTCAGGAAAGAAGGAAGTTAGGGGTTTTCGTTGGCCCCTTACCAAACCGTTTTCATACATATTACTGGACGCCCCGTTTTTGCTCTACTCCGAAGTCCCACAAATAGTCATTTTTGATTTTCAGGCAAGATAGTTTCATCAAGCAATTCATTGCAGATGATACTCAGCAATGGCGGGACTTTACTGGCGGAAATCCGGTTACTTCGAATTAAAGAGCTGTTGCTTTATCTATTTCAGTCCGATCCAGAAAGGTTTCACGCAATTGAGATACTGACCCGTGACAAGCAGCAATTGCAGATCAAGAAAGTTGTCGAAAGCCAGATCGGTCAGCCAACTACGGTGGACCACCTGGCATTTCTCTGCCGCATAATCCTTTTCAAGCTCCTTAGTACAACCTGTTCATTCTTCGCTGCTTCCTGAATTGCAAAATCGAGCCTGCGATAAAGAGCACAAGAAGTATGAGAAGGGTTTTTGCAATCAATGGGTCCTGAGGCCCGTTTGCCAGCGGATGTCCCACCGGAACACGAGTAAATGTTTCGTTTACAGTTGGAAGCAGCGAAAGGAAGAAGCTGAATGAAAGAAAAAAGTTTTCAAAAAACCGCGACCGGTTGTTTCCCGGCTTCTTTGCAAACAGATAGTAAGCCGCCACTATCAGTATCACAATGAACAGTGCGAGAATGTGTCCAGGAT
>NZ_JBYCZM010000028.1:0-8749 GCF_057586235.1 Dyadobacter sp. SRI_021
GTGCTTTTGGGTTGACGTCTTATGTCTTAAATTTTTCGATTTACGCATATGTCCTGTCGTTCACACATAAATTTTAAGTGCCCGAATCGGGGTGTACCGGACGTTGCAAATACTGGTGGGGGGTTGTTCTATAAGGGCTAACGCATTTGGGGCATATTTCGGACTTCACAAGAGAGGTTCAATTTGGCTATATTGATCGTCTATGATCTTAAGTAATCCAAGAAGAAGTATATTCCACTGATCCCCAGTGAATGAAGCAGTACTATGATTAGCTCTAAAGTGTACAATCGAATTTCGCAATTTGTACAGAAACTTCGATGCCTTAGTTTGCTCTGAAATAGCTTCTGCAAAATGGGTATTAACTGAGGGAGAACAATTATTTATGACTTTTTCGAGGGCGTCTTCTTCCCTTGGACGCCATCCAGTCACGTCCTCAAGAGTTGCCGCAAAGTCTAAAAAAGGCATCGAGCTATTTGAAGAAATGTGAAACTCTTGAATATAGTAAACCGGATAAAGCCTTTCAATTAGCCTATAAAGCTCTAAAAATGAGTGTTTGAAAGAGGTGGATATGAGGCTTTCGTTCATTAAGTCGAATGATATTTTACGACTTCCTTCTAATGCAATTTGTTCATAGGCGTTTAATACGGTATCGGAGAACGGTATCGTCCTCAGCTGTTGGGAACAGGTCAGATGGTAGCAGGTGACTTGGCTAAGGTCTGCTCCTAGGAGAACTGAATTTGTCGGGAGCTGATATAGCGACATCGGTGTAAGGAATGGAAAAAAATCGCTGGCGTCATGTCCGGAATAATTCGGGTCTTGATTCTGGAACATTATGTAATTATTGACTTCTGCTCCATCCTGTCCCGCTCTCAACTTTACAAATCTTTTAGACAATAGCAGTGTTAAAAGTCCTGCATTCACAGATGACTCCAATAGTACAGATGTATCGGTGGTCGTCGAATCCGAGCCGGCACCAACAACGAGAAAAAAATAATCTCCTTGTAATCTGAACATAAAACTCGATAAGCCGGGAGCTAGTTGGCTTTGGGAGACGATTTCAGCATACTTAAGCCAAAGCTTTTCAGTCGGTGTGGTCTTAATATAGTTTATGCCGTCCGGACTTTGGTGGCCTATGTCGAGAAGCTGAGAACGAAGCCAAGAAAAGGCCTCAGTGTTCTCTTGAATCATGTCTCTCATCTAGTAAGAAAGCCAGCAAACTTCGAGAGAATGTAGTTGCGATCCCTCCTCCAACAGAGTTTCGAAAGCTTTCGTAAAAAATTCTCTCTCAAAATCGCCAACACGGCCACTCTTAACTGACAGCTTTTCCGAAAGTAGATTTAGAGCTAAAAATTTTTCAATTTCTTCTAGCTGAAGTTGTTTGAGCCTTCTGATAAGTTCTTCTAGTTCGCCAAATATCCTTTTCTGTTCGTCTGACTTTTCACTTTTACTTTTTTCGCTTCCCGGCCTGCCCATAATCTTTTTTGCTACTGCTGTGACAAATCCTACTCTCGCCGGTTGGCTAGAAAATAGATCTTTGCCGACATTAAATCGTAGGTTAGTTGGGGTTTCTTGGTTTGAACGCTGGAAGCGACTAATCTCAATGTCGATTCGAGTGAGATATTGTAACGTTTTGTAGAAATTGCCTGCGAAATCTGCGTCTTCTGTGGCCTCGATGAAGTCCAATCGAGTAAATTCATCTGCAAGCCTTTCCTTTGTATCAACTTTCTCTTTTCGCCCCCCGAATGCGAGATAGAGTTCAATTACATCGTTTGCATGAAACTGTCCTCCCCGGGAGCGTCGGTTTGAATCATCAATCTTTATCAAGGTAATTTCTGGTACTTCGGTTACAATCTCAGCGATCATTGAAGTAAAGACTGTTTCTACCTGTCGCCGTAAGTTCCATGGAACTTGACCTGTATTCAAGATCAACATTCGGTATATCAGGCTGTTTAGATGACCTGAAATCCAAAACTCAACTCTAATTTTTTGCTCGATGTCGTGCTCCCTTGCTGCTTCAAAAAGTGCTGTTGTTCTTTGCATTCCATCAATAATAGACACATTACCGTTTTGATCGATTATTTCTTCAAGTTTTTTGCCATCGAGTGTTGGGAGTGTTTCGAATATTTCACTGCCGACGATAAGCCCTAAAACTATCGGAGGGAGTATAGCGCCTTCCTGAATGTCCATAATCATGCGTTTGCGAATCCGAAGTGCAGAGCTAGATTTTAGCGCATCACGTTGTCCAGATAGCCCACCCTTGTCTTTATAGGCTTTCTCGATAATTTCAAGGTAGGATCGTACATCTATCTCAAAGAGAGTAGAGTAACAACTAGATCTTTTGTCGAAGAGGGTAGTTACGTTATTAAGGTGCATAAGAGAATTCAAGGATTAGCTAGCGGACTTTCTGTACTAAAAAAGCTTATTTGTGAGTTTCTATACTTGGTATTGAGTCATTAAGAGTTGGACTAGACTTCGCAAGATTTTTCCAACGCATTAATGTCGAACCTTGCGTCGGCAAATCGTGAGGGATGAAGGGCCACACAAGTAGTGTGTAAAATTGTTACTATGTTTAAATGACTCTCAGTGTGTAGTGAAACAGTTCTTGAAAGAAGAGTTCTCTGACGTCTGTCATTTCTAGAATTTCAATAATGTCGAAATAATGTTCGACGAGCCTATCATTCTGAATTCTTTTTTGTAATTCGGGAGTGAATACAGCCGAAAGAAAGAAGTTTTTGCATCGCTGATTTTCACTTAGCGAATGTTGAAATGATTTAGTCGCTGCCCCGTATCGCTCTAGTGCCCCAGCAGGATCTATACCTCCTTTTATCTCGATAACAGCCAAGAGCTCATCCCCCTTAAAAAATGCAATGTCTGGGTCAGACGAAAATTTCATTACTACTCCTCCCACTAATTTGCAAGCCTTAGGTAATTCTTCGGAGGTCAGCTGTTGTCTACCGTAAGTTTCTTCAATCAACGCATGATCTTTTAACCATTCATAAATAAGGGTTCTAACTCTTTCCTCAGCAATGGTACCAACCTTATTTCTCATCACACCATCAAGCGTAATCCCTAATGTCGCAATTATGGTTCTTTTTCCGTCTTCCAGAGTCCAATCTGTTGACCCCTTGATAATCGAGCAAATGAAAGTGTTGTAGACTTGACTCATTTTAAGTGCCTTGTCTCGATTACGGAATTCAGCCTTGCCGCTTTCATGACTTTCGATAGGCCCGATATATTCCCTTGCAGCCTTTATTGACAAAGCCGTTAACCCACGATAGTATAGACTCGTAGCGGGCTTCAACATCAAAATGTCTGGGTGGCAAAATACATATTTGGGGTCGTATTTTTTTTCAGTTACGTAAGACCAAGTCTCCTCGTCAATCATCAACGAAGACAACGGCTGCCATTCAAAACTTACATCTATTTCATTGAGTAGTTCAAATGCCTGCACGTCAATTCGCCTTTGGAGAGAAGTAACTATGAGGAGAGACTTGACCTTGCGTAGATTATCAGAATAGCTATCCATTTACATTTGTTTTTCCCAAACATACACACATTTTCGGATTTCATTCCGACCATGTAGACCCATCTGTTGGCTACTGTTGCCCTTTCCTTTTTCAAGTAGCCAAATTGCCTTAGTTCTAAGACCAGCTGAGGCCGCAAAATCTGAGAGGATTAGGTCAACTGGCACTTCATACCCATTATACTGAACATTATCGTTGACCATAATAACCTTTCCGCCGGGTCTAAGTGTCCTGGCTAGTTCAGATATGACGAAGTTCATCTCAAAGAAGTAATTTGCGATCATTCCAATAATATTTTTATTGTTAAGCCGGTCCTGATCTTTATTTAACTGTTGGAGAAGCTCATGCAATGCGGATTGTTCGTCGTAAACTCGGGATATTGTGGAAAAAGCGTCTGATTTATCTAGATTGTCATATATCCTTGCTAGTTCTAATCGTTTGCTTCTGTTTTCAACTGTCGCTGACAAAAGAGTCTGTCGGAGATTTTTAATGTGTTCATTATCAACTCCACAGAAAGCGAGCTCTAGAGCGTATGTGCGGGTGTAGTCATACCGATTACAATAAGGTGGAGAAGTGATAACCAAGTCGACAGATTCGCTTTCAATCTCATGCAGACGATGTAAACAACTACCTGCGAGTAAGCGAGGGCTGGTTGTTAAAGGTGAATTTGCTAGTGATTTGGTGTCATCTTCAATGAGCGCAACTTTTTCGAAAAATCTTTGTCGGAAATTATGAATTGGCCCTTTATTAAAGGTTGATTTCAATTTCTTGCCTGCCCGGGAATCCCAGCGCAAATACTGTCCATCTTTACGAGTATACGAGACATCCTCGAGAATTGATAAAGCTACGAGAAAAAGAAGCGAATGTATGTTCGGATCTGAAACCTCTTCAATAATGAATCGCTGAAAATTCGCAATTGCTACTTCATTGCTTTGAGAGAATGCTCCTTGAGTAATTGTAATGTGTTTAAAGAAATATTTTTCCGATACGTTAGTGTCTTCAAAGTTCAGTTGCTTTAGCTTACTAACCGTCTCAGTAAAGCCCTTCCAGTCAATATTGTTGACGGCTAGTCGAGCATGAACTGCTGTTATTGCGTGGGGAAGTAGTTCAATTCCCAGGGTGTTGAATCCAGCCTCGGCCCCCGCAATGAGCGTTGTGCCCGCGCCAGCAAAAGGGTCAAGGATGGTCATTTGTCTCCTATCGTCTCCAAAAGTGTCTAAAACGTAATGAACGAAGCTTTTGGAGAATCCCTCCTTGTACTTAAACCACCGGTAAAAGGGCTCTGTTTTGTTTGCTTGAAACGAAATCAGAGACCGAGTTAATTTTTTGTTAATCAGTAGCTTGTCTTGGTATTGATCGTAAAGTATCTCTCCGCTCGACAATACCGGAATCTCAGTCTCTTCTGTGATAATCATAAATTCTTAAAAGATTAAATTTAATTAAAACGATGTAAGTGTAATCGGTGCACGCAAAATACTAAAATTTGAGGATCAGTCTGGTTCCAGTTGGGTGCGAATTGCTGTACTCGATCCGTGGAAGCAGAATATCATAATGAGATAGTGTCCTTCGGGATCAGTTGCTTGGTTGCTAGCAACCGCATCTCTAAGCCAGCGCCTTTGCCTGCTATCGTTACCTGTGTCGAGGGTTAAATCTTCTAGTCATCAGCCAAACGGACCGTATGCACGTTTCTGATGGTCCACGAGATGCCAAGACGCCGTCTGGTGAGCGGTGTGCACTCGGTGCGAAAAGATCTTGTAAACTAGTTTTGAAAAACCTCCCTGGGAAACTAGCGGCAATTTGGATGAATTGAGCCATTCGTTCTGAGGGACGCGCGATTGCTTGACATGAGGCATAGCGGAATGGTTCTAACATAAGGCCCTAAGTCAAGACCGGCCTTCCATTCCGAGAAAGCAATTGTTAACGTATATTATTATCATTATTATTATTATTATTATTATTTAAGTGCTGTTAATCAGCATTTTAGAGTGAAAACGGGTGGCCCGCAACTCGATGATTACTGTTAAAGCCCCTAGGTAGCTCCTATTCTTTTTTATAGTATATCATGTCATCATTGCGCTGCAAGCGGTAGTCTGCTAATAGATATAGGTTCTCCCTTCTACCAGTGATAGTAATTCGCATGCATAGCCCACGTTCTTTAAATGTCGGCAAATAACTTGTTTCTTTGGACACATGCGTATATTCAATGAATGATCTTGTTTCTGACAGCATTTAGTACGCTCATCCGATTCTTGCCCTCAGCTGTCTTTCGTAAGTAATATCTCCCAAGGGCGTGTTTGTCACTTCTGGCGCAGATGAGAGCAGCTAAGTGAAGGAGGCTCTTTAATTCTTTGCCTGCAAGCTGCGAGACTTTATTGCGACTTGACAGGCTCGTCCCAGACTCTCATTTAAATGGAGCTATACCACAGTAGCTGGCAAATTTGCGAGCTGTCGTGATATCCTTAAATTTATTTGTACTTACGATTATCTCAACAGCAGTGACTGGACCAATTCCAGGTACTGATGTCACAATCTCAAAAAGCTGCTGGAGAGAATCATCATTTAATATAGTTTGACGTATGTCGAAATTTACTCGATCTACGTCCTGTTCCACAGCGCTTACGAGTCCCGCGAGTACTCACGAAGGAAAAGAGCCTCAGAGGGTGCCAAGAAGAAGGTGTCTAGTTTGTCGCTATTTGTGAGCATGCATCCAACCTTCAACAGCCTTTTCTTTATTGCTGTGAGAGATTTTAGCTTTTGTATACATGTACGAGGCGGTTGCTAAAGCCTTACGGAAATATTTGGCGATTTGTAACGCATCGTAAGCGTCGTTTTTTTGTCTCTGAATACCAAGTGATCGTTTTATGCGCAAGGACGACTCAAGCCATAAGTTTAGCTTCTTAGTGTCGCCATTGAGGTTAGGTGCGTAGCGTATACCCCCATGTCTTCCGCGCATACCAAACATTCCCGCAGTTTGACTTTGTAAGACGTTCTTAGAATTGTAAAGAGCCCCTGAAGCCCCTCGAAAGAATTGCCCACTTTGCAAGCGTACAAGCATGTTTCCGATCTATTCAGCACTGCAACGTCGATTGTGAGCTTCGAGATGTCAGTGCCGATGAAATACTTAAAATTGCTCATGGTAGAATCTGCTTTCTGTAAAGACTTCGAAGATTGCTTAGTGGCTTCGGAATTCAGGAGTGATCGACCCGATGGATAATTATCACGAAGATTTGTCCTGTCCCGCTACATATATAGTAAGCAGGACGGGACACGTTAATCAATGGTATTCGGTTATACTGAGGCTTATTTCGTAAACTGGCTTACTTGACTCGAAACTTGTAGTAAAATTGATTGAAGCGCCATTAAAAGTTGTATTGGCTCTGCTCGGACACTCGCAGGTATTACTTATTTCCTTGGGCTTTTCATAGGCTGGTATCATCTTTTCTAACTGTTCCTGCGCAATTTCAGCTAATACGTCTTTTTCAAAAACACACCCAATTGACTCAAATTGGTTAATGAACAACAATATCGCATTACGGTTATCTGTGTACAATACAACTTCGCGACGACTGTAGGCGGGTTTTGTAAACCTGGCATTGAGAGGATCGGTATATTCCTTCGGATTTCCGCTGTAATGATGAATATCTTTCATTTGTTCGTCTGTATAGTTAAAGTGATCTTCTAACAGAATTTTTAGGTATAAAATACCATTTTCATCTGGACGCCTGAACACCAAGCTGTCTCTTGTTTGACTGGGTATTCCGAAATCAGGTTCAAACCACGAGTATTCGTTCATTTTTCCGCCGGTCATGAGATCGAAGCCTTGTGCCATAAGATATTTTTGGATATCAAACCACTCCCAGGTTAAAAAGTCGCCTAACGACGATGCCCCAAACGTCTTGCTGAGGTCTACTGCCTTTTGAGGTTTTTTAACTGTATGTTGCCTTTCGTCGCCTGTGACAGTAACGGTATCACGAACAGCGTGCTGATCTTCTGGCGCTTGTTGGTTTGGTGTGTTGTTGCATGCCAACATGGCAAATGACGCGACTAGGAATGCTCTGCTGAAAAGGAATGAGTATTTCATAGATGAGGATTTGAAGATAACATGGGTCTAAAAATACAAAAATACCCAATATAATGGGTGGTGGTGCTCGCGGTCTAAGCTCAACTTTGAGCCGTGACCAAAGTTCGAAATCATAAGTACTTATTGGCTTTTGGAGCCAATCTCAGGAAGCTTAGGGAGGAAAAGGGCCTAAGCCAAGAGGAGCTATATGATATTGCGGGTCTTTCGAAGAATCAAATCGGAAATATTGAAAGGGGGGAGGTGAATGCCTCGCTCAGCTCCATATACGCGATTGCAAAAGCATTACAGGTAGAAACCGCTGATCTCTTCAAGTTTATATATATCGAATGAAAGGTGGCCGTTAAGTACTCTTTGTTGGGAACGATAATCAAATTCAATTACCGTAATCATTTTTAATTACTAATCCGTTTTACGTCACCTCTATGAGCAGGTATTCGAAGCCTTACGTGAGCACGTAAGCATTGTTAACCTAGACTCTGCTGATAAATTTCTGTCGACCAGTAAGAAAGGAAGGTCAGGCTGTACATTTGAGCAGCCTAATCCATATCCCTGTCCCATGCAGTTCTATACGACATGGGACAAGATATATGAGGCAAGGAACCGCGTGATATGTTTTGATAATTAAATAACTAAATTTTTTTTGCGCTCCACTTCTCCGTTTTAAGGTACGGGATAAAGCCCGTCTTTCGGAGTATTTCTTCGTACATGATGTCTTGAACGCGGTCAACGTAGTCGTCGAGAGTAACAATACAGTCATGGACTGTAAACATCGGAACGTCTCCAAGAGCCTCACCTATCTTTGGAACAAGGCATTCTATAAAAAGATAAGTCTCGATTCTTTGAATAATCCTGGCTAAGTTGGAGTGTCCTAATTCCCGCCACTCATCGAGAATATCTCCTACGGTGGGAAATATATCGTGGAATAGTGACTTTTGATCCAGTATCGACCCCCGCCATTCTTCTGGGTTAGCAAAGAGAACCGAGAACATGATGCGTTTGACTTGCTCTCGCGTTAGCTGCTGCCCTTTGAACTCAGATAGTTGAGCTCCCATAATCTCGTAGAACTGTCCCGTTGTTACAGCTTTGTGATAGGTGCTAAGCTCGGCTTCAATTGCGGGAGTTTCAAAAGTCCCGCACATAATAG
>NZ_JBYCZM010000029.1:0-8015 GCF_057586235.1 Dyadobacter sp. SRI_021
ATAGGACTTTGGACGGTGGACTAACATGGCAAGGAGAGAACTTGAACGTAGTTGTGATAACGAATGCGCACCGGTCACGTCAAGTTATTCAGGTTTAATGTATACCTTCGGCTAAATTTGATTTGCTCAAAAACGAAAATCTCCCTATGCCATCCTCCATGGCATTCTTTTTTAAACCTGACATAGAATAATTGCAAAAGAGCAGCTCTGGTCGAATGATTGTTAACAAATCTGATATCGAACTATGGGAGCTTTTTACCTCCGGAAGCCAGACCGCATTCGGCCGGCTATACGATAAATATGCAGATATTTTATATGCATTTGGACTGCGTTACACATCAGACAAGGATATGGTGAAGGATTGTATTCAGGATCTTTTCATTGATCTTCTTCATTACAGAGACGAACTGGCTAAGAATGTGAATGTGCGCTTCTACCTTCTGAAAAGTTTTAAAAGAAAATTACACACGGCGAGTAAGAAGGCTGCCATTTTTAGCCTGAACGAATGGGATCTGGACGACAAGGTGGTATCCAGGTTTTCGTTCAGCGCTGAACAGGATACTGTCAGTGATGAAAGACAGCGCGAAATGCTGCAAGCCCTGGCAGTGGAAATCAACAAGCTTCCCGAAAGACAGAAGGAGATACTTTACCTGAAATTTACACACAATCTGGATTACGAAGAGATAGCTTCTATGATGCAAATCTCGGTCCCCACTTGCAGAACGTTTGTGTATCGTGCGATTAAGGAACTTCGCGGTAAGCTTGAAGTAAGTGCTATATTGCTGATTTTATGGACTTTATAAAATTAACATATTCTTTTTGTTAAAAAAAATCATTTTAGAAGTCTATATTTCGCAGTCTTGTTTCTCTTTCAGTAAATTTTAGTTTCCATGGAAGAGGAAGATTACGACGACTTACAAAATCATCCAGAAAATGATCCCGATCTGACAGGTCCGGAACGCGTAATTGCGGATAATACGAGAATGCTGTTCGAATCGGTTCCCCAGGAAAAACTACCTGAAGGCGAAAAAGACCGGATCTGGAACCGGGTAATAGCATATGCCCGGATACCGAAAGCGGATACCAGCAAAAGGCTTTTCATGCTTGCAGGCTGGTATCGGGTAGCTGCCGTCGTTACCCTAATTTTGTTAGCAGGAGTGGGGTATAAGCTATTGAAACGTCCGGCTGGCGATGCTATGAAACAAGCCGCAGCATCCGTCTCTATTGAATCCACAGAGACCCGTCTGATGCTGGCAGATTCCAGGACCATTCATTTAAAGGGTGAGAATTCTGATGTTGTATATGAAAATGACCTGATCAAAATCGACTCATCCGGTGTCGAAAAAAATGTAAGTCCTGCGCAAAAAGACGGTTTGAACACACTGGTTGTTCCTTACGGCAAGAGATCAAAAATTACTTTGTCTGACGGGACAAAGATCTGGCTCAACTCCGGCTCCAGACTTGTATACCCATCTGAATTTGCAGACGGAAAGCGAGAGGTTTACCTGGATGGTCAGGCCTATTTTGCGGTAGCCCATGATATCGACCGACCGTTTTATGTTCAGACCGACCGCATGGACATCAAGGTATTAGGGACGGAATTTGACGTCAGCTCTTACGGAGATGATCAAAACGTATCTACGGTATTAGCGAAAGGAAGCATAGAATTACTTACACAAAAGGGTTCATTCTGGGGTGGTCAACGATCTAAAATGGTGCCTGGTACCCGCGCTGTTTATGACGGAATTTCCAAACGGGCACAAATTGACAAAGTGAATGTCGACGAATATATCTCCTGGAAAGACGGCTACCTGATTGCCAATCATCAAACATTGAAGGAGGTCTTCAAGAAATTATCCCGCTACTACAAATACGAGTTCACCATTCAGGATGAGGAAGTTGGAATGGAAACATTTTCAGGCTCACTGGATCTTCATGAGGATATAGACCAAATGATCATTGGCCTGGCTGACGCTACATCATTGAAATATCACAAATCAGAAAGGAGGTTCATATTCGAAAAGAACGATACATCATCCGAATAAAAACGGAAGACGCGGCTACGTCTCCCGTTAGAATGCACTTGCAGGCAAGCAAGTGATTTTTAAACAATTGTGTTCAACAAATGTCCATTCAAATTTATGAAAAAATTTGACCAGTCGGGGTATTGCCCTTTGGGAGAATTCGACCCACAAAAGTTAATCAGGATTATGAAGCTGACAGTGTTGCTGTTATGGATCGGAATGATGGGTCTGCACGCTACCGGATATTCCCAAAAAGGAAAGATAAGCGTCAAAATAAAAAAAGGCGATTTAACAACTCTTTTTAACAAAATTCAGAAAGACACCGATTACAGAATTTTCTACAAGGATAATCTCCTCAATAAGGCTGCTGAACTGAAAGTAAATCTGGATCTGGAGAATGTGGAGGTGACCACAGCACTTGACCAGGCATTAAAAGGCAGTCGGCTGGATTACAAAGTAAACGGCAGACAAATATCGATCGTCGAAAGAGAACCTGAAAAGGAAAAGTTCCGAGTCTTGCCCGAGAAGACAGTGTTGGTTGAACCAAAAAACATCCTGCTTTTTGAGATTACAGGCGTAGTCAGAGATCAAAAAGGAACTGCACTCGCCGGCGCTACAATAACGATCAAAGGATCGACGAAAGGGACGACAACGGATGCGAACGGGGCTTTTAAGCTCAATGCGGAGAAAGGGGAAATTCTGGTTTTTTCATTCATAGGTTATCTGGGCAAGGAGGAAATCGTAGGGGATAAAACTTCCTACGAAATAGAACTGGCCGAAGATGCGGCGGGATTGGAGGAAGTGGTCGTAGTTGGTTTTGGGACGCAAAGGAAAATCACAACGATCGGTGCCCAGTCCACGATCTCTGTTGCAGATTTGAAACAGCCCGTACGGAATTTGACGACAGTACTGGCTGGACGCATTTCCGGAGTTATTTCAGTCCAGCGAAGCGGGGAGCCTGGATACGACAACGCATCCCTTTGGGTTCGGGGCGTTTCAACTTTTACCGGTACGAGTCCGCTCGTATTGGTGGACGGTGTCCAACGTGATTTCGCTAATATCAACCCTGAGGATATTGAAAGTTTTTCGATACTGAAAGATGCTTCCGCTACCGCGGTGTATGGTGTCAGGGGTGCCAATGGGGTGATTCTTATCAACACTAAAAAAGGAAAGGCCGGCCGGCCCCAAATCAATGTCGGTTTGAGTCAGGGTGTAACCTCGTTTACAAAACTGCCCAAGTTTGTTGATGGTGCAACGTATATGGAGATGGTTAACGAAGCCAAGTCTACCAGAGGGAATCCGGTTTCCTATTCGCAGGATGCAATCGATAAGACCAGGAGTGGTGAAGATCCCTATCTGTACCCGAATGTCAATTGGTTTGATGAAATCTTTAATAAATATGGTAAAAATAGCCGGGTGAATTTCAACATCACCGGAGGATCCGAGAATGCCGACTACTACATCTCAACATCCTATTTCAGCGAGGCAGGCTTGTTTAAAACCGATGGATTGTCCAGTTACAACTCGGCTATCAAAACAGACAGGTATAATTTCACTTCCAATGTGAACCTGAATTTGACCAGATCTACAAAGCTCAGTCTGGGAATACAGGGGTATGTCATGAATGGGAATTTTCCGGGAACAGGTACCAATGACATTTTCGGGTCAGCCATGCAGGCACCACCGGTCATTTATCCGGTCAAATATCCTGATGGAAAAATCGCAGGCCTTCAAGCCGGTTCTTCTGTTCAGAATCCTTACGATCAACTGACGCAATCCGGATATGTAACTGAGTGGCGCAATCAGCTTTTGTCCAACATCCGGGTTAATCAGGATTTAGGTTTCTGGCTGAAAGGATTGAGTTTTACATCGATGTTTTCGTTCGACGCCTATAATCAGCATACCCTCCGGCGCACAAAAACTTCTGATAATTGGCTGGCGACTGGAAGAAATGAGGCAGGGGATCTCGTTTACAATCAGACGAGAATCGGGAGCGAATACTTGGGTTATTCCAGAACTAATAGCGGTGACCGGCAATTTTACACGGAAAGCTCTTTGAATTATAACAAAAATTGGGAGAAGCACGGATTAGGCCTGATGTTACTTTACAACCAGACAGACAAGGTACCAGGCTTCGCAGACGATTTTATTCTGTCTCTTCCTTTCCGTAACAGGGGTATAGCGGGTCGCGGTACTTATTCCTTCGCAGACCGGTATCTGATGGAATTCAATTTCGGTTACAATGGATCGGAGAATTTTGAACCTTCCAGAAGGTATGGTTTCTTTCCTTCAATAGGGTTGGGATGGGTAGCTTCTGAGGAGAAGTTTTTTAAACCGCTTGCCGATGCATTTCAACTCTTCAAGTTCAGATTCTCCCACGGCCAGTCGGGAAACAGCAATATCGATCCCAACAACAGCAGGCGATTTGGCTTTATTTCTACGGTGAATAATAACGGATCGTACACATTTGGTAAGGCCTATGATGACAAATTAGACGGTTTGGATATCGCAGAGTACGCAGCCAGTGTCAGCTGGGAGGTTTCAACGAAAACAAATTTTGGCTTAGACTTACGCATGTTGAATAATGCTTTGTATCTGCAACTTGATTACTTCAAAGAGCGGAGAGATGGCATATTTCTTCGAAGGTCTTCATTGCCGGCCACGTTAGGTTTGAGAAATAATCCCTATGGTAATTTAGGAGTTACAGAAAATAAAGGGTTCGACGGAACTGTCGAATACAACAAACGAATCGGTAAAGTGGATTTTGGATTGAGAGGCACATTTACCTACGCAAAAAACAAGGTGATTCAGGACGACCTGCCGCCATGGAAGTATCCATGGCTGGAACGGAAAGGCCAGAAGATAGGTCAGCGGTTCGGTCTTATCGCGGATGGACTGTTTGAGACGGAAGAAGAGATTAAAGCGCATGCGACCCAGGTAGGGAAAGTACTGCCCGGCGATGTCAAATTCCGGGACATCAACGGCGATGGGAAGATAGATGCATTCGATGAGATGCCGATCGGATTTGGTTCAATTCCCGAAATTGTTTACGGATTTGGACTAACATTAGGTTATAGGAATTTTTCTCTTGCCGGCTTCTTCCAAGGCATCGGTAATGTAGATATTCTATTAAGTGGAGAAGGGTTTGTTCCTTTTCAGCAGGGTGGTAATCGCGGTAATCTTCTATCTGAAATTACTGATAGGTGGACACCGGAAAATCCAAACCCTGATGCTTTTTATCCCAGACTAACTTTTGGTGATGAGAATATGAATTATAGAACAAGCTCTCGCTGGGTACAAAACGGTCGTTATTTGAGACTGAAAAACCTGGAATTGGCTTACAAATTTCCGTCAAAATGGTTTAAAGCAATAGGCGTGAAGAACTCGCGAATTTACTTGCTTGGGTATAATGTGATGACGTTCAGTAAATTCAAATTGTGGGATGTAGAATTAGGTGATGGAAGAGGGGCTGGATACCCTAACCTTGTAAGCTATAATGTGGGTATCGATTTCAATTTCTGACATTAAAGGAGATATAAGATGAAAAAATTCATATACAGTCTTTTGCTTATAACATGGTTTTCTTCCTGTAGCGAAGATTTCCTTAACCAGGTCCCCGACGATAGACTATCAATTGACCAGGTTTTTCAGCGTCGCACCGAAACTGAGCGTTATCTGTACGGAGCATACTCCTATGTAAGGGATGAAGCAAATCAGTGGGGAGATAATCCATGGACAGGTATGTCAGACGAAGCTGATATGACTTGGGCCAGAAGTGGTTATAACACATATTTTGCGAATATCGGCAGTTGGGATGCTACCTCTAATTTCTATAATTTCTGGACTCATTACTATCAGGGAATACGCACTGCAACCTATTTCATGCAGCGGGTGGGAGAAAATGCAGAAATTCTCCGCTTGCCGGAGGGTAAGCAGCTGATTACACAATATACGGCGGAAGCCAGAGCATTAAGGGCATACTACTATTTTTGTTTACTACGGCAATACGGTCCGATAGTAATTCTGAATAGTGACGAAGTTATTCCTCCCGATCAGCCTTTGGACGACTTACAGATTGCAAGGAGTTCATTCGATGAGTGTGTAACCTTTATTGTTTCGGAGTTGGATAAAGCAGCAAATGATCTGCCTGAATGGTATGGACAGGATCGCGAATATGGCAGAATAACAAAAACTTTTACCAGCGCAGTGAAGGCGAGGTTGCTTTTGTACGCTGCCAGCCCGTTGTATAATGGTAACACTGAACTGGCCGGGATGAAGAATATTGATGGCAAACAGTTGATAAGTCAGCAATATGATGCAAACAAATGGAAGCTGGCTGCTGACGCTTCACGGGCAATTATAGACCTGAATCGTTTTACGCTCTTCAAGCAAAATAATGAGTCCGGTATTTTTGATCCGTATTTGTCTTGTCAAAATGTCTTACTTACACCATGGAACAGTGAGATCATATTTGCCAGAGTTGACAACGGCCTGCAGGATTGGGAGCGACATGCGGCTCCGCGTTTTGGAGGAGGATGGAGTGGCATAGGGGTGACGCAAAATATGGTAGATGCCTACCACATGGCTAACGGTAAAAATATAAAAGAAGCGGGATCCGGATATATAGAAGACGGCTTTTCAACCGCAGATGATAAATACACCAAAGCAGGTACCTATAACATGTGGACAAAGCGGGAGCCAAGATTCTATGTATCGGTGGTTTACAATGGTAGTCAATGGATGAATACATCTGATGGTATCAAAGTAGTGGAAATGTTCAATACCGGTAATACGGGCAAGGCTGGTTCCTATGATCATTCGGCTACGGGCTATCTGGTTCGCAAGAATGTGGATCCGAATTCCAATCCGCGTATCAACCGCTATTCTCGCCGCCCGTTGGTAATGTTCAGGTTGGGAGAGTTTTATCTCAATTATGCGGAAGCATTGAATGAAATCGAGCCCACAAACCCTGACATTGCGAAATATGTAAATCTGATCAGGGAAAGGGCCGGCATTCCCAAGCTGCCCACCGGACTAACGCAGGCTCAAATGAGAGAAGAGATCCGAAATGAGCGCCAGGTTGAACTTGCCTTCGAAAATCAACGGTACTTTGATACGCGTCGCTGGAAAATTGCCGAGCAAACAGACGCTGGTCCGTTTTATGGTATGAATGTGGATGGAGGAAAAAGTGTAAATGATCCGGAATTTTATCAAAGAAAAGTTTTTGAAACCCGTGTTTTCAAAAAAGCTTATTACTTTTTTCCATTGCCACAATCAGAGATTGACAGAAATAAAAATCTGATCCAGAATCCCGGCTGGTAGTTACCTTAATCAGAATCCCCAATACCAAATTAACGGAGGTTGGGCATTTTGATTCGAGACGTTAAGATTTACTATCTAATCGTCCGATATCCTTGGGGACTTATTGGTTGTTAAATAGCGCCGCCAATTTCCTCAAATCATCCAGCAAATGGTTCGAGTTTTGTGCCGTAGGGTGCACTAGATTGAACATCAAAAATCATCAAAGCCCTGCAAATCAGCCATTTGCGGGGTTTTGTTTTTGTACGTATATGGCCAAAACGTGCAAATATTCTCAAAACTCTGGTGAGCAAATCGAGAGCAAATTGCCATTTTTGGGTAAATTTTAGAAGTGCTCACCAGAAAGCTCGTAAGTGGTTTATTTTCAGCCTGTTCAAGAGATGAACATCTTGATTTTTTCGAAGCGATAGACCTATTTTAATCACTAAAAAAGGTTTGTTATGTTAGTTAAATCATTCACATTATTGTTCTATCTGAAAAGAAGAGCCAACTATCAGGCAGGCGAACTGCCGATCTACATGCGCATAACGGTTGATGGCGACCGGTTTGAAATGGCAATTAAACGCCAATGTGAGCCTGAACGTTGGAATGCAGCCGCGGGCCGAAAGCAAGGAAACAAAGAGGATGTAAGACAATTAAATGCCTATCTTGATTCAATCCAAGCAAAGGTTT
>NZ_JBYCZM010000030.1:0-5948 GCF_057586235.1 Dyadobacter sp. SRI_021
TACAACCGGCTTTGGGGTTCAGCACGATCGTATTCGAAAAGCTGCTGTATGAACTGCCTGATTTGGAACGCACCTTATAAGTCCCCGCGACCGTTGCGATATACTGCGTTTGGCCCGGCTGTGTGCCTGTGATCAACACATCGTTAAGGTACCACTCCAATTGCCCGCTGAAACCGGAGGCTGTCAAGGTGATCGGAGAGCCATTTGCGCAGACGTCCCCACTGGTACTTTTATACAAAATCGGGGTGATCAGCGTGGTCGCGCATGGCAAGGTTATTCCTACAAAATTGCTGTTGCCGGCGTGACCCAGTGGAGCTACATATTCAGCATGCCATTGGGTCGTTTCATTGCCATCCAACGCATTTGCCCAGCCCTGGCCAGCAAGGTTCGGCTCTGAACCAAAGCCGGTGCCGGTCAATGCAGTTTCATTCCCGCTCCCATCCACATTGAAAAAACGGATCTCTTTGAGGTCACCCACCCCGTCGGTAGCCCGCGCGTTGTAACGGATATGGGGATAGTTTTGCGGGTTATTGAAATCTGTCGTAAGCCAAGTGCCAACCGGTGCTGCCGATGGGAATTGGTAAAGTACTATCCAATCCACCCCATTGCTGGAACCTTGTATCGTGGCCCCAACCAATCTGTCGTGGTTATAATTCCGCCACAGCAATTTTACCCGGTTCGCCGCGCACTGGTTGGGAGGGACGCAACCGGCTTTCTGGTTCAGCACGATCGTATTCGAAAAGCTGCTATATGAGCTGCCTGATTTGGAACGCACCTTGTAAGTCCCCGCGACCGTCGCTATATACTGCGTTTGGCCCGGCTGTGTACCTGTGATCAATACATCGTTAAGGTACCATTCCAATTGCCCGCTGAAACCGGAGGCCGTCAACGTGATCGGAGAGCCATTCGCGCAGACGTCCCCACTGGTACTTTTATACAAAATCGGGGTGATCAGCGTGGTCGCGCATGGCAGACTAATTCCCACAAAGTTGCTGTTACCGGCGTGACCCAGCGGAGCTACATATTCGGCATGCCATTGGGTGGTTTCATTGCCATCCAACGCATTTGCCCAGCCCTGACCAGCCAGGTTCGGCTCTGAACCAAAGCCCGTACCCGTTAAGGCATATTCATTCCCACTTCCATCCACATTGAAAAAACGGATCTCTTTGAGGTCACCCACCCCGTCGGTAGCCCGCGCGTTGTAACGGATATGGGGGTAGTTTTGCGGGTTAGTGAAATCTGCCGTAAGCCAGGTGCCAACCGGTGCTGCCGATGGAAATTGGTAAAGTACTACCCAATCCACCCCATTGCTGGAACCTTGTATCGTGGCCCCTACCAACCGGTCGTGGTTATAATTCCGCCACAGCAATTTTACCCGGTTCGCCGCGCATTGATTGCCGCTACTACTGCCGGAAGTAAGACCAGGAGCGGATGGGGCGGATACGTCAGGGTTATCTACGATGCCATTTACAAAGCCGCCCTGATTCGCATAGTTATAGTGGAAGCTCTTGATCAAATTGCCCGCGCTACTACCTTCCCGGATGTCGGAGAGGCGGCCGAAATTGTCGTAGTTGTACCAGGTAACCTTTCCCGAAGGCTCCGTGATCGATTCTACACCAACGAGTGACTTATAGTTATAGGTTGTCGTCGCGGCAGCCGATGTACCGTCAGCTTCGGTTTTTGACTTGAGAAGGTCAGTCTTGCCTGCATCGGTTGTGCCGTAATATTCAAGTTTGGTGGTGGCTCCCCCTTTTTCTTTATAGGTTAAAAGATTTCCGCGATCGTCATAAGTCATGAACTCCGCAAGCGTAACAATGGAACCCTGTCCTATTTTTTTATCCACTTTCTTAGGCACATACAAGCTGGTGCCGCTCGGGGTGAAATACTCAGTGTTGATCCAGGTCAATGCTGCGCCATTTTCGATACTTGTCGTTTCCTCAATGACCGGGCTGACCATGTTTTTGGATACCATCCCTGGATAAACTCCCGTGTTGTAATCGAACGGGTACTTGTAGGCCGTTATAATATTACGTCCCCTACTGTCCGAAGCTTTGGTTTGGCTAAGCTGGGTGTAATTGGGATTGTCATAGTAGTATTCTTTAAAAGTTTCTACTGGCGTATTAGGATTTGCAAGATCATATACCTTCGTTCTTTCACTCTTTAAGTAATTCCAATTCTTGATCATGGCCGGATAGAAAAATCCGTGCAATTTCTTACTAAAATAAGCTCCGCTTACGAAATAAGGAATGTTTCTTATCTCCGCAGCATACTGGTAAGTGGGCGTACTTAACTCGTAGTCATATTCTGTTTCTTTGACCTTGACAAAAGCAGTACCCGACTTTGCATAATCTTCCTGTTTCAACAGGTTACCATTTGATTTAAATGGCCTACTGGAAATGAGTGGAGGCCTGTAATAGGAAAAATTATTGACGATATCGGACTGATTGTCATAGTAAAAAATCGATTGCCCATTTTCTGCATTAGCGCCATAACTCACAGTCACCTGATCGTATCCGACAACAGAACCACTGGCCGACGCGGATAGCGGAACGATGCTATTAGATGTGCGAAATACGATTCTATAAATTAGGCCATCCGCGCCCCCAGGGCCATCGTTGGTACAACTTCTTTCTTCCGCGTAGCTATATTGCGGTTTTGTCATCAGCCTCCCTGTCGACTTTTCGATACTTTGCCCATTAGCGGCTGTCTCGGTTCGTCTATAATTAAATGTCTTGACATTACTTTGCACGCCATCATTAGAGGTGATGGTTTTTATACGTAAGCCACCGCCGGTTTTCATTGCCCCTTCCGTCGCTTCCAAAGGCTCATACCATACGAAATGGATGGCAAAATCAGAAACCGCAACATCATCACTGACCTTTGCACGCCAGATGTATTTACCCGGCATAATGTTATAAATCGTATTGATGTGTTGAACTCCCCCGGTCATTCCATTCTGACACCCTTTAATGATGCAGGGCGAAGGAGTGCCATTAAAATTGTCGGTACATTCCTGCATCGCAAACATATCATATGTTCCCACCGACAGTCCGGTCTCTTTATGTATCAACTCAAAATACACCCTGCCAGTCTGGCCCGATATTTCGTTGCACGGCGTCGCGCCACTTAACCTAACGAAAGCGTCTAATTTCAAGTTGGTTGTCAGGCCACCAGCCCCTGTTGCTGCCTTTGAGAAATCAACTTCGAAATCCTGAACCGTCCCTTTGTCTCTTATAAGGTACATACGACGCTCATTTCTCTCAGTCAACGTGCCAATATTACCAGAATAGGAGAAGTCGTTTTTATTGGAATTATTGACATCATATTCATGGGCCTCATAGTTAAACTCAGTATATCCACCGGTGGGATAAGTAATCTTCTTTAGGCTGAATGCTTTTATATAATTCGGGTCGGTGTCTCTTTCTGTTCCCGTCATTTGCCCGAAATGGAATCTGACTTCATCCGAAGTATTGAAAACGTCGAATGTGGGGATTAGGCTTAGATTCCCCTGTTTTCCATTATAGTATCCCCAATGGTCCTGTGCGAATGAAGTCTTCGCCGGCAGATTAGTGTAGTTGTCGCCTTCAAAGTAGTCGAATAGATGCGGTCTTAAGCTAGTCCCACTCGCAGATTTCTCGGTTAATGATAACAATTTCAACCTTTTTGATACCGATCCACTTCCATCACTGGTAGCCTGATAGTCAACATCCGCAGTCCCGTCAAAATAAGCATAGTTAAAATCAAATGCTTTAAAAAGGGTTTTGACACCACCGGGCTTATTATAGATTTCAATCGTTTTAAGCTTTTTATCATAAGAAAGGTCATCCCTGTTTTCGAAAACGAATTTGACCGAACCATTCTGAAAAGTAATCTCATTCAGATATACAGTCGAAATATATTTGGGTGGAATCCGGCCAATCGTGCGTGATGCAATGGGGCCTTGAGGTTCACCGGTACTGCAAGTCGGGTCAAGTATAAATTCCCCCTTGGTTTCGGTGATAGCTCCCTGGGGATAGTTAAAGGCGTTTGCCAGGACGTTGTAGCTAAGGCTAATCGTGGCACCCTCCGGGGAAGTTATCTGGCTGAGATACCACGATGAAACAGAGCTTCCCCCGCTGGCATATCTGAATGTTTCTTTTTCGTTAAACAAATAGATAGCTCCATCAGGCGTCTTTATTTCCCAGGAAATGTCAGCTCCGTTGTTCGCTTCCAGCATCTTGATACGAATGTCACTCTTTTCGTTCATGATGATTTCTTTGGTACGGGTTATGATAAACTTCCCGGAATATCCCGCAAAATTGAAATTATAAATATCCGGCTCGTATTCATTATTAGTGCCGTCTTCTACCTTCAGAGCAAGCGGGCCTGGACCGGATTGCTGCGAATAAAAATCAAAATTGAATGCGCTTTGATTATTAGGAATTGCCTGCCCCAGTTGCATGTTTGCCCTGGGGAAACTGTTCGCTGGTAAATTATCCGCAGGGCTGAAATACCGGCTGGGGGTGAAGTCATCCTCCCCCATTATCGTCCTGGAAATAACTCCCCCGGCATTCAATGCCCAGCCCAATCCGACTTGACTGGCCTCGTCAGCTACTTTAATGCCCGATGGATGGTAGCTAATCGATATGGGAAGGGTTATTTTTCCATCCTGCACAGTGTAGATCGGAATGGATATATTGGCAGTACCCGTATAGTAACTTACAGGTATATCGACATACCTGGTTAAACTGGCCGCTTGTGGAGATGGAGGGACAATTTTTGGTACATAGCTATCCGATGTTTGTCCAAATGCTCCCACCCATAATGTCAGGAAAAATAAGAGGGCAGATCTAAAAGTGTTCATGAAGTAGTATTTTTTACCGGGGTAACAATTCAATAACATAGCCATCCAAATCATTGATGAATTTTCGTTTGGGTTTGCCCGCACCATTATTCGATTTTTCCTTCGTTTTAATTTTTTCACCAGCCAGATAGGCCTGATATTTCTCCAATAAATTCGCTGGAACTGTTACCCTTATATGTGGTCTGTCCAAAGCATCCGGATCTATTAATTGCACCCTTCCAGCCTTAAGAATGATGTATACCCCATTCTCCAATTTCAAGAACCGCCGTACCTGCCTGAGATCTTCAGGGATACTCCTCACTTCGGCACCAAAAACCTTCTCATAGTAAGCCTCGCTTTTATCCAGGTCTATAACCGATATGATAATCGGCTGATCGGAGATGATTGAGTACTCCCTTGCCTTCTTCTGCCCAAATGAATAACCGCAGCAGCAGAGCATTGCCAGGACAAGACCTATCATCCTGCTTCTAAAAAGTGGACGGACTGTCGACAGGCGAATGTAGCCGGCCTGTTTAGCTGTATTCAAAATAGCAGCCATTGAAAAGCCGCTGGGGCTTTTAAACTTATTTATATACATAATCGAAATGATTGACAAGATATCAACCCCTATCCGAGGGCTTAAAAAATTCTTTCAACAAGACAGACAGGCCTTATGCGGTCTGATCATTCGGCTTGTTTCACTACCACAGCGCTTCTATTCACGCCATTTTCATTGACGCTAATGATGTAATGCCCCACAGCCAGATCATTCATATCCAAGGTTGTTTTATAATTGCCCTTTTTGGGTTTGATTTGATAAACCTTCAATTCCCTGCCCAATTTATCTGCAACCCTCAATGTCGCGAGCTGAGCCCGGGCCGGCATAGTTACTTCCAGGTTTTTAACAACCGGGTTGGGATATGCTACCAGCTGCCCATCCTCAGATGTCGCCCTATCACTGGCTTTTATGTTTTCAGGCAGAAATCCGAAATCCAGGTCATGAATGTTAATGCCCGACGCCCCGGTTTGAAAAGCGATTACAGCCTGATTTTCAACAGTTACAGCATCGTTGTCCACTTCTTTATCAGCGGTAGCCTTGGCAAGCGTTGGTTTAAGTTTTCCCTGA
>NZ_JBYCZM010000031.1:0-5799 GCF_057586235.1 Dyadobacter sp. SRI_021
CACAACCGGCTTTGGGGTTCAGCACGATCGTATTCGAAAAGCTGCTGTATGAGCTGCCTGATTTGGAACGCACCTTATAAGTCCCCGCGACCGTTGCGATATACTGCGTTTGGCCCGGCTGTGTGCCTGTGATCAATACATCGTTAAGGTACCACTCCAATTGCCCGCTGAAACCGGAGGCTGTCAAGGTGATCGGAGAGCCATTCGCGCAGACGTCCCCACTGGTACTTTTATACAAAATCGGGGTGATCAGCGTGGTCGCGCACGGCAGGCTGATACCTACAAAATTGGCGTTACCTGGATGACCGCCTTTTGTGAGATCAAATTCGGCATGCCATTGGGTGGTCTCACTCCCATCCAAAGCATTTGCCCAGCCCTGGTTAGCCAAATTTGGCTCTGAACCAAAGCCGGTACCGGTCAAGGCAGTTTCATTCCCACTTCCATCCACATTGAAAAAACGGATCTCTTTGAGGTCCCCTACCCCGTCGGTAGCCCGCGCGTTGTAACGGATATGGGGATAGTTTTGCGGGTTAGTGAAATCTGTCGTAAGCCAGGTGCCAACCGGTGCTGCCGATGGAAATTGGTAAAGTACTACCCAATCCACCCCATTGCTGGAACCTTGTATCGTGGCCCCGATCAGCCTGTTATGGTCGTAGTTCCGCCAAAGCAATTTTACCCGGTTCGCCGCGCATTGGTTGGGAGGGACGCAACCGGCTTTCTGGTTCAACACGATCGTATTCGAAAAGCTGCTATATGAGCTGCCTGATTTAGACCGCACCTTGTAAGTCCCCGCGACCGTTGCGATATACTGCGTTTGGCCCGGCTGTGTGCCTGTGATCAACACATCGTTAAGGTACCACTCCAATTGCCCGCTGAAACCGGAGGCCGTCAACGTGATCGGAGAGCCATTTGCGCAGACGTCCCCACTGGTACTTTTATACAAAATCGGTGTGATCAGCGTGGTCGCGCATGGCAGACTGATACCCACAAAGTTGTTGTTGCCGGGGTGGCCGCCTTTTGTAAGATCAAATTCGGCATGCCATTGGGTGGTCTCACTTCCGTCCAAAGCATTTGCCCAGCCCTGACCAGCCAAATTAGGTTCAGAACCAAAGCCGGTACCCGTCAAAGCATATTCATTCCCATTCGCGTCCCGATAGTAAAAACGGAGCTCCTTAAGGTCACCTACGCCGTCCGTAGCCCGCGCATTGTAACGGATATGAGGGTATTTGTTAGGGTTGCTGAAACTTTGGCTAAGCCAGGTGCCAACAGGTGCAGAGGCTGTGGTAGGGAATTGGTAAAGCACTACCCAATCCACCCCATTGCTTGATCCCTGGATGGTGGCTCCCCCCAACCGGTTATGGTCGTAATTCCGCCACAATAATTTCACCAGGTTCGCATTGCACTGATTGCCGTTGGTGGGATCACAACCAGTTGTTTGCGTGACCACCAGCCTGGACGAAGCGTCGCTGGTGCAGGAGCCCGAAGCGCATTTGGCCGTATAAGTACCTGGTTCATTGGTCGTGTAGGTGGAAGCCGTCACAGATGGTATCAACGTCCCGTTGCGGTACCAGCTTACATTACCAGGACAACCCGAGGCCAGCAATGTAACTGTCTGCGGCTGGCTGGACGAAGAACAAACCGTCGTACCAGCTGTTTTATAAACATCAGGCCTGACGCACGTCGTCGCGCATCCAAGGCTCAAACCCACAAAATTTGTTGTGCCTTTGTTCGCACCATGCCACATAGAACCCGCATCCCCATCGAAGGCATTTTGCCATGGGTTAGACGCCAAATTCGGAGACGAGCCAAATGGCGTCCCGCTCAGCTTAACATCTCCACTGTAAAACTCCAGCTCCCTAAGTTCCCCATATCCATTAGTACTCGACACAAACCGCATGTGCTTATATTCAACCGAATTGCTAAACGTGTAGGTCATCCAGTCATTAATTCCGTCGTCGGGGATAATAAAAAGTCTCGTCCATGATGACCCGTCCAAGGAACCCTGGATCTCAGCATTCTTCAGACGCGTGTTATCGTCGGTACCACGCCAGCGGAAACGGACCTTATTCACTACCCCGCACGTACTGCCAGGAGCCGGAATCAGGCCAGGAGTGGATGGTAAAATTACCTCTGGGTTATCGACAATAGCATTTTGGAAGTTACCCTGATTCGCGTAGTTGTAGTGAAAACTTTTAATCAAATTACCACTTGCGTTATCTTCGCGTATTTCTGCAAGGCGGTTGAAATTATCGTAATTGTACCATGTAACCTTGCCGGATGGATCTGTTATTGATTCCACACCGACGAGTGGTTTATAGTCATAAGTAGTCTTTGCCGAAACCGTTGTCCCGTTAGCCTCCGTCCTTGATTTAAGCAAATTGATCTTATCGGCATCTGTCAATCCATAATATTCCAACTTTGTAGTAGCCCCTCCTTTTTCTTTGAAAGTCAACAGATTCCCCCTGTCGTCGTAGGTAAGAAATTCAATATCAATGGTTGCCGTCGCCGCTGCCCCAAGCTTTCGTTCCACTTTTTCCGGAAAATACGCGGCACCTACCGCCTTATAGCTCACCTTTTCCCATTCAACAGGGGTGTAAGCAAATGCACCGGAATTCACCACCGCAAGGCGTTTAGTTATCTCGACGGGAAGCCCAATGATATTTTTAAGCTTCATGTCAGGAAAAACTCCGGTAGCGTAGTCGCCGGAATAAGTATAGTCCGTGAAAATTTGCCGATTGTAAACTAACTTCGATGGCGAAGTTAATTGTACTTTGTCAGCGAGCGTTTTGCTGTCCGTCGCAGATACGCGCTGGACTTGCCCATTCAGGTTATAGTCCGTTGCGATTACCTGCCAGGAGTATTTTGAAGGGTCATTCTGATCATAACTATAAGTTGTTGCTTCGAAGGGCAGGAATTTACGAACGTCTATCAGATAGGCAGTTGCTTCATAAAGGCGATGATCTGAAGCCGGGCAGACTAATGTATATTTCGTTCTTACCGCCCTGGCGGAATAATTGATAATATCCCCGATCGGCGAATATTGATTTACGGTCTTGAAAACAATATTACCGTTAGAAGCATAGTGTTCAGTACTAAGCTCTCTTCCTCTCTGATAAGCTTTACTATTAAAGGGTTGATAGGCTGTACTACTTTCCTGAAGGTACGCCGAAGGCGGGCTATCCATATAGCCGTTGTCGAAATTGGAAAATTTATGTATAGTCCAACCGCCTTTTGAGTCGCTTTCTACCACTTCTGAATAACCTATATGGTATCCGCTACTGTTTTCTGTAAAAGGTAGCACAGACTGCGTCGAGAAGACATCAAACCGTACAGTGGACTGTCCCTCTGCATACGGCTTATAGTCGGTCCATAAATATTTGGATTTCCCACCCAGAACGCCACTGGAAAGTCGCGTCGCGGTAGGGTTTTTGGGGTCGAATGCCGATACGTAGGCAAAATTCTTTACAACTTGAGGGATCGATTCACTTGGATCGGAGCTCTTGATCTGTTTCACACGAAGGCCACCTGCCACTTTGTTGGCAGTGTAAATCTCAAGTGGACTTTGCCATCTGGTCTCCTGCAGTTCCTGAGCGTAGGTATTTTGCTCGTACTCAAATTCAGTAACTCCGCCCGTCGGATATACAATCTTGTTCAATATCCCGATCTTGCCATAAGTTACATCGGTTCGGGGTTCCCGAAATGCCGCATACTCGGGTGATGGTAAATCGAAATCTACTGGCTCGATTACTTTACCCCCATTGAAAAAACCCCAATGATCCGTGTGATTTGTTGCATAGTCAGGAAGCGTGATACCTGAAAACTTGAAATAGTCGAATACATAAGCAGGAAGGGAAGCATCGCCCGACTTTTCCTGTACTTCTTTTAGGATTAACCGTTCCGATGCATTATCATTATATTTCAGGTGAAAGTCCTTTACCGTCGTTCCATCGAGCTTTTGAATTTGAATCCTATCCAATTTTCGCCACTGAAGGGTGGCTACCAAATCAGCCACGGACGGCTCAGTATCGAAACAACCAGCATCTGGGCGCGTCCTTTCTAGAAAACAAGGAATGAGATAGGGAACTACATCCAGCGCACGGCCTGTAGCACCTGGGGCGGTGTACCTGAAATAGTTGATGTTTTCGAAAATCTCATTCCTATACCTCAACTCGGTGCTCTGCACTGAGGTAAACACGGTCTTATAATTAGTGCTCACAATTTCCTTAAGGTATAGTGGAGAAACAAGTTTCCCATTATATCCTCTATAGTTTTTATTGAACTCAGGATTGGAGGCACAGTTTGTCCCTGTCCCTGAAGACCCCTTAACGACTTGATGATATATCGAAAAATACATCTGGGCTACCATGGCCCCTCTCTCATATTTGAAATCAATTACCTGGCCACTGGCCTTTTTGATTTGTTTCAGATGCCAGGAATTAACATCCCACGTCTCAGTTGCCTGCGCAAAAAAGTCAATGCCATATTCACAATATGAATTGTCTCCCCCAAATTCGTATCTGGTCCCAAATTCATCAGTAATATAGAATCCCTTTGCATGTTCCCGATATTTTGTCTGGTTCAACCAAATGCTTGGCTTATCAACCTGACTTCCTGTTGGGGGCCAAAATGGGGGATACGAATCGAAGTTGGTCGATATCCATTCGACTTTCACAGGCCTGTCGCATTGCACTTTAAATTGCCCGTCGTGTCCCCAATAGAATTTCCCTGAAAATCCGGGTGCATTAAAATAATATTCATCAGGCTCCATGTCGTACCCTAATGCGCTGTTATCAACGATTGACTTCATTCCGCTCTCCTCATCCCACGGGTAATCTTCATCGTTAACCAAATGTGCTGTAAAGTAATAGCCCAGCTTTCCTCGTGAATCTTTCCGGCTATAATCGTCAGGGCCATCCCTCATAGTTCTGGTTACTGCATAGTTAGTGGATAGATTCCAGTTCAAACCAACCCACCCTGTATGTGCGTCCGGTCGGATACCAGTCGCGTCATAATCAAGCGCAATAGGTATTTCAATCCCCTGATCCGACAACGTGTGCAGGTTGACGCTAATCTCAGGCTTCCCTGTGTAAAGTGATACCGGAATATTCCCATATGATCCCAAATTAGCCATTGTAGGGCTTTGTATGGACTGGGGAGCCCGTGGGATCTGGGCAAAAAGCTGAACGGAAAAAAATAACAAAAAGCAAATTTTGAAAACTTTTGCTAAGACTGACATAGTCTTATTATCAACGGAAAAACAACTGTAATAAAAACTTACCATCCTTACTTAGAGAAAAAGGCATTAAAAATGACAAATGGTTAACATGTACTATTCTATATGAGCGCTTTGGTTCATTCTAATCCCTTTGCTTCAGCACCAATGCACTTCGGATTGCCCCGTTCTCATCAAGGCTTACTATGTAATTCCCGGCTCCGATACTGCTCACATTCAAATTGACTTTATAGATGCCTTCCTTCGCCTTAATCCGATGCGTTTGCAGTATTCTGCCTGACATGTCGGTAAGTCGTAATGTGGCAACCTTGGCAAGTGCATTCGCTTCGACTTTCAAATGGCTTATAACCGGGTTGGGATATGCTACCAGCTGCCCATCCTCAGATGTCGCCTTATCACTGGCTTTTATGTTTTCAGGCAGAAATCCGAAATCCAGGTCATGAATGTTAATACCCGATGCCCCGGTTTGAAAAGCGATTACAGCCTGATTTTCAAGACTGATTGCATCGTTGTCAATTTCTTTGTCTGTTGTCCCTTTGGCAAGCGTTGGTTTAAGTTTTCCCTGG
>NZ_JBYCZM010000032.1:0-5062 GCF_057586235.1 Dyadobacter sp. SRI_021
TAGAGTATATATATAAATTAGAATTAAGATTAAGAATCTTAATATCAAATTTATCTTGTTGGTTGATTTCTCGAACGGTTATACGCTCCGAAATAGCATCTTCATAAAATTCCGCTTTTAGAAGGCTTAACGTGAAAAGTGCCATCGCATTTGCGAGATCTATTGCAACAAGCGATCCCTGTCGATGCTTGAGGAAATGCCTATAGTCACTCTTAAGGTTCGTTAAATTGGTGTGTAGCCTGCCAGAGTAGCTATCCCTTTTAAGGAAAAAGCGATTTTCAGCAATTTGTTGAATCATCGACATATGCGCGTTGTGTGAAGCTATGATCCTGTGCTGGTTTCGTATGTTAGCAGTCACTAGCTCATTTTGCCTTGTCTCTATCAAATGGCCCATCGCGCCCGGGATATCAATATCCAACCCTTCGAAGCTCTTAATGAGCGTTGTAGGGATATCGCCATCATCCCGTAGTTCTTCAATCTGATACCTGTTACGAAAAAGCGACATGTCGTATACTGGTTGAAGTTTTCCCGGTGTTCGATAATGAGCGGTGAGCCGATATCCCTTTGATTTTCCGCCCACGATGTATTGATTATCGCTTTCCAATACGCCAGCCGTACACAGATATTCAAGATATTTCTGATAGTTGTGCATTTTACCCTTTAGGATCTGAGAATTTAGGTTTAGGAAGGCTAAGGGGTCACCTTTTAGTATTCTGTGATCAAGCGAGGGGATCTCCGCCATTAGCCCGACAAGGTAATGCAACCAGTCTATATGAGGTCTGAACCCTTGGGGTTTATGCTCTTTTAGAAGCTTTTCCAAGTCTAAGTTTTCAGGAATTATGACTGTTTTAAAGTGTTCATCACTTGACGTGATAGGAGCTAAGGCGCTTTCGAAGGGTTTCTCGTCGAGTGGTTGTGCCTCATGAAAGTCTGGAAGCGAGAGATCGAAAGAGCCTAAATGTGAGGAAGCGCCACTTTGGGCGACTTTTGAAAATTTACCCATAATTATTGGAATTTTAGAAGCATTTCGAGTCGAGTAAGCAGAATCGGAGTGTTCTCCACTGACTACCAAATCTCGCCGCGATTTGCAGGTTGATATTTTGTTAATGGAGAATGTCTAGTTGCTCAAAATAGTAGCTCGCTTGCCTTCTTGCATCCAGCTATACAGCTCTGTCTTGCTGAAGTAGAGCCTATTCCCCCGCTTGATGTGGGGAATTTCTCGTCGAGATACCATTCCGTATAGAGTATGGATGGACTTGCAGAGTAGATTTGCTGCCTGAGCCAGGGTGAGGAATTCGTGCTCCTGAGTTGAGGAGCTTGTGTTCAGGAAATCAACGAGCAGTTTTTCAAGACTGCTGATGCGCTGCTCAATGCCTTTCAGCGTGTTTACTTCGTGGTTCATTGCTTCTTTGTTTGGTTATGAAGCAAAAGTGCAACGAAGCTAAACCACGCGAAATGTGATCACATTTGTAAGATGTGTGATTGCCGTTTTTGGGCTATAGGTTGATGTGTGATCACACTTTTCGTTTGTCTTGATCACGCTTTTCTACCATATGCCAATGGCTATAAAGAGTGCGTTTGTCAAATCCGAATAGTAGAGCGATACTGTCGGTAAACCACTTAGCCCTTGACCCAGGCAGAAGTGTCGAGAGCAGTTGCGCAAACTCGATCTTAATGTTTTTCTTTTTGATATCTTTCGTAATCGCGTGTTTGAACCTCTTATCGGTAGTGGTTTGTATACCGGATTTTAGTACCTCGTGAAGGATGAGACGTAGCTCTTGGAACTCAAAGGGCGTTAGCGTTGATTTTGTTGGATTGAGAAATGCGAGATGGCGATCAAGCACCGGTTCGATAGCTATGTCATATTTGGGTGGTAAATGAGATTGCTGTATGACTGCACGAGGCTTTTCAATGCGTATTAGCGGCGCAAGATCATTGATGGGTGCGATTTCATACTTGAACTTCCTGTCGTCGGCGTGAAGCCTAAAACTACTATTGGTGCCTATCCTTTTGGAAAGTTCTAAATCGCAGGCAAGATGATGTTTTGCGCGCAGTTCGAAATTTAAAAAAATTGCTTTGATAAGCTCAAAATAGGGATATAACAAACTGGACACGTTGATGCGCTCCATAATCACAAGCATCCGATGCCCGTAAAACCAGGCTCGTTTCGCATTCGTGTCTGTATCCCAGTAGCGTTCTACTACTTCATTCCAGAAGGAGGCGAAGGACTGCTCCACAAGTGGATAAAGTGCAAATCGTATCTGCTCGCCAACATAGTCTTCGAACATCATATATTGGTCGAAATACCCATTCTCAATTTTGGGTAGCCAGTTGAGAATTGATCTCTCGTCTAAGAATTTTTCAATGTCCTGTAATGGATAGGGCTTTGGCTGAATAGGGTTCATATGGTAATTATCATTCAAGACGTATTTATACTTTATAATTGTGTGGTAAAGAATAATTCGCGGCGTTTGAGTGTCCTTAGATTACAAGTACTTGATTGCTCATTTGGTTGCCATTACTTAGGAGGATTATCGACCGGGGAAATTTTATTAATATTCGTCAATAATCCAATAACTCACAGTTTGGGAGAGGGTCACGCTTCAAGGGGCTAATCTAAAAAACCGACCAAAGTGATTACATGGGGGACTGACAGAGCGATGAGCGGGATCTTAGTTAGTTTCAAAGGGTGTGCTTCGCAAATGTCAGCTTACCTGAAAAGCCTGGGCAAGACGAAATCGGGCTGATCGATCTGTCGGAGCGTTGCTCACGACAGCGGCGCTGCCTGTACAGAGCACGCCTGGAAATAGCTGAAAAAGGATATTGCTAAAAGTGCAGTGGAGCTAGCCGGGTACAAGCAGCAGTTGCACAGGGAAGGACTGGATACGGGAAAGAATGGAGGAATGAGCTTAGGCAGGCAAAATGCTCCGATTAGAAAAATTATAATTCAAACCTTGCTTCTGGAGGTGGATTTCGAGTTGCTATATTAGGCCGCATAATACCCGATGATAGAGGAATTAGAGCACTACGAAATTTCCAAATATTTATATTAATCGTTATTGTATGAGACCACAGAACAGAATAAATAATCCCGAGCATATTGACAGACTTTTAATCGACAACGATTTAAAAGATGGAAAACTTGTTATTGTTCAATTCTCTGACGAATTATATACCGACAAAATACTTGGCGAATTAAATGAGCTTTGTTTAAATTATGACGAGAATTTCAGCATTCGTTTTTATGGACATTATCAGGGTTCTTTTAATTGTAAGACACTCTTAAAACTGCCAAACATAAAAGCTCTTTGGCTTGACTGTCTATCGAAGGCCGACAATTTAGAAGTGTTAACCGAACTGCAAAATTTAAGACGATTAGGTCTAGGTGTATTTGAACTTAAAGAGACGGAGATTTTTCAAGCAAACAATCTCAAGGGCCTAGAAAAATTAATTATCTGTGATACAAGGACAAAGGCTCTTAATCTTCAATATTTAGAGGACTACAAACACTTAAATTATTTAATCATTTCCGGACACACTAAAAACATTGACGTTGTTGGAAAATTAACGGGGATGCAATATTTAGGTTTAAATTCAATTTCAAAAGCTAAGCTAGGTTTTGTCAATAATCTAAAAAGGCTTAGAACGCTACGTTTTGTTTTAGGTGGGCGTGAGAATTTAGATGAAATCGAAGAAAATGAAATTGAGACTCTCGAAATAATTCGAGTCAGATCATTTAGTAGCTTTAAGAATATTTCCAACTTTAAAAATTTAAATGCTCTTTTAATTGAAGACCAAATACAATTTAAAGAACTACAATTCGATACAGAAATCTCTACCATGACAGACTTGAAATTGATCAACTGCAAGACTTTTAAGTCGTTGACAGGGTTGGAAAAATTAAGCGGACTTAAACAGTTGAGGATTTACAAGACAGATATAAAATTTGATGAATTCATTAAACAGCATTTGCCAAATTCACTAGACACCTTTGCATTTTATACTGCAAAGACAAAAATTGACAAGGAGATTAAAGAAAGACTTTTAAAGTTAGGATACAAAGATGGGATCGACAGATGACGACGGTTTGACCTGAGAAGTGTTTAATGAAAAATGATAACGTGCCAAGACAGATGTGATAATTGTGGTTTAGTGCTCAGCAGACTGTGTTATGGCTATAAAAGGCTGTTCTCCTCTTAACCTTGTAGCGAGGAAAAATGCAGCCTGCTGCATTTTCTTTCGAAATAATTAATCAGGACAGAACCAAGAAAACGCTGGTGCGGGTCGGATAAGGCATGTTATGTTAAACAACATTACACAGAACAAGAGGTTGCGGTCTATTGGGCGAAGTTCTTGGTTTTTTGTGCAAGGAAAGCAGAGGCTTCGCTTATGGTCATAGGAACGTATCAGTAAATTCTGGGAATATCAATTGTAGTTGGCTGGATTAGTGTAGCCTTCTGGCCGTCATGGCGAACTTTGTAATAAACGACCCCAAACATGTGGCTTAAGAAGGAAATGGCTTTAGAAAGCTCTTTATCGCTTGAGGAGCATTCCAATTGTTTTGAATACATCCCTCTGATGTCAAAAAAGGGATAGGCGAACCAAGCCACTTGATTGGGTTTAGTCCCTGGTTTTATTATCCAATTGCCTTCTGTAGTACATATGTTCGCCAAAATTTTGCTCGAGGTGATGGACGCGAGATTACCGTCGTATCGTGTGCTATCAACCTGCCCCAAACCATTAACGCGGAAAATAAACAAGCCCCATGAAGGCTTGCAACTCACAGGTGGCAAATTAACCCCCATGCTCAATCGATCCTCTAGATCTTTTTTGTCCCAGATCCTGAATGAAAAATTCTCAGGTCGAATATTCGCTGTATCAGGCTGATAGTTCTTTGGGCGGGGCAACTCCTCATATCCCGGTAACGCAAAAAGCTCAATTTTAGCGGCATTCTTTGCACCGTCTGAGACTTGAGCTAATACCGGACCACTGTAGAAGCCAACGACCACGATTAAATAGATTAGTTGTCTCACGATAGAAATTTTAATTCGGAGTGTAGATA
>NZ_JBYCZM010000033.1:0-4140 GCF_057586235.1 Dyadobacter sp. SRI_021
TTTATCAGGCTCAAGAATCAATCTCGAACTTGGGTAAGCAGGTGACCGCTGCAAGAATAAAGGACAGACTTTTGGGAATTCAGGAGCGGCCCAATACCATTTGTGAAATTTTCAGGGAACACAACGAGCAAATGCGGGAGCTCGTCGGAAAGGACTTTGTAAAAACTACCTACAACAGATATGTAACGGCGCTCAAAAATTTGGAAGAATTTCTTCGCTACAAATACAATGCATCAGATATCAGGCTTGACGAACTTGATTATGATTTCATTTCGAATTATGCGTTTTACCTAAAAGCGAAACGCAATATATCACATAATGTGACAATGAAATATTTGGTGTATTTCAAGAAGATAGTTCTAATCTGCGTCAAAAAGGGATGGATACTCAGAGACCCGTTCATTGAATTCAGCTTAGCCAGGCGTGACGCGGATCGTTTCCCATTAGATGAAGACGAACTGACCGTGATTGAGGAGCGGGACTTTCGCAATGAGAGACTTACAATAGTTCGGGACATTTTTCTTTTCTGCTGTTATACGGGGTTATCTTATGCCGACGTCAAGAATCTATCGAATGCACATATTTCCAGTGGGTTTGATGGGAGAAGATGGATAACCATCAAGCGTCAAAAAACAGACATTCCGTCCCGAATTCCGCTTTTACCTGTGCCAGAAGTGATTCTTAATAAATATTGGGGACACGTCAAGTGTCAAGACGATCGCGTTCTCCCAGTCCTGAGCAACCAAAAAATGAATGCCTATCTAAAGGAGATTGGTGATGTTTGTGGAATAAATAAGGAAATTACCTTTCACCTCGCACGGCATACCTTTGCCACTACGGTCACGTTAGCTAACGATGTTGCTATTGAAAGCGTCTCGAAAATGCTGGGGCATAAGAACATTAAGACGACCCAGCACTACGCCAAAATAGTTGACAAGAAAATTAGTGTTGACATGATCTCTCTGACGGAAAAATTGAACGTTAAGATGCGAGACCGAGATTTGGTTGCTAAGCGTCAGGACAAGAGCAAGGATTGACCAAGATTTATTGATACTTTTTGAGCCGCCCAGGTTGCACGATTCTAGCGGCTCATCAATGTTTGGACTTGAAATTCTTCCGTAGTTCGAGACGGAAAGAGGATATAAGAGATAGCGTGGTTGATTCCACCTGATTTCTATGAAACATTGGTTGCTAGAATTGAGCGGTGGCCTCAAATGGAAGGGATTCGTCTCAAGGTAGAGTCAATTGTCCTTCATTTTAGCTGCGTGGGCCAGATTGGTCGGGTTGTGATAATCCACCAAGATTAGACATTCGCCCGCCCGCATCCGGCCGCTGTGACATGCAAGTTAATTAGAAATTATTTGCTTTCAGATCCGAATATTGACGAGGTATTCTTCAACCAAAGGCAGCCGAAACGGAGTCTGCCGTCTACGCAGGTCAGCAAAATAAATATATTGAAAGGGATGAGTACCAAATGTACCTGCCTCTTTCTACATATTTATACGCTATGGATACATTGGTCGCTTTTTCGAGATGTTCGATTATACGGTCGTTAAAACGTAATTTACTCGACAATTTAGGAATGTAGTTTCTGTGCCCATGACACACGTTATGTAAGCTTCCCCGCATTTAGGACAGTGTAGGATTAGACTCGAAAAGAGCTAATTTCAACTGTCGCATGAAAAAGAAAAACTACTCCGAGACCCAAATCGTGGCTATTCTCAAGCAGTATGAGGGTGGCCGTGAAGCAATGGATGTTTGCCGTGAATACGGCATTTCAAAAGCGACGCTGTTTAACTGGCGTAAAAAGTATAGCGGAATGGAAGCTGCTCAATTGAAGGAGTTAAAGGCTCTCCAGGATGAAAATCGACGATTGAAGCAGATGTTTGCCGAGCTGAGCCTGGACTATAAACTCGCCAAGGACATTATCGAAAAAAAGCTGTAGAGCCTTGTCGGCAAAGGGAACTCGTGGAGTGGGCTGTTGAAGAAAAAGTGTCCGTTGGCAGGGCTTGCCGGGTAATTGGGATACATCGTTCCAAGTGGTATTATCGAAGCAGAAAAGATGATAAGCTGGTAATTGAAAAATTACGGGCATATGCCGAAATCTACCCGACAAGGGGCTTTGATGATTACTATGGAAAGCTTCGTAATGAAGGTTTTGCTTGGAATCGAAAGAGGGTCTTACGGGTATATCGGCTGCTAAATTTGAAACACCGCCGTCGTCACAAACGCCGTTTACCAGCTCGGGTCAAGCAACCTCTGCAAGTCCTTAGCCACCCAAATAAAAGCTGGAGTATGGATTTTGTATCGGATGCCCTTGTGAGTAAACGTAAAATCCGCGTGCTGACAATTATCGATGATTGTAGCCGGGAAGTGCTGGCGGCGCATGCCGATTTTTCTCTTGCTGCTCAGCAGGTAGTTGATGTTCTGGAATTAATTGCTTTGAACAGACCATATCCAGAACAGATCCGGGTTGACAACGGACCAGAGTTCCTGGCTGACAAATTCAGGCAATGGTGTGAGAACAAAGGCATCGCGATCCATTACATTCAGCCCGGGAAACCGATGCAAAATGGTTACGTTGAAAGGCTAAACCGCACCTATCGGGAAGACGTGTTAGATGCCTATTTGTTTGAATCGCTTGAACAAGCGGCCGCCGCTGCGGTTCGTATTTTATCGGACGAATGGATGGATAATTACAATCGGCTACACCCGCATCAAGCCCTTGCCGGGATGGCACCAGCCGTATTCGCGAAGACAATGGAAAACAAAAAAGTCTAATATCTCATTGTCCTATTTAAGGTAAGGCTACACCAATGTCATCTCCGCGGCCTGGTGTCCCTGTCGAATATTAGGTTCTTTCTAAATCCCTGTGAACCTTGTATCTAGCCATTTCGTAGCATATCAGCATACGCATTAGGTAAGGGACTGCCTTCCACCGCTTTTGCGGCCCTTTCTATATCGTATGTAAAGCGAATAAATTCCACTTTTTGCTGAAAATTTACAAAGTGATTCGCCGAACTCTTTTACAGAGCTGGGCCGTTAAGTATTGCTTTGACAACTTACTCGGACCTCAATGCGTTTACGGGATTGATCAGTGCAGCTTTAACCGACTGATATCCAACTGTTACAATCGCAATCAAAAACGTTATACCGAGCGCAGCGATGAAGGTTGTCAGGTTTAGCTCGATATGGTATTGGAAATCGGCCAGGTATTTATCCACAAGCCACCATCCGATCGGAGCAGCAATAACGAAGGCGATCACGAGCAAGTGGATGAATTGTCTGCCGAAAAGCCAGACGATACTTCCCACTCCCGCGCCCAACGTCTTGCGGACCCCTATTTCTTTTTTCTTTTGGGCAACTATGAAGGAAATCAGGCCATACAGACCGAGGGAACTAATGAAGATTGCGATGCCGGCAAAGAGCCACATGAGTTGCAGAATGAGCTGATCAAGTTCATAAAAGCGTTGCAGGTGCTTGTCCAGAAACTGGTAGGAATAAATGTAATCCGGATTGGTTTCATTCCATGATTTCTGGATGAAGGCGAGCGTTGCGGCCAGGTTCTGGTTACTTACTTTCAAGGCACATTGCGAATTGTCCGCAGCGCGGGTTGTCAGGCAAACCGGGTCAATTTTTTCACGGAATGACTTGCTATGAAAGTCCTTCATCACACCGACGATGATCCCGTTTCGACCATTAATATTCACATTTTTGCCGATTACTTCCTGCGGCGATTTCACGCCGAGCTTTTCAACCGCAGTTTCGTTCAGAAGATATTCCTTGGTAGTGTCGGAAGGAACCAGGTTTCGGCCCGCCACCAGTTTTAGACCGAACATAGAGAGGTATTCAGGGTCACCGGTTTTGTAGAAAATGGTAAATTTTTCGTTCTCGGGTCTGCCCGCATACCTGATACCAGTGTCGAAATTGTTTTCAGGCGATGCTGGCGGAGCGCTCAAAAAAGCGACTTTCTCCACCCCGGGCAATTGCGAAAACCGCGCCCGCATGGCGCTCTGCTTAGCCGGGCTTGTCTCCGGCACTGACAGTAGCACGATAGCGTCTTTTTTGAAACCCATGTCTGCCTGGGTGTTGAACCGCATTTGGCCGGTGATGACGATTGTACCGATCAGAAGGGTCTGC
>NZ_JBYCZM010000034.1:0-3109 GCF_057586235.1 Dyadobacter sp. SRI_021
TAGTAGAGAAAAAAACCGGTGCCATCATCATGCCCGGCGGCTTGGCAACGATGGTTGCGAAAGAACCCCGCATCCATTTACCGGAGTATGGTTCGTCTGCGTCAACGATAGGAGGAAATCGCTCCGGGTCGGTAGCGACGCGTGAGTTGATGGCTATATTGGGCTTGACCGAACGGCTATCAACTTGAAATGTAGTTAGAGGTAATTCCCCAGCAGCCGCTGAGCGCACGGAAACGGTGAATCCATAGATTACCAACTAAAAATTAAATCCAAAATGAAATCCTGGTTCTCCGAAGACGAATTTGGACCATTTATCGTCTAACTGTTTAAATCCATCGGGCATTCTTGTGTGATATGCACGATGAGTAATTGCAAGTGATGGCTGAATAAAAAATCTGTCCTTAAAAAGTTTGATGTGATAGCCAATCCGGTATGTATTGAAAATCTGAAAACCATTGTCAATTTTTTTCCCCTTCTCGTTTACAAAATCTTGTAATGAAGGCATTACATTAAGTTCGGCATATAAACCGCAGAAAATGAACCGTTGGTAGGCCACTGACAAGCCATACTCACGAACATACCCCGGCAATTTTTCTTCCGGCCTTCCGTATGCTTTGTTTAAAAATGGATGAATACCGTTCGGCCAGGCGTATTTCCAGGTTTTTGGTTCTAGAGTAATAACATCTTTTCCTGTTATCCGATAGCCTACATTGAGTTGGGCGAAGTTTGGTGGGTTTGTAGTTGCCAGGTTACCCAGTAAAAATATAGTGCTGCCAACGAACCACCGTCTGTAAGTGCTGTCTCGTTTGTCATATTGTGCGTTTACCTGTAAACTACTTACCAGCATTATGGCTAGTCCAATCCATAAAATTTTCTTTTGCATATCTTTTCAATTGACGTAGAACAATACGCAAAAGTAGATTGTGGGGATACGATAACTTGTTCACTTAAGTTAAGAAATCTGTCTTAGCTCTTTTTTCGAGAATTCTGGCTCTGAGCCTGCTTAATGATTGAGGTTTGATACCTAAATAGCTCGCCAATTGGTGTTGCGGAACACGCTGAGTAAGATCCGGTCTTTTATGAAGTAAGTTCAGGTATCGTCGTTCAGGGGAAGATGTCTTATATTCATCAAAATTTATCTGTTGTCTAGCTAACAACTCTCCAGACAACTTTCTGCACATTATCTCAAACTTTGGAAATTTGCGGTTTGTTTCCTCTTCCATATCAGAATCTGAGACTAGGAGAATACTATCTTCGACACAACTAATGAAACATGCCGAAGGTGCTTTATTTATAACACAGTGCGGAGTCAAAGCGTCCATTTCAGTGTAGAAAGCGGTTGTTTTCTCTTCTCCGTCTATTATGTAATATGTCCGGATACAGCCTTTTAAAACAAAGTAGCTATTTTTCGATTTTTGACCTTCTTCGAGTAGAGTTGTTCCCTTCTTAAAAGAATGGAATATGTCCAACGAAAGGATAGCGTCCTTTTCATCTTCTGTAAGTGAAATGTATTTTGATATAAAGTCAAATAGTACGTCTTGCATTGTTTTTATATGTCGTCATGTTACTGCCTTCTCTTGCACTGGCCACCTACTTGTATGTAATTGCCTCTTTTTGAGGGCTTGGAAGTAAATATACAAAAAGGTGTGCACCTCAAAACGTGGTGGTGCATGGTTGGATTCTTTCAAGGCATCTTTCAGGCACCGCCTCGGCAGCTCGCTCCTGTTCATCAACGCCTTTTTTTGCACGTATTTGCAAAAGGTAGATAGCCAATGCCATCTTCGCGGTCTGGTGTCCCCGCCGAATATTAGTATCTTTCTAAATACCTGGAAAGGTTGCATCTAGCCATTTCGTGTCATACTAGCATACGCTTAGGTAAGGGACTGCCTTCCACCGCTTTTGCGGCCTTTTCTACATCGTACGTAAAGCGAACAAATTCCACTTTTCCCTGACAATTTACAAAGTAATCCATCCGGGTCCGAGTAGACGAACTCTTTTACAGACCTAGGCTTTGAGCATTGCTTTGGCAACTTACTCGGACCTCAATGCATTTACAGGATTGATCAATGCAGCTTTAACCGACCGATATCCAACTGTTAAAATCGCAATCAAAAATGTCATTCCGAGCGCAACGATGAAGGTTGTCAGGTTTAGCTCAATATGGTATTGGAAATCAGCCAGGTATTTATCCACAAGCCACCATCCGATCGGAGCGGCAATAAGGAAGGCGATCACGAGCAGGTGAGCGAATTGTCTGCCGAACAGCCAAACGATACTTCCCACTCCCGCGCCCAGGGTTTTGCGAACACCTATTTCTTTAGTCTTTTGGGCAACCATGAAGGAAATCAGGCCATAAAGACCGAGTGAACTAATGAAGATTGCGATGCCGGCGAAGAGCCACATGAGTTGCAGCATGAGCTGATCGAGTTCATAAAAAAGTTGCAGGTGCTCGTCTAGAAATTGGTAGGAATAAATGTAATCTGGATTGGTTTCATTCCATAATTTCTGGATGGAGGCCAGCGTTGCGGGCAGGTTCCGGTTACTTACTTTCAAGGCACATTGCGAATTATCGGCAGCGCGGGTTGTCAGGCAAACCGGGTCAATTTTCTCACGAAATGACTTGCTATGAAAGTCCTTCATCACACCGACGATGACCCCGTTTCGACCATTAATATTCACATTTTTGCCGATTACTTCGTGCGGCGATTTCACGCCGAGCTTTTCAACCGCAGTTTCGTTCAGCAGATATTCCCTGGTGGTGTCGGAAGAAACCAGGTTTCGGCCCGCCACCAATTTTAGACCGAACATAGAGAGGTATTCAGGGTCACCGGTTTTATAGAAAATGGTAAATTTTTCGTTCTCGGGTCTGCCCGCATACCTGATACCTGTGTCGAAATTGTTTTCGGGCGATGCTGGCGGAGCGCTCAAAAAAGCGACTTTCTCCACCCCGGGCAATTGCAAAAAGCGCGCCCGCATAGCGCTCTGCTTAGCTGGGCTTGTCTCCGGCACAGGCATTAACACGATAGCGTCTTTTTTGAAACCCATGTCTGCCTCGGTGTTGAACCGCATTTGGCCGGTGATGACGATTGTACCGATCAGAAGCGTCTGT
>NZ_JBYCZM010000035.1:0-2648 GCF_057586235.1 Dyadobacter sp. SRI_021
TGGGTATTTCGGAGAAGTTGACCACCTGATTCCGTGGCAAATTGACCACCTAATTGTCTGGCGGCCTGTGGCAGAAAAAAGCTGCAGAAGCAGTTTCAAAATTAGTTAATTTAGGCCGTATTATTGGTAGCTATTTTCGGGCTCCATTTTTTTCTTTCTTCTCATTGATTCTCCTCTCAGTTCTATGCGGTGAGCGTCGTGGACTATACGGTCCAGGATCGCATCGGCAATGGTTTTTTCACCGATCACTTCGTGCCATTTGCTGACAGGCAGTTGGGAGGTAATGATCAGGGATGTTTTACCGTGCCGGTCTTCGATGATCTCCATCAGGGCGGCCCTGCTCTGTGCATCGAAGGGCTGGATACCGAAGTCATCGAGCACCAACAGGTGCTGCCGTTCGATCCTGGCGATTTCCTTGATATAAGAGCCGTCAGCCTTGGCCATTTTCAAGCGGGCGAACAGTTTTGGGGTACTCGCGTAAAGTACGCGGTACCCCTGGATGCAGGCTTGATGGCCGATGGCAGTTGCCACATAGCTTTTGCCGATCCCGGTGCTGCCGGTGATCAGCAGGTTCTCATTGCGGGTGATAAAAGAGCAATCAGCCAGGCGCATGACCTGGTTACGATCCAGACTGCGATCGGCATGGTAATGGATATTTTCGACGACGGCTTTATAACGGAACCGGGCCTGGTAGATCTGCCGCTCTACGCGGCGGTTGTTGCGATCGTCCCACTCGGCGTCCACAAGGTACCCTAATAGCTCATCGGCCGTGTAATCATTGGTTTTCCCGCTTTCCAGGCTGGTTTTGAAGGCATGGAACATGCCATAAAATTTAAGCTTGCGCAGCTTCTCCAAGGTGTCATTGTTCATTGTATGGATTGTTTAAAAGGTTACTGATAATATTCTTCACCCCTGATATTGTCGTGGTTAGGCATCGGCAGCTCGTCGGCGAACAGGCTGTCCTCGTACTGGTCCATCTTCTTTTCCAATATCATCTGGATGATTTTGTAGTTGTAAATACCATAGCTCAACGCGCGCTGGCATGCGCTGATCAGCCGTTGTTCGCCAGCCTTTTTTGCGAAGGACAAGATGCCGATGCAAGAGCGGTAGGCCTGCTCGGGATGCTGCTTACGGTCCAGTATTTTAAGGATATAAAGCCTTACGTCATCGTGGATCGAAGAAGCCCATTCGACGAACTTATCCGGGGTCCATTCGGTCAAAAAGCGGTGCGTGCTGGCCAGGTGCTCTTTATCGGTGGAGTAATTGTAGGGGCTTTTGACACGCTGATGCAGGGCTATGCGCTCATAATGGTAGTAAATCTCGACCACGGTGCCTGAGAACAGCAATTTGACCTTCTTGCCGATGAACCGGTACGGGACGCTGTAATAGTGTTTATCGATGCTCAGGTTGACATGCCCGTTTTTCATCACCGTAGCGTGTGATTGCTTTTTAAACTCGTATTTGAGTATTGGCAGCGGCGACAGTGTGTTACGCTCGATCTCTTCGAACTGAAGCCTGCGGCTGTAATTGCGACCACGTAGTAACTGGTTATTATGAACTTCCAAGGTAGCCCAGATGGCTGCGTTTAGCTCAGAGAGTGAGTTGTAAACCTTCTTCCTCAAAGGGGCATAAATGCGGCTATAGACTATTTTAACAGCCCCTTCAACTAATGCCTTGTCGCGTGGCCGGTACGCCCTGGTGGGTAATATGGTGGTCCCATAATGGTTGGCAAAGTCCTCAAAGGTCTCGTTCAGGGTAGGTTCATACCGGTTGCTTTTGGTGACGGCAGCCCTGAGATTATCCGGAACTACCGCCGCAGGAACGCCCCCGATGTAATGAAAGGCGTTCTCACAAGCCAGGATCAAGTCTTCTTTTGACTGACTCATAACAGCTTCCACATAGGTGAGTTGGCTAGCGCCCAGGATGGCAATAAAGACTTCAACGTTAATTACTTCCCCAGTCTCACGACTGATAAAACTCTGCTTTACACCGGCAAAATCGATGTAGAGTTTATCTCCTGCCTTGTGATCCTGATGCATGACCGGATTGACCCGGGACTTCCACTGGGCCAAGTGGAAGCAGAATTGGGTATAGCTGAAGCCGTCCGGGAATTCCTTTTTGTAGCTCTCCCAGAGCGAATAACGCGTCTCGCCGGGCTTTTTAAGCTCTTTATCTATGCGGGGAAAACAACGCTGTAGATATACCAACCGGTCCTGCGGTGGCATTTGCTTGACAGCCCCAAAGAACTCGTCCAGCTCCTTATCATTCAAAGCATTAATCTGATCAAAGGTCAGGCCGCTCGACTCAAAAGTGGCCATATACTTTTTGGCCGTATTCCGGGAAACACCCGTTTGAGCAGCAATAGAGAGCTTGCTGCGGCCCTGACTGTACATCCTTAGTATCTGTCTTATTTTACTCATGCTGATAGTCGAATTTGCCATACTTCCCGCGGTTGGTATCCGCCAAAAATATGGGTGATTCTACAGCATTTTTCTGCTTGAAAGGGTGGTCAGTTTGCTCCGGAATCCACTGGTCAGTTTCCTCCGAAACAGGTGGTCAATTTGCTCCGAAACAGGGTGGTCAATTTCAGCCGGAACAGATGGTCAGTTTAAACCGTATTGAGGTGGTCAATTTCACCGAATTTTCCA
>NZ_JBYCZM010000036.1:0-2582 GCF_057586235.1 Dyadobacter sp. SRI_021
ATATATAAATAAATGATATGTGCAAAATTGAATAATTTAGGTGATTTTCCACGATTTGCATGACTAGCTAATTTCTGAAAACTTTCCAAAGTGGCAGGTAGAGCTATGTGAGCACTTCGCTAAATTCGAATTGGACACCTTACAACTCATTATGATAGGTATCATACTGCATAACACAAAAGACCACTTTCACCATGAATGAGGCATGGGATAAATAAATGAAAAATGGTATGTTTGGAACCTAATCTAATCTTACAAAAAATGATTTGTAAAAAATTACTCGTACCCCTCTTTTTGTTGGCATTGTTCCTTACAACATTTTCGTGTATTAAAGATCATGTCGTCCCGCCTGATAATACTCAAGCTGAACGATTACTTTTTAGAGCGTGGGAGATGGTAGCTGAAGAAAACGGAGTCGATAGCTTAAAATACGCGAAACGCGCCTTTGTAACGTTTGCTCCTAATGGCACTTGGTCGACATCAATAGGTAGCTATGCACCAATTGGGGCGGGATTTGATAGCTATTGGAAATGGCACCCAACTATCCCCAATCGATTATTGTGGTATTACCTGGGACATGAAACAAATGAAAATAACTACATCGACTTATTAGTAGTAACGGAAGATTCGCTGAAGATCCGAAATTCCAATGTGTACTTTAAGGGCAGGTATAATTTTGTTCCTTACAAATAAATGACACTGTCAAAATTTTATGAAAATGTCATTTGTATCGGCTGAGTGTGATAGCCACCGTAGATGAGGCCAAGTGATCGAAGGAACAAAACACTTAAAGCAAAAGTGTTATGTCACCTTCGATCATGTATTGTTTGGTTACGTAAACCTGCGTTAGAAGGCCACTAAAAGCCTACCATACCGTTCTAAGTCCTCGTGTTCGAAGCTATCAAGGTAATGCTGAGTAGTCTTGCGGTCTTTATGCCCTAAGCTTTCAGATATATAGTCAATAGATACTTCGTTGCTGCGTTTGAGAACTGTGCTGTATGAGTGTCGTGCTACGTATGTTGTTAATTTTGCTTCAAAACCAAGCTCTTTTCCAATACGAGAAATGTGCTTGTTGACGTTGCGAGTCACATTCTGGACGATTCGCCGTTCATCGACTGCGTTCTTTGATTCATTGAGAAACGGGAATACATAGGTATCCTTGGATGTTTCACGATTGCCCCACTTCTCGATTATCTCGAAAGCATGTTCCGTTGGCTTCGCGACAATGGGTGCCAGATTTCCTCTTGATGTCCTTTCTGTCTTTGCACGGATAAAAGTAATAACGCCATCTTTAACGTCTCTGTACCGGAGGCGGCATATATCCTTGATATTAATACCGTTACACAAGTATGAGAACAGCCATATGTCCTTTGCTCGATCTTCGTTTGTACCTGGGATGGTCTGATAGTTGAAGAGCATTGCAATCTGATTGATTTTAAGAGCTTTTTTGATGTTTCTACCTGTCGGGACTTGAAATTTCCCTCTACCAAATGGATAGTCGTCACGATGCATGTAGCCTTGCTCGATTGCCTGATTCACGATTGTCCGAAAACTGCGCAAGTATATCCCAATGGTTGTAGTAGATCGCCCCTCCTGGAGCATGTGCTTGCAGAACTTCTCAAGGAAATCAGGAGTAATATCTTCATACCGGATTTTTTTCGAGAACTCCCTCAATGAGTTAAGTGCTGTCTGGTATGAGCTGCCGGTAGATATTCGATCGGCTTCGTTAAGCTTAGCGATGTAGTCCTCCATTAACTCGTAGATGCTTTTCGCGCCTTTCTTGGTTTTATCCCCTAGCATGGCCTTTTCGAAGGCTTTGAACGAGAATATGGGAAGGGCTCTAATAATTTGATGTGCTTCGCTCTCACGTGCAAGCACTTTAAGTTTTACTCCCCGGAGAGTTTCATTCCTGTTCTTGGGATTCACCATTTGCTGATAATCTTCCGGTGTAAGATCGATTCCAACCCGATAGTCCTTAAACGTCCTTTGATAGGTAACTCTGAGCTTGAGAGGGTAGGTGCCGTCCTGTTTAATACGGCGAGTGTCTAGTACCACCTTTGCGGTGACTGTTGATTGTTCCATCTTTATTTACTGTTTAAAATTTGCAAGCGTTTTTACAAACAGCAGCTACAAAGGCTAACTAAAAGGCACGAAATTTTGTTGCCTAATTTTGATGTAAATATTTGATTATTAGTAAATTATACTAACATCAATAAACGCTAACAAACAGTAATAAAAGGTATGAGTAGGACTGTTAATCAGAGGGTCGCTGGTTCGAGCCCAGCTTCGGGAGCTTGAAAATGAAGCACTTAGCAAGAAATTGTTAGGTGCTTTTTCTTTTTAATCAACCTGGTCTATTTTTGAGAGTTCCCTGCCATTTATTGAGTTAATCTTGCCGGATTTTATAATCGAGAACTGCACGCTGACTCATGTAGATAAGTGGGAAGAACGGTGTCATGTTTATTTGGAAGAGAAGAAATCGGTCGGAGGGGTTCTGAGCTAAGAAGCGTCCTAAGGGTGCCATAATGATGTACATCCCCGAGGATTTAGTAATACTTTTTAAAACTATCTGATTCAGTGAA
>NZ_JBYCZM010000037.1:0-2359 GCF_057586235.1 Dyadobacter sp. SRI_021
GTACGTTCGGGCGAATTCAGTGACTAAATTCGCATAACTTAAACAGATTTTGATCCAGTGGCTTGGTCTCGAATAAAGAAATTAATATATTGCAATAATCAAATAATTAGACAGATAGGAACAAACCCTCTCGATTAGTAGTAAATTTAACACGTAAATAATTTGTTATGAAAGTTAAAAATGTTCTATTTCTTCTAGGGGTTTCACTTCTTGGCTCTTGCACAGACGATGACATTGATCCAGCCGTTGAAACAATTAGTGTTTACGGAGGATACGAAGTTGAAAGGGAAAAAGCATTCCCCAATTTATACAATTACTATGTAGCCAGCTCAAAGAACAAGGAGTACTACGAAGTAATTTCCAAAGGTGACTTTATATTAAATTATTACCCCAAGGGACAACTTTTAACAATATGTGCTGACCAAGGTAGCGGTTGGTTGAGTCAATATAAAAATATTGACGAGTCAGATTTGAAAAAGTTTGTAGATGACGGTGTAACTTTTGACCAAGTGTCTAGATTTGGGACTTTGGATAACGATTTGGATAGTTCTTACAATTCAATCTTAATTGAAACAGACCCTTTTATTGAGGTAAAAACTAATGGAAGTCCTCGATAGAGGATATAACGAAAAAGGCGCTTGTTTAAGCGCCTTTTTCGTTATATCTCTAAACTCAGTTCTTAAAAAGATTATTGGAGACGGACCAGGTATTGCTGAACACCGGTCTGTAAGTCAAATAGTTTGTTCCAAACATAATCACTATCACCTCCATGTGGCGCTAAAATTTGCGCCCGAGTATGGACGGTACTAGCGTCTGCCTTACCTTTCATATTATTGATTATATCTTCGAACGATGGCATCGATCTAAAGGGTCCAATACCCCAGCTAGTTTCCTCTTTCATCCAAGTTCTTGCAGCCATGTTGTTGAAAAGGTCCATTGCCGACGCATCAGTCCTAATCTGATTGCCATTGTCGTCCTGTTCATGTTTCGAAGTTCCATCCTGAGTAAAATCGACCGCTTGATTCTCGCTAGCCGGAGCTCCTTTGAGTATATATCTGATTGACAGTGCATTCCAAATGGCATGTTTAAACGCATTATTAGCTTCGTTATCCGCATCTCTTTGATAAACGACCACAGTCCAGTGGTTTGACTCCTGTGCGGCAAAAGTATAATGTTGCCCGTACCCCGGATTTGAAAGTAAGTGATTTCTCTCTGGAACCGTTAAAGTTTCAGGAGAAATGCCCCCCAGGGATCTTTTGTTTGCATTGTTGCTTTCAAAAGTTATCACATCCTCGATAAGTGCTGGCTTTATCAACGTTTGATAATAATCGTAGATTATTTCTTTTTTGCTATTAGCTTCCTCGGCAGTTTTGATCTCGGGGAAATCAAGATAAATCCTTTTTAGGTCTAGCTCAGAAAAATCTCTCTCGTAGCTAACGTCAGGTATACTCTGAGTGTGTTGCTTCAAAATTTCGTGTAAACTTTCATAAGTAAGGGTAGTCTCATCTGTGGATGTTCGTGACGAACTTTTTTTTGACATGACATCGAAATACCGATCGAATTCTTCTTGAGAATTGCTAAGTAGCTCCTTGGGAAAATTAGATGGAATGACTGCTTTTTCTCCTCTGAAGTCAACGACTACCTTTTTAGAGATTTCGGATTCATTTGTTGTGCCAACTTGCGGTTCATTGCAAGATGCAATACCGATTGCCAAGCTTGTAAAAAAGAATGCAGTTCTTAGTTTTTTTTTCATGTTTTATAGTTTTGTTCGTTCAAAGTAAAATTATGTCATAAACGGTTACATGGAATAGGCTTCAGTATTGTATTGGTGTTATTTTCGACCAATAGCCATAATTATTCGACGAACGTTCCTGTATTGTCCTTGCGTTGGTCTAGAGAGCTAGCACTATGCCAATTTTGAACTTCGGGCAGTATATTTTAAGTATGGCCTGACGTCCTCCCAGGTATACAGATGGTTAAAAGTAGAGTTTGCGGCGTTCGGGAGACAGGTCATCAAGCCATTTGAGTAAATAGATTGTAATTGACGGTACCTCCTAAATAAAGTCCGTCTCGTTATGAACAACTCTTAAGAAACAACGGCAGTGATTGTAAAGCTTTTCAGACTATTTTTGTAATTTCGCATTAACAACTCGATGCCCAAAATGCATCGAAACAAGCTAAAAAAATCAGTTACCATTTCGGTTACCTATTTTGAAATGAGTTACAAGTAATTGACATACAAGCGTTTTCAAAGTTTAAATTGTTCCCAGCGGGATCACTTAAAGCGCCTCAAAAGGCGCTTTTTTTGTTTAAAAACGTCATTTTTTCACTGTTTTCGAAGATAAGCATATCATTCTGA
>NZ_JBYCZM010000038.1:0-2100 GCF_057586235.1 Dyadobacter sp. SRI_021
CCGTAGACGCGAAACTTTGTGATCTACCCTTGACCAGGTTGAAGCGCTGGTAACACATCGTGGAGGACCGAACCGGTAAACGTTGAAAAGTTTTCGGATGAGTTGAGGGTAGGGGTGAAAGGCCAATCAAACTGAGAAATAGCTCGTACTCCCCGAAATGTTTTTAGGAACAGCGTTGTGGTTGAGTCATGTTCAGGTAGAGCTACTGATAGGACTAGGGGGAGTCAAATCCTACCAAATTCTGACAAACTCCGAATGGGGCATGATATACACGGCAGTGAGGGCTGGGGTGCTAAGGTCCCAGTCCGAGAGGGGAACAACCCAGAGCATCAGCTAAGGTCCCAAAATATATGCTAAGTTGAACTAAGGGGGTCCGACTGCAGAGACAGCCAGGATGTTAGCTTGGAAGCAGCTATACATTTAAAGAGTGCGTAACAGCTCACTGGTCGAGCGGGGCGGGCATCGATAATAAACGGGCATCAAGCATATTACCGAAGCTATGCGATAGTAGTAATACTGATCGGTAGGGGAGCATTCTCACAGGGGTGAAGGTGTGGCGTGAGCTGCGCTGGACTGGTGAGAAAAGCAAATGTAGGCATAAGTAACGATAATGCGGATGAGAAATCCGCACACCGAAAGACTAAGGATTCCTCCGCTATGCTAATCAACGGAGGGTTAGGCGGGGCCTAAGGGATAGCCGACAGGCGACCCCCGATGGACAGCAGGTTAATATTCCTGCCCCTGCATGCAGTGTGAAAAAGTGACGGAGCGACGTGGATGGTACGTACTGACGGAATAGTGCGTTGAGCGGAGCCTACGGGCGATGCGAACCATCGAAGCCGCTTCCAAGAAAAGCTTTTGAAACGCCAGCTGTATGCAGCCCGTACCGTAAACCGACACAGGTAGTCGAGAAGAATATTCTAAGGTGCTCGAGTGAATCACGGCTAAGGAACTCGGCAAATTAACCCTGTAACTTCGGGAGAAGGGGAGCCTCCTCTGCAAAGAGAGGCCGCAGAGAAATGGCCCAGGCGACTGTTTAGCAAAAACACAGGGCTCTGCCAAAACGAAAGTTGACGTATAGGGCCTGACACCTGCCCGGTGCTGGAAGGTTAAGAGGGGATGTCATCGCAAGAGAAGCATTGAATCGAAGCCCCAGTAAACGGCGGCCGTAACTATAACGGTCCTAAGGTAGCGAAATTCCTTGTCGGGTAAGTTCCGACCTGCACGAATGGTGTAACGATCTGGGCACTGTCTCGGCCGTGAGCTCGGTGAAATTGTAGTAGCGGTGAAGATGCCGCTTACCCGCCACGGGACGGAAAGACCCCGTGCACCTTTACTATAGCTTTGCATTGTTTTCGGGTCAGGGATGTGTAGGATAGGTGGGAGGCTGTGAGTGGGCGTCGCCAGGCGTTCAGGAGCCAACGTTGAAATACCACCCTTCGCTGGCCTGGGATCTAACTTCTTTAAAAGAAGGACCGTGCATGGTGGGTAGTTTGACTGGGGTGGTCGCCTCCAAAAGTGTAACGGAGGCTTCCAAAGGTCTGCTCAACACGCTTGGTAACCGTGTGTGGAGTGCAATAGTACAAGCAGGCTTGACTGCGAGACCGACGGGTCGAGCAGGTGGGAAACCAGGGTATAGTGATCCGGTGGTTCTGTATGGAAGGGCCATCGCTCAAAGGATAAAAGGTACGCCGGGGATAACAGGCTGATCTCCCCCAAGAGCTCACATCGACGGGGAGGTTTGGCACCTCGATGTCGGCTCGTCACATCCTGGGGCTGGAGAAGGTCCCAAGGGTTCGGCTGTTCGCCGATTAAAGTGGCACGCGAGCTGGGTTCAGAACGTCGTGAGACAGTTCGGTCCCTATCTGTGGTGGGCGTAGGAAGATTGACGGGGGCTGCCTTTAGTACGAGAGGACCGAGGTGGACCCACCGCTGGTGAGCCGGTTGTTACGCCAGTAGCATGGCCGGGTAGCTATGTGGGGAATAGATAAGCGCTGAAAGCATCTAAGTGCGAAACTAGCCCGAAGATGAATCTTCCACATAAGGGTCGTTGTAGACTACGACGTTGATAGGCTGCAGGTACACGTGTCGAAATACACT
>NZ_JBYCZM010000039.1:0-1949 GCF_057586235.1 Dyadobacter sp. SRI_021
ATTGGTACATTATTTGTTTAACAAATGTTAAGAAAATTATTTTTATATGGGAAGATCCTATTTAGGTGAATTTGAAGAATTGGTCCTGCTCACCGTTATCGTGCTTGGCGCCGGAGCATATGGCTTGAGCATAGCCGAAGAGCTTCGCCAACGCACCAACCGCACCATCAGCCTCAGCGCTGTGCATATTGCATTGTACAGGCTCGAAGAAAAAGGTTTTGTCACCTCCCAAATGGGCGGCGCCACCTTAAGCCGGGGAGGAAGAAGAAAGCGGCTTTTCATGATTACTACGGCAGGGCGAAACATGCTGACCGAAATCCAGGAGATACGAAACCAATTCTGGTATGCAATCGTAAACCCGGCACAGTGATGAAAAAGAAAAGACAAGCCACCCCTCCGCGTTTTGCTCATAGATTATTTAGGCTGCTTTGTCCACCAGAACTGTTTGAAGAACTGGAAGGCGACATGCAAGAGCAATTCGAACTTGACGTAAACCGCGCAGGTGAGGCGGCCGCCAGAAAAACATACTTATTAGAAGCGGTCAAATTCGCGAAACCATACTATCTGAAAAGACGCATTGCAGGTCTGTTAACCTCGCGGCGAAAAACGAAGAAGAAAGTGCATTACTATTCGCCCAAACCATTAAGTACAGCCATGATCAAAAACTATCTTACCGTCGCACGGCGAACAATTGTTCGCTATAAATCTTATACGCTCATTAATGTTCTTGGACTTGCACTGGGCCTGAGTTGCGGGATATTGATCTTTTCACTGGTCAATTACCACCTCGGATTCGACAAGTTCCACGCAAATGCTGACCGTGTTTACCGGATTACTTCCGAGTTGCATAATGAAACAGTCAGCAAATATGGCAGTGTGCCCCAGCCCATCGGTGCCGCGATGCGGGACGATTATCCGTTTGTTGAAAAAGTGTCGATGCTCATCAGCTTCGGTGGGAACATTTCATTTCCCTCCCGCCGGGATAATCCCAAATTCGATGACGGGGTAGCCTATGTCGAACCCGATTTTTTCCATATCCTGGATTTTCCTTTCCTCGCCGGAAACCCGGAAGATGCGCTCTCGCAACCCAATTCCGCTGTAATTACCGAGCGCCTGGCCGAAAAATATTTCAAAAAGGATCAGGCGATTGGAAAGAGCTTTCGGCTGGACAACAAAACCGATTTTACCATCACAGGCATTCTCAAAAACTTACCCGAAAATACCGATATCCGCCAGGAAATATATCTCTCTTACCCCAGCATCAAGCAGACAACCCCCTGGCTCAACACCTGGGGTGGTATTTTGAGCGCTACCCAAGCATATATCTTAGTGAAACCCGGCACCGATGCTTCGAAGGCAGACGAAGCTATGGCCAGTATTTCCACCAAATACTACGATGCGAAGGATGCAAAAACTTTCAAATTTCATTTGCAACCACTATCCGACATTCACATGAACCAGGAATTTGGCGGCGCCATTGCTAAAAGCCAGCTCTTTGCGCTTTCCCTTATTGGTCTTTTCCTGGTTATCACGGCCTGCGTTAACTTCATCAATTTGGCCACCGCCCAGGCATTGGGGCGCAGCAAAGAAATCGGCGTGCGGAAAGTGATGGGCAGCATGAAGGGGCAGCTTTTCTGGCAATTTATCGTTGAAACGGGGCTCATTACCCTCATTGCCTTCATTTTCGCCATCGGGTTATCATATCTCACATTGCCGTTTATGAATGAGATGCTATCAACCCGCGTCACACTCGATTGGCTGAAAGACATCAATCAGCCAATTTTTGCTGCCTGTCTGCTTGTGGTTGTTACCTTCATTTCAGGTTCATACCCCGGACTGGTACTGGCCGGTTTTCAGCCGATCACGGCATTGAAAGGGAAGCTCACGCAGAGCCAAATTGGAGGCTTTTCCATTCGCAAGGGCTTGGTCATCGCTCAGTTTGCCATTTC
>NZ_JBYCZM010000040.1:0-1938 GCF_057586235.1 Dyadobacter sp. SRI_021
CGGCAGCGAGCTCAACAAATTGACGATCGTGGGATGGGACGGAACGCAATGGGTGGCTATTCCTTCCAAAGTGGATGTTACTTCTATACTGGGCGGTACCAGCGACCTGACGACCGGTTCCATCACCACCATTTCACCGCTCGCACCGAACACTTATACGGCGTACACGTTCGCGGCACTTACGCTGCCGTTGCCGGTGACACTCACGCGCTTTACGGCTGTTACCGAAGGTAAAACGGCGCTGCTCGCCTGGGCAACAACCGAGGAAACCAACAGCGACCGGTTCGAAATCGAGCGCAGCGCGGATGGCAAAAAGTGGGCCATGATCGGCTCGGTAGCGTCCACAGGGGAAAGTAAGGTCCTTGTGAACTACACATTTACGGATAATACCCCGTTATCGGGAGAGAACCTCTATCGTCTGAAAATGGTAGACAAGGACGATACATATGCGTATAGCGCAATCCGTAACGTGGAGATGAAGGGTGAAGCAATCCGGCCTTATCCTAACCCGGTGTCGGACAAATTACTGATCGACCGTTTTGCGGAAGTGAAGGAAGTGTCGGTGAAAAATACTGCCGGGCAGAATTTCATCCGGGTTCAAAAAGTGTCCAGCGACGGCATCGATGTCAGCAGACTGGCGCCTGGCGTTTACCTCGTAACCCTGACCCTGTTTGACGGCACTATCAGCACACACAAAGTAGCCGTTTCCAGGTAGCGCAAAGTTGGCCTGGGATATAGCTTATAGCCCAGGCCTCTGTTTTCCATCATTCCTGTTAAACTACCTATATCAAAAACAAAATCTACTATGCAAAGAACTACATTATTTTCAGCATTCATATTTGCTTTGGGTCTTACTGCGTCATCGGTTTCCTTCGCACAAGTCAAAATTGGAAGCAATCCTACAACAATCGATCCTAATAATAACCTGGAAGTAGAAGCCTCCACGCCCGGAAGAAAAACTTCAATCAACAAAACGACGGGACAGGTGACCATTACGGATGGTACCCAGGGAGCAGGGAAAGTTCTTACTTCCGATGCCAATGGCGGTGCCAGTTGGCAAACAAGCGCGGTGGGCTGCGCGAGCTTCGACGCGAGTGGGGCTAATACAACCACGCCTGTGAATGATGTCGGTGTATTTTCGCCTACCAAATTGATCGCCGGCAATGTTGCTTATTCCGCGTCAGGTGCTTATAACAGCACAACCGGTGAGTACACCATCCCTGAGAGTGGGTTCTACATTTTTCACGGATCGGCTGGAACTTATAATGTCGCTGCCGGGACTACCGGTGACAGAAATACTACCCTGCAATTGCTTTCCACTTCCAAGGGACTTTTAAGTTATAGTGTTTCTTCGGAACTGAGTTACGGGGTTGGCGCCTGGCAGGAAGTGACATCTGCCAATTATTTTACTGCGGGTGATATCGTCACGTTTCAAATAGATTCTGGTCATGTTAGCGGAGTGAAGCCTGATTCGGTAGATGTGCGTTCCATTTTTTTCTCGGGTACGCGCGTCGATTGTAATAAAAACTAGGATTGATTCAATAGAGATTATTGCAATTTCCATTGAAACGCAACAGGTCATTAGGCTCTTCTAATACCACTAAACAGACGGACCAGTGAAACAACAATATACCAATCCACCCGGAAGCGGATGGCGCAGCATGGCGGTTTCGGCTGCACTGCTCTTAGTCGGGCACCTGGGGCATGCGCAGGAGGGCAGCCAGGGAAATACGACAATTTTTGGCGGAGCCGAGATGACATTTTTCAGTAACCACAACTTCGTGACCGGCGGTGGTGGAGCCCAGCCGGGCGTCATCCTGACCGAGCGGGCAGCGGGGAACTTCGGCGTGCTCAACTTCGCCGGGGATAATCTGGCCTCCACGGGCGCTTCGGACGCAGGCTATGTGGATGGGTACGTACGCAAGTATGGAGCAGGCC
>NZ_JBYCZM010000041.1:0-1609 GCF_057586235.1 Dyadobacter sp. SRI_021
TGCTTTGCCCATCATGTTATGGAATGTATCCGAGGTAGTCGACGCCCAGATTTCTACACTCGTAATAGTGGTACCCGCCGGGACACAAGTGGTAACGCTGATCGCGGTAATCACCCTGCCAGCAGTAGTCGTGCTGGCCGTACCCACTACGCTAGCATTGTTGGCTGGCGAGAGTATACTGGCCGTCAGCGAGGGACAACCTGTGACAGGAGCAGTCAACGTAACGGTAATATAGCTGGTAGTGAACGTAGTGCTCGCAGTTTTGACTTTGGCGTAAAAGCGGTAGGTCCCTGGATCCAGCAAAGCTGCCGGCCACTTCCCGTCGGCACTACCCTCTTCAGCCAACAGCTTGTAAACACCGGGTTGGCTGGCATCAGGGATTGCTTTGCCCATCAGGTTATGGAATGTATCCGAGGTAGTTGATGCCCAGATTTCTACACTCGTAATAGTGGTACCTGTCGGGACACAAGTGTTGACGCTCAGGGCAGTGATCACCCTGCCAGCAGTCGTCGTGCTGGCCGTACCCACCACTGTGGCATTGTCGATCGGCGAGAGCATACTGCCCGTCAGGGTAGGACAACCTGTGACAGGCGAAGTCAACGTAACAGTAATGTAGTTGGTGGTTACCGTAGTTGTGGCCGTCTTCACGATAGCGTAAAAGCGGTAGGTACCAGGCTCCAGGTAAGCGACAGGCCACTTCCCATTGGCGCTGCCTTCCTCGGCAGCCAGCTTGTAAACGCCCGGTTGACTGGCATCGGCTATCGCATACCCCATTCGGTTATCGAAGGTGCCGGAAGTGGTCGTTGCCCGGATCTCCACACTGGTAATCGTCGAACCCGCAGGTACACAAGTGGATACGCTCAGAGCAGTGATCACCCTGCCAGCGGTCGTCGTGCTGGGCGTACCCACCACTGTGGCATTGTCGGCCGGCGAGAGCATACTGCCCGTCAGGGTAGGACAACCTGTTGCAGGCGAAGTCAACGTAACAGTAATGTAGTTGGTGGTGACCGTAGCTGTCGCTGTCTTCACGATAGCGTAAAAGCGGTAGGTACCAGGATCCAGGTAAGCGACAGGCCACTTCCCATTGGCAGTGCCTTCCTCTGCAGCCAGTTTGTAAACACCAGGTTGGCTGGCATCGGCTACCGCATAGCCCATCCGGTTGGGGAAAGTCCCCGTACTGGTTGTCGCCCAAATCTCTACGCTCGTGATGGTAGAGCCCGCGGGCACGCAAGTGTTGACGCTCACGGCAGTGATCACCCTGCCAGCAGTCGTCGTGCTGGGCGTACCAACCACGCTCGCATTGTTGGCTGGTGAGAGCATACTGGCCGTCAAAGCAGGGCAGCCTGTCGCAGGTGGAGCAATCAAGGTGACGGTAATATAGCTGGTAGTGAACGTAGTGCTTGCAGTTTTGACTTTGGCATAAAAGCGGTAGGTACCCGGATCCAGCAAAGCTGCCGGCCACTTCCCGTCGGCACTGCCTTCCTCAGCCAACAGCTTGTAAACACCGGGTTGGCTGGCATCAGCGATTGCCTTGCCCATCAGGTTATGGAATGTATCCGAGGTAGTCGACGCCCAGATTTCTACGCTGGTAATCGTGGTACCTGTCGGT
>NZ_JBYCZM010000043.1:0-1309 GCF_057586235.1 Dyadobacter sp. SRI_021
GAGAGTGTTCAAGAAAGTGTGTCAAGTTAGATTTAGTAACTTGATGACCATATGGGAAAAAAACAGGACAAAAAAGTATTCGATTATTCGGTCTTTCGCCAGCAGGCTATCGATCGGCTGCTGTCTGGCGATAAGGAGCTGGGCGGCAAGGACGGTGTACTTGCTCCGTTGCTGAAAGACCTTTTGGATGCCGTACTTTCCGGCGAGGCACAGGCCCATGTTGAAGAGAGCCGCCCCAACCGTCGCAATGGGAGCAAATCCAAGTGTGTCAAGACTGCGCATGGGCCGATCGAGGTGGAGATGCCCCGCGACCGGGATGGTTCTTTCGAACCTAAACTGATCGCCAAAAGACAGACTACCCTGGGTGAAGGCCTGGACAACCGGATACTGTCGCTTTACAGCAAAGGTATGTCTTACGAAGATATCCAATCGCATTTGGAAGACCTGTACGGCTTGGAAATCAGCACTGGCCAATTGTCGGCTATCACGGACAAAATCCTTCCAGTAGTCGAGCAGTGGCGCTGCCGTCCCCTGGAACCTATTTATACTTTTATGTGGCTGGATGCTGTCCATTTCAAGGTTAGGCAAGATGGTAAAGTAATCAGTAAAGCGGCTTATAATGTCTTAGCTGTTGACCTTCAAGGCCGTAAAGATTTATTGGGTATTTATATTGGGGACTCAGAGAGCTCCCGATTCTGGCTTTCGGTACTGAGCGACCTGCAAAATCGTGGCGTCAAGGACGTTTTGATTTGCTCGATCGACAACTTAAAAGGCTTTGCAGATGCTATCGAAACCATTTTCCCTTTGACCGACGTGCAGCTATGCCTTGTCCATCAGGTGCGCAATTCGCTCCGCTATGTGACCAGTAAAGATCAGCGGGCCATAGCGTCCGAACTCAAACCGCTTTACCAGGTAAGCTCAATATCGGCAGCCGAACAAAACCTGGCTGCGTTTGCCGCTAAATGGGGCGACAAATATCCCCTGGTCATCGAGAGCTGGCAACGTAACTGGGCCAGGCTGACCCGATGTTTCGAATACCCGGCAGCCATTAGAAAAATCATATACACAACTAATACTGTCGAGGCTTTTCACCGCCAGATCCGTTCGGTCACCAAGTCGAAAGGGGCCTTTGCCTCCGAAACTGCGCTCATCAAACTCTTATACTTAACCACCCAGCGCATTATCGAAAAATGGAAAATCCCACTAGCAAACTGGCCGGTCACAGTACAACAGCTGGCAATCTTATATGGTGACCGGATTAAACAATACTTGAAGGTTTAAAATATGACACACTTAAATGAACATAACC
>NZ_JBYCZM010000044.1:0-1235 GCF_057586235.1 Dyadobacter sp. SRI_021
TGAACTACTCCCGTTTCACTGGACAGCGAACGGATGGGATTAAGTTTAATTATGATGCTTTCGCACTGGTATCGAAAAACAGTTCATCAGGAATGTACCCAGTCCCGGTGTGTTTACGTCGTCGGTTGTAAAACTCCACATATGCCTTTACGCCCCGATACAGATCCATCCCACCATTGGGAGGATTTAGGTAGACGTATTCTTGTTTGAGCGATCGCCAGAAGCGTTCGATGAAAACATTGTCGAGGGCTCTTCCTTTGCCATCCATCGAGATTTGTATTCCACTTTCGAGTAATGGATTAATAAATCCTGGACTCGTAAATTGGCTACCCTGGTCGGTATTGAATATTTCGGGCTGGCCCTCTGTACGTATGGTATCCAAAACTGTTTCCCGGCACCATTCCATGCTCATGGTGTTAGAAATACTCCAGCCCACGATCCGGCGGCTATAGACATCAATAATAGCAAACATGTACATAAACCCTCTGAACATTGGAATGTACGATATATCAGCCTGCCAGACCTGGTTAGGACGTTCTATTTTCAGTCCCTTCAGCAAGTATGGATATTTGTAATCAGCAGGATTGGCCTTGCTCAGATTACGCTTGGGGTAAATTGTGCGCAGATTCATGAGCCTGTAAAGCCTTCTCACACGTTTTACGCCAACATGGTATCCCAATCCGATCAGATAATCGCGCATACGTTCCACCCCATAAAATGGGCAGTCCAAGAATTGGCGATCAATAGCCTTCATCAAGCGCTGGTTTAACAGCGATTGGCCTCTGGGCTTAAAGTAATAGCTACTGCGTTGCAAACCAATCAATTTGCACTGATCAGAAACGCTCAAAGCACGATATTCTGGGGAAACAAGACTGCGCTTCTCCATGATACTCATTTCCCCAAGACCTTTTTTAAAAAATCAACTTGGACTTGAAGCTCACCGATTTTCGAGTACAATTCCTTCTCCTTTGTATTTTCGGCTTCATTACCGGCAGCAGGCACCTCCTTACTGAATACCAATTCGGCCTTCTCCAGAAACTCCCGCTTCCAGGCCGCTATCTGTGTCGGATGGATCTCGTACTTGGAGGCTAGTTCCTGGACGGTTTGAACCTCTTTGATTGCTTCTATCGCCACTTTGGCTTTGAAGCTTGCGCTGAATTTCCTACGTTCCTTTTTCATAGTCAACTACTAAATTAGAAATTTAAGTAGCTGTCCAGATTTTGGGGAGTATTATA
>NZ_JBYCZM010000045.1:0-1226 GCF_057586235.1 Dyadobacter sp. SRI_021
TGTAATACTCCCCAAAATTGAGGCCATCGGTTAAGTTTAGTAACTTGACATTAAACCGATGAAGACAATGAAACAAAGCCGGAGGAAATTCACAGCAAAATTCAAGGCAATGGTCGCTGTTGAGGCCTTGAAAGAACGAGAGTCGTTGAGCGAATTGGCGACCAGATTTGAGATCCACCCAACTCAGGTTTCAGCATGGAAGCGTGAATTCTTGGAACGCGCAGAAAAAGCTTTCGGAGATGAGCCGTCTAAAGAAGAGGAGTCTGTTGACGTTGACAACCTCTTTAAACAGATTGGCCAGTTGCAGGTTGAGAATGACTTTTTAAAAAAAAGCTTGAAAAAAGCCGGTCTATGAGGGAGCGTATGGCATTGATCGACGACAGTCATCCATTGAGCATTCGACGGCAAGCTCAAATTCTTAGCATTAACCGCAGTCAGTTGTATTATAGGCCTGCTGGTGAAAAAGAGGAGAACCTGGCGTTGATGGAGACGATGGACAAAATTTTCTTGTCGGACCCAACTTTGGGTGTGCTGGGTATGCAAGACGAGCTGGTAGAAAGAGGGATGAATTACAATGTCAAACGCATTCGACGGTTACTTCGAAAAATGGCTATCGAGCCGATTTATCCAAAACGAAACCTGAGTCGACTAGGCAAGGCAAAATACATTCATCCATATTTGCTTAGAGGCCTTGTAATTAGTCGCCCGAACCAAGTATGGGCATTGGATATCAGCTACATCCCCTTGAAGCATGGCTTTATGTACCTAACAGCCATTATGGATTTATACAGCCGCTACATCGTCGGCTGGCAGCTATCCAACAGCCTGGAAAAAGAAACGCAGACGGAGCTGTTGCACGCAACGATATCCCAGCATGGTAAACCTGAAATCATTAATAGTGATCAGGGGGCGCAATACACTTGCGAACACTGGGTAAGCACGCTGAATAGCCTCAAAATTCGGGTCAGTATGGATGGTAAAGGAAGGGCTACCGACAACGCACATATCGAGCGATGGTTTCGGACAATTAAGCAAAAGTATATTTACCTGAATCCTGAGAAAAATGGCTTGGATCTATATCTGGGTATTGATCGTTTTGTAAAACATTACAATGCCAGAAAGCACCAGGGCATTGGTCGGAAAAAGCCGACGACTCTGTACCTGAATGCTGCTTAATTTAAATTAGTAGTAGCAAATCGCTGGTCTTAAAAATAGGGAGTACTTCA
>NZ_JBYCZM010000046.1:0-847 GCF_057586235.1 Dyadobacter sp. SRI_021
CCCGACAGGTACCACGATTACCAGCGTAGAAATCTGGGCATCAACTACCTCGGATACCTTCCATAACCTGATGGGCAAGGCAATCGCCGATGCCAGCCAACCCGGTGTTTACAAGCTGTTGGCTGAAGAGGGTAGTGCCGACGGGAAGTGGCCGGCAGCTTTGCTGGATCCGGGTACCTACCGCTTTTATGCCAAAGTCAAAACTGCAAGCACTACGTTCACTACCAGCTATATTACCGTCACCTTGACAGCCCCTGCTGTGACAGGTTGCCCCTCACTGACAGCCAGTATGCTCTCGCCGGCCAATAACGCGAGTGTGGTAGGAACGGCCAGCACGACGACTGCTGGCAGGGTGATCACTGCCCTGAGCGTATCGACTTGTGTACCGACAGGTACCACTATTACGAGTGTAGAAATCTGGGCATCAACTACCTCCGATACATTCCATAACCTGATGGGCAAAGCAATCCCTGATGCCAGCCAACCCGGTGTTTACAAACTATCGGCCCAGGAAGGCAGTGCCGACGGGAAGTGGCCGGCAGCTTTGCTGGATCCGGGTACCTACCGCTTTTATGCCAAAGTCAAAACTGCAACCACTACGTTCACTACCAGCTATATTACCGTTACGTTGACTGCTCCTGTCACAGGTTGTCCCTCGCTGACGGCCAGTATGCTTTCGCCAGCCAACAATGCTAGCGTAGTGGGGACGGCCAGCACGACTACTGCTGGCAGGGTGATTACCGCGATCAGCGTTACCACTTGTGTCCCGGCAGGTACCACGATTACCAGCGTAGAAATCTGGGCGTCGACTATCTCGGATACATTCCATAACCTGATGGGCAAGGCG
>NZ_JBYCZM010000047.1:0-688 GCF_057586235.1 Dyadobacter sp. SRI_021
AAAGTCGCGCAAGCGAATTAAGGGCGCATGGGGGATACCTAGGCTCTCAGAGGCGAAGAAGGACGTGATAAGCTGCGAAAAGCTATGGGGAGCAGCACATATGCATTGATCCATAGATATCCGAATGGGGCAACCCAATCAGGTGAAGCCTGATTACCCTACGGGGGGCAAACGCGGGGAACTGAAACATCTAAGTACCCGCAGGAGAAGAAAACAATAGTGATTCCGTAAGTAGTGGCGAGCGAACACGGAACAGCCCAAACCAACCTGGTTACGGCCAGGTTGGGGTTGTAGGACTCACCAAGTGGTTAAATAGCGAACTGGAATGGCATGGGAAGGCCAATCGTAGAGGGTGAGAATCCCGTACAGGCAGCGATTTTAACTGAGTGAGTATCCTGAGTAAGTGGGGACCGGTGGAATCCCCTCTGAATCCGGCGGCACCATCCGCCAAGGCTAAATACTCCTGAGAGACCGATAGTGAACGAGTACCGTGAGGGAAAGGTGAAAAGTACCGTGAGCAACGGGGTGAAATAGAACTTGAAACCATGCGCTTACAAGCGGTCGGAGCCTATGGGTGACGGCGTGCCTTTTGCATAATGAGCCTACGAGTTACGGTTACTGGCAAGGTTAATGTTTGAAGAACAGGAGCCGAAGCGAAAGCGAGTCTGAATAGGGCGATTAGTCAGTG
>NZ_JBYCZM010000048.1:0-346 GCF_057586235.1 Dyadobacter sp. SRI_021
TGGATCGGTGTACCATCGACCGTATTTGCAGGCGTTGGGTTCAAGCCGTTGACGTCGTTGAATACGGTACCGCTGAGCGAAATCGGTGCTGCGACCGTGAAAGGCAAGGTAATGCTTCCGGGTGTAGCATCCTGTACGCCTGCCGCATCGATAGCTGCGATCGGGATGACCACGCTGACAGCACCGTCGGCAGGGTCAACCTGGATGGTTACCGTTGGCTGACCGGTAGCATCGGTTGGGATACCCTGCGGATAGTCATCGGTAATTCCAGTGATCTCGGTATAGGTATTTCCGTCGATAGTAATGCTGGTGGCATTGGTTGGGAAACCGGTAATAATAATGCCGG
>NZ_JBYCZM010000049.1:0-343 GCF_057586235.1 Dyadobacter sp. SRI_021
TGCCTTGCCCATCAGGTTATGGAATGTATCCGAGGTAGTTGACGCCCAGATTTCTACGCTGGTGACCGTGGTACCTGTCGGGACACAAGTGTTGACGCTCAGGGCAGTGATCACCCTGCCAGCAGTCGTCGTGCTGGCTGTACCGACCACACTCGCGTTGTTGACCGGTGAGAGCATACTGGCCGTCAGTGAGGGGCAACCTGTCACAGCAGGGGCAGTCAGCGTAACCGTAATGTAATCGGTTGTGAAAGTGCCGCTCGCTGTATTTACTTTGGCGTAAAACCGGTACGTACCCGGATCCAGATAAGGGACCGGCCATTTTCCATTGGCAGAACCTTCCTCG
>NZ_JBYCZM010000050.1:0-343 GCF_057586235.1 Dyadobacter sp. SRI_021
CGCCTTGCCCATCAGGTTATGGAATGTATCCGAGGTAGTTGACGCCCAGATTTCTACGCTGGTGACCGTGGTACCTGTCGGTACACAAGTGTTGACGCTCAGGGCAGTGATCACCCTGCCAGCGGTCGTTGTGCTGGCCGTTCCTACCACGCTGGCATTGTTGACCGGCGAAAGCATACTGGCCGTCAGTGAGGGGCAACCTGTCACAGCAGGGGCAGTCAGCGTAACCGTAATGTAATCGGTTGTGAAAGTGCCGCTCGCAGTATTTACTTTGGCGTAAAACCGGTACGTACCCGGATCCAGATAAGGGACCGGCCATTTTCCATTGGCAGAACCCTCCTCA
>NZ_JBYCZM010000051.1:0-341 GCF_057586235.1 Dyadobacter sp. SRI_021
ATACGGCATCAAGCTGCCGGCAGATACGGCAGCGAAGCCTGCATCGGCTGATGTTACAAAGTACAAGATTCCCTCGGGATGCACTGGGGGCACAAGCCGGCCCTTCGCGGTGACCGTTCATGGAGATTACGTATATATAGGAGCGGTATGCGATGCGGCCACGTCCCAATCGTTAATGGACTTGAAAGCGATCGTGTACGAACTGGACCCGTCCACGAAAAAAATCAGGGAGGTGTTCGCCATGCCGTTGGATTATTTCCGTGGCGAAGCGGTGGTCGATCTTGGGACAAAAACCTGGCATCCCTGGACGGACGATTTCAGTAAAGCTTTGAACAGTGCAC
>NZ_JBYCZM010000052.1:0-341 GCF_057586235.1 Dyadobacter sp. SRI_021
ATGCACTGTTCAAAGCTTTACTGAAATCGTCCGTCCAGGGATGCCAGGTTTTTGTCCCAAGATCGACCACCGCTTCGCCACGGAAATAATCCAACGGCATGGCGAATACCTCCCTGATTTTTTTCGTGGACGGGTCCAGTTCGTACACGATCGCTTTCAAGTCCATTAACGATTGGGACGTGGCCGCGTCGCATACCGCTCCTATATATACGTAATCTCCATGAACGGTCACCGCGAAGGGCCGGCTTGTGCCCCCGGCGCATCCCGAGGGAATCTTGTACTTTGTAACATCAGCCGATGCAGGCTTCGCTGCCGTATCTGCCGGCAGCTTGATGCCGTAC
>NZ_JBYCZM010000053.1:0-311 GCF_057586235.1 Dyadobacter sp. SRI_021
GAGCGGATATTGTCTCGGATAATAATGCTATTCATAAAGATCGGGTAGCATTTAATGCTCACAAACCCGGTTCCTCCGTCGGAAAACGGCCATTTTATTCCTGAAACTTTCATCGAAGAACGTAATTTATAACCTCACAGATACTGTGCGCATGGCACTGTATTATCAATGGACTTTACCATAGCCCATCTATTAAAAATTTGTTTCATGGAACAAAGCAGGAAATCAGTACCCGCAGTAACCCGTTTATCTGTGCAAAAACGCTCATTACTTCGTCTTTTTGTAGCTTCCCTTTTATGTTCGCCTTATTT
>NZ_JBYCZM010000054.1:0-305 GCF_057586235.1 Dyadobacter sp. SRI_021
GAATTCTGCTTTTGGTTTATCTTTATCATATATAAGGGCTTGTAGCTCAGGTGGTTAGAGCGCGACACTGATAATGTCGAGGTCCGTGGTTCGAGTCCACGCAGGCCCACGGAATGCAAGAGTACAATCAGGGAAACGTTTCTGATTGAGTTTATTAACAAGAATTTTGGGGGATTAGCTCAGCTGGCTAGAGCACCTGCCTTGCACGCAGGGGGTCAACGGTTCGAATCCGTTATTCTCCACATTGCCTCAAATGAGGGGTAACGAGTTCATTGACATATTGTGAAGTAGAAGAGAAGAAGAAA
>NZ_JBYCZM010000055.1:0-302 GCF_057586235.1 Dyadobacter sp. SRI_021
ACACAAGTCGATACGCTCAGGGCAGTGATCACCCTGCCAGCGGTCGTCGTGCTGGCCGTTCCTACCACACTCGCGTTATTGGCTGGCGAGAGCATACTGCCCGTCAGTGAGGGGCAACCTGTCACAGCAGGGGCAGTCAGCGTAACGGTAATATAGCTGGTAGTGAACGTAGTGCTCGCAGTTTTGACTTTGGCATAAAAGCGGTAGGTACCCGGATCCAGCAAAGCTGCCGGCCACTTCCCGTCGGCACTGCCCTCCTCAGCCAACAGCTTGTAAACACCGGGTTGGCTGGCATCAGCGAT
>NZ_JBYCZM010000056.1:0-295 GCF_057586235.1 Dyadobacter sp. SRI_021
CACATTTCCATTGTAAAATTCCAGTTCTTTCAATTCCCCGTAGCTGTTGGTACCTGCCAAGAACCGTACGTACCGCCAGGCAGTTGTCGTCCGGATAGGGTACTCGTTCCAGCCGGCAGCGGGCGTCTGGCTAATCGTGGCCAGGGTAGTCCAGCCGTTGGGGTTTGACATATCATTGGATCCTTGAATTACACTGCCTAGGATGCGGTCCATACAGCATTCGGTACGGGGAGACAACCGGACCCTGGTGATATTGCCCCCAACATTCGACGGCAGATCGGTATTTCTAACTTTC
>NZ_JBYCZM010000057.1:0-295 GCF_057586235.1 Dyadobacter sp. SRI_021
TACATTGCCATTGTAAAATTCCAGTTCTTTCAATTCCCCGTAGCATTTGGGGCCGGCGAGGAAACGTACGTACCGCCAGTTCGTAGTTGTCCGAATTGGATACTCGTTCCATCCGGCCACCAACGTGTCCTTAATTTCAACCAGTGTAGTCCACCCATTCGCATTGGATATATCATTGGACCCTTGAATAACACTACCAGTTATACGTTCTATGCAGCATTGCGTGCGGGGGGATAACCGGACTTTGGTGATATTACCCCCAACATTCGACGGCAGATCGGTATTTCTAACTTTG
>NZ_JBYCZM010000058.1:0-258 GCF_057586235.1 Dyadobacter sp. SRI_021
TTCCGTCGGTCGAAAAATCTCCGGCTATCGCATTGTCTTCCAGACTAAACCGGGCATTCCCGCTTCCGGGCCTGCGGGGAAACACGCGCAGGATATCCCCCGCCGCCACGGCCGTATAGCTCGCTTTGCCCGTGGGGTCCGGCTGCCCGGTACCCGCTTGATGGCCAAAACGGTCCATAAAACCGAGTATCATCGCACCCTGTGCATCAAAGGCAATCGAAGACAAAATAGGCTGTGGCCGGCTTGCCGTTGAAGGCA
>NZ_JBYCZM010000059.1:0-233 GCF_057586235.1 Dyadobacter sp. SRI_021
GACTGCCGGAAGCGATGGAACCGTGGATGGTATACTGCAAGCGGTGGTGGCAACAGTCGATCTGCCCAATGTCAACTTCGGAATCGAAGAAGGCCCCGAGACAGCGGTTAACCTGCAACCTTCGCAGCCTAATCCAGGGGGAACCACCAATGTGACTGTACCTGCCGATGCTTTTGTAACCAGTAATGTTGGAACTAACCCCAACACAGGTGATCCGGCCCCTGGAGCGGTTA
>NZ_JBYCZM010000060.1:0-225 GCF_057586235.1 Dyadobacter sp. SRI_021
AGTCCAACATTCTCGCCGGTGTTGACCCATCCTGTTGGCAGGCTCACCGATGTGGCAGGTGCCGATCCGCTAGCTGCTGGTGTGGTGCTGATCGTCACCACATAGGTTGTCGAAGGCGTTACGTTGTTGAAAATGTAATTACCCGATGCGTCGATCGGCGTGGTAGCCACGAACACGCCTGACTGAGTGAACAGGTTTGCATGTAGCGGCGTTCCTGATGGCGAC
>NZ_JBYCZM010000061.1:0-218 GCF_057586235.1 Dyadobacter sp. SRI_021
GCACTGTCATTGGAAGATACGGCGGTGATCAGGCTGGCTACATCCCGTCAGGTAGGGGCGCTATGGGGAGTGGCCTATAACAAAGCTACCGGGCATTTATACTCGGCGGCCCTGGCCAAGCGGCACGTCGGCTATGGCCCACTGGGAACGGGCGGGATTTATCGTACCGACTGGCCCACACGGCGCACTATCAGCTGGCTGGACCTGAAAGCCTTAGG
>NZ_JBYCZM010000062.1:0-215 GCF_057586235.1 Dyadobacter sp. SRI_021
GTACCCACCACACTGGCGTTGTTGGCCGGCGAGAGCACGCTGGCAGTCAGGGTAGCGCAGCTTGCTCCCAAATCTAGTCCTGCGTAATTCTGTGGACCAGGTGCTGTTCCATGCCAGGAATTTGTTACCAGGCCATCAAAAGCAATAGCATAGCCGTAATTGACCGGATCGTTGTTATAAGCCTGTGGCGATCCAAATTTTGTCCCGGTCAGTTT
>NZ_JBYCZM010000063.1:0-207 GCF_057586235.1 Dyadobacter sp. SRI_021
AATACAGTTACGTTGACCAACCCTTAGAAATGCATTTTTTATTCAAGGAGACCATTTTTCAAGAGTAATGATAACACCGGCTACTTATTTACGCTACCTGCTTTTTGCGGCAGTGCTTTATTCACCAGGGCTTTTTGGGCAAAGTACGGATAAGAACTTCATATTGACCCGTACCTACAAAGGTCCCCGCACAACAGTGAGCGGCAA